>CAVYQD010000001.1:0-1585000 GCA_963770575.1 uncultured Acidobacteriota bacterium
TAAATCTCGAACGACCGCTTGCCGCTACCGCTCGCCTCGGCGGCCACTTTGTGCAAGGTCACGTCGACGGCGTCGGCCGCGTGACGCGCCTTACACCCGAAGGTGAGAACTGGTGGCTCTCCGTGCGGGTGCCGCAGGATTTTGCGGCGCTACGTCACCGAAAAAGGTTCGATCGCAATTGACGGCATCAGCCTCACCGTCGCGCGCTGGCAGCCGCAAGACGGCATCGCCGACATCGCCGTAATTCCATTCACGCATCAGCACACGAATGTCCACGCGATGGTTCCCGGCGACGCCGTAAATCTCGAAGCGGACATTCTTGCGGATGTTTTTCGAGAGAGCCTGATTGCCGCGCGCAAGACGCCGGCAAGTTCGCGCCTCTCGGTCGGCGCGTTGATCGAGGAAGGTTTTTGATGCCCGTTCGACAATCGGGCTCGTACGACGTTGCGGTAATCGGCGCCGGCGTTTTTGGTTCCTGGACTGCGCTGAAGCTGCGAAAAGCTGGGGCGCGCGTGGTTCTCCTCGACGCATACGGGCCCGCACATGCACGAGCAAGTTCGGCGGCGAATCGCGCATCATTCGCATGGGCTACGGTGCCGACGAAATTTACACGCGCTGGTCGCTGCGCGCACTTCCGCAGTGGCAGCTTCTGGCCGAACGAGCAGCCCGGAATTATTTCACGGCACCAGTGTTCCTCGATCGCGGACGAGCTTGAGCGCAGCGAATACGCACGAGAAACGGCCAGCGCTTCGGTGAGCTCCGCGTTCCGTTCGAGAAATTAACCGTCGACGATCTTCGCCGCCTCTATCCACAAATCTCCGTCGACGATAGTTCGTGGGGAATCCTCGAGCCATCGAGCGGCGTCCTCATGGCTCGCCGTGCAGTGCAAACAGTCGTCGAACAGAGCACGCCGCAGCTTCACGTGGACCTCAAATCGCGGCGGTGTCGCCGCCGGCATCGCATTCAGCTCGCAGCGGAAAACTCGCCTCGATCGCAACCGCGAGCGGCGAAACAATCTCCGCGTCGCAGTATCTCTTTTTGCATGTGGCCCGTGGCTGCCGAAAGTTTTCCCGTCGTACTCGGCAATCGCATCTTCGTCACCCGCCAGGAAATCATTTTCTTCGGCGTTCCGCCTGGCGACACGCGCTTTCAGCCTCCCGCAATGCCCACCTGGCTTTTTCTGCGCGATGAATTTTACGGAATGCCCGATCTCGAGAACCGCGGCTTCAAGGTCCAGACGATCGCCACGGAGCCGTCGCTGATCCAGACACGCAATCGCGCATCGCCACCGCCGCAGCACTCGCAGCCGCACAACAATTTGTCGCGCGCCGCTTCCTGCTCTGAAACCTACGTCGTCGAAACGCGCGTGTGCCAGTACGAAAACACTTCGAACGGAGATTTCTGATCGATCAGGCATCCGAGTTGGAGATCTCTTGGCTGGTGGGGGGTGGTTCAGGGCACGGCTTCAAGCATGGCCCGTCGGTAGGTGAGTACGTCGCAAATCAAGTTTTGCAAAGTGGAGCGACCGCAGAAAAGCCCGAACCGCGCTTCTCGCTCACTACAAAAGAATCCACTCAACATCGTGCGATCCACTAGAACGCCCGGCGGCGGGTACAATCGAATCGGTCTTGTGAAGAATCCTCACACCACTTCCCGCGACTTCTGCCGCGATCCGCGCAAATACAACATCACGCCCAGCAAAACGGAGAGCCCCGTCGCGCCCACCAATTTCACTTCGAACTGCAGCTTGTTCAAACTATCTCCCGGCGGAACGAGTGAAAGCAAAATCCCAGCGAGCGCGATCACAAATCCAAGCCCGCCCGCAATCCGCACACCTGCTCTGCCTCCGGGTATCAGCACAGCCCCCGGCGTATTTTCGCGATCCGGCAGATAAGCGAGCTTGATAGCGGCGGCATACATGTAAAGGAACGGAATGAAATACAAAATGTTCGTCGCGTCCACCAGCACCTGATAGGCGCCCACCGTCGTCTCATTAATCTGACTCAATAGCAAAATCATCCCCGAAATAATCGCCTGCACCAGAATTGAAACGTACGGCGTTTGCCATCGCGGATGAACTTTTCCAAACGCGCGAGGCAAGTAGCGATCGAGGCCAATCACAAACGGAACGCGCGCGATTCCCGCTACGGTTGATCCCACGCCGCCGCCCGCATTCCCGACGGTGACGAGCATCGCCGCAATCATTCCCACGCGCCAATCTTCAGCGTCCCGGATGCGATCGTCAGCGCCTGGAACACGCCGCTCTTCGGATCGACTGCCACGCTGCTCATCAGCGAAAGAACTGCGACCGTCCCGGCAATGTAAATCACCGCAATCACGATTCCCGAGCCGAGGATCGCGCGCGGAAATGTTTTGCGTGGCTCGCGCACTTCTTCACTCATTGACGACACAAGCTCGAGACCCGCAAACGCAAAAGCAATCTGCGGCCAGAAATTTACGGTCGCCCAATCCCAGTGCGGACGGATGTTGCTCCAGGTGAATTGCGTCACCGAGCCTTGCCGGTGCCAAATGAATGCAGCCACCGCAATCAAGATCGTCAGTGGAAGAAAAAGTAGAGACGCCGCCTGCGTTCTGCAGCCACTTACCAATACGTAGACCAATGATATTCATGAAGACGGCAACGAACGCACACCGAACAGGCCCGATCAAGAGGAATGTACGATTTTGCGCGAGCGGCGCGTACCCGATCCCACCGATGTACGCTGCCATCGAAGCGCTTGCGAAAAGCAGCGCCGGAAAATAAAAAAGCGTGTACACCCAGTACGTCCATCCGGCGACAAATCCGTGAAATTCGCCGAACGCGGCTTTCGACCACGCGTACAATCCGCCTTCTTCCGGAAAGCGCGTCGAAAGCTCGACGATCACAAGTCCAGTGGGAACGAAAAAGAAAATCGCTGCGAGGATCCACAAACCGGGAGAAACCGTTGTGCTGCTGAAGCGATCCACCTCGGGCCTAGCACCGTGGCAATGTTAAACAGCAGAACGTCCCACAGGCCCATTACGCAAGGGAGCTTCGCTCTTTCGGCGGGTATGGCCGCAGAACTCACTCGACGAGATCCAAAGCCGGAATCAATTCGTCTTCTTGCAGGAAGTTTCGAAGAAACGAATCTTTCGAATCCACCAGCTCCTGCCACGTCCCGAAAAACGACACGTGCCCCTCTTGCAGGAAAATCACGCGGTCGGCGAGTTTCTTCGCAAGGTGCGTGTCGTGCGTCACGACGATCGATGTCTTGTGCAGCTTTTCCTTCAGCCGGGCGATGATATCGCTCATGTGCGCGGCCATTATCGGGTCCACCATTGTTGTCGGCTCATCATACAAAATCGCCTCGGGATCTTCCGCCAGAGCCCGAGCAATCGCCACCGAGCGCTTCATTCCGGTGCTCAAGTCCGCCGGCAAACGGTCGGCAGTACTCGGTTAGCTCGAGCATTTTGAGCAATTCAGCTACTTTTTTCTCAATCTCCGGGTCGCCCGGTTTTCCTCCGTGCGTCTCGAGCGGGAACGCGACATTCTCGGCAACTGTGAGCGAACTGAACAGCGCGCCCGATTGGAACACCATCGTCACCATGCGCCGAATTTCTGAGAATTGTTCCTCGGTGTAATGCGTCACATCTTTTCCGGCGACGATAATTTGCCCTTCGTCAGGCTCCAGAAATCCCAGCAGAAGTTTTAAGCTGACGGATTTCCCCACGCCGCTGCGTCCCATGATGACGGCCGTCTCGCCGCGATCGACAAAAAAGCTCACGTCCTTCAATACAGCGTGGTCGTCAAACGCTTTCGAAACATTTCGAAATTCAATGTAATGTTCGGTCATCGATTCGCTTGTTTGCCGAGCCTCGATTTCGCTTCTTCGTAATCCGCAGGCGAGTTCATATTCTTGAATAGCAGGCCCTCAGAATCAAAGCCTTTCCATTCCGACGGTTCTACGTAATCAGTTTGCACGCCGGCAAGGCCAGCCGTTACTTTTCGCGTGCCGCTATCGAGCGCTGCGTGAATTGCCGACAAGCACTGCTTGCGATACATCGCGCACAGCGGCTCCGCGCCGCGTTCATTCATCGGCACGACGGCATGCGCGTCCGATCGAAACGCCCGCTCGATCAAGAAGCGGAGCCACTCTCGCGTGAGATACGGCATATCGCACGCGATCAGCAGATTCCATTCTGCGCTCGAACTTCGCAGCGCGGTTGCAATTCCGCCCAGCGGCCCGGCTCCTGGAAAATCATCGGCAATTACCCGCAGCGACAATCCTTCCAGCCTGATCGAATCGCCAATAATCGTTGACGCTCCCACAACCGACTCAACCAGCGTTGCCATTCGCAGAATCAGTGCGACTCCGTTCAATTCGAGCAGCGCCTTATCGCGCCCCATGCGCGAGCTTTCGCCTCCCGCCAAAATAAACCCGCCAACTTTTGACTCATGCGCCAAAGTTGGCGTTCCCCGTAGGGCACGGCCCCCAATACGGATCTACATCCTGCCCGCCCCGGGCCGGCCGTGCCCTCTCAAGCACTATCGCGCGCCGCGTTCTTACTTCCCGGCCGCTGAATCCCCAGCTCTCTCAGTTTTTCCTGCAGACTTTGCCGATGCAAACCCACTTCGGCGGCCGTCTTCGAGACGTTCCAATGATGCTCCTCAAGTTTTCGTTTCAAGTATGCAATTTCAAACTTCCGTTTCGCATCACGAAAATCCGCTTCAGCCAAATACGCGTCGGCTCCTGAATGCTGCGATGCACCTGCTGCGCCGGTTCCGGGGCGAATTTCTTCGGGCAAATCCGTCGGCTTAATTTCGTCGCCCGTACTCAACACCAGTGTGCGCTCGAGCGCATTCCGCAGCTCGCGAACATTCCCAGGCCATTCGTACCGTTGCAGCAAATCCATCGCGGCGTCATTCAAACGGGCTCGCCGTCCGTGGCGTGCTCCGAGCTGCTCGAGAAATGCGCCAACCAGGAGCGCGAGATCTTCTTTGTGTGCGCGAAGCGGCGGAAGCTCGAGCGTCACCACACGCAAGCGGTAGTACAAGTCCTCGCGAAAACGACCTGCGGCAATCTCGTCCGGCAGATTGCGATGCGTCGCACTGATCACGCGCACGTCCACTTCAATCGAGCGCGAACCGCCCAGTCGTTCGATCGTGCGGTTTTCCAGAGCGCGGAGCACTTTCGCTTGCGTCACAGGATTCATGTCGCCAATTTCATCGAGAAAAATTGTGCCGCCCGACGCTAACTCGAATTTTCCCTTGCGCTGCTGTGCGGCTCCCGTAAATGCACCTTTCTCAAATCCAAATAGCTCCGACTCGATCAAATTTTCCGGCAGCGCTGCGCAATTTACCGCGACGAAGGGCCCCGCAGCTCGCGGCGACCGCGCGTGAATTTCCTGCGCTAGCAAATCTTTCCCTGTGCCGCTTTCGCCGAGAATTAAAACAGTCGCGTCAGTTGCTGCCACCCTGTCGGCCATCTCGAAGACGCGACGCATCGCCGCGGACGCTCCCAGCATGCGTCCGAACTGTCCGTCGGCGACAAGCTCGCGACGCAAGCGCGCATTCTCGGCGCCCAGCTCAGCGAGCTTCAAAATGTTTGCGACGCGTGTTCGCAGCTCTGCGATGTCAAAACCTTTCACGATGTAATCCGCCGCGCCGCTCTGTAGTGCTTCCACGGCAGTTTTCGCGGTGTCGAGCGCGGAAACTACCAGCACCGGCGTCTCATTGCCGCTCTCGCGCAGCCAGCGAAGGAACGAAAGACCTTCCTCTCCCGGCATCACCATATCGAGCAGAATTAGATCCGGGCGATCGCTCGCAACCGCAAGGCGCGCAGCAGCGGCGGACTCGGCTTCCACAACGCGATAATTCGATTCGAGGGCTCGCCGAGTTCCATAGCGCGCGGAAGCTTCATCATCCACAATCAGAATCGTGCGCTCAGCTTTCATATCCCGCCACTTTTCGCCAGATTGCATTGCAAAACTTTACACAGAGTTCGCAGAGAGACACAGAGGGCACAGAGGACCCCTCGCACGCGCCACCGCCTCTTCACTCCTGAGCGAGGGGCAGCGTAATTCGAAAACGCGTGCCGGCTCCATTTCGCTGCGGGCTTTCGCAAGTCACTGTCCCGCCCATCTCGGTAATTCGACGCGCCACAATCGAGAGTCCCAGTCCAGTTCCCGTAGGCTTCGTCGTAAAGTATGGCTGAAAAATCTTTGCGCGCAGGTCGTCTGAAATTCCAGGGCCGTCGTCGTCCACGCGAATTTCCATTTGCTCCGCATCGCGCGACAACGCAACACGAATCCGCCCGCCCTGCGGCTGCGCTTCCATGGCATTCACGATCAGGTTTGACAGCACTTCGCCCAGCGCTTCTTCCGACGCCAGGACCCAAATCTCTTCGCGCGGCTGGTCGAATTCGAGACGAATGTTTCGCTGCTCCGCATCGCGGCCGAAGAGCGACGCGGTTTGCCGCGCCAGAGCTACTGCACCCACGCGCTCGCCGTTCACCGACGGCTTCGCGTATCTCAAAAGTTGCGTGAGCTTCGCGCTCATGCGATCGATTTCATTCACGACTAACGCGCAATCCCGGCGCATGTCGATCGGTAAGTCCGGATTTTCGAGCTGCACCTGCAGCACCGTCTTCATCGAGCTGAGCGGATTGCGCAAATTGTGCGACACATTCGCCGCCATCTGTCCCAGCACTGCGAGCCGCTCGCGCTCCGCAAGCTCACGTTCGAGCCGCAGTTTGTCTTCGAGCAGGCGGCAGAGATCGATGCTTGCGGGTAATTGTTCGGCGAGAAATTCGAGCGCCGCTGACGTCTCGCCGGTTAGATACGAGCCAGTCGTCGCCGCTTCGAGCAATCCAATCTCGTTGCCATCTTTCATCAGTGGGAGTCGCGTGACATGACCCAGGCCGCCCGGCGATTCGAGGGGCGCGAGCGACGGATCGCGCGGCACGGTTAGCCGCACTACCGCCAGTCCAAATTCTTCGCGAATCCGTTGCTCCGCAAATTCAAGTAGATTTGCCACGTCTCCGTGTCGTGCTTGTTCTGAAAGTCGACCGCCAGCTTCTGCAAGTGCCCGATTCGTTTATGATATGCGCGGTGCAGCGCAGGCCCAATCACTCGTTCTAGCGGCTCAAAGAGAAAAATAAGCACGAATAACAAAATCTGGCAGTCGCTTCCGGCGGGAGGGTTGGCTCAAGCCATCCGCTGACACGCCGAACGAGCGCCAGATACAGCAGCGCCAAAAATGTCGCCGCGAGTGCATACACAAGGTTTCGCTGCGAGCCGAAATCAAGAAAATTGTGTTTCAGCGCGTAGTAGATCAGGAGTACTCCCGGGACGGATGTCCCGAGCTCAGTCGAGAAACGGAGTCCGTTCCGGGATAAGGTCGCGAATCGTGTTCGAAGCGCGACGGAATGAAGAAATCCCAAGTTACCGGAATAAACGCATTTGCGTCGACGGATCTCTTCGACTGATTCGACAGGGCGTGTCGCAGGCATCGGCGAGACGCACCGAATATTTACCCCCGGCCCCAGCAGCGAGCCGCTGGAGAGATCCGAGAGCGTATTCGCCGAGCCGGTGCGGAGGGCGATATGCGTCCCCAAGGCATTTAGGAATGGAGAACAAAAACAGCACGACACCGATCGACCCCACTTCGCAATCCGCCTTTTGAATTGTCCGGATGTATTCCACGTGCAAATGAATAAACGGCCGGTAGAAAGGCGTTCCCAGCAGGTCGAGACTTGTAAACAGGCGCGCGGAGTCGAGGTGCGGCGTGGATATTGCATGTATTTCCAGCAAGCCGCCCGCATAAATCAGGAAACGGGCGAGGACGAGAAAGAACAAAAGGCGCTCGAAGAGCCGCGGCCGCCGGTGCCCAAGAATCAGCGCGAGCAGGAACAAGTAGACGAGCGTTCCGGCGGTGAGCGCGATCAAGCGGACGTAGAAGAGGTATTGCACTCCGAAGCCTCGGCTGGCGGGATTCTAGCTGCTGTATGACTGCAACTCAATGAAGAAGTGTCGGAAAAACCATACACAACTACTTAGGCATTGATTATAATGGCTTTAGCGTACTATCAGAAGTGTTCCAATACGTGAGTGTCGAATTGTCAGGTATTTGCTTGACACCCGACCCTCTCCCAAACTATATTAGCACTCGCTTGAGAGGAGTGCTAACACTCGGAACCTCCTCCCCGAGCAACTCAGAACGATCTCTCCATCGGAGGAATTGCAAAAATGGCAGTCAATATCACACCGCTTCACGACCGCATCCTCATCCAGCGGCCGAAGGACAAAGAGACCATCAAGGGCGGAATCATCATCCCGGACACGGCGCGCGAAAAGCCGTACGAGGGCAATGTGATCGCCGTTGGCGCTGGTCGATACGACAACAAGGGCCAGCGAATCCCGATCGACGTGAAAGTCGGCGACCGCGTTCTCTTTGGTAAGTATTCCGGCAACGAAATCACTGTCGACGACGAAGAGTTCTTCATCATCGAGGAAAAAGACGTCCTCGCGAAGATCGGCGGCGCGGCCAAAGCGGCCGGCAGCAAGAAGTAACGACCGGATTCAGCCGCATTCCCAGCACAAACGCTCGGGACGCAAGCTCCTCAAAAGGGGCAAGCTGTACCGGCACAACCAATCTGAAAAAGCGAAAGAGGAGATAGACACATGGCAAAGCAAATCGTAACTGGCGAAAATTCTCGCCAGGCGATCCTGCGCGGCGTCAATATTCTGGCGGACGCAGTGAAGATCACGCTCGGTCCCAAGGGCCGCAACGCGGTCATCGAAAAGAAGTTCGGCGCGCCGATCATCACCAAGGACGGCGTCACCGTAGCAAAAGAAATCGAGCTGCCGGATCCGCTCGAGAACATGGGCGCGCAGATGGTCCGCGAAGTCGCTTCGAAGACTTCCGATGTGGCCGGCGACGGCACCACCACCGCAACCGTTCTGGCTCAAGCCATCTTCCGCGAAGGCGTGAAGACGGTAGCAGCCGGCGCGAGCCCGATGGCACTGAAGCGCGGCATCGAACAAGCCGTTTCCGTTGCTATCGATGAAATCAAGAAGCTGCACAAGGACGTGAAGGGCGACATGATCGCGCAAGTGGGCACGATCAGCGCCAACAACGACCGCCAAATCGGCCTCATCATTGCGGAAGCGATGAAGAAGGTCGGCAAGGACGGCGTCATCACCGTGGAAGAATCCAAGACCATGGAGACGACGCTGGAAGTAGTCGAAGGTATGCAGTTTGACCGCGGCTACCTCTCGCCCTACTTCGTCACCGATCCGAGAGAATGGAATGCGTACTCGAAGACGTCCGCATCCTCATCCACGAAAAGAAAATCAGCTCGATGAAGGACTTGCTTCCCCTGCTCGAGCAGACCGCCAAGATGGGCAAGCCGCTTTTGATCATCGCAGAAGACGTTGAGGGCGAAGCGCTCGCAACTCTCGTGGTGAACAAGCTCCGCGGCACGCTGCAGTGTTCCGCAGTGAAGGCGCCCGGCTTCGGCGATCGTCGCAAGGCCATGCTTGAGGACATTGCTACCCTGACGGGCGGCAAAGCCATCACGGAAGATCTCGGCATCAAGCTCGAGAACGTGAAGCTCGAAGACCTCGGCCGCGCGAAGAAAGTCACCATCGATAAGGACAACACCACGATCGTCGAGGGCGCAGGCAAGTCCTCGGAGATCGAAGGCCGCGTGAAGCAGATTCGCGCGCAGGTGGAAGACACCACATCCGACTACGACCGCGAGAAGCTCCAGGAACGCCTGGCGAAGCTCGTGGGCGGCGTCGCCGTAATCAAAGTGGGCGCGGCAACCGAAACCGAGCTGAAGGAAAAGAAGGCTCGCGTGGAAGACGCCATGCACGCAACCCGCGCAGCGGTCGAGGAAGGCATTGTTCCCGGCGGCGGCGTGGCACTGGTTCGCTGCATCACGGCGCTCGAGAAGCTCAAGCTGCACGATGACGAAGCCATCGGCGTCAACATCGTGAAGCGCGCGCTCGAAGAGCCCATGCGCCAGATCGCTCACAACGCCGGCCACGAAGGCGCCGTTGTGGTGGGACGCATTCGCGAATCGAAGGACGATAACTTCGGCTTCAACGCTGATTCCGGCGAGTACGGTGACCTGGTGAAGGCGGGCGTGATTGACCCGGCCAAGGTTACCCGTCTGGCTCTCCAGAACGCGGCGTCGATTGCCGGCTTGATGCTCACCACCGAAGCGCTCGTGGCCGACATCAAGGAAGATGACAAGAAGGGCGCAGCTGGCGCCGGCGGCGGAATGCCGGGCGGCGGCGGTATGGGCGGAATGTACTAAACCCGCGACGATCCATAAACGCTCGGTATCATTCCGAGCGCAGCGAGGAATCTGCCGTTCAGCAAATTCCCGCGATTCGCAAAAGGGCGCCCCGGTGAATCGGAGCGCCCTTTTTGTTTTTCGGAGCTGGATTACCACGCGCTCAGCGGACTTACGGCGTGCTATGCGGACTTGATGCTCTGCGGACTTGCGACGAGGCGAGTGGTGCCGTGCAGCTGAGCTGTCAGCGAATTGAACTGCCAGCTAGTTGCGCTGCCAGCAGCTAGCTATACGTGAACCGCGCCCAGCAGGTACAGAATCAAGACGATCACCAGCACCGTTCCCAGAATCCCGAGGCCGCCGCCCGCTCCCCAACGCGAGTAGCCGTAATAACCACCGCCTCCACCAAACAACAAAATCAAAATAATAATCAGCAGTAGCATCGCTGCCTCCTAGTGTGCTGACGCACTACACCACGCCCCAGCCACGGAAGGCCATACGCGGAACCCCGTAGAAATGCCCGCTGAGTTCTGGGTTTCGTTCCGTCCGTGTCAATCCCCGGAGGGGCTGTTCGGCGAATGAATTGGAAATGAACAAGCGATCTAGGCCAGTCTCGTACTCAAATTTCGGCAATATTCGTTATTGGGATCGAGGTCAAGCCCCCGCTTCGCCACTTGACGAGCCTTTTCCTCTTCCTGTAAGCGAAGGAACAACCACGCGAGGCGAGAGCAATCCGTCGCATTTCCTTCCTTCATTCGGGAATCCATGAGTGTAGAGAGGCGGCGGACCAAAATATTGCGCTCGTGTGCATCTAGAAACTGCTGGGACGCAAAGAGCGAATTAATTCGATTAGCGGCGTTGCTGAGATCATTGAATGGCGTGTGTGGAAGTTCGCACATTTCCACAAGTGCCTGCATCTCCCCGACGGAATCGTTTGTTCGGAAACAATACTCTGTAAGCTTCTTCCATGCAGCCCGTTGTTCCTCAATGCCGGCTTTCTGTTCCAAATAATGGCGCACGGACTCCTTAGCTCGTGCGAGATTGGCATCTGACCCTGATTCCTCGAAAATCCGAGCTAACAGCAGCCAGGCAGGAGCGAACCTGGATGCGATGAATTCCATAATGGGGAGATATTCATCGAGCTGCCGAGGTTCCTTACTAACCCGCGCGGCAATCTGTGAGAACATCGATCGAATGCGAGGTTCCATCCCGTGTTGAACATCGCTCGGCTGACTGGCTCCTAAGAAACGTAATATTTCGGTATTAGCTTCAACGGTGCTTTTTTCAGCGCTGACCGATAGTTTTCTCTTCCCGAAGATCGCAGCGACCAGAGGAACGCTCAGGAAGGCATTTCCGTCAGCCGACGCTCTTAGGTCCACTACCGAGCTTCTTCGGAGTTCTTCGACAGCCGAATCAACATCGAATTTTTCATTCTGCGGCCGAAGCATGACCGCCTCTACCGCCACTTGTGGTACCGTCGACCTCCAATTGCAAAGAGTCATAAAAACATGCCTTGCGGCCGGACTCAGCCCGGCAAATGTCCGTTCAAACAGTGCCTCAAGAATGTCCGTTCGACCTGAGATTATTCGTTCAATCTTTTGGAGTTGACCAGCCTTGGCGACTTCTCCGAGCAAGATTTTAATCACGTAGGGATGGCCGTACGACTCCCGAATTAGTTCACTGCGATACTCTGGAGTAATCAGCCTCCTGATGTTGAATCGATGTGCGGTCTCATCAATCAGCTGTTTCGCCTCGAGTTCTGACATCCCGAGGACCTCAACAGGATAGTCGCCTTTGAAATCGCTGAAGCGCGTTGTGATGAGGATCTTGTTGGGTGGTCTAATGTATTCGTCAATCCACGCGTATAGGCTACTGGGACTTCGTGCGGTTTCGAAATTATCGAATACAAAGAGCATTGGATCGCCCAGCGGGGACCTATTTAAAGCATCGGCCAAATACTTAGCTGGCCGAAACGCGGTACCAGCCGGAATTCCAGGTTGCATTAGCTGAACGAATTCCTTCGCGATCTCGTCCTCGGTCAAGACATGAGGCTTTACATCTTTTGGACCCTGACTAAGCAAGTCGATGTCACGAGCGCTAAACCAGATAATCGCGCCATACTTACCTTCCGCGGCGATTCGGTAAATCACGTGCAGCGCAAGCGAGGTCTTGCCTATCCCACCTGCTCCTCTTGCTGTTATGACTGGATGCCGGTCGTCCATTAGGCGTTTGAATAGCTCATTCTCTAGTTCTGACCTGGGAACGTAGTTCGTCGGTGCGGCCGGAAGGTTTCCGAAAGAGTTTCCAATTACTTGGAGCAAGCCAATGCCTTGTGTTCGGCTCGGTGGGAGTTCGGTGGCAGGAGTGAGATAGAGGGTCCCGTCGCCGTTCTGTCTGTTATCTGTACAATAAGAAATTAGTTCAAATCTCTTTCCTGAAAAGTTGCCATTAGGAAAGAAGAAATCAGAGGCTTCTGGATCGGACGAAACCAGCTCAACGCGCGAATGCGAATCGAATTGAATGTAAATCCCATTGTCCAGCGACGGAGAACCGTCCGATCGAAGATAATCGAAAGGGGAGCTACTCTCGGTCAAACGCGTAACTCGGTACTTTCTTGAGAGATTTCGATACAAATACGCCCAAGATCGTTTAAAAAGATTGTGATTGTCGGCGATCAGATTGATGGATTCTTCCAGAGCTGGGCAAACTCGACCGCAGGTCTTTCCGCTCTGGGCTCCGTGCCCTCTAGTTTTGTTTCTAAGTTCCGCGAAAAGTGAAAACCACCTCCTGCCGTCAACTTTCGCTGGAACCAGTTCGTGATCCGGATCAATCTCACAGAGGCATCTGTAGAGTAAGGATACACACTCGTACTGCCAGCTTCCCTTCTTGCATGTCTGAGTTAGCTCACGTTGCTCAACTCTGGCAGCGGGTGAAAGGAATTGTGAAGCTGGGCCGGTCAGAACATCGTCGATCGCTGCACTCCACTCGCCAATTCCGTCTGCCCTAACCAAGCGATATATTTGCCGATATCGATGCCTCTCCCGGTCCTCCAAAATAGCTGCAATTAGGCCAGATGCATTCAACTTCAGCAGCATTTCGCCGTAGTACATGAGATGAAGGAATAAGGCCGTGTCGGAATCCTGTCGTGCCACGTCCAGTCGATTCCTCATTTGTTCGAGCGGGGCTAAGGGCATCTTGACCTCACCATTTCAATGATCTATTCAATTTCACTGCTACGACCTTAACTCGATGATCCCGAAAATATCGAGCGTTTGGTGGCGGTTCACGAAAGCAGGTGAGCGCGGCGTCGCTCGGTCAACGCTCACCAGGTACAAGTCACGTTTGAGACGCGTGGATGATACCATTCGGGTAGTTCACTCTGGAGTTCTTTTCTCGGTGTTGTGGGGCAGAGCATCACGCTTCACCGAAGTCGTGGATTTCATCCGCGATGAAAAACGCGGATTCAGCGCCGCTTGACGTTCGAGCGCATCCATTCCGCGAAGGCGGCTTCCTTGAGTTTGCCTGCGGCAACGCTCAGCACGGCTTGTGCGGCATCTTCTTCGGAGGCGACGAAGCGATAGCCGTTTAGTTCGAGGAAAAGCACGCCCACCACAAAGCCGGTGCGTTTGTTGCCGTCAATGAAAGGGTGGTCGCGGACGATTCCGACGGTGTAAGCGGCGGCCATTTGGATGACGTCCGGATTGTCACCGTAGGCGCGGAGTTGCTGCGGCCTGGCGAGCGCCGATTGCAGCAGGCCGCGATCGCGCATGCCCGCCGCGCCGCCTTCCAGTGCGAGAAGACGATCGTGCAGCGCAAGCGCGTCGCGCTCGTCGATCCAGATCGGTTCTTTCACTTGGCCAGCACGTGCAGCGTGTTGCGATAGCGGCGAACAATGTCGTCGGCCCGCTTCATTTTCTTTTCGAAGGCGGGATCGTACGCGGTGAGCTGGTAGGCGCCTTCCGGGCCTTCGATCAGGAAAAGCCGGTCACCCTCGTCGGCGTTGAGACGGCTGACAGCTTCCTTCGGCAAAACTACACCAAGCGAATTGCCGATTTTCCGAACCTTGAGTTCCATCATGCGCGCCCCTCCATCGTTATAACAATTGTAGCAACTTGGGATGACGCCTGCAAGAGACGTTTGCCGCGGGGCAAGTGCAGGACGCCCGAAGGAAGTGCAAACGTGACGCCGGGATGCCGGAATTGTGGATTTATGATGACAAGGATCGCCGAGCGCGGGACCACAGTACGATCAGCACATTTTGGGTCCCACGCGCCGCTGCGTTGATGGCAAAGCGCCGAGGTCTGGAGCAAATGCGAAAGATTTGATTCCGTGCTACCGTGAAAAAGGCAGCTGCAAAGCGACGATCGTGAACTTTGCGGAAGGAGCGAGATATTGAACGTCGGCTTGCGCACTTTCACTTTCCCGAGAACGGGAATCAAATCGACGTTCAATCGGTATGCGGCGGCAGCGGCCGCGGCGCTGCTCGTGCTTTTTCTCAGGCAACTCCTCGCGCCCGTTCTCGGAACCCAACTCCTGTACATCGGGCTTTGGCCCGCCGTCGTTTTCTCCGCATGGTATTGCGGAGCGGGTCCCGCGATCGTCAACGTGCTTGTGGGTGTTGTTGGAATCTGGTTTTGGTTTGAGCCGCATGCTCACGGCCTCGACCTGGAACATCCGTCCACCGAAATTACCAGCCTGACAGGACTGTTGGTCGTTTCCGCGCTGATTATCGTGATGGGAGAATCGAATCGCCGGGCGAGGGAACGCGAGCGTCAAATTGCGGAGGCCGTCGTAGCAGCCACCGCGAAATTTGAAGCCGTATTCCAACAGACCACCGTGTTTGCCGGGATCATGACCCTCGACGGAAAAGTAATCGACGCGAACCAGATTTGCCTCGAGGCATGCGGCTACCGGGAAGAAGAAGTCTTGGGCAAAGATTTCTGGGAGACCGGCTGGTGGCGCGGTATGCCGGAAGTTCAGCAAAAAATACGCAGCGCGACAAGTCTGGCAGCCGTGGGAATTTCTTTCCGGGAAACGCTTCCCTTCTACTGGGCCGACGGCACCAAGCGCCTGGTCGACTTCGCACTCCATCCGATTCGCGACGAACGCAACAAGGTAATTTTCCTTCATCCCACCGGCGTGGACATCACGGATCTAAAAAACGCCGAGGATAATTATCGCGTGCTGGCCCACACGCTCGAGGAGCAGGTTCGCGTTCGAACCGAAGAGCTGGAACAGCGCACTCAGCAGTTGCGAGATTTGTCCCGTCGCCTGATGCAAACGCAGGATGAAGAGCGGCGAAGAATCGCTCGCGAGCTGCACGATAGCGCCGGGCAACTATTGGCAGCGCTCGGCATGAGCCTGCAAACGATTCTCCTGGAGGCCGGCTCCAGCGCGCCGCAACTTACAATCGATGCCCAGGAAAGTTTCGAGTTGAGCCAGCAGCTGAGCCAGCAAATACGCACCATGTCTTATCTGTTGCATCCACCCCTGCTGGATGAACTCGGCTTGTCCGCCGCGTTGGAGTGGTATGTAAAGGGACTGACAGAACGCAGCGGCATCGATATTTCGCTGAGCATTCCGGATCCGTTTCCCAGACTCACAAACGAACTGGAACTGGCCGTCTTTCGCGTGGTGCAGGAATGCCTGACAAATATTCACCGCCATTCGGAAAGCAAGACGGCAGCGATTCGTCTTTCCGTAGATGGCTCGCTGCTGCGGCTCGAAGTTTCTGACGAAGGGAAAGGAATTCCGTCACAGAAGCTGTCGCAGATTCAATCTCACGCCTCGGGAGTTGGGATGCAAAGCATGCGCGAGCGATTCCGTCCATTTGACGGCTCGATGCAAATCGATTCCAGCGATGCAGGCACGAAAGTTTCTGTCACATTCAAGATTCCCAGCACCGCGGCGCGTGCAGGCTCGAGATGAAGGAACGCGCAGAGCGAAAGAGCCGCTTCATCTCCGCGGACGAAATTCAGCAATGCGGAAACTAGCGCCGCGTTGCCCTCCTGGGTGATCCTCCGCTGCCATCTTGCGATTGCTGGCGGTACAATGGCAGGAGGTTGGCTGCGCACAAAGGATACCGCGGGCATCGTGCTTACGATTCCAGGCGGAGAGTTGATGGGAGCGGTGTTTCATTTTTTATTTTTGTGATGGGTGCACTGAGATGAGCGAACGAAAACCACCATTTGCGACTGTGGAAGAGGCGGTAGAAGAAATCCGGCAAGGGCGGATGATCGTCCTTGTGGATGATGAGGATCGCGAGAATGAAGGCGATCTGACGATGGCGGCGGATCAAGTGACGCCGGAAGCCATCAATTTTATGACGAAGTATGGCCGCGGGCTGATCTGCCTTTCGCTCACCGAGCAGCGTTGCGATGCGCTCGACTTGAAGCAAATTTCCGCGCGCAATACGTCTGCGTTCGGAACGCCTTTCTGTGAACCAATCGATGCGCGACGCGGCACGACGACGGGAATCAGCGCCGCCGATCGCGCGACCACGATTCTCGCGACGACCGATCCGAACACCCGGCCGGAGGATTTGGCGCGGCCCGGGCACGTTCATACTTTGCGCGCTCGAAATGGCGGAGTGCTGGTGCGCGCGGGACAGACGGAAGCATGCGTCGACCTCGCGCGACTTGCGGGACGCGATCATTCCGGCGTGATTTGCGAAATCATGAACGACGACGGCACGATGGCGCGCATCCCGCAACTCATCGAATTTTGCCGCACGCACAATTTGAAGCTTGCGACGGTAGCCGATCTGATTCGCTACCGGATGCAGCACGAGCGTTACGTGCGAAGGATTGCGGAGTCCGTACTGCCGACGAAGTACGGAAATTTCCGCATGATCGCGTATTCGAGTGACGTGGACAACGAGCTGCACGTAGCGCTGGTGCGAGGAAACCTGGGCGGCGAAATGACTGGCGACGCGATTGTTTCTCCCGCGGCTGCGGCAGCAAGCGAGGAACCGCCGCTCGTGCGCGTCCACTCGCATTGCCTCACGGGAGATGTGTTCGGATCGACGGCTTGCGATTGCCACGAGATTATCGAAGGATCGCTTCGAGCGATTGCCGCGGCGGATCGCGGCGTGTTTGTCTACCTGCACCATACCGGGCGCGGCTTTCAGATTGATTCGCGCTCGCCGGAAGATGCAGCGCTACCGCAGATTCGCTATCACGCGCGCGAAGAAAAGGAACACGACGCCGGCAGGCAGCGGTTTGTGCAGCACGAGAGCGGAATTGGCGCGCAGATTTTGATCGATCTTGGTTTGCGGCGCATTCGCGTGCTGACGAATCATCCGCGGAAAGTTGTGGCTCTCGAAGGTTATGGGCTCGAGATTGCGGATCAGGTGCCGCTTGCGATCGGTGCGGCGAAGCAGGGGCGGGGCGTTGTGTAGAGGTTGCAGCGGAGCCACGCACGACTCGGTGGCGGTCGCTTATATGGTTGCCGCGTTGAACATTGAGATCCATCCGGCATCCTGATCGGATGCCCTCAGGATGACAGCGTGTGGCGGCTTCTTGGGTTTGTTGTCTGCTCGACGGAACTACCTCCCGTATATCAAGACCACAAATGAATTTGGCAGCAGCGGCGGGCGCGGGCGTGCGTTGTCCGCGGTCGGCGGTGGGCGCGGACCAAACTCGGCGGCCACCGTGTAGACCTCGTGTGTCTTAGTGTCGAGCGTCATCGTGCGCGCGCTTTTTTGCGTGGGGACATTTTCGATGATGCTGAATTTTTCGGGAGAGTCTTCGTGTATGACGGTGACTGTGCCGCTTTCTCCATTTGAGGAGAAGGCGAAACCGGTACGGGGATCGAACTCGCTTCCATCAACGCCCTCGCCAATCGCGGGAGTCGCGATGATTTTTCCGGAATCAGCGTCAACGATTGCCATCAGATTGTTATCGCAGCCGGCGAATAGGCGATGATGAGCCACGTCGATCGCGAGACCCGATGGTTCTCGGCATGGTGCGAGCGGCCAGCGCGCGGTGACGGTTAATTTTTGTGAATCGATTTGCCACAACTCACTTTTGTCCTCGATGTTGACGTAAACGTGGCCGGCGCCGTCGGCGACGGCGAATTCCGGTTTTCCTGCGAGCGCGATTGTGCCGGCGACATTTCCAGTGGCTGCGTCGATGACTGTCGCATCCGAGCTGCGTCCGTTCATTGCGAACACGCGCTTCGACGCGGAATCGTAGACGATCGCGTCGGGATTTGATCCGGCTTTTGCACTGCCCACGACGGCAAGAGTCGCGAGATCGAAAATCGAAACGGTACCGGCACGACCGTTTGACGTATATCCTTTGCCAAACTCGGGCGCGAGAGCTATGTCGTGCACACCATCTGTGTTCGGAATTTCACCGACGACTTTTTCTGAATCGATATTGAGCACGATGACTTTCGATTGGCGTGAGATGAAGAGCCGGCGGGTAGCTGAATCGAATGTAAGAGCATCCCAGCCACCTTCGCCGCCGAGCGTGATCCTTTTCACCAAATGGTATCCGGACGGGCCGGCAGTCGCAGCAGTGGAACCGACGGTAACGAAGGGCCGAAGCTTTTCAAGTTTAGCTTCCGAAACACCTTTAACGGCCAGCAAATCTTCGACGCGTTGAAACCTCCCGCTTTTCTCGCGGAAATCCACGATTGATGCCGCGATCACGGGGCCGACCCCCGGCAAAAGTTCGAGCTGGCCGATGGAGGCGGAATTCAAATTGACGCGCGTCGCGGGAGGCCGCTTCTGAGCGATTGCTGAACCAAATCCGATCAAGCCCGCCAAGAAAACTCCCAGTCCGAGCGCCAAGATGTAGTTCGCCTGTGGCCGAATCGAACGGTCCTGTCGTCGGCCGGTGTGTGCGTTCAACATTTCCGAGCTAGCTGGATTTTCCATGCGCGTCGTACTCCGTTACTGGGCCGAAGAGCGCGGCTTGATCGGCGATTTGTTCTCGATCGCCGACGAGAACGATTTGCGCGTTGGCGGAGTCGAAGTGGCGGCGAGCGGCGACGAGCACATCGTCCGCAGTGAGCGCGTGAATTTTCTCGCGATACGTTTCGAGATAATTTTCGGGCAAGCGGTCGAGGTAAACCGTTGAGAGTTGTCCGAGAACGCCGTCCTGCGTAGCAACGCCGAGTGAAAAAACTCCGGTGAGATAACTGCGCGCGCTTTCGAGTTCCTCGTTCGTGACGGGGAGCGAGCGCATGCGATCCATCTCGTAAAATATTTCGGTAAGCGTTGCGGCGGCCACTTCGTTGCGCACGGCGGCATGCACCGTGAAATATCCATGCTGGCGGAGCGCGTTGATGCCGCTGCGCGGGCTGTACGTGTACCCCTTTTGCTCGCGAATATTCATCACCAGGCGCGAATGAAATGCGCCGCCATAAATCGAATTCGCCAGGACGATACGATACCAATCCGGATCGCGCCGGTTGATCGCAAGATTCCCGGTGAGAACCTGCGTCTGCACCGTGCCCGGCATGTGAACCAGATGGACGTGGCGCCCGATTGGTTTCGGAGGTGCAGCCGAGAGCCCCAGCTCCGGCTTGGGCGCTTTCCAGCTGCCAAAAACTTTTTCAATCTGCGCGAGCATCTGATCACTTGGGAAATCGCCGACCAGGATCAGAACCGCATTGGAAGGCGTGTAGTGCTGTTTGTAGAAATGAGCAAGTTCGTCCCGCTTGTACGCGGCGACTTGTTCTTCCGTAGGCGCAATCACGGCGTAAGGATGTTCGCCAAAAAGGACGTGGCGCATCCGCTCGGTGGCGAGGAAACCGGGCGTGGTGCGTTCGACGCGCAATTCTTCTATTTTCTGGCGGCGCTCGCGTTCGAACTGATCCTCGGGGAAGGCAGCATTGCGCGCGAGATCGGCCAGCATCGTGAGAATGCCTTCGGAAAACTCCGCGAGGCCGCCGATCGAAATGGCGCTTGTGTCGGCTCCCGCACTTGCTCCCGCATCAGCGCCCATGCGGCGCAAATCTTCTTCAATCTGGCGGCTCGAACGCGTTGCCGTTCCCGTGCGAATTACTTTTGCGGTGATTTCTGCGAGCCCGGGAGAACTGTGAGCGACGGAAGCGTTCCCGCTGCGAAAGAAAAGCTGGCCCGAAATTTTCGGGAAGGTGTGGGATTCGGCGAGGACGACTTGCAGGCCATTCGAGAGCGTCACAACGCTGCGCTTCGGCCACGCGACAGGGCGCTCGGGACCAAGCGGAGGTGCGGAGCTGGGCGTCTTCAATGCGACGGGTGCTTTGGCCGACGTCATCGCGAACCTCCGTTCGAGTGCGCTGTTTCGGCTGCGACTGGAGTTCGCGCGACGATGGCGCGATTGCGCGGAACCAAATATCTCTGTGCGACAGCCTGTGCCTGCTCGGGCGTAACGGCGAGAAATCCGTCGAGCACGGTGTTGATGCGTTTCGGATCCCCGTCGAACAAAGTGAAACACGCAAGGTAATGCATCAGGCCGAAGCGAGGCATGTAGGAACCCATTCCGCCTTCAAGCATCGAATAATAATCTGCGCGGAATTTCACTTTCACGGGATCGAGTTCCTCGCGGTGATCCCCTTTTGTTGCATATCGCTGATCACGGAATCAAAAGCAGCAATTGTGGCGTCGGCCGAATATTCAGGACGATGGAAAATGCGCGTGACCATTTGCGTAGGGCCGTTCGTATCGAAACCGTCGTAGCTGCCGTCGGTTTCGAGCGCGATCTGTTTTTCGAGAACGAGTTCGCGGAACACGCGCCCCGAGCGGCCGCCGTGCAATGCGCGGTCGAGAATCGTTGCGGCGTACCAATCTTCCGACGTGCGAGGCGGCGCGGTGTAGCCGATGGCGAGCGCGGGGAGTGGGCCAAGCTTTTCCGGAACGTCACCACGCCGCTCTTCGGTTTGCGAAGGCTCAGTAACATCTGCACGAGGCGGCGGTGGCTGCACGGGAATGTCCTCAAAATATCGCTTCGCAAACGCGAAAGCCTCCGTTGGATCAAGATCGCCAAGCATGAGCAGCACAGCGTTGTTCGGCGCGTAGTAGGTGCGGAAAAAATGCTGCACGTCGGCAAGAGTTGCGGCATCGAGGTCGACGAAATCGCCGTAGAAATTGTGGGCGTTTGGCCAATTGCGAAACGCAACGGGCGGCAAATCGAGCCACGGGAAACCACCATATGGCTGGTTCATCACGTTGACGCGAACTTCTTCTTTTACGACGTCGCGCTGGTTGCGGAGATTTTCGTCATCGACTTTCAGCGCGCGCATACGATCGGCTTCGAGCCAGAGTACGCGTTCAAGCGCGTTCGATGGAACCGCTTCAAAGTAATTTGTGATGTCGTAGTTCGTGGTGCCGTTGAGCAGGCCGCCGGAAGCGTTGATCAAGCGGATATGCTCCATTTTCCCGGCGTTTTCGGAGCCTTGAAACATCATGTGCTCGAAAAGATGCGCGAATCCGCTGCGGCCGCGAGGCTCGAGGCGAAAACCGATTTGATAGTAGACGCCAACGGTGACGACGGGAGCGCTGCGATCGGGCGATGCGACGACTCGCAGGCCGTTGGCGAGCGTGGTGTGTTCGACCGGAATTTGCAAATGCTTCAAAGATAGCCTCCAATAATTTTTAGGCGCGCCTTTTCAGTGCGCGATCGATCTTTTTCTTCATTGCTGCTGGCTTGTGCGACAGCGTTCTTGCTGAAAGCTGCGCGAGTGCGGCGTACGCTTCGACGAACTCGACCGGAAACTTGCGCAACGCTTTCACGTGAGCCGCGATCGTCGCGTAATCGCTGCGCGATAGCGGCCCGGTCCACGCGGCTTGCGGCCCGAGCCTCTCGTAATTATCCAGCATTTGGCGAATTAATGGGAGCAGGGCCTGGTTTGCGCGGCTGCGAGTGAAGCCGATATTCATGAGCGTTCGTGTGGCGGATTCGACGAGCGCGAGCGCGTGGCCCGCGACCGTGGTTCCGGCGGCGTGGTAGACGGGCTTGCTTTTGCCTTCGATCAGGACAGGCGTAGCGCCGAGCGACCGGGCAATTTTTTCGGCAACGCGGCAAGCATCGCCTGCGCCCTCGATCGAGAAAATGATTCCGCGGAGATTTGGCGTGTCGTGGCCGCTGAACGTTTGCATCGGATGCATCGATGCAGTGGAAGCGCCGCGACGAGCGAGCGGAGCAAGCACGCGATGGTCGAGCGCGCCGCTCGTGTGCAACACAATTTTGCCTCGCCAACTTTTCGCGCCGTTCGTTGCATTCAATGCTGCGAGATTTCGCGCCACGCTCTCGAGCGCTCCGTCGGGGGTGGATATCAGGATGACGCCGGCGTTGAGAACCTCTGTCGTCAGTGTTGCGCGGGCTGTTCCAGCGCCGATCGCGCGAACTGCTGCGCGCGAAGTTGCAGGCGAACGTGTGACGACGGCTCCGATTCGCCAGCCGAGCTTATAAAGGCGCTTCGCAAGCGCTTGTCCAACGCGTCCTGCTCCGATGATGGAAATTGTGCGTGTCATGCAGCGTGATAGCATAACTTGTTCGCTGCGCTCTCGCTGGAGGAAAATCTAATTGCATCTTTTTTGGGAAGTGCTGTCGGGGATTCTTGCGCTCGCGTGGATTTTCATTGTGATTGATGTTGCGCGAGGTGTGCCGAAGCTCCCGGCGCTGTCGGCGGTGGCTCCATTGCGCAATGAGGATTGCCCATCGGTGTCGATTCTTGTCGCGGCAAGGGATGAAGCCGAGAAATTGCCTGCTGCGTTGAAAACTTTTCTCGCGCTGGATTATCCGCGCTACGAGGTTGTGGCGGTGGATGATCGGTCCGAAGACGCGACCGAGAGCATCTTGAGAAGTGCGGCGGCAGGTGATTCACGATTGAAAGCGGTGCGCATCGACGCGCTACCGTCGGGATGGCTTGGCAAGCCGCACGGCCTGGAGCAGGCCTACAAGAATTCGACCGGCGAGTGGCTGGTGTTCACGGATGCAGATGTGAGTTTCGCGCCAGATCTACTGCGGCGGGCAGTTGCACTGGCGCAGCAGCGGGACTGGGATCACCTGACGTTGTTGGGGCGCGCGGAGATGTACGGATTCTGGGAAACGATTGCGATGACGTTTTTCGGAATGGGATTTTTGATGGGGACAAGGCCGTGGAGCGTAAGCAACCCGCGTTCAGGCGCGTATGTGGGCGTCGGATCCTTTCAACTGATTCGTCGCAGCGCGTACGAGAAGATGGGGACGCACCGCGCACTGGCGATGGAGGTGCTAGATGATGTGAAGCTCGGCAAAGTGGTGAAGAAGGCGGGATTCCGGTCGGGAGTCGGCCGCGCGGGTAGCGCCGTGAGCGTGCACTGGCATTCGGGCGTGCGGAATATTGTTCTCGGGACGACGAAAAACTTTTTCGCGGCCGCCGGATTCCGGTTGTGGCTCACGTGCTGGGGTTTGATTGCGCTTTTCCTGATGTTTATTTTTCCTTTGCTGGAGTTGCCGTTCGTTCACGGATGGACGCGCATTTTTGCTGCAGTGGCTGTGGCAATTCCCATCTTGGTGGAAATGGGCGTGGCTTTGGAGTTTGGAGCTTCGCCATTTTTCGCGTTTACGTATCCGATTGGCGCGATTCTTTTCGGGTGGATGCAGCTGAGGTCGGCGATTGTGACGCTGCGGCAGGGCGGGATTGTTTGGCGCGGGACGTTTTATCCATTGGAGGAATTGAAGCGGGGACTTGTGTGAGCGCGTTCGGAAATTCGATTGGCTCTGATGCGGGGCCGTTAATCACAGGCAAAACAAAAGTCAAAGGAGCCGGCGAGACGCCGGCGTTACGAATGGCAATTGTGCTCTCGGATGCGCTCTCAGTTCGCTTTCGTTGCGGCATTCTGGACGAGTACGGCGTGTGGCTCAGCGGAAGAACGAGAAACCCAGGGTGATTACGTGAAGGTCGACGCCCGGATTCAGCGAGTGGCGGTAGGCATTCGAGATGTGTTGGTATTTGTATGCTAGCGTCCACGCGTGGGAGTGATCGGAATTGTAGAGTTGGAAGCCTGCCTGAAAATCGAACGTAAAATTGAATTGCGTGCCTTCGGGAATGTCGACGGGAATTGGTCTCACGGAAGCGACGAGACCTGCGGTCGATGCAATGATGGGCTGCAATCTGTGTTCACGCAAGAAATTCAGTTTGAGGCCGAGCGGATTCAAGCCGCCGCCGTAAACCGTTTCGTGGCCCGTCTGGCAAAACCCCGTGGGAAAGATAATTGGGTTCGTGTCGCACGCGACGTAAGTTGGTTGGCGCAGAATTTCGACTGGGATCACGTCGAGTGTGTATTCGAGTGAGACAGGGCGCGTGTCGAAAATCAGATGGCCGTAGCGAAATCCGAGGACGCTGAGTTGGCGATCGCTGGTGATGCCGATTAAATGCGGGTTGCCGGCGGAGGCGCCGCCCCAGATGCCGAATTCGCTGTCGCCTTGCGCGCGCGAAGAGGGCGCGAGAGTGGCGGAGGCTACGAGGAGTGTTGCGAGCGTGAGGAGTTGAACGTAGCGGCGGTAGCTCCGATCCGTGCGCGCTCGTTGAGCAGATGGGCGCAAATTCTTAGATTTGAGATCCTTCGGGCATCCTGGTCGGATGCCCTCAGGATGACAATGTACATTCCCTTGCGAATTCAGATGAAGCGATTGCGCGGCTACAACCGGTGCTGCAACACCTGCGTCAACACCTGCCGGTCTGAAGCCCGGCGCTACAAAATCATGATTGTTGCTGCTCGACGATTGGTGCACTCGGTCAATCCTCATGGGGCTCGGCGTTTGGCGGCCGGTTTCTTGGGTTGCGTTTCAACAGCCGCGCTTGCCGCTGCATTTTCATCCGGCGGCGCTGATTCCGGCCCTGTCGCTGGAGAAGATGCCGGCAATCCTGCAAGTGGAGCGGCCGCATCCGCGCTTAAAACTGTAGCAGAAAAAATGGCGCCCATGTCGCGTTGCTTGAGGGAACGTATACGATCTCGCAGGGCGGCGGCGCGCTCGAATTCAAAATTCTTGGCGGCAGCTCGCATTTGCGTTTCAAGCTGGGTGATCGCCTGAAGCAATTCGTGCTCGCTCGTGATTTCGCCGATCACACCATCATCGGCCGGCACGGTGAGATAGTCCGCTTCCACGATTCTTGCGAGCTGCATGTCGACGGAGCGAATGATGGATTGCGGCGTAATGTTGTGCTCGCGGTTGTAGGCTTCCTGCTTCGCGCGGCGGCGATTGGTCTCGCCGATGGCCTGGCGCATGGAATCCGTCATACGGTCGGCATAAAGAATCGCGCGGCCTTCGATGTGGCGAGCGCAGCGGCCCATCGATTGGATCAATGACGTGGCGCTGCGGAGGTAACCCTCTTTATCGGCGTCGAGAATCGCGACGAGTGAAACTTCCGGCAAATCGAGACCTTCGCGAAGAAGATTGATGCCGATCAAAACGTCGAATTCGCCGCGCCGAAGATCGCGCAGGATTTTAACGCGCTCGAGCGTTTCGATTTCGGAGTGCAAATAACGGCAGCGGACGCCGACTTCCGCAAAATACTCGGCGAGGTCTTCGGCCATGCGTTTCGTGAGCGTGGTGACGAGAATGCGCTCGTTGCGCGCAGTGCGAACGCGGATTTGTTCGAGCAAGTCGTCGACCTGCCCTTTCACCGGGCGCACTTCCACCTGCGGATCGACAAGCCCAGTAGGCCGAATCACCTGCTCGACGACCGTGCCGCCGGATTTTGTGAGCTCATACGGACCCGGAGTGGCGGAAACGTAGACCACTTGATTGGTGCGATGCTCGAACTCCTCGAAGGTAAGCGGGCGATTGTCGAGCGCGGACGGCATGCGGAAGCCAAAGTTAACGAGCGTCTGCTTGCGCGAACGGTCGCCTGCATGCATCGCGCGCAATTGCGGAATCGTCTGGTGCGATTCGTCGACGACGAGCAAGAAATCGGAAGGAACGTAATCCAGAAGAGTTGGCGGAGCTTCGCCGGGGAGCCGGCCTGACATGTGCCGCGAATAATTTTCGATCCCGTGGCAATAACCGATGGTGCGCATCATTTCAATGTCGAAAAGAGTGCGCTGCGTGATGCGTTGCGACTCGACGATTTTTCCCTGCCGAGAAAGCTCGGGCTTCCACCATTCGAGTTCTTCGTAGATGCTTTGAATGGCGCGCTCGCGCTGTTCCGCGGGCAGCACGTAGTGTGTTTTCGGATAAATAGGGATGCGCGAAAATTCGCCTTCTCGCGAACGGATTTCGCCCGTCAGCGGATCGATTTTGCGAATCGCTTCGATCTGGCTGCCCCAGAGTTCGATGCGGACGGCGAGATCATCATACGGCGGATAGATTTCGATCGTGTCACCGCGAACCCGGAACGTGCCGCGGCGAAGATCTTCGGCGCGTTCGTATTGAATTTCGACGAGCTTGCGCAGAATCGCTTCGCGCGCGATCTCCTTCCCTTTTTCGAGCATCAGCATCATGCCGTAATACGCCTCGGGCGAGCCGAGGCCATAGATGCACGAAACGGAAGCGACGATGATCACGTCGCGGCGCTCGAAAAGGGAGCGCGTGGCGCTCATGCGCAGTTTGTCGAGCTCATCATTGATCGTGGATTCTTTTTCGATGTAGGTGTCGCTCGCAGGGACGTACGCCTCGGGCTGGTAGTAATCGTAGTAGCTGACGAAATACTCGACGGCGTTGTGACGGGAAAAAACGAGCGAAACTCGTGAAACAGTTGCGCGGCGAGAGTTTTATTGTGCGCGAGGACGATTGTGGGCCGGTTGATCGCTTCGATCACCTTCGCCATCGTGAAGGTTTTTCCCGAGCCGGTGACTCCGAGGAGAACCTGGTGGCGGTCGCCGTCATGAATGCCGCGAAGTAGCTGGGAGATGGCTTCGGGTTGATCGCCGCGGGGTTCGTAGTCGCTGGCTAGCTTGAAATCCATGGTCGGACGCCTCTGCTCGCAAAATGCGAGGTGCTGAAACTTTTAATTATAACGTAATTGGAGAAATCGTACAGGGGCTGAGCAGCGCGAACGACCGTGCACGCGGCGACGCTGTGCGAAGCGACGGGCTGGGGAAGGCCAGAGTCTGAGCGATCCAACCACGCCGAAAGATGTTTTTCCGATCCGGCTCAAGTGATTATACTTCGCGACATGAGCGAGCCAAAACTCCGGATCCACAGCCGACAACATGGATTCATCGTCTTTCTTTGCTTGAGCTTCCTAATTCTATTCGCTGGGCATCGTTACGTCTACGGACAGGACAAAACGGGATTTCCGGATGGCTACGACGCTGTGCAGGCTGCGCCGAATAGCCACAAGGTGATTTTCGAAAACGGATTCGTACGCGTGCTCGAAGTGAGTCTGGCGCCCGGCACCACCGAGCCGTTTCATCATCACCGCTGGCCGAGTTTCTTTATCGGCTATGACACCGGTGGCAGGTCGCCGCACATTCGTTACCACCGGTCCGACGGAACTGTGAGAGATTCGCCAGCTACGGTGACACCGACCGTAAACCCCGGGCATTGGACGGTCAACTGGTTGGAGCCGGAGCCGATGCACGCGGTGGAGAACGCCGACCCGCCGGCAAGCGACCCAGAGTTTGCCAAACGCCCGCCATGGATTCGCATCGAAATCAAATGCCATCCGTAAGGATTGAACAGTCGCCCGTACAGCTGCAAGAATTGCGCGCTATGGTTTCGTCGGCTGCGGTGCGGGCTGCGACTGCGATGACGGCAGCATTACGATTTGAGATTGGGTTTCGATTTTGCCTTTGTAGGTCATGCGCGAGCCGGTGTTGGTGCTTGCGATGGCGAAGTCGATATCCTGCGAGCTGGATTGAGTGGATCGGATTACCCGAGCGCTGACGAGCGAAATTGAATCGAGGCTTTCGCCGGATCCGGTCCATGTGCCGGACGTACGCAGGCCATTGCGGCGGTAGTCTTCGGGAGTTTCGCCTTCGCGCGCGGTACGTTTGTCCTTCCGAACGATTTCGAATCGATTCAATATCACGGCGCACATTTCGGGAGTTGGCGCTGTCGGTGTGGTGGCGTGCGTTCCGGATTCTGCCGAAGGCACGCGCGCAGGACATGGCTCGTTTCGCAGATACGTCGCTTCGTTCCGCCAGGAAAGTCCGCCAATGGGAATTCCTGCGAGCGGCTGTTCCCTCTTCCATTTTTGTCCGATTGCAATACCGGCGGCCGGAAATCCTGCGCTCGATGAGAGCCCTGCCATCCACGACCGAACGGTCTGTGCGGCAGCCGGATTCGTGAGCAACTCTTCGAGGCCTTTGATATCTGTGATTTTGCCGTCGGGCTCGACGGTGAAGTCCATCGAGCGGCCCTCGAGGCGATTGTATTGGGCTTCGAGAGCGGCAGAATCCGGGTCGTACGCATCGCTTTCGGAAGTCGCGGTAGATTTTTCATACGTTGCGCGCAGACGCAAAGTGCCGGGCCCTCCGTTTGCGCCGGGATGAACTTCCAGCACGTCGAGGCGGAGGACGATGCTGGCTGATTGTTTGATTCGACTGGCGCCCTCGGGATTAATGATGGGGGTCGTGGTTTTGCCAGCGGTGGTCATGCTGGTTTCGATCTGGTAGCGCAAGATGTCGCCCGTCTTAAATTGTGCGACGAGATGAATGCGCTGATCGGAGGCCGTGGAAACTGGCATCGCGAACAATAGTGCGGCGCTGATTGCAGCTGCGAGACGGAATCGATGTGCGCACGTCATTTTGCTCTTAGGGACGAGCGGCGGTGGGCTTCAGCCGGGTGATTTCAGGATCAGCGAGAGTGCCGGCGATGCGATACGAAGCTGCGCGCGAATCGGAGGCTTGCGTATCGCTGTCTGTCGGGGTGTGCGGGTGGACTCCGAACTTGAAATCGAGGTTGCGGCGGAAATCCGCCGTCCCTTCTCCCGCTATTTCCGCCACCGGAGCGGAGAGCAGCAGATGCCTAAATTCAAGTTTGCCATCCGCGCAGGCGAAATCGGCGGAGGCTTCCTGAAACACGCTCTTGCCCGGACGCAATGCGCCGTCATCGAAGGATGCGTTCAAATCAATCGTCATCAGCTCGGCATCGTTGATACGCGCGGTTCCGTTGCATTGAAACGACGAAAGCAGATCGGAGCGAGTGGCCCCGCGCGCCTCAATCGAGATTTTACCTGAGGCCGAGCCATCGAATCGATTGGCGACGGACGGCGACGATGTCGTGAGCGACGACAAATCAACATTTGAAAAATCGAGATTCACGCGATACGCCGGGGCAGCTTCCAGATCCGCTCGAATCGAACCGCTGACTTCGCCCTTGTAGAGCTGCGCGCGGAAATTCGCCAGCTTGAAGCGCCGGCCATCGATGGTGGCGTCGCCCTGAACACGATGGACGACGAGAGGCGCGAGAGTGAACTGGTCGATGCTGATTTTTCCGCCCGCGGCGAGATATTCCGGGCGCGCTGCCGCGAGCGGCCGCGAGTTCAGAAATGGCAGAACTCGATCGATGAAACTCTCGCGCCAGCGCGGATTGAGCCAGCGGTCGAGATCGGCCGCGCTGAGCTTGTCGGCCGAGAGCGCGAATCGCCAGCCGTCTGCGGCTTCGCGACGATCGAATGTGCCGTTCCAGAGCGCTCCAAAGGCATGAGCGGAAGTAAGAGTGATGTGGCGAGAATTCGATTTCAGTTCGACGTGAGCTTTGACTTGTTCGACAGGCAAATTCAGGAATGGGGCACGGAGCGTGTCGCCGGATGATTTGCCGGCGGAGTCTCCACCGGGTTCTGAATTCCCCGGTGCAGCGCCGAAATCCAAAGTTCCCACTGGATCTTCCCGCCATGGAATTGCTGATTCGCGCCACTTCAAATCGCCGCGAACCGGGCCGGTGAGATCCCATCCGCGCGAAACGTCCCAACCGAGCAATCGCGCAGTCGAAACTAGATCACCTGCGTCGGCGAGATTTCCAGCGACATGAAAACCTGAATTGTTTTTCCCAGCCGTTGCTCCGGGCGACTCTACGTGAAGCATACCGCCCGACGCGCCAAAAGAAAGCGTGGCCGGCTGGACGGAGACACCGCTCGGAGCGTAGCGGAGTGACGCCAAATTCATGCGCACCGGAACGGGCAGAGTCTTGCCGGTCAATTGAGCGCTTTCGATCAAGAGCGATCCCGTCTCGATTCGTGGCGGCCATCCGCCGAGCGCAAGCTCGAGTTTCGCAAATCCCTGAAGCGTCAAATCATCGGAAACGCCTGAATGGAAAGCGCGAGTCCAAGCCAGCGCGTCGCCCAAGTTGATCCCGTCCGAAAGAATCCGCAGCGTGGATTGCGAAGGATTGGCCGAAACATCGGCAGCCGGTTGGCTCCAATCAATCACACCGCTCGCGCGCGCGTTCGAACGAGGAGTTTCAAGAACGGATTCGACAACATCGAATCCCGATTCTTCCGGGTCGTAGGTTACTTTCGCGACGAGATTTACAGACGGATTATCGCCTCGCAACGGGAGGTCCCAGCGGTGAACCTCGCGGATCTCCGTGCGGGCTTGCAGCAGCCAATCATGCGCGTCTGCGCGGGCGTTGATTCGCACGGCGAGATTGCCACGGACTCCGTAGTCGGTTCCGCGAGCGAGACGAAGAACGTCGGAGATTGAGGCGTTTGTCCATGCGAGATCGAGCGCGGCGGGACGCAGGCGCGATGACGTGCCGCCCACTAGACCTGAAAGATGCAGTGTGCCGGCTTGTTGAATTACGACGGCGGCACGCGTGGGCGTTGCCTCCAAATCCATGCGCCACTGGCCGGGGCCTTCGGGCTCGAGATAGCCGGTTACGCCGACAAAAGCGAACGGGAGCTTTTCGTCGCCGCGTTTGAAGTTAATTCGGCCGGAATCGACGTCGATGCGGGTAAAACGAAGCGCGGCGGATGTGCCACTGGAACCCGAACTTGACGCGGATCTCGATTTCGAGGTGGGCTGCGTTGCAGTGCCGGGGACCGCGGGAAGCCTTGGTAGCCATTCGGCCAGATTCCAGTCCCCTTCCCCATTGCGGACGAGATTCAAGCTGGGGCGGTCGAGCGAGATCGCGCCCAGTTCCAGATGGCCAAGCAGCAAACTTTGCCAGCGCAAGCTCAATGTAAGCGATTCGGCGCGCAGAAAATATTCATGGCCGAAGCGCGGGTCTTCGCCGACGACGACGGAACGCGCTTCGATCGTCGGGCGGCCCCAAAGGCTGAAGCTGTAGCTGCCCACGTCCACGGTGCGGCCAAAGGCGGATTCGAGGCGCCGATTAATCTTGCCCTTTAACCGGGTGTGTTGGATCAGGAATGAAATCCCGGCGTTTGCAAGCCAAAGAGATGCCAGGATCACGAGGATGAGCTTCGGCCAGCGGCGCCAGGAGCGCCGCTCGACGGCGATCGAGTCGATTGCATCGCCGTGAACTGCCGTAGCTGTCAGAACGTTTGGCAAGGTGGAAAGCTAGTTGGCACGCGATGAAAAACCCATCGAGCGAAGCCTGAATATCACTCGCTCAGTGAACCTCGTGGAGCATGCGATGCCACCGCGTGCGGCTCGGCAAATGTAGCAGCGAATCGCCAAAACCCCGAAGAGCGCCGGCGAGGCCACGATCAGTATAGTCGTCGGAAGTGGCGGAAACCGACCAATAAATCACCAGCGGCCGGCCCATAATCGCATCACGGTTCACGAAACCCCAGTAACGGCTGTCCCAGCTGCGATCGCGATTGTCTCCCATGACGAAATACCGATTCGGAGGGACCAGAAGGCTGCCGCGATCCACGTAGTCCAGAATTTTCGTCGCCCATTCCGGACGCAAGCCACTTTCGATGAAATACCGGTCTGTGGGGGGGAAATCATCTCCGAAGGAATCCTCGCCGGCCGGATCGCGAATCACGTAAGGCTCAGGCAGTTTTTCACCATTGATGAAAACCTGCTGGTTGATGATTCGGACGCGGTCGCCGGGCAATCCGATGACTCGCTTCACGTAGTGCGGGTGATCGTCGTACGGAAACTTGAAAACGATGATATCGCCGCGCTGAACCGGGCGATATGGCAGAAATTTTTCGTACCAGGCCCCACGGCCTTCGAACAGGAATTTGTTCACAAGAAGATGATCGCCAACCAGAAGTGTAGGTTCCATCGATTGCGACGGAATCTTGAATGCCTGCACGATAAAAGTTGTGCCGAAAAGAGCAAGAAGCACCGTGACCAGCAATGATTCGGCGTATTCGATGATCGAGCCGCGAGCCGGTTGGTGACGCGCGGGTTCGCGAGCGGGCAGCTGCGCGACCACAATTGTCGATGACTCTGCGTCCATCAATATCCTTTTAGGCGGGCGTCGCGCCGGCTTCGAGGCCTGCGAGAGCAATCTTCGCCGCAGCTTGCTCGGCTTCTTTCTTGCTGCGTCCCTCCGAATGCGCGAGCTTTTGCTGAGCGAGCCACACTTCCACTTCAAACGTTTTCTGATGTTCCGGACCGGTTTCTTTACGAATGCGATAGTGGACCGCTCCGAGCCCGCGTTGTTGCAGCCATTCCTGCAGGGCGGATTTGTGATCGGCGCGATCGAGCCCGCCGAGTTCGCTCGCGAGCGCGGGATCCAGCAGGCTGCGACGAAGGAACGCAGCGGCCGCTTCGAGACCCGCGTCGAGGTAGATTGCTCCGAGGACAGCCTCGAACGCATCGGCGAGCAGCCGTTTCTTTCCCCGGCCGCCGGTTTTTTCTTCGCCGGGGCCGAGCTGTAAGAAATGCCCCAGTCGAAGGCGTTGCGCCGCCGAATGAATGGAAACCGCACTCACCAAACGGGCCAGTCCTTTGGAGAGTTTTCCGGCGTCCCACTCGGGAAACGACTGGCAGAGAACGTCGCTCGCGACCAGACCGAGAACGCGATCGCCCAGGAATTCAAGGCGCTCGTTATCGGAGCCGGCATTGTTCTGGCGGCGCGAGCGGTGAGTGAGCGCTTGTTCCAACCGCTCGGGGTGGGCAAAGCGATGACCGAGAATCGCCCCGAGTTCTTCGAGCTCTTCTGCGGTCATCGATTGGCCTCGTTGACGATTTTACTTGGGAGGAGCGGGAGCAGCGGCCGCCAACTTCTTTGTGTCGGCGCCTTTTTGCTTGCAACGATCCTGCATCGGGCCGGGGAGCGCGCTGCACTTTTGAAAAGCGTCCACCGCGTCTGGGTAGCGCTTCAGTTGACTCAGACCGACGCCCATGATGTAGAGATCGACCGGATCGGGGGTGGGATCGGCTTGCGTCGCCTTCTGCATTTCGTCGACGGAGTCCGCGTAATTCTGCTGGCGGAAGTAGATGAGGCCGAGCCCGCTGTGCGCCTGCGCGGTAGACGCGGCTTTCGCCTTTATGAACTGCTCGTCCGTGATGTTCGCCGGCTTGGGCATCGTGGGTATCAGCTCGAGAGCATGCTTTTCGTATGCCGCTGCCTTGGCCAAGCGACGCTCCGCTTCGGGATCATTCGGATCGAAGTTGTGGGGAATCACCCAGCCAACGAGAACCAGCACGGCGACATCATCGCCCTTCAGCGCGAGAGCTTTGTCGGCGGCAGCATACATCTTGTCGTACTGTTGCTTCTGATAGTAGGCGTTCACCAGGCGGGCATCGACGGACTCGGTATATCTGCTCAGCGGGTATTTCTGGAGAAACTGTTCGCCGAGCTGAATCGTCTGGTCGGAAGCATCACCCTTTAGATCGAAAATTGCTTTGTACGCCTTGTCCTCTTCTGGATCCGCCGGAGGCTGCTGAGACTGATCCTTTTCCTGCGCAACAGGCGGCGCCGCCTTCGGCGGAGCTCCGGCGTTGCTGCCTCCGTACTGAGCTCGTGACCGCGGTGCGAAGCCCAGTAGTGCGGCCAGCATGACGACGAACATCATGCTTCTAAAGCAAGATGATGAGAGCTTCATTTCGGTACCTTCCCTTGTTTGGATATCCTCGACCGCTCGATTGACAGCGACGTCAAGGTTTCTGCTCTTCTTTTGCAGTTCCTGAACCTGTTCCATTTCCATCGCCGGCCCCAGTAGAACGCACGCGCGATTTGTACGGTTCGTCCACGCCGCGTTGCGCAGCTACTCGGGCTGCTTCCGGAGCGCCCTCTACTGCCAAAGCGCCCCTGTATTCGAGCACCGCGGCATCCCGCTCGTCCTTCAGGTCATGAATGCGCCCGAGATAAACGTGCGACCAGGCGACAATCGTCGGATCCGGCGCGCCACCCGTTTCCGCAGAACCCAGCCGGGCAGAAGCGGAAACGAGTTTCGAGAACAACTGCTCGGCACGTTCCGCTTTTCCGGACATTACGGAAGCGATCGCCAAGCCGTACACGGCTCTGGCCTGACCGGGGTACTTCGCCAGAACAGTCTCGAACGTTGTTGTCGCCGATTGCGGATCTTGAGCCGCGATCTCGCGATCACCCTGCGCCAACAATCGATCCAGTTCCGATGCTGATGCAGCGGAGTCGTTTTCCGGTTTCGGAGCCGGCGCAGGATTTTCCGGCGAAAACTTTATATCCTGCAGACGTTTTTGCTGCCCCGGCACATCAATGCCCGCAATTAAATCCGGGAAATAATACGACATTGCCGGCTCGGCTTTCTCAAATTTCTGCAGCTGGGCGACAAATGGCCTCACGAGGATGAAGCCGGACTGGTCGGCGTCCGCCATGGCCGCTTCGAGCTGCGCGGAAGAGATCCGCCGCAAGCGCAATTCGACGCTCTTGATGAAGCATTCATCCGCGAAGGCGAGAAAATCCTGTCTATATTCCTCCGGCAGCCGCGGAGCACGCGCGGCGATCAGCAGAAGCGCGCGTTTTGATTCCAATTGTTTGCGGTAGCGCAAGGTAAGCGGGTCCAACATGAAATGAAGATAGGCGTGCTGTATCGGCTCGGCGGGTATTTGCGATGAAGTGCCGACGACGATTGCATAGTGGTCGCCCGTATTCCGGAAATTCGTGCGATTCCCCACCAGGGGCTCAACGTAAACTGTAAAAGTGCGGTCGTAAACGGGCTTGATTAATTCGCGCAAGTAGGCGTTTGTGACGGTGACGATTTTTCGGACGGGCGATTGATACATCGCTAGCGCGTGGTCATATTCCGGCTCAACCTTTGTCCAGCGCAGATCCAGGCGCGCTTCCTGATAGAAAGCGGCGAGAACTTCGCGGAATCCGTCGAGCGCCAGAACGTCCGGTGGAAGCAGATCGTGATTCACTTGAAAATCGAAGCGAGGCGGCGGTCCGGCAACGAGCGAAAACGTGATGTAGCGGGACAGGGTTTCGCCGGAATCAGCGAGCTGATGATCGCGATAAAATTGACGCAATGCTTCCGTCGCCGGGCCCTGCATTTTGAGCATGTCACCGCGGAGCGCGAGGCGCGACGGCATTTCCGACAGAGTGCTTTCGTCCGCATCGAATCCCGCAGCGTCCAGAGCGCACATCGTCGCGAAAAGATCCTGGTTCGGCTCGACCATGATGCCCGTGTAGTTGTCGGGCGGCCGTGAATTGCCGGCTTGCTGCGATTGGGCGTCCGAGCGAAATGCTGCGGCCGTGAGAATGGGAACAAGAATCAAAACGAAAGCCAGGTGCGGACGCACGAATTGGCAAACTCCTAGATCGAAACGATTATTTTTCGCTGGGCAGGCACGACGCGCAGAAGTTGCGTCCCCCCGAGATTGCCTGCACGCCCGTACAAACTCTAATGGGACGGTTTCGCGGAGTCAAGGAAACGAAATGGCGATGGAATCGCTCTGAAAGGGGCGAACGCGAAGACCGGCCGCGAAGATCAACCTCCAGGATCAACGGCGAAACACAGAGGACACCGAAATTGCACAGAGGTCACAGAGTAAGAACAGCCGAACTGCGCGGACTAACCGCGAACGCGGACGGAGCTGAAGTTGAGCACCACGCGGCCACCATCGCGCGGCAACCCGAAATTCGTTTGCGGACGAAAACGCGAGAAGAGAAGCAACTGATCGAGCTGATGCTGAGCCGCGTCATCGCTCGGGCCCGAAAGAATCTTGTATGACACAACCTTGCCCTGCGCATTCAGCGTCGCTTCGACCAGCAACAAACCCGAACCCGGCCGGTCGTCGGTTGCGATGACCACGGGAACCGGGAAAGGCGCGAGGCTCTCCAAGCGAGCCGGCTGCACCAGATTAAGAGGCAAATCGTTCGCCACCACTCCGCCCATCGGGACACCCACGAGGATGTTCTGCACGAGCAGCGCAAAAACAACGAGTGCCGTCACAAATCCGCCCGTGGCTGGGACCGCGAGCGGTTCGAGCACATTCTCAAACACCATCCCTGCGCGCTTCCACATCCGGTGAACACTCTGCCACGGCGAATATTCCTGAGCGGCGCTCACACGAATGCGCGTCGCAAGCTCCGCGGGCGGCTGAACGGGTTCCACATGCGCAAGCGCGACAACGAGCCGGCGATAACCTTCCAGCAAACTCCGGCATGCGGCGCAGGAATTTACGTGCTCGCGAACCTGCGCATACTCTCGCGAAGAAATTGCTCCATCCAGATATCCGGGAAGGTTGTGCTGGGCGTTCTTGCAGTTCATCGTTGCCACCCACTCATGGTTCGCGATCCGAACGGCACGGAATCGGCCGGCAGATCTCCCGCGTGCTCGGAATTGGATTTTATCGACGAATTCGAACCGCCGGCTCCGGACAGCACCGCTCGTGGCGCATCCACTTGGTTCAGCGCCACGACTGGATCGAGAATTTCCTTCAGCAGGCGCCGGCCTCGAAGAATTCGCGATTTCACCGTTCCGACAGAAACTTCGAGCACTTCAGCCACCTCTTCGTACGACAGACCTTCGAGATCCCGCAGGATCACTGCGCTTCGAAACAGGGCCGGCACTTGCGCGAGTGCCCTTCGGACGGCGCGTTGTGTTTCCTGGGCTGCGAACTGTTCGTACGGCGTCGCTTCTTTGTCTTTCAGATCAAGCGCCGGATTCTTGCCTTCTTCTTCGCCGTCGATCGAAACCTGCTGTCGATGGTGCCGCCAGCACCACCGGCGATGATTCAAGGCCTGCCGCACCGAGATTCGGTACAGCCAGGTCTTCAGCGAACTGCCTCGCCGGAAGCCGCGAATCCCGCGAAACGCCCGCAGAAAGACTTCCTGGGTTACGTCCGCTGCGTCCGCTCGATCCGACAGAATTCCGTACACGAGATTGAAAACGCCTGCGTGATAATAAGTGACCAGGTAGTCGAATGCGGAATCTGATCCGGCTTGGAGTTCGTGTACAAGCTCGGCCTCATCTCGGCCCCACGATAGCGATTGTGCCAGATCGGACATGCTTTCCGCCGTCACTCCTTCGCAGAGCGTGTCCCTGCAGTAATTGGACACCAAATCGCTTGCGATGTTACTAGGATAGCAGAAAACCGAAAATTGGTTATCCGTCGAAGGTACTAGCAAGCAAAACTGCGGCGATCGAGTAAGACTATAGCTGTCTATTACTTACGAATTCCGGGCGGGGTTTCGGCGCTCGTCCGGTTGATAAACTCCCTCAAGTGCATCAGAAAGGGGGCGCAATTCGAAGCCGGTTTCGGAACTGCGGCCCCGGGAAAAATTAGAGCCCGTCGCGGCGGCGAGATGGAGTAGTGTGACGTAGAGGATTGTGTCGAGCAAACCGCCGGCGAATGTGTCGAGCAGGAGATCATCTCGGAAGCAGTTTCCGATACTCGGTTACGAGGCCTAGTCACAGTGAAGAAATCGAATTCGTCCCGTCGGGGCTCCACGCGGAAAAGTCGTAATCGTGTGGTTGCCAAGCCCGTAGCGAAGGAATCGGCTGCCTCGAAGACGAGTGGTGCAGGCATTCACCCCGGATTATCGCATCTCCCATTCCTGGAAGCCGTCTGCGCCGCCATCATTATCACCGACTGCACAGGCACGATCACCTACTGGAACCCGTTTGCGGAAGAGCTCTACGGTTGGCGCTCGAAGGAAGTGATCGGCCGGGACATCCGGGAAATAACAGTGAGCACCGAAACCCAGCAGGAAGCGGAAATGCATTTGGCGGCGTTGAGTTCGGGCAAAGCCTGGTCCGGAGAATTTCAGGTTCGCTGCAAGAGTGGAGATTTTCTCACCGCACTGGTTACTCTGTCACCGCTCATCGACGAAGACGGAGCTACCACTGGCATCGTGGGAGTGAGTCAGGACTTGAGCGGCCGCAAGCAGTCTGAGGACGAGCTTCGCAGCGCGCACGCGGAAATGGAACGGCGAGTTCTGGAACGCACCGCCGAACTCGATATCGCAAACAATAGCTTGCGAGATCTTTCGGCGCGCCTCCTTCATATGCGGGATCACGAAGCGCGTCGGCTCGCGCGGGAATTGCACGACAGCGTAGGACAACTGCTCGCAGCCATCGCCATGAACACAGCGACGGTGAAGGCACAGGTCCACAAGCTCGACGAAGACGGCGGCAAGGCAGTGGCCGAGAACATGCTTCTCGTGGAACAAATCAGCGACGAGATTCGCACGATCTCCCATCTGCTGCATCCCCCGCTGCTCGATGAATTGGGACTCGGGTCGGCGCTTGGCTGGTACGTGGACGGATTTTCTGAGCGCAGCAAAATCCCGGTGGAGCTCACTGTGCCTTCAGAGCTCGGACGTTTGTCGACGGAAGTGGAAACTGCGATTTTCCGGATCGTACAAGAGTGCCTCACGAACATCCACCGCCACTCGGGGAGCAAAACCGCCGCAATTCGAATTGTGGAAGATGCGGGCAAAATTCTGGTCGTTGTTCAGGATTCCGGAACGGGATTTCCTGCCGAAAAATTGCGACTCACATCGGAAGGACGCAGCGGGGTTGGTTTTCGTGGAATGGCTGAACGGATCCGTCACTTGGGCGGTGATTTAAAGATTCAGTCAGATCACAAAGGCACACTCGTCACTGCGGTGTTGCCTCTGCAACGGCGAAGTACGGCATCGGCAGGATGAATTAAGTGCTGTTTGGTGGAGCCGGCGGGGTTCGAACCCGCGACCTTCCCGGTGTTACCGGGACGCGCTTAGCAACGCCTCTATGAAGCTACGATCTTTCTGGATTTTAATGTATCTCTCGCGTCTCACAGCTTCGCTGCGAGTCGAGTACGATTCCGTGTATGCTACTTCCCAAGGACCCCGGTTCCTGAGTGCCTTCGAGTAGTTTGCGTTGTGGTATGCCAATCTCTCCTCTAAATTCTTCGTCTGGCCAACGTAGAATCGACCTGTGGTTGCACTTCGAAGGATGTACACCGTGAAGGCCATTGGATTCGTCCGTTTGGTGGAGCCAGCGGGGTTCGAACCCGCGACCTTCCCGGTTTTTACCGGGACGCGCTTTGCGATTACTTTGAATCTGCCGGGCGTTTGTTTGGTGGAGCTGGCGGGGTTCGAACCCGCGACCTCCCCGGTTTTTACCGGGACGCGCTTTGCGATTACTTTGAATCTGCCGGGCGTTTGTTTGGTGGAGCCGGCGGGGTTCGAACCCGCGACCTCCTCGATGCCATCGAGGCGCGCTCCCAACTGCGCTACGGCCCCACGACTGCATTTGACCTTTTAGTTTTATAGCACCCCGGCAGATACAGCGTCAAACAATCGCCCGCGAGTGATTTCTTCAGAAGCGCTTGAGCGATGAGATGCGGAGCCCCAACTACTTGCGCGTCTTGTACCAGGTGTATCCGAGCGTGAAAAAGTACGAGCCGTTGTAACCGGGATTCTGATTGCCGAGGCTGGCATTCGAGTGATGTACGAAATCCATCTCGAGCGTCAGTGCGCGGCTCTCGCGCGTGAAGATGTGCACGCCGACATCCGCCTGCGGAGTGAAATTCACTTGTGACGTATCTCCCGGCGGAATATTCTGCCGAGTGAACAGAACTCCTCCAGCGGCCGCGAAATACGGCGAAAACTTTTGCCAGTGCGTGAAGTTCCACTGCCAGATCGCAGGCTTGAAGCTCGCCCCGTAAACCGCGCTACCCGGCGGAAACACAATGTATGTCGGCATCAAGTCGACGGCCCACTCGAAATTTCCGCGCATGATTCCCGGCAAATGCTCGCCCGTGAGTACCCAGCCGATGCGCGAGCCCGCGACCATGAATTGCGTGTTGTCGGACTTGCCGAAGCCCTCGCCGCCGCCAGCAAATACGCCTATTTCCCAGGTGCCGCGCGTCAGCGACTTTGACGGCAAATCCTGCGCCGCGATCGTAGACGCCGCCGTGAGTGCGAACAGAATGACTACCGGGATTTTCATGTGCCCTCGCAAAAGAGTCAAACATCCGCATCGAGGAAGAGAGAGGGTAAGTCAGCCGCGCGTAGCGGTCAAGACATGCAACGAGAGAGCCTTTCCGTGACCGCGGCGCGTCGTCAACTTGGTTCCTCGACAGTTGAAATAGACTGTCGAGAATTCTTCAAAATAAGTCGCGCCATTTATTACGTCGATCGTTCTAGAATAGCCGCCCTATGGCAAAAATAACTTTTCTCGGCGCAGCCGGAACGGTAACGGGTTCAAAATACCTGATTGAAGCAGGGGGCAGGAAACTACTCGTCGATTGCGGACTTTTTCAAGGCAACCACGAGCTGAAGCAGCGCAACTGGAACAATCCGCCAGTCGATCCGGCGACGATCGATTGGGTGTTACTCACGCACGCGCACATCGACCACACCGGGTACCTTCCACGAATCGTCCATCTCGGGTACCGCGGCCCAATCTACGCGAATGCCGCGACGAACGAGTTGTGCCAGTTGCTTCTTCCCGACTCCGCGCACCTTCAGGAAGAAGACTCGCAATACATCGGCAAGAAGGGTTACAGCACGCACAAGCCGCCGCTGCCTCTTTACACGGTTGCAGAAGCGCAAGCTGCGCTCCAGCAGTTCAAAGAAATTCCTCGAGCCACTCCCTTCACAATCAGTCCGGAATTTTCGCTACGGCCTCAAGACGCCGGGCACATCCTCGGCTCGTCGTGGCTCGAACTCACGATCACCGAAAACGGAAAACAGATCCTCGTGGTTTTTTCCGGCGATGTGGGCCGCTACAACCAGCCGATTCTGAACGACCCGGAGTCGCCGAGCCGCGCGGACTATCTTCTCTGCGAGTCTACCTATGGCGATCGCGACCATCCAAGCGGATCGGTGGCAGACGAACTTGCGAATGTGATTAACGACACGGTGAAGCGAGGCGGAGCGATCGTGATTCCGGCATTTGCGGTGGACCGGACGCAAATGATTCTGTATTACTTGCGGCAGCTCGAGACTCAAAACCGGATTCCGGTGCTGCCCGTGTATCTCGATAGCCCGATGGCAATTAACGTCACCGATATCTACGTGCGCCACCACGAAGATCATGACGTCGATTTCACAAGCCTCGAACAGGGTGGAAAAGGCGATCCGTTAAACGTGAGAAGCGTGCACATCGCCCGGTCCGTGGAAGATTCCAAGAAAATCAACGACGTGACGACGCCGTGCATTATCGTCTCGGCCAGCGGGATGGCTACCGGTGGGCGCGTGCTGCATCATCTTGTGCGCCGGCTCCCGGATTCGAAGAACACTGTGCTGCTCGTCGGCTATCAGGCGGAAGGGACGAATGGACGCCAGTTGCAAGACGGTGCGAAGTTTCTAGACCTTTACGGACAGCAAGTTCTGGTGCGCGCGCAGGTTGTATCGATGGGTCAGCTTTCGGCTCACGCGGGCAAGAGCGAATTGTTGCGATGGCTTTCTGGATTCTCGGCGCCACCGCGACAGACCTTTCTGGTCCACGGAGAGCCGGTCGCACTCAGTTCCCTGCGCGACGCGGTGACGGCACAATTTAAATGGCCAGTGACGATTCCTGCGTACCTGCAGTCGTTTGATCTGAATCCCAGCTAACGCAATTCTGAATGGCCGGCATAACTTCCCTTGAGACTTGACAGAGGGTGTAACATTCCGCGCAAATCTGTTTTGCGTGGAGGTGAGCCATGGGGCGGCTCAGCACCCGCTTTCTTCTGTGTGTCTCTTGTTGTGTCTACTTGCTTTGTTCTGTCGCGATTCCTCGTCGTGCTCATGCTTTCCAGGCTGGCACTGCTGGGATTCGAAGTGAGCGGAACCGTCTACTTCAAAGAAAATGACCGGCCTGCGGAAAATGTGACGGTCGTTCTGCGCGAGGCGGGCGGCGTGCAGCGAAGCTCAAGCGATGACGGACGTCGGCGGTCGATTTAGCTTCGGAAACGTGAATCGCGGCGGCTACGACGTGACTGCAACGCTGGCAGGGTACGAGCCAGCGAGCACTGCTGTCTCGGTCCAGAACGGAGGTGGCCGCGGCGCGATTCTCTACCTGGAAAAAATCTCGAAATCCCAGACCGGAAAAGAATCGCAGGGATCATCCGCGACAAATGGAACTGTTTCCGTACACGAGCTGTCGATGCCACAAAAAGCCCGTGATCTGATGCTTTCCGGCAAGCAGAAAATCTTCTACCGCAAGGATGTTCAGGGCGGCCTGGCGGATTTTCAGAAAGCGATCGCAGTCGCACCCGATTACTACGAAGCGTATTACCAGATCGGGATGACACTGCTCGAGCTTGGAAAACCGGATGAAGCCGAGAAAAACTTTCGTAAAGCGATCGAATTGAGCGGTGACAAGTATGGCGATCCTTCGATCGGTCTCGGCACGCTCCGGCTTGGCAAAGGGGATGACACGGCCGCGGAAAAATTGATCCGCCACGGTTTGGAGCTGAGTCCCAATTCCTGGCTTGGTTATTACGAACTCGGCCGAGCGTATCTTGGCGAAAACCGACTTGCGGATGCGAAAAAAGCCGGAGAGCAGGCGCGATCGCTGATGCCCAGTGCGGCAATCGTTTACCGGCTGCTTGCGAACATTCACATGCGCGAGAAGGATTATGCGGCGCTGCTCGCGGACATCGATACGTACGTGAAGCTCGATCCGGATAGTCCGGCCGGGCTCCACGCGAAGGAAATGCGCGCGGAGGTGGTGCAGAGAATCCAGAATGAAAAGGTGGTTTCGGAGAATGCGGCGCCGAAGTGAAGCGGGCTGCAAGAGCGCGTACATGGGCCCGCATGCCGTCGAACGCCCTCAGAATGGCAGGGTGTCTTTGCGTGCTAGCGCGTAGCGGGCTGATGCGCGAATGCGGGGACTTCAGTTAGCCGAAAGCCAAGCACGAACATCGGATGTGGAGCGACTCGACCCCAACGCGCCAGGTCCCACTTTGCGCGCAGGAACTTGATTTCGGGTTTCATCGATAGATCAAGAATCTGGCGCGTGTCGCCTCGATAAAATCTCTGCGGCATTTTGAGGAGCGGCATTTTCCCCCACGCCTGGCCGTCTTCCGAACCATAGACCGCCACGTCGACGGATTCCTGCTCGATCTGGTCGGTGATTTCAATCCAGCACATGAACGTGCGCGTTGCGCTCGCGCTGATATCGTGCGCTTCGCCTTCACCGTTCGCCGTGAGCTTTGTGCCCGGCGTGATCAGATACAGTTCCATCGACATTCCGCAATCTCCCCGCTCAATTGGACAAAAACCTCGCGGATTCTAACACGGAGTGCGGATTCGTGTGAGATGTGAGCGGGCACCTACTTTAGTTTCAGCTTGGCGAGGCACTCGGCGGCAGCCTGGAAAGTCTTTTCGGTTTTACAAAACGTAAAACGCAGGTGCGTGCGGCCGTCAGCGGGATTGCGGTAGAAGCTCGAGCCGGGGACCGCTGCGACACCAATATCTTTCACAAGATATTTCGCGAAAGCCACATCGTCGGGAAAACCAAACGCGGAAATGTCCGTCATGATGTAATACGCGCCGCGCGGCTTGAAGCAGCGAAACCCCGCACCGGTGAGGATGCCGAGCAAGCGATCGCGCCGCGCGAGATATTCCTTTGCAAGGTTTTCGTAATAGCTCGCCGGAAACTTCATCGCCATCGCTCCGGCCTCCTGCAGCGGCGCGGCAGCGCCGACGGTCAAGAAATCGTGTACTTTGCGGATCGCAGACGTTACCTCGGGCGGGGCGATGGCCCAGCCGACGCGCCATCCCGTCACGCTGTAGGTCTTCGAAAGCGCATTGATGGTGATCGTGCGCTCGCGCATCCCATCGAGCGTGACCATCGAGATATGCTTCGCGCCGTCGTAGAGCATGTGCTCGTAAATTTCGTCGGTGATTGCAAAAGCGTTTGTCCGAACGCAAAGATCGCGAATCGTTTCCAGTTCGGTACGCTCGAAAACTTTTCCCGTGGGATTGTTCGGCGTATTCAGGATGATGGCTTTCGTCGCGGGCGTGAAGGCGGCGGCCAATTCTTCGGGATCGAACGTCCAATCCGGCGGATGAAGCTTCACGAATCGCGGCGTCGCGCCGGAGAGAATCGCGTCGGGTCCGTAATTTTCATAGAAGGGCTGGAAGACGACCACTTCATCGCCAGGATTGATGATGGCCATCATCGTCGACATCATCGCTTCCGTCGAGCCGCAGCAAACTGTGATTTCGCGCTCAGGATCGATTGCAAACCCCTGCGTGCGCTCGAATTTCTCGGCGATGGCGTTGCGCAGCGGCTTCGAACCCCACGTGATGGCGTATTGATTGATATCGGCGGCGATCGCATCTTGTGCGGCGCGTTTGATTTCTGCCGGAGCGCCGAAATCGGGAAATCCCTGCGAGAGATTTACAGCGCCATGTTGCAACGCAAGTCGGGTCATCTCGCGGATTACGGATTCGGTGAACTGCCCCGCCTTCGCGGAGAGCAGCGCGCTAGCGATGGCGCGTTCGGGCTGGGCGGGATTCATTTTGCGTTTGTTCCCCGTAGAGTTTTCGATACACGCCGGCGTTGCGCGTGACGATTTCCACATACTCGCGCGTCTCGGTGAACGGAATTGAGTCAACGAATTCCGCCAGCTCGCGGTAGTTCTGCCCTGCATTCCACTGCGCGACGCGGTCTTCTCCGGCATTGTACGCGGCCAGCGCCGATTCCACACTTCCGAAATCCTTGCGCAATCCGGCGAGATAAATCGTGCCGAGCCGGACGTTGTAGTCAGGATCGTACAGGCGGGCGCGCGAGTACCCCACTTTCGCCTTGCGAGCGAGCAGTCGCGCAGTTTTGGGAAGCAGCTGCATCAAGCCCATCGCGTTCGCGCCGGAATGTGCCAGCGGATCGAACGCCGACTCCTGGCGAATCAATCCCGCCGTCAGCATCGGATCGACTCCCGCATGGGCGGACCATTGCTGAATCGATCCGCCGAACGGCATCGGGTACGCAGCGAGCCAAACCTCGCGCGGAACCGACGCAAATGGCCGCGATTCCAGCTGCGTGTAAATCTGGCGGACGGCGACGATCGCGATGGCGAAGTGGCCGTCGACGATCGCGTCCTGCGCCACTTCGAGCAGCAATCTCGGCTCGCCCGTGGCCGCGTACGCAGCGCGCAGTTCGAGTTGCGCCGAAGAATCAAACGCAATCGTACGCAGAGCGTCAGCATGAGCCTGCCGATCGGCGGCAGCGGCAGGAATCGTGTCACTCATTGGCGCCGCAGGCGGAACGGGAGGAATCGTCGCGAGCACGTCCGGGTTTTCGATGCTTCCATTTCCCAGTGCGGTGTTGCGAGTGTGCGCGAGTGACTCGAAATAATTCTGCGGGTAGCGCGTCTGCAGCTTTCCGTAATACGCGCGCGCCAAAGCGGGATTTTGCGCATCCTCTGCGATACGGCCAAGCCAGTAGAGTGCATCCGGGGTGAATTGCGAACCAGGAAAGCGTCGCAGATGCTCGCCAATCAAATTGGCGGCATCAGTTGAGCGTTTTAGATATGCCGTCCACGCGACGCGCCACTGCGCTGGAATCGCATCGGGCGACGTGGTGAACACATCCGAAAGCCGCTTGTAATAGCCAGAAGCGCGATCGCGATCGAGCTGCACCCAGTAGTAGTTCCCTGCCAGGAATAATGCCTGTTCGGCCCAGCGGCTTTGCGGCGCACGCGCGACGCACGAATCCACGGCCTGCGACATGCTCGAATCGGGCGAAACGCTGCGATAATACTGTGCGAGTGTGAACAATCGCTCTGCGTCTACATCATAGTCGTCCACTCGAAGCGCGTTGACCGCGGAAATTCCGCCACCGAGCGAAACGCCGCATTCAAGGATGCGGAGCTCCGCTCGCTCACGATCCGCGCCGGAAAGTTGCGGCAATAGCTGCGCGTATTCGTTGCGCGCTTCGCTCCACAGGCGACCGTTGAAAAGCGCATCTGCATGCGCAAAACGCTGGCCGAGAGGAATTTCCCGATAGCCGGATTTCAATGTGGTACGCAGAAAATCAAGCTTCGCGCCGGCTTCGCGGCCCTGTTCGGCCACCGGAAAGCGCAAGTACAACGACTGATAATCTTCCACGGCTTCAAGCGGCCGTCCGGCCTGTTCACGCGCCTCGCCGCGCAATAAGAAGCAGCGCCGGTTTTTTGTCCGTGGCTGGATAGGCATCGAGAGCCGCAAGCGCCTCGAGCGGTTGATTCAGAGCGATAGCGGCGCCGGCGAGCGACTCGAGCGCCTGGTCAGTCATAACGGAGTCGGGATAATCGGAGCGCAGCTGTTTCAATTGCGTAAGCGCGTCGGCCTGTTTGCTCAGCGCTATATTCGTCTCGGCGCTCCAATAGAGAGCGTAATCACGAAGGAGTGTGTCAGATTGCGCGCGGACGAGCCATTTGGCGGCGAGTCCGAAATTTGTTTTGGAGTAGTCGTAATAGCCGAGAGCGAGGGCTGCTCGCGTGCCGTAAATGTTCGACGAATTCTCGTTGGCAAACGCGCTGAGCTTTTCGTAGGCGCTCGCCGGACTTTTCTTTTTCAGCGCGCGCGAAAGCTCTTCGAGTCGTTTCGCGGTTGCAGATGAGGCCGCAGGCTTCGGCGCGTTCGACGCGGGCGTGCGCGTTCGCTTCTTATGTGCGGGCGCTTGCGCGCGGATGGGGGCTGGAATGGTCGCCGAAGCGAAAATCAGCAACACCGCGGCAGCGCCGAGCAGCGGGCTCGGTAGTTTCAGCGCGCGCGTCACAGCCAAGTTATTAATGCCGAAGGACGGGCGAGGGATATGGATATTCTCCGAGAGCTTCGGTATCGCCCTCGGCCAGAATCTCCACCATCCAGTGATGGAAATAATCCACTGGCTGCTCCAGAATCGCGCGGAAACGGCGGTCGTATTCTTTGCGGGCTTTATCGAGGTCACTGCGTAACCGGATACAGATGTCCTTGTGTTCGCGAGCCGCTTTCACGTCTTTCGGCCGCAATAATTTGATGTCCTGCATGGCCACTTTGGCTACGCGATTCGCGCGGCGGTGAAGATCCTGAATTTCGGGCGGCAGGCTCGCGACGTTGAACGCCTGCGATTCGACAACGGCGGCCTGGTCGGCAACGACTTCAGCCTGGGCGGCTTTTTCTTCGACGGGAATTGTTTCGGTCTCAAAGTGCGCCGCCGTGACGGGCTCGTCGTAGACCGGCTCCGCCGTTCCTTCTTCGGCGACTTCTTCCACCGCCGTGGCCGCCGCCTGCGCGTTGGCAATTTCTGCGGCGGCGGCGTGCTCGCCGTAACCATCGTCATTGGCATCGCGCGGCTTCAGCGCAACGGCCACAAAGTTAGAGAGCACGGAAAGCCCCGCCGCAAGTGCGGAGGCGGATGTCTGAGCACGCAGCATGGCTGGAAGCGCGTTACTCGGACGGCTGGAGGAGCAAGCGGCTACGAGGTCGGCATACGCCTGGTGGAGTTCGTCCGCGGTACGCTGCAATGGAGCCAAATTGTCGCGCAGCGCGCGCGAAACCGCTTCTTCCAGCGCTCTCTCGAGCGATTTTTGCCGCTCTTTCAATGTGATGACCGCCTATCTGCGATTATGAAAACGGTTACGAAAAGTGTCAACTGACATTCGGGCGAGGCGTTCCTGAGTGTATAGTTTGGCGGCGACGAGTTACTGGTCCCAGGACGTGACCTTCAGGCTCGGCTAATCAAGGAGCTGCAAATGGCGCCCGTAGCGGTCTATGGGCGCCGGCACGTTCTGTCCAACGCGGCCGCCTCGGTCGGAAAAAAAATAAATTTGTCCAGCGCCGATTAATTCGGCTTCAGCCCGTACACATCGATCTCGCCGAAGATTGTCCCTGTGCCTTGCGTGGAATCGTTGCCGCGGGTTGGAACGTAAACTTTTCCATTGGCGACGGTCGGCACGGTGAATTTCACGGCGTTGCCTGCAGTGTCTGCGGCATTCTGACTGCTGTTCCAGAGTTCCGTGGCGAGGTTTCTGGCGTCGAATGCGTGGAGAATCGCAGGGCCGGCATTTTTCGCCCCGCTGTTGCTGGTTCCGAAAGCATTGGAATCGATCGTCCAGACGATGCCATTAGAGCTTCCGTTGGACGATATCGACGGGGTAGATGCCGGGAAATTGAAACTGGAAGCGGTTGAGGACGCCACGGAAGTGCTGAAGTTGCTCGAGGCCGTAAGAAAATTGAAAGCTTTCCCGGTTCCACCAATTCCAAAATAGTACAACGTGTTCTGCCAAAACGCCGGCGTCGAAAAACTTCCGCCGGGAACGACAAGCGTTTGAACGACATTGTCGGGACCGCCTGCAGTGAAATGTCCCATATTCGAACGGTCGAGGAGGTAGAGGCGTCCGGATTTGCCTCCGCCAATGATCAGCTGAGGATGAGGACCGCTGGGCTGGTCAACGAGCACGGCGGCGCCACCAGCGCCGAGATCGGAGTCAATCCCATCCAGGTTCAGCTGATCCATCGGGGTAAACCAGTCGGAAACGGAAATTGCTCCCGCGGTCCCAAGCTTGAGAATGGTATCGCCGAACGCGGAAGCGCCATCGAAGATGCCATTTCCGGTGATCACGTACAGATTGTTGGCCGAGTCCGCGGCAGGGGCGCCACCCGCCATCCAGATGCCGCCACGGCAATAACCCATGCCTTCGGCGGCGTTCGGGGATGAATTAAAAACCGAGAAGCGGCTGAGATTCGTAGTGTTGTATCCGATGATCCACCCATGATAGGGGTCGTGATCTCCATGCGAAGCCCAAGCGATATACACAACGCCGTTCACCAGCGCCAGTCCCGAACGCTGGTTCTCCGTCGTGGGATTAAACGCGACCGAGGTACCACCTTCGCAATTGCCGGGCACGGTGATCGAGCCGTCGATCTCAACCGGGCTGTTTGTCCGCTCCGAACCATCTAGCAGATTGAGGGCGTGAAGACGTTGGTGGACAACGGCGGCTCCGACGGTGGCATATGTTTTTGTGACGAGATAGACGGTGTTCGAGACGCTGTCGATTACCGGCGTGCCAAGGATGCCAATGTCGGGAAAGATGTCGTTTGTCCCGGCACCGGCACTGGTGTAGAACGACTCGTTGGCAGGTATCAACTGGGTGTGCCAGTAGGTGACGCAGGGACTGGCATCGGCGTCGAAAACGTAAACAGTGTCGTGCATGGTGGCTGCGAGGACGATGTTGTGTTTCGCACCGCCAATATTCACGTTTGCAACCCAGAGCGGCTGCCCGTAGATGGCGCCGTCGGCCTGGCACGAAAAAAGTTTGCCGAAGGTGACGCCGTTGACGTTGGCAGTTGTGAGCGCGTATTCGGCAGTGTTGGCGCCGTCGCGGGAAAGATCGTTGTGGTAGGTGAGTACGCCGTGAAGATCCGTGACGCCGATTGTCGCCGACGCCATTTGAGAGATGTCGCTCGCGCTCGTCGCGGTAACAGTGTACACGCCGGGAGACGAAGGAGCGGTGTAAGTGACGGGTGCGCCTGAGGCGCTTGCCGTCGCTGAAAAGGTCCCTCCGGTCGCGCTCCAAGTGACTCCCTTGTTCATTGCGTCGTTCAGAACTGTGGCGGATACGGCGAGCGTTTGTGTGACAGTCAGTCCTGTGTTTCTTGGAGAGATTGTAAGAGAAAGCGCTCCGCCAGTGATCGTCAGAGGGAGTGTGACCGAAGTGGTTTGCTGCGGATTGCCAGAGTCCACGATTTTGAACGTGAGTGAGAGCCCTGTGACGGACTGTGTGGGAGTGCCGGCGATCGCGCCGGTCGAGGCGTTCAATGAGAGCCCCATGGGAAGCGTGCCATTGGTCACGGTCCAAGTGAAAGGCGGCGTGCCACCTGTTGCGGCGAGCGTCGCAGTGTAGGCCACGCCGGTTTGGCCGCTCGGGAGCGACGCGGTTGTGATCACCAGCGTCGCGGGAGGCTCTCCACCCGATCCGGATCCGCCGCAGCCGCTCACTACACAGGCTGTTAAGAAAAGTACTGCCAACGAGAGGAAGTTCCTGGTTCGATTCAAATTCTGCGCGTGCGAGCCGACAAGCTGTATGAATTTCATATACGTCAACCATCCCATGTCGGCGGGCGAACTTTCAAGCGGGAATCTGGGGGGAGTATTTCGGATTACACGTATTCAGGATCGCATGACTTCCCGCAAAATCTTGACGCCCAGCTTGATGCAAGAATCCGCACGGGCACCCGCAACCAGATGGTGGAGGCGGGGGGAGTCGAACCCCCGTCCGAAAAGCGCTACGACTCGAAGACTACATGCTTGTCCCATTCCGATTGTTTCGCCAGCCGCACTCAGAACGAGCAAGACACGCTGCCGACTAGTCCGATGATCTCGCCGGCGCATTACGGACCGAAACGCGCCGGCCAGCCTACTGTGTGACGCCTCATCTCAACCGCGCAGGCGACGGAGGAGACGCGCTAGCTAGTTTTATCTAGGCAGCCAGAGCCAACTGTGAGTTGGCAGTTCTAGTTTTCCACCCGATTGCGGGCAGGTGGCGCCCGGCATGCCTTCGAGTCGCGACAGCTTCCGTCGAAACCGTGTCGCCCCCGTTGGAGCCTCTATTTTACCACTATTGGCAATATGGCGCCTTTGCGCCCGGCAGAGGAACACTCCGGGCGCACCTATGTCCGCGGCCGTTGAATTCGGGACACTAGCCGGAGGAAAATCGGGGAGTGTGGCTAGACGGCCTTCTTGAACGACTTGTTATTTTGTGGCGGATCCGCTGGCGCTGACTTTCGGGGCAAACGCCTTACAATCTTTTCCGCCTGCGTGCAGTACAGGAAGAAATCGGACGTAGGGTCTGCGGATGCCAGCTCCTCCATCCGGTTCATCGCTTGTTCCAGACCCTCGATGGCCTGGACCCAAATCGGCTTTCCGGTGGAGTCGTTCCTAAAGATGTCGTAAGTGATGCCTTGTTCCATGACACTGCTCCCACCGAAAGGTAGGCTGGAAGGTCGAACGTATTCCGATAATCGCCCGGTGTCAAGATTATCTTGCTGGCGCATCGGGCCGCTTCATCGGCGTTCTGCTCCCGCTCAAAGTGGGCTATTTCGGGGCTGGTCCCGGCTCGCTCCCGGTCACAATTGGCAGGTTTTTGCGCTGGCTCCAATCCTCCCAGGAACCGTCGTACATGCGGGCGTTGTAACCGAGCAGCTTTGCCGTGAAGTAAATGACAGTGGCACGCTGGCCCACGTGGCAATAGCTGACGATGAGGTCGCCTGGTTTCACGCCGGCCTCGGCGAACATTTTTTCCAGGGCGGCCGTGTTCTTGAACTTGTCGGTGTCGTCGACAAACGTCGTATAGGGAACGTTTTTGGCGCCGGGAATGTGTCCGCTGCGCGGCGTACCGTCGCCCTTTTCGCCGGTGTAATATTCGCGGGCGCGTGCGTCGAGGATATCGGTTCCTGGTTGATTGAGGTGGGAGCTCATCCAATCGGCCGTGGCCAGGATTTCATTTCGCGGGTGCGCCGTAATCGTTCCTTTGGCGACCTGCTTCACGTCGCTCGTGACTGGTTTATTGGAGCCGCGCCACGCGGGAAATCCTCCATCAAGAATCGAAGTGTTCGCACCGAGGCCGATATAGTCGAGCGTCCAATAGACGCGTGTGGCGGGCGTCACCCAGTTGGTTCGGAAGTAGAGAATCACGTGCGAGCGGTTCGATACGCCCAGCTTTTCGAACACTGCGACGAGCTGATCCATCGGCGGGAGCTCGAGCATGAGCGTCTTGCCCATTTCCATAGGCGTGGAAATGCTGTCGTAGTCTAGAAATTGTGCGCCGGGAATGTGGCTGTGATCGTAGCCTTCTTTTTCGCCGATTTCGAGGATGACGAGCGACGGATCGTCGAGACGGTCTGCCAGCCAGTCGGCAGATACGAGCATTTGCGCGGCCGAATTCGCGGCGCCGGTTTCTCGGAGCGCAGAACGCGAGGCCGCAACTAGAGAAATGCCCGCCAAAACGCCGGTACTCAACAATCCATACAAAATATAGCGTTTTTTGATTTTCATCCGCATCTTTCCGATCAAATGGCGATTCCGGAAGCCACTACTACGTCCCACACTATATCGCCTACCGCTATAGTGTCAAGTCTCAAACATTTTCGTAACAGAGCGACCGCATTGACGCCGCTTCCCCGCCGAGAGATGATTGGCGCCGCTGAATCTGATTCAGTCTCCGCAAAAGGAGCCGTCGCCGTGGCCGAGCCGAAGAATCCAACCGCAGGAACTGGCACTCCTCAAGCCGGTGAAGCCTCTATCTCCGTTCATTGGAAAGAGGAAGAGTACTTCTACCCATCGAAAAAATTCATTGACCAGGCTTACCTGAAAGATTCAGGCGTCACCGAACGGTTTGGCGAGAAGAATTTCCCGAAATGCTTTGAAGAGTATGCGGACATGCTCACATGGACGCAACGATGGACCACCGTTCTCGATACTAACGACCCGCCGTTCTGGAAGTGGTTCGTCGGCGGGAAATTGAACGCCAGCTACAACTGCGTCGACCGGCACCTCGAGAAATACAGAAACAAAGCCGCGATTATTTTTGTGCCGGAAGCGGAAGCAGAAGAGCCGATCGTCATCACCTACCAGGAACTATACAAGCGCGTGAACGAAACGGCCGCGGTGCTCCGCGATTTTGCGGGCTTGAAAAAAGGCGACCGCGCGACGATTCACATGCCGATGATTCCAGAGTTGCCGATCACGATGCTGGCATGCGCGCGGCTGGGCGTGATTCACTCGGTGGTGTTCGGAGGATTCAGCGGTGAAGCGTGCGGCATGCGCGCCGCGGATTCCGGAAGCCGCGTTTTGATCTACGCCGACAGTTATCACCGCAGCGGAAAATTGATCGATCACAAAGCCGCCGTCGAGATCGCCGTGGAAACGGCAAAGCGCGATGGGCAGGCGATCGACAAAGTGCTGGTGTGGCGGCGGTATCCGGGCGAATACGGTTCGGCGACGCCGATGGTGCATGGCCGCGACTATTTTATCGACGACGTGTTGAAGGACTATCGCGGGAAAACCGTTGAGCCCGTTGCGATGGACGCAGAGGATCCACTTTTTCTGATGTACACCAGCGGAAGCACGGGCAAGCCAAAAGGCTGCCAGCACCGTACGGGGGGCTACCTCGCGTACGTAACCGGAACCGCCAAATATTTTCAGGATCTGCACCCTGAGGATGTGTATTGGTGCATGGCGGACATTGGCTGGATCACCGGCCACTCCTACATCGTCTACGGCCCGCTCGCGCTCGCCGCCACGAGCGTGATTTACGAGGGCGTGCCAAATTTTCCGGACGCAGGGCGTCCCTGGCGTATCGCCGAGCGGCTCGACGTGAATATCTTCCACACGTCACCGACAGCCATTCGGATGCTGCGCAAAGCCGGACCACACGAGCCTGCGAAGTACAACTACCATTTCAAGCACATGACGACGGTAGGCGAACCGATCGAGCCCGAAGTGTGGCGCTGGTATCACGAAGCCGTCGGAAAACGCGAAGCCGTAATCGTCGACACTTGGTGGCAAACGGAGACCGGCGGTTTTCTTTGCAGCACGAAACCCGCAATCGATCCGATGAAACCCGGCAGCGCTGGGCCCGGCGTCCCTGGTATCTATCCGATTATCTATGACGAAAACGCGAAAGAACTTCCCGCCGGCGCGGGTCGCGCAGGCAACATTTGCATCCGCAATCCCTGGCCCGGCATCGAGCAAACAATCTGGAAAGATCGCGAGAGATTCGTCCGGCAGTATTACGAGAAATATTGCCGCGACCCAAAAAGTAAGGACTGGCACGATTGGCCGTACTTCGCCGGGGATGGAGCACTCCTTGCAAAGGACGGATATTTTCGAATCCTCGGCCGCGTCGACGATGTGATTAATGTCGCCGGCCATCGACTGGGTACAAAGGAGTTGGAATCTGCGTGCCTAACGCTTGACGAGATCGCCGAAGCCGCGGTGGTTCCGGTCGTCGACGAAATCAAAGGCCGGATGCCCGAGATTTACATATCGTTGAAGCCCGGCGTCCGCCACGACGAACAAAGATGTTGTCGACAAAGTGACGCGCACGATCGAAACGATGATCGGCAAGATCGCGCGGCCGAAAGCGGTCCACATCGTGCCGGACATGCCGAAAGACACGCTCCGGCAAAGATCATGCGCCGCATTCTGGCGGCGATTTCGAACAGTATGGACGTCGGCGACATCACCACGCTCGCGAATCCGGACATCGTCGAACAGATCCGAGTACAGGTGCAGGGCAAAGAGAAAGTGGCGGTGAAAGAGGGGCCCGAGGACGTGAAACAGTTTGGGTCTGACGTTTAGAACTGGAATTCTCGGGAGATCGGCCGCACCATTTCAAATTGGAATGGACAAGAATCATATTCGTCTGGAGGGAATCATGAAAGCATCGAAGTTGTTTTCCTTTTTTGCCGGCTTTTCATTCATGGCCGTCTTGTGCGTCGCAGTGATTGTCCCGCGAGCGGCGGCGACGAACGCGAACCCCGCGCAGAGCGCAACCGCAAAACCTGCGTCGAATCCGGATTCGATCGAAAATGACGAGTCGCTCAATTTGACGCAGGACCAGAAAGACAAAATCAAATCGCTCCGCGAAGACGCAAAGAAACAAAAGCAGGACGTCGAAAAGGACAAAACTCTCACGCCCGACCAGCAGACCAAGCAGATCAAGCAGATCACGAAACAAACGCGCGCGCAGGTGTTTGCCGTTCTAACTCCGGAGCAGCAGAAAATCTGGAGCGCAGCGCAGCACGAACGCCATCAGCAGAAAAAGCAAGCGTCGCAATAGTTTTTGCCGATTGCGCCCGCACACGCCTCGCAAGAAACCCACGACGAGCGACAGCGCTCGTCATAGTTACCTGAGTAAAACCGCCGCTCGCAGAAAGAACGAACGGTGAAAAATTTTACAGTCAGCTCACATTTCCCTTGCATCGCACCCGAATATCCGTATTCTGCTTTGTGAGTTAAGCGAACTCGCTCCACCTGCGCGGCAGTGAGAGAGCGAGGGTCGCTCACGGAGGACGCGACAAAAAATTGAGTACGATCTCCCTGCCTGCCCAATTTCCCTCCCGGGCGATTTCTTCCACCAAGAAGAAAGTAGCGAAGCTCACCGTGTGGCCGCTGGTCGCCGCAACATTTTTCATGGTCTCCGGTGGAACTTACGGCACCGAAGACATCATTCACGGAGCCGGTTACGGTCTCGGCATTCTACTTTTGCTGCTTACGCCATTAATTTGGAGCCTTCCCACCACATACATGATCGGCGAACTTTCGAGCGCGCTGCCGTCGGAAGGCGGTTACTACGCGTGGGTACGCCGGGCTCTAGGAAATTTCTGGGGATTTCAGGAAGCATGGCTTTCGCTCGTTGCGAGCATCTTTGATATGGCGATTTATCCCACGCTTTTCGTCGCATATCTCGTGCGGCTGTTTCCGTGGTTCGCTGAGGGCCATCGCGGTGTGATGGTCGGCCTCGCCGTCGTCACTATCTGCGCGTTGATGAACATCGCAGGCATCCGAGTCGTCGCGATTTCGTCTCTGTGGCTATTTTTTCTTCTCTCGCTCCCCTTTGCGTTGATCGTCTTGATTGCACCGCTGGAAATGGGAGCGCTGAAAGGCGTTGTGGCGGCTCCCACCACTTCAAACGTCGGATTGATCGGCGGCTTGCTGATTTGCATGTGGAACTACATGGGCTGGGACAACGCGTCGACGATTGCGACGGAAGTTCGGCGCCCGCAAAAAACCTATCCGAAAGCGATGCTGATCGCTGTGCTCGTCGTCTCCGCAACCTACGTTCTACCGTTCGCCGCGATGTGGTTCACCGGAATTTCATCGGCTGCATTTGAAACTGGATCGTGGGCCGATCTTGCAGGCATGATAGGCACGGTCGTCGCTGGCCCTATTGCCGGACGCGTTTTCCGCGCTGCGCTCGTGCTCGGCGGAATGATGAGCGCGTTTGGAATGTTCAACGCGCTGGTGATGAGTTATTCGCGTCTGCCCCTAGCGATGGCGCAAGACGGATTGTTGCCGTCCGTGTTCGGTAAGCTGCAGCCGAAAACGCGAGCGCCGTGGGTTTCGATCATCGTGCTCGCCACCGCGTGGGCGATGTGCCTGGGACTCGGATTCGAACGCCTCGTAACCCTGGACATCATGCTCTACGGAATGAGCCTCTCGCTCGAATTTCTCGCGCTCATCGCACTTCGGATCAAGGAACCAAACCTGCGCCGTCCATTTCGCGTACCCGGCGGAATGGCGGGAGCGGTTCTCGTAGGAGTTTTTCCATTGCTGTTGTTGGGTTTTGCAATGGTTCACGGCGAGGGTGAACGCATACTTGGAATGAGTGGACTCGCGTTCGGCGCGCTGCTCATTGCGAGCGGATTCATAGTGTACTGGGCGACGGCTCGCCTGCGCAAAGATCGCTGGAGCGTTGCCGCCGCCGCGTTGAAACAGAATCAAGCCGCGTAAGCTCGTCGCTGGATTTTATTCCTTCAGCCACACACGCCACTATTTTATTGCTGCAGCGCATCTTTCTAGCATCTAATTCCCTCCTATCGCGATGCCCGCCCCAACGAACTCATACGACTACATCGTCGTCGGCGCCGGTTCAGCCGGCTGCGTACTCGCGGCTCGACTGACCGAAGATCCGCACACGCGAGTGCTCTTGCTCGAAGCGGGTGGCCGCGATTCGGCGAAGGAAGTCCACATTCCCGCCGCGTTCTCCAAACTCTACAAAACGAAAGTCGACTGGAATTACTCGACGGAGCCCGAACCGCATCTCAATAATCGAAAATTGTACTGGCCGCGCGGCAAAATGCTCGGCGGCTCGAGTTCGATGAACGCGATGATCTTCATCCGCGGCAATCGCCTCGATTACGACCACTGGGCAAGCCTCGGCAATCGCGGCTGGGCGTTCGACGATGTGCTTCCCTACTTCAAGAAATCGCAGATGCAGCAACGCGGCGCGTCGGAGTTCCACGGAGCAAGCGGGCCGCTTCACACGTCGGATTTGCGCTGGGTGAATCCGTTAACGCGCGCATTCCTTGCGGCCGCCGAAGAACTCGGCATCGCGAGCAATCCGGATTTCAACGCGGCCGCGCAGGATGGCGCCGGGCTTTATCAGGTGACGCAAAAAGATGGACGTCGCCACAGCGTCACAGACGCATACCTCAACCCCGCACGCACGCGCAAGAATCTCTCGATCGTCACCAACGCGCACGCCGCACGCGTTATCCTTGAGGGTCAGCGCGCGACGGGCGTGGAATACGTGCGCGACGGCGCAAAAGCAGCAGTCCATGTCGAGCGAGAGGTGATTCTTGCTGGTGGCTCGATTAATTCGCCGCAGCTACTGCTGCTCTCCGGCATCGGCCCGGCCGACGAAATCAATCGTGTCGGCATTCGCCCGATCCACGATCTGCCGGGCGTTGGAAAAAATCTACAGGATCATCCGATGGTTTCCGTCGGCTATCTCTGCACGAAACCAGTGAGCATGGCGACCGCCGAGTCTCTACCAAACCTACTGCGGTATCTGTTGTTTAAATCCGGCCCGCTCGTTTCGAATGTCGCCGAAGCCGGAATTTTCGCCAGAACGCAAGACGGATTGGAGGTCCCCGATCTGCAACTTCTCTTCGGTCCCGCCTACTACGTGAATCACGGTCTCAATCCGCGGAAGGAACACTGCTTCGGCTTCGGGCCCACGCTTGTCACGCCCGAAAGCCGCGGCTCAATTTCGCTGAAGTCCACAAATCCGATCGAGGCGCCCGCCATTCGCGCGAATTATCTTTCGACGGACGCGGACATGCGCGTGATCGTCGAAGGCGTAAAACTTTCCAGACGTCTCGCGCACGCCAACTCGTTCAGCGATTACCGCGGCGGCGAACTTCATCCCGGGTCAAATGTTCGGAGCGATCGAGATATCGTCGAGTTCATTCGCGCCGAAGCGCAAACGCTTTATCACCCGGTGGGAACTTGCAAAATGGGCAACGACGCGATGGCGGTGGTCGACGATCGGCTGCGAGTCCGCGGTATCGATCACCTCCGCGTGGTGGACGCATCCGTAATGCCCCGCATCATTGCTGGAAACACAAATGCACCCACCATAATGATCGCCGAAAAGGCCGCCGACATGATTCAGGGCGATCGTTAGCATCGGGGGAATTCGATCATCGGTTCCTACTTTTGCCATGAACTAATTCTGTTATTCTTTTTGCCGTGCGGCGTTCCATCCTTTGTTCATTCTTAGCTTTCGCGGTGCTGGCTTCGACGCTTTTCGCGCGGGAGCTCTCGCTGCGAACTCGTCATCCGAAGGCTCAGCAATCCGAGCAGCAGAACGAACAACAATCACCGCCGCAACAAAATTCACCGCAACAAACCGCACCGCCAGCAGAAACTCCGCCACAGCAAGCCACACCGTCGCAAGCCCCAACGGAAACTCCGCCGCCACCTATCCGGCTCGGCCCCGTCGTCGTGCTCGATCCCGGCCACGGCGGCACTGATAGCGGCGCGCGCGGAACGAGCGGCGCGGTGGAAAAAGATGTCGTGCTGCAGTTCGCTCGGAGTCTCCGTTCGGAACTCGAGCGTCTCGGCTATCGAGTGGTGATGACGCGCAACGACGATTCCAATCCGTCCTACGACGATCGGGCCGCGATGGTAAACGTCTATCGCGACGCGACGTTTATCAGCATCCACATTGCTTCCACGGGAAAGATCGGAACGGCCCGCGTCTACTACTATCAATTTCCAACCTCTGCACCGACCGTGGCGAACTCTTCAGCGACTTTGAGTTCATCTTCGACTGCGCCAATTTCTTCACCTCCGGGACCTGCGCCATTTCGCAGTTCGCTGGTCCCGTGGGAGGAGGAGCAGCGGCCGTTTGCGGATCCGAGCCATCGTCTCGCGAACTTGGTACAGATCGAATTGACTCACCGGTTCGCGAATTCGCCGAATGCTCCTGCTCCGGTCGCCGTTCGTAGCCTGCGTTCTGTGGCAGCGCCTGCGATTGCAGTGGAGATATCGAGCGTGTCTGTCGAGGAGCCGGAGGCGCTTACATCGCTTGCAGGCCCACTCGCGAGTTCGGTAGCACGGGGAGTGGCAGCATTTCATCCGATCGCCGCTCCGCTGGCAGGCACACCCTGATGCCGCGCAATCTAAAGATCGCTCTCGGAATTCTGATTGCGGCAGTCCTAGTCGGACTGATCAGCCTGCGCGGTTTGCACCAGCGGATGCAGGGGCTCGCTGAATCGCAGTCCTCCGAAGAGCAGGCGCGCCGCGAGGTTCTCACTCCGGAAATTTCCACGCCGACCGATGCAAAAGTCAACGCGAAAATTTTCTGGGCCGGGGGCGAGGACCGAGTGGTTGCGACCGTCGTGCAAATCCCTCTCTCCGCCGATCCTGTCGAGCGTGGCAAACAAGTGCTTCAAGCGCTGATCGCGGATGCAACTACGATAGAACAGCGTACGATTCCCAGTGACACCGCGCTTCTCGGTTTCTACATTCTTGCTGACGGGACCGCGATCGCCGATTTCTCCGCTCCTCTTTCATCGGAAACGCCGTCCGGAATCGAAAGCGAGCAATTGGTGATTGATTCGATCTCGCGGACGCTCGAAAACAACATCCCCACGGTGCGTCGCCTGAAGATTCTGATTCACGGGCAAGAAGTCGACACTCTCGCTGGACACGTGGACCTTACCGGGTTCTTCGACCTGAATCCACCCGGCTCTTCACCGGTCGCGCCGGCCGCCGCTCAATCGCCGAATGCGCCCACCGCCACGCCTGCTGCTCCTGTTCCCTCGGGCCGCGCAGCGGCTCCTGGACGTCCGGCCACGCCGAGAGCGCCAGGTCCCAATCCGGCGCCGAATTCGCCAACCTCGCCACGCTAAATTACGTTCGAGACTTGCGAGCAGCCTCACACTTGTTGACACTCGCCATCGCAGTCGTCACACTATCTTCCGAAGTTCTCTTCCACACTTCGCCCGGCCCCTGAGAGGAGCTATTCGTGCGAGCAGATGGACGCGCAGCTGATGATTTGCGCCCGGTAAAAATCACTCCGGACTTTATTCCGAACGCAGAAGGCAGCGTGCTGATTGAAGAAGGCAACACGCGCGTGATCATCACGGCCACGATTGAAGACGGAGTGCCTTCGTTTAGGAAGGGCTCGGGCAAAGGCTGGGTAACGGGCGAATACGGAATGCTGCCGCGCTCGACGGAAGAGCGTACACCGCGCGAATCGGCTCGAGGAAAGCAGTCAGGCCGCACTCTTGAGATTCAACGCATGATCGGACGAACCTTGCGGGCGGTAACAGACCTGAAGGCGCTTGGAGAGCGCACGGCGTGGCTCGATTGCGACGTAATTCAAGCGGATGGCGGAACGAGAACCGCTTCGGTGACCGGCGCGTTCGTCGCACTGGCTCTCGCGCTAGAGCGAATGGTTTCCGCCGGAATGCTGCGCTCCGTGCCGCTGATTGATTCCGTCGCGGCTACCAGCGTGGGAATCGTCGACGACGAGCTTCTGCTCGATCTCGCGTATGAAGAAGATTCGCGTGCGCAGGTTGACATGAATGTGGTGATGACGGGCGGCGGTCGATTCGTCGAAGTACAAGCCAGCGCCGAGGGACGCACGTACACGGACGACGAACTTCACCGGCTCATCGCACTTGCAACCGGCGGAATTCGTACGCTGCTCGATGTACAGCAAGATCTTCTGCATATGACCTACACCGGCAAAACCCGAAAATAAATACTTGAGAGAACGCACGCCGATCCAACTCCTCATCGCGTCCTCTAATCCGGGGAAATTGCGCGAGTATCGCATTCTTGGAGCGGACTCGCCGGTGGAAATTGCGCTCCTCCCGAATTTCAATAAATTTCCTGTGTTTGACGAAACGGATCCAACATTCGCAGAAAATTCCGCAGGAAAAGCACTCCACTACAGCCGGTTTGCTCCGGGAATTGTGCTGGCCGACGATTCAGGGTTAGTTGTGCCGGCGCTGGGCGGCGCTCCCGGAATTTATTCGGCGCGCTATGCCGGGCCAGGCGCAACCGATGAAGATCGATATCGAAAACTATTGCGCGAGATGCAGGACAAGAAGGGCGATGACCGTCGCGCACATTTCGTTTGCGTCAGTTCGCTTGCGCAAGACGGAAGCGTTCTCGCGGTCGTCTCCGATCTCGCACAAGGCACGATCACAACCGAACCGCGGGGTGCCGACGGGTTCGGTTACGATCCTGTCTTCTTTTTCGAGGAGCTTCGGCGCACGTACGCCGAGATTACGCGCGAGGAAAAAAATCAATACAGCCATCGCGGTAAAGCTTTTCGCAAGATCCTCGCGTTCCTGAAAGGGATGTCGCTGTAGCCGAGTTCGCAGAGTCCTTTCTTCGATTCCCGCAATCAAATAACTTGCCCTCAGACTATGTGGCAGGGGAAAATGGCCTCCCTGCCTTCCGAGGTGACTTCATGGCAACTTCCAAAGTCGCGCCGGACATTTATTCAACACTGCTTTCCCGGATTGGAGAGGCTCGGTCTCGCACCGATGCCATTTTTGATCTGCTTCCTCCGAACTCGTTCTACGAGCGTCCGATTCCGGAGCGCCACCGCCTGATTTTCTATCTCGGCCACCTAGAAGCGTTCGATTGGAATCTACTCAGCGGCGCGCTAGGGCTCGAATCGGCTGAGCCGGCGTTCGACAAACTTTTTGCATTTGGGATCGATCCGGTTGGCGGCGGATTGCCGACGGATACGCCCGGCGACTGGCCCAATATCGCGATCGCGGAAAAGTACAAGCAGCGGGTGAGGCAGCGGCTGGACCAAGCTTTGGCCGATTTCTACTCCGCGCCCGATCCTCGAGAGCCACTTCTCGCTGATGGGACTTTGCTGAATGTCGCGATCGAACATCGGATGATGCATGCGGAAACTCTCGCTTACCTTTTGCACAGTCTGCCGCTCGAGCGAAAAATTCCGCAGCCAGCGCCCGTGCGCGATTCACGGCCCGCGCCCGAACCGCGATCCGTCGCAATTCCCGCAGGCACTGCAACTCTGGGAAAACCGCGCGACGCAGGCTCGTTTGGATGGGACAACGAATTCGGTGAGATGAAAATTGCCGTTCCGGCGTTTTCGATTGGCACATTTCCAGTGACGAATGCCGAGTACCTGGAATTCGTGCAGGCCTGCGGCTACGAAGATTCCCGTTACTGGCGGCCACAGGATTGGGAATGGAAACGCCAACAGCGCCTCGTGCATCCACATTTCTGGCTGCCGCGTTCGAGTTCGGCAACGACCGACGCCGCAACGAAATGGGAATACCGGTCAATGTTCGGAATTATTCCGCTGCCGCTATCCTGGCCGGTGTACGTGAGCCACGCGGAGGCATCTGCATTCGCGCGCTGGGCCGGAAAGAAATTGCCGACCGAAGCACAGTGGCATCGCGCCGCATACGGCACGCCGTCCGCCGTCTCGAACAGCACGCGTCAAGAAGTTGAGCGTGAATATCCCTGGGGCGACGCGCCGCCTGATTCCACGCGCGGAAATTTTGGTTCGCAGAGCTGGCACGCCGCGCCCGTTGACGCGCATCCCGCCGGAGCGAGCGCGTTCGGCGTTCACGATTTGCTGGGAAACGGATGGGAGTGGACGTCAACAGAGTTCGGCCCGCTGCCTGGATTTGCGCCGTTTCCCTTTTACAAAGGTTACTCGGCGGATTTTTTCGACGGCAAACATGTCGTTATGAAGGGGGGATCGGCGCGCACGGATGTTTCGATGCTGCGGCGATCGTTCCGCAACTGGTTCCAGCCCCACTATCCGTACGTATACGCGACCTTCCGGTGCGTGGAGGAATAGATTATGTCGAGTGCTCCGCGGTTATCTCCTACAAGTATCTCTGCACCGGTTCTGACCGAGTTTGCGTCGGACGTGGTGATTGGGCTGAGCCAGCCTGGGCAGAAAGAACTGCCGTCGAAATATTTGTATGACGAAGTGGGGTCGGCGCTCTTCGATGTGATTTGCGTTCTGCCTGAATACGGGCTGAGCCGCGCGGGCATGCGGATTCTGCAGCGCCACGCAGCAGAAATCATCGACCGGTTGCCGAGTCCTGTGATCGTTGCCGAGTTAGGCAGCGGCAGCGGCCAGAAAACGCGATTGCTGCTCGAAGCGCTTTCGAAGCGGCAGCGCGTGAACTATTACCCGATCGATATTTCCGGCAGCGCGCTGAATCGCTGTCAACAGGAACTCGGGCAAATGGATCGCGTAAGCATCGTGGGCTTCGAGCGCGCCTACCTTGATGGCTTGCAGGAAGTGGCGGCGCGCCGCCGCGACGGCGAAAAAATCTTTTTGCTTTTCCTCGGAAGCACGATCGGAAATTTCGACCGTCCGGCGGGCGATCAATTTCTGCGCGACGTGCGCGCAATTCTGCGCGAGGGCGATGCCCTGCTGCTTTCGACCGACCTTGAAAAGCCGGTGGAGAAATTGAAGCTCGCCTACGACGATCCTGCGGGCGTCACCGCCGCGTTCGACAAGAATCTTCTCGCGCGCATCAACCGCGAGCTCGGCGCTGATTTTGATCTCTCGCGTTTCGAGCACATCGTTCGCTATGACGAGTCCGAGCGCCGCATCGAAATGCATCTGCGCTCCACCGAATGGCAGCGCATTACAATTCGCAAAGCCGGTTACGGTTTCTCCATGCGCGCAGGTGAAACGATCTGGACCGAAAGCTCGCATAAATACAATTGCAAAGAAGTGATTCAGATGGGTGAGCGAACGGGTTATCGCTGCGCAGGACAGTGGCTTGATACCGAATGGCAGTTTGCGCAAAACCTTTTCTTCGCATCCTAAAGGCACGGGAAACGAGCGATGCCCAAAGCTACGTGGAACGGCGCAGTGCTGGCGGAGAGCGATCGCTGCGTGATCGTGGAAGGCAATCAATATTTTCCGCTGGAATCGGTGAAGAAAAAATATCTGAAGCCGAGCGAGACTCACACCATTTGTCCGTGGAAAGGCACCGCGAGTTATCACCATGTCGAAGTGAACGGCGAACGCAATCCGGACGCCGCCTGGTATTACCCCGATCCGAAGCCCGCCGCATTGCAAATCAAGGATCACATCGCGTTTTGGAAAGGCGTTCGCGTCGAGCAGTAGGGCGCGATTTCGGACCGTACTCGCGCGTGTGATATAGTTTTGCGCTCGATGGCTAAAAAAACGAAAAGACTCGGGAAAAAGCTCGCGCGCGGCGCGAAGGGTGCTGCGAGTGCCAGTTCGGAGAGGACGCGCGCAGCGAAAAACCTCGCGGGTTCGCGCAAAACGCTTTCGCGCGGAGGGGCAGGACGCAAAGCTGGTCTGGGCGGCGCGCGAGGCGCAGCGAGTGGCGCTGGCGCAGGACGCGGCACCGACCCGGCGCGCGTTGCGGCGATTCTGGAAAAGCTCAACGAAGCGTATCCGGCGGCGACATGCGCGCTGAAACACGAAAACGCGTTCCAGCTTCTGATTTCGACGATTCTTTCGGCGCAGTGCACGGACGAGCGCGTCAACATGGTGACGCCGGGACTTTTTGCGAAGTACCCGACGCCGCAAGCGTTCGCGTACGCGAATCCGAACGACATCCAGCAGGAAATCCGCTCGACGGGCTTCTACCGCAACAAAACGAAATCGATTCTCGGCGCGAGCAAGAAAATCGTCGAGGAATTTCACGGCGAAGTTCCGCGAACGATGGAAGAGCTTCTCACGCTGCCGGGCGTCGCGCGCAAGACCGCGAACGTCGTCCTGGGTTGCGCGTTCGAAATCGCGTCGGGCGTGGTGGTCGATACGCACGTGCTGCGGCTTTCGGGGCGGCTCGATTTGTCGCGCAATGTGGATCCGAAAAAAGTGGAAACCGATCTGATGAAAATTATTCCGCAGGACCGCTGGATTCTCTTCTCGCACCAACTCATCTGGCACGGCCGGCGCGTCTGCAATGCCCGCAAGCCGAAATGCATCGAATGCAACCTCGAAAAAATCTGCTATTCGAAGGATAAGACCGTTTAGCTGCCTGCCGGGAGACTCTGCGGCGAGCTTCCGCATTTGTCCTTGAGTCTTGGATCTCGAACGCAATTGGCGTGCTATCCATCGAGCTTCACAGGTCGTGCCTCACGACGAACTGGAACCTGTGTTAATAGCCGGGCTGGGCGCGGCGGCAATCGGGTAGCGATTTGGAGTAGCCGCGCTGCGTGATGGGCTTTAGAATGTTAGGGCGCAGCTCACGTCGGGGCGTAGCGCAGCCTGGTAGCGCGCCTGCCTTGGGCGCAGGAGGTCTGGAGTTCAAATCTCCACGCCCCGACCAATCGCTTCGACAAGTTCTTCGAGTCAGCCGCCATTGCACTCGCTCCGGTGTTGTGAGTACTGCCAGGATTCTTTGACTTCGGGTGGCTAGCTCAACCTCAGCGGCTGTCTCAAATTCTTCCACGTTTGAAGCCGCTTCGCGCCGTTGCTCATCCGCAGGATTCGCATCATTCGTGATCGAAAAACTATACCTCGCCAGCCATTGCCGCGATGAGTCCCCGAATCATTCTCCGAACGAATTGCCGCGCGATTTCTAGATCAATTTGAACACTTGAGAGCAGCGATGAACGCGCGATGGAATGCGCGCGACGCAGTGAATTGAGTCGCATGGGGAAAGTTCTCTGGCGATTATCGGCTAATCAAACTGCAGACTTGTGAACCTCTGGAATCGCTTGACAATCAAGGACCAAGCGCGTATCTCTGCTTCAATTTGCACGCGATTTTGGGGGTTGTTCGGAGGTCGAGAAGTGGATGACGGGCTCCGTAATCCAAATCCATTTGGAGGGCGCATCGATGAAACGAGTAATGGTGTGTCTCCTCACGGCAGTTGCAGCCGTGTGGATGGCAGTGCCTGCCTTCGCTCAGGGGCAGGATCATCAAGGGACTGCACCGCCGCTGGTGCAGTTACTGCAGTCGAAGGGAATTCTGTCACCGGAGGAAGCAGCCCAGCTTAGCCAAGCGTCAAGCGCCGATGAGGCAAATGCGAAGCTAGCGGGGTTGCTGGTCGCGAAGGGATTGATCAGTCAGGACGATTACAACCGGATGGTAGTCAGCGCACCGGAAGCGGCACCGGCGCAGGTGACGACTGGCGGGTCGGGCGGACACATGTTGAACACGTTCATTCATATCGGGACGAATTCGACGCCCGCGCCGGCAACTTCTGATCCTTTCACGTATGGAGCGCCGGCGGAGGGCGGGGTGATTCCGGCGATTGCTCCGATTCGCGTTCTACCGATTGATATTCCGAAAGATCCGAAAGGACTGATCCCGGACATCAAGCTCGGAAGCGGCGCGATGCTGAGCCCGTACGGGTTCATCAAGGCGACAGCGATATACGACTCGACCAACAGCGGCGGCACGACCTTTGGGAATAATGATTTTCCACTCCCATTGCTGCTGGGGGATACAGGTCCGGACGGCGGCTCGCAATTCCACGTAAAGGCCCGAAGTTCCCGGCTGGGGACGAATTTCTACTGGCCAAAGGGAAACTCGGACCTGGTGATGACGGGCAAGGTGGAATTCGACTTTGAAGGCGATTACACGACTGTCAACAACCGCAACGTCAGTTCGGTGCGATCGTCGCAGGCCAGCATTCGGCTTGCGTGGGTGCGGATGGATGGACGGATCGCGAATCTTCCCGTATTCGCGGAGTTCGGACAGGATTGGACACTGCTCGCTTCTTCGACGCTTCCGGACATCGTGGAAACGACGCAGTTGATGGCGTTTTTTGGAAACTTGTACGAACGCCTTCCGCAAATCAAGGGCGGCGTGCAGTTCCACGTAGGACAGCTGAAGATTCAACCGGAAGTTGCGGTGATGTTGGCGGCTTTCGGCGACGCGAACCTAGCTGGCACGCCTCCGGGCATTCCCGTTCCCACCGGCAGCGTGGCAGAACAATTGAACGAACGCTTCGGCGCACGGATTGGATCTGATGGCGGGCAACCAGCCGTGGAAGAGCGGATTGTGTTCCAGTATCCATTCTTCAAGCGAGCTGGAGTGGCGCCGGCGCAATTCATCGTGAGCGGCCACCACGCAACGGGATCGGAAATCGTCTTGCACGGCACGCTCAATACCGCGGGGTCGCAAACGGCTGTCGGAATCCCCGGTTTGACGGCGTGCGCCGATCCGACTCCCACCGGATGCACGGTAGCGCAGTTCTATCCGGATGGTTTCCGGTTCGACATTCCCCAGAACATCTATACGGTGGAATTCCAGTTGCCGACGCCGTGGGTCACCGTCGTGGGAAAGTACTTCCGCGGCAGTGACACGCGATTCTTCTTCGGCAACTTGAACTCGACGTTCGCTGACACAGGCGGTTTGCCGGTGATTGCGAATAGCATCGCGGATTCCGGAGACAACATTCCTTTCGTCAACGTCGACGGGGCGGCGGTGTTCGCGCAATTGCGACCTGTGCGTGACCAGGGTGGATTCATGCAGGTGAGTTTCCCGCTATCGCGGATTTTCGGGGCTGACCCGGAAGGCCGCAACGCGGGATGGACCTACTCCTTCACAGGCGGCGTGGATTCTACCAAGGCGCGGGACGTGGCACGCACGGGAGCGAACGGGCTCCTGCGCAGCGACTACATGGCCTCGACGTTGCGGTACAAGATCAACAAGTGGGCTTCGATCGTGAACGAGACTACGTGGTACGACACGCATACGGTGGATGAGCAGGTGAAACTCTACCGCGGCGTGAACGCGCGCACGGCGCACGACTGGCGTAATGAGTTTGGAACGATCATTACGTTCTAACAAAGCTGAGGTATAACTGCGATTCGCGGGGCCTTTGGCAGGCTCTGCGAATCGCAGCATTACCAAGACGAAACAAGACCAGGGCCAGACGGAGACGCGGGCGCAGAGTGGTGGGTTCGGGGCGGAACCACAAATCAGGATTGAGGAATCGAAAAGGAGAGCTAATGGGCACGCGAGAGCAGGCACTGGGAATGGAACGACAGGCGGAACTCAGCTTGCCGCTGGTGATTACGGCATCGTCGGTGGGGACGATGATCGAATGGTATGACTTTTATATTTTCGGGAGCCTGGCAGCGGTATTGTCCTTGAAATTTTACCCGCCGGGAAACGACACCTTTGCTTACATTGCGTATCTTGCGACGTTTGCGGTGGGATTTCTGGTGCGGCCGTTCGGCGCGATTTTTTTCGGGCGCATTGGCGACTTAATTGGACGCAAATACGCGTTTCTTGTGACGCTTTCGGTGATGGGTGGCGCGACTGCTTTGATTGGCCTGCTGCCCACATACAAGACGGCGGGATGGTTTGCGCCAATCGCATTGATTGCGATTCGCGTGCTGCAAGGTCTGGCGCTCGGCGGCGAATATGGCGGCGCGGCTGTCTACGTGGGTGAACATTCTCCCGACGGCCACCGCGGCTACTATACCAGCTTCATACAAATTACGGCGACGCTGGGCCTCTTCGTTTCACTCATCGTGATTCTGGTGACGCAACAATCGATGACCAAGGACGAATTCTCGGCCTGGGGCTGGCGAATACCGTTTTTGATTTCGATCTTTCTGGTGGCGATCTCGCTCTACATCCGGCTGAAGCTTAAGGAATCGCCCATTTTTGCGTCGATGAAGAGCGCGGGAAAAACGTCGATTCAGCCGCTAAAGGATGCATTCACGAAGTGGCCGAACCTGAAGCAAGTGCTGATCACTTTGTTCGGAGCGACGGCAGGACAGGGCGTGGTGTGGTACACCGGACAGTTCTACGCGTTGTTTTACATGCAGACGGTGCTGAAGATCAATCCGACGATGGCGAACAAGATCATCGCGGTGGCGCTGTTGGTCTCGATGCCGTTCTTCGTGGTGTTCGGTTCGCTGTCGGACAAAATCGGGAGGAAGAAGATCATGATGGCGGGCTGCTTGCTCGCGGTGATCGCCTACATTCCGATCTATCACGCGATGGAGAAGGCGGCGGGAAACAACATTGTCGGTATCCAATCGACGACGAACAAAGTGACGGGAGCGATCAACCTGACGGCGATGACGGTGGACGCCACCGGAAACAAAGTTCCAGCGAAGGAAGCCGCGAATCCGGACAAGTTCATGCTGGGACTGCTGGTGTTCATTCAGGTGATTTTCGTTTGCATGGTATACGGGCCGATCGCGGCGTTTCTGGTGGAATCGTTCCCGGCAAAAGTGCGATACACGTCGCTCTCACTGCCGTATCACATCGGCAACGGAGTGTTCGGAGGATTGCTGCCGCTCATTGGCCTTTCGTTATGCGCGGCGACCGGGAATATCTATGCCGGGCTGTACTACCCGATGATCGTGGCGGGGATCACGTTTATCGTAGGAAGCCTGCTACTGCGTGAAACCCACGGCGTAAAGATTTGGGACGAAGTGGGAGGGCAACCGGCGAGAACACCGGCCGACTAGCTACGCGTGGCGGTGGAGAACTGTTTATACCGATCGTGTGAGAAGGAAATCATGTAACCAAATGATGCTGCAGGTCGTCCGGGTTGTGGGCGAACCTGCAGCCCAGGGGGAGACAGCGATGGCGAAGAAACGGGGCGGTGGGATTTCGCGGCGGGAATTCGTAAAGCTGGCAGGGACCGGGGCGCTGGCAGCGGGCGCAGGTCCGGCATTTCTTTTTCCGGAAAGGGCACAGGCGCAGCAAAAGACGCTGAAGATTCTGCAGTGGAGCCATTTCGTGCCGGCGTATGACACATGGTTCAACGGAACCTTCACGAAGGAGTGGGGCCAGAAGAACAACACGAACGTGGTTGTGGACAATATCAACCTGGTGGACCTGGCGACGCGAGCCGCGTCGGAAGTGTCGGCGCAAAAGGGGCATGATCTTTTCATGTTCCTGTCACCCCCTGCTGCTTACGAGAACGTGACGCTCGACATGTCTCACGTCTATCAGGAAGTAGAAAAGAAACATGGAAAGAAGATTGAGCTGGCGCATAAGTCCACCTACAACCCGAAAACAAAGAGGTACTTTGCGTTTTCCGATGCCTATACGCCCGATCCAGGAAACTGGCACAAAGATTGGTGGACCGAGGCGGGATTCCCAAACGGACCTGACACGTATGAGGATTTACGCGTGGGTGCAAAAAAGATTCGCGACAAGAGCGGCCACCCGTGCGGCGTGGGGCTTGCGCAGGAATTGGATACCAGCATGGCCATGCGCGCACTTTTGTGGTCCTTTGGCGGCGCCGAACAGGATGAGGCCGGCAACGTCACCATCAACTCGAAGGAAACCATCGAAGCTCTCAAGTATATGCGCGCCCTCTTCCAAGAGGCCGAGACTCCAGAAGTGTTTACCTGGACCCCGCCCTCGAATAACCAGGCGATGCTGGCGGGCCGGGTTTCTTTCGTAATGAACGCGATTTCCATCACACGGCAATCGGAACGCGAACACCTCCCCATCGACTCGAAGATCATGATCAGCCAGGCGCTGAAAGGACCGGTACGCCGCATCGCTGCGGAACACGTGATGAATTGCTACGTGGTCTGGAATTTTGCGGAGAACAAGGACGGCGCACAGCAGTTCCTGATCGACTACATGGACCACTTCCACGAGGGCTTCGAGGCCGGGCAGTTCTACAACTTCCCGTGCTTTCCGAGCCTGGTGCCCGACTTGAAAAAGGAGATCTCCAACGACCCTCGAGCGAATCCGGCGGATAAGTACAAAGTTCTGGGGAACGTTCTCGACTGGGCGACAAACGTCGGATACCCGGGTTATGCTAGCGCTGCGATTGACGAGGCGTTCAAAACCTGGGTAATCCCGACGATGTTCGCGAAAGTAGCACGTGGGGACGAATCGCCGGAGGATGCCGCGAAGACAGCCGAAGCGGAGTACAAGCGCATCTTCGCGCGCTGGAAATAACGCAAGGCCCGGGGAAAGCAGGGTGGGGGCTCGATGGCCGTAGTTGAAATACGGAATCTGACCAAGGTATTCAAAGCAGGAACGCCGGGAGCAGTCAACAACATCAATCTGGAAACGAAGGAGGGCGAATTTCTCGTCCTCCTTGGGCCGTCCGGTTCCGGGAAGACCACGCTCCTGCGAATGATCGCAGGGCTCGAAGCGCCGACGTCCGGCGAAATTCGCATCGGCGGGGCCGTCGTAAACGAGCTGACGCCACGCGAACGCGGCATCGCGATGGTGTTTCAGAGCTACGCGCTGTATCCGCACTTGAGCGTCCGGCAAAATATCGTCTTCCCTCTGAAAGCGCAGAAAGTCCCGAAAGAACAACACAAGCAAAAAGTGGATTGGGCCGCGGGTTTGCTTGGAATTGAAAAGCTGCTCGACCGTAAGCCCCGGCAGCTATCCGGAGGGGAACGGCAGCGAGTGGCGCTGGCGCGTGCGATCGTCCGCGAACCTCGCGTGTTTCTGCTCGATGAGCCGCTTTCGAATCTCGACGCCAAGCTTCGAACTTCCGCCCGTGAAGAGCTCGACGAATTCCACGAGCGGATCAAGACGACTACGATCTATGTGACGCACGACCAAGTGGAAGCGATGGCTCTGGGAGATCGCATCGTGGTCCTGCATCAGGGTGAGATCCGCCAGATTGGAACGCCGCAGGAAGTCTACGACGACCCCGCCGACACATTTGTGGCCACATTTCTGGGCTCGCCACCTATGAACCTGCTGGAAGCCGAAGGGGTAATTGTGGGATTTCGCCCCGAACGATTTCTGCCTGCCGGGCTCATCGCGCCATGGGCGCCGGTAGACGAGGTTGCGAAGACCCTTCGCCCAGAAAACCTCCTTCCGGCCGACTTGCAAAATCCGGGCAATCGGATTCCGCTGCGCCTTCACGTGGAGCACTCTGAGTATCTCGGTTCCGAGCGCGTCCTTTATGGAAAGCTTGCAGAAACGCGGTTTCGTGACATTCCCGTGTGTGCGCGCGTATCGTCGAGCGTTCTTGAATCCTACAAAGCAAATACCGCATACGATTTTGCAGTTCCAGAGCACGAATTGCGATTTTTCGACGCGAAGAGCGGCAAGCGCATCCCCGCGAGGCCCTTTCCTTGGCAGTAGATGACCGCAAGATCGGCTTGTTCATGTTTCTCCCGGCGGTCGCGTACATTGGGTTATTGATCGGAGCGCCGCTGGTTCTGGCGGTGCTCTACGCGTTCAGCGATGCGCGCATCGGGACGATGGGGTTCCATTTTGTAGGTCTGGAGAATTTCCGAAGTATTTTGCAGAGCCCCAGTTTTCGCGCCGCGCTGCGGAATTCAGTGGTGTTCACCATTTCGGCGCAGATCATCGTCATCATCGCGTCCAGTATTCTTTCGATTGCGCTGGCGGCGCCATTTCGCGGCCGCTGGTTTGTACGCTTCTTGATCCTTCTGCCCTGGGTGGCGCCGATTTCGCTGGGGGCGATCGGTTGGAAATGGATTCTGGATTCGATCTACAGCGTGATCACATGGGTGCTGGTGTGGGCGCACATTTTCAAACCCTATAGCGCGCCGATCTGGCTGGGCGAGCCGATGCTGGCGATGGCGTCAGTGGTCCTGGTCCATTCGTGGCGGCTGATTCCCTTTTCGACGGTGATTCTGCTGGCCGGGCGCACGTCCATCCCCAAGGAAATTCCGGAAGCGGCTTCGATCGACGGCGCGGGCTTTTGGCGAACTGAATTTCTGATCAATATTCCGATGATGTTGCCGATTATCAGCGTTGCCGTTTTGTTCGGAACGATATTCACATTCACGGACATGACCGTGGTTTACATTCTGACGGCTGGCGGCCCGTTCGATTCCACGCAGGTGTTGCCTTCGCTCGCCTTCGCGACAGGAATTCAGGGAAGCGATTTGGCTGCGGGCGCGGCGATCTCGCTATTTCTCATCCCGGTTCTGATTCTGATCGCATATTTCATGCTGCGTGCGGCGCACCGGGCGGAGGTGGCTTGATGCCCGGCGCGAACAGTCGAAAATTCGGGCTCGACGCGCTGCGATTTTCGGTGCTCACTATTTTTGCGGTACTGCTGGCGTTTCCCTTCTATTGGATGTTTATCGCGACGTTCAAACAAAACGTCGATCTGTACAACGTCGATAACAATCCATTCAAGTTCAACCTGCCACCGACGCTCGACCATCTGAGGCTCTTGTTTCATGAAACCGGTTACGTGCGGTGGCTCGGCAACACGGCGCTGGTGGGAGTGCTCGTCGTACTCATCACGCTGGCTCTGTCCTTGCCGGCTGCGTATGCACTGGCGCGTCTGACCGGTAGCTGGGGACAGAAGATTGGGATCGCAATCTTTCTGACGTACCTGATTCCGCCGACGCTTTTGTTCATTCCGCTTTCGCGAATTGTAGCGGACCTAGGATTGCAGGATACGATCTGGTCGCTTGTGCTGGTGTATCCCAGCTTTACGATTCCCTTTTCAATTTGGCTGCTGATGGGATTTTTTAAATCGATCCCGCGCGATCTGGAAGACGCGGCGATGGTGGACGGGCTTACGCGCTTTGGAGCATTTTTCCGGTTGGTGGTGCCCATCTCGATTTCGGGCATCCTCACCGTTGTGATTTTCACGTTCACGCTGGTGACGCAGGAATTCGTATACGCGATGACATTTATTTCGCCGGAATCGCAGCAGATGGTGGGAGTCGGGATTCCCATATTTCTGGTGCGCGGCGATGTGTACTTCTGGGGATCGCTGATGGCGGCTTGCCTGATCACGAGCTTGCCGATCGCGCTGCTTTACAATTTGTTCCTCGATCGATTCATATCGGGATTTACGGTGGGCGCGATCAAGTAGCAACGCCCTGACGTTGGCCCCACCATTCTTTCTTCTTCCTCGATTTCCTTGGAGGCGGCAGCTCCGCAGCGCGAGCTCCGTCTTGAAAGCGTTCGAGGGCGGCGAGGATTTGTTTGCCGTAGACTTCGGTTTTGCGTTCGCCAAAGCCGGAGACGGATCGGAGCTGGCTGAGAGAGCGAGGTCGGATGCGGCAAAGTTCGTCGAGCGATTTGTCGTGCATGATGATGAAGGCGGCGAGGCCGTTTTCTTTGGCTGTTTCCTGCCGCCATTGACGAAGATACTCGCGCAGATCAGGATCCACGTCAGCCGACGATCGCTTCTGCATCACCTCTACTCGCGGATGTCTTATTTGCGGGAGCGCTGCGTCAGGTGTGGCCGGAAGTATATGGACTTTTGCGGGAGCCGGTAACCACGCCAGCGCGCAACCGCAGGCATCGCATGCGGCGCAGGACTTCCACTTTGGGAATCTCGCCGAAATGACTGCAGATCTGGAGGTGCTTGCAGGTTTTGGATTCTGCATAGCGCAGAATCTCGTGGTAGCGCTCCCAGCCTCGCGCTTTTTCCGCTTCGTCAGTAAGCAAACCGATGAAATACGCGAGAAGGCCGGCATCGCGCTTGCGCCAGAGTAGGACGCAATCGGCGGGAAGCCCGTCGCGTCCGGCACGGCCTGCTTCCTGATAATACTGCTCGATGGATTTTGGCAGCGCGAGGTGGATCACAGCGCGAACGGCGGCCTTGTTGATGCCGAGTCCAAAGGCAACTGTGCCGACGAGGACGCGGACTTCGTCGGACATCCAGCGCTCTTGATTCTCGCGACGGCTCTCGGCATCCATTTTGCCGTGATACGGAAGGGCCGGGATCTTGTTCTTCTCGAGGAATTCGACGGTCGCTTCCACTTTCGCAATCGTGGGCGCATAGATGATCAGATTCGCTTTCGAGTAGTGGCGAACCGCGGCGAGCAGCATCTTGTGCTGCTGCTCTTCGCTGCACTCCATTGCGAAATACCGCAGATTGGGACGATAGAAGCTGGCGATGTATTTGTGCGGATCGTTCAGGCCAAGCTGTTCGATGATGTCGTGACGAACGTGCTGCGTGGCGCTTGCCGTGAATGCGGCGATGCGCTGGTCGGGGAATTCGGTGCGCAGGCGGCGGAGTTGGCGATATTCGGGGCGGAATTCGTGGCCCCATTCGGAGATGCAGTGGGCTTCGTCGATTGCAAAAAACGAGATGGGACACGGCGAAGCCAATGAGGCGTGTCGGCAGCGGCGAGGCGCTCAGGCGATAAATAGAGCAGGCGGTATTTGCCTTCAGTGGCCTCGGTGATGACCTTCGCCTGTTGCGGCCGCGAGAGTGTGCTGTTCAGCAGCGCCGAGGGAATTCCCATCTGCGTCAGTTGCGCCACTTGGTCCTGCATCAGGGCAATCAGACGGCGAAACTACGATCACGGTTTCGTTTGAAAGCATTGCTGCGGGAAGTTGGTAACAAAGCGATTTGCCAAAACCTGTGGGCATGATGACGCAGGTGTCGTGCCCCCCGATCAGGCTGCGCACAACTTTTTCCTGGAGGGGGCGGAAGGAGTCGTAGCCCCAGTAGCGGCGAAGCGCGCCCCGAAGTTCGGATTGCGAGACCATGTGCGAAGTATAGGTTCAGATGGAGCGCGGGTCTAGGATGACGGGGCGCTTAGCGGGAATTAATTGTTTGGGTGGGGTGGTTCTACGTAGATTTGTGGAGGTGAGTTCGTGTAACTGCGTAGGCTTGAGCCGATCGGCCGTGCGCAAAGCGGAGCCGGCTTTGATTTTCGGGGGCGATTGTTATAATCGGCGCGGGTTAGGGATCGACAGCCTAGGTTGAGTCGAAATCAAAAGAGCCGGCGAGACGCCCGTTCACTGCGTTCAGGGCAGCCGGCGTTACGGGGTGGCGATCTTGCCTTCTGGAATGAGATCACTCTACCGCGGTGCTGCTGCTATGTGGAGAAAATCAAATGAGTGAGAAGAAAGAACAACAGAATTCGGATACGGCGCGGGGGCTTTTGCGGCATGCGGTGGCGACGTTAGCTTATCGGGCGGGTAAGACGATTCGCGGTGGAACTGACGAATTTGCCGAGTTTCGCGCGGCGGAGAAGACGCGTACCCCTGGAGAAATTCTGGCACATCTGGGTGATCTGTTCGATTGGGCACTATCGATGGCGAAGGGCAAACAGGAATGGCACGACTCGAAGCCACTGGCTTGGGATGCGGGCGCGAAGCGCTTCTTTGCGTCGCTGAAGGCGTTCGACGATTATCTGGCGTCGGATGCTGCGTTCGGAACATCTGCGGAACAGTTATTACAGGGGCCCGTGGCTGATGCTCTGACGCACGTGGGGCAGATTGCGATGCTTCGGCGGCTTCAAGGTTCGCCGATCCGGGCGGAGAATTATTGTAAGGCGGATATTGTGCCGGGACGCGTGGGCGCCGAGCAGACGCCGGCGAAGCGGGAGTTTTAGGCGGGGCGCGGGGACGCAGCCTCGAATTGAATTTAATAGCCGGGCGGCACCGGCTGAGGGACCCGAACCGCCCGGCATTTTCTCACCCATCTCCGCAGGGTCTGGGTAAGAACTTGTTATGCGGCGCTTTCGCTATTCCGCATGAATTCGTATCGCTCGATCGCAGCGGCTACACCCACTTCGCCTGAATGCTCGGGGCTGCTGCGCAGGACGCGTCCCAGACAACGGACACGCACCGGACCCGCCTGGGTCAGCTCGTGCGGCAAGGTCATGACGATCTCGACCGGAGCGCCGCTCTTCAACCCTTTGGGTAAGTGGAAATAAAGGCCTCGCGAGCTGACTTCGCGCGATTCCGTGGAAGCCTCGCCGACAACGCTTTCGTCGGTCCAGCGTACTACTAGCGGCAAACGCATAAGGAAACGGCGAGTTGCTCGTCGCTCTTTCGATGACACAGGACACCTGCCTCTTAAGTTCCTGTCCAGATTAGGGGTTGGGGGCAAATGAACCAATAGAGCGAAAGCGTCAATTCGGTAGGCCGAAATCGGTACGCAAGTACTATGAGAGCGGCATCAGGGCGATTCAAACTCGGTGGGTTTTTAAAGGAAATCGGGAAACGGGCTATTCGGCTGCGGCGTTCCGGAAGGCGCGGAGGATCTCGGCCAACGTGACAATGCCTTCGAGCTTGCTGAAATCGGCGCGGCTTACCACGGGAACGGCCGGCCAATCTCCGACAGCGTGAAGCGCGTCTTCGAGCGACTGATCGCGAAACAGCACGGGAAGCGGTCCCTTCGGTTTCGCCTCGGCGGCTTTGGAGTTCATGGAGCCATCTGCGGCGAGCCTCTGGATCTCTTCGCGATCGAGCAGAAGCCAGTCGCTGGGGCGCGTGTGTAGCAGGATGGGCGCTTCCTGCTTCGCTTCCGCTCGGCGCGCCAGATCGGACGCCAGTTCGTCGGGCAGCGCGACGATTGCGCCGTCTGCGAGCATCGCGATTTCGACTGTGAGCGACACTTGCTCGCGCTGCTCTTCGATCGACGGGAGGAACAGAGCCATCCTGGCGAGCGAGCAGATCGAAGAGCGGGACTTTTTGATATTTGCGCGAAATCAGGTAGGCGACCATGTTGGCGATCATGATCGGCAGAATTGCGGTATAGCTACCGGATAACTTCGATGACCATGAAGACCGAGGTAATCGGAGTTCGGAGGAAGCCTGCGAAGAACGTCCCCATGCCGACGAGCGCGAACGTGCCAACGGTTCCGGTGAGGCTGGGGAAAAAATGGTGCTCGAAACTTCCGACTGCGCCGCCGAGCATGGCGCCAATGAAAAGCGTTGGGGCGAACATGCCGCCGGGAGTGCCGCTAAGGAATGACAATCCCGTCGCGAAAATCTTCAGCACCGCCAGCAGGATCAGGAGTTTCCATGTGAATTGACCGTGCAGGGCCTGATCGATCACCGAATACCCAGCGCCCATCACCTGCGGCAGGCGAATGCCGATGAATCCGATCACAAGACCGGCGGCGGCGGGTTGGAAATATTGAGTCCAGCGGGGCCATCTTTGAATTCGAGGGCGGGCATAAGCAATCCATTTCAGGAACAGGAGTGACGCGCCGCCGCCGATGATTCCGAGGACCACGTAAGCGAGTAGTTCGGCGGCACTCGCTACACGGAATGGCGGCACACGAAACAATGACTCGGAGCCCATGAACGAGCGCATCGTGACGACGCTTGAGACTGCGGCGAGGACGATCGCTCCGAGCACTCCGGCACTCCATGTCCCAATCACTTCTTCGATCACAAAAATCACGGAAGATATCGGTGCGTTGAAGGCAGCCGCAAGCCCTGCGGCGGCGCCGACCGGCGCGATCAAGCGCACTTTTTCCTGGGAGAGGTTGAGTCGACGGCCGAGGTGGGAGGCGATTCCGGCGCCGATTTGGAGAGATGGGTCCTCGGGGCCGAGGGATTGTCCTGTGCCGATGCCGAGGGCACACACGATGAATTTTCCGATGACGGTGTTGAATGGAATGTAGCCGTTTGAGATATAGACAGCTGATTTTGTCTGGTTCACGCCACTTCCACGCGATCCGGGAAAAACATGAATCACGAGCAGAGCGACGGCAAGGCCGCCCAGGACGGGAACAACCACAACGCGAACAGGAGGTGGAAATATCGACGAGCCGAGAAATAACAGATGCACCCACTCAATCGCGATTCGGAAACACACGACGGCAAGGCCCGAAAAGACCCCGATCAAGACCGCAAGAAAGAGAAAGAGTTGATCTTCGCGCAGGGCGAAGATTCTGGCCGTCCAGGATCGCCAAGTGGACCAGAGATTTCGGAATGATCGCGCTCTCAGCGGAACCGGCGCGGGTTGTGGTGATTCCGAGGCTCCAGTCGGTGCGCTTGTGAGGCTCATCGCCCGTTGCCTCCGCGATTCCTTGCAAGCAGCCAGAGCGCGTAATCTGCGCCTTGCGGCTCGCCGCATTCGTCGGCGGCAGCGACTTCCATCTCGAACACGGCGGACATCGCAGGCTCGATGCGCTCCGGATGATTGCGCAAATTCGATTCCGTCCATTCGCCCGTCGTCCCGGCAGTCATGGCGAGCGACTTCGTCAGCGACTGCTGCAGAACAGAAGTGGACGCGCTCCCGGAGGGAGCTGCAGCATTTTCGCGAGAGCACGCAGCTGGCGCGCGCCTGCGCTTTCTCAAGGGCACTCGCCGTGCGCCGTGCTTTCTCGTTGACGGAGAGGCGTTCGAGGAACGGATTCGCGAGCGACACGTCTTTGGAAGCGGCATACATCGTCGCCAAATCGGGTTGCACGCGTCGCTCGCTTGGCAGGCGATCGAAGTATTCTGTGGCTCGCGAATATTGAGCGAGTTGAAACTCGGCTGTGGCCGCTCCGGCGAGTGCTTCTTGATTTTGCGGATCGTGCGTCAGCACGCTCTGGAACTGCTGCAGCGCGCGACTCCACATATGAGCGCGCAGCAAGAGAGATCCGGCAATTTGTTGGCCGGCAGCGTCGTCGGAACCTGTATTGTCGGCTAGCGCGATCACTTCAGCTTCCGCCTGGTTCATGGCGTGGTTATCGAGCAGGTACTCGCAAAATTCGCGACGGATTCGCCAGCGCATGCCGATTGGGTCGGTGTCCCACTCGCCGTAGATAGCGGCGTGATAGTAACGAAGGGCTTCCGGCATCGACTTCGGGCCGGCGTGGGCTGCAATTCTCGCCAACTCGAGATTGATTTGTCCGCTCCCTGGCGATTCCGAAAGCAAGCTCAACAGGTAGGCGCGCGCTTCCTCATTCTGTCCGGTGGCTGCGAGCGACTTCGCGAGGTGAAATTGAAAATTCGCATTTCCGGGGGAATACAAAAGAGCATTGCGATAGTCACCGAGGGCGGAGGAGACATTCCCGGATTGAAAACTTGCATCCCCTTTCGCAAACCATTCGTCCCCAAGCATATGGTATTTCTTATGATACAAACGCGCGGCAAAAGCCGTGAAAACGATTGTGAGGAGGAGCAAGAGAAGTGTGGTCAACAGCACCAGTTCCCTTGAATATATTTTCGAACCGTTCGCGATCGGGGAATTGCTAGACGAAGAAGACATTCAGATTATTAATCCAGACGATAGAATACCGCATCGCAGCCGCGAAATGTATGCAGTCTGAAAAATTCGGACCGAAAAGAGCGGCTATGCCTGATCGATCAAGCGGTGATGTATCGCATAGAGGGCGAGTTCGAGACGGTCGGATACGCCCAGCTTGTCGAAAATATTGTGCAGGTGGTTTTTTACCGTTTGCTCGCTGATGAAGAGCTTTTCGCCGATTTCGCGGTTGCGAAAGCCCTGAGCGACGAGCTGGACGATCTCTTTTTCGCGATCGCTCAGCAGCGGCTTTTCGCGGCGCTGGCCTGATTCGGCGGATTTCTTGAACGCGTCAATCACTTCCGCCGTCATGCGATTGTCGAGCCAGATTTCGCCGTCGAAAACTTTGCGAATACTTTTGACGAGTAGATCGCTCGCGGATTGTTTCAGCACTACGCCGCGCGCACCGAGTCGCATCGCGCGGACCACGTCGCGGTCGTCTTCGGCGGCAGTGAGAACGATTACGCGCGTGGGCATCGAGTCAAAGTTAATCTCCTCGAGCACACCCAGACCGTCTTTCTCCGGCATCCGCAGATCGAGCAGCAGAATGTCCGGCTTGAACTTCGCCAGCATCTTGATGCACTCGACGCCGTTGGAAGCCTCTCCGACGATTTGAATTTCGTCGGCGGCTTCGAGGAGCTTGCGCAGACCTTCCCGGAAGATGGCATGGTCGTCCGCCACCAGGATTCGAATCACCTGTTTTGCTTTCGTCATCTCAACTCAATGGGATTTCAACGGTTAGGCGAGCACCGTGCCCGGGATTCGACTCCACCGTAAGCGTTCCCCCGACGCCTCTTGTTCGTTCTTTGATCGAAATCGGGCCGAGACGAAGACGATCGAGTTCTTCGCTGGAGTATCGCCCAGAAAAGCTGAATCCTCGGCCGTTATCGTCTATGACGAGAAAGACTTTCGCCTCGTCTTGCCCTAGTTTTACCACGACGTGACTCGCATTCGCATGCTTTTTTACGTTGTGTAGTGACTCTCTGTAAATCTGGAACAATTCCCTGCAAATGCGGTCGGGCAGCGTGAGGTTGCGGTCTTCGATGAAAAGGTCCACTCCCATGGCGTATTCATTGCGAAAACGCTCGGCAAAACCGACCATCAGCTCGCGCATATCTGCGCTTTCGACCCTGAGCGGCCTCAAATCGGTGACGAAACGCCGCAACTCTTCGCTCTCCTGCTGCACGATTTTCTGGAGGTTGCCGAGTTCGCTTTCGGCTTTCTCCGGCGCCTGCGGGAGCTTGTCGCGAAGTACACCGAGCTGAATTTTCAGGCTCAAGAGCGTTTGCAGGATCCCGTCGTGGAGGTCGCGCGAGATACGACTTCGTTCCGCTTCCACGGCGCGAGCTCTCAGGTTGCGCAGGAGGAACACATTCTCGAGCGGCGGCCCGAGATGCCGGACGATTTGCTCGAGCCAGCGTAGATCGGACTTCGAAAATCGCTTGGGCGTGCCGTTTGGTGCCGTGGGATTAATCAGCAAGACGCGACCGGCTGGCCTGCCGCCAGATTCGATCGTTACGGCCATCAGCGACCTGGCTGCAAACTCATCGCGCGTTGCGCTCGGTGGTGCCGGAACGTCCTGAAACGTCTGTCCGGTGCGCCGGTCCCAGCCGAATCCTTCGCCCTTTCCCTTCGCGAAAGTCCCAGCTCATGGAAACTTCGAGCGAGTCGGCTAGGAATGTTTCTGAACGCGTGAGCAGGAGCATTTCCGGCGAGTGCGGCTCGCGTTCGCTGGGGCGGACTTTCCAAACGAAGAGTCGCTCGAGATCTTCCTCACGGATGGCGAGGCAAGCCTGCTCGCAGTGGAACGCCAGCGCGATTTCGCCCAGCGCCTGGCGGATCGATTCGGCGAGGCCGCGATCGAATTGGAGCAAGCGCGTGACTTTCTCTAAGAACTGCTGGCGGGCAAGGTGTTCGCGTTCGCGCGCGCCGAGGTATCCCATGCCGAGGCCGGAAATCAGAGTAGCCGTCCCGATCATCAGCCAATGAACCAGGCTGTGCCAGCCGAATGGGTCTTCCACTGAGTTTGCGACGCGCGCAATGATGCCGATGGTTGCGGCGCAGACGACGATGAGCATCGTCCGCGTCCTGCCGCGGGAACTCAGAGCAAACACGGAGAACAGCAGTAGAAACCAGAACGCCGAGACGGATGGCGTCAGCACCAGAAACACGGCGAGCGCGATGAAGTCGGCCGTGAGCGGAATACGAAAGCGCCAATCGCCGAAAAATCGCTCGGCGAGCACCATTCCGAGCGCGATTACCAAATAGAACGAAAGAAAAATCACCGCGGAGCGCCGGGTGGGCTCGATGGACGTCTCGAGCAATGCCACGAGCGCGAGCGCAACGAGGATGGCCCTGGCCAGAGTGACCTGGCGTTCGATGTATAGACGTTCCGCGCTATCGAGAGGCATCTGTGGAGGGCGAGCTACCATTCAAAGTCTAGCAAGCTGCGGGCGCGGCGCAACTCGATGTCCTCTTATGGTTATCGCTTGGTATAGCAATTTTCGTACGGAGCAAGAGAACACCGTCCTGCAGGAGTTGACAGAGGGTGCATAATCGTTCGACTGGATTTCTTATCGCGTGGGAGACCTCTGGTTTGACGCAACGTTATACGCGCAGAGAAGCTGGGCGCATCCTGGGAGTGGAACCGAGCCGTCTTCGCTATTGGGAACGATTGCGTCTGGTGCTTCCCCGGGCGCGTTGGGGCGAGCGGTTCTACAGCTTTGGAGATCTCGTCGCACTGCGATCCGTGAAGCGGCTCACCGACAGCAAAATTCCCGCGCGCCGAGTGCGCCGCGCCATTTCGCTTACCGAACAGCAATTTGGCGGTGAGTCACGTCCGCTGCAGGAACACTGTCTGCTGCAGCATGGCCGCGAGGTGCTTGTGATTCCGCCGGGCGCGCCGATGCCGTTCAATCCGATCAGGCGGCAGTGGGTGTTTCCGTTTGATATGTCCGCGGTGCCATCGAAATTACATGCGATGACGGGCAAAACGCCGGAGCAGCTTTTCGAGACGGCTCTCGATTGCGAGGCGAGCGCGGAGACGCTTCCCGAAGCGATCGCGATATACCAACGAATTGTCGACCTCAGCCCCGATTGGATCGAAGCGCACATCAACCTCGGCGTTGCTTACTATCAGATCGGCCAAATTTCGGATGCGTGTGCGGCCTTCCGTGCTGCCGTGGAGCTCGATCCGCTGAACGGGATTTCGCGTTACAACCTGGGCTGCACGCTCGAAGAGCTGGGCGAAGTGGACGAGGCGATCGAGCATCTTCGACGCGCATGCCGGGCGATGCCGGCGCATGCGGATGTTCACTTCAATCTGGCACTTGCATATGAAAAGCGCGGCGAAAGCCGGCTTGCGCGCGAGCAATGGAATTTGTATCTGCGTTATGCGCCTACGGGACCATGGGCCGATCAGGCGCGCGCCCGGCTTAGCCAATATGGCGTTCGGCGCAAACAGGTTGCGCCAATTCCCTTCCGTCGCCCGAACTGACGGCGCGCCAATTCCCTCATCGTACCGCTGTGAAACACCCTGATATTGCGAAGAAGGAACCTCCTTTTACTACTTGGAGCCAGGTTCCATTGACCGTGCCGAATCCAGAGCGTAGCGTCGATTTAGTGGTGCGTGAGGAATGGTGTGGCCGAACTAGCCGAGACAAATGTAGCGGGAGCGGAGAAACGGCGCAGCACGCGCGTGATCCATTCGGCGTCTATCATCGTTAAGGGCACGGACGCGCTCGGCCGCGAATTCCGTGAATCGACGAAGACCGTCATCGTGAACTGCTACGGGTGCCAGTACCAGTCGACGAATTATCCCGCCACCAATTCGGCGGTGATGCTCGAAATCCGCCATGCGGATTTGCGGCGGCCTCCTCGGGTGGTCCCTGCGCGCGTGATTTGGGTGCAGCGACCGAAAGCGTATCGCGCGCTCTATCATGTGGGCATCGAGTTTGAAGTGGCAGGAAATGTGTGGGACATGGCACTGCCGCCGGAGGATTGGTTTCCGTGTCCGGAGGATGAAGAGCTCGTGGTTCCGGTGGCTGCGGAAGAAAATGGCACGCAGGCGGGACATTTCATCGTGGCTGAGACGTCGTCGCCACGTAACGGCAATTTCGATGACGCGCGCGGTGCGCACGCTGGCACGGCGGCGGCGGACGCTGACGAGTTGACGCAAACGCTGCTGCTGGCAGACGAGATTTCGGCCGTGGCGCGGCAGGAGTCTGTTGCGATACCGGCGGAATCGGCAGATGCGATACGCGAACTGGTGAAAATCAGCGCGGCCGAAGCAGTTGCTGATGAGATTGCACAGATGCGGCAGCGTATCGATGCGCAACTGCAAGAATCGATCGATCGCGCGGTGAATACTTTGATCGAACGGGTGGCGCAGTCGCCGGCTTTGCAACACTTACATGGGCAGAATGGCGCGACGCGGAGCAATTCGATCGAGGGATCGGCTTCGCCGAACGGCAATGGGGACGGCGCCGTCGCCGACGTTTCGCGTCCGCAAGATTCCGCGCTTGTCGAGCAGAGCGTCTCGCCTAGAAAGCGCGGGAAACGCAATCGCAGAGCGCCGGAGCCGACGGCCTAGAGCACAGCTGCTAGAACCACCGCTGAATCCATCCGTAATTCACGACGACGAGATTCAACAGTTGGGCGACACGTGGTATTCTACGTTCAATGCGGTGAGCGTAGCTCAGCTGGTAGAGCATCGGTCTGTGGCACCGAGGGTCGCGGGTTCAAACCCCGTCGCTCACCCCAGTTTTTCCCCAGCAACTTACTCCGCATAGTTACTCCCAAGCCGGAAGCTTCCCAACTTTGGAAAGAAGTGGGCCCCGGAACTCCTTGAAAATCTGAAAGCGCCTCACTTATTGTTCAGGCGGACGGGTGGGGCAGCCGCGGATCTAATCAAAATCCTCACTCGCTCTAATGCCAATAGCTCATCTTTAACATCCGGCTCGACATATTCGACATAGTTCAGGCTTTTCCCTCGATCAAATTCGTATCTGCCTCTCAGATGCCACAGATAGATGCCGTGATTTCGCTGGTCTGTGAGGTAAAGCGCCAGGCTCTTGGCGGCTCTCTTGTCGTCAAAAAGCAGCACGTTAATCACATTTTCCTTCGCGAACTCCCTTTGCAGCTTGCATGCCAATCGAGCGAGATCCTCTTGGTTAAACTTTTCTGGCGCAAGGGAGACGGACAGCTCCAAGCTGGCGCTACTCCCGGAGCTGTAGTGTCGGCTGTCGATTGAGTAGCGAACACCGTTGGTTGATTGCGGAAGCTTTTCACAATCGTAGCTGATCTCCGCAGACTGGCTCCAACTGGTTGTCGCCCCCAACGCCATGAGGCAAGTCACAGAGAGCATCGAACGACGAAGGCGGTCAAACATCATTTGGCGCATTTGCAGTCCACCAGGGTCTTCCTGATATGGGTCGCATCGTTAGCGGTCAATGGAAGGGCGGGCAGCCCGGCCATGACGACTATTTCTTATCGAGCTTTGCTTCGAGGTTGATTTCGCTGCCGGAGAGGACGCGCAGGCTGCGAGTCCAATCCTGAAAGCCGGATAGGCGGACGCTTAGCTCGTGGCTGCCGGCGGGAAGCGAGACGGTGGATGGCGTTGAGCCGATCAACTGGCCGTCGAGATAGATTTCGGCGCCGGCTGGATCGGAATGGACGGCAACTTTTGCGGGAGGCTGCGCGGAGGAATCGATCGACGCGAGCTTTCCACCTTCGAGTACGAGCACCATACTTGGATACGTCATCCAGCTGCGGCCTTCGAAACTAATTTCCTTCGCCGGCGCGCCGAGTGCGGCGACGATTTGGTCGCGCGACATTCCGGGAGCGAGTTTTGCCGGCGCGGCAGGAGCGGGCGGCGGTGGCGGTGGAGCGTACTGCGCAGGCGGCGCGGCCATAGGCTGCGCTTGCGGTGCGGCTTGCGGAACGCTTTGGGGCATTGCTGCGGGCGCAGCTGCTAGTTGCGACGGTGGCGGAGTGGTTCCCTGATAGTGACCTTCGGGAGCGACCCACGGGTCGATGCCGCGGTACACATCGTCCTTGTCTGCGTTGGCGAGAACTTGCGGGGGATAGTAGAACGTCAACGCGGTCCAAATTCTTCCGGCGCCCTTCGGGCCGTTCACGGTGCGCGCCGAGAGAAGCGCGAGCGTCACGTTGTCCTCAACGACGGTGACATTGAAAACGTAGAAGCGCTCACCCACAGGAACTTCGATGTCCTTGTTTCCGCGATAGAGGGTGGCATCGAGTCCGCGAATCGCGCTGGAAGCAATCTCGTTGCGATCAAACGAGCCGTACAAGCCCGGGCGTTGGATAACGACGATCGTTCCGGCGCGGCGAATTGCGGTGGCCGAGCCGATGCCCATCAAACCCTTCCCCACTGTCGATGGCTGGTACGCCTGACTCAAAATTTCGGCGAGTATTTCGCGCTGGTCGGCAGGCGGGGCATCTTTCTGAGCCCAGGCGGGCGATTGGCAGAGGCCGACGCTTACAATCAGCCCGAAGGCGATTCTTAAGAGTGCAATATTCCTGATTGTTGACATGTCGGGCAGTATAAGACTGGTCATGGATTCAGGCAAGACTGGGTTTGCGCGTGTCCCGTTTTGAAGCACCCTGGCTGCGGGATTCCCACAGTGGTGCGAAAACGTCCCATTGAAAATCACGGCAACTTGGCTTAGAAAACTTCGAATCGCCGCTCGATTTTCGCTGTAGGGACAATGTACGATACACGCGATGATTCACGCCCGATTTGTCGTGTTGTTGCTTCTTTTTTTCACCGCGCCGCTGGGCGCGTGGGCTTGCACCTGCTCAAAAGCGCCTCCCGGGATGTGCGCGGGACTTCAGAAAGAGGATGTGGTGTTCACCGGCACGGTGACGGAGGCGGAGAATGTGCCGATCGACCCAAACGCTGCTGTTGGGTCCGAAGTGGTTCGCTACCATTTTCGAATCAACGAGCGATTTGCGGGCGAAAACGTCCAGGAGATTGACATTTTTTCCGGAGGCGATGACGGCGATTGCGCCTACCGCTTCAAGACGGGCGAGCAGTACATTGTTTTTCCGAATAAGACGGATGATGGCCGCTTGTTCGCGACAATCTGTAGCAGCACTCGCGCATCGAGCGAAGGCCGCGCGCTGATTCCTCAGCTGCGCGCCATGCGCAATCACGATCGCGTGGCTTCCGTGTTTGGCGTGTTGCGCCGGTCGAATCCGCCGATGCTTGCGCCGCCCGACGATCCCGACGATCCGCTGCCCAATATAAAATTGAAGCTGCGTTCGAAGGATGACCGGTTTGCGACGAGCACGGATACCAATGGCGTCTACACTTTTTACGACGTTCACGCCGGGCAGTATCAATACACCGCGGACCTTCCCGTTCGCATGGAACTGACGCAGAAAGTGCTGAATGGCCCGTTGCCCACGTTCAAAATTCCGAATGGCGCGTGTTACGAATACAACGTGGACGCACTTCCTACGGGACGCATACATGGAAGCGTGCGAGGGCCGGACGGAAAGCCATTGCCGAACGCATCCGTAGAACTCTATCGCGTGGGCGCTTACGAGAATGCCCGACCTGGACTTTGGGGATTTCAGGGGCCCAAAGGCAATTTCGAATTCGATCACGTTGGGCCGGGCGAATACGTCCTCGTTTTCAACCGCATGAATCGCAAAGATCCCAATTCGCCGTTTCCTCGCTCTTTCTATCCCGGCGCGCCGGGACTTTCGAGCGGCGGCGAGCCGATCGAGTTGAAGGATGGCGAACAGCTGATGGACGCCGACATCCAGTTGAAAGAAGAAGATGGCTATCCGACTCGGCGACTTCGCGTGCAGCTGAAATGGAAAAACGGCAGGCCGCCCGGAGAAGTGTATGTGACGGCAAAAACGGAAGACGGCGAAAATCCGGCGGCGAGAAAAATCGAGGAAGGCGTTTACGAATTCACTTTGCTGCAGTCGTCAAAATATTCGATCGCCGCGTGGGAAGATACCGATCCCGGGCACCGCAGCGTTCACCGGAGCGGTGATGGAGCTTGCGAGGAGCCGGCTCGGATTGATGCGCCCGCGGTTGCTGTGGATGGAGCGGACGCGGAGACGAAAGAAATCACCTTGACGCTTGCGCCGCCGGAATGCTCGCCGAGTCAGCAGAGCCAACCGCAACCATGATCGGAGGCAAGGGCGCAGTTAGTCCGCAAGCTTCGGTTCCGGCGGACTCGCGGGGCCTTCGCCCTTCACATAATGCGCGTACCAGATAGACGTATCGTTCGTTGAGATCCTTGACGAAAGATGGCCGCACAAAATCGTGGTACTCGCCGGGATATACGACCAGCATTGTGGGCACACCGAGCCTGCGCAGACTCTGATATAGCTGTTCGCTATTCGCAATGGGGACGTTCCAATCGATGTCGCCGCCCATCACGAGCGTTGGCGTCGTGATGTCTTTCACCCGAGTGAAGGGCGAGATTTTCTCCCAGAGCGCGCGGTTTTCCCACGGCAGGCCCAGCTCATATTCCCAATGCCGCGAGTAGAGATCGGTGCCGTAATTGAGGATGTATAGAAATTCGCCGGCGTTGGAGATGGCGGCTTTGAATCGATGGGTTTGCGTGATGATGAAATTCGTGGAAATCGCGCCGTAGGAGTGGCCGCCAACGCCGAGCCGCTCCGGGTCGGCAATTCCCTGCGCGAGCGCGTAATCGACGGCGGCCATGTCGTCTTCAAAATCCTTGTGGCCCCAATCGGCGAAAATTGCTTTGCAAAACTCCTCACCGTAGCCGGAGGAGCCGCGCGGATTCGGTTGAACGACGACAAAACCATTCGCGGCGAGAATCTGCGCGCGAAAATCAAATTCGGCTTGATGACTCAGCGTTGGTCCGCCGTGAAGCCACAAGATTGTTGGATATTTCGTGCCGGTCTTGTAGCCGGGCGGCTTGAACAAATACGAACCGACGGGCGTGCCGTCTTTGCTTTTGAACTGGACGTAGTCAACCGCGCCAAGCTCGATCCCGGCCATCGCGTCATCGTTTACATTCGTTAGCCGGCGCGGTTCGCTCGTAGCAGACGCACTACCTGATGCTCCCGATGGGAGCAGATATGCCTCCTGAGGCACGGTCGGACTCGAGAGGGTCAGCCGCCACCGTACCGTCCTTGCTCATCGAGTACGAATCTACTTTTCGGCGGCCCCGATCGGGCGAGTGATTTCACCTCCCGCTGGCGGGATGCGCAGCAAATTTTGTGCGCCCTCGTCCTCGGCGATGAAGTAGATCCAGCGGCCATCGGCAGAAAAATGCGGATAGCTCACTGGGCGGTCGAGCGCTTTCGTGAGAATTTTTACTTCACCGCCTGCCGCGGGCACGATCGCGAGGTGATATGTGGCGTACCAAAAGATCTTTAGATCGAGTTGCGTTGTGAAGGCGATCCACTTGCCGTCTGGGGACCAAGCGGGAGTCGGCTGCTCTCCCGGGGCCGCAGCCACCTGCACGAGCGATTTGCCCTGGTCTTTGTTGTCCGCCGCGACGACCCACACGGCTGTCTCGAAATTTTTGTCAGGCTCTGCAGTGCGGTTGCTGCTGAACGCGATCGATTTCCCATCGGGCGACCAGGCCGCTTCGGAATCGTCGTAGTCGCCCGAGGTAATCTGAGTGATTGATTTAACGGCAATATTGAAAACGTAGAGATGGTTTCGGCGATGGTCGAGATAGCCGATTTCGTCTTCTTTGAAGTGCAGGCGATCGATTACCCAGGGGCGGGTTCGCGCCTTGTCTTTGTCTTTATCCTCGTCTTCGGCGACTCCCTTGGCTTTCTTTTTCGCGGCGTCGATGTCCTCGGGCGAAGCGTCTTGAAGCTGGAGCAGGAGCCGGTCGCCGGACGGGGACCAGATGAACGAGTCAACGTCCTGAATCGTGCTCGTAAGTTGCGCGGCTTCGCCTGCGTCGCGACGCAGCAGCCATACCTGTTTTTTTTCGTCGCCGTGTTCGCTCAAAAATCCGAGATATTTTCCGTCCGGGCTCCAGCGCGGGTGCGTTGAATTGGAATTTTCGGGTGTCAGAGGGATCGCGTCGCCGCCGGATGTTGCGACCATCCAGATTCGTTTTTTGTCTTTGTCTTCTTTCGCGTCATGAGTGGTGACGACGTAAGCGACCCACTTTGCGTCGGGGCTGATTTGCGCGTCTTCGACGTCTTTGATCCGGAAATAGTCGTCCAAGTTCAGATTTCGCTTGGCGGCAGGCGGTGCCGAGGTTTTGTCCATCGAAGGCGAGTTCTGCGCGAGTACCTTAAAAGGTTGCAGAACCGACAAAACGATCAGCGCAAAACGAAGACGGGCCGTCATATGGAATGTTTTCCCCCGAAAGATGTTTGCCGGAGCGCGGCCGCGCAGTATATCAAAGCAGTCGCACCTGAAGAGCAAGTGCAAAAAAAAGAACGGGCAGGGTCAATGTCCCGCCCGTTCTGGTGATGCCCAATTCTGCGGAGATGGGTGTGTTGATCTCTGCGAGCCTGGGTGAATTCCCGGTTTCCATCCGTTACGAAAGGCACTTTGTCATCAATCGAATCGTTTGTCCAGCGGGCGGTTCGAGCAGAGAGAGAAACCTCTTCGTTGACTTCGCGCCCACCGCCATCTACGCTCGACATCGACGAACATGGCGGCGCCGCCGAAAACCTCGGTTCCCTTTTCGATTCGCAATCATCCGCATCTCTACGAGATAAATACCTGGTCGTGGCTCGAAAAGCTTTCTGCGCGACTCGGACGTCACGTCACCCTGGCGGATGTACCGGATGCGGAGTGGGACACGATTGCGCAGTTTGGATTCAACGTTGTGTGGCTGATGGGCGTGTGGCAGCGGAGCCCGGAATCGCGCCGCATCATGCTCGAGGATCCCGCGAATCGCGCGAGCTATGACGCTGCGCTTCCGGGATGGAAACCGAGCGATGTGATCGCGTCTCCTTATGCTGTCGCTGGATACGTGCCTGATCCGCGCATCGGAACGTGGGCGACGCTCGATGGCGTGCGCAAGAAATTGCGCGCGCGCGGGATTGCACTCATTCTTGATTTCGTCGGCAATCACACGTCGCTCGATCATCCATGGACACGCGAACATCCTGAATTTTACATTCAGGGAACGTCACAGCAGGTGGAGCAGAATCCTTCAGCTTTTTGTCGTGTCGAGTCGGCGAAGGGGCCGGCGTTTCTGGCTCTCGCGAAAGATCCCTACTTCCCGCCGTGGAAAGAGGTGGCGCAGCTGAATCATTTCAATCCCGCAATGAGGGCCGCGCAAATAGCGGATCTGCGCGTAATCGCCACTCATTGCGATGGAATTCGCTGCGATATGGCGATGCTTCTCCTGAACGAAATATTTGCAAACGTCTGGGGCCCGTTTCTCGGCGACACCGCCCGGCCAGAAAAAGAATTTTGGAGTGAAGCGCATGCGGCTGTGCCGAATCTTGCGCTTCTCGCCGAAGCGTACTGGGGAACGGAGGGGCGCCTGCTCGAGTTGGGATTTACTTTCGCCTATGATAAGCCTCTGTACGACGCGGTGCGCGATGCGAATCCCGGTGGAGTTCGCGGATGCCTTTCGGCTTCGCTTGATTATCAAAATCATCTGGCGCGCTTTCTCGAGAATCATGACGAGAATCGCAGCGCGGCGGTTTTCCAAGGCGGGCGTTTAATTGCGGCGGGAACTTTGATGGCGACACTTCCGGGAATGCGCTTTTACTACCAAGGTGAGCTTGAAGGAGCGAAGATTCGGCTTCCCATTACGCTGCGGATGGCCGCCGACGAGCCGCCCGACCCTGCGATCAGCGCTTTCTTCCAAAAAATTCTCAAGATCACGAACGAAGATGTTTTTCACTCGGGCGGGTGGTCGCTGCTGCCGATTGTGAATGAAGGTGACGATACTTCCGGCAATCTGGCGGTGTACCAGTGGCGTTCGGAGAATGCGTGGAAAATAGTCGCGGTGAATATTGTGGGAATGGCATCGCAGGGACGCGTGCGGCTGGGAAATCTTGTGTCGCCGTCAAAGCAATATGTTTTCTACGATGAGCTGCACGACGTGCGTTATCCGCGTAGCGGAGAAGAGTTGCGAAACATCGGGCTTTTCGTTCGCCGCGAGGCTTTCGACGCGCATCTGTTCGACGTTACGGAAGCCTAAGCTTCTCGGGCTAGGCCCTACCTCTACCAAAATCCCTCGGTGCATCTCGAAGCTACTGCACAGTGAAGTGAATAGGTGGCGTCGTGGTGGTGGTGCCGTTCGCTGTGGCGCTGAACGTCACTGTGTAGTCTCCTGGCGGCGTTGCTCCGTTTGGACCTTTCGGCAGGCTGCTGCATGCGGCGCCGCCGAGCGCGATCAGCATCAGCACTGCAAACGACAGCGCCCACCGCGGATTGCGCTTGTACATCCACACCGCGCTTCCCATCGCCATGCCGAGCAGAAGCAGTCCGAGGGCTCCAAGGCCTTCACCTGGGCCGCGCCCAGATGGCGCAAACGGCACGGTGTTCCCTGTGCAGAATGTGTTCAGCACAATCGCAACCTGCGTTGGCCCGCCTGGACTAATTGCAACCGAGGCTGGATTCGGCTGGCACGTGATCGTCGGCGAATCCGTGGTGCAGCCGAACGTCACGGTTCCGGTGAATCCGGACGCCGACGTTAGCACGATTCCGATCGCAAGCTGGCCTCCCGGTGGGACCGGCGGGTAGGAGCCTCCCGGCGGCGGCGTCACCGAAATCGTAATCGGCGAATTCGAAACAGTGAGCAGCGTTGATCCCGTCACGTCGCTCTGCGAAGCAGAGATAGTTGTGGTTTCATCCGCGGCGCTGCCCGTCGTTGCGAGACCCATTTCATTGATCGTCGCTGCTTCCGGATTCGTCGATTGCCACTCGACGGTGTTTGTCAGATCTTTCGTCGAGCCGTCTGAGAAAGTTCCCGTCGCGTGGAATTGCAGCGTGGAATTGATCGGCTCGGTGGGATTTGCCGGCGTCACGGCGATCGATTGGAGCGTCGGCGCGTTGAGCGTAAATGTTGCAGTCACAATTTGTGCCGTGGCCGGCATCGTGAACGCGCACGTGGTGCTCGTCAGGTTCGGGCACGCGGTGTTCCAACTCGTAAATGTGGAGCCCGTCGCAGCCGCGGCCGTCAACGTTACCTGGGTTCCGGCCGTCACACCTGTGGTGCATCCGTTTGCGGAGCCGCTCGTGCAATTGATTCCGGCGCCCGTTACAGTTCCTGTGCCAGTTCCGAGCGTCTGTACTGTTAATTGCGGGGCGGCGATGGCGCTTACGGTGATTGTGCCGGACGTTCCGGTGATCGAAGATGTTTCTGTGTCGGTGGCTGTAATCGTTTGTCCGCCGACTGAATTCAACGTCGCCGAAAATGTTCCGACGCCGTTCGTCAACGTCGAGTTTGCGGGGAGAATCGCGTTTCCATCTGAACTCGTGAAATGTGCGGCGCCGGCATAGCCGGTCGCTGTCGCGTTCGCTGCGGTCAGCGCCGTGACAGTGAAGTTGAATGCGGCACCCGTTGTGGCCGTTGCCGGCGCCGCGACCGTGAAGTGCGTCGCCGCGGCTGCGCTCACCGTGATTGTTCCCGAAGTGCCGGTGATCGAGGCCGTCACGATGTCTGTCGCCGTGATTGTCTGCGCCCCGTTCGTTTTCAGCGTTGCTGCAAACGTACCGGTCCCATTCGTCAGTGTGGCGTTAGCAGGAAGCACCGCTTGCCCATCTGTGCTCGTGAAATGAACTGTGCCCGCATATCCCGTCGCCGTATTGTTGGACTGATCGAGCGCCGTCACAGTGAAATTGAGCGCCGTCCCATTCGTCGCCGTTGCCGGCGCGGATACTGTGAAGTGCGTCGCCGCCGCTGCTCCGACAGTTACTGCGCCAGTTGTTCCGGTGATCGACGGCGTCACGGTATCCGTGGCGGTGACGGTCTGCGAACCGATCGTCTTCAGAGTCACCGAAAAGGTCCCAACGCCATTCGCTAGCGTAGAGTTTGCTGGAAGTACCGCTTGACCGTCCGTGCTCGTAAAATGAACGGTTCCCGTGTAGCCGGTGGCGACAGCATTCGACGCGTCAAGGGCGGTCACGGAGACGTTGAAAGCCGTCCCCGAAGTGGCGGTCCCGGGCGCGGTGACAGAAAAGTGGGTCGCGGGTGCCGCACCGCCGATGAGAATCGTCGCCGAGGTTCCCGAGATCGAAGACGTCACGGTGTCAGTCGCTGTGATGCTTTGCGAGCCGTTGGTCTTGAGCGTTGCCGAAAATGTTCCCACTCCGTTGGACAGCGTCGCATTCGCAGGCAGTACAGCTTGTCCATCGGTGCTTGTGAAATGCACCGTGCCTGCATATCCGGTAACCGTCGCATTCGTTGCGTCGAGCGCCGTCACCGTGAAATTGAACGCAGTTCCGGCCGTCGCGGTGCCCGGAGCGGATACGGAGAAGTGAGTTGCGGCCGCCGGGGTGCTCACAGTAATTGCGCCGGACGTGCCTGTAATCGCCGCCGTCACCGTGTCTGTCGCGGTGATCGTCTGCACGCCATTGGTTTTCAGGGTTGCCGAGAATGTTCCCGTCCCATTCGTAATCGTCGCATTCGCCGACAAGACCGCTTGTGCGTCGGTGCTGGTGAAATGGACGGTGCCGGTGTAGCCCGTCACGGTGGCGTTTGTCGCATCGAGCGCCGTCACTGTGAAATTGAACGCTGTTCCATTGGTTGCAGTGGCAGGCGCCGTGACTGAAAAATGAGTGGCCGTTGGTCCGCTTATGGTTGTCGAGGTGGTCGCGGAATTATCGGACGTGATCGGATCGGGCGTCGTCGAAGTAACGTTCACGGTGTTGACCAGCGTCCCGGCCTGCGTCGCAGTCACGACAATTGTGATCGTTGCGGTGGCGCCATTCGCCACGGTGCCCAGATTGCAGGTGACGGTAGCGGTGCCCGTGCACGTGCCAACGGACGTTGCAGCGGAGACAAAACTCGCGCCCACGGGAAAGGCGTCGGTCATGGCGACGTTTGCAGCGTCCAGAACGCCGTTGTTTGTCACCGTAATCGTGTAGGTGACGTTCGAATTCAGCACCACCGGGTTCGGCGCTGCGGACATCGTCACTTGCATGTCTGCCCCGCCCGACTGCGGCTGGCCGAACACGGCAAGCCCGCCTTCAAATCCATTGAACGCGTTGAGCGTATCGCCGACGCCAGTGCTGAACTGCTTGATGATTGCGCCGGTCGTGATATTGATTCGGAACATCGTTCCCTGGACATCTTCGAGCGTCCAGAACGAAACGCCATCCGGATCAAGATTCAGCGAATGATAGACGCCCGTGCCGGCCTGGTAGGTTTGGATTACGGCGCCGCTCGTATTCAGGCGCACGATTCGATCGCCGTCAGCGACGAGGACCGACTTGTCCGCCAATTCGCGGAGGCCGAGCGCCGCTGGTCCCGGAAGATTTTGTGCGAAATCGGGCAGGAAGATGTTGTCGTGAACGTCGAAAGCTTTCACGATGCTGCCGGCAGTGGTATAGAGGATCGTGTTGTTGTCATCGAGCAGTTCGATCCACTGCATCGAGCCGGTGTCAGTGGGCGGGAAGAATTCCGCGGCCGCTACGCCGCCAGCCGGTGGAAATCGTAGCAAGGAGCCGCGTCCCGCGGACTGCGCGACGTACACTCTTCCGGTCGGTGCCACCACAACCGACTGCGGGTTGCTGTCGTAACCGTTTCCAAATGGACCCGTACCAAACGTAGTTGGGCCGGAGCCGTTGCTACCGAAGCGTTCGACGGTGCCGACATCGTTGCTCTGGATATTCGCCGTTGGGTTTGCTGCGTAAAGATTTCCGGTCGTATCGAACGCGATTCCGCCGATATTTCCGCCGATATTTCCAGAACCAAGCACCTGCGCGAGCGTTCCATCTGGTTTGTAGACGAAAATCATTCCGCCGGACGCTCCGGCAAGCACTTCGCCTTGCGTAAACGCCTGCGGAGGAACGCTAAAAACTGCGGTGGTCGTGAGGCCAATGCCTGCGATCGTCTGGCAAGTATCCGTTCCCAACACGCTGCAGAACCCCAACCATCCTGCAAACGTGGAACCAGGCACGGATGGCGTCGCGGTCAACGTCACAAGGAAAGTCGCGGCTGGGAACGTAAAGGAGCAAGTGCCTGAAGTAGCAGTTCCGTTGTAAACGCAATTGATCCCGGCTGGATTACTCGTAATCGTTCCGGATCCATTGCCGAAAGCCGACACGACGGTTGGCGTAGTGCCGGGCGTCGAAGCACTGAATGTTGCGGTCACGTTCTGTGCCTGCGACATTGTTACGACGCAGTCTGCCGTTCCGCTGCAGCCGGCTCCGCTCCAACCCATGAAAGCGAACCCAGTCGCGGCAGGGCTTGCCGACAGAGTTACTTGCAAATTCTGCGCAAAGTTGGCTGAACACACTTCGGATGGCGATACCCCGCAGAAAATTCCACTCGGCGTGCTGGAAACGAATCCGTCCGCATCGGGAGTCACCGTCACGTTCAGGGCGAAAGACGTATTCGTCGCCGTTCCCGACAATGGAAAGCTGAAGGACGGATTGGCAGGATCATTCGTTGAGATCGCCAGTGTTCCGGCGATGGGCCCTGCGATACCCGCGGGCGGCGCGAAAATCACGTCTACGGAGCCCGATTCGCCTGGAGGCACGATGATCGTGCACGGGACCGGCGCGGTGCCGGTGGGCGTACATGTCGTGCCCAACTGGAATGACGACGGCTGCACTGGCGACGTTATCGTCAGGACGAGGTCATCCAGTCCGCTATTTGAGAATTCGATGTCCTGGGACGGCGCACTGAAAATATCCGTGCCGCTGAGCGTAGGCGGAAACGGAGTGAACGATCCGAACTCCGTTGCAACGGGAAGCAAGTTCACTTTCCGAACGCGCTGAAGTCCGTCGGCGATGTACAAATTGTGCGACGCATCGATCGTGAGGCCCAGGTTCCCGATCAGCGCTTTCGTGGACGGGCCGCCGTCGCCGGAAAAGCCACCAGCCAGATTTTCGATATCCCCAGCCACCGTGATGATCGATGAATCCTGCTTATCGACACGGCGAACGACGTTGTCCTGTCCTCCGCCGATATACAAGTTTCCTCGATCGTCGAGCGCCACCTGGAATGCCGCCCACATGCTTGCTTCAACAGCCGGGCCGCCGTCACCGCTGAAACCGGGCAAGCCGTTAAACGCGTAGGTCGAAATCGAACCGTCGGGGGGAGCGCCGATTTCGCGAATCACGTTGTTGTTCGAGTCAGCGACGAAGAGATTGCCCTGGGCGTCAGCCGCCATTCCGAACGGCCCATTCATTGTGGCCTGTAGTGGGTCGCCGCCGTCGCCGCTATAGCCTGCCGTCCCTGTTCCCGCATAATTGCTGATGATTCCCTGCCCGTTCACGATGCGGACGCGGTTCAACGCCAGGTCGGAGACGTAAAGGTTTCCAAGCGAGTCGACTGTCACACCGCCTGGCTGGAGCAAGCTCGCGTTTGTCGCAAGCCCACCATCGCCGCAATTGTTGGAGGTCGTATTTGCGTTGCCGGGTTCGCCGCAGCGTTTTCCATTACCGGCTACGGTAGAAATAATTTTGGTTGTTGCGTCGATCTTGCGCACCACCGACGCTCTGAAGTCCACTACGTAGATATTTCCCGGCCCATCGATTGCAACACCAAACGCATCGACGAAGTTCGCGTTCACCGCGAGCGCGCCATCTCCATTGGGCTGGTTGCGCTCTCCTCGCGCGCCGGTGCCGGCGTAGGTCGAGATGTTGTGCGTGGTTTTATCGACGCGCCGCACGCGTTCGCCGTATTGCTCCATGATGAAAAGGTTGCCGGAGCTGTCCACCACCACGCTGTTCGGAAGTCCTAGAATCGCGCTTGTTGCCGGGCCGCCGTCACCGCCCGTCGCGCCGCCGGCAAAAGCCGAAATGTTTCCGCCTGCGACAATCCTGATTCGCTGGTTGCCAGAATCCGAAATCAGCAAATTTCCGTTATTGTCCAGGAATACTCCGGCGGGATGATTCAGCGATGCGCTCGTCGCCGCCGCGCCGTCCCCGCAGGCGGTGGCGGGATTTGCGCAAAGCGTGCCGTTACCAGCAATCGTGGAGATGATGTGGTTTGCCGAGTTGTCGACAAACCGGACGCGCTCATTGCCCGTGTCGGAAATATAAAGATTGCCGGTCGTGTCCATGAACACGCCAATCACTGTACTCATGCCGGCCGCGGTGGCAGCGCCTCCATCGCCGCTAAACGTTCCCTGCTTGGCTGGGCTGCCAGCGAAGGTCGTAATAATCTGCGTTTGTCCGTCGACGCGCCGGACGACGGAGTCGTTCGAATCCGCGATAAAGAGATTGGCATTCCCATCCACAGCGATTCCGAAGGGTTGATTGAATTGAGCCGAAGTGGCTGGGCCGCCGTCACCGTTGGCCGCACCCGGCGTGCCGGGGAGTCCATTGCCAGCATAGGTCGTGATGATTTGGGTCGACGCATCTACGCGGCGAATCACATTATTGGCAGAGTCTGAAATGAAGAGGTTTCCATTCGCGTCCACCGCTACTGCATATGGCTGATTCAGACGCGCGAGCGTCGCCAGCCCGCCGTCGCCTGCATAATCGCCGATGAAGGGATCTTCCGAGCCGGCGACCGTCGTGATCACGTGCGTATTCACGTCGACTCGGCGGATACGATTGTTGTTCAGGTCGGCAATGAAGAGATTGCCGTTCGCATCGAGCGCGAGGCCTACTGGGAAATTAAGCCCGGCCGAAGTCGCCGGGCCACCGTCTCCGCCCACTCCGAAATATTCCGTTTCCCGCGTAGATGCTCAGCACTCCGACGGTGTTCACCTTGTAGACGACACAAAGGATCGGATTGGAGATGAACGTGTTGCCGGCTGCGTCACGAATCGCGGCGGGCGGTTGCGTCAGCGTCCAGGTGTTGGCCGCGCCGGAGTTTGTTGCTCCGCCTGCGATGGTGGTAATCGTATTCGGCGCCTGTGCGTTCGCCAGCGGCGCGATCCACAGCATACAGAATGTGAGGAGGAAGAAGACGGTCTTACGCATCGATGAGGCCTCTCATTATTCTTTCTTCGCTTTGATCGGGTCCCAAAACAACTATTAGGCAAGTCCCAACGGAAGCCGCCGAGGGTCACGTATGCCGATTGCTCAGATTCCTGGCGGAGTGTATATCAGAGACAAGAATTATGGTATCTGCAAAACATTGCACATTAATGGCAATCTAGCCAACGGTGCCAAGACCGGATCCAGCAGAACGCTCGACCACTCGTTCTCACCTCGAAAGGGCTTACGCCCGTGAGCTCGCTGATTTCGAAAAATTAGACTCTTCGTGCAGGCTGACATGTGCAAGCCGAAAACCAATAATGCCGGAAGCGCTGGATTCGCTGGGCAAAGCGATAGCGACGAATTCCGCATACTCGATTTGCCTTGGCTCGTCCTGTCGGAATCGAAGTCGCACTCCCCGGTTACTAATTGACTGTGAAGTGAATCGGATCGGCCTGAACGGTTTGTCCATTCACGGTTGCGGTGATCGTCAGCGTGTAGTTTCCTGCTGGCGTTGGACCGTCCGCGCCGCGCGGCAGCGAATTGCAAGCCACGCCGCCTAGGGCGATCAACACGAACAACGTGAACGACAGCGCCCATCGAGGATTGCGACGGTACATCCAGACCGTTCCCGCGAACATTGTTGAGAGCAGGAGCAGCGCAAGGCCGCCACCGAGTCCGCCTGGGGTTCCACCGAGCGGCGCCACCAGACCTTTGCAGAACGTCGTGATCACGATAGCAACCTGCAGCGGCCCGCCCGGCGTGATGTTGACCGACGCGGGATTCGGCACGCACGTAATCGAAGGCGCAGGGGCACCTTCCGCGGTGGTAACTGAGCACCCGAACGTAACCGTGCCGGAGAATCCGGGATCGGCGATCAGCACGATTCCGACGGGCAAATTTCCCCCGGGACTGACCGGACCAAATCCTCCGGTGGCAGGCGGCGTAACCGTAATGTGAATCGGAACATTCGAAACCGTGAGTTGCGCTGTGCCGGATATTTCCGTGCCGATCGCGAATCGCGGTAATCGTTACGGGACCGCCTACCGCGACGCCCGTCGCCACGGCCGGTCTCTTCATCGATACTGGCGATCTCGCCCTCAGACGATTCCCGCCATGAGGATTGAGTGGTCAGATCTTTCGTCGAGCCATCGGAGAAAGTTCCCGTCGCGGTGAATTGCTGGGTGCCGCCGACTGCGACTGTTGCCGTTGACGGCGTGACCGCAAGGGAGACGAGCGTGACTGAGGATGATGTGCCGGTCCCAGAGACCGTCACGGACTGAGGGCTATCAGCTGCATCGTCATTCAACATGATCGTTCCGTTGAACACTGTTGCGCTGGTTGGCGAAAAGGTCGCCTGAATCGTGCATGTCGCGCCCGCCGCAAGGGCGCCCACACAATTATCCGTCTCCCCGAACCCAGCACTGGCAACGACGCTGGTAATGTTCACCGTCGCGTTTCCCACGTTCTTCGCGGTGATCGGCTGCGCGGCGCTCGTCGTGCCCACCGGTTGATTCCCGAAGGGAACGCTTGTCGGAGTAAGCTGAACGGTGCCGCTTGAGAAGCTTCCGGCCTGGATGAACACATTGGAATCGACGTCGGTATCGTTTGCGTCGGCGATCGCCAATTTGATGTGGTTCGTCTGGTTTGCCGTTACCTGCGCGGTCGCAGTCAATACAGTTGTGAGTCCGTCCATTTCGGTGTCGATGGGCGTTGGAGCCTGATCATCATTGTTTCTAAAGAACTGCGAATTTGCTCCCTCATTTACGGTATTGATCGAAACGGGGGTCGGCGGGGTCACTCCGGGAAGCAGGGCAATGTTGTTTCCATTCACGAAAAACGCAAATACGTCATTAAACTGTCCGACAAACTCGTTGTATTCATCGGAGGCGAACACATAGCTGAAAGTAATCGTCGACGACTTGGGAACAAAGTCGAACTCAAGTACCGCCGCATCCTGTGAAAAATTCTCGGGAGCCCCCAGTATCACGTCTAGATCCGGGTCGCCGGCAGTATTGTTTTCCGCAGTAATTCCGCTGTCGCAATTCGGTCCGATTATGCTGCGCACTGACCCTGTGCTCAGAATTATGCCGTCCGTGAAGCCGATGATGTTTGCTTCACTCGAGAATGTTCCCGCGGCTACATCGGCCCCCGTGTATTTGACATTACTAATCGTTACACCTTCACCAACAAGGCTCTGGGCCAGTTGGGTTGGTGTGATTCCCGAGTTCACGAGATTCGTAATGTTGAAGCCCGTGTCAGTTCCATACACGTCGACCTGCGACACCAGGGGACCCGCAGTATCATTGCTGTTAAGGGTGACGACAGCCTCCTGAAGCTCGCACAGACTCTCAGTTGTGGCGCTGATTGTAATCGTGCAGTTCCCGCCGGGCGCTACAGTCGTGCAGGTGGTGCTAACGTTGAAGGCGGGTTGAGTTTCGCCCGTCTCAAAGTCCGTCGCTGTGATTCCGGACACTTGTATCGTTTGGGTCGGTGAGGTGTTGGTCACGGGAATGACAAAATCCGGGCTTGCTCCATCGAGCCCTTGCTTGGTCTGGAAAAAGACGGCCGGCGTCGAGAGCAGGCCAGTGGTCACTGGTGTCCCCTGAGCGATCACCTGGCTACGGAGCGTTTGCCGCGCTGCTGCGTGCCGCCGCGCCTTGTGAGTCGATGGACTCTGCTGGGGCTTCTGAGCCGCAAACGTCTCGCGCGGGGCGATGCCGATAACCGCAAAGGCCATCGCGAAAAATAAGAATGCCGAGGCGCGTAGCTTGCGCATGGTGGGACCCCTATTTAATTGTCATTGTGTCTTACGGGAACGATGGGATTCTCTTGCGCCGGGGCTGTTTCCGTCAAGCGAAAGTTTGAATTGAAAAGCCCTTGGCAGTCCCATATCATGCGGCCCGTTCCATTCCGGCTCAATGCCAAAATCCTCCACCGAAGATTTGTCCGTCCCGCCCTCTGCTAATGCCGCTCGCCTCCGTCAACTCGGCTTTCTTCCGCTGCTTGCGCTTTTTTACGGCTACACGGCAGGGGGCCCGTTTGGTTACGAAGAGATTTTTCACAGCTCCGGCCCCGGCATGGCGCTCGTATTCCTCACGTTCGTCCCGCTTTTCTGGAGCATTCCGATTTCTTTCGCTGCTGCAGAGCTCAATAGCCTGCTACCCGTGCAGGGAGGCTTCTATCGCTGGAGCCGCGCGGCGTTCGGCGATTTCTGGGGATTTCAGTGCGGCTGGTGGAATTGGACCGGCACATTTCTGCTGAACAGCCTTTACGGCGTGCTTCTGATGGATTATCTCAGCTCGTATTTTCCGTGGATTACGGGAAACGTAAAGTGGCTTGGCGCGTGTCTCGCGCTGTGCTTCCTTTCCTATCTCAACGCGCGCGGGATTCAAGTGGCCGGCTGGCTTTCAATCGGATTGCTCGTTGCCGTGCTGATTCCTGTGACGTGGCTTTGCATCGTGGCGCTCTTTCACTGGCACCACAATCCGGTGGTGCCGTTCACGCCGCCGGGACAGCCATTTGGGAACGTCTTTGGCAAAGGCCTTGCGCTCGCGATGTGGAACTACGCCGGATACGAACAGCTTTCGAGCATGACGGGTGAGATGAAAGATTCGCAGCGCACTTTCGTTCGCCTGCTGGCGTGGAACACGCCGATGAACATCGTCACCTACGTGCTTCCGACGACTCTTGCGCTCGCGGCGCTCGGCAATTGGTACGAATGGAAGACGGACTACATCGTCACCGCTTCGAGACTGATCGGAGGCGAATGGCTCGGCGCTGCGATGCTGATTGCGGCGATGATTGGCACCGCCTCGCTATCGAACAGCACGATCCTTTACACCACGCGCATTCCCGCGACGATGGCTGAAGATGGCTATCTCCCCGCATGGCTCGGGAAAATTCATCCACGCTATCGCACGCCGGCGCGGGCGATTGCGGTCTCGACACTCGTCTACTGCATCCTCGCGAGATATCGGGTGGAAGATTTGGTGAACATCTACATCTGGACGCGGATCGCGACGACGTTGCTGACGCTTTTCGCCGCGTGGCGCATGCGCGCGAAATTGCCGAACGCGCCGCGCAGCTTTCGCATTCCCGGCGGCGGGATCGGCCTTGCTTACATTTTGATTTTTCCGGTGATTTTGTGCGCGTTGAAAGTGGCGCAGAGTGAAGATTATGTGTGGAAGTATGCGCCGTGGCTGCTGGCGACTGGGCCCGTTGCGTATTGGATTTTGCGCGGCGTGTTCAAGATGAAGCCGCAGCCGGAATCGAATTATTCGGTGACGTCCTGACGCCGTTTTTGTTTCCGTTGTAGCGGCCGCCTTCAGGTGGGTGGCGTTTGGATCCGCAGCGCGCACTGCCAATTCAACATCTGCCGGTCTGAAGCCCGGCGCTACAAAGGCAAACGCAAATTCAAAAGAGCCGGCAGGATGCCGGCGCTACGAACATCGCGGATCCCTGCTGGGTGCAGTTATCGGGTGGCGCCTTCCTTTTCCGCGATGGTTTTTGCCTGCAGGAACAGCAGCAGATAATCCTGGCCGCCGGCCTTTGAATCCGTTCCCGACATATTGAATCCGCCAAACGGATGCGCGCCCACCATCGCTCCCGTACACTTGCGGTTCAGATACAGATTGCCCACGTGGAAGTCCTCGGCGGCGCGCTCGATCTTCTCGGGATTCTTCGAATAGACCGCGCCCGTTAGGCCGAATTGCGTATCGTTCGCCATCGTCAGCGCATCTTCAAAATCCTTTGCCTTCGAGACGGCGAGCACTGGCCCGAAAATTTCTTCCTGGAAAATTCGCGCCTTGCGGTCGATGTCGACGATTACGGTCGGCTCGATGAAATAGCCGTCTCCAGCCGCGCGCTTCCCTCCCGCGACGAGTTTGCCTTCTTTCGAGCCGGCGTCGATGTAGCCAAGAATCGTTTTCATCGCGGCTTCGTTGATCACCGGGCCCATATAATTTTGCGGGTCTTCAATCGGGCCTACCTTGATCTTTTTTACGCGCTCGATGAGTTTTTCGACGAACTTGTCGTAGATTTTTTCCGACACGATTGCGCGCGAGCACGCGGAGCACTTCTGTCCCTGATAGCCGAATGCGGAAACCGCGACGCCTTCCACCGCTGCGTCCAGATCGGCTTCCTCGTCGACAACGATTGCGTCCTTCCCGCCCATTTCGAGCACCGTGCGCTTGATCCAGAGCTGACCCGGCTGCTTTCGCGCGGCTTGCTCGCTGATCCGCAGCCCCGCCTCCATCGATCCGGTAAATGCGATGAAGCGCGTCTTCGGATGTGTGACGAGCGCTTCGCCCGCCGTTCCGCCGGGGCCGGTGAAATAGCTGATCACGTCGCGCGGCACGCCCGCTTCATACAAAATGTCGATGAAGATTGCCGCAATCGTCGGCGAATCGCTCGAGGGCTTTACGACGGCTGTGTTTCCGGTGACGATTGCCGCGACCGTCATCCCGCCCATGATTGCTGCCGCAAAATTCCACGGTGGAATGATTACGCCAACGCCGAGCGGGATGTACTTCATGTAATTTTTCTCGCCGCGCTGCGGAATTAACTTCTGCGGCGCTGCAAGACGGAGCTCCTCGCGTCCGTAATATTCGCAAAAGTCGATCAGCTCGGCGATGTCCGCGTCCGCTTCAGGCCACGTCTTGCCGATTTCGTAGCAAAGCCACGCGTCGAGTTCGAAGCGGCGTTTGCGCAAAATATCCGCGGCGCGGTAGACGCACGCCACGCGCTCTTCGGCCGGCACGCGCTTCCAACGGTCAAACGCTCTTGCCGCCGCCTCGACGGCCTGGTTCGCCATCTCGACCGTCGCCTTCTGAAACACGCCAATCACTTCTTTCGGATTCGAAGGATTCGTCGACATGATTTTGTCGACGGTCGTCAGCTTCTTGCCGTCAATCACGAGCGGATACTCGCGCCCGAACATGCTCTTCACGAGCGCAAGTGCGTCTTCCATCGCTTTGCGATTCTCCGGCTTCGAGAAATCGATGAATGCCTCGTTGACGAATTCGCCGCGCTGAGGAATGGCCGCGCCCGCCGCAGATGTAGATGCCGTGGATGTCATAGTTAGTTCACCTCGCTGTGCAAACCGGAATTGTAGCGTGCGGAGCGTGTGGCCGCAACCGAGGCGGAAGGTTTCAGCTGCGGCGGCGAGCCACTCGAATGGCGTAGGTGATTCCCAAGATTCCTACAACGAGTGCGAACGGTGCGAAGACTGGGGCTCCCCAGTAGTTTGCGTAGTGCAAGCGGCCGAGCAAGAGCGTGGTTAAGCCGAGTATGAAAATCCAGAATCCAAGGACGCCCATAAGGCGAGCACCCTTGCGCCAGACTTCCTGCGACGCTCGATTGTGCTCTGCGGCTCGACTGTTCCGATTTGCCATCTTGATTGTGGATGGTAGGACTTTCGCTTGACTCACGCAATGATCAACGATCTTGGGTGACGGGGGCAATACTCTTCATACGGCATGGACGCGCGGCAGAGGCATACGGCGAGTAGTTCGATGTGGCTGGTGGGGGCTACTTAGCCGGCTCGGCGTCGGGGTTGTCGCGGGCGTGTTCGGCTGGGGATTCGATTGTCAGTGAGAGGCGGTGATCGTGGAGGGAGGGGTTGTTGTCGAGGTAGAGCGAGACGTAGAGGGTGGGCGTGGTCCACTCGGTGAGGTGATTTTCCCATTTCGCGCCGGAGGAGTTTTGCGCGGGGGTGGATTTTTCGTTTGTCGGCTGGCCGAGAACCTTGAGCGCGTCGGGAGCGGCGTTCGCGAGCATGGAAATCTTGACGAGCTTGCCACCATCGAGAACGAAATCGGTGGTGTCGCGATCGCCTTCGGGATGATCGAAGTCGGCGGGAACTGTGGTGGAGACTTCGGCGCGCTTGCCATTCTCGACGGCGTCGAGAAGATGAACGCAGGCGGAGCGGCCGGGATTTTCGCGGCAGACTTCCACTTCGTCGCGCGCTTCGCGTTCGAGGCGCAGGAAAACTTTGACGGGCTCTCCGATGTGATGGCCGTTGATTTCGAGCGTTGCCGGCGGCGCGGATTGCTTGAGCGAGCAAAGAACCGTGGAGGGCAGCTGCGAACGCGACGAGGCATGCGGCGATTTCAAACGCGCCGAGCCGCTTTGCTGAATGGAGGCGCATACGGGTGGAGTATAGCGCGATTTCGAAGGACCTCGCTTCGCTCTGTTCTCGGTACGAGCTTCGCGCGGCCAGAGCTATGTCGGAGCTGAAGCTCCGACCCCCTAAAGGGCGAACATCGCGACGCGTACTTCTTGCGAGGATTGCAAAGCAGATAACTAAGAATCTTCCGTGTGTAGAAAAGGCGAAAGTGCGCGGTAGGGGCTTGTCACTTTCGTCCACCTCAATGGATTTGGGGCTTGGCGGTTGAAGGCACGGGCTACGATACACGTAGGATTGCGGTGGACTCGGACTAGTTTCATGCCTACGGTCGAGCCTATCCCACCTACACTGAGGAGACTAGCCCATGCAGCTATCGTTCGTTGCACCGAGAGTGGAAGGCCGAATGGCGATGAAGACGACGGCGCTTTTAATCGGCCGGCACGGGAAATTGGGAGTGGAAAAAGCGATCACGGAGAACGTAAGCGCGCGGGGAGTGCGGGTGATTTCGACGTCTGAGTGGGACACGGACGACACGATTCTGGTGGCATTGCCGGCAGGACATTTCACTTCTGCGGCGCGAGTGACGTATTGCGCTCCCATCGGCGACGGGCGGTTTGGCACGGGTCTCGAGTTCGTTGGCAAAGAGGTGCTGCAAATTGCGGCACTGAGCGCCGACCCGTCGGCGTCTTGAGTGCCAGCCGCTTGATGACGGTAGCAAGCTGACGACCGGGCCCAGCCTTTAAGGACCGTTTGGGATTGTCGAGGATGGCATAGTCCAAAGCCGCAATCCCGTGAGCTCGCCCGGAATCCCTGCCAAGGAGCAGCTATTCTTAATGCAGGGAATAACGCGAGAATGTGGCGCAGTACGCAATTGCGCACGCGGGTTGAAAATACGCGGTTTGGGCGTGCATTTGGGCGGGAGTTGTGGTAGAGTTCTCTTGCGCTTAATACCGCGGTTGTGGTTGTGCGGTCTCCGATGAGCAGTAAGTCTGAGAACACCCGCCTTCAGTTCTCTCCGATGTCTTCAGCGTAATCTAAACAAAGAACTGGCTTTACAGGTAGTTCGGGTGCTCACGCGGCAGGTTGTGTGCGCGGTCGAGAACGCCTCCGCCAGACAAAAAGGTCAATAGAATTATGGAAAGTTTTACAGAATCATTTTCGCAGATGCCTATCTCCGCTTATACGAAAGAGCGGTTGGCTGCTGCACGATTTATCACACCGACTCCGGTGCAGGCTGCGGCGATCCCGCAAGCGCTCGCGGGTAAAGATGTGCTCGCGACGGCGCAGACAGGAACCGGGAAGACGCTCGCGTTCCTGATTCCCATTATGGAAGGGATGCTTCAGAGCGTTACGCCGGGGGTTGCAGGGCTCGTGCTGGTTCCCACGCGCGAGCTGGCGATGCAGGTAGTGGAGCAGTATAACGCGTTGAGGGGCAAACAGTTGGGGCCTGCGGCGCTAGTGGTCGGTGGACTCTCCGAGGGCGCGCAGCTGCAATCGTTGCGCAAGGGCGCGCGGCTGATCGTTGCTACCCCCGGGCGGCTCGAGGATTTTCTCGACCGCAAGTTGGTCAACTTCAAGAGCCTTCGAGTGCTGGTACTTGACGAAGCGGATCGCATGCTGGACATGGGTTTTCTTCCTGCGATTCGCAGGATTGCATCAGTGGTGCCGAAAGATCGCCAGACGATGTGCTTTTCGGCGACCCTCGAAGCATCCGTGGCCCATTTGGTTCACGATTACATGAAAAACCCTATTCGTTTGGCATTCGGTTCTACGTTAAAACCGTCAGAGAATGTGAAGATTCAAGCGTTCGAGGTTTCTGCCGATCGGAAGCAAGCGCTCTTACAGGACTTACTTTCAAAGGAACCGGGCCGCTGCCTCATCTTTGCGCGAACGAAGCGCGGAGCCGAACGATTGGCTCTCAGCCTTGCACGCGAAGGATTCTCCGCCGCGATGATTCACGGCGGACGGTCACAATCGCAACGAAATGCAGCCCTGGCTGGTTTTCAGCAGGGGCGGTACCGGATTCTGGTAGCGACCGATGTGGCGTCGCGCGGAATTCACGTTGAAAACATCGCACACGTGTTCAATTACGATCTGCCGGAAATCGCGGAGAATTTCATTCACCGCGTTGGCCGGACAGGCCGCGCTGGCGGCAGCGGAGTGGCTTCTACCTTATTCGGGCGCGACCAGCGGAACGAAGTGCTCCAGTTGGAACGGACACTTGGGATCCGGATGGAACGGCTACCGGTCGACGCGTCGATAAGTAAAAGAAACGATTTGGTACCCAGACAGCATCCAATCGAAGTGGATATGAAGCGTCTTGGACGGATTGTACCGGGAACGGCAGGAAGAACCGCCCGTCTTCCTGGGGAAGTGCTTCAGATTCAGATGGATAGCTAGGCTCCGGCCGGCTGTCCCGAGGCTTGGGACGGATTAGCGCGAACTTTCACAACGCACACTGAGGAGGGGAGATCATGAGCAAAGAGAAGCTGAAGGGGCAGGGACGACTCGTCCCAACACGACCGACAGGCGTGGAATATCGAGTGGAGTACGGCATCGAGCTGGTTCCAGAAGTTCGGCAGCATGGTGTGGCGCCGGCAGCGGCGCGCGCTCGCTGGGCCCGCTGCCAGGTCCGGTCGCCGCATGCTCATCAGATTCCTGATGGCACCTACTTTTTGCACGCGGACGAAGGCCGAGTCCATCAACTGAAGTCTAAAGATGGGAAGTGGGAGTATCTCGCAGCAGCGTGAGTTAGCTCACTATCCTGTCAGACGACATAACGAAGCCCCACTCGACGGAGACGTCGGGTGGGGCTTTTTGTTTTCTGCGCGAGCTTTTCGATGCGATCCGACCGCTGGTTAATTCGACGAAGTATTTTTCGGCGAGTGCTGATTGAGCGTCGAGATCAGGAGTTTTGCGGAAGGCGGAGCTGGAACCACTCCCTTCAGGACGATGTCTCCGGCGTCGAGTTTCTTGCCGTAGAGCGATTCGTTCGCGCTGTTGTCTGGACGAAGCGTGGAGCCGGAAAGCGAGATGCCGGCGAAGAGTCCGCGCGCTCGCGAATAGGTAAGAATCTCGGCGCGAAACGTGACGTCCGTTTCAGCGGAAGCATTTCTTCCCACGGGGCCTGCGGCTGCCGAAGCGTCGCCGCCGATCTTTACTTTGCTGGTGAGTATGCTGCTGGCAGAGCGCTGGCTCATCAGAAGGAGAACGAAATCGGTGGCCTGACCGCCGAGTTGAAGGCCGAAGCTGCCTCCTTCGAGCGCCATCATTGTGGGAGCTCCCCACGGGCCTTTGAAATCTTCACCGCTGCGGCACGTCATTACGCCGCGGCCGTAGCTGCCGCCGACTCCGATCGCAAACTTGAGTACAGAAGGCAGCACGACGACGCAGTCGGCCTTATCAATGACACTTTGCGGAATATTGTCCGGTATGTTCATGATTTCTTTCACTGCCTGACCGGCATTCTCGACGCGGTCTTGTTCTTTTTTCTGGGCAGAAACGGGCAGCGCTAGCGCGGTGATGAGCGCGAGGCCGAGAAACATTTTCTTCATACACTCTCCTCAGTTTGGTTCATGGCTTCGGGTTTCGTCTGGTCAACATTGAATATAGCACTAGTGCTTGAGAGTGACCGATGATTTCGGGCGGTGGCGAGTTCGCGGGCGCGGCTGCGATCGGGCATAGTCAGCTTGCCGTCAATTCGCGAACTGCCGAGGAAAAAATCTGGGTGTGGAGATCGATGTCCGCTTCGGTGGTGGCTGGCGACATGAGCGCCATGTTGTGAAACGGCGTCAGCAGGACGCCGCGATTGAGCGCGTAGAGGTGCATGAAGCGTTCGAGTTCAAAATCCGCGGCTGCGGCAGCTTCTCCGCCGTTGCGAGGCGGATGCGGATGAAAAAGATATTCGGCGCGACAGCCGAGGCGAGTGACGTGCCACGGCAATCCACTCGCAGTGATCGCTTCCGCGACTCCATTGGCGAATCGCTGCGCGAGCGGAATCATGCATGCGAACGCCTGCGGCGTAAGGACGTGTTCGAGTGTGGCGCGCATCGCGGCAAGCGAAAGTGCGTTACCTGCGAGTGTGCCGCCGATGCCTCCGGTGTCGCAATCTTCGAGATGAATGCGCTTGGTGATTTTTTCCGCAACTTCTGCAGTGCAGCCGTACGTTCCGGCGGGGAGACCGCTCGCGATGGGCTTGCCGATGACAAACATATCCAGCTTGAGATCGTGTTCGCGGGTGTAACCGCTGGGGCCAGCGCAGATCGTGTGTGTCTCGTCCATGATCAAAAGCGTGCCGTGGCGGCGCGCAAGATCGGCAGCAGATTGCCAGTAGCCTGGATCGGGATGAACGATGCCGACGTTCGTCAGCACCGGCTCGGCGAGAATGCAGGCGACGTCGTGATGAGCGAGCGCAGCTTCGAGGGCGGCGAGGTCGTTGAACTCGACGACGCGCGTGGTCTCAGTAGGATTCACCGGCGGACCGATATTGCCGCGGCGGGCAGCTGGGGTCCCGCTAGTGAGCGAGATGAAACTTTCGTCGACGCTGCCGTGGTAGCAATAGTTGTAGACGAGAATTTTCGGGCGTCCAGTGATTTCGCGCGCGATACGAATCGAAAAGCGATTTGCGTCGGTAGCGGTGAGCGTAAATTGCCAATAAGGGAGGCCGAAACGGCTCACGAGTTCTTCGGCGACCCAGAGGGCGTCTTCGATGGGAAGCATGAGAGTGATTCCCTGCTTCGACTGGCGTGCGATTGCTTCGGTGGCGGGCGCGGGAGAATGGCCGGTCATGGCACCAGTATCGCCAAGGCAAAGATCCACGTACTCGTGGCCGTCGACGTCAGTGAAGTGCGCGCCGAAGGCTTTCGCGACGAATACTGGAAATTTTCCGGCCCATTTCTTCATCCAGTTCATGGGTACGCCGCCGAGAAGGGAATGCTGTGCGCGTTCGTACAGCGCGGCCGATTTGGGGCGGGCGGCGATGAATTGTTTTTCTTCTCGCGACATGAGATTTCGAAGATGGTTCCGGTCGATTGCGTTCGGAATGGGCGTGGCGGGCGTCATCTTTTTGTGAAAACGAGATTGTACGACAGCAATTGCTGATGGTTCACCAAATCATTGTTTTGCTGAATTGCGATCTACTTGCGGAACGTGCGAAGGATTTCGCGGGCTGCGTTGGCGCCTGAGATGCCGGTGACGCCGTTTCCGGGATGAGTGCCGTTGCCGCAGAGGTAGAGGCCTTTCACGGGAGTTGCGTAGCGAGCCCAGCCGAGGAGCGGGCGCATAGTGAACAACTGGTCGAGCGAGAGTTCGCCATGGAATGGATGGCCACCGGTGAGTCCGTAGGTGTCTTCGAGGTCTTTGGGCGTGATGATATGGCCGCCAAGAATCTTGGATTGGAGATCGGGCGCGTATTCGGCGAGCGTTTTTACGATTGTGTCGGCGAGCGCGTCGCTGTGTTGCGCCCAGTCGCCGGCCTTTAGTTTGTACGGCGCGAACTGCATGTAGATAGACATGACGTGCTTGCCTGCCGGCGCGAGCGAGGAATCAAGAAGCGACGGAATTGAAATATCGAGATACGGAGCGGGCGAAAATTCTCCGTACTTGGAGGAGTCGAAGGCGCGTTCGAGATAATCTATGCCCGGGCCGATGTGGATGCGGCCGCTGAGCAAGGACGAATCGCCGCCGGATTGCTTGAGCGAGGTGAATGTCGGGAGTCCGTCGAGCGCGAGATTCAGCTTGGCGGCAGTTCCCTGCGCGCGGAAATGCTGCATCTTCACAACGAAACTCGGCGGCAAATGGACAGGGTCGAGCATTCCGAGCAAAGTGCGGCGCGGATCGGCTCCGGAAACGACGCACTTTGCCGCGATTTCTTCGCCGTTTGAAAGCACGACGCCGATGACGGCGCCGTTCTTCACCAGAATTTTTTGAACTTCGGCATTCGTGCGGATTTCCGCCCCAGCTTGTTTTGCAGAAGCGGCCATTGCGGCGGTGAGCGCACCCATGCCGCCGCGCGGAATGGCGGAATTCCCTACTGGATACGGGTCGGAGGCGGCCCGCAGGAGCAGGAGAGCCGTAGAACCAGCTGACCACGGGCCGAGCGCCGCACCGAAGATTCCGCGGGCGGCGACGGCGGCGCGGAGCAAGTCCGTTTCGAAGAATTCGGCGACGAAATCGGCGACTGCCATAGGTCCCCAGCGCAGCAGCCGCATCATTTCTTTTTTACCGAGCCCGCGAACTTTGCGGCCGAGCTTCAGGAACTTCCAGAGATCTTCGTTCGAAGGATCTTCGATTACGGGCGGCGTGAGGGTGAGCACCTGGCTGACGATTTCACTCGCGCGCGCGAGGGACTTGTGAAGCTCGACGTAGCTTGCCGCGTCTTTCTGCGAGAACTTATCGATCTCTTTCGCAGAGGCGACAGGATCGGAGTGTAGGACAAGAGCCCGACCGTCTGGCGACGGGGCAAAAAGGCGAACGGGGGGATCGAGCCGCTCGAGGCCGAATTTTCCGAGTTGCATATCGGCAACGATGGACGCAAGTGGCGGGCCACCGGCGTGCGCAAGTGTTGAGCAGCGAAATCCCGGATGAAATTCTTCGGTGATGGCCGCGCCGCCGACAATCGAGCGGCGTTCGAGAATCAGCGGCTTCAAGCCTTTTTGCGCGAGGTAGAACGCGGTGACGAGCGCATTGTGCCCGCCGCCGAGAATTACGATGTCGCGCTGAGTGGCCACTTATTTCTTCCCCGTGTCTTTCAAGATTTCGAGAGCGGCGAGACGTCCAGGAGCACCCATGATTCCTCCGCCAGGATGCGTTGCAGAGCCACACATGTAGAGTTTACGAATCGGGGTGCGATAACGGGCCCAGCCGGCGACGGGCCGCAAAAAGAAAAGCTGCTCGAGCGAAAGTTCGCCCTGGAAGATGTTGCCTTCGGTAAGGCCGGTCTGGCGTTCGATATCGAGCGGCGTGATGAATTGTTTGCCGATGATGATTTTTCGGATGTTGGGCGCGTGCTCGGCGATCGTGTCGATGACGGCATTGCCGAAAGCTTCGCGCTGCTCGTCCCATGTGCCGTGGCTCAATTTGTAGGGAGCATATTGAACGAAGCAAGAAAGGATATGTTTGCCGGGCGGCGCGACGGACGGATCGGTAAGAGTCGGAATGACCATGTCGATGTACGGGCGGCGCGAAAATTCACCGTATTTGGCTTGGTCGTAGGCGCGTTCCATGTAGTCCATCGATGGCGAGATCGAAATTGCGCCGCGAAGATGGCGGCCGGGGCCGGGCATGCAGGTGAAGTCCGGGAGCGCGTCGAGTGCGAGGTTCACTTTTCCTGATGAGCCGCGATATTTGTAGCGGCGGACTTCTTCGACGAAATCGCCGGGGAGATCACGAGAGTCGATGAACTTCAGGAACGTAAGATTCGGATCGACGCTGGAGGAAACGACACTGGCGTGGATTTCTTCGCCGCTTTCGAGGACTACTCCCTGTGCGGTGCCGTTCTTCAGCAATATTTTGGAGACAGGCGCTTCAAGGCGAATTTCGACGCCTGCTTCACGGGCGGCATCGCCGATTGCATTTGAGATTGCTCCCGTGCCTCCGCGGCTGAAACCCCACGAGCGAAACGCGCCGTCGATTTCGCCCATGTAGTGGTGCAGAAGAACGTAGGCGGTGCCAGGCGAGCGAATGCCGAGGAACGTGCCAATGATTCCCGACGCCGACATCGTGGCTTTGAGCGCGTCGGTCTCGAACCATTGATCGAGGAAATCGGCGGCGCTCATCGTCATCAATTGGACGAGATTGTATTTATCTTCGGCGGGAAGAGTTTGGAAGCGCTTCCCGAGGAAGGCGAGCTTTTTGAGGTCGCGCGGATCGAGAGAGGTGGGATCCGGCGGGATCATGCCGAGAATCGGCTTTACGAAGCGGCACATCGCGACCATCGACTTGCCGAATTCTTCGTACGCTTCAGCGTCAAGTTTGGAGTGGCGCTCGATTTCGCGGCGCGATTTGGAGTGATCGTTGACGCGCCAGAGATGATCGCCGTTGGCCATGGGGGTGAGAGTGCCGTCGAGCGGAAGAATTTCCAGGCCGTGGCGCGGAAGATCGAGATCGCGAATGATTTCAGGCCGCAGAAGCGAGACGACGTACGAGAAAACGGAAAATTTGAAACCCGGGGACGATTTCTTCTGTGACGGCAGCGCCGCCGAGAACGTAGCGGCGTTCGAGGACGAGGACTTTTTTCCCTGCGCGAGCGAGGTAGGCCGCGTTCACAAGGCCATTGTGGCCGCCACCGATGACAATTACATCGTAGTGCTTCGCCATGAGGATTTTGTGCGAGTCCCCCGCGGGAAAGACAATTGCGGAAAGAGTCGAAGCATTCTACAAGCGCACGCGGAGAGTCACAAGGCTGAAGCGCGGCTTCGCCTGACCACGAGTCAGTGAACACCGATTCCTTCGCATGCATTGTGATGAAATCGAGGCAGGCGGCGGAGTTCGCCTTGCGAGACGAGCGAGGCGCGAACTATAATCACGCGCCGATATTGCAGGGATTTGGCGGGTATAGGAGAGGCCGTGCCGATAGGAACAGCAGTGCACGACAGGACGTTCAAGCTTTGCGAGAGTATGAACTTTCGCGAATGGTCGGGGTACTACGCAGCCAGCGTGTACGAGATGCACCATGAGCACGAGTACAACGCGATTCGCAACGCGGCGGCGCTGATCGACGTTACCCCGCTTTTCAAGTACCGGATTTCCGGGAAAGATGCGACGAAGCTCGTCAACCGCGTGATCACGCGCGACATCAATAAGGTGGCCGTAGGCCAGGTGATTTACTGCTGCTGGTGCGACGAGCAGGGAAAGGTGATCGACGACGGCACGATTTCACGGCTGGAGGAAAATGTGTACCGGTGGACGGCGGCTGATCCGAGCATGCGATGGTTCCATCAAAATGCGCTGGGACTCGACGTACAGATTGAGGACATTTCCGAGCAACTTGCGGCGTTGGCGCTGCAAGGGCCGACTTCCGGCCGGCTTTTGAAACAAGTAGCCGAAGCGGACATCGCGAACTTGAAATATTTCCGCGTGACGCACGGGAAAATTGCAGGCGTGGAAGTGGATATCTCGCGCACCGGGTATACCGGGGATCTAGGATATGAGATTTGGATTCCGTGGAACGATGCGCCGAAAGTTTGGGATGCGCTCGTTGAGACGGGACGTCAATTCGATTTGCACGCCGCCGGGATGCTGGCGCTGGACGTGGCGCGTGTGGAAGCGGGACTGATTCTGATCGAAGTGGACTATTTCAGCAGCAAGAAGGCGCTCATTGAGTCGCAGAAATATTCCCCGTTCGAGATTGGGCTGGGGCGCCTTGTGGACTTTAAGAAGGAATATTTCATCGGGCGCGCGGCATTGGAAGAGGAACAGCGTCTAAAGCCGAAACGGCTTCTGATGGGACTCGACATTAATTGGGACGATGTGGAACGGCTGTACGACACGATCGGGCTCGCGCCGCAGGTGTCGAGCACAACTTCGCGCGTTCCGGTGCCCGTCTATCGAGGCGGATTGCAGGTGGGGAAAGCGACATCGACGACGTGGTCACCGACGCTGAAGAAAATGATCGCGCTCGCGAGTATCCGCCGGGAGCACGCGGCGGCAGGGACTGAGTTGCAGATGGAGTTGACGGTGGAAGCGGTGCGGCACAAAGTGCGAGCGATCACACGGGAATTGCCATTTTTCAACCCACCTCGAAAAATGGCGACGCCTGTCATCTGACATTGCTCTGACGGAGAAGGAAAAATACGCTTCTGGGAAACGACTTGCGCGGCTCTGGGAGTGGGCTGCGGACAATCAAGCGGAATTTAATCTACGTGAATGAGAGGAATAGGATGCAGGATTGTGCGCTAAAAAATGCAATTGCGGTGGTTGTACTCGCCCTCGCGGCGTTGTCGGCACCGGCGCCAGCTCAGGCGCAGGTCGCCCCTGGAGCGATTCGGCTCACGGTCGATGCGCGCCAGGCTCCGCAGAAAATTTTGCACGCCCACATGCAGATCCCGGTGCAGGCTGGTCCGCTGACGTTGTATTACCCGGAATGGATTCCCGGCGAGCATATGCCGGACGGGCCAATCATTGAAGTGACGGGACTGAAATTCAGCGCCGGCGGAAAAACGATTGCGTGGCGGCGCGATCTAGTGGAGATGTTTTCGCTGCACCTCGATATCCCGCTGGGAGTCACGTCACTCGACGCCGATCTGGATTTTCTCCTCGCGGCGCCGGCATCCGGATTTTCAGCAGGCGCTTCCGCAACGGCCTCGCTCGATCTTCTGAGCTGGAACCAAGTGCTGCTTTATCCGAAAGGCACGCCTGCGAAGGATATCCAGTTCGCCGCAAGCTTGAAGCTTCCGGCGGGTTGGAAGTACGGAACGGCGTTGCCCGGAGCGAGGGAAAACGGAGACACGATTGATTTCGACACAGTTCCGCTAACTACACTTGTGGATTCTCCGGTGATTTCGGGGAAATATTTCCGTGTAATTCAACTCACGCCCGGACAGCAACCCTCGCACGAAATGGATATCGCGGCGGATAGCGCGCCCGCCCTTGCGATGCCGCCGGACCAGGAAATGCACTTTCACCAGCTGGTGCTCGAGACGGGCGCGCTCTTTGGCGCACGGCACTATCGCAACTATCACTTTCTCGTCACGCTCAGCGACGATGTGGCTCATTTCGGGCTGGAACATCACGAGTCGAGCGATGATCGCGTGAACGAACGGAGTCTGATCGACGAACCGCTGCGGATTGCGTTCTCCGGATTGCTGCCGCACGAGTTTGTACACTCTTGGAACGGAAAATACCGCCGGCCGGCTGGTCTCGCCACGCCGGATTACCAGCAGCCGATGAAAGACGATTTGCTCTGGGTTTACGAGGGCTTGACGGAATATCTCGGCGACGTGCTGACGGCACGAAGCGGGCTTTTGACGCCGGAACAGTGGCGCGAACAGATGGCGTATCAGGTTGCCATTTACACGCACCGGCCGGGGCGCGATTGGAGGCCGTTGCAGGATACTGCTGATGCTGCACCGTTTTTGTATGACGCGACATCGGACTGGTCCAACTGGCGACGAGGTACGGATTTTTACGAGGAAGGCGAATTGCTGTGGCTCGCCGTGGACGGTACGCTTCGCCGGATAACCAAAGACGAGAAATCGATGAACGATTTCTGCCGCATATTTCATGGCGGATCGAGCGGGCAACCTGAACTGAAAACGTACACTTTTGAGGACGTGGTGGCCACGTTAAACTCCCTCGCGCCGTACGATTGGGCGGGCTTTCTGCGTTCGCGGCTGGATGGAACCGCGACGAAGACTCCAATCGAAGCGATCGAAAACAACGGATGGAAACTTGTGTATAACGAGCAGCCGAACGAGATTCAAGCGAACACCGATGCGATCGCGAGCCGCCTCGATTTGTCATTTTCGATCGGCTTGATCGTAAGCGAAGACGGTTCCGTCGGAGACGTGATCCACGGGAGCCCGGCGTACGACGCGGGTATTGGCCCTGGAATGAAGCTCGCGGCAGTGAACGGACGCCAATTCTCGGGAGAAGGGCTGCGGGAAGCGATTGATTCTGCGAAAGAATCCACGGCGCCGATTCAATTGCTGGTCGCAAACGGCGCGCAATTTCAAACTGTGGGAGTGAATTATCACGGCGGCTTGGTGTATCCACACATCGAGCGTGACAAGAATCACCCCGATTATCTGGGCGAGATCATTCAGCCGCTCGCTCAACCGAAAGAAGCGCGGAAGTAGGCACGTTCTGTTCCTCGGAAGAGCGGAGAGGATGCCGATTTGAAATTCAATTCGCTGGCGATTATAGGCGTTCTCATCATCGGGCTCGGGATTGCGGGGCTCGTCCATCCGAATGTGGTGATGCCGGCGAAGAAGCAGGATGTTGAGATTGCGGGGACACGGGTGATTATGGAAACGCGACGCGTGATTACAATTCCCAGCGTCTTGGGGGTGCTAATCGTGCTCGCGGGAGGAGCGGCACTCTTGCTGAGTCAGCTGAATCCTGAAGTGCGACCGGGCCGAACTGCGAGGCGGCGCTAGCCGGCGCGATCGGAGTGGTCCGAGAGGGCTGCGAACGAGCAGCGAGACGGCGCAGTCAGTAGTGCTGGTCTTCTTCGGCTTCCGCGACAATGATTTTCCCCGAGATGCTGCGATAAGCGTGGACGGTGTAGCTAACAGCGAGTGCCATGCCGATCACCCACCAAACTAACCCGATTTTCAGGCCGTAGTCAGCGGCTTTGGAATTGGCAATCGTGAGAGCGAAAAAGGGATTCGTGCTGGCAGGCAGGACATTGGGGTAGAGGCTGAAGGCGACGCTCGTCAGCATTCCGACGATGTAGGCGCAAGAAGCTGCGAATGCCATTCCTTCCTGCCTTGTGCGAACGAACCACTTGATCCCCAGAAGTCCTGCGACGGCTAACACCGGGAAAATAAATCCCCAAGGCCGTGCGCGGAAGCTTTGCAGGTGATGGGGCAGCAAGTGAAAGCTCGTCAGCGTGACTATGACGGTTAGGGCGGCAACGACCCACCACAAGAGCGATGCCGCATTTCGTGAGCGCACGGCCAGTGCACCTTCGGTCTTGTAGCCAATCCATGCGGCACCGTGAAGTGCAAGGACGGCTAGAGCGGCAACACCGATCAGGATCGTGTACCAGTCGAGAATTCCTGTATTACCGGTGGGCGAAAAATTCGTCCATAGCGGCTCGAAGAAACTCCCTGTAGCGTCCAGTGGAACGCCGCGGACGACGTTGCCGAGCGCTGCTCCGAAGAAAACAGCCAGCAAAGTACTCGCCATGCCGAATGTTGCATCCCAAAATACCGACCAGATCGGTCCACTGACATGGCTGCGAAATTCGATCGAAATTCCGCGGAGAATCAGAAGCCACAGAACCATCATCAGCGGCAAATAGAAGCCGCTGAAGCTTGCGGCGTACAGCGCGGGAAAAGCAAAGTAGAGCGTGCCGCCTCCGGCGAGCAACCACACCTCATTGCCATCCCAAACGGAACCGATCGAGCGTAGAACCGTGCGGCGCTCTATTTCCGTGCGAGCGATCCAGAGATGCAGTATGCCCGCGCCGATATCGAAGCCGTCCAGAACTACGTACCCTGCGAGCATGATGGCGACAAGGCAAAACCAAATTGTGCCCATCGAGTTCCCTTCTCAGGCTTGCGGCGAGCCTTCGATCTTTTGGCCGCCAAAATCACTGACCGCCGCGGGACCGTGTTCAATTTCGCGGTACACGAGAAACAAAAAAAGAATTCCGAGGATTGTGTATAGGCCGAGAAATCCCAGAAGCGTGAACATGGCGTTTCCTGCCGAAACCTGAGATGAGACGCCCGCGCTCGTACGCATCAAGCCAAAAATGAGCCACGGTTGACGCCCGACTTCCGCCGTAATCCATCCCGCCGTGTTCGCGATAAACGGGAATGGCAGAGCGAGCATGAGCGTCCAGAGCATGATTCGCGATTTGTAAAGAGTTCCGCGAGCGAGCATCCAGGCTGCGATTACGAGGATTCCGATGAAGGCCGTTCCGAGGCCGACCATGATGTGGTAGCTGAAATAGAGCAGCGGGATGTTGTCGGGCCAATCGGATTGGGGGAAATGATCGAGCCCGTCCACCTGTGCGGCCCACGCTTTGTAGGTGAGGAAGCTCAACATGTTCGGAATTACCAACGGATTGTCGAGGCGCTGGTTCGGCACATCAGGCTGGCCGAGGATGGCCATCGGAGCACCATCTTGCGTGTGGAACAAGCCTTCCATTGCGGCGAGCGTCACTTTCTGGTGTTTCGAGATCATCACGCCCTGGCCGTCGCCGGTGGGATAGAGCTGGAGGCACGCTGCAATCACGCCGGCCGTCACTCCGACACGCACGAACATTTTTCCAAAATCCACGTGCGCATTCAGGAGCAGGTAGTAGGCGCCGACGGCTGCCATCACGAAGCAACCCGTTTGAACTGCCCCCAGCATCGTGTGCGCGTATTGCCAGAACGCCCAGGGGTTGAAGAGGAGCGCCCAAAAACTTTGCAGTTCGTATGATCCGTTGGGACCGAGCGAGTAACCGACGGGATGCTGCATCCACGCGTCGGTGGCGACGATGAAGTAGCCGGAAAGCCAGGAGCCGATGAACATCATCAGCGAACTGAACCAGTGGGCGCGCGGGCCGAGCCGTTTTTCACCGAATAAAAAAATCCCGAGGAACGAGGATTCGAGGAAGAAGGAAAACACGCCCTCCATGGCGAGTGTTTGTCCGATTACGCCGCCGGCAGTTTTTGAAAACTGGGCCCAGTTCGTGCCGAATTGAAATTCCATCGGGATGCCGGTAACAACGCCGAGCGCGAAACTGATCCCGAAAATCTTCCCCCAGAATTTGGCAGCTTGATTCCACGATGCGTTTCCAGTGCGGAGCGCCGCTGATTTGAGAATAAAGATGAGAAGAGCGAGGCCCATCGTAAGCTGCGGGAAAATATAATGAAAGGTGACCGTGAAAGCGAAGTGGAGGCGATGGAGCGTTAAGGCGTCTTCCATGACCTTCCTCCAGAGAGGTGCGGCGACACCGGCAATGGTACATTCGAAATGGGTCTCGGGAGGCACTTAATTGCAATGATTCCCGCGCGGAGAGTTGCGCTTGGAAAGTGGAGTGGGAAGTGCAATCATTCCGAGGCTTTTGAAGAGTGATGGGCGGCATGTCTTCGGAGGATGAATGAGCGAGCGTAGAGACGTAGGTGGAATCGCGGTATTTGTTTTGATCGCGGCGTTTGCCGTGTTTGTGTTGCCTTTGCGGGCGCAGCAGAAGCGCCCCATAACGTTCAATGATCTTGCGTCGATGCACCGGTTGAGCGGGCCGCAGATTTCGCCGGACGGAAAATGGATCGCCTACGAAGTGGGAACGCCGAACATTGAAGCGAACCGCGTGGCACACGATATCTGGCTTGTACCCACTTCCGGCGGCGAAGCGCGGCAGATTACGCGCGGCGGCAGCGATTCCAGGCCGCGATGGTCGCCCGATGGGAAACGGCTTTCGTTCCTTTCGTCTCGTGACGGCGAGCAGCAAATTTATTGGATCACGCTTGATGGCGGCGACGCGAACAAGCTGACTTCCCTTTCCGGCGGCGCGGATAGCGAGATGTGGTCGCCCGACGGCAAATGGATCGCGTTCGTTTCGAGCGTCTATCCGGATTGCAAAGACGAAACGTGCAATGCGGAGCGCAGCGCGGCGCGCGCGAAAAGCAAAGTGAAGGCGCGGATTTACGAGTCGTTGCTATATCGGCACTGGAATGGCTGGAGGGACGGCACGCGGAGCCATCTTTTTGTGATGCGTGCGAGTGGAGGCGCTGCGCGGGACTTGACGCCCGGTGCGAATTACGATGTGCCGCCATTTAATTTGGGCGATCCGGACGCGATCGCGTTTTCCCCGGACAGTTCGGAGATCTGTTTTACCGCGAACACCGACACTGACCCGGCGTTGAGCACGAATGGCGATCTATTTACCGTGCCGGTGACCGGTGGAGGCGCACCAAAGCGCATCACAACGAATCCTGGGAATGATTGGGGCCCCGCGTATTCGGCGGACAGCAAATGGATCGCGTATCGCGCGCAAACCCATGCAGGTTGGGAGAGTGACCGCTGGCGATTGATGCTTTACGACCGGGGAGCACAAAAGCAGATCAATTTGACTGAGAACGTGGATCGGAGCATTGAATTTTTCACGTGGACGCCTGACAGCAAGACGATTTATTTCGGCGCGGAGGAAAAATCCGAACTACCGATCTTCTCGATTGCCGCGAGCGAAGGAAGTTCGCCGGTACCTGTGCTGAGCGATAGTTTCAACGCCGAGCTTGGCATCAGTGATGACGGGCGGACGCTCGTGTTCACGCGCACGAGCTTGACGATGCCTGCCGAAGTGTTCACTGCAGACCCGGACGGAAAAAATGTGCGGCCGATCACGCATCAGAATGATGCGCTCGTCGCGCAGCTCGAGCTTTCGCCCGTGGAATCATTCTGGTTTGCCGGAGCAGGAAAGACCCAAGTGCAAGGGCTGATGGTGAAGCCGCCCAATTTCGACGCATCGAAAAAATATCCGATGCTCGTACTGATTCACGGCGGTCCGCAACAGGCGTGGACGGACGCGTGGGGTTATCGCTGGAACCAGCAGATGATGGCTGCGCCGGGATATGTGGTGGTGATGATCAACCCGCGCGGGTCGCCCGGTTACGGAGAGAAATTTGAGGCGGAGGTAAGCCGCGACTGGGGTGGGAAGGTTTACGAAGACATCATGAAGGGCGTGGATGCGGCGGTAGCGAAGTACTCGTTTGTTGACGCCACTCGGCTCGCGGCGGCAGGAGGTTCGTTCGGCGGATACATGGTGGACTGGATCGCGACGCATTCGGGGCGTTTCAAATGCCTGATCTCGCACGCCGGGTCGTACGATCTGGAGAGTATGTACGGCGCGACCGAAGAACTGTGGTTTATGGATTGGGAGATAGGCGGGACGCCGTGGGCGAAGCCGGAGTTGTACAAAAAATGGTCGCCAAGCGATTATGCTGGCCAGCTGGGAAAATTCAAGACGCCCACGCTGGTCATTGGTGGCGAGCTTGATTTCCGAATTCCCTACACGCAGGATCTGGAATTTTTCACAGCTCTGCAGAGGCAAGGAGTGCCATCAAAGCTGGTGATTTTCCCGGATGAAGGACACTGGGTGTTGAAACCGCAGAATAGCGAGCTTTGGTACAAGACCTTTTTGGATTGGCTTGGCAAGTATCTGCAATAAACCAGTGCGGCGGGCTGAATGGGCTGACGGGGATAACCTGCCAACTTGCGGAGGCGCTTGAGGTTATTCCCTCTTCAGGCATGGCGCGCGAACCACCTACGTATTTGTATTCCGCTTTTACGTAGTTACCGCTTTTGACATTGGCCAAGCAGGCGGTGAGATTGGGAATGCGTTTTCCCGATCGTTGAGAGGCCTTCGATGCAAGCGCCCTGGACTGTTTATTTCTGCATCTTGTTCAATCTGCTTGCTCTGGCGATTCTGCCGGCACGAGCTCGAGGCGGGAGCCTGACGATAACCAGCACTCCTCCAGGCGCGACGATTGAAATTGAAGGGGCCGCAATCGGCACGACTCCTTACACGATCGACTATCCTTCCTCGTATTTTCACAAGCCGCATGCCGTGTTTGCCTCCCGATTGGAGCATGCCTTGACGTTGCGAATTTCCAAGGAAGGGTATTCGCCACAGGTATTCAAGCTGACGGAAGGTCCGCTGCAGTGGACGTCATTGACGGGACGCCACGAAGGAAACTATTTCCTCCTGAAAGCGGATCACTTTGATTTCAAGCTCGAGGAAATTTCGGAGGCAAGAGCGGGTGCGGCAGCGCCAGCCAAAAGGCCCGCGCCGATTGGCGAACCCGCGAGCGGGCTCGTGACGGCCAGCCTCGACACGCGGCGCGCGGAGACGAGCAGTGTCGTGTTTACCTCGGACCCGATTGGGGCTGAGATATACATAGACGGAAAATTTGTCGGACAGGCTCCGTCGACAATTTCGATGCCGCCGGGACCGCACGTGGTGGTTCTAAAGGCGCCCGGAAGGAGGAACTGGGAGCGCGATTTGGAAGTGATGAAAGACAGCCAGGTGGCACTGCATCCGGTGTTGGAAATTCAGCGCTGACATCGTGCGATAATCAGTCGGGATTTGTGATGTCCACTTGCGTGCGAACTCTTCCTCGGCCAGCGAACGAAAGCGCACTTCGCAGATAGCTCTCCAGTTCGGTGACTCGCAGAATCTTGAGAGACGCGCCCAGAACCGCGATTCCCACGGTGGTGGCAAGCACTAAAAGAAGTAGAGCTCCGAGCGGTTGCTGCCAAGCGATCCTCATTTCGAGCCACTCCACAGCCTTGAAGCAAACAGTTCCGGCGACCACGGACGCCGCCGTCACTTTGCAAAAGAAAACCGCTATGTCAGTTTCTGTGCGATTCTTGGTCCGGCGGTTCAGCAGAACGTAAAGAACGATTGTGTAGGCGATTATGCCAAGCGAACTTGCGAGCGCAAGCCCTCGATACTGGGAACGGCGGACGAGCCACCAATAGAGCGGCAGGTTTAGCGCCGTCATCACTGTGCCGACGACTGCGGGAGTGATCGTGTCGCGGGTGGCGTAAAATCCGCGAGCCAGAATGTATTGCCCGCCCCAGCAGAACATTCCGATTGAGAAAAACGAAAGCGCTACGGCAGTGGCCTGAAGGTCCGGCCCGTTCATGCGAGTGTGCGAGAAAACCAGGTGGATGAGCGGAAGACTTTGCGCAATGGTGAATGCGGAAATCGGCACGAGCAGAAAAATGATTCCTTTGAACGTTGAATTCAGGATGCCATTCAATTCGTCGAATTTTTTCTCTGAGTACAGTTGCGCGAGAATTGGAAATGAAGCGACACCGACCCCCTGCCCCACGATGCCGAGCGGCACCCGCATCAGCGTCTTCCCGTAATTCAGCCATGTGATCGAGGCAGGCTGGAGATAGGAGCCAAACCAGCGGATGATCCAATCGTCGGTGAAGGAAAGCGATACCGCGAGCATGATCGGGACGGAGAGCTTCAGAAACAGCCAGAAACCGGGGTGGCGAACGTTGAAATTAGGAGTGAACTTCGCTCCCGCGCGATAGGCACCGTAAATCTGCAATAGAAAATTTCCTGCGATCGCGCCCCCCAGCACACCCACTGCAAATCCCGTCATGCCGATTCGCGACGAAAGAAAAACGCCTCCCATGATGATGCCGACGTTGTAGACAATCGGGGCAAGCGACGGGATTACGAACTGACCTTTCGCATACTGCACGGCGCTGAGGATGCTGCCTTCATAAAAGCAGATCTGCGCGGGCAGCATGAGTCGCGTCAACGAGACAACGCGCTCGCGTTCTGCAGGGCTAAACCCGGGAGCGATCGCGATCACGAGTTTATGCGCAAAAATCTCGCCGAGAATCACGAGCGCAACGAGCACAAATCCCATCACGGTAACGACGGTGGAAAAAACGTGCCAGCCTTCGTCTTCACTTTTTTCTGCGACATATTTGGCGAAAACGGGGATGAACGTGACGCTGAGTGAGCCGCCCGCGATCAGATAGTTCAAGAAATCAGGCAGAGTGAACGCGGCATAATACGCGTCAGTACCTGCATTCGAGCCCATCTGGTGCGCTACGGTCCACTCGCGGAAAAATCCGAGAACTCGGCTGAGCAGGACGCTCGCCATCACGATGCCCGTGGCTGCAGCGATGCGGCGATGAATGGTTCCGGTCGTCACGAACGACATGGTAAAGCGTTTGGAGGCGTGGGACTAGGGGGTTGGGGGCGGGTGTTTCCGTAGGCCGTGCAGAATCGCTGTTGCATCCTCGCGGAAGGTGTTTACAGGTGAGTTTGCGCGTCGACGCGCCTGAGCGCAGCTGGCGTGGACGCCGTCAAGAGATCGGCATGCCTTGCCACTCCGGAAATCGACGATCGCGTGAGCGGATCGTAAGTTCAGCGATTGGCGTCCTCAGATTTCAGCGGTTCTCGCGGCGGCGTTCCCGCGGGCGCGGCGCGCAAATATTGGACCGGCCACGAAACGGGAAAGCCTTCCCCGTGCGCGATCTGGAGTGGCCAGTATGGCTGCCGCAGAAATTCGCGCGCCATTGAAATCACGTCGGCCCGGCCTTCGCGAAGAATTGATTCCGCATCCTGCTTCGAAGTAATCAAACCGACCGCCCCGGTGAGGATTCCAGTCGCGCGACGTATTTCTTCGGCGAATGGCACTTGATAATTCGGCGCCACGGGAATTTTGGCCCCAGGAACTACTCCACCCGAAGAGCAATCGATCAAATCGACGCCAAGCGGGCCGAGTTGTTCCGCGAGCGCGATCGATTGATTCACGTCCCATCCGCCCTCGACCCAATCCGTTGCAGAGATACGAATGAACAGCGGCATACCCTTCGGGATCACGCCGCGGATTGCCGAGACTACCTCGCGAACCAGTCGAGTGCGGTTTTCGAGCGAGCCGCCGTAGAAATCAGTGCGATGGTTCGAAAGCGGCGAGAGAAACTCGTGGAGCAAATAGCCGTGAGCCGAATGGATTTCGATTAGATCGAATCCAGCTTGGCAGGCCCGGCGCGCAGCTTCGGCGAAGGCCCGCACTATTGCTCGGATTCCGGCCTCGTCGAGGGCGACGGGATTCGGGTAGTCATCAGCGAAGCGGATTGCGCTCGGCGCGACAGGTGTCCATCCTCCCTGCGATTCCAGAACTTCTTTGCCGCCTTCCCACGGGCGTGCGGTGCTTCCCTTTCGTCCGGCGTGCGCCAACTGAATTCCGGCAGCAACGCCCTGACTTCGGATAAATCTCGTGATGCGCGCGAGCATTTCAACGTGCTCGTCCTTCCAGATGCCGAGATCCTGCGGGCTGATGCGGCCTTCGGCGGACACAGCTGTCGCTTCGGTGAATACCAGAGCGGCGCCGCCGACTGCGCGGCTGCCGAGGTGGACCAGATGCCAGTCGGATGCAATGCCATCCGTGCTCGAATACTGGCACATGGGAGAAACGAGAATCCTGTTCCGGAGCAGTACGTCACGTATCTGTAGGCTATCGAACAGCACTGGCCGGCCCCCTCCTGGAATTTCGTTCAAAGATGTTCGATGTTCGAACCGCGGTCAAAGTGGCGAGAATTAATTCGGTTTCTTCTTTTCTTCCGGCGTCGGATCGTCGTGTCCTGAAGTCCAGGCGGGAGCATCGCTCGCTGGGAACGATTCCTGGGACGACTCATCCACCTCATCGACCTTCTCGGGCGGAGATGCGGGCGGCGGTTCCGGCTTCAACGGTTTTTTCGAATCAACACGCTGTTTCGAACGCGCAGAGGAACTCATGCCGATCCCTTTGGTGCCGGTGCAGATGCACTCGAGTTTTTCGAGAAGACGTGCGAGCAAGTTCGTTTCGCCTGCAGCCTCTACCCGGCGGCCATCCTGCCCGCATTCTTAAAACTTGAAGACGACGCCGGCAAACGCCTTCGGACTGAATTGGTTGTCATGATAGTACTGCGAACCGACCATGTCCGCTCCGACGCGAAGCCCAATCCTGCGGAACGGGGTGCTAAAATCCGCGCCGCCGCCGAGTTCATAGGCGAGAGCTTCTTGCTTGCCGTAAGGAGTCTGCGGCGTCAGATGGGAAAATGCGATGATGGCATGCGCCCAGAGTTCGATACCTTTCGGGCCTTGCCAACGAACCCTGGGTCCGCCGCCACCCAGCAAGAACCACGAACTCTGGCCATTCGGCGAGTCGTGCGTGGCCATCATTTCTCCATCGAGACCGAACCACGAATTAAAATAGTAGACGATGGAATAGTTGAAACCATTCATGTTGCGACTGATTCCGTGCGGACCGTCGAAATGGAAAAACGTGTAACCGAGATAGGCCTGCCAGTTGTAGTTGACGAACACGCCCTGAACATACTGGGGATCCGCCGAAAAATTCGCGGAAGGAGCAGTCGAGAACGGACTTGCGACCGGCGCCGCCGAATCCGTCGACGAAGCCGCAAGAGCTAACGGTGAGGAAGCCGTCGATAAAGGCGCAGGGTTTGACGCCGCGGAAACCGCGCCCGTCGAAGACATCGTGAACGGAGCGGCTAGCAGCAGAGGATTTGCGGGGCTCGATTGTGCGTTTGCACTCCCAGTGACAAAAAACACTACTCCCAAGACAATAAGAAAATGTCGCATCGCCCATTTCCCCCAGATAACCACTGCCTCGTGCAACATCCACAATTTGACATGAGAATGCCATTGCGTGTCTACCCAAAATTCGCTCTATTTCGGAAGCGAGGCAGGATCTCGGCTTATTGGGTTTTACCAGGGATCATCAGAGATGCGGCTGCGGCACTTGCGACTGACAGGCCTGCACAGATCAACATTACGACCCGAAATCCAAAAACAAACGCACGAGAAATTGACGCTCGAATCAGCGCTGTCGTGTCGGCATCCAGGCTGGAAGGCAGGTCAAGGCCGCCGAGCTTGATTTCGTTCGAGCGAACATACTGAAGGATGCTGGGCTGCAGTACTCCGGCCGCGAGGCTTCGATTCAAGCTAGAACTAAATAATTTAACCATCACGATCCCCAAGATTGCTATTGCAAGTACTCCTGCGACCCGAGCCACTGCGTTGTTGATGCCCGAGGCGGTGCCGGCACGGCCCTGGTCTACGGAACTCATTACGACCGTCGTGAGAGGAGCCACGCTGATCGCCAATCCAAAACCGAGAACCATGAACGCCGGAAAAAATGTTTGCCAATAATTTGCTCCCAGACAGGGCAAAGCGAAAAGAACGAAGCCTGCCGCCGCTATCAAGGTTCCAGCGATCAACGGACCCCTTGCACCGTAACGTGCAACGAGTCCTCCCGACCAACGGGAAAGAAGGAACATCAGCAGAATGAGCGGAAGCGCAGCAGCACCCGTCGCAGTCGACGAATATCCCTGTACCTGGATAAGATTCATCGGGAACAGGAAAAAGAATATTCCCAGAGCGGCGTAGAGAAACAGCGTGAGGAGGTTCGCGCCACTAAAACTGAGAGATCGAAAAAGCGCCAGCGGAACCATTGGTGAAGTTATGGTCACCTCAACGATTGCGAAAACAATTAGGCAGACGAACCCGACAATGAGGCTTCCGTAGACTAGGGGATGGCCCCAACCGAGACTCAACGATTCAATGAGCCCAAAAACCACGCCGCCCAATCCGAGCGTGCCAACCAGAGATCCCAGCCAATCAACGTGTCTGACGGCGGCGGCGCGGCTCTCGGAGATGTACCGGAGAGAAATCACGACCACACCAGCGGCAACGGGAACGTTTATAAAGAAAGCCCAACGCCAGGATGCGTGCTCGATCAACCAGCCGCCGAGAACCGGCCCCACAGCGGCTGTGATTGCGGTAAAGCCGGACCAGGTGCCAATCGCCTGTCCGCGGGTTTTCTCACCGAAAGACGAGCCGATGATCGACAGGCTGCCGGGCACGAGAAATGCTGCACCCACACCCTGCACACTTCGCGCGAACACAAGTTGCTGAATATTCGAGGCAAAACCGCAAGCGATCGACGCGAGCGCAAAAATTCCGACGCCTACAAGGAACATCCGTCGACGGCCAAACATGTCGCCGAGGGAACCCCCGACGAGGATCAGCGCTCCCAGGAACAATCCGTAAGACTCGACCACCCATTGCACGCCGACGACTGTTGCGTGAAGGCTCGCCTGGAGTGCAGGCAACGCTACGTTGACCACGGTACTGTCGATGAAGGCCATGCTGGATCCAAGGATCGTCGCTGCGAGAACCCAATGCCCCGCTCTTGCAGTGCATTGAGCGTCAGCATTCACCGATCGGACAGCGGCTTCGTCGCAAGGCGGTCTCATGATGGCTATGGATGCATTCTCGCGCGGCCGGCAGCTTCAGGTCGAGGAACTTCGGAGAACTTTAAGGAAGTGCAACGGAACCGGGCATTCGTCGGTTACCACAGAGGATATCTAAAACCTAAGTTTTCCATATTTCTGCAGACAAATTGGGAGCCAGTTTTCCTTTCCAAGTTGCATCCGCGGTCGCACCAACAACGGCTAAAATCGAGTCTCGTCTCCTTGTCGAATCCGCTGAGAAGTTTCGCGCCGGGAAGGATTCCCCACTCCCGACACTCCACTTAGGAGGCAAATCATCAAATTCTCGAACTGCCGACATAGAGTAGAGTAAAATTGCTCAGGGACCCCGTAGCTCAACTGGATAGAGCATCAGCCTTCTAAGCTGAATGTTGTCGGTTCAAGCCCGACCGGGGTCGCCACCGTAGTTAGAACACGGATGCTCCTCCCAACTAAGCCCTTCTGTCCCACATTAGATAGGTATGAGATACAAAGTGCTCTGCTGTCATGACTGCGATTCTCGATGCACTCAGCACGGCGGAGCGAGTCTCTACCTTGGGCCCGGCGTTGTGGAGTAATCTGAGCTAGCATCTTCTCGAGTAAGCTAGTCAAACCCGGATGCCTCGACGGCGGGCACAGGCGTGGAACTTGGTAATGGGACGAACAATTCTCGTGCGACCGGCATCCCTCGGAGGACCGGAGGCGCGTTGACGGGTTTCGTCAACCTTCGGGAAGTGTATCCTTCGATGGAATCAACCCGCGCGTCTGTGTCTCCATTCAGAGACTCTCGACGACAAAAATTTGAGTTGAGCTTTGTCGCAAAAAAACATAAGCGATTTCTTTACAGTGGTTTATGGCGAAGGATTCCAGGCTCTCCCGCTGGGTGTTCAGTTGCAGGAAGACGTGTGGGCGAATCAGGATTGGTGTCAGAGATTCCGTTTCTGAATTAAGTATATTTAAATCAATAACATAAAGGAATAATGAGCAACTTGAGCCGCGGCGACGAGCGCTTTGTTCAAGCTGGCCGCAAGGTTCGGCGTTCTCAATCGCGATTGCGAATGCTTCTCCGTGACGCGGCCGGGCTTGAAGAAGTAGAATCTTCGATACGCTCGGCGGGATTGCGAAAGCTCGAGCGGCAGCGTACGTAGACGATGTCACAAACGCCATCACAGCCAGGAACTACTTTCGACGCAACGGAGCGCCGCCAGTTCCGGCGCCACCCGATCAAGTCGCTCGCATACTTGGATATCGGCCCCGACAATGGCGGCATCGTTCTTAATATCAGCCAGGGCGGATTAGCGGTTCACGCAGTGGGTGTGTTGCCGACGGAGCCAGAGATTGGACTGCGGATCCAGCTTCCGAAATCCACAAAGAGGCTGGAAGCAAAAGGAAAGATCGCGTGGACGAGCGGGTCGAAAAAAGACGCTGGCGTGGAGTTTGTTGATTTGCCCGAGCACGCGAGGCTGGAAATCGAGGAATGGCTGTTTTCAGAGAGCGAGCCGGATCCTGTGCCAGTCGGAGAAGATGCGGAGCCGCAATCGGAGCCAAACCCGCCCCCGAAGAAACGAACCGACAAATGGACGAACCTCGTTGCCGAGCTAACATCGCAGGGCGCAACGGTGAAGCAAGAATCCGCCGCGCCGCATGCAGATGATCCCGTACGAGCTTCGGCGATGCCGTGGCCCGAATCGCCCGATCTCCCGCATTCGCCGCTTCCTTCAGCTACGGAGCCGATCATTGCTGGCGGCGAACTTGCTGCAGAAAAACGAAACGAAAACACTCAGGCCGTGGAAGCGCTCGCGAGCGAATTGATCGAGCCGGCGGTCGACCGAGGTACAACAAGTGAATATCGAGGCGAGGTTCATCGGCCGAGAAATCCCGAACTAAGTTTGCCGTCGGACACCCTACTAAATACTCCCTTGCAACCGTTCACAGTCCTGCCTGGCGGCGAGAAATCGAAGCCGGCAAACAGATCCACGAACGTTCCCAAGCCGGTTGCAGGCGCTCCGCCGACAGATGATTTTCTTGCAAAGGCTCGCGCGTTGTTTAGCGTCAAACGTGTCCGGCAGTCCGAACTCGAAAGCACAGATCCATTGCCGGTTATCGACGCAAAAACGGAACCGACCTCCGGGCGGGAATTGCGGAGTGATGTTGCAGAAGCTCGGATACTTCCAAATCTGCAATCCGAACCCGACGCGACTTTTTCGCCCGCACCCGCGGAAATCCCTTTTGTGCAGGACGCAATTTCCGGCGAGACGACTCGAAGGACGTGGTTGCCCGATTCGCGCCAGGCGCAAGTGAAGTCGCAAAATGCCTCGCGAGCATCGAGCCGCAGTTTTGAACTCCGAGACACAATGGGAATTTTAGCGCTGTGCCTCGTTCTGGCGGTTGCTTGTCTCGGCGTGGGAATTGCGGTCGGACGCAGGTCTACGAAGCAGGCGTCGAATGCATCGCGCACGGACGCCGCCATCGCGATGCTGGGAACGGCGTCACCCGCGAATAATACGCAAGATCCGCCGACCGGAAACCCGGCGGTGCCTCCGGGCGGGTCGAGCACAAAGCGGCACGCTGATTTTCGCGCGCGAAGAGTGGCTGGATCGACGGCGGCGCGCTCCGCTGACGTAGATCCTCGAGTTGCCGCGGATGCTTCTGGGACCCCTTCTGCCGCGTCGAGAGATGAAAAATCGAATGCCGGAACGCCGGCCGACGGGAGCGAGGCGGCGCCCGCTGCAACGAACCCAGCTCCGGCGGCAGCAGAAAATTCTGAAGCAGCTCCGAATCGAGCTTCATTGCCCAAGGATGCGAGAAGCAGTTTGCCCGATACTGGCGGGGTTTTGCCTAACTCAGTTGACGCTACCACGCCGGCAAGACCTTTGCCTGAACGCTTAGTGCCTGCGCATGTGATCTATCGCGTGGAGCCGTTCTATCCTCGCGCGGCGCTGGAGCAGCAAGTGGAAGGCACGGTGCGAATCCACGTCACCGTCGACAAGGACGGAAGGGTGAGGAACTTGAAAGTGGTGAGTGGGCCCGCCCCGCTTACTTCTGCAGCGCTCGACGCCGCCCAGTACTGGCGCTACATACCTTCGCTGCGGAACGGAGAGCCGATCGAAACCGAAGAGGAAATCAATATCGAGTTCCACCTCCAGCACTGATCAGCGAGCCGCAGCTTTTCCTCGTATTTAGTCTCGCCACCAGAGAATTCGGGTTAGGATAATCGCTCTCAACATAGGGCGATTGGACAGGAGTGGACATGAACGAATATCGCGGCATCGAAGAGAGAATTTCTAAAACGCTCGCACTGAAAAGGCGTCCGGTGGCGGTGAAATTCCAAGCCGATCCCCCTTCTGGAGTTTCGAAATTCGAAGGGCTGGAACCGTCTGGCTGCAGTTTTTGGCGCCTGGCCGCTGCCGGACGGATTTTTTACACGGTTCCGTCGGATCACTACAACTGCGCAGTTGGAAGCCACACGCATAACATCCCTCTACCTGCAGAGCGCGCGCAAGAGCTCGAACAGACTCTTTCTTTCATGACGGGCCTTGGTTACCTCAAGATGGAAGAAGTTCCGGGGATTCCTCGTCTTCAACAGACGCCTGGCGCGATTGTTTATTCGCCGCTTGGCGAAGCGCCCGTTGATCCGGACGTCGTAATTTTCGCAGGCCCTGCGGCGCAGATCATGTTGCTTCAGGAAGCTGCTCAGCGCGCGGGTCGGGCGGCACAGATTCCCGATGCTCGGACGACCCACTTGTATGGCGCTTCCTGCCGCGATGGCACACGGTGCGGTGACCAGTTCCGGCTGCATCGGCAACCGCGTCTACACGGACTTAGGTGAGGGAGAGTTGTACTCGGTGGTTTCGGGAAAAGATATCGCCCGGATCGCGGATGAGCTTGAAATTATCACCGCCGCGAATGCGAAACTCGCGGACTACCACAAATCCCGACGGGTGGAGATCGCTACGGCCTAGGTTGTCGAATCAGCAGCGAGGATCGCTGGCGATGTCACGTGGTATGGCATACCGAAAGTGAGGGATTGCGATGGACCGCGAGTATTTTTATTCGATCATGAATGGCGAAGGAACGCTCGACTACGAGCTCTACCTGAACACGAAGGCGCTCCTTTCGTGCCAGAAGGAATTCAAGGACTTTTGCAACGCAGACGAACTGCAGTTTCAGCTCGTTCACCAGGTGGAAGAATTGTGGATGAAGTTAATCGGTTACACGCTTCTCGATATCGATGATTACTTGCAGAAGGAAAATACCAACCGCGTGATCACTCTCTTTCGGCGCGTTCACATCGCGATGCGGATGCTGATCGATCAGCTTGCGCTGCTGGAGACGATGTCGCCCAAGGAGTATCAGGAGATCCGGCTTCAACTTGGCAACGGCAGCGGCCAGGAATCGCCTGGCTTCCGCACGCTTCTGAAGATGCATCCGCACATCTGGCAATCGTTTAAAGAAAACTATCTCGACAAGCACAACCAAACTGTCGAGCAAATTTATAACTCTAACTACACGCACTCCGATGCATACATGGTCGCGGAGGCGCTTGCCGAATTTGATGAACTTTTCCAGCGCTTTCGATTCGTACACCTTCAATTGATCCAGCGAAGCATTGGCTTGGGATCGAAGTCGCTGAAAGGGCGCTCGGTGGAATTGCTCAATGAAGGATTACGTGTTCGATTCTTTCCGGAGCTTTGGGAGATTCGTCACCAGATGACGGATTTGTGGGGCGCTCAGTACGGAAAAGTTCGCGACTCAATTGGCGGGCACTAGACCTCACGAACTAGGAATCGCCCCGCGCAAATCCCCAGGCTGTTCCGACGAGTCCGAAAATCACGAGCGCCGATCCAGATACGGCGATCGCCTGCGGGCCAATTCCCCGATTCCACGTTTCCAGCAGCACGCCGAGAGGAAACAGGATTGCGCCTGCGAATAGCGCCACAGCCAGACACGTTCGAACACGCTCACCGAAGCCAACTCGATCAAAACTGATTCCAAGAATTAACAGCAAGAGGCCGAGTCCGATCCAATGCCCGTGAGCGTCCACCTGCCGGACATACACAAAACTTCGCGCGGCTGCATCGGCGAGCGCCGCCTGCGAATCCGCCATGCGATTCTGCGCGGCGCGGATAAATCCCGTCGCTAAAGCGGCGCCCAACCCGTCAAGCGTCTGGTGTTCGGCGAACACTGCGTACCAGATGCCGTAAGCCATTCCCCAGATCGCGAGCGAGAGGCCGCCAAAAATAAGAAGTTTGCGCGAGGCGGTCATGAGGCACCTTCCGCCGAATCGATCTTTCCCGTGAAGCGCCAGATTCCCACAAGCATTGCGAAAAGAGCGATCATCACGATGAGGCCGCCGAAATCCGCGATGCCGCCTGCCAGCAGGCCCCAGCGCAATTCCGTCAGAACGAAGAATGGCAGCATTAGCGAGCCGATCAGAAGCCACACGGCCCAAATGCGTTTCCATCGTTCGCTTAGGAACACATACGGCTGAAAAAATGCGATGAGAATCGCGAGAACACCGAATTCGATGACGTGCGCATGCGCCGCAACATTTACAGCTTTCGCAATTTGCAATTGGCCGTAGTCAGCAACCGCTTGGAGTGACGCGGCTGAATCATTCGCGCCAGCAGTCGTTGTCATGGTTACAAGTAATTCGTTTTCCTGTGCTTCGTAGCGAAACAGATATGCACCGGCATAATAGCTCCCGTGAAGAAAGCCCACCAGAACGAGGAGCGTTCCTCCACTGAGCAAGACGCGGCTGGCCCAACTACGCTCGGCGAGAAGCGCGTCAGAAAGCGGGGCGGTTCGCTGCGTGCGAATGTTCCTCAGGAGTCCCGCCATTTCGCACACGCAGACAACGCAAACCAGGAATCCGCCAAAGTCCGCAAAGACGCTCGCCCAACCGATGGCGGCGAAAGGACTACCTGCCAGTCCAACATAATGAATCAGAAAAACCCCGACGGGAAGAAGAGTTGCGCCAATTACAAATAGTTTTGCGAAGAATTTTTTCGCGGACTCGGAAAATGCCACGACGGGCTGCAGAAGGGCCAGCAGCAGCGCGATGTAGCCAAAACCGATCATGTGGGAATGGGCATCGACCTTCGTTCCGCGATTCTCGAGCAGCGCACCGATGTTTTGAAACGCTACTCCGGCTGCTCGCGGGTCGTGCGACGCAACAGCGCGAGTGGCAGCAAGAAGGCTCTCGCCGATGCGATTCGCGTTGGGATGGAGTACGAAGGCGGCAAAGATATCGCCGACAATCATTCCGCCAAGGATCAGCGCGATCCCGCCGATCACGAAGATTCGGCGGGCATTGAACGGTGCGAAGCCTTCGCTTGCCATCAGCGCGCGAGCAGCATCCGGCGAGAGCGCTTGATTGCGACTGTTCATGAAATCCTGTGAGAGTTTAACTCGATCGATGGATGCGCCAACTATGCTCTCGCTCGGGCAGTTGAGCCAGTTTCACGAAAGGCGGGCATTACGCGCTCAGCAAAGAGCTGCTGCGTCTTGATCGATTTCCAATGCTCGAGGCCGCCGAAATTCGAAACGATTGCGAGTTCACCGATGCCGCCTTTCTCTTCGAGGCTTTGCACCTGCCGGATTACTTTCTCGGGCGTGCCGATGAAACCGATTTCCTGCTCGACAATTTCGTCGTAAGAGAGTTTGGTAAGCGATTCGAGCGCGCCGCTGGCGTAGAAACCGTAGCCTTTGGCGCGAAGCTCGGCCTTTTTCGCTTCGTCCTGCAAGGAATCGACTGGTGAAGCGTTGAAAGCTAGAAAATTATGCAGCGCGCCCTCCACTTCTTTTCGAATCTGCTTTTCGTCGTCGTCCATATATACCGGGCGGATGTAAACGATGTTCGATTTGTGACCGTTGTCTGCACAAGCCTTCTTGTAGATGCCCAGCGGCTTCTCCAACACGCTCCACGGCAAAAGCGGCGGCACGAAAATTCCCCAGCCGCGTTCGCCCGCCATTTGGTAGGTGATGTCGCTGGTTCCGCCGGTGTAGAGCGGCGGATAGGGCTTCTGAACGGGCTTGGGAACCACCGTGACGTCCTTCACGTTGTAGAACTTTCCGTCGTACGAAAATTTATCCATGGTCCACGCGCGCTCGAGAATTTCGATCGCTTCTTCGTAGCGCGGGCGGCTTTCTTCGAGTGGCACATCCGAAGGTCCGAAGAGCCAGGCATGACCGCGTCCCAGGCCACATTCGAGGCGCCCCTTTGTAAGGATATCGGCTTCGGCGATTTGTCCCGCGAGGCGCATCGGATTTTCGAGAGGCAGCGTGAAAAGCGCCACGCGAAACCGAATTCGTTCGGTATGCTGCGCGGCGGCGGCAAAAAGCGCGAGCGGATTCGCGGAGATCGAAAACTTCTGAAAGAAATGGTGATCGATCACGGAGTACGCGTCAAAGCCGACCTGATCCGCATGCTCAATTTGCCGCAGGATTTCCCAAGTCATCTTGGCGTGAGATTTTTCCGGCGGAGTTTGCATTTCCGCGTAGATACCGAATCGCATGGAACAGGCTCCCTTGAAAACGGATCGCCTAGCTTAGTCTGAAACCCTGAAGCACTTCACTGCGAAATTTGAAGGTCGGCAAAATCAGGATGAGGCACAGGGTACAAGATTCTCTGTGCCCCGTCGCATGCATCTGCAAGATTCGGCGGTTCCCTATTCTTCCCGCGCCTGATCTAGAACATCACCCGCGCAACGAACTGAAGCTGCCTCGGATTGAACACGGCGCTCGGCGTTCCGTAAGAAGAATTCGGCGATCCTTCTCGAAAGAATTGCGTCGCGCCTGCGCATCCCGGTGCTCCCGCATCGAACGGGCAGAAGTCCGCCGCTCCATAGCTCGTGTTGTAGTAGCGGATGTTCACGGTGTTGAACAGGTTGAACGCTTCCACCATCATTTGGAGTTTGAAGCGCTCGCGAATCGGGAAGGTTCGCTCCAAACGAATGTCGATGGTTTGCAGGCTGTCTCCCTGGAAGGTGTTGCGCGGCTCCGAGCCTACGCGATCGTTGTTTCCGAAGACGTCGCCGTTGGCGTCGAAGCCTGCGTACTTCGTGAAATACTGTGGCGACTGGAACGTGAGAATCGTGCTGAACATGAAATCCCGGAGGTAAATGTTCTGCGCCGGGCTGCTGAAGATCGCGTTGCGCGACAAACCGGTGACGAACGTCGTCCGCCGAGCTGGCTCGTTCCGCGCGGAAGTTTCCGCCGTTACTATCCTGCGGAATCAAAACGAAACTTGGATTCGGGCCGTCGTCAATGGAATGAGAGTAGGTGTAGCTGATTTCAGTTGAGAAGTGATGCGTCAGCCGTTTGTTAAAATTGATAAGCAGGCCGTCGTAGACGGAATCCCAGGACGAGCGCGCTTCGAAGAACACGCTGTACTGTGGATCCCGAAACCCTGGAATCGCATTGATATGCGGAGTGTTGGGAATAACAAACGCTGGCGTGTAGCGTTCTGGGCAAGCGGTTGGAGGCTGCATGGAAGATACGGAAATCGAAGTAAACATTCTTGCATCCAGGTGTGCCCGCCGAATTGAAGACCTGTACGGTGCCGCTGGGGTCGGGCTGATTCACGTTGAAAAAGCTGCCTAGATGCACGCCGCGAAGGTGTATGCCGGAAATGCTCAACACGGAATCCCTGAAAGGCTGAAATTCCAACCGAGGCGCTCGCCTGAATTCCGTAAGGGTTCGCGGAATTTTGATCGAAGCGCACGATTGTGGCGTCCTGCAGGAATCCGCAGCTAGCCAGCGTGCCGTCCGGGACAGACAGTTCCGCGGTAGTATCGCCGTTCGGGAAAGTTCCGCGTTCGTCAGCAAGGCATTGAGGCCAAGATTCGTGATGAACGGAGAACTCGCGAAACTGAACAATCCGGTATTCGCGTTTAGGCTGTTTTCAAACGAGCGCCCCGGATACGTTGACAAACCACCGCAAGAAGGCGCCTGGCACATGAGCAAGGGCGACGGAATGATGCCGTGGAAAAGCCCAAAGCCTGCGCGAAAGACGGCATTGCGCTTTGTGCCGAGGTTGTACGCGATGCCCAGCCGCGGATCAAAATTGTGCCACTGAGTGTTCAGTACGCCTGAAGGCCAAGTTTCAAATTCCCAGCGCAATCCGCCGTTGATCGTCAGCTTTGAGGTGGCGCGCCATTTGTCCTGAATGTAGAGGCCGTTGTAGGTGTGAGCCAGCGTTGCCGACGCCTGTCGCCGAACGGCTTGCGAGATCGCGCCGCCTTGATACACAGCCGTTCCGCCCAACACAGTCGTGTCATTGAAGGGAGGCGTGGTGCTGGCGTCAAAGCGCTCAAAGAAAATCACGAACGGATCCGGGCACTGCATGCCGACGGGGCAACCGGCTGCACCGTCGGTGCCGAGAAACGCCGGAAGGTTCGCAAAGTCCGCTTCAAATGGATAGAACAGCGGGAAGGATTCGTAGGTGCTGACATGATCAAAGTTGCCGCCGAAAGTAATCGTGTGGTTCGAGAAATCGTGCGTGACGTTGTCGATGATTTCGAAGCCGCTTCTCGCGTAGATGTCCGGATTGCCGCGGTTCACGCCGGTGGCGAACGTGTTGGAAACCTCGAGGTGCGGCTGGGTGGACACGACCGGAAAATCGAAGTTGCGGTGCGCGTACTGCATACGCAGCTCATTGATCCAGGACGGAGTAAGAGTGGAAGTCAGATCCGCCGGCCAAGGATTGATCGCGAATGTAGTTGTTCTTGAAGGCCGACGGCAGGTCGAATCCGTTGTTCAGCGGCGACTGATTCGTCAAGCCGATCATCATTGATGAAGTAGCGCGCGTACAGGTAATTCTGGCTCGTTGAAGTTGTGATCGAGTCGCGCGAAACCGTTGTCGGTGTTGGCTGTGCGCAATACGCTGAGATCGGCTCGGCAGGCAGACCAAACACCTGCGTCTTTACCTGGTTGATGGCGTCGATATTGTTCAGCACAACCGAATTGTAAGTGGGCGATTCGCCGCGCCTCTGCCCTTCGTAGTTCGCGAAGATGAAGGTCTTATCTTTCTGGATCGGGCCGCCAATCGACGGCGCCAAATTGATTCTGACGAAGCACGTTGAAGCCCGGGCGCTGAAAGAATACTTTTCGCGTCGAGCACATCGTTCCGGAAGTATTCGTACACGGCACCGTGCCAGTCGTTGGTTCCGCTCCGGGTGATGATGTTCACGATGCCAGCCGAAGCGCGGCCGATACTCGAGCGCTGTAATCGGTGTTGATCACGCGAAATTCTTGCACCGAGTCCTGCGGCGGCGTGCCGCGCTGAATTCCTGAAGCGGTCGAAATATCGTCCGCGCCATCCACCGCGATGAAATTGTAGTGGATGTTCTGGCCGGCGAAGGAAAGCTTGGTCACGGGCTCGACGATCACGTCCGTGCTTCCGGAAGTGGTATCGCCAATCTGCACGCCCGGCGCGAGCAGCGCGAAATCGATGAATTCGCGACCGTTGACGGGGAGGTCGTCGAATCTGGCTTTGCGTGATCACGTCGCTGATCTGCGTTCTGGTCGGCTCTGTTACTTCGCTCGCCGCTTGATACAACCACTTTTTCGCTAACAGCACCAACCGTGAGCGAAAAATTAAGCGACGCGACCTGCCCTACTTGCAGCGTGATATCTCCCACTTCCGTTTTGAATCCAGTCACCTGAATCGTGACGAAGTAGCGCCCGGCCGGGAATGGCGGGAAGCCCGTACTCGCCATTGCTCGATGTTTCTGTGACGCGACGAAAACCCGTCTCGGTATTTTGAGCAGAAACTTTCGCCCCTGGAATGCCGCCGCCGCTCGCGTCAAGAATTTGTCCCTGCAGCGACGCGGTTACAGCTTGTCCGCGCGCAGGACTCGCGTTCAAGAACAGAAATGCGAGCACAGCCAGGCAAACCAATGACCTGAAAAAATTCATAATCCCCCCGTTTCCACACCCCGAAACGAATGATTCCGTTCTTGTGGCGATACAATACGCCAATTCTGGGAGTAACTCAATTCTCAGAGGTTGCGAGGAGCATGCTTGGTTGCTCGCGTGGAAAATGGATTGTAAATGATTGTACGAATGCGGCTTACTTACTCTGGAATCACGGCGGTAACCTCGATTTCCAGGCGGGCGTCGTCTTCGATCAGGCTTGCTACCTGCACCGCCGTCATTGCCGGAAAATGGCGTCCGATAATTTCGCGATAGACAACGCCAATTTCTTTCGAGGCGTTGAGGTATTCCTTTTTGTCGAGGACGTACCACGTCATTCTCACGATATGCGCTGGCTTTGCTTTCGCCTCGGCTAACACTTCGACGATGTTCTGAAGCGCCTGACGCGTCTGGCCCACGAAATCTTTCGAGGTGATCTCGCACGACGAGTCCCAGCCGATCATGCCGCTCACAAAAATCGTCTGCCCTTTGGCGGCCACACCGTTCGAATAGCCATGGGGACGAGACCACTTGGCAGGCTGTAGGATTTTCATTTTCTTCGTTCCTCCGATATTCCGCCGAGTCTCGCTTCCGTTATTGATCGGCTCTGAAGGGGGTCAGCCGCGCGCGCAGTTCGTCCGGTATTGAGATAGAGCGATTGAGTTTTCTGTCGATTAGAACGAGGACTACTTTTCCTCGCACTCGATCGCGCCCGTCTTGCCCACGAAGGACGATTTCCACCGCAATTGAACTTGTACCGATGCGTCGGACTCTCAACTCGGCCGTGAGCACGTCGCCAAACGAGCTTGGCGCGACGAAATCGACTTCCAAGTGGACCGTTGGCAGTCCCCATCCGCGCGTAGTGATAATGTCCGGAAAGGAAAATTGCAATTCTTCGCGACACCAGTCTTCCACTAGGCTGTTGAAAATTTCCAGATACCGCGGATAGAAAACGATTCCAGCCGGATCGCAATCGCCGAACCGAACCAGGATCTCTTTCTGATAAGTGCGCGGTGATGCAGCCGTTTGCGTTTGGGTCTCTCGGATGGGGGCGTCAGCCATTCGGGCGCTCGCCTTCTTGAAACGATTTGATGATTCCGCGCGCGATAATCAATTGCTGCACTTCAGTTGCGCCTTCGTAAATTCGCAGCGGCCGGATTTCCCGATACAAGCGTTCGACCGGCTCATCGCTAACTACACCCTGGCCGCCAAACATTTGTACAGCCGCGTCAATCACGCGTTGCGCTGTTTCCGTGGCAGTCATTTTCGCCATCGCCGCTTCAACGGTGACGTTCTCGCCTTGATCGCGCAACCAAGCAGCGCGATACGTGAGTAGCGCGGCGGCGTCGATCCCCGTAGCCATTTCTGCGAGCTTTGATTGCGTCAGCTGAAAATCTGACAGCGTTTGCCCGAACATCTTGCGCGATGTGACGCGCCGCAATGCTTCCTGCAGTGCCCGGCGCGCAAATCCCAGTGCCGCGGCTGCCACGGACGTGCGAAACACATCCAGCGTCGCCATGGCGATTTTGAATCCCTGCCCCGAATCGCCCAACCGTTGCGCGACCGGAATTCGGCAATTTGTGAACTTCAATCGCGCCAAGGGGTGCGGAGCGATAATCTCAATGCGCTCTGCAATTTCGAATCCGGGCGCTGCGGGCTCAACAATGAACGCCGTAATTCCCCGCGAGCCGGGTGCTTCGTTGGTGCGCGCAAAGAGAACGTAGAAATCTGCAATCCCGCCATTCGAAATCCAGGTTTTTTCTCCATTCAATTCATACGAGTCGCCGTTGAGCTTCGCTTCGCACTGCATCGCCGCTACATCGGAGCCTGCTTCGGGCTCCGACAGAGCGAACGCAGCGATTGCCGCGCCTTTTGAAACGCGCGCTAAGTATTTCTGTTTCTGTGCGTCGGTGCCGAACAGAGTGATCGCGCCTGAACCGAGGCCCTGCATCGCGAAGGCAAAATCCGCCAGGCCGGAATGGCGCGCAAGGGTTTCGCGAATGATGCAAAGAGACCGCGTGTCAATCGTGTCGACAGCGGCGCCGTAGGCGGTGCCGCCGATCGCAAACTTCAACCAGCCGCCGCTTCCCAGCTCGCGCACAAGCTTGCGGCAAGCCTCATCAATATCTTTTTCGTGATCTTCTTCATGACCAGCGCGAAGATGTTCGGCGGCCCATTTTTCCAGATTTTGCGCGAGCGTTCTGGTGGCGCGGTTCAAGAAAGGGCCAATCGAGAAAGCTGCGGTTGGCCATTCTCAATCTCCCTTGAACTCTGGTTTTTGTTTCGCAACGAACGCGTGGTAGGCACGATGAAAATCGTTCGTCGCCATGCAGATCGCCTGTGCCTGCGCTTCTGCGTCGATCGCTTCATCGACGCCCATGTTCCACTCCTGGTGCAGCATTTTCTTCGTCATGCCGTGCGCAAAGGTCGGACCGGCCGCCAATTCTTCCGCTACTGTTCTGCGCATCCTTCATCAGATTTTCCGGCGTGCACAGTCGATTAAAAAATCCCCAGCGCTCGGCTTCCTCGCCGCCCATGATTGCGACCCGTGTAAAGCAGTTCCGCGGCGCGGCCTTGTCCGATTATTCGCGGCAAAATCGCGCAGGCGCCCATATCGCAGCCCGCAAGTCCCACGCGCGTGAAAAGAAATGCAATCTTTGCTGCGGGCCGTTCCGAAACGCAAATCCGACGCCATCGCCAGAATCGCGCCCGCGCCCACGCAAATTCCGTCGATCGCGGCGACGACTGGCTGAGGGCATGCGCGCATCGATTTCACCAGATCACCCGTGAGTCGCGTGAACGCCAGCAGGCCGGGCATGTCGAGCTTTGTCAGCGGCCCGATAATTTCGTGCACATCGCCGCCTGAGCAAAAATTTTCGCCGGCGCCGGTCAGCACGATGACCTTCACATCGTCTGCGTATGCCATTGCGCGAAACAGATCGCGGAGTTCGGCATAGGATTCAAATGTGAGCGGATTTTTTCGTTCCGGACGGTTTAGCGTGATCGTTGCGACAGAGTGCGAAACTTCAAACTGAAAGTTACGCGCCGCATAGCTCGCGAGGTTGTTCCGGGCGCCCGGCAATTTGTGTGGCTCTCCAGGGACATGTCGCATCACGGGCTCCAATTCAAATATCGCTGCTATTTGTTCGGGTAACTACATTACCTCGCCGCCGGCAACAGCGATTGCCTGTCCGGTAATCGCTTCGCTTCCGGGCAAGCACAGCCATGCAACGGCGTTCGCAACTTCTTTCGGCAGCACCAATCGCTTTTGCGGATTTCGCGAAGACAATTCCGCAAGCGCGTTGCTCCACGGTCCGCCCGGTCTTCGCAACAATATTAGCAACGGATTCCTTCGTCATGTCCGTATCCGTGAAGCCGGGGCACACTGCGTTTACGGTGACGCCTTTCGTAGCTAACTTCCAGCGCAAGCGACCGCGTGAGACCGATCACGCCGTGTTTTGCTGCGCAATACGCCGAGACATATCCGTAGCCGATCAATCCCGCCGTGCTCGCGATATTGATGATTCGGCCCCATCCGGCGGCGAGCATGCCGGGCAACGCTGCCTGGGTGCAGTGAAATGTTCCGTCGAGATTGACAGACATCATCTGACGCCAGAGCTTGTCATCCGTTTTCAGGAAAGGCGCGGAACCTGCTTGCCCGGCGTTGTTGACGAGAATTTCGACTTCTCCGAAACTTTTCTCGCGCGAATTCGAATGCTTTTCCACGGACGCCGCATCGCATGACATCCGCTTGCACATACTCGAGCGTCAGCTTTGTCACGCGGCCGCAAGCCGCCGGCAGAAGGTGCGCTTACGCTACGGCCCAGACTCGTGACCCGCGCACCGTGCGAAAGCAGAATGTTCACGACCGCTGCGCCAATGCCGCGCGATCCTCCCGTCACGAGCGCGTGTTTTCCCGAGAGGAGTTGTCCGCTCTCGTGATGCGAGTTCGCGGTCACACCTGAAGCCTTAGCAGTGCAGCTCGCGCAAGGTTTCGTTCCAGTTGCACCTTGCCCCCCATATATGGATTCGGCCACCAGACGTCGCTATAGCGCTTGTTTCGCGGCTTCGTGCAGCGTCCACGCAGGATCGGCGAGGTGCGGCCGCGCAATCGCGCAGAGATCGGCGCGCCCGGCAGCAATGATTGTGTTCACGTGATCGCCTTCAAAAATATTGCCCACCGCAATCGTGGGAATTCCCACTTCGTTGCGAATACGATCCGAGAAAGGCACCTGAAACATCCGGCCATACACCGGCCTCTCCTCTTTGCTCACCTGGCCCGACGAGCAATCGATCACATCCGCTCCGGCGCACTTGAAGAGACGCGCGACGGCCGCGGCATCCTCCGGCGTAATTCCGCCGGGAACCCAATCATGTGCCGAGATGCGCACACTCATTGGCTTGTCCTGGGGCCACGCGGCGCGCATCGCTTTGAAAACTTCGAGCGGATACCGGCAGCGATTTTCGAGCGATCCGCCATATTCGTCCGTGCGCAGATTCGTCAGCGGAGAAATGAAACTCGAGAGCAGATAACCGTGCGCGCAGTGAAATTCGAGCCAGTCGAATCCGGCTGCCGCGGCACGCTTCGTCGCAGCAACAAAATCGGCCTTGATGCGATCCATGTCCGCGCGAGTGGCTTCCCGCGGCATTTGCGAGACGCCCTCGATGTACGGCACCGCCGACGCAGAAACGAGCGGCCAGTTGTCCGACGCCAGTGGCTGATCGATTCCTTCCCAACCGCGCCGCGTGGAGCCCTTGCGCCCCGAGTGACCGAGTTGAAGCGCCATCTTCGCGTCGGTGTGCGTGTGAACGTAATCGACGATACGCTTCCATGCGTCGCGCTGCGTGTCGTTCCAGATTCCCAGGCATGCCGGAGTGATTCGCGCGTCCGGCGAAACACACGTCATTTCGGTGAACACCATGGCCGCGCCGCCCATTGCGCGCGAACCAAAATGAACGAGATGAAAATCGTTCGGCACTCCGTCCTCGGCCATGTACATCGCCATCGGCGACACGATGACTCGATTTTTCAGCGTGACAGCCCACGGACTTTGAAGGGCGTGAACATCGGCGGAATCGCATGATCCACTCCGCTTCGCGCTGCAAACCAATTCTCCACGGTCTGCACGTAACCGGAATCGCGCAGCTTGAGATTTTCGTGGCCGATGCGCTGGCTGCCGGTCAGAAGGCTGTAGGTGAATTGCACCGGGTCGAGATGAACGTACCGCTCCACCTGCTCAAACCATTCCATCCGGTTGCGCGCAGCGCTTTGCAGCTTGAGTGCTTCGATTTCGCGTTCTTCCTGATATTTTTGCAGAGCCGCGGCTACGTCTCCATCGTGATTCGAGAGCACTCGATTGAGGGCAATCGCGTCTTCCATCGCGAGTTTTGTTCCGGAGCCGATGCCGAAATGAGCAGTGTGCGCAGCGTCGCCGATCAGAACGATGTTCTTGTGAAACCATTTTTCGCACAGGATGCGATTGAACTTCAACCACACGGCCGAGCCCTTCAGATGCTTCGCATTCGAGATCAGTGCGATTGCCATCGAGCCGGTCTGCAAACAGTTTCTCGCAGAGTGCGATCGATTCTTCCTGCTCCATCTTGTCGATGCCGGCTTTCAGCCAGTTCGTTTCCGGCGTTTCAACGATAAAAGTGGACCAGTCTGCATCGAACCGGTACGCGTGCAGGTTGAACCAGCCCCATTCGGTATTTGCAAAATCAAATGTAAAGGCATCGAGCTTCTTTTCGCTGCCGAGCCAAATGAAGCGATTGAGCCGCGGCTGAATGTTGGGCTTGAAAATGCTTTCGTACTTTCGCCGGGTGATCGGAGCCTGCACCGTCGGATGCGATTACGAGATCGTAGTTCGCAGCGTAGCGAGTCGGGATCGGTGATTTCCGTCTGGAAACACAAGCTTTGCGCCCAAGCTTAGCAGCGCGTTCCTGTAGGATTTGCAAAAGTTTGATTCGCGCAATCCCGCAGAAGCCGTGGCCGCCCGACGTGACTTTCTGCCCTTTGAAGAAAACATCGATGTCGTCCCAGTGGCGGAATGCACGAGTGATTTCCGAGTGCGTTTCGGGATCGACGTCCTTGAATCCATCCATCGTCTTGTCCGAGAACACAACGCCCCAGCCGAATGTGTCGTCCGGACGATTGCGCTCGATTACCGTGACGTCCCACGACGGATTCGCTTTCTTCGCCAGGATTGAAAAGTAGAGGCCGGCGGGGCCGCCGCCGAGACAAACAATCTTCATCTGGTTTCTCCAGACCCGAACACAACGCCATTCGTCATCGCGCCACTTCTTTCAGCGCCCCTGCGAGCTTTTCGCCGTTGTCGTCACCCAGCGCGGCTTCGCGCAATTTCTTCAGCGAGGCCGCAGCATCGCTCCGGCCACGCAGCTTCGGAAGAGCTGCCAACACGGCTTCGTAATTCCTCTCGCCTTGCGCGTGCGTGTCACCGTAGCCTTTCACCATGCGCGGGCATTCCGCAAATTCGAGTGCCAGCGCATAATTTTCTTGGGCCAGATCAGATATCAAAGCGAGCCACGCAGCAATTTCTTTCTGCTCTTTCTGAAACCGCAGCGACTTGCGGCGTAATCCTCGCATCGCGGCCACCAAGTACATCTGCAGATAACCGCGCAGCGATGTGGTCTGCACGATTTTCCCATTGCCCGTGAATTTCTCGATGAGCCATTTCATCGAGCTCGATTTCAGCAGCCACCGGCCCATCCCTGCCGGAGCCATGTCTGCGATTTCCTGCGTACGCGGATGCAGAAATTCGTTGATCTGCAACAATTGCGCGGAGTCGACGCGCGCATCGCGATGCACTCGCTCGAATCGCGTGCGTCGAATTTTCAGATCGGCCACGCGAGGCGCGTCTTCGTATGACATCCAGAGCGCCAGATAGCGCGCCGTTTCGTTCAGCAACGCAAAATCACCTCGCCCGTATTTCGTGTCCGCGTCCCGAACCGGTTCGAGTCGCTTCAAATATTCGGCGGCATACGCAACATCCTGATAATCAGCCGTTCGCTCGATTCCCGCGAATAGAATTTCGCGGCTCGCCGCAGGAAACTCGCTCTCGATCCGCGCTGCGAGCGGCTGAAGCCGTGGGCCGACCTTGGCCTTTCGCGGCTTCCGCTTTGGCGATTGCGGCGGGCGTCGGTTCCGTCGCCGCACGAAAGCCGGCGGCGAACGCGGCGAGACTGTTATCGACTCCCACGCCACCCTTGCGAATCGCATCTTCGAATTGCTCGCGGCGAAACGGCAACGCTCCAGTCCCGGCGAGCGCGCCAAAGAGCGACGAGCTGATGACGCTGCGGGCGCTTTCCGCCATCCGTGCAAAATCGTCATGCACAAAAATTTTAGCCGCCGCGCCGCTCGCTTCGATTACCTTCGCCGAGTCGACGCGACCATCGGTGATCGCGATTTTTTCCGTCATTGAATACACGCGATTCGTTGACGCGATCAAAGTCGTTCGATCCGGAGTCACCAGGCCACGCTGGATGGCGCGGCCGGCTTCCATCAGCTCGGACGCGAGCACGATGTCCAACTCACCAGGAACGGGCATCAATGCCAGCACCGGCTCCTTTCCTGCCACTCGCACTGCCTCTTCCGGAAAAATCTCCAGGTAATAGATCGTTGCGCCGGTGCGCTGGGCGACACCAGGTACGGACGTCGTCTGCGCCCGGTAACCGGCGCTCTCAGCGAGATCGACGAGCCAGTCCGCGAGAACGCCTCCACCTTCTCCGCCCATCGCGAGAATCGCGATTGTAATCGCTTTGGGCGCGCGAGTGGTGAGCGACACGGGCTGAGCGATCGAACTTTTCTCCATCAACGCCTCGCACCCGCTCTAGGCATGGATACCCGCGAGCCTGCGTTCGATGCGTCCCTGGAGAAATCCGATCACCGTGCGCCGGATGCGTGATTTTACGCCGTCCCATGCGGTGGGATTCGTAATCACTTCGGCGCGAAAAAATGACGGGCACAGCACCGCTGCATGCGACACTTCGCCGCACAAGCCGCATCCCGAGCAACTGTCGAGCACTGTTGCGACGGGATCTTTGCGCAACGGATCGGGATTCGGCTGAATCGTGAGCGAAGGGCAACCGGACAATCGAATGCAGGAATGGTCGCCGGTGCAGGTATCGGCGTCCACGCCGAATCTTTCGCGCACCACGCGCTTCCCTTCTTTCGCCATCTTCGCCATCAGCGGCTTCACGCGACGTTGCTTGTTCAGCGTGCATTCGCTTTGCGCGACGATTACTTTTGGCCCGCGCTCTTTCGTCGTGAGTGCTTCGATGAGTGTGTCGCGCATTTTCGCGACGTCGTAGGTGCGAGTGATCGTTCGCACCCATTTCACACCGACTCCACGAACCGCGTCGGCAATCGAAAGCTTTGTGGTGCGTATCGGATTGCTCGCCGCTGACGACAAAATATCCTGGCCACCGGTCGCAGCAGTGTAGCTGTTGTCGACAACCACGAGCACGCTGTCACTTTGGTTGAATACGGCGTTCCCAACGCCGCTCGTGAGGCCGTTGTGCCAGAAACCGCCGTCGCCCATGATGCTGATCGTGCGCTTGGCGGTCTCTTTCGTGTTGAACGCGGCTGCTCCGGCCCAACCGAGACCGTAACCCATCGTAGTCGCGCCGATATTGAACGGCGGCAAGATCGAAAATAGGTGGCAGCCGATGTCGCAGCTCACGTGATGATGCCCGAGCTGCCGCTCCGCCAATTTCATCGCGGAAAAAATCGGGCGCTCCGGACATCCCGTGCAGAATGACGGCGGCCTCGGGTGAATTTCATTCTCGACCACCTGCACCGCGAGTGGCTTCGCTTCCGCCGGTCGCGCGACTGCGGGCAAATGCTGGCGATCGATCAACTGCGGCGCGTACATCTCAACGAACTTGAGGACACCCTTTGTAACAGCGGCGGCCGTGTATTCGCCCGCCATCGGCAGCACGTCTTTGCCGTGTAGCTTCGTTTGGATGTCGGCCTTGCGCAGAATGGAATTGATGTTCTGTTCGATGAAATCGGGCTGGCCCTCTTCGATTACGAGCACGGCGCGCTTGCCCAGGCAGAATTTCTTGATCTCTGCGTCGACGAGCGGGTAGGTGACGTTCAAAACGTAATGCGGAATTTTGCTGTCTCCGAAAGCATTTGAAAGTCCCAGCAGCTCGAGACAGCGCATCGTCGTGTTGTACATCCCGCCCTGCAGAATGATCCCGAAATCCTGCGCGCCCTCCGCAAAGATTTCGTTCAAGCCCTTTTCGTGGATGTATTTCTGCGCTGCCGGCCAGCGATTCTGAATTTTCTCTTGCTCGTGCATGAAACTCGCCGGAGGCAGTACGATCCGGCTGACGTCCCGAACTGGGTTCTCCATCGCGTCCTTCAATGTGAATGTTGGACGCACATTGTCTTTGGCGATAAAGCGTCCGTGAACGTGGCAGGCGCGAATGCGCAATTCGAGCATCACGGGCGTGTTCGTCGCTTCGGAGAGTTCGAAACCTTGTTCAACGGCGCGTACGATTGAGGGCAGATTGGGCCGCGGATCGAGCAGCCACATCTGCGACTTCATCGCGAACGCGTGCGACCGCTCCTGCATGATGCTCGAGCCATCGCCGTAATCTTCGCCGACGATAATCAGCGCGCCACCTTTCACGCCGCCCGAGGCGAGGTTCGCCAAAGCATCGGACGCGACGTTGGTGCCTACGGTTGATTTGAATGTGACGGCGCCGCGCAGAGGATAATTCACCGAAGCGGCTAACGTGGCAGCAGCGGTTGCTTCCGAGGCGCTGTGTTCAAAGTGGACGCCAAGTTCTTCGAGAATGCTGTTCGCGTCCGTCAGCACGTCCATCAGATGGGAAATCGGCGCGCCCTGATAACCCGCCACGTAGGAAACGCCGGATTGCAGAAGCGCTTTCGTTACCGCAAGAATTCCCTCGCCGCGAAATTCCTGCCCTTCTCCTAAATACAGCTTCTGAACTTCCTTCTTGAAAAACCGCTCCGCCATGAAGGATGCCTCGGTCCGCCCTTACCTGAGCCGGGCGATGATAATGCACTCTTCTAATTTTACACCTAAATAGTGTTGAGCACGCGCGCGCGGCAGCTAGCGACGGGAACAGTGCCAATTGACGGTTCAAGAACGGCGGCGCAGCTGATTGCAGGCGATGAGTGAAGAAATTGCTGTTAAGCCGAAACCAGTGCGAGCACTCGGCAGGGACTGCCCGAGCCTTTGACGATTTTCAGCGGCGGCGTGATCAGAACCGCGCCTTTCGGCGGCAGCTGATCCAGGTTCATGAGGCTTGCGAGGCCAAATTTATTGCTGCCGTGCATGATCGTGTGGCAAGGAAACGGCGGATTGAAGCGGTAAGCCTGCCCGGCATCCGTCCCTACGCCTTCCGAGCCCCATCCGAGCACGTCGCGTTCTCTTGCGAGAAACGGAACCAGATCCGGATGCGGACCGGGAACGTGCGAGCCGTCTTCCTTCATGTTCAGGAACGACGCGGCGTCGGTTCGCTTCGACCAATCCGTTCGCATCAGCACCCACGACCCAGCCTCGATGCGCCCGTGTTTCTTTTCCCACGCTTCGACGTGCTGAGGCGTGAGCAGAAAATCGGGGTCGGCGGCCACTTCGCGGGACGTATCGATCACGCAGGCCGGCGCGAGGAATTTTCCCACTGCAATGTTGTCCGTCGCGTTGTTCGGATAGTCTTTACCTGTTACCCAGTGAATCGGCGCGTCAAAATGCGTTCCAGTGTGTTCGCCGCACGCGAAATTGTTCCAGTACCAGGCGGGCCCGCGGCTGTCGTACTTCGAAATTTCTTCCAGGCGGAATGGCCACGTCTTGCCAAACTCCGGCGGCAACTGGATCGTCGCCGTGCCGGCATCTAGCGGCTGGCTCAGATCGACCACGCGAATCGCACCAGAGTTCAGCGCCTTCGCAAACGCGCTTAAAATATTTTCGCTCATCGCCATCCTCCGACGCCCAGTGGTGAGGGCTCGCCTCTATCAAACAATGCCGCCGCATTATACGCAACCCAAGGCGGATTCCAACAAGATGGGACCTTACTGCTGAGCAACCGCGGTCGGTATCAGCGTGACCGGTTGAAAGACAAGGAGATATCGGTTTCCAATCGTACGTAGCTCGCGCCGGACGAGCTGGGCATGGAGTAGGAAGCGGGTGTCTGAGGGCAATTGTCGGGGTAAGGGGCGTTATATGAAGAAACGTACCATTGAGACCAAGGCCGGTCCCGGCGGTCGACTCCGAACGAAGACGGATCACAAGTCGCATTGTGAGCCATGCAGCGGAGCGGTCTCGCCGGCCACATAATCCGTGACAGAAGACTTCGACGTAGGATCATGCGCAGATCGAGATCGATGCCGCCTAACAATCAGCAATCTACGCAGGACGGGGTAGCACTACCTCCGTGCACGGTTACGGTGACGGTGACCTACCGTTGGCCCGGTCTCGCCATTAACTATCACCGAACCACTCTGTCCTATTTTGTTTTGGCGTTTCAATAGTATCTGGGTTCTAGGTACCGACCGGACTCGACTGACAAAATCGATTACCGGTGAGTAATTCATCTTGCGAAGAGCTGTAACTCAATCGCGTCCAAACCTCAGCTGGCCGCGCGCAGCGTTGAGATCTCGAAGCGGTCTCCCACTTTCGTGCCGGTGCGATAAATCGTGTGGGGAGGAAGCTCGAGAACGCTCATCGCTTTCAGCGAGACGCGCGAAATCCGGAATGGCCGCACGTATTCCTCCACGTGCACGACTTCCTTTTCCTTGCTGAGGAAGATCAAGTCGATCGGAAACATCATGCCGATCGTGTGTACGCCGCGCGACGGAACAATCCACAAGCCGCCGCCGAGGCGCGCCCACCGCTTCGTTTTCCCCAGCAAGCCAACGAGCCGGCGAATATAGCTATCGGCCACGGACGCTTCGGTGGCCACAAATGTTTCGCGCGTCTTGTTATACACGTACACGGCTCGGCCGTTCTTATCATTGGCCATCGCGGATCCAGTCTTTCCCAATTTAGATTTCAAATCGATCAGTTTCTACTCCTCTACGTTTCTTCGCCGGCGCCAGATAATGATGAACAGACACCACGACTGCCAGTGCACCTGCCACGAGTCGAATCAAGGTTACGTTGTCCATTTCTGTTGCTCCTCCGCATGTTGTTTCGTTTTCACGGCGGGCCAGGCGCACGCCGCGTTTGCGATTCCCGCTTTAGTGCACGAACTGCCGCATCAAAGTAAGAATCGCGGGACCCAAGATCACTACAAGCAGCGCCGGAAAAATAAACAGCACCAGCGCCGGTACCATCTTTACAGTCGTTTTTGCGCTCATCTCTTCCGCACGCTGACGACGCCGCGTGCGCAAATCATCGGAGTGGACTCGCAGTGATTGAGCAACGCTGGTGCCAAACCGTTCGGTCTGCACAAGCATCGCTACGAGCGCTTTGATGTCTTCGAGGCCCGTGCGCCGCGCCAACGAACGAAGCGCTTCGATCCGGCTCTTGCCCACTCGCATTTCCATGTTGACCAGCTGCAGCTCGTCGCTAAGTTCGGGATGCGCTACTCGCATTTCCTGCGCGACGCGAAGCAGAGCCTGATCCAAGCCAAGCCCTACTTCCACGCAGATGACCAACAAGTCGAGCCCGTCCGGCAATCCCATTCGCAGGCGATTTTGCCGCGCGCGCACTCGCGAAGTGAGCCACATGTCCGGCAGCAGAAATCCCAGCACAGCAGCTGCACCGATGATAAACGTTGGGTTGTACCGGTACATCCCGGTGAAAAACACAGTGCAGAGCAGCGCAATCGGCAACAATATTTTGAGCCCTCGCATCGCCAGCATTGCGTCCGCACTGCGATAGCCTGCGCGGATCATCAAAAGCTGCGTCCGAGACACCTGAGATGTACCGGACGGCATCAGCTTTCCGATCGAAGCGAGGCTGTCCGTCAGCCAAGCGGTGCGATTCGTTTGAGGTTTCGCGCGCTCGGTAACTCGCGAGGCGTCGCGGAGGCGTTCGAGCCGCCCTGCGACCTTTTCCTCCGAAGGCGAAAAAGCGTAGACCAGAACCACAGATATGCCGGCCGTCGCCAGAAACGTTGCGCAAGTGACAATCCAAAGCATCGCCCGCTGTTCTCCGTCAGAACTTCAAACTTTGATATGAATAATTTTCCAAATCACAATCGACCCGATAATCTGCATCATTGCGGCCAGCGCCAGCGCCGTCGAACCTCTCGGGTCCGTGAACAGCACCCGGATGTAACTCGGATTCATCAGCCACAGAATTACCATCATCGCAGGAGGCATCGAAATCAGGATCAGCGCGGTCAACCTTCCTTGCGCCGTCCTCACCCGCACTTCGCGATAGATCCGGAATCGTTCCCGGATCACACGCGATAATTCATCGAGAATCTCCGCCAGATTGCCGCCCGTCTCCTTCTGCACGAGCAGCGCCGTCACGAAAAACCTCACGTCCATGAGCGGAACGCGCTCGGTTAAATTAACGAGCACATCGCGAAGCGGCAGACCGAAATTCTGTTCTTCGAACGTCTTGCGGAACTCCGACGCCACGGGTTCCGACGATTCCATCGAAATCATTTCGAGTCCCGTCGTGAAAGCGTGTCCTGCGCGAACGGCCCGCCCTAGCAAATCCAATGCTTCGGGAAACCGCTCTTCGAATTGGCGCATGCGGCGCGCGCGACGGAACGCGATCACGGCACAAGGGACCGTAGCCACCACTACTCCCGCCACCGCGCCCAGCGCGAGCCCATGAAAAAAGCTCGCGACAGCGAGGAACGTCGCGAATGCAAGTACACCGCTGATCAGAAGTACTTTTGCGGGCTTGATCGTCATTCCGCCCTGCTCGATCATTGTTTGCAGCCGTGCCGACCATGCGAATTGCGTCATGATTCGATGCAGCGCCGGAACGCTGCTCAGCATTTCGTCGCGGACGAGCATCAAGTCAGGCGAAAGCTCCGGGCTGCGCTTCTCGGCCTTGCGGACGGCAGCCAAGCGACGCCGCACGAGTTCCTCATTGTCAGGCGGGCTCGCGAGCATCCAAATCGCGAAAACGATCCCGCAAACCGCGACAAAAGTTAGGAGCGCAAGCAAAGGTGCCATCAACGATTTCCTAGTACGTCCTTGGGACTTCGAACATAGACGCCGGCAATTGAATCCCAGTTACGGTGAGACGCTCGGCGAACTTCGGGCGGATTCCAGTGGCGATGAATTCGCCGAGCACTTCGCCGCCTTCCCGAACGCCTCGTTTTCTATACACAAAGATGTCCTGCATCGTAACCACTTCGCCTTCCATGCCGGTAATCTCAGCGAGGCTGATCACTTTTCGTGTGCCGTCGCTCAAGCGGCTTACTTGAACCACGACGTCTACAGCCGAGGCGATCTGCCGGCGAATTGCGTTGTCCGGAATATTCAGGCTCGCCATCGCAACCATTGTTTCGAGGCGGCTGAGCGCATCACGAGGAGAGTTCGCGTGAATTGTGGCGAGCGAACCGTCATGACCCGTGTTCATCGCCTGCAACATGTCGAGCGCTTCCTCGCCGCGCACCTCACCGACGATGATGCGGTCGGGGCGCATGCGCAACGAGTTGATGACCAATTGACGCTGCTGCACCATGCCCTTGCCTTCAATGTTGGGCGGGCGCGTTTCCAGACGAACCACGTGCTCCTGATGAAGCTGCAATTCCGCGGCGTCCTCGATGGTCACAATCCGTTCGCGATTGGAAATGTAGGACGACAGCACGTTCAAGAAAGTCGTCTTGCCGGCGCCGGTGCCGCCCGAAATCAAAATATTCAATCGCGCTTTCACGCAGCCCTGCAGCAGTTCGAGCATCGCCGGGGTCAGCGTCTTGTTTGCCAGCAGGTCCTGAGCATTCAAGCGATCGCGACCGAAGCGCCGGATAGACATACACGGCCCGTCAACCGCCAGCGGCGGAATGATTGCGTTCACGCGTGAGCCATCCGCCAATCTTGCATCGACCATTGGCGACGATTCGTCCACGCGCCTGCCAATCGCCGAAACGATTCGGTCGATGATGCCCATCAAGTGCGCATCGTCGCGGAACTGGATCGTCGTCAACTCCAGCATGCCTTTCCGCTCGACGTAGACACGCTTGTACGTGTTGACCAGAATATCGGAGACAGTGGGATCGGCGAGCAGCGGTTCGAGCGGGCCGAGTCCGAAAACCTCGTCTAGAATCTCTTGCGATAGCCGCTCGCGTTCCTGCAAGTTCATCGGCGTGGATTCGCCGACGACGAGCCCTTCTAAAATCTGAGCGACTTCCCGGCGGACGTCTTCGCGTTTGATCTCACCGAGCCGGTCCAGATTCAATTTCTGGATCAGCTTGCGGTGAATCGCTGTTTTTACAGCGGCGTAATCGGTCCGTCTTGTCGGAAACGTTCCAGACGACATGCAGTCTTACCTCTTGGTCGGAAACAGGAAATTGCCGATCCCGGCTTTCTTTCCGGCTACTGCCGGTTCCATTCCCGTCAACTGCCCCGCTAGCTGGCGATAACGATTCGTCAAAACATTATTGTGATTTTCCATGAGCGGCATTCCCAGGTTCACGGACATACTCGCTTTTCGAAAATCATTGGGCAGGCACGCAAAAATGGGGCGTTTGATGCTCTTCTCGATGCTCTTGAGAGCTTCTTCATCACCCTTGTGCCAGCGATTAATGACCACCCGAATCCGCTCTGGATCGATGCCGAATCCGGCAAGAGCGATCAACCGGCGCTCGAGAGTCCACAGCGACGGAACGTTCGCTTCGGCGACTACCAAAATCATTCGCGCGCTGTGAAAAACCGGATTCCATTCCGAAGAAAATTGCGAGCCTACGTCAACCAGAACCACGTCGGCGCTCGCTTGCGCAACATTCACCACGCGTTCGAGCGGCCCGATGCGAATGTTCTGCCACTCCTCCAGCTGCGTTGCGCCGCCCAGAATTTCGAGCTTTGTTTTGTGCGGCGTCAGGAGGCCCGTGAAAAAATGGGTGTCGAGACGATCGAGGTTTTCCACCGCGTCGCGGACTACAAATCGTGGATGCACATCGAGGAGAAGGTGGACGTTCCCCAGGGGACGCGCGAAATCGAGCAGCACTACATGCTTGCGCGCGTACGTGGAGAGCTGCACGCCCAGATTTACGGCGACAGTCGTCGTACCCACGCCGCCTTTCGATCCCATGACGACGATCGTTTTCTCCGCGGCTTTGCGTTCGCTGGTGTGCCCTTCAGCACGGAACCGCGTCAATACATCCTTCAGCGCTTCCGGCGTCACTGGCTTGTTGATGAAGTCCTGCACGCCGCAGCGCATCGCCTCGAGCAAAGTTTGCTGGCTCGGCGCGGAAGTGGAACACGCGATCAACCGGACAGCAGGGCGAAGCCTCCGAAGGTGCGCTCCAAAAGCAAAAAACGGTTCCGAATCGCGGCTCAGATCCAAAAACACCACGTCGGGAACGCCTTCGCTCGCGTCCGGAAGTTTTTCCGTGGGAATCGTCCACTCTTTCACCGAACTCACAAGGCCGGTTTGTTGCAGCGATGCGAGAAGGTGCGCCGCTGCATCTCGATCCGCGCTTGCGATCGCCGTTGTCAACATAGTCCCGGCACCCTCACCGCCGAGCGTATTGCCTCAGTCGACTTTCTCACCGCGTCTCCCCTACTTCTGCCCTGGATTCTTGGGTTGGTCGATCTCGCCAGGTCCTGTTGGCCCGAGAAACGTCTTCGGGAAAAAGACTTCGGGTTTTTTCTGACCTTGTTGTATCGGCTGCACGATTCGTGGCGTCACCATTACGAGAAGTTCGTCTCTCGTCTTGTTAATGCTGCGGCTTGTGAACAACTTTCCGAGCACCGGAATATCGCCGATAAACGGAATTTTCGAAAGCTGTTCGGTGTCGCGATTATCAATCAATCCGGCAATCGCGAAGCTCTGTCCGTCTCGCAAATCCATCTCCGATTCTACTCTCCGCGTGGACAGCGCTGGAATCAAAAACCCCGAAATCGTCAGCGCGTTTGTGAAATCAAGAGCGCTTACCTCGGGTTTTACGTGGATGTGAATCAGACCGTTCGGCAACAGCGTCGGCGTGAAATTCAGCCGCACACCAAATTCTTTGAACTGAACTGTAATTCCCGCGAATCCCCCTCCCGTCGTCCCTTGCACGATCGGAAACGGAAATTCTCCGCCGGCCAGAAAGCTCGCATCTTTGCCCGACGCCGTCAGCAAGTTTGGCTCGGCCAGAATTTGCAAAACATTATTCTGCTGCAGGGCTTGAATCGTCAACGCCAGATCGATGTCTGGCCGGAAAAGGAAAATATTCAGCAGGTTGCTGACGCCGATTGCCGATCCTACGCCGCCCGTACCTGAACCGCCGACAAGCTGCGGCCCGGAGAACTGTTGCGTCGAAATCGTACCCACGTTCTTCGCACCTGGCAGGCTCAAAATGTTGATGCCCAGCTGCTGCAGCGCCGTCTTGTCCATTTCCGCGAATTTCACTTCCAGCAGAATTTCGCCCGGCGGAGATGCAGGCACTTCCATCAGACTCGTTACCTTTGGAGTCGTTCCCTTCACCACTTCGAGGATTTTATCCGCGACGGGCTGAGAGGATATTTTGCCCGACAACATCACGACGTCCTTCGACGTTTCCACTACGACAGGTTCCGCAGGGAATACCTCGTGTATTTTTTCGGTGAGGCTCAATACATCGATGTCTACGGAAACTTCAAACGCCTGGCTCTGCTCGTTTTCGTCCCAAATGATCAGCGAAACGCCGCCCGGCGCTCTGCCGTTTACAAGAACCTGCGTAGGACTCACCACAATTGCTTCGGCGATGGATGGATCGGCCAGCGAGACGCGCTTGATGCGCGATGGCGACGTAATAACCAGGGAGCGCCCCACGAGCAAATGCAGGGCCTGAGGTACTTCCCCCGATTGCTGAGGATCGATGCTGACAAGCGGAGCCACGGGATGAGAGCTCAGCGCCGTAGGCTGGACGGATCGCGCTAGTCGGGCGCCTTCCCCGGCAGAAATCGAACTTACCGCGCTCAAGCGAGGCGCTCCCAGAAAAACGAGCGCAGCGAAGGCGGTGAACGCGATTGAACGAGTCAGCGCGAGCGCCGTGCGCCGTTCTAGTAATTTCCTAAGAGATTTCTCAGACATTAGAATCCCCCGTCGATCGCTCACGGATTTTGAAAGCTCTTCGTTTCGCGCTTATTTCCAACGATTACTTCCACGGTAAACGGGGCCTGAATCACGGGCGCAGCTTTTGCGACGTGTTTGGATGGAGGAGCGGCTGCCACCCCGGTGGATGAAAAGAGCGAGGTTTGCAGCACGGCAGGAGGGTTCATCGATTTCGTATCGATCGTATTGCGCAGCGCGAGCTGGATTTTTCCTTCGGTGCTGGCCATCGCGAGTTTCGCCGCATCGTCAGGAGTGACGAGGAGCGTGATGACGGGAACCGTTTGCGGCTTTCCTTCGCGATCCTGCTCCACTTTTTGTCCGGCAGCGAGGACGCGCACATTTTCGAGAATCGTGCGGGTAATGTTACCGCTCGCGCCGCTGAGCGCACCCGTCACGAGCACGTCGACCATCGTTCCCGGCGTAACGAAGCCAGCGACGCCCACAACATCGTTCACGGCAACCGACATCGCCCGCATGCCTTCGGGAATCGTAGCCGCGAGCCCTGCACCTGATTGCAGCGATGCGAGCTTGGTATCGAGAATGGGTTCGTTCTCCGCCACCGACGTAATCAGCGCGCGATTCGCAACGTCTTCAATCTTCGTAAACATTCCTGCAACAGGCTGTCCCTGCGGCCACGGAATCGTCCGCACGTTCGAGGCATCGAGCCGCGTTCCCAATTTGAGTGGCTGGGCTGCCACGACGATTCGTTGCATCACCACGGCGGGCTTCACTGCCGATGCCTGCTGGAACTGGCGGTACACGAACATGCTCGCAAAAATTCCTAGCACGATCGCGACAACCACCCCGAGCAGTCGACTTGAATTCATCGGGACATCTCCCTGGTTGCTTAACTCAACGATATTGAAATTCGACGTTTCTGAACCATCGATCGACGAAACTCAGTAGCCGAATCGCGAAGCCACATAGCAAATCACCGCCGCGATCGCGACGGCGACGCCAAACGGCACCTTCAGCAGCGACTCGTTGTCGAGCGAAATTTCAGGATGCGCCCGAAACCCGAACGTGAAAGAATCCCTGCACCAGCACCCACATATTCTTGAACGTGACGGCCACTCGCTGCGCACGAATCACCTGCACCGCGCCCATCGCCCCCGCCACGAGTATTGCCACGACCAAAAGGAAACAGAAACGGCCTCGGCCCAAACAACGCTCCGATCGCTCCCATCAATTTCCAGTCACCCGCACCAAGCGCCCGCATCAAAACCAACGGAAGCAAAAGCACCAGCGCCAGTCCTGCACCCTCCAAAGCGCCAGCAGCGACGCCATGCCATCCGCCAAGCGCTGCATTCACCGCGATCCCGACGCACAACCCCGTCACCGTCAGCCAATTCGGAATCCGCCGTGTCTGCCAATCCATCCACCCGGCATATAGAGTGAACGCCAGCGAGATTGTCCAAATTGTGTGTATCTCTACCATCGCACTGTCGACGGGAGCTTCGTTCTCGACCAAATTGTCCGACAACGGCCGTTCCCACAATCGACGGTTTTAGGTTGATGAGACTGAGCTGCTCAGAGTCGTTGATGCTCCTGCGAATGCCGAATTAATCGCCTGCCCAAGACCCTGCATCGCTGCAATCGCTCCGAGCGCAACGAGCGCCAGTAACAGCGCGTACTCAGTCAGGTCCTGACCGTTTTCTTCGTTCCAAAGCCGCGACATGAACTTCTTCATTTTGGTTCGTCCTCTCACATGAATTAAAGTTGGCGGTAGTCGCCGTCAACTACTCTGCATCTTGACCGCCACTCATCGACCATCTCGAGCCTGGGAGCTACCGCGGGTTCATGAACTTACATCAGTTCAGATGACAGTGTGATCGGTCGCCTGTTTCGACTGTCACCGCTTGTTGACACACCCTTGAAGAAAAGCGTCCGGTTCGGTGACTTGAAGGGTGGTTAAGAACACCCTCGTGAACGAGACGCCCCTCAGAGCTGTATGGTCCTCCCACCGACCGCGCGGGCTCCTGATCTCGCTCAGCTTCAGGCCGCTTCGAACGGCTATTAATTAAAGACCTCAATCACAATCTCGGGTTGCGCACGTAAACCGCAGACACACCGTCCTGATAGATTCGTTTCCAGTCCGGCGAAGCTGAAAGGACAGATCCGAGAGGTTCGTCCCGCTCGATCAAGCATGACTGGATTCCATATTCGCGTAGTACACCTAACACACCCGGCTGGACGCGAGAAATGTGCAAGTAGTCCCCTAAAATCCCGCCTCGCTCGTACAGATCTCCGCGACCATCGATGAATACCTTGTGTTCCGGCCCACGCGACCAAACTAGGTAGCCGCCGTAGAAATATGCGTTGTACATGGGACCCGGAACTACATGCTGGTCAAGAAATTCCACGGCGCCCACCGGCCACCGTTCTGCGACGATTTTCTCTAGCGCACCCTGACTAGGATAATAATGCACCACAGCGATCGCCACTCCGGCCATCAGCAGCGCATTTAGCAGCAGCCGGTCTTTTCGCCGCTCATATCCCTTGATCCAACGGGCCAGAATCACCGCAAAGATCGGAGCGGCAAATGGTACAAATAGCAGAAGAAATCGGATATGCAGGAAGGCCATCATCGTTCCGAACAAATACAGCCCGAACTCTTCTAGCCTCCAAGTGAACTTCATCGACGCTTGAACCACGATGAATCCGAACAGCAACAAGAGAAATATCTTTCCCCCGAAAAGATTAAATTGCATCGGCTGCCACTCTAAAATGTAGGCGATATTCAGCGGTAGCGATGCGGCGAACTCGATCGGCGACATCGGAATCCGGGTTCCGTAGGGCGTAATGGGCAGCATGGTGAGGCACAGGAGAAACGCGAGCGATATTCGCTTCCTTTCATCCGAAGTCCAGCGCCGCCCCTCGATCCCTCCCAGCTGAAACTCGAACAGTCCGCTAAGCCAATACACTAAAATCACTTCTATGCCTATGATCCATGAACCATGGGTATTCACCCACAGCAGCATCAACAAGGGCAACCACCACACCGCGTTGCGTCTCCCCTCTCGAAATAGTTCCAGCACGATCAGCATCAACACCAGAAACAAATAGCCAAACATTTGGGGTCGTAATGAGAACGACGCTGCCGCTAGACTGAGTAGTACGGCGGTGGCTGCGAAACCCGCCTTCGAATTCTTCGCCCGAATCGTGGTGAAAGCGTAAATTGCGAGCATCACCGCGCTGCCAAGCACTGCCAACAACAACTCGAGACCTCGGATTCCAGCGATTCGTTGCGCCGCCGCGAGTACCACTTCGCCGAGCCATTCGTAGGCGATCCATGGTTGTCCGTGCACCGTAAACGAATAGGGATCCGTAGTCGGAAATCGATGCGTTGCGAGAATGCTCTCGCCAACTTTCACGTGCCACCACAAGTCGGGATCCACTTGGAAGTTTCTCGCTGTAACGAATACTCCAGCCACGAGAAATGTCGCGAGCATAGCGGGAAACGAAAATACTCGCTGAAAGACTACGATAATTTTGGAATTCAACCCGAAGTCGGCTACTCCGCGAGTACTACTATCGGATGGCAGCGCAAACCCATTCGAGGCTCCACTTGCGGCCACGTTCGCTCGCATCGAGCTTCGGGATTCGCTCATCGTCCCGTCGTCTCCATTGAATTCCACCCTCTACGGCCTGCGCATTGAGTCGCGTATCTCATACGAAATTCACGTTCGATCTCGCGGACGCCCCTTCCTGCCGCAAGTGCCGAAAAGCAGCCAACACTTCGAACGGCGTTCGTACGTTCTCGATGCTTTCTCCCAGCTGATGTATCTTCTCGGTCTGCACATGACCTAGAAGCGTCGCGGCCTTTGCCAGGTACGCGATCTTCTCCGGCCTCAGCCCCATCACGCGCACACATGTTGAATCTACCGCGACCGGATCATCCCCGCAGACCAGCACGCCGCATGCTTTCGGCGCTCCTTGAATCGGGCCGTTCCCTTCCATTCCTACGATTCCGTCGACGATCGCAAAATCCGGTCGCACCGCTGCGTTTATATCGAGAATCGCGCGATCGATGCCCGCCCAGTGAAGAATGTTTTTTGGCCAGCCGTAGCACCCGCCTGGGACGATGCCGAACATATTCTTAAGCGATAGCGTCACTCCCGCCCAGTGATGCGTCTTCATCTTCGGCATCGAAACAACAAAATCTGCGCCACGCACCGTCTTGGGCAGATACAACTCCTTCAGCCGCGAGGCTCTGGTTTTCAACTCCACGCGCTCCACGTCATCCGCATTCAAGTCAACAAAAACGCGGGCGAGCGGCCCTGCGTATTCACGCAAGCGAATCGATTCGAGTACCGCCTGCGTGTCGCGATCCATCGACGGCCCATCACCGATTAACACCTCGGCCGCACCCAAGCGGAGAAACGCTTCTCGTGCCGCCGCAATTACGGCAGGATGCGTATTCGTAATTCTCATCGGATCGAGCCCGACGAAATTCGGCTTCAGCAACACTGACTTGCCACGCACTGGCAAATCAAATTCTCGCAACGTCTCGTGAAGCACTGCACCGAGGTCCGCTTCGTATCGATCGACGCGCCGAATCGCAACGCGCGAAGACGGTCGCGAGAATGAAGGCACAAGTGCTTGAGCGTTTTGCGGCATGTCTAGTCCGCCACCTCTTCGCACTCCACCGTCAGCCAGCCTCGTCCCTCGATCATTGCCAATGCACTCCATGCTGCACCCTGAACGGTCCGCGGTATCTCCTCGTTCGTCCACAATTCACCGAGTGCCCTCTGCGATTCCGCAAAACTTCTACTGAATGCATCAAGCGCGATTTTCGTTAGCGCCAGCGATTCGATACTCCGAACTAGACCTCGATTCGCGAATAGCCAGTCGACGCTTTTCCGCACCTCAGCGCGTTCTGCATTTTTCCGCAATGCAAGAAGAGCCCAAACCGTCGGCCCCACTTGCGGCTGCCCCGCAACTCCGTACACCATCGGATTTCCGGCGTTCCATCCGCCGCCCGGACACATTCGATCGAATAACATTTTCTCCGCGGACTCCATTCGTGCCAGATAGACCGTAAGCAACCCATCGGCTTGCCCGCGAAATAGTTTGCTGCCCGACGCTCGATTCAGAGCGAGAAGCGCATAAGCCGTCGGCTCCACCCAACTTGCTGTCCCCTGCGTCCAACTCCACCCGAAATAATCAGGATTTTGAACCGTCACTTGCCGGGCAGCGGTCAATCGGCGAACCGTTCGCCACACCAATCCGGCCTCGCCTGGTTTGTTCCTCAACAGCCATTCCATGCCCCGCGCGACGCCCCGTACGGCAGCTTCGCGTCGAGCAAGCAATGCCCAACATGCAAGCGCCGTCACCCACGAGCCCTGCATCTGTCCCGAGGCAGATGGCCACGATCCATCCTGTAACTGCCCCGTAGCGAGATATTGGAATCCTTTTGGGAGCGCCTCGCCCGGCTGGGTCGTAGGCCGGACTTCAGAAAGCGCTAGCAAGGCCCACGCGGTTGGCTCTACACGGCTCGCTGAACCGATCGCAAATCCCCAGCCTCCATCGCTGTTCTGAGCCTTGCGCAAATACGGAACGAGATGATGTTCAACAAACTCGAGGGAAGCGGCATCGCCGACACCTTCGGATGTTCGGGAGGACATTTGCATCGACCTAGGTCCGCTCGCCAATCAATTGATCTGCTTGATCGGCGGCAGTTTCTCGCGGCCGGCTGCGGCAATCACTTCGTCTTCCGTTTGCCGCAGCTCCAGCTGGTTGATCAACCTGTGGAGATAGCCGCGCGCAACACCGAGCGTCCGCGCGCTTTCGGCCTTTCGCCAGCCGCACTCCTGCAAGGTTCTCAGCAGAAGTCGGCGTTTGAATTGGCGGACTTCATCTTCGTACGAGCGCGTTAGCACGGGCTCGGCCGCTGGGTTTGTGCGAATATTAGCCGGAAGCTGCCAGACGTCGACCGTTTGCCCCTCGGATAAGACGACAGCGCGCTGAACTGCGTTTTCAAGCTCCCGAACATTTCCCGGCCACGCGTATTCCTCGAGCGCGTGCAAAGCCGGTTGGGAGAATCTCCGCACTTTCTTATTGAATTGCTCCGACGACACTTGCAGAAAATGCTGCGCGAGTAGCGAGATATCGTCGCGCCGCTCCCGTAGTGGAGGCAAGTGCATCTGCACCACATTCAACCGGTAGAACAAGTCTTCGCGGAATTTTCCCTGCTGCACCATTTCGGAAAGATTTCGATTCGTCGCGCAGATCAGCCGGATATTCACGTTGATCGTCGAATTGCTGCCCAGCCGCTCGAAGCTGCGTTCCTGCAGAACGCGCAAAAGTTTCGGTTGCAATCCCAGACTCAAATCGCCGATTTCGTCGAGAAAAAGCGTTCCCTGATCGGCAGACTCGAGACGCCCGCGCCGGCTCATCAGCGCGCCGGTGAACGCGCCCTTTTCGTGCCCGAAGAGTTCGTCTTCGATCAAAGTTTCGGGTAGATTCGCGCACGAAAACGCCACCAGCTGGCGAGCCGCTCGTCCGCTCATCTGATGGATTGCACGCGCGAGTAATTCTTTTCCCGTGCCGGTTTCGCCGGTGATTAGAACGTTTACATCGCACGGCGCGATTTTTTGCGCGAGCGCGAAAAGTTCCTGCATCGAGGAGGAGGTCCCGAGAAGTTCGTGAAGTTTTCCGGTGCCGCGGGTGTTCGAGCGCAATTGCTCGAGCTCTTTTTCGGCGATGTGGAATTTGGATGCGCGCCGCAAAATCAATCGCAATTCGACGATGTTTGGCGGGTTCGTTACGCTATCGTAAGCCCCGTGTTCCATCACGCCTACTAGCAACGAACGATTTTCGGCGTCGCACAGGGCAATGACGGGAGGGTGGATCGGAATCTTATTGATCTCGTCCATCAGCCGGATACCCGATTCGTAGTCCCCGTCGGTCCCGGAATGACGCAAGTCGAGCAGCACCACATCGCACCATTCGCGGTGCTCGTTCAATCGCCCTAGGTCGAATTCATCGCACGCGCGCGACGTAAACCCAGTCCCCAACGCCCGCCCGATAACTTCTGCTAGTGCTGAGTCTTTGCTGAAAAAACAGATACGTAGTGACTGATCCATTAACGTTCACGCTCCCCCGAGCTTCCTGCGCGACAAGGATCAAATGCAGGTTCTCTGCCCGTCACCCAGCGGCCGAGGGAAGCCCCTTGGTGCACTCCTACCATCCCGGCGCTGCAGATGACGAGCGAGGTAAGGCACTATCGCAATGCAAATGCCAAAAAGTGGCAGGATTCCGATCGCTAGGGGTGCGGAACCTAATTGCTATCCTCTCACATGGATGGGTGTCCTCAAAACTGGACAGGTCGCCAAACGGAGACGTCCTGAGAAACTGGATGGGAAATCCGGTGCCCGTTTGCGGAAAACTAGTTTCGTTTTGGCGGCGGAGCCTGCCCTTGAGGCACAATGTAATTTTTAGGTTACAGGTCGCCAATAACACGCGATTTCGGCGGAGACGCTGGCTGGTACTGGACCTAGGTGTTTGTGGGGTCGATAACAGGACTAACCAGAAAGTTACACTTGTTACTTTGGAGCGCTCTCGGGGGGTTCAGGCGGAATACCCACAAGAATCTCAACTCCCACCGGCTTACCATCGCGCATCGGAGCTTTGAATTTCCAGCGGCTGAAGGCGAGGCGGGCTGCTTCGTCCATCGCCGGTACCACACCCTGATAAATCTCGAGGTCGGCAATCGAGCCGTCCGCGAGCATGTTTCCCCGAAGAACGATGATCTTAGAGCCTTTCTCAGGAGGTACGGGCAGCCGTTGAAAATCAAATCTGGAATCCGGGTCAGGCTCCGGTGGAACCAAGGGCGCATCCATGTGAATCACGGTCGAGCGCTTATCCGGAGCCGGTTTCTGAGAAGGGTCGGATTTCTGGCAGTACTGCATCGTCCAATTTTTTCCCGGCATCGGAAGGAACACTGAGTAGATTTTTCCGCAGTTCAGAGCGCGGTACACCGCGAGCCCTCCGCCGCCAATCGGCCCCGCTGAGACCACGAGCGAATTCTTTCGAAGCTTCGCAAGGACCGCGGATGGCACCGGGTACACCATTGCCGCGATCATCATAGACGGAAGCGCGCCGCGTGCTTCGTTTCCACCCGTTCCGCTAATGCTCACGGCTCCGGACGTTCCCGAATTTCCGCCTCCTCCGCCACCGCCGCCGGGCCCCACTCCCGTGCTTCCGTCGCCGCCTGCGCCCTTGCCGCCCGTGCCGCCGCTAACGGATCCTCCGGGCGCGCCACCGGGCGAACCCGGCTGACCGCCCGCGGGCGAAATCGAAAAATCGCCCCAGCGATTTCCCGGACCGAGGGCGATACTTGACGTCGCAGGTCCGGGGTCAACTCCGATCACCAATAAATCGTTGCCATCGCCAGGCGCCGAAACGCCACCATTCGGCGAGGCAGACGCGGCCCCGTTGCCCGTTTTCATTGTTGGTTTAGCGGCTGTTGCCACCGGAATCGCAAGGCGCGGTTCTGAAGTGGAAGGATCGAGATAACTCATGAGCGGCGTCTTCGGAGTTTCACCGGTCACCGACGGAGCAGCTTCAGGCGCGAGTTGCTTATTTGTTTGCGTAGGTTTTGCTGCGTTCGCATCAAAATTTACGGGCGCCTTGGGCGGTTGCGATGGATTGCCGAGTACCATGTTCGGCAATTTCTGTTCCACCGGAATTCGCAACTCCGGCGGCGAGCTTCGTTGATAGATTGTTTGCCGGTTGTTGTCAGGCGTCGCGGGTTTCGAAACCACAGTCAAATTGCCGCGCACCGCGGTGCTTCCAAGTGCGGGAAGCTGTTCGGGCCTGGTACCACTGCCGGGCCGCGCGCCGGGTCCTGCGGGCGCAATTCGCGGAAGTGTTTGCGTGGAATCGAGCAGCGGTACGCGGTAGTAGATTCGTTCCGGCCTCGCCGCAACGGGCTGCGACGCGAAGGCGTTCGTAGGTAGAGCCTGTGGCACATAGAACAAAAGTAGCAGCAGCGCGCAGTGCATCAAAAACGACGCTGTGAGCGAGCGGCCCGCCAACGGAGTCGCAGATAAATTCGGTGTATGGAAATAAACCGTGGCTCGCGAGGATGTCGCGGACGTCCGCGCGCAAATCGCCTTCAGCGAACTCCACCAAGCGGAGCCGGGGTCCCGGTGCACAAGGAACTGCAACGGCCGTGTAGGCGGCTTGTCTCGCATTGCCATCTTGGTTGCAGCACCAAACATCTTGTCAACTCGCCGGGCGACCATTTCGGCCCGCCTCGAAGCATCCACACCCGTGCGCGAATCCCGCTCGACAGAATGATTGCACGTGCCGTTCCATTGGATCGAACCCGCCTTCATTCTAGACGCCTCTAAGAATGGATGCGAGCGTCACCTTTTGGGTACTTCGAGCAAGGACTAGAACGAAGATTTGGTCACGAAACGCGCGTGCCGGAATTTATTGCGCCGTCAACCCGTGTAAATTCCACGACTTAGAGCAGTTGCTCTGACGTAGGCGGCTATCTCCCTGTCAATTTGGTACGAGTCCTGCACTGGTAATGATGCTTTACTCGTCGTAATTCGCTATTTTTTGCGGTCAAGCAGTGTCATTTGCAGGCTTTCATCGTGGTCTCGAGGAAAAAGTTGAGGGTTTTACGATATCGACATGTACGCCAGTTCTTGCGGGCGGGGTCGCTTCCGGTAATTGGCGCGTTGCTTTTCCTCGCCAGCTTCCTTCCCCACTCGGCATTCGCGCAAGCGGCAGCGGAAGCCGCCGCAGCGACGGGACCTGCGAGCGTAGTCGCCGGCTCGACAAAACCAGCAACCACTGTCTCTGGAAATCGAAGTCAGCCAAAGGCGTCCGCTCACTTACCGGCATCGGGCGGGCCCCCGGCGGATGAAACGAACCGGAAAAATTTCGAGAAACAGGCCGGACCAGATGCCGGCAAACTGATGCTGCATTCGGTTCCTACCGGAGCGCAGATTTTCGTCAACGGATTCTACGTGGGACGCGCGCCGCTACTGCTTTTGCTAGCGCCCGAGAAATACAACCTGGAAATGCGCGGCCAGCGCCAGGATATCGGCCAGCGGACGATTTCGCTGAAGCCTGCGGAAACGCAGGAGATCGTCGTAACATTGGCTCCGAAGTATCCCGGGAAGGTTACGATTCGGTAGGCGGCGGCAGTTCGGAAATGCCTGGTAGAAAGTCGAAACGCGGAGAGTCATCATCATGCGAAATGCCAGATTGAGAGTGGAATGATGGATCGAAAGAACGCAGGAATCGAATACGACCGCGAGGCCTTCGCGCATACCGAAGACCGGATGACGGCCGGCAATCCGAGTGCGAGAGGGATTTTTATTCTTTTTGCATCAATTCTCGTAATCGCGGCGCTCGCTGTATTGGGTTACAAAATCGTATCGCAGAGTGACCCCATTGGCTCCAGCGGCGAATCACGAGTACTCAGCCAACTGGATCAACGGCTTGCCGCGATCGAACTACGGATGGAGCAACTGGAACAAGAGAACCATCGCCGCTCCTACGCTGCACCATCTCAAAATTCGAAGGGCGATGCCTCTGCGGCGTCAGCCCCTTCCAGCGCCGCTGCTGCGCCCGGATATCACGTTTCACCCACACCGAGACCCCAATCGGCGCGTCCCGCTGCACCCGACGCGGCGACTCAAAACAAAATTGCCGGAATCCAGCAAGGGATGGGCGCGCTGCAGAACGACACGACGGCAAATCGCGAAGCGTGGCAGGCTACTTCGAATAAGCTCGCGGATGTGGCGGGACAGGTGAACAACCAGAACGTTCAGATTCTTCGCAACCAGGACGAAGTGAACCAGTTGCTCGCGCACAGCGAGAAAACTTCGATTCCATTCGAGCTGCTGCGAGGCGCGTCGCCGCAGCTTGTCGGTCCCGTGCATCTCGCACTGAAATCAACGAACCAGAAAAATTATCGTTACACGCTCTGCGTCTACGTGGAGCAAACGTGCCTTGAATTGAAGGATCGCAACCGCTTTGAAGTGGTGGAATTTATTGTGTCGCGCAATTCGCCGCCGCTCGAAGTGATTGCAACGCGTGTGTCAAAAGAAGGAATCCTCGGGTATCTCGAGGTTCCGCGCGAAATTGCCGCGCATTAGAGCGCGTCGACGGACAGAAAATAGTTGCGGCAAGCCTGATTCACAGCGCTTCGCGAGAGTCGGGGCTCAGAGCCCTGATACGCAGCCGCCCAAATGATTTGGTCGATTATATCGCGCGGGTAGCACTGGCAAAGCGGCTGTTTCATTTCGCGAGTTATCTGCTGGACGAGATATTCGGGCAGGCCTACGTCGTAGGAGAGGAGGCGCGTGGCGCAGATTTGGGCAAAGATTTCTTTGAACTGCTCGGGCGTCGCGTGAGGCACTTTGATCTTATTCGGAATGCGGCGGAGGAACGCGTCGTCTGCAAGCTGGCGCGGATCGAGATTCGTGGCAAATACGAGACACACATCGAACGGAATCGCGAATTTCTTGCCGCCGGAAAGTGAAAGATAGTCGAGGCGGCGATCGAGCGGCGTCATCCAGCGATTGAGCAGTTCGTGGGGACGCATGCGTTGGCGGCCAAAATCATCGAGAAGAAGGACGCCATTGTTCGCTTTCATTTGCAGGGGCGCCGTATAAAAGCGGCTGATGTTGTTGAATTGCAAATCGAGCATTTCGCCGGAGAGTTCGCCGCCGGTGACGACGCGGGGGCGGTAGCACAGTACCCAACGCCGGTCAGCGTCTTCGACTTTGCGCCGTTCGACGGGGCGGTGAACGCCCGGATCGTATAGCGCGATGATTTGGTTGTCGACTTCGACGGCGTGCGGAATCAGAACCGAGTCATTGAAGATCGAGGGGATTCTCGCGGCGATGCTTGTTTTTCCGGTGCCAGAAGGGCCGTACAAGAAAATCGAGGTACCGGAAACAACGGCAGTACCCAAACGAGCGATTAGCTCGTCGGGAAGAACAAGATCATGAAACGCTCGCTCGATATCGGCTGCTTGAAACTCGGTTTGCTGAATACTTTGCGAATGGACGCGGAGAGTGTAGTCCATGAGCGACACCGGAGCCGGACCCGCGTATTGATTCATGGCGAGGAGTTCGGCCGCCCGCGTCTTTCCGTTTGCGCTGATGGCGATGCGATGAGTGCCGCGCGAAATGCCTTTCACTTCGCAGAGTTGCTCTTTACGGAGGAATTGAAAAATTTCTTCGATCGCGGCAAAGCTCAGGCACATCCGGTCGGAAAGATCGACGAGGGACATCTCGCCGCTGAGGAACAGTATCTTGACAGCGAGGTCCTCGAGCAGACTCTTGCGGATTCCTGTGTCGCTTATGGCCTGCGGCGCTGTGAGGCTAGCGGCTTCCATCGGTTCCTTTCGCGCGCGCGAAATTCGGATTCGCGGCGAAACCCGCAGAACTTGAGATCTGGCATGCGCCCAGGACTCGATACCGGTTCGGGCTAAGTGGTAATTGAACTGTTCGAATGGCCATGGGCCATTGTAGTTTCTTGTTGAGCAGACGTGAAGGGGGACGAACATGAAAATGGCACGAACGATTGCGGCGCCGCTTCTGGCTCTGGCTCTTTGGCCGTCGGTCAGCGTTCAGCCTGTCGCGGCAGGTGGGCCCTCGAAGTGGTTTCATCACCAAAAGAAAAATCCGCACCAAAGCAGCGTACACCACGCGAAACCAGCCAATCACGCGGCCAAGCACAAGACTCCCAAACATTGATGATCTGGAACGGAGATGATTCGCGGCTTTCGCTCCGGTGGGTTGCAGTTCTCATGAAAAAGGGCTATAAATATAAAACGTTGTTCGTGGGATTCGTTTTCCCAGTCCCCTCGAATCAAAGGCGTTGTTATGCGGACATTCCTCAAGCGGCTCTGGCGGCAAGAATCGGGCCAGGATACGACTGAATACGCGCTGTTAGTCGCAATGATCGTTCTCGTTGTGATTGCGGCAGTGTACTCGTTCGGTCAATCGAGCGCGGGGAGCATGGAAAATTCAGCTGACACTGTGTCGGCTCATACGGGATCCGGTGGTGGTGGCCAGGGTGGCGGCGGTGGTGCTGGCAGCCCAGGCGGCGGCCAGGGTGGGAGCGGCGGTCAAGGCGGCAGCGGTTCGGGCGGCAGCGGTGGCTCAGGCGGCAGCGGCGGTTCGGGCGGCAGCGGTGGCTCGGGCGGCAGTGGCGGAAGCGGTGGCACGGTCCCAACGCAACCTGTTTCTCCGAAGTAAACCTTCGAATTTCCTACGGCTTCAGGGCTCCTCAGTGACGACCGCTGCGTTTAGCTGATTCTCAGCCAGGTCGATTGGCAATAAGTTCTACGGAATTTGCGCCCCGGGGACGCGTGCGTGCGCCAGCTGCCATCGATACCACCAGCCATGACAAGAATATGCGTGAGCGGGATGAGACACCGCGATCCACTCTGCATTGAGGCGTCACAATCCAATCTTCTACTTCGTGCGTACTACGAATGAGCCGCTTTCCGTCCTGCCATAAATTACCATACAAGTAAACTATCTTTTCAACTTACACTATCTTTTGAAGCGCGAGCGCGTCCGATGTGTGCAGGTGCGGATTACCCGCACGAGGTTCGAGAGGAGAGATTGTGATGCCTTCAAATCGTGATTCACTGCGAACAAGCTCAGCGGCGAAACCTTCAGCGAGCCGGATGCAAGGACGACGCTCCGCCAGGTTGTACTCAGCCCTTCTCGCCCTTTTGCTTTTCGTTTCGATTCGAGTGACGCCGGCGGCGGATTCCGTGAACACCACGAAGCGGTCGGTGACGAAACTTGCCGAAGGCGTTTACGAAATCCGGCACAAGGATGCGCCGGACACGTTTCCGCAGGGCAACACCGTGGTCATCATCGGAAATACAAGCGTGCTGATAGTGGATTCCTGTTACTTGCAGTCAAGCGCCCGCGAAGACATCGCGCAGATTCGGGAGTGGACGGACAAACCAGTTCGGTTCCTCGTGAACACGCACGAACATGGAGACCACAATTTCGGAAATCGCGCTTACGCAGATGCGTTTCCCGGCATCACGATCATCACACAGGCGAAAACTCTCACGACGATGAAACGGCGCCAGCCGCCCTTCGTCGCACAATACCCTCAGCGCGCGGTGAGATTCCAACAGGAGCTTGACACCGGACAGGACGGGGCGGGAAATCCGCTGACCGAAACCGGGAGGCAGGACTTGCGCAAGGCAATTGCGGGCGGCGAAACCGTATGGCCGGAGTTTCGCGACTTAAAGTTGAGATTCCCCGACGTGACGTTCGATCAGGAAATGGATATCGACTTGGGAAACCAGGTGGTGCAGCTAAAATACCTGGGGCCCGGAAATACGATCGGCGACGCAGTCGTCTACTTGCCAACGGAACACATTTTAGTGACGGGAGATCTGGTGGATTCGCCAGTCCCATACCTCGGCGGCGGGTTTCCGGTAGCCCAGATTCAGACGCTCAAGCGGATGTTGCTGCTCGACGCGGATACGATCGTCCCGGGACACGGCGACGTCCTGAAGGGCAAATCGTTTGTAGAAATGGAGATCGCGTTTCTCCAAGCGGTCGTAGTCGCAATCACGGATGAGATCGGCCGGTCCACCACGAGTGCGCACCGGAGGTTGCCTGAAGTTAAGGCAGCGGTAGCGAAAAACGCGGACATCGATTCGTGGCGGCTGAAGTTCGCCGGAAACGACCCCGACAACCGCGATTTCTTTGACAGCTTCTCATTGACCGGAGTCGTCGAGGCGGCGCATGCAGAGCTGTGGCCGCAGTAGGCAGCCACAATAAGGCCCACGGGCAACACGGGAGTTAACCACGAGAAAGACTCTCAGCGCCCCTTCGATACGACCACAATCGACGCAAGATTCAATGAAACGGATTAAAGACGAGCGTCACTATCCTGCAGGGTTGCAAAGGATAGGTGGACGATGTGTTTCGAATATTGGTACGCGACCTCACCGGAAGGCAGGGTCGTAAGGTACGGCTACAAGGAACTGACGGACGGCGTCGCCGCCATATCGGCGACTGTGAATGGGCGATCCGTAATGATATTGCAAAAGAGTGTGCGAGCCCCCTTGACGCGCGAGCAGGTGGAAGCCGTGTTCGAAGAGAACCTCGCGAACCCCGATCTGATAAACGAGCAGCAGAGTTCACAGGCCGCGTCGGACGCCTAGAGACGACGACCGATGCAAGCTTCGGGTGGATAGAAATTCCCTAGGAATGAAACCGCCCAGATCTCGATTTGACGAACTACTCACGAAGCCCCCTTCAGCGGCCTGCAATATTTTTGACGCCGTAACTTCCCGCTGAATCCCACGTACTATATAGTTGAGAAACGCGTTTCAAGGATCGCGGGGTGTTGTGTCGACATCTTCTTCCAATTCTGTGAAAGCTGATCTGGGATCGCTGCGGATTGACGACGGGCAGCGGCGCGGCCGCAAGACCGGCAAGATTTTCGGCGTGTTCGCTGCAATTTTGGGCCTAGCCGTGGTCATTGCGGGCGCAGCGTTCTCGTTTCGCAATCAGACGCCAGTGGTCGAGGTCGCAACTGCGCAGAAAGCGGCCGCGGGACGGCCGACGCTTCTCAACGCGAGCGGGTACGTGACTCCGAGACGGCGCGCGACGGTGGCCGCGAAGATTACGGGGCGCGTGACGGGCGTCTATTTTGATGAAGGAATGCACGTAACGCAGGGATACGTTCTGGCGCAGCTCGATAACTCGGATGTGAAGCGCGCACTTGACTCTGCGATTGCAGACCGCAACGCAACGGAAGCACAGAGCGCGGACTTTCAGGTGCAACTGAAAAACGCGGAGCTGGAGTTGCACCGCGCGCAGCAGTTGCAGGCAGCGGGAGTGCAGAGCCAGGAAACGCTCGACAACGCGACAATGACTGCGGACAGCTTGCGCGCAAAAATCGCGCTGACGAAGCAGCAAGTTGCTGCGTCACAGGCGCGAATTCAGGAAGCGCAGCAGGCGGTGGACAACTGCGTGATCCGCGCGCCGTTTGACGGAATCATCGTGTCGAAAGACGCGCAGGTGGGTGAAATGGTATCGCCGGTTTCTGCCGGCGGCGGATTTACTCGCACGGGTATCGCAACGCTCGTGGACATGAATTCGAACGAGATTGAAGTGGATGTGAACGAAGCGTACATCGCGCGCGTGGAACCTGGCCAGCCGGTGACAGCTGTGCTCGATGCGTATCCAGACTGGGAGATTCCGGCGAAAGTGCGGACTGTGATTCCGACGGCAGACCGCCAGAAAGCCACTGTGAAAGTGCGCATCTCATTCTTGAAACTCGATCCGCGGATCTTACCGGATATGGGGATCAAGGTGACTTTTCTGGGCGCGGAACCTGAAGAGAAAAAGGGTGCGGCGGCGCCGGCTGCGTTGATTCCGCCCGATGCGGTGCGGACGGAAGACGGCAAGAAGGTTGTGTACGTCGTGAAGGACGGCCGCGCGGAGCGACGCGCCGTGACGACTGGCGGTACGCGCGGAACGGATTTGGAAATATTGGCCGGACTTAACGCGGGAGATTCGGTAGTTGTGAAGGGGCCGGCCAATTTGAAGGACGGCCAGGCCGTGGAAATTAAGAAATAGGAGCTGCGACATGGTGCGAGTGGACGGCAGGGGAAACGGAAACAGCCTGATTCAAATTCGCGGGCTCGACAAGAAGTACAAACGCGGTGGCGAAGAGATCGATGTGCTGCGCGGATTGAATCTTGACGTGGACAAAGGCGAGTTCGTCGCATTCATGGGGCCCAGCGGATCGGGAAAGACAACATTGCTGAATTTGCTGGGCGGCCTTGACGTTCCAACGCACGGAAGTATCACCGTGGCGGGCGATGAAATCACGAGCATGTCCGGCAACAAGCTGACGCAGTGGCGTGCGCGGCACGTTGGATTTATTTTCCAGATGTACAACCTGATTCCGGTCCTCACGGCGTTTCAAAACGTGGAGCTTCCGCTCCTGCTGACGAATCTTTCGAAATCGGAACGGCGAAAGCATGTGGAAACGGCGCTTTCGGTGGTCGGATTGGGCGACCGGATGAACCATTACCCTCGACAACTTTCCGGAGGTCAAGAGCAGCGCGTCGCGATTGCGCGCGCGATTGTGGCCGATCCGACGTTCTTGATGTGCGATGAACCAACGGGCGACCTGGACCGCAAAAGCGCGGACGAAATTCTGGGAATCCTGACGCAGCTTTCGAAGGAACACGCGAAGACGATCCTGATGGTGACGCACGATCCGATGGCAGCAGAGCGGGCGCAAGCGATTTTGCACCTGAACAAAGGAGTGCTTGAAGAAGGCGCGGCGACGGCAGCCGGGAGCAGGTCATGAAATACCGTTCGTTGATCGTCGCGAATCTATTTCGCAAGAAGCTGCGGACGACTCTGACGATTGGGTCATTCGTCGTGGCGCTGTTCTTATTCGGGCTGCTAGTGGTGGTGCATGAGGCCTTCAATCAGGGCGTAGATTTGGCGGGCGCGGACCGGCTCGACGTAATCAACAAGACATCGATCATTCAACCGCTGCCGATTTCGTACCGCGATCAAATTCTGCGGATTCCGGGTGTGAAAGCGATCACGCACGACAACTGGTTTGGAGGCGTGTATCAGGACGAAAGGAATTTTTTTCCGCAATTTGGTATCGACGCCGAAAACCAGCGCGTGGTGTTCCCCGAATTTGTGATTTCTGACGACCAGTGGAAGGCGTTCCTGGAGGACCGTCAAGGTGCGATCGCCGGCGCCGGGATTGCAAAGCGATTTGGATGGAAGGTTGGCGACCGAGTTCCAATCAAGGGTACGATTTTCCCCGGCGATTGGGAGTTCAATATTCGCGGAATTTATACGGGATCTCGTGACAACGACGATCTGACGCAGTTCTGGTTTCACTACAAATATCTCGACGAGCACAGCTCGATCGGAAAAGGGCTGGTTGGCTGGTACACGATAAAATTGGAAAACCCGAACGATGGCGCGCGCGTGGTAAGGACTATCGATACGATGTTCGCCAATTCGCCGTATGAGACAAAAACGGAAACCGAAAAGGCGCTGGCTGGAGATTTCGCGCGGCAGTTTGGGAATATCAGTTTCCTGATGCTGGCGATTGGTAGCGTGGTTTTCTTCACGCTGCTGCTGGTAACAGGCAACACGATGGCAATCGCGGTAAGGGAACGGATTGGCGAACTTGCAGTCCTGAAGGCGATTGGGTTCAACGACCGCTTCGTATTGCTGCTGGTGTTGGGCGAGTCGATCTTGATCGCCGCAATCGGCGGGGCGATCGGACTCGGATTGTGCAAGTTGATGACGCTGGGTGGCGATCCGACGAACGGTTTCCTTCCCTATTTCGCGCTCCCCGGGTCGTGGATTCTGGTCGGATTGGGAGTGACGATCGCAGTGGGCATTCTGGCAGGAATACTTCCGGCGACCTCGGCGATGCGGTTGCGCGTGGTCGACGCGCTGCGGAGGGTGTGAGCGATGGCGATTCCGATCGTATACAACCTGCGCAGTGTCCGGGCCCGCTGGGTGTCGGCGATTGTGGCAGTGCTGGGAATTGCGGGAACGGTGGGCGTCTTTGTGGCGATGTTGTCGCTGGCGCGCGGATTCCAGGCGACGGTTGTGGGCTCAGGGTCAGCGGAAAACGCTCTGATTCGTCGTGCGGGTGCGACGGGCGAAATCGATGGATCGGTGCCGCTCGATCAGGTGCGCGTGATTCAGGATGCTCCGGGAATCGCGCGCGATGGCGATCAACCGCTCGTGAGTCCGGAGGTGGTGGTGATTGCAGCGTTCCCACTGAAAGCAACGGGTACGGACGCGAATGTACAGGTACGAGGCGTTTCGGCGAACGCACTGAAAGTCCGTAAGAACATCCACATGGTGCAGGGGCGATTTTTCGAGCCGGGAATCAATGAACTGATCGTAGGCAAGAATGTGCCTTCGACCTATGCCGGGTTGAATCTGGGCGACACGATTCGCTTCGGCGGCGGCGATTGGAAAGTTGTGGGAGTGTTCGACGCGGGTGGGAGTTCTTTCGATTCCGAAGTGTGGTGCGATTCGAGAGTTCTGTCGCAGGTGTACAAGCGGCCGGAGAATATTTTTTCGTCGATCACGGCGCGGTTGACGTCGCCAGCGGCGCTGAGTCAGTTGAAGGACGCGCTGAGCGCTGACCCGCGGATGCAAGTGCAAGTGGATCGTGAAATCGATTACTACGAAAAGCAATCGCGCGGCTTGACGACGTTAATCACAGTGCTCGGCACGCTGGTGGCCGGTGTAATGGGCATCGGAGCAATTTTCGGGGCGCTGAACACGATGTATTCAGCCGTATCTGAGAGATCGCGCGAAATCGCAACGATGCGTGCAATTGGCTTTGGCGCCGCTGCGATCATATTTTCATTCATTTTTGAGGCGCTCTTCATTTCGTTCATCGGCGGACTTGTGGGCTGCGCGGCCGTCCTACCTCTCAACGGGTTTACGACGAGCACGATGAACATGCAGACGTTTTCGCATCTTGCATTTGCATTTCGTGTGACGCCTGCGCTTCTCGGGATTGGAGTCTTGTTTGCCCTGCTGATGGGATTAGTTGGCGGCGTGCCGCCGGCGATTCGGGCGGCTCGTCGGCCGGTGGTGCTGGCTTTGCGGGAATTATAAGGCCGGCTTTTCGATTCAAAGTCAGACTGCGGATTCCACAGGAACACCTGATTTGACGGTTTACTAGAACAGAACCCGAAATTGAGAAACGGTTCACTCTGCGTGCTTTGCGGAATAGAGTGAATAGTAAGCGATTCAACGGGCGGTGATTACTATGGCGACATTCGGCAAACGACGAAGCGAGCGTGTGTTGGTTGATGTTCCGCTCTTCATTGAGGGGCAAGCCGAGGGCACGCAAGAATTCAAAGAGGAAACATTTACGGTAACGGTGAGCGCGCACGGTGCGCTCATAGTGCTCGCAGCCAAAGTGAAGCTGGGGCAGACGGTAAAGCTGACGAACTTGAAGAATAGAGACAAGCACGAAGCGACGATCGCTTTTTTGGGGCCTCCGTACGCGGGGCTCTCGACGGTTGGAATTCAGTTCAGTAAACCGGCACCGGAATTCTGGGCGATCAGCTCACCGCCTGCGGATTGGCAGTCCGCGTAGAGCTTGAAGTTAGTGTTGTGCGGAGAACCTCGGCAATTCCCTTCGATTGGTCCGTTTCCAAGCATTTTTGAGATTGCGCCCGAATTCGTTTCGATAACGAGCCTTTTTGCCGGAGGCAGAGTAGATCGCGTGTCCTACGGTACAGGTTACGCATATCGACAATGTCGGTGTATTGCGGAAACTCGCCTTGGAGCCAGAAACGGGTTTGGAAATCTGCCCGACAGAAAATTCAGAGGACGATCTTCGCTGGAAAGTGGTCGGGGAGACTAGTCTGCAGACGGAGCAGAGAGAGCAGATAGCTTAGCAAGTTCGTCATAGGTAAATACCATCTTGCCTTCGCCGGAACTGGATTGAATTTGGCCGATACCTGCGCGACGTGAATACCATCGCAGGTCCGAGAGCGAGAGACCGAGCAGAATTGCGGCACCGCGTTCAGTAACGTGGGCAGGTTCGATATTCAAGTCTGGCGAGTCCGGTTCGAAGCACACGCGATGGGTTCCCAAGTTTTGGCGCGGGCTACCCGGGCAAAATTTTTGAAAGGGGCCCAAATCTGACTGTGGCCTAGGTAGCCCGCAGGGATGAGTAGTGCAATCGGCTCGCCAGAACGACTGAAGAGCCGCGTCCGCTGCGTGCCATCGTAAACCGATGCCCTACTGATACTTACAAGTACCACTCTGTCCCTGGAGGCTCCTTCGCGGGTCCTACTTTCGTAACGAAAGGCACATTGGTGGAGGGAATGTGAAGCTAATTTCACTCCGCAATCGGGGAATCGCCCGATGTCCGGAGGTCAACCAACTTGGGAGAATACGGCACGAAGGGTGCGCCAAAAGAGGACCATCTTCGGATCATGAGGAGTGAACGTGCGGAAAATATCTTTAATTCTAGTCGGGATTGGATTCGCGTGCTTTGCGATTGTGATGCAGAGCGCGACCAACGGATCTGGCCTCACCGATACGGTCGATGCGAGCAAGGGCGTTCCAAGTGCGGACGCCCGGGCGTCGACGCGCGCCGTGCATGCGGAAATGCGAAACGTGATGTATCACTTCGACGATAAGGTCGTGGCGCACATCCGGAATTTGACAGGAGAATTGGTTCCGACGGGCGACAACGACATGCCCGTCTTCGATGACAAGAATTCGTTCAGTTTGCGAATCGCGACCGCCGTGATTGCGATGAATACAGAGTCGCTGACGAACGCGTTTAATACGTACGTCTTCGCAAGTAAGAACGCTCCATTGAAGGATGTGACGATGACGATCTCCGATGGCAAATTGAAAGTGAAAGGCAAACTGCACGACAAGGGCGATATTCCGTTTGAAACCGACGGCGAATTAACACCGACGCCCGATGGAAAGCTTCGCATGCAGGCAGACAAGATCAAGGCGCTGCATTTGCCTGTGAAGGGGCTGATGGATTTGATCGGAGCGGATCTCGCGGATTTCATTAAGACCGAGAAAGTTCCGGGTCTCTCTGCCGATGGAAATGGATTGATATTTGACTTGAAGGAAATGTTGCCGCCGCCGCACATCGATGGATCCGTATCGGCGGTGCAGTTTCAAGGACAAAACATGATTTTGACGTTCGGGCCCGCGACGGCTCGCACGCGACCTTCACGCGGCGCGAATGGAAATTACATGACATATCGCGGGAACCAGCTTCGCTTTGGCAAGCTGACAGCGAGCGATGCGGAACTGACGCTCGTCGATATGGAACCGAAGGATCCGTTTGATTTCTACCTGGACCACTATCTGCAGCAGTTGGAAGCCGGGTATACCAAGATCGACTCGGGTTTTGGTCTACGTGTTTACATGAAGGATTACGACAAGGTAGCGAAGCGGCGGGCTGCCGAACAGCAGACCGGGCAGTGATTCAGCAGGTCGCTCATTGGAGGCGCTTAGTTCTTGGCGGTGGCTAATCCTGTAAGTGACCCGGCAAGTTGCGCGCGGACTTTCGCAGCTTTTTCTGTTTGATTCAGCGCATCGTACTCAGCAACGAGATCGTTGCGAGCCACGCGCACCCACCGCGCAGGCGGCGTCGTCTGCTTCATTAAGAGATCATAGCCCACTTCGCTTTCAGATAAAGCTTCTGGGTAGCGATGGTCACGCAGCAGAGCACTCCCCAGTTTTACGTGGGTGATCGCAATGTTCAGGTGGCCCGGCGGCAGTGCCTCGGAATACAGCTTCAATACATCGCGATATTGCTGCTGTGCTTTGGCGTATTCTTTTCTGTCCATGTAGACGCCAGCCAAATTAGCGAGAGCCGCGCCCAGTTGCTGGTGTTTATCGCCGTACACGGATTTATAGATTTCCGCCTGGCGGCGAAAATCGGCCTCCGCTTCGTCGAGTTTTCCCTGCTGCTGCATTGCGTTACCCAGCTCACCGACGGCGAATGCAACCCTCGGATGGACCTTCCCGTATTTTGATTCAAGGATGCTGAGCGACTGGCGAAGAATCGTGCCGGCTTCCTCAGCACGGTCTTCGGCGATGAGATACTTCCCAAGAATCGTCATGTCGTCGGCGGTTTCGGGGTGATCGGCGCCATACCACGTCTGCATGATGCCGAGCGCGCGTCGCTGCAGGCGTTCAGCTTCGGCAAAGTTCCCCCACTGATACTGAATGTCGGCGAGATTGGTCAGATCCTGCGCGACGTTTGGATTCTTGTCGCCATAAATCTGCATATCCATCTGCAACGCGCGTTCGTTCAGAGATTTCGAGATGTCGTAATGGCCGAGGTAATAGTGCGTGTTCGCCAGTTCACCAAGGGTGGCGGAAAGATCGGCGGGCACCCCGGTAGGTCCGGACTGAAGGCGCATCGCTTCTTCGAGGATCGGAATGGCTTCGTCGTATTTCCCGCGGTTGTCGAGAGTGCGGCCGAGCGTCATCATCGCTTTTGCGACGACGGGATGATCGGTAGGCAAATGACGCTTGCTCATTTCAAGTCCCTGGCGAGCCAGTTGCTCGGCCTCTTCGAGCTGCGCTTCATCACCTCGAAGGTAGGCGAGGGAGACGAGACTCTCGGCGACTTTCGCGCTGTCCGGGCCATTGACGAGCTTGCGCTGCGCAAGCGCCGCCTTTAGCAGCGAGTCGGCTTGATCGTATTTGCCGAGCTGATCGTACATGGCGCCCAGCGTTTGATAGAGATCTGCTTGCGTTTCTGGATCTCCATCGAGGGCGCGCGCCTGTTTCTCACCGCGTTCGAGAACCGTAACGACGCGAAGATCGTCCGCGGGCCCGGTAGATTCTGCGTCGCCCTGAAACAGATCTTCCATGAATCGGGCAATGCGCTGGGTGCGAGAGGCTTCAGCGAGTGCGGCATTGCGCGCTTTCGCCAGTCGCACTGTGTAGAAGGTTACGAGCCCGACCACGATTGAAAACGCTAGCGCAGCCGACGCGACTGCGCGGCGATTGCGGCTGACGAACTTTTTCGATCGATAGCGAAGACTGTCAGGCTGTGCGTCCAGCGGCTCGCCATTTCGATAGTGATCGATATCGCGAACTAGCGCTTCCACCGAACGATAGCGACGCTGGGGATCTTTGTGCATCGCCGTGAGACAAAGTACGTCGAGGTCCGGCCACGCCGCGTCGGCGGCAGTGGATGATGAAGAGTTCGAGGTTCCGGCTGTTCGCCGAAAAACAGCGGATGGTTTAACCGGTTCACTCTCGAGAATTGTTACTTCGGCTTCACCCGGTGTGCGATTCGAAAAGTCGAAAGGAACACGACCGCAGAGCAGTTCATAAAAAATGACGCCGAGGGAGTACACGTCAGACTGAATTCCGACCCTATCGCCTCGAATTTGCTCGGGCGAGGCATAAGCGGGCGTCAGGAAACGGACATTTGTGCGCGTAAGATTGGGCGCGGCGTCGACATCCTCGAGATGTTTCGCGATGCCGAAATCGAGGAGGCGGACCGTGCCGTCCTCTTTCACGAGGATATTAGAAGGCTTCAAATCGCGGTGAATTACGGCGTGTCCGTGCGCGTGTTGCACCGCCTCACAAACGGAACGAAACAGTTTCAAGCGGTCGTCGAGCGAAGAGCTGTGCTGTTTGCAGTATTCGATGAGCGATACGCCTTCCACGTACTCCATGACGAGTAAAGGCGTGCCATCGGGCAGCGTGTCGGCGTCATAAAGGCGTGCGATCGATGGATGATTCAGTTGGGCGAGTGTTTGCTGTTCGGCCGAAAAGCGTTCGCGGCGCGCCGGAGAAACCCAAGCATCACGAAGCACCTTGACTGCGACGTGGCTGTGAAGATCGATGCGTTCGGCGAGATAGACAACGCCCATGCCGCCCTCGCCGAGCATTCGCAGCATCCGGTAGGGTCCGAATTCCTTAAACGGAAACGCGCCTGAATCGGGTGCGTGAAGGACGTCATGCGCGACGTCAGCCATGTCGCGGTCCAACAACGAAGAGCCCTTCGCGTCTTCGTCGAGAAGCGCCTGTACTTCCGCCATGAGCGACTCATCGCCGTCACACGCACGAGCAAGAAATGCAAACTGCTGCGATTTCGGCAGGTCAGCGGCGCCATGGAAAATTGTTTGGATGCGATCCCAACGAATGCTATCCATTTTCAATCCCTGATCGGGCCATGGGCAGTTTGCGAAATCGCACGACTCAGCGGCCTCTGCGAAGTTCCTGCGCGAGCCATGCTTTGGCCGCGCGCCAATCGCGAAGGATCGTGGCTTCTGAAACTTCGAGAAGTTCAGCAGTCTCAGCGATATCTAATCCGCCAAAGAAACGGCTTTCGACCATCATCGCCTGGCGCGGATTCATCCGCGCGAGTTCCTCCAGCGCGGAATCGAGCGCGAGCAAATCCTGCCCAGAAGTGGGCTTTTCATCGAACGAATCGTCAAAGGTGATCGTGACATCGGCGCCGCCTCCTCGTTTATTTGCGTGCCGACGGCGCGCCGCCTCGATCAGAAGTTGGCGCATCGCCCGCGCGGCGATCCTCTTGAAGTGCAAACGGGATGCCGATGTGAAACGAGGCGACTTCGAAAGTTTCAGCCATGCCTCATTCACGAGTGCTGTGGGACTGAGAGTGGCACTTGGATCGCCGCGTTTAACGCTGGATGCCAGGCGGCGAAGCTCCTCGTAAGTGACGCTGAAAAGCTGATCGAGGCTGCGCCTTTCTTCCGGAGTCGCATCGGCACCGGGCCCCCCGGCCGTCTCGGGCGGTTCATCCGGCGGTCGAGTATTTCGATGCGACATGACTGTTTTTCCTGCGCGCCTGCGCAATGCCTAATGAATGCCAGTAACCCACCACCTAATTTCGAAAGGGGCACGGCGGGTGGTTGGCCCTGTTTGATGCGGAATCCTAGCACTCAGGTAGATGCGCAGCAACCGCTGAACGTACGCAATGTCGAACAGAGCGGTGACGAAAGGGACGGTTCGCACCTGGAACGACGCCTATGGGAATCGTGAGACACGGGAATTGGTTCTGCTGCGGAGCGCTGGCAATCGTCACGGCCATGGTCACGCTTGGGGGACAGCGCGCTGCACAGCCTGCGCCGACATGGCTGTCATTGTGCGGGCAATGCCTCAATCCCGACATCACGTCGAAGTCGGGGATCGGCACCAATCACGCAGTGGCCGAAGCTCGGGTCACCAAAGCCGGCGCGAAGGCGTGGTGCGAAAACTGGCAGCCGGGAAGAAATGTCGAGGAGTGTGTCAAAGAGCAGCTCTCGTCGGACGACGCCAAGAAATCGTATCGCGCGACGGCCGATTGTGGCGGGGGCCGTATTACGGCGATAAATGGCCAGAGTTACTCGTATGCGGGCACGTGGACAAGCGACGTCGGCCAGGGCCGATCGAAGTGGCGCAATCCCAGTGGCGCCATCGTTGGCCAGGACGAGGGAAGCGGGGGTCTGGCAATTTCGCAGCAATGGGAAGTGCTGTGCCCGGCGTCGTCAGTAGGAAAGCCGTCCACACAAAGGTCCAATCAACGGAAGTAGTTGGTGAAGTCACAATTGCGAATTGAAATCCATTCTACCGGGAGAGGTTCGATGAATCATTCGTTGTTCCAGAAAGTTGCTCTCGCATCAATCATCACCGGAATCACCCTTTCGCTCTGCGCGTGCGGAGCCGGAGTCACAGGCACCTACACGAGCGCAACTGGCCTGGTTACGCTCGACCTGCGGTCAGGTGGCAAGGCGTCCCTCGCGATGATGGGGGAAAACGAGAATTGCACCTACGAAGTCGATGGCAAGAACCTGAATCTTACCTGCAGCGGAGGAAAAACGATCTGGGGCATCCACGATGATGGTTCCATCACCGGGCCGGGTTTCATCGGCACATTGAAAAAGAGCAAATCGTAGTAGACGCGGCGCAGCGATAACGCGCGCGGCCTCGATTCAGATTCTCAAGGAGCCGGAACAGCGAGCGCGGCAACCGTACCATTCACCTAGCAACTCGGAAGATCCATACGACGCAAAGGGGGATTCCATGGTGGTTCCAAAGATCGAAAAGCAACAAGTGATCGGCGCGCTGAAGGCTACCGGTTCCACGGACCCGGACATTCTTTTCGCGAAGAAAGAAGAAATGCTGGTGGAAACAAAAAAAGTGACAATTCTGCCTGTCTTTGCCTATGTGGTGGGTACGGCAATGTCACTCACGATCGTAGGGGCGGTGATCGGAATCCCGGTTATCTTTTTTGGCCGCGCAGTGAGCAAGACGATCAAGGGCAATTTGGAAACCGCGGACGCTGGACTGAATGAGTTCCTCAGTTCGGTAGGACAGAAAGCGCGATTTGCTACCGCGTAGCCGCTCAAGCGCGGCGAAGAGGTTTTTCACCAACGCCGTTTTCATTCGCGCTCAAAACTTCGCGCACCTTGCGGGCGAGTTCGTCCGGGCTAAACGGCTTTTCGATGAAGTCCGTTCCGGGACTTAGAACTCCGATGTTGATCGCCGCGTCTTCCGTGTATGCGGACATATAGAGCACTCTGAGCCCCGACCGAAGTTTTGCAAGACGCTCGATCAGCTCGCGCCCCTTCATGCCCGGCATGAGCACGTCGGTAAGCACCAAGTCGATTCGTTGTTCGCGGCGCTCCATAAACTGAATAGCGTCGGCGCCGCTTCGGGCCTCGAGCACCGTATATCCTCCAATCTTTAGAAACTCGCGCGTCATCCGGCGAACTGCGTCATCGTCTTCGACGACCAGGATTGTCTCGTCTCCCTTACGTGTTTGAACCAGCGCTTCCGGCGCTACACTTGCTTCGATGGGCTCATCGGCGCGGGGCAGAAATATCTTGATTTCGGTTCCGCTTCCGATCTTGCTTGAGACACTTATGAATCCACCGCTCTGATTTACGGTGCCGTAGACAGTTGCCAGCCCCAGACCGGTTCCCTTCCCTCTATCCTTCGTAGTGAAGAACGGTTCGAAGATGTGTGATTGAGTTTCTTCGCTCATGCCGTGGCCTGAATCGCTGATTGCGAGCACGACGTAAGGGCCTGCGTGTGCGCCAGGATGAGCGGGAAGCGAATTTTGATCCAGCTTGATATTGAACGATCGGATCGTGAGCTTGCCGCCCTCCGCCATGGCGTCCCTCGCGTTAAAAACCAAATTCATAATCACTTGTTCGAGCAGAGCCGGATCGGCTTTCACATTCCCAAGATCCGGATCGAGATCGATCGTGAGTTGAATGTCGTCCCCAAGCACAGGAGGAAGCATTCCCGCCACCTGGCTCGTGAGAGCGTTAAGATCCAGGACGCGCGGCTGCAGCACCTGCTTGCGGCTGAACGCCAGAAGTTGGCGCGTAAATGACGACGCCCGGTCGGTAGCCTGGAGGATTTCGTCGAGCTCCCTGCGAAGCATACCGTCTATACCGACGTTGCGCAGCGAAAGCGCAGCGTGCCCGCGTATCACCATGAGCAAATTGTTGAAGTCATGCGCCACCCCGCCAGCGAGGCGCCCCACCGCTTCCATTTTTTGCGCCTGTCGCAGCGCGTCTTCCGCCTGTTCTCGGCCTGCGATCTCCTTTTCGAGGTGCTTATTCGCCTTCACCAGCGCCTTTGCTCGAAGCTCGGCCGTTTCGGCCATGTACACGGCAAACCCAAGCATCGCGGCAAGCAAAATTCCCGCAATGAAGGCTACCTGGGGCAGCGGCGAACGCGTGTACTCGAGTGTGACCGGTTTTGGCCAGGCATAGGCGCGCCACGTCACCTGTTGAAACTGAATGTCTACGGCCTGCACCCACTTGTCGTCGCGCGGCTGGTTGGCGGTGCCGCGCCGATATATCTCTTCAGGACCATCGTAAATTTGCAGATAATAGTCCGGAGCCACATCTTGGAGAATTGAAGAGAGCAAATCCTGATATTTGAACGTTCCAATCAGGAATCCGTCCAGTTTCTCACCTGAATAAAGCGGAACACAAACCAGAAGGCCCCTGCTTCCGGAATCAAGTCTGATCGGGTGCGTGACGACCACGCCGCGAGTGTCCCGAGCGGCTTCAAGCGCCATACGCCGGGGCTGGTCGGCGGCGAAGTCTCGCAGCGCCAGGTTTCCTTTTTGCGGGGTCATCCAAATCACTCGGTAGTCAGGCGCCACCCATTCAATCGTTTGGTAGGCAGGATTGCCGCTCATAGCCAGGGCAACATCGGATTCCATATCCGCTTCGTCGCGCTGCCCATGAGCTTGCCAGCGGCCCGCTAATTGTTCGAGCGGCAGAATGCTGGCCCTTAGTTCCGATTCCGTTTTTGTTCTGACGAAGAGAGCTTGTTCCTTTGTGGCGGCTTGAATCTCTGTGCGCCGATGGCCGAGCAGAAGCTGCCACAGAATCAAGGCCGCAATGACCGTGGTAAGCCCAAATATGGTTGGCAGCAGGAGCCGGTCAATGACGTTCCTTTGCATCTGCTCGATCTCCGAAATCAAAACCGTTCGGCAGCGGGATGGGAGCCTGTAATGCCGGATGCGGCTGAAAGTTTAACTATAGATGCTGCACCGTATTTGCGCGGCAAGTCAAGCTCCATGGACTCGCGAAACGCGGTGCTGTGCCGGCAGATTCCCTACACCGGCCGAATCGGCGCACGATTCAGCGATTCGCGCAGAGCATCCTTCAGCGAAACACGTGGAGTCCATCCGAGTTCTTCGCGAACGCGGCGCGTGACATAAACACGGTTCTGCAAGGCCCGCATCACCTGATGGTTGGAGAAAGGGCCGCTTCCAACAGGCAGTGCGTGCCGCAAGACGTCGAGAACAGATGCTGCGGCTAGAACAGGCCAGCCTGGAAGAAACAAGGGGCGCGTGCCGCCCACTTCCGTTCTTGCGCGATGATAGCTATCAAGTGTCAACGCCTCGTTGTCGACAATATTGTATTGCTGTGATCCCGCGTGGCCGGGATTGGAAAGCAATTCGAGCGCGTCCACCAAATTCTCAAGGTAATTCAACGGGAAACGATTCGAACGATCGCCGAAAACAACGTTGAGCCTGCCCGCTCTGAAACCCATCAGCGCGACCGGCAGCGGGCTGCCTGGGCCGTACACGATGCCCGGCCTAACAATGGTGAGCGGGAGGCCTGATGTGCGGCTGAATTCGGTCGCGAACCGATCAGCGAGTATTTTTGATTGCGCGTAGAAATCTCTGCTCCTCGATTGCTCGTCGTACGGCGTGTTCTCGTCAATGCTCTGGCCTGGCTTGACGAGGCCGTACACGGCGATCGAGCTCAAGTAAACAACGCGACGCACGCGCGCTGCGAGACAGGCTCTCAGAATCGATTCGGTACCGGTTACGTTCGTTTCGACGAATTCAGCCAGCGTACCGGCCGAGTTGACCTTCGCCGCGCAGTGATAGACCACCTCAGATCCCGCGATTAGTCGCGCAACAGCTTCTGAGTCGCGGAAATCGCCGTAAATCATTTGAGCACCCGAGGAATTCAGTTCGTCCGCCTTTTGCGAAGGCCGAGCGAGGACCTGCACCGAAGAATGCGTACCCAACAATCGCCGCACAAGAGCGCTGCCGATGAATCCAGTTCCTCCGGTGACACCGATTTTCACTTTGATACGCTTTCCATGCTGGTGGCGATTTTCATCGCTGGGGGAATGCCATGAATCGGAATTTTACTTGAATCAAAGGCTATTCCGGTGAAAGCTTTTAATGGGTGTGAATGCTCCAGCCGGTATCGCCTCGGGGTGTGCCTGAGCCGAAAAATCCGTTTTTATGATAGAGTTTCGCGGCCTTGCGATTGTCCGGTAAAGGGTGCAAAGAATCTTGACGGTAATCGAATACATCGTCCTCGGCGTTGCGGCCATCCCGTTCGTCTATTATCTTCTCGCGATTTACTGCACCGCGCTCTACTTTGCCGACGCAAAAAAACACGGCGGCCGCAACACGGACTTCATGCCGCCCGTGAGCTGCCTGAAGCCCATTAAAGGGCTCGACGTGGACGCGTATGAAAATTACGCAAGCTTCTGCCGCCAGGACTACCCCGAATACGAAATCCTATTTTGCGTCGATCCTGACGACCCGGCGCTCCCCATTCTCGAAAAGCTCGTGCGCGATTTTCCAGAGCGTCGCATTCGGATTCTTTTCGGTTCGGGGCGCGACGCTATAAACGATAAAGTGGCAAGGCTTGTCCGGCTGACGAATGAAGCCCAGTACGACCTATTTGTGATCACCGATGGCGATATCCGCGTGGGCTCCGACTATTTGCGGACGATCGTGTCTCCGTTCCGCGATCCGAAAGTGGGAGCGGCCACGTGCCTGTACGTTTCGACGAAAGAAACAAACGTCACGCAAGAACTTCAATCGATCGGAATGATCTCGGACTTCTTCGCCGGAATCATGGTGGCGTGGAAATTGGACGGTATCAAATTCACGTTTGGACAGACGATCGTCACGCGACGAAAGAGCGTGGAAGGGTACGGAGGCTATCAAGTAATTGAAAATCGTCCGGCAGATGACGTGTACGCGGGGCGGCTCGTGGCCGAACAAGGATACGAAGTGAAACTGCTGCCCTACGTGGTTCAATCCGTCGCGGATTTCCAGTCATTGAAAGAACTCTTGTATAAGCGCACGCGATGGATGACGGTGATGCGTCTCATGCGTCCATGGGGACACATGGGTCTGATATTTACATGGGGGTTGCCCTGGTCGATTGTGGCGATTGCAGCGCATCCATCGGCGGCGGTCGCGACAGGTTACCTCGGAACTTACCTCGCGCTTCGGATCGCGATCACATGGATGATCGGCGTGATGGGGATGAAACAGACGGGCTTGTGGAAGAAAATGCTGCTGATTCCGGCGTGGGACGCAATGGCGTTTGGGATATGGCTCGTCAGCTTTGGCCGCAAAACAATCCGATGGCGCGGCGTTGATTACTATATCCGGCAAGGACTGCTTGTCCCCGTCGCTGCAGGCGCCGCTCCGAATGCCCCGCGCTAACGAGGTCTGCTTTCAAGGGACACGATGAAGTGGAAAATTGCCGTCGCGGGCGCTGGAATTTACGGCACGACGATTGCGACGCGCTTGGCCGAACGTGGCCACGACGTTCGACTCTTTGATCCGTTGGGAATTTTGCACGCAGCCTCCGCTATCAACCAGTACAGAATTCATTCCGGCTATCACTATCCTCGCAGCCCCGAAACAATTCGCGAGACGCTGGAAGCGCGTGCAGAGTTTACTGCCACATTTGCACCTGCGGTGGTGCGGAACAGCCACCATTACTATGCCATCCCGAAAATCGGTTCCGTTACCTCCCCCAAACTTTTCGAACAGGTGATGACGAAGTTCGGAATTGCATTCACGCCCTGCCTGCCGGAGTGGATGGATTTCGGGTTCATCGACAAGTGCTACAAGGTGGAAGAAAGCATTTACGATCCCGATATTTTGAGAGACATCGTGACCGCACGGCTTCAATCTTTGAAGGTTCCGTTTGTGCAGCGATCTTTCACTTCGGATATGAAGACGGATTACGATTGGGTTGTGTGGGCCACGTACGGATTGGGGCCGAGCCGGGGGATATTCAAAGCCGCGAAGTATCAAGTGGCGGAAAAAATTCTCATCGAGCTTCCAAAATCGCTCCGTCATTTATCGTTGGTCGTCGTAGATGGTCCCTTCACTGCATTTGATCCTTACGGCAGCTCGATTCGATCACTTTTCGGCTCGGCAAAACTGACCAACCACTGGACCACGACAGATCCGACGGAAGCGATTCCGGAGCCTTACGCGAGCTTGATGAATCGTCCCGAATGGGAGCCGGTGAGCTTCACGCGGTTCGACGCAATGCGGAAAGATTCGGCGCTCGCGGTTCCGGAATCAATCGACGCAAAGTATGTCGGTTCGCGATTCACGATTCGAGTGGTTGAGAATAATCCAAAGGAAGATCGCAGGACGTTGTACGTTCAGGAAGGCGCACCAAGAGAACTACACATTTTTTCTGGGAAAGTAGTAAGCGCAGTGAAAGCAGCGTGGATCGTTTGCGAGAAAATTGACGGCGCCGAGGATCCGGGTCAACCCCTGCGGGCCTGAAGTCCGGCGTTACGAACCCCAAGACTTGCTTAGCGTTTCTTTCCTTTGCTGGATTGCGAAGCGGACGAGCGCCGGGTGCGGCCTCCGAGTGACGCCCGAGCCGTCATGTTCATCTGCAATCGCCGGTCGTTGCGTGGCTCGCGCCAGTTTACCTGCGGCAGCATCAACGACGCATCGATACGGTCTCGATATCTCACCGCGATATTCACCAGAGAATCGAGCAGCGCGTCCGACAGCAGATGCGGTTGAAGCCCAAGATCGATCAGCTTCGAGTGCTTCGCATTGTAGTAATGCTCTTCGGCTTCCACACGCGGGTCCGGCAGGTGGTCGATTTCAACATTCATTCCAAGTTTTCGTCCCACCGTCTCGACCATCTGCGCGAGCTCGAGCACGGAAAATTGCTCGGTGAATTGATTGTAGACGCGGCACTCACCGCGCGCCGCTGGATTCTGGCACGCGATCTCGATACAGCGAACGGTGTCGCGGATATCGAGGAACCCGCGCATTTGGCCGCCTTTTCCGTACACGGTGAGAGGCTGGCCTATTGCAGCTTGCACGCAGAATCGGTTCAACACGGTACCAAACACGTCGTCATAGTCGAAACGATTGATCAGCCGTTCGTCGAGCGCGATTTCGTCGGTCATGGTTCCATACACGACGCCCTGATTTAAATCGGTCGCGCGGATTCCCCAAATCTTGCATGCAAACATGATGTTGTGGCTGTCGTGAACTTTCGAGAGGTGATAGAACGAGCCTGGCTGCTTCGGGTAGGGCAGCAGGTCCTTGCGGCCGTTGTGCTCGATCGTGATGTAGCCTTCCTCGATGTCGATGTTCGGCGTGCCGTATTCGCCCATCGTGCCGAGCTTGATCAGATGGCAATCAGGCTGAAGCTCGCGAATCGCGAACAACAGATTCAAAGTGCCCAGAACATTGTTAATCTGGGTGAAGACGGCGTGTTTGCGGTCGATCATCGAGTACGGCGCGGAGCGCTGTTCGGCAAAATGGACAATAGCATCCGGCTCGAACTGCCGGATCATCGTGGACAGGAAATCGAAATCAGCCACATCTCCAACGAACAGCTCGATCGACTTTCCAGAGCGCATCTGCCAGACGCGCAAACGCTCGGCAAGAGGACGAATGGGGGTGAGTGTTTGCACTCCGAGTTCGTCGTCCCACTGGCGACGGAGGAAGTTATCGATGATTGCGACCTCGTGGCCTTTTTGCGATAGATGCAGGGCCGTGGCCCAGCCGCAATAACCGTCTCCCCCAAGCACTGCGATTTTCATACTCTCCCCCACGAAACTCTTTCCGATAGCGAACCGACCGCAACGCAACTCCAATTTCTCTAATAAGCGGAATCAGCTCGAATTACAAATATAGCATGGCGCCACGAAGCTGAATCTCGAATGTGCGCTTTAGATTGCTATCTGGCTACGATTCGACAATCGGAATAAATTTCTCCACAAATGTAAAGACGTCAGCGAATGAGTTGTAAAGTGGCACCGGAGCTACGCGCAGGATGTCGGGCTCACGCCAGTCGCAAATGACTCCCACTTCTTTAAGTTCATCGCACACTCCGCGGCCCTTTCCGTGCAAGCGCAGTGAAAGCTGTGCGCCGCGTTGCGCGGGATCACGCGGCGTAATGATGGAGAAGCGTCGTGAAGAGCGCCGATCCAAAAGAAATTCAAGATACCCCGTGAGCGCGATGCTTTTCGTCCGCAACGCGGCCATACCCGCTTCATCGAAAATCTCCATGGACGCGCGAAGAGCCGCCATCGACAAAACGGAGGGATTGCCCAGCTGCCAACCCTCCGCACCTGGAATCGCGTGAAAATCGGGGCCCATCTCGAATCGAATGGCCTTGTCTTGTCCCCACCAGCCGGCGAAACGAGGCAATTTGAAATTGCGCCCGTGTCGCTCGTGTACAAAACATCCACCGATGCAGCCTGGGCCGCCGTTCATGTACTTGTACGTGCACCAGACGGCGAAATCGCAATTGGAATCGTGCAACGCGAACGGCACATTTCCCGCGGCGTGCGCCATGTCCCAGCCGACGACGCAGCCTTTGCTACGGGCGGCTGCCGTGATGCGGGCGAGATCAAAAAACTGTCCGCTGTAATAATTCACTCCAGCCAGCATTAGGAGCGCGATCTTGTCGCCTTCCCTGTCGATCACTGCTTCGATATCTTCCGTGCGAATCATCGTGTCGCCCATGCGAGGCGCAAGTTCGATCAACGACGACGCCGGATCGTAACCGTGAAATAGGATTTGCGATTTGACGGCATACTGGTCGGATGGAAACGCGTTCGATTCGATGACGATTTTGTTTCGTTCTCGCGTCGGCCGGTAGAACGAAACCATCATGCAATGCAAGTTCACGGTGAGGGCATTCATTACAACTACTTCGGAAGGCAACGCACCTACAAGCCGTGCGGTCGGCCCAGCAAGCAGCTCAATGTACGGAATCCACGGCTGATCGCCGTGAAAATGGCCTTCGACGGCGATGTCTTCCCAAACCTTCAGTTCCCTTTCGACGTAACCGCGAACGGACTTCGGCTGCAAACCCAGCGAATGCCCGGTGAGATAGACCCACTCGACGCCAGCTGGTCCGCGGGGAATGTGGAAGCGGTCGCGATAATGCGAAAGCGAATCGCGAGCTGACATTGCTGCAGCAAATTCTCTGGTCGGCTCAAAAACATTCGGACCCATGCGCCGTCTCCTGTAGCCGCAGAAAGATACCACAGGAGACAGAACGCGCCGTCAGCATTGCCGGAAATAGAGATGCAGAGGATTTGCCGAAATTGACTAAGGCTGCTTCGGCAAATTGACGTACTTGCAGACGTCCTTCACCGCGTTGCTCAACATGCGCGTGGTTGTGCTGTACACCGCCAACCCGCCGTGCTGATACACGGTGAATTTGTAGTTTCCCGACCAGCCGCCTGCTTCGAGCATGAAGTCCGACTTCTTGGAATCGAGCGTAAGTGAGACGTTAGGGCACTTTTCGACGATGTGCTTCATCAGGTCGGCGCTCGAAATAGTGGATGCTGGAGACATCAAAAGCCTGACGGGCTTTGGGTCCGCGTTCGCGGTTCCAGCACCCGCCAGAAAAAGCAAGAAGGAAGACAAAAGGATGAATTTTCGCATGTTAGGATGGGCCCTCCTCAATAAATAGTACTCAACTTCACATCTATTGGGACGAATTTTTGCGCCGAGAGGTTGCATCAGCACCAACAGTAGAACCCGCTGAGCGCACGAAAGTTGTGGCTGCAAGTCTTCCGCTGGAACACGAGCGCAGCCGCGGCTTAAGGCACCTTTGCAATGATTTGTTGGCCAGACGGCAATTGCGATTTGTCCCATCCACCGCCGAGTGCTTCAATCAGCTGCACGCTGGAGGTAATTTGCTGATTCCGGAGATTCACGGAGGTTTCCTTGGCGGAAAGTAACAGTGTTTGAGCCGTGATCACGTTGAGGTACGGATCGATTCCCAGCTTGTATCGGTCCGTTGCGACCGTGAGGTTTCTCTCCGCCGATTTGACAGCATTATCCTGCTGCTGAATTTCAGTCGACAGGAGTCTCAGGGTCGCGAGGTTGTCTTCCACCTGCTGAAATCCAGTAAGGACAGCCTGGCGGTAGTTCGCTACCGTCTGGTTATAGGTTCCCTCAAATTGCTGAACTGTCGCATGGCGCAATCCCGCGTCGAAAAGCGTTTCGGCAAGAGCAGGACCAACGGACCAGAACCGGCTCGGCCATGTGAACCAGCTCGCAGCGGAAGAACTCTCGAGACCCACGACGGCGCTCAATGTGATCGTCGGATAATACGCCGCCTTGGCAATTCCAATTTGCGCGTTGGCCTGTGCCACCAGCCGTTCCCCCGCTGCAATATCAGGCCTACGCTCGAGGAGTTGAGAGGGGACGCCGAGCGGGACGGCCACAGGCTGAGTCTTAAGCGGTTCGACGGGAATCGAAAAGTCGGACGCCGGCTTGCCGACGAGCACAGCGATCGCGTGTTCGAATTGGGCTCGCGCAATTCCGACCCCTGTTGCTTGCGCTTGCGTTGTTTGCAGCAGTGTTTCAGCTTGCGCCACGGCTTCATCGGAATCGATGCCAGTCTCATAGAGAGCCTGAGTCAGCTTGAGCGATTCCTGATACGCAATCACCGTCGAATCCAGCAATTGCTGCAGCGAATCCTGAGTGCGGAGCGAGAAATAATCGACAGCGAGTTCTGATTGGGCTGTCAGCCGCACGTTTTCCAGATCGGCCGCGCTCGCCTGCGCCCCATAGACTTGTGACCGCACCGTGTTGCGAATCCTGCCCCAGAGATCCGGTTGCCAGGTGGCGTCGAAAGGGAGCGAATATTCTGTGAAGCCAAGATTCGTCGATGTGCTAGATCCGCTACCCGACCCTGAACCGCCCGTTGCGACGGTCGTTCGCAGCGATGCGGATTGCCGGTTGTTCATGATCGAAGGATTCGTGCTCAAAGTCGGAAAGTATTGTGAGCGGGCTTCTTTGACGAGAGCGCGGGCCGAGAAGAAGCTCGCGGCAGCGGCCGCGATATTCTGGTTTGAAACCTCGACCTGCTCCTCCAGCGCATTCAGTTCAGGATCGTTAAAAATCTCCCACCACTTTCCGCGAAGCGCGTCATCTTTCGGCTGGGCGACTTTCCAGCCGTCCGTCGCAGGAAAGTTTGCTGGCGTCAGCTCTTTGTACGCTTGCGGCGTGTCCGCAGTGGGTGTGTGATATTTCGGACCAACAGTGCAACCACCTAGCAAAGCCGTGCACGCGGCAATCCCAATGAAAACAACGCGGGCCTTGTAAGTATTCCGGCTCGAAACACTTCTAAGCTTTATTACTTTTGACGTTTCACGCATTGCTTGAATGTCCCCGGGGATCATCCCGCCGTCTCCTGTGGAGCAGCTCCCGTCGAGCTTCGATGTCCTCGCGCGTCCCACCAGAGACGGAGGCGATCCATGTAGAGATACACGACAGGAGTCGTATAGAGAGTCAGCATCTGGCTAAAAATCAGTCCGCCAACGATTGCAACGCCGAGCGGCCTTCTGAGCTCGGAGCCAACGCCGGTGCCCAATGCCAACGGCAATGCACCCAGCAGCGCGGCCATGGTCGTCATCAGGATTGGCCGGAAGCGCAAGAGACACGCCTGAAAAATCGCGTCTTGAGAACTCTTGCCTTCATTCCGTTCAGCGGCGAGAGCGAAATCGATCATCAGAATGGCGTTCTTCTTTACAATTCCAATCAACAAGATGATTCCGATGAGCGCGATCACGCTGAGATCCAGCCGGAAGAGCATCAGAGCCAGCACGGCTCCCACGCCGGCGGACGGTATCGTGGAAATAATCGTAATCGGGTGAATAAAGCTCTCGTACAGAATTCCCAGAACGATGTAGACCGCGAGAAGAGCGGTAATAATCAACATCGGCTCGGTCGAAAGCGAGGACTGAAACGCCTGGAGCGTTCCCGAGAACATTCCTCGAATCGACTGCGGCATCCCAATCCTCTGCTCCATATCACTGATGATTCCTGCCGCATCACTTAGAGCCACACCCGGCGCGAGATTGAAGGAAATCGTCACGGAGGGAAACTGGCTTTGGTGGTTTACCGATAGCGGAGCAGTTGTCGGCTCGAAGTGTGCGATGGCACTTAACGGAACTTCGCCACCATTCGCCGGGTGAACGTATACGTTGTTCAAACCGAGCGGGCTTTGCCAGAATTGCGGCGCTGCTTCCATCACCACGTGATACTGGTTCAGCGAGGTGTACATCGTCGAAACCTGCGCCTGTCCGAAGGACTGGTACAGAGTGTTGTCGATCATTTGAGGCGTGATTCCCAGGCGCGAAGCGGTGGCGCGATCGTAGACGAGCGAAGCCTGCAGGCCGCTGTTTTGTTGATCGGTATTGACGTCCGTGAAGCCCGGCAACTTTCTCATTTGCAGCAAAAGCTGCGGTCCCCAATTCACCAGGTCTGTGAGATTGTCACTCTGAATTGTGTATTGATACTGGGCGTTACTCTGGCGGCCGCCGATCCGCAGGTCTTGACCGGCCTGCAAAAATACAGTTGCTCCGGGGACAGACGTGAGTTTTGGGCGCAAGCGATTGATGACCTCGCTCGCCGTGACCTTGCGTTCGTCGAGCGGCTTGAGTCCTATATAGATGAAGCCGCCGTTCGTGGCTCCGCCTCCGCCGGTGAACGCCATCACATTGGCCACCGCCGGGTCGCCCTTGATCATGTCAACGAATGTCTTTACGTCCTTCTGCATCGCCTGAAAAGAAATATCCTGAGCGCCTTGCAAACCGCCAAAAACAGTTCCGTTGTCTTGCAACGGGAAAAACCCTTTCGGAACGATTATGAGCAGGTAGACATTGACGCCGATCGTGATCAGCAAAACTATAAGCGTGAACGCCGGATGGCGCAAAACGACGGTGAGGGTGCGCTCGTACGTGTTTACCATCCAATTAAAAAACTTTTCGCTTACCCGATATAACCGGCCGTGCGCCTCCGGATCGTCGTGTTTCAACAACTTGGCGCACATCATCGGAGTGGTGGTTAGTGAAATACCGAGAGAGACAATGATTGCCACCGAAAGCGTGACCGCAAACTCGCGGAACAAGCGCCCGACGATTCCGCCCATCAGCAAAATCGGAATGAAGACGGCCACGAGCGAAAGGCTGATCGATAGCACGGTGAAACCAATTTCCGCCGCTCCGTGCAACGCGGCCTCCTCGGGCGTCATTCCCTGCTCGATGTATCGAGCGATGTTCTCGATCACCACGATTGCGTCGTCAACCACGAATCCGGTTGAGATGGTAAGTGCCATCAGCGAAAGATTGTCGAGACTGTAGTGGCAGAGGTACATCACGCCGAAAGTCCCGATCAGCGAAACAGGAACGGCGACGCTGGGTATCAGAGTGGCCCGAACATTGCGCAGAAAGAAAAACACAACAAGAATGACGAGCCCCACCGAAATAACCAGCGTTCGTTCCACGTCCTTCACCGACGCTCGAATGGTCGTTGTGCGGTCGAGAACAACGGTGAGGTTGATCGCAGACGGAATAGAGGCTTTGAGGGACGGGAGTTCCGAATAGATGCGGTCAACGGTGTCGATAATGTTTGCGCCCGGCTGGCGAAAAATAATCACGAGCACGCTTGGCTTTCCGTTTACGAAGCCCGACGCTCTGATGTTCTCAACCGAATCCTGAACGTCGGCAACATCGGAAAGCTTGATCGCGGCTCCATTGTGGTAGCCAACGATCAGTGGTTTGTACAAATCGGCTGTGAGCAATTGGTCGTTTGTAGTGATATCGGCGGATGTAAGGCCGTCTGAAATCTGACCCTTGGGAATATTCGCGTTTTGAGCGGCTAACATCGATTGGACATTCTGAACGCCAAGCCCAAACGCGTTCAGTTGTACCGGGTTCAGTTCCACTCGCACGGAAGGCAACGAACTTCCGCCAACCGTAACTTGGCCAACACCCTCGATCTGCGAGAGCTTCTGCGACATGATCGTGGACGCCGCGTCGTAGAGGCGCCCCCGATCGTAAATATCCGAGGCGAGAGCGATGATCATGATGGGGGCGTCTGCGGGATTTACCTTCTTATATGTCGGATTGCTCGGCAAATTGGCGGGAAGATAGCTTCGCGCAGCGTTGATCGCAGCCTGGACGTCTCGGGCAGCTCCGTTAATGTCGCGATTGAGATCGAACTGAAGCGTGATATTCGTGGTGCCGAGAAAACTTGATGACGTCATTTCCGTAACGCCGGCGATGCGCCCAAACTGCCGCTCCAGGGGCGTTGCAACGGACGAAGCCATGATTTCGGGGCTCGCTCCCGGTAGAGACGCGCCGACCGAGATTGTCGGGAAATCAACTTGTGGGAGAGGCGACACCGGAAGGAAATTAAATGCCACCGCTCCCGCGAGAGCGACGGCGACTGTCAGCAACGTCGTCGCAACCGGCCGGCGAATAAATGGAGACGACAGGCTCATGACTGTTCCGCCGGAACGGCTCCTCCCCGCGCAGCGCTTTCGCGAGAGCCTCTGGCTTTCATGGCAAGCTTGTCAAAGAAAATGTAAATCACGGGAGTGGTGTAGAGCGTAAGGATCTGGCTAAAAATCAGTCCGCCGACCATCGCAATGCCCAGCGGGCGGCGCAATTCCGAACCGATGCCGCCGCCCAGCGCCAGTGGCAACCCGGCGAGCAGTGCAGCCATCGTCGTCATCATGATCGGACGAAACCGCAGCAGGCACGCCTGATAGATCGCATCCGTCGAACTCTTCCCTTCTTTGCGTTCGGCTTCGAGAGCGAAGTCGATCATCATGATGCCGTTTTTCTTCACGATTCCAATTAACAGGATGATGCCTATGAGCGCGACGACGCTCAACTCCTGCCCGGTAATCATTAACGCGAGAATCGCTCCCACCCCGGCGGAAGGCAGCGTCGACAAGATTGTGATGGGGTGAATGTAGCTCTCGTAAAGAACGCCAAGAACAATGTATACCGTGACCAATGCGGCAAGAATCAGCAGTGGCTCGTTCGAAAGCGACGATTGGAACGACGCAGCCGTGCCCTGGAATGCGGCCTGCACGCTCAGCGGCATGTTGATTTCTTTTTGTGCCGCAGCGATGGCTTCGGTGGCCTCTCCCAACGACGCCCCGGGTGCGAGGTTAAATGAAATCGTCACTACGGGAAATTGCCCCTGATGATTGATCGCCAAAGGTGCGGTACGGGATTCGAAATGAGTGAAGGCGCTTAGAGGAACAGCCGACCCGTTCAAGGCCGTCGAGGGTGCAGGGTTCGATGAACTTGAATTGTTGCTAGAACTCGAACTCGACGGCCCGGCTGGCCCTCTCGACGCCGCTGTTGAAGTTGAAGTGGTTACTACACCATTGCCATTAGGCGACGACGAACCTGACGAAGACGTCGACTGCGAATTACCAGACGACGAAGTGGACGATGCCGCCCCGGAGGTAGACGCCGGCACTGCGGAGCGAACATAAATGCTCTGCAATTTTGCCGGATTCGTCTGAAAGTCCGGCATCGTTTCCAGAACCACGTGATACTGGTTCAGCTGCGTGTAGAGTGTTGAGACCTGGCGCTGGCCGAACGCGTCATACAGAGTCTCATCGATCATTTGCGGCGAGATTCCGAGTCGTGAAGCCGTCTGCCGGTCGATCACCAGCGATGCCGCCAGCCCGGACGTCTGCTGATCGGTCGCTACGTCGCGAAGCTGAGGCAGCGCCTTCAATTTTTCGACGAGCCTCGCCGTCCAGCGATTGAGTTCGGCAGCATCGGGATCTTCGAGCGTGTATTGAAACTGAGTGCGGCTGACGCGATCTTCGACCGTCAAATCCTGAATGGGCTGCATGAAAAGCGTGATCCCATCCACTTTCTCAAGATTGGGCTGCAACCTGCGAATTATTTCCGATGCATCGATTTTTCGGTCGTCGAGAGGCTTCAGGTTAATTTGAATGCGCCCGTTATTCAGCGTGGTGTTCGTTCCATCGACGCCGATGAATGAAGACACGCTCTGCACGGCGGGGTCTTTTAGAATTGCGCGCACCAGCGCCTGCTGCCGCTCAGACATCGCGTCAAACGAGATTGACTGCGGCGCTTCGGAGATGCCCTGAATGATTCCAGTGTCCTGAACCGGGAAAAAGCCCTTGGGAATCAGGACGTAGAGCCAGATTGTGAGGACCAGCGTGGCTGCGGCAACGACCAACGTCGCAGTCTGGTGCTGAAGCACCCACTGAAGAGTTTCACCGTAGAAATCGATTACTCGCTGGAACCCTCTCTCGGATGCTTCGTAGAACTTGCCCCGCTCCGAGTCCGACTTATGACGCAGCAACTTCGCGCACATCATTGGAGTGAGCGTGAGGGATACCACAGCGGAAACCAGGATCGTTACGCTCAGCGTAATCGCAAATTCACGGAAGAGCCGGCCGACGATGTCTCCCATGAACAGAAGCGGAATCAAAACAGCAATCAGGGATATCGTGAGAGAAACGATCGTGAACCCGATTTGCTCGGAGCCCTTCAAGGCAGCATCGAGGGGCGAATCTCCTTCTTCAAGATAACGAACGATGTTCTCGATCATCACGATCGCGTCGTCGACGACGAATCCCGTGGAGATCGTCAGCGCCATTAGCGTGAGGTTGTTGAGGCTGTAGCCTGCCAGGTACATCACGCCAAATGTTCCTATCAACGAAAGAGGAACGGCAACGCTCGGAATAATCGTTGCAGACAGGCTGCGCAGGAAAAGGAAAATCACCATCACAACGAGGGCAATCGTAAGCATTAATTCGAACTCAACATCCTTCACCGAAGCGCGAATCGTGATGGTGCGATCCGTCAGTACAGAGACTTTCACCGAGGCCGGAAGCGTCTGCTGGAGCGCAGGCAGCAGCTTCGTGACGCGGTCGACCACTTGAATGATGTTCGCGCCGGGCTGCCGCTGAATGTTGACGATCACCGCCGGAGTTTCGTTCATCCACGCGGCTTGCTTCACGTTTTCTGCGCCGTCGATGATGTTCGCTACGTCTGACATGAACACCGGCGCGCTGTTCCGGTACGCAACTACAACGGGCTTGAAATCCTTGCTCGTCAGAAGCTGATCGTTCGCCTGGATCTGATAGTCCTGGCGAGGCCCGTCAAAATTCCCTTTCGCGAGATCGAGACTCGTTTGTTGGATTGCGGTGCGAACATCTTCGAGGTTTATTCCGTAGTGCGACAGCGCCGTCGGATTCACCTGAATGCGCACAGCTGGCTTCTGACCGCCGCTGATGCTCACCAGTCCAATGCCGGGCAGTTGCGAAATCTTTTGAACTAGCCGCGTGTCCGCTAGATCCTCTACCTGCGAAAGCGGAATCGTGTCCGACGTCAAGGCGAGCGTCAGAATCGGCGCATCAGCCGGGTTCGTTTTGCTATAGAGCGGCGGCGTGGGCAGATCGGCAGGCAAATACGTTTGCGCCGAATTGATTGCTTGTTGCACTTCTTGCTCGGCGACGTCAATGCTGAGGTCGAGGGAAAACTGCAGTACGATCACCGAGCTCCCGTCCGAGCTCGTCGACGTCATTTGATTGAGTCCAGGAACCTGCCCGAATTGCCGCTCGAGCGGTGCCGTAACCGCAGACGCCACCACGTCCGGGCTCGCACCGGGGTAGAAGGTGATGATCTGGATCGTAGGGTAGTCGACTTCAGGAAGCGCCGAAACCGGCAATTGCAAGAACGCCACACATCCGGCCAGCAAGATCGCAGCCATCAATAACGAAGTTGCGACCGGCCGAACAATAAACGGGCGAGACGGATTCACGGAGTTTCCTGAGTGCTTCCGGTAGCGCTGGCGTTTGTTCCGGGCTTGCGGATCGTTACCGCAATTCCATCCTGCAATTTGTCGAAGCCATTCACGGCGATCACATCGCCGGGCTGAATTCCTTCGACGGCGGTTGTCGTTCCGTCAGTTGTGCCTACTTTTACCTTTTGGATCATGGCCTTTTGATCTTTGATCTGGTAAACGTATGCGCCCTGAGCGTTCCTTTGGATTCCCGGCGAAGGTACAAGCGTGACGTCGTGTTGTGTTTCAACCAGGAGCCGGGCATTCACGAACTGGTTCGGAAATAGCGCTTCATCCTTGTTCGGAAACATCGCTCGTAGCTTGACCGTGCCCGTGGTCGTGTCGATCTGGTTGTCGATCGTCAACAAAGTGCCTTCCGCAATCTTCTTTTCTTGCATCCGGTCGTAGGCATCCACCGCTAACTTGTTACCCTTGCGCAGCTGCTGTTGAATCTGGGAGAGGTAGTCTTCTGCAACGCTGAAAATCACCGTAATCGGCGCCAGTTGCGTCACAACCACCAGCGGAGTGGTCCCATTCGCCTGCACCATATTTCCAGGATCGATCAGGCGAAGTCCCACGCGCCCGTCGATTGGCGAAGTGATGTGGGTGTAAGCCAGATTTACCTGAGCGTTCGCGACTTGTCCTTGATCGTTCTTTACCGTTCCTTCGTCCTGCTTCACGGTTTGTGTCTGATCATCGAGCTGTTGCTTCGCGATCGCATTTCGATTAAACGCCGCCTGGTAGCGATCCAGATCGATTTTCGCTTCAGCAAGTACGGCTTCGTCGTGCTCGAGTTGTCCTTCCACCTGGGTGTATGCGGCCTGGTAAGGTCGCGGATCAATTTCGAGAAGCGGATCGCCTTTGCGAACCATCTGCCCTTCGCGGTAATAGACGTTCATCACCTGGCCCTGCACCCGGCTCGTCACATTGACGGTGTACACGGGCGTCACGGCGCCGAGAGCCTCGATGTACACTCCGATGTCGCCCTTTTTCGCGGTTGCAGCCACAATCGGAACCGCACGCGGTTGCTGCGAAGCCTTGGCTTTCGCGGCTGCCTCGGCTGCCGCCTGGCGATGCCGAAAATAGAGAAATCCGCCGCCGATTACCAGAACGCCGACAAACAACCACGCCCACAAATGGCTCTTGGGTCCGCTATGTCTATCGGAATATCGATGATCGGGAGAACCGGAATCCGGCGGGCTGGGTACCGCAGTAGTGGTGGTCGTTTTCGTATCCATTGAAAGTCATTTCAGCATACCGACACCTAGCACCGCAATCAGGACAAACACGGGAACGTCTCCTGAAGCCCGGCCCAGGCAATCCGCCACTAAACACTGGCGGCGCCGTAGCAGAATGTACCTCTCCCTTCAATCAGCGAGCTTGTAGCTACTACTTTGACGAAAGATTGCGGCCTTCGGTTTCGATCGAATGTTAGTGATGTAAGGCGGCGGGTACGCGCGTGATTCGACTTGAAGAATTCTCCCGGAACTATTTCCCGCTGATGCGTTCGATCAGCAGCTGGATGAATCGAGCCGACTCCGCATCGACTGCGACATGCACATTCGGTTGAACCGCATCGACTCCGACAGTTTCGAGACGATCGAACTTCGGAACCACCCGATCCACTGCGTTTCCCCGGTTGCCGACCGTCTCGCCGCGCGTGAATTTACCACCTGTCTCAATATCGACGCGCATGTCCTGCGTCTTTAGAAGGGTAGGGTCAATCACAGCTCCTACTGCGAGCGCATCATGCACCGCACCTCCTCCAAAACCCGTGCCCTGGTACGTTCCGATCTGAAACCGCGCCACGGCAGCTGCGAACTTCGCTTCCGGGCCGCCTTTGGTTTCGAGCCGCGCTGCGTCTGCTTCGGTGATAAGCGTGTGCTCGGTTACGTCCAAGCCAACCATGGTGATCGGCCATCCCGCATTGAAAACGATCGACGCTGCTTCGGGATCGCTGTGAATATTGAACTCGCTTGCGGCATTCACATTTCCACCTGTGATCGATCCGCCCATGAGTACTACGCCTTTCACGAGTGGCACAATCGAGGGATCCTTCGAGGCCGCGAGCGCGATGTTCGTAAGCGGTCCGATAGGAATCAGCGTGATTTCGTGAGGATAGCGGTGAATTATCTCGATAATTAAATCCGGTCCGAACTGCGAACTCGCATTGCATTTTGACGGCGGCAGTTCCGCGCCGCCGAGTCCATTGCTGCCGTTCCAAAATTCTTCGGTGTTGAGCTTCTGAAACAGAGGCCCTGTGGCGCCCTTCGCAATGGGAATGTCGCACCGGTTTGCAACACTCGCGACCTTTAGCGCATTTTCGGTCCCGAGATCCGCGGTCACGTTCCCTGCCACGATCGTAATGGCTCGAACATTCAGTTCGGCAGAATTGAATGCCAGCAACATTGCGAGCGCGTCGTCGGTACCGGGATCGGTATCGATAATCACTTTTTGGGGGGCTTTCTGCGCCTGTGAGTAGCTCCATGGCGCCGCTAGCGCCGAGAAAATCAATAGCAAGGTCAGCCCACGCCAAATTCGTGTTCTTGCGATGCGATCGATTAATCTAGCTGGCCCCATGGATCCCCCGTTCAATCTACACAGAGTAAAATGGAATATGGAACGCGCGCGAATGCTAGCACAAGATTCCTCGCATGCCCTGTCATCGCGCGCGTCTCAGTTCTCGCCCTCGACATTTAGCGATAATCGAACACTTTCGAGATGAAAACGCAAAATCGATCGCTCTATCTGCGCTTCGGCAAGATTCCGCCATTCATATTTGTGCTAGCATTCTGCGCGTTGGCGGCGAGAGGTCACGTTTGGCGGCTCACCAGTGAGATTAGAAGGAGGCCACATGCTTATAGACATAAATTCCAGTATCGGCGACATCGTCCGAGAATATTCGCGGCCCGATGTTCATATTGGAGCAGGCGAAGACGAATCTCCGTGGGTTCCGTTCATTGAGAACGTCTATATTCGACATTTGGCGTTTGATGTTCGCGGGAGTTCCTTCGCGAATATTCTCTGGGTAAAAAAGGGAGGAAAACTCGGCCGCCACCGGCACCGCGGTCCGGTGTTCGCCTGCACGCTCGAAGGCAGCTGGCGATACCTGGAATATGACTGGGTCGCGCGTCCCGGGAGCTACGTCCATGAAAGCCCCGGAGCGATTCACACTCTTGTGTCCGACGATCCGAACGGGATGAAAACTTTTTTCTGGCTGAATGCGTCGCTCGAGTTCTACGACGACAACGACACTTTGACTGAGACTCTCGACGTCTTCTGGTTCATCAATCACTACGTGAGCTACTGCCGCGAGCATGGACTGAAGCTAAACGAAAAACTCTGGGTCTGATTTACGTTTTCGCCCCGATGAGGTGATTTTCGGCCGAAACTCTCAAGCGGCCGCAGGCTAGTTAGCAGCGACCGCCGCAAATCGCCCGAGTCTGCTGATAAGGGAGAGAAGACCTCATGGCTTCCCGTTTTAGAGCTGACAATGTCGGCAGTTTCTTGAGACCCGCGGATTTATTGGCGGCGCGCCGCACGGAACCGCCCGATTCCCCTGCCCTCAAAGCGATCGAGGACCGGCACATTCTGCGCGTTCTCGCAAAGCAGAAAGAATTGGGTTTCGATGTCTTCACCGATGGCGAATTTCGCCGCCGCAATTTCATGAGCGATTTCACCGACGCCGTCGAAGGCTTTGATCTCGGCGATTCTGTCGCGCGTACGTGGAAAGCAGGCGAAGCGAAAGACGCACACGCCAGCAGCGTAACCGGAATCGTGCATTCCAAGCTCCGCGCGGTGCGACCTCTTACCGGGCACGAGCTCACATTTCTGAAAGCGAACTCAAAGGGCGCGCTCAAGATGACCCTTCCCAGCGCCACTCAATTTCCCGCGATTTCGTTCAAGCGCGGCATCACCGACAAAGTATATGCCGATCACTCGGCGCTGCTCTGGGACATCGTCGAAATCATGAAAAAAGAAATGGCGCGCCTGGCGGATGAAGGCGTCACCTACATTCAAATTGACGCGCCTCGCTACAGCTATTATATGGATCCGAAATGGCGCGAATGGATCCGGACAGAGATGAACACCGATCCCGACACGCTTCTCGACGAGGCGATCCGGGCAGACAATGCGTGCTTTGCAGCTGCGCGCCGCCCCGGAATCACTCTCGCGATGCACCTCTGCCGCGGCAACAATCGGAGCCACTGGTACGCCGAGGGCGGTTACGATGCGATCGCTGAGAAACTATTCACAACCATGGATGTGGACCGATTTCTTCTGGAATATGACGACGAGCGATCCGGCACCTTCGAACCACTTCGATTTGTGCCGCGAAGCAAGACCGTCGTTCTCGGTCTCGTGAGTTCAAAGCGCCCACAACTCGAAAACGGCGACGAGTTAGTCGAAAGAATCAATGAAGCGGGACGCCACTTCCCTCTCGAAAATCTGGCGCTTAGCCCGCAGTGCGGTTTTGCGTCCACCATGGAGGGAAATCTTCTTACCGAAGAAGAACAGTGGGCCAAATTGCGGCTTGTCGCTGAGACTGCGAAGCGCGTTTGGAGTTAGACAGAAATCCCGTCGGGTCTTAGCAGATTTAATCGTTCTACTATACGTCGAAGAAAACCGTTTCACCCGGACCTTGCAGTATCACATTCCATTCTAGTGTTCCTGCGGTCGCTGTCTTTTTTGCAAGCAGTGACCCACGCCGGTCCGGTTCCACGAGATTCAAAATGAAGTCGTTCGCATTCGCACTTTCGTCCGGGAAATAAATCCGTGTCACCAGACGGCGGAGTAAACCTCGCGCAAAAACTGACACCGAAAGATGCGGCGCCTGCTGCTTTCCATCCGGTCCCGGCACAGGCCCCGGCTTAACCGTCGTAAAACGGAACTCGCCTTCATCATTGGTGGGGATTCGGCCGAAACCCTGGAACCCAGCCTCGATTGGTTTGTTTTGCGTATCGTCCGGTGCGCGTATTTCCCGTGCGCATTGGCTTGCCAAATTTCGATGAGTGCGTCCGGCACAGGCTTGCCGTCGCCATCCGTCACACGCCCTTCAATCGTCACTCGTTCTCCGGCGACTCCCGGACCAGCAATCTCCGCCTGATCGATCCACGCGCAACCAAGCACAAAAAATGGACCCACCGTCTGCGAAGATGTCGCCTGCAAGCTCATTTGTGCTCCATCGGTGTAGCTTCGCGACCGCTTAGAACTATGTCGAACCGATATCCCAGCGCTTCCACAGGAATCGTTGTCTCCCAATCGAATTGCGAAACCAATCGCTCGCGCGCTTTTTCATCCGCCGTGCAATTGAAGATAGGGTCGAACGCGAGCAACGGGTCGCCGGGAAAATACATTTGCGTTACGAGCCGCGTTGCGAACGCCGGACCGAACACCGAGAAGTGAATGTGCGCGGGGCGCCACGCATTGTAATGATTGCCCCACGGATATACTCCCGGCTTGATCGTCACGAAGCGATAGCGGCCTTCTGAATCCGTCATCGTGTGGCCGCTGCCAGTGAAATTGGGATCGAGCGGTGCGTTATGCTGATCGCGCTTGTGCAGATATCGTCCCGCAGCATTGGCCTGCCAGACTTCCAGAAGTGTGTCGCGCACGGGGCGTCCATTTTCATCCAAAACGCGGCCACTCACGACAATGCGCTCGCCCTGCGGCTCGCCCGAATGTTGCTTCGTCAGATCGAATGCTTTCACGTCGACAATCTTGCGATCGAACACTGGGCCCGTCACTTCGGACAGCGTTTGCGGAATAACAACAAGCGGTTTCGATGGCGCCCGCTTGATCGAGGACGCGTAAGGCGGATGAAGATAGTTCGGTTGCGTTCCTGCGAAAGGCCTGCGATAGCCGGGCAGATCTCGCATTGCTGATTTTTTCTCCTCGACTCGGAATCGCGAGTCTGCCCGGCGCCGCACTTATTCCGACGCCGCTGCACTTCCGTGCGCCGCCGCCGTACGCGCGTGCAGATCGCGAAGTGCGTGCAACTCAGCCGCCGTCGGTTCCTGCGTTGTTTCGAGCTTTGGCGCGATTTTCAATTGCCATCCGGTCGCATTCCTTACTTGTTCCACCGCAATTCCCGGATGGATAGCGGTCAGCACGAGTTCCCGCGTTTCAGGGTCCGATCGCATTATGCCTAAATCGGTGATCACGGTGGTAGGCCCGCGGCCCCTCGCCACCGGTCTTCCGTTGCCGCTCGCGTCCGGATAAAAACCAGATGACGTGACAAAATCCAGTTTGTCGACGAAAGCGCGTTTGCTCTGCTTCAAGATGATCGCCACTTCTTTCGCGGCGGTCGCGATCTCCGGCGCGCCGCCAGCTCCCGGCAGCCGAACCTTTGGGTGATCGTAAGAACCGATCACCGTGGTATTGATATTCCCAAACCTGTCGATCTGAGCCGCGCCGAGAAATCCGATGTCCACGCGGCCTCCCTGCAGCCAATAACGAAAAATCTCCGGAACCGACACGACCGTATCCGCCGTTTCCGCCAGTTCGCCGTCGCCGATCGAGAGCGGCAGCACGTCGGGCTTCGCGCCAATCGTTCCCGGACTCATATATCAACACAAGCTCGGGCGCATGCGTGATCCGCGCCAAATTTGCGGCAGCACTTGGCAGCCCGATGCCTACAAAGCATACCGTCCCGTTGGCTTAATCTTCGCGCCGCTGCGACCGTCATGATTTCAACAGGCGAGTAGCGTGCCTCAGGCATGGCCGACCTTCATCTCCGCGTCGACGCTGCGCCGGTATTCCGCAAAATCCTTCGTAGCTAAAACGTGGCGGTTCATCCACGCGAGAAACGGTTCGCGGTCGCGTGAGATCCCATCCCAAGCCTTGCAAAATGAATTGTCGCGCTTGTAGTAACCGTGCGCGTAAGAAGGATGCGCGCCGCCCGGCACCACGCTGATGCACGAAATCACCCATGCCGGCAACACACAGGCATTTACCGGAGCATTGAGATCATCCACGATTTCTTCGACGGTTACGATCACCTTTTTCGCCGCAAGCACGGCTTCCTTTTGAATTCCGACAATTCCGAAAATCGCAACATTTCCTTTTCGGTCGGCCTTCTGCGCATGAATGATTGTCACGTCGGGATTGAGCGCGGGAGTCGCCGTCAAAATCTCTCCCGTAAACGGACACGCAATCGGCTGAATTCGTTTGTTATATTTCGGCAGGTCGGAACCGACATATCCGCGCATAACCGCAAAAGGCAGCCCCGATGCGCCCGCTTGATAGCTCGCCGCCATGTCCGCGTGACTGTGCTCTTCGATTTCCAGCGGCGCCGGCCAGCCATTCTCAATCGCGTCACGAAACCGGTGCAGCGATCCCACGCCAGGATTGCCTCCCCACGAAAACACGATCCGGGAGCCGCAGCCCATTCCGATCATTTGATCATAGATGATGTCGGGCGTCATGCGGATGAGCGTCAAATTGCGGCGGCGCTGCCGAATGAGTTCGTGTCCCGCAGCGAAGGGAATCAGGTGGGTAAATCCCTCAAGCGCGACCGCATCCCCATCGTGAACAAGGCTCGCAACGCCTTCACGCAATGAAACAAAATCAGCCAAGCCTGCACCCCGCGATTTCTACGTGACTTTGCAACTTCCGGCACGCATGCGGCGAATCTAGTCAACCGGTCTCGGAGTTGTCAAGGCCGATTATCGAAATAGCGTGCGCCTATCGCCCACTTCGTGTATCCTTCCCCGCCTCAGGCCAGTTACTCGGGGGACGCTTTGCCCAACTCGAATTCTCAGAGGAATTCTGTGCCGCAAATTTCGGAGAGTACGGCCTCGCCTGCCGTGGCCGCCGTTGCAATCACTCTCGCCAAGCCCTCCACGGACATCGATGCTTTCACGGGCGATCCGAATTTCATGACGTCGCTCGCTCGCGGTCTTGCCGTGATCCAGGCTTTTTCGCAACGTCGCCATCACCTGACGATTTCGCAGGTGAGCACTACCACCGGTCTTTCACGCGCTGCCGTTCGTCGCTGTCTTTACACCCTCACAAAACTCGGCTTCGCCGGTTCGGACGACAACCGCCATTTCTTCTTGCGCCCCAGAATTCTCGCACTCGGCCACTCTTACATTTCGTCGATGCCATTGGCCACCGCAGCTCAGCCGGTCCTCGAACATGTGAGCCGACTGCTGCACGAAAGTTGCTCGATCGCCGCGCTCGACGGTCTGGAAATCGTTTACATCGCGCGCGCAAACGTGACGCGCATCATGTCGATCGATCTTGGCGTTGGAAGCCGCTTGCCCGCATTTTGCACTTCTATGGGACGGGCGATTCTGGCGAACCTTTCACCCGAGGAACTTGAGTCGTACATGAGCCGCGCGCAGTTGAAACGATTCACCGAGCGAACGATTGTGAATCCCGCGAAATTGACGCAGGCGCTCCGCCAAGTCCGACGTGATGGCTATTCCATCATCGACCAGGAACTCGAGCACGGGCTGCGTTCCATGGCTGTCCCGATTCAGAATCCCAGCGGTAAAGTAGTTGCGGCTTTGAATATCGGCGCGCACGCACAGCGAGTCTCGATACAGGAAATGCAGTCCAAGTTTCTCCCGCACCTTCGCGCTGCGGCGCAAGAGCTGTGCCTACTGCTAAAATGATGCCTGCTATTGTTTTGCTCCACCGTGGCGCACGCGATGTCTCTTCCCCCATGCAGACATCAGCACGAGGATTGGCTTCAGGCTTTGGCCGTGTCGAGTCAGCGAATATTCCACTCGAGGTGGCACTTGAGCGTAGACCTTGCGATGAATGATGTCGTCGCGCTCGAGCTCTCGCAGTCGTTGCGTCAGCATTTTCTTGGTGGTTCCGGGCAGCAGCTTCTGCAATTGGCTGAACCGTTGTGTTCCCTCCTGAAGGTAAAACAAGATCAGCGGCTTCCATTTCCCTCCGATGATTTCCGTGGTGATTCGAACAGGGCAGTTGAAATCTTCCATCGCGGATTCTCCTCGGGTACCAGGTTACGAAAAGGTGCCTACTGGCGCGAAAGAGACTTTAGCCTAATATCCCCGGGCAGGCCAAATACGGCTGATGCGGATCCCCGCCATCTCTTCGCGCCGATGTTCGTTGCGGCAGGCGATACGCCGAATGGCCGGGAGGCATCATCGTGAACACGAAGAGACCAGTTGTTCTCTACGGCGCAAGCGGCTTTTCAGGCCGGCTTGTCGCCGAGTTCCTTCGCGAATACAACGTGCCGTTCATCGCAGCGGGCAGAAACCGCGCGAAGATCGAAGAAGTCCTGAGCCGTGTTCCGGGAATTGAAACCGCGGACTATGAAGTTGCTGAAACCGGCGATTCCATCGACGACTTGGCGAAATTATTTTCCGGCGCGAAAGTCGTTTGCAATACCGTCGGCCCGTTTCTGTATCACGGCCCGCGCGTCGTCGAAGCCAGCCTGAGAGCAGGCTGCCATTATCTCGACATCAGCGGCGAACAGGCATGGATTCGAAGCGTCGCTGACAACTGGGGCGAGAAATTCACACAAAAAGGCCTCTTGATCGCTCCCGCGACTGCTTACATGTCCGCGGCCAGCGATATTGCCTCGCATATTTGCCTCGAGGCCGGCGGAATCGATTCCCTCGAAATTCTTTCGATATTTAAAGGTGTTCCCACGTTCGGTTCAACGCAGACAATCTTTGCAGTAATCCAAACCGAAGCGTTCTACCTCGAGCAGAACCGGTTCAAACCCTGGGCGCGCGCCACTGGCCACGAAGCAATTGTGCCCGGTTCGATCGAAACGCAACTCGTCCTGCCCTGGGGAGGCTTTCCAAATCCTGTGTGGTTCAAGAATCACCCACAAGTTGCGAATGTTCGAACGCTCGGTGGAATTCTCGACCGTGCGCTTATGACAAACGTCCTCGCCACAGAAAAGCACTATGAAGAACATATTCGCCCGCTCCCGAAAGACGAGCAGGAACGAAAGCTCGCAGAAATGGCGAACTCGGTGCAAGGCGGCACTCCCCCGCGCGAAAATGCGCGCGAGCATCGCACGATCGACTTCGTCACGGGCCGCGGCACCACCGCCTTCTCGCAATGCGCGATATTTGGAGCGTGCTGCTACCGGCAAACAGGCCTCATCCAAGCCTTTGCAGCGCATCACTTGATTCACGCGGCGCCGCGCAAGACCGGCTTCGCCTCGCCTGCTGCCGCGTTCGGCCATCGCGAGCTCCTGCATGCGCTCGAAGGCTATGGACTCTCGAAGGCAAAGATCTTCTCGTAGTTGGAACGTACAGCAGATTTAGCAGACGGCTGGCGAAGGAACAACGGAGAGCCAGATCGAATGCGAGCGATCGATTATTTCGACAAGGGCGCGGAGACGTTCGCGGATCGCACGGCGATCATCGACGGCGACATCCGCTGCACCTATCGCGAATTGAAACTCGCGAGCGAGCGAATTGCTCGGGCCATGTCGGCGACCCAGATCCAACTCGACCGCGGGTTCGACGCCCAGATCAAAATTCCGCAGGAAGGCCGGATTGGCGAACGCGCGGCAATTTACTCGCCGAACGACGCGCGGGTTCTCTCTTGCATGCTTGGTTTGTTGCGGGACGGCGCCGTTTGGGTTCCGATCAATTCAAGAAATACTCCGGACGCGAACATCGAGTACATGAATTACGTCGAGACGTCTTGGCTCTTCTACCACAGCACCTACCGCGAATCGGTACGCGAAATCAAACAGCGGGTGTCGAGTTTGCGTCATTGTATTTGCATCGACGCCGAATGCGATGGTGACCAATCGCTCGAATCGTTCATGGCGAACGGCTCGGGCCAAGAAATATCTGACTCAGCGAACCCGTACGGAAATCCTGACGATCTCATGGGCATCGTCCCGACCGGCGGCACCACCGGCCCCGCCAAAGGCGTGATGGTCACGAACGTCGCTTGGGGAACCATGGTTGAACTCGCAGGCCATTACTGGCGCTGCGAGGGCGTCGACCCAATTTGCCTGAGCACCGCTCCTCTCTCGCACGCCGCGGGAACGGTTGCGTTTGCAATGTTTCCGCTCGGCGCCACGAATGTAGTTCTGCCGAAGTTTGATGCGCTCGAAGTCCTGAAAAGCATCGAAAAATTTCGAGTCACGCATATTTTTCTTCCGCCGACTGCTTTCTACGCACTGCTGGCGCATCCTGATCTCGGCAGATTCGACTATTCCAGCCTGCGCGTCTTCCTGCTCGCGGCTGCTCCCGTCTCTCCAGACAAATTGAAGCGAGGCGTCGAAGTTTTTGGCCCGTGCCTGTGCCAGAGCTACGGCCAAACCGAAGCGCCGATGATCATGACGTGGCTCGACCAGAAAACTCTCGCAGCCGCCGCCGCGGGAGATCACCCAGAACGGCTGCGAAGTTGTGGCAGGGCTAGCGCGGCGGTTCGCCTTGCAGCCATGGATGACGACGGACAAATCCTGCCTCCGAGCGAACCCGGAGAAATCGTCGCGCGTGGGTCGCTCGTCACGCGGGGCTACTACAAACTTCCGGACGCAACGAAAGAAATTCGCGCTCACGGTTGGCACCATACCGGCGACGTCGGATACCGCGACGAATTCGGCTACTTCTATATCGTCGACAGAAAAAAAGACATGATCATCAGCGGCGGCTTCAACGTCTATTGCGCCGAAGTGGAAGCGGCGGTGATGTCGCTTCCCGAGGTCCGCGAGTGCGCAGTGATTGGAGTGCCGGACGAAAAATGGGGCGAGGCCGTAAAAGCAGTCGTTGTTTTGCACAAGTACGGCAGCGTGACGGAATCCGAAATCATCGCACACTGCAAAACCAAACTTGGCGGTGTGAAAGCGCCGAAGTCAGTGGAATTTCGCGCCGAGATTCCGAAGACGCCTGCCGGAAAAACCGATAAGAAAACCTTGCGCAAGCCATACTGGGAGAACGCAGCGCGGAGCGTCAACTAGGGCCGGCGAGCCCGATAACTTCGAATACGAGCAACCACGGATCGAAATGGCGGCCGACGTCTACATCATCGGAATTTTCAGCACTCCCGCGGGACGCTTCGCGGAGAAATCGCCGAAGGATCTCGTTCGCGATGCGAATGCCGGTGTTCTCGACGATTCGGGAATCGATGGCGGCGATATCGGTCACGTCTGGTTCAGCAACATGATGATGGATTTTTGGGGCCAGCCAAACGTAAAAGGCCAAGTCTGCTTGATGCCGCTGATCGAAGAGGGCCTTTTGCCTGCCGGAGTGCCGACGACCAACGTCGAAGCCGCCTGCGCAAGCGCGAGCATGGCGTTCAACGGCGCTTGGAAAGATATTCTCTCGGGCCAGTGCGATCTCTCCCTTGCGATGGGAGTGGAAAAAATGCACGCGCCCGATCGTCGCGCTGAATTTTTCGTCCGGCTCGAAAAGGGCACGGACTGGCTCGATCCTGAAACATGGCAGAGCCTTTACAAGAAATCGGCGGCCGATTGCGGTACAGAATTTGAACCAAGCCCGGACCGCTCGATCGCGATCGATATCTATGCGCTTTGGGCGAAGACTCACATGGCCCGCTACGGAACCACCGCGCGGCAGATCGCCTGCGCCGCCGCGAAGAATCACACGAATTCGGTTGGCAATCCTCGCGCACAATATCGATTCCCGATGGACGTCGACGCCGTCCTCAACGACCGCATGGTGCGCGACCCGCTCACTCGGGCGATGTGCGCGCCGATCGGCGATGCTGCAGCCGCTGCTCTGCTGTGCTCCGGCGAATACCTTCGCGGCCTGCCGGCTGAAACTCGGCGTCGCGCTGTTCGGGTTCGCTCCCACGCAATCTCAGGTGGCCGTTTCGCTGCGACGTGGGAAGACGAGCGAGCCCCCGTTCGCGCGGCACGCCTCGCCTACAAAATGGCGGACCTCGCGGCAAGCGATATCGATCTCGTCGAACTGCACGATGCCACTTCTTTCGCGGAGATTCACCTCGTCGAAGATCTTGGATTGTGCGCGCGAGGCGAGGGTGGACCCTTCACTGCCTCCGGGGCCACCGCGCGCGACGGAAAAATCCCGGTGAATCCATCGGGCGGACTCGTTTCTCGCGGCCACCCCATCGGCGCCACTGGCCTGATGATGTTGAACGAACTTTCAATCCAGCTTCGCGGCGAGGGCGGCGATATTCAGGTGCCGGAAGCACGAATCGGCATGGCAGAAAATGGCGGCGGAATCATTGGCAACGACCTCGCCGCATGCGCAGTAACAATTCTCGAAGCAACAAATTGATTTGATATTCTCGCGAAGCGCGCGAGACCAGCGGGAGGGCACGTGAAGGCAACTTGGTTCTGCACTGCGGCAGCGATCGTCTCGCTGTCATTGCCATCCGTAGCGGCGCGCGCAGGCCGGTCCCGAGTCAGCGAGAGCTCAACGAAGCCGCCGCCGGCAATGAAAACTGGATCCATCCGAATCACGATTACGCTGGAACGAGGTTCGTCGACGCCAAACAGATTACCGCTGCGAATGTAGCGAGCCTCCGTCCCGTTTGCATGTACCAAAGTAAAGAACGCGTGCCGGCGCAAACCAATCCGCTCGTCTACGACGGCGTTTTGTATTTCACTACGACCCACTACACCGTCGCTATCGACGCGACCGATTGCCACCTGCGCTGGGAACATGTTTGGAAGCCGCGCGGCAAAGAAATTTTTCCACCAAATCGCGGCGCCGCAATCAAAGATGGCAAGCTCGTCCGCGGCACCCCCGACGGATATTTGTTGGCAATTGATTCCCAAACAGGAGTTCTCGCCTGGGCTCAGCAGATCGCCGATTCAAAACAGGGATTCTTCTTCAGCATGCCGCCGCTGCTTTACATGGATCGCATTGTCATTGGAACCGCGGGATCGGAATGGGCTGCGAAAGGATGGGTCGGTGCGTTTCGTCTTTCCGACGGCGCTCCCATTTGGAAATTCAACACGATTCCGGATCCCGGCCAGCCTGGCTCCGAAACGTGGGGAAAAGATCCGGAAATCGTGGCTCATGGAGGCGGGAGCGTTTGGACGCCGCTCGCGTTTGATCTCGCGAAAGGAGAAGTGTATGTGCCTGTCGGAAATCCCGCGCCTGACTTTTATGACGAAACGCGTCCCGGCGCGAATCTGTACACAAGTTCCGCGGTCGCTCTCGACGTTCTTACCGGAAAAATGAAATGGTATTACCAAACCGTGCCGCACGACGTTCACGATTGGGATTTGCCGCAGGTCAGCCCCGTTTTTTCGACAACTATAAACGGAAAGAAGCGAAACGTGCTGGCCGCATCGGGTAAAGACGGCCTCCTTCAGATGATCGACCGCGACACCCGCGAATTGCTCTACTCCGTTCCATTCGTGACGCGCGAAAATGTTGACGTTCCGCTCGGCGATGCGGTTCGCGTCTGTCCCGGCGTGCTCGGCGGCGCAGAGTGGAGCGGCCCGGCTTACAATCCCGTCACAAATACTCTATTCGAGCCCGCCAACGACTGGTGCAGTATCATCCAGAAAGATAAAGAGCCACCCAAATTCGACGCGGATTTCTATCTCGGCGGAATGCCTCATTTCGATCCGTGGGACAAAGCACGCGGCCGGCTCACCGCCTTCGACGCATCCACCGGAAAAGAACGCTGGCGGTATGAAGCCTCGAAGCCGATGCTCGCGGGCGTAACCGCCACATCGGGAGGCCTGATTTTTACAGGCGAAACGTCCGGAGATGTAATCGCGCTCGACTCGGATACAGGCAAAGTTCTATATCGCTTCCATGCCGGAGGCCCCGTCGCAGGCGGCGTGATCACCTATGAAGTTCGAGGAAAGCAATATGTTGCTGCAGTCTCCGGATTCATGTCGAAATTTTTCGAATTGAGTGGTGCAGATGCTGGCGGCACTCCAACGATTATTTTGTTTTCGTTGCCGTAACGATTCGCTCGCAAGAGATCGCAGGTATTATGCACAAGAAATTTTGAATGAAGGGCGGCAGCCATCATCACCGTACTGCGAGTTCCCAAATCCGGCGGCATCGGCACCGTGAAAGTGAATGTAGTTCGCTGGCTGGTCAGCGAAGGCGGCCAGGTGAAACGCGGCGAGGCCATAGTCGAACTTGAAACCGAGAAGGTGAATTACGAATTGGATTCGCCGATCGAGGGAACAGTGATAAAAATTCTCGCGCGTGAAGGCGACGAAGTCCCTGTCGGCGATCCGCTGTGCGAGATCGATTCGCCGGTCGATAACGCAGCGAGCACTGCAGCAAGCGGTGAGGCTGTCACATCGCATTGAAGGAGACAAACATGCAAACTTCAATAGATCTCGGAAGCGACAGGCTCATCTGGATGTACACGCAAATGGTTCGCATCCGCGAGTTCGAAGAACGAGTGAAGAGCACGTTCGTCGAGCATCCCGGCGTGATGCGCGGGCACACGCACCTCGCCGATGGCGCAGAAGCTTCCATCGTGGGAGCTCTCGCCACGCGCGAAGAAAATGACCTCGCCATGCCGAGCTATCGCTGCCACGGATACCCCATCGTCCTCGGCACATCGCCGCGAAAAATGTTAGCCGAGATTTACGGCCGGAAAGACGGCCTCTGCAAAGGTTTCGGCGGCTCGATGCATCTGGCCGATCCCGCACATCATTTTCCCGGCACGTCTGCCATCATTGGCCAAAGCATCGCTCATGCAACCGGCGCCGCTCTCACTGCGCAGGTGAAAAATCCGGGCCAGATCGTTTATTGCTTTTTTGGCGACGGCTCCTCGAAGCAAGGCGCGTTTTACGAATCGCTGAATCTGGCAGCGGTTTGGAAATTGCCCATCGTCTATATTCTCGAGAACAACGAATATCAGGCCTACACGCACATCAGTCTCGAAGATGCGAACTATGCCGCTGGCGACCCGCTTTCGAAAAAAGCAGAAGCCTTCAGCATTCCCGGCGTCACGGTCGATGGCAACGACCCGCTAAAAGTATTCGACGTCTGCGCAAGAGCCGCCGAGCGCGCTCGAAGCGGCCAGGGGCCAAGCCTGATCGAATCGAAGTTCTACCGTCTGAGCGCGCACGGCAACGCCATCACCGTGCCACCCGTCCCGACGCAATTCCCCGAGCACGAATCGATCGAAGTCTATGGCAGGCGGGCGGAATACGATGCAGCCCGCGCAAACGATCCGATTCCGAAGTTTCGCTCGAAATTAATCAATGAGAATGTGCTGAACGATCAAACCGCAAAGCGAATCGCGGACGACGCGCGTGCCGAGATGGAGGACGCCGTGCAATTTGCGCTCGCGAGTCCGCTGCCGGCTCCCGAAGAATCGCTCAACCACATTTACGCATAGGAGATAGCTCATGGCGCGCGAAATGGTGTTCGGCGAAGCGATGGTCACAGCAATTATTGAGGAAATGCAGCGCGATTCCGACGTCGTGTTCTATGGCCAAAACATGGCGATGACAGAACGCGACCCGCTGCTCAAGAAATTCGGCAAGAGCCGCGTGCGAATCACTCCCATTTCCGAAACCGCCGAACTGGGCGCCGCCGTCGGAGCCGCGATGACGGGCCTGCGCCCGATCGTTGAGCTATACATGAGCGAATTCATGCTCGTCGCATTCGACCAAGTGATCAACGAAGCGCCCCGCCTGCGCTACATGTCCGGTGGACAAGTGAAAGTGCCAGTCGTATTCAAAGCGGGCTTCGGATTCGCCGCTGGCTGGGCCGGCCAGCACTCCAATTGCATTTACAACATGATGATGGGAGTTCCCGGCCTGAAAGTCGCAATTCCGTCCACTCCGGCGGACGCGAAGGGCCTGATGAAGACGGCGATTCGCGATAACAATCCCGTCGTCTACTTGCATCATTACATGCTCACTCTGGACAAAGGCGAAGTGCCGGATGGTGACTACTTGGTTCCTTTCGGCGTCGCAGATATCAAGCGCACCGGAACGGACGTCACAATCGTTGCTACCGCCTGGATGGTGAAGAAATCTCTCGCGGCGGCGGAATTGCTCGCCAAAGACGGAATCAGCGCCGAGGTGATCGATCCGCGCACGCTCGCGCCACTCGATGTGAAAACGATTCTCGACTCCGTCCGCAAGACCGGAAGGCTCGTTCTCGTTGATCAGGCGCCTCGACACGCGTCTGCTGCCTCCATTATCGCGGCGGAAATCGCGGAACATGGTTTTCACAGCCTGAAAGCTCCCATCACGCTCGTGACGGCGCTCGACGCGCCGATTCCTTATAGCGAGCCTCTGGAGAGGTATTTGCTGCCGAACGAAGACAAGATCGTCCGAGCCGTGAAGTCCGTGCTCCAGAAACAGGCTGCCGCTGTTTGAGCAGGACGAGCATGCCGATTAGCGATCATATGTTTGAGTCAGGAGGCGTGATTCCGGTACTTCGAGATCCATGATCCTGCAAATGAATCATCTCCAGGCAAAGCAGGCTGCGACGAGCGCCCAAGATGTCGTCGGCGCGGTCTATTCACTTCTCGCTGACGGGCATATCGACGAGCGTGAGTTTGCGAATCTTCGCGTTCACCTGGATTGGATTCAGTATCGCCAGAATTTTCGCGAGGCAGTTACCGTGACGCGGTGCTCGAGCGGTCGCGGCGACGCGATCCCTTTGATGGAAATTCACGTTGATACCCGCCAGCTCGTGCCGGGCGCGCTTCGCGACCAAATGATTCTCGCCATGGCTGGAGCCAGCGAACCGTCCAGGCCGGATGCCGGTAACGCGCCTGAACGCCTCTACCTCGAAGAATTCACTTCGTTCCGCTCCAGCATCGCATGGCAGTTCAACAGGCTCTACTGGCATCGCCTTTCGGATTGGGAGCAAGCCACGGGAAAAGGCTACGAACAAGCCTTGCCAGGAGGCAAATCGGACGCGAATCATCCGGAAGCGATTGCCGATTGCGTCGCCGATTTTTGGACTTTGCTTCGTGACCTCGAAATGAAGAACCAGCTCCCGCCGGAAATCTTCGCACTCGAAATCGGCGTTGGCATGGGCACCCGTTCGCGCATCTGGCTCGACCGCTTTCGCGCTCTCGATGCCGAACGCGGCACAAACTATTATGCGCGCCTGAAATTTCTTCTCGGTGACTATTCGCTCGCAACTCTCGACCGCTCGCGCCCTGCGTTGAAAGACCACCTCGATCTCTGCAGTTTCATCGTCCTCGACGCGCTCGATCCCGGAAAAACGCTGGCATTCCTTCGCCACAAAATCCTTCACATCCATCTCACGAATGTCTACGACAACTTGCCCGACGAGGAATTCGCGCGTCGCGATGGCAGGCTCCATCTCGTTCAAGTGCGAGCATACGTTCCGCAGACCGAGGCCGCTCGAATCTGCGAGTCTTGCGGCGTTCCAGCCGCTCAACTCAGTTCGACGATTCGTCGTCTGCTCGATACCGGCCCGGAATTCTGCGGCGATCACGCTCGCGGCGTTTCGTTCTGGCAGGAAATCTGGAAAGCCGTTCGCGTGGAGGATCGGCTCGTGTGCCTCGAGGATCTGCCCGACGTCGATCTCCCCGCCGGGCTTACCCCCACACACCTGGAAGAAATTCTCGAGGACGCGCCCAGCGATTTTCGTTTTCACATGAGTTCCGGCGCCCTCGAAAGTTTTCGTAACACCCTGCCGCTTCTCCACCCGCGCGGCTTTCTGCAGGTGCAGGACATTTTTGTCACCAATCTGAATGAATACCGGCTCGGATTTCACGGCCCCGGAAAACTCGACGGCTCGATCGTCAACTGGGTGAATGGCGTTCTGCTGCGGGAAGTGGGAGAACGAGGCGGCTACGACGTGCACTTTGCGCCATTCCGTTACCGCGAAGGCTCGCGTACTTCGATTCTTTACACGACGCAACGGGAGTGATCTCGATGACTCTTCCAATTCTTCCGACCACCGTAGTTGGCAGCTATTCAATGCCGGGCTGGCTCGAGCGCCTGAAAACGGAATATTTCGCGAGGCGCATCAGCCGCCACGATCTCGACGAGGTTCACGACACTGCTGTGAAAGCCGCGATCAAAGATCAGGAGGTAGCTGGGCTCGACATTGTCACCGACGGCGAATTGCGCCGCGACAATATGATCGACTATTTCGTCGAGCGGCTTCCCGGCGTAGACATCGATCGCTCCTCGAAAAAGTTCTATTACGATTTCTACGACAGCTCTGTCTCGGGCAAACTCCCCATGTCGCCCCTCGGCCTCGCGGATGATTTCCGTTTCCTCCGCAAGTACACCGATCGCGAAGCAAAATTCTGCGTCACCGGCCCGCATTCCCTCACGAAACGGATTCGCAACAATTTCTATCCCACCGAAGAAGCCCTGGCGATGGATATTGCCCGCGTGATGAACCTCGAGCTCAAAGAACTCGTGAAAGCCGGAGCGAAAATTATTCAGATCGATGAGCCGTACTTTTCCGGTTTCCCGGAAGACATTTCCTGGGGTGTGAACGCCATCAACGCGATGATCGAAGGTGTCGCCGCGACGATCGCCGTTCACATTTGCTACGGCAATCGCTATGGAAAACCCTCCTGGGAAGGAAGCTACCGCTATTTGTTTCCCAAAATACTGGACGCAAAGATCCAGCAGCTAACTCTCGAATTCGCCCGACGCGGCGGCGAAGACCTGGCTGTCTTCAAAGAATTGCCCGCTCCATTCCAATTGGGCGTCGGAGTGATCGACGTCAAAACGCAAGCGGTCGAGACGCCAGACATCGTCGCCGAGCGCATTCGCGCAGCGCTTAAGGTCGTCCCGGCCGAGCGGATGTTTATCCTTCCCGATTGCGGCTGCTTTCATTTGCCACAGGATGTGGCATTCGCAAAGCTCTGCGCCATGGTGGAAGGCACAAAATTGGTTCGCAAAGAGTTGGGGAAATAGAATGGGATTGCCGAACCCGCTGCGCGATGCGTTGAGCAGCGGAAAATTCTGCTACGTAGTCGAACTGGTCGCGAGTCGCCTGAAGCGCGAGGCGCTTTTGCTCGACGTCGCTTCGCAACTCGCGCGTCTTCCTGGCGTTGTCGCCGGGAGTATCACAAGTTATGCAGGCGGCGCGCTCGGCCACGATCCGATTCGAGTCGGCACAGCAGCTCGCGCGCGCGGACTCACTCCCAATATTCACATCACCTGCGCCAGCCGCGATAGGCTGGGCATCCGAAAATCTCTCGAGGATCTGAACGCGCTCGGTATCGAGAATGTTTTCGCCATCACGGGTGACTACCCAAAAAGCTCCGACGGAAGCAGCGCGCCGCCCGTCTTCGACCTGGATTCGGTCCAACTCGTTCGCCTGATCGACGAATTGCGCCAGTCCGGGATGCCCTTCTTGATCGGAGTCGCCGTTTCGCCATTCAAGTACACCGAAGCCGATTGCGCTTATCAATATTTGAAGCTCGAGAAGAAAATCGCAGTTGGCGCGGATTACGCGGTCACCCAACTCGGCTACGATGTCAATAAATTCCGCGAACTGAAACGCTACCTCGACGACCGCGGCATTCGCACGCCGCTGCTTGGAAACGTCTACGTGCTCGGCGCCAAAGCCGCCGAAAGAATGAACAAGGGCGAACCTCCCGGATGCTGGGTGGCGCCCGAGCTTCTCGAAAAAATTCAATCGGAAAGCGCTGCGGCTGATAAAGGACAGGCCTTGCGTCTCGAGCGCGCCGCTCGCATGGCCGCGATTCTTCGAGGTCTTGGCTATGCGGGCGCCTACATTGGCGGCGATCACCAGGCGGATCACGTGCGATGGATCATGAAGCGCGCAGAAGCGCTCGCCCCGAGATGGGAAGAATTTGCAGAAGAATTCACGTACGCGCCGAGGAACGCCTTCTATTTCTACACTGCATCCCCTGCGCCGCCCAAAAAACGGCCGATCGTTCCGCGCCTTCTCGACGCTATGGGCCGATTGTTCCCGGTAAACAAAGAAACCAATCTGAGACGCCTGCTTACATCCCTTTTCAAGTCGATCGATAAGCACCCCATCGAAGCTCACGCGCTCGAACGGTTTGAATTCGCGATCAAGTCCCCCTTGTTCGGATGCCAGGCCTGCGGCAATTGCGTTCTTGGCCAGATGGAGTATGTGTGCCCCCAAACTTGCCCGAAGAATTTGCGCAACGGCCCCTGCGGCGGCACATCGAATGGCCGGTGCGAGGTGGTGGACAAGCCGTGCATCTGGATCTCCGTGTACGACCGCGCAAAATCGGATGGCCATATCGACGAATTGAAAATTTTCATTCCAGCTCCGAATCGCGCGTTAAAAGGAACGAGTTCCTGGATCAATTACTTTCTAAATCGGGATTCCAGGCCGGGAATCCCTGCGCCGACATCGACCCTCGCCGGCGCGCAGCTGCTCGCCACTCCGAAAATTGCGCTCGGCGATGCCCAACAAGCTACGCCGGTCGCATCAAATTCATCGCGTGAGAAAACAAGCGCGGAACACAAATAGAAACTGCAGATAAGCCGCAAGCGAAATTTCAATTTTGCGCGATAAACGCACACTCGAACGATTAAAGGCTTGACAAAGAACTTTGCAGGCGTTAGACCTTCTGCACAATCGGGTTATTTCGGGCTCTTGCTTCGGGATTCGAGACTGAGGGTAACGAATTCAGCCTGAAAGGGGTGGGGAATGAAGGTACGTTCTTATTTTCTGATTGTTCTGGCGCTGGCTTCTTTCTTTGTATTGGTACGTCCCGCGTATCCGCAAGGAAGTAGCGCGTCAGCCCAGCTGAACGGCACCGTGCTTGACGAAAGCGGCGGCGCCGTGAAGGGCGCGGCCATAGCTCTGCGCCAGACGGATACGAATCGTTCCTATACGGCCGTCGCGAACGATTCTGGATACTACGCCATAGCCAACCTTCCCCCGGGCCACTACGAATTGACAACCGCTTTTAGAGGTTTTGCCACGAGTGTTCGCAAGGGTATCGAACTGACGGTCGGCCAATCAGCGACGATCGACGTCACGCTAAAAATCGCGACAACAGCCGAACAGGTAATCGTCACCACCGAAGCCCCTGTGATCGAACCCTCGAAGACTGAAATAAGCCAGGTGATTGGGACACAGGAAATCAATTCCCTGCCTATCAGCGGCCGACTGTTCACCGACTTCGCCCTTCTAACTCCCGGTGTCGCCACGGGCCGCACCAGCTTGCAGTCAACGATCACAGAATTTGAAGTCACACGCGTCTCTTTCGGCGGCATGCGCGACTTGAGCAACCTCGTCACCGTCGACGGTGCTGACAATATAAATACGGCCACCGGCTCGCAGCGCTCTACGCCACCCCAGGAAGCAGTCGCTGAATTCCGCGTCGTGAACAGCAGCTTCGGAGCGGAGTACGGAAGGGCGCTCGGCGGGATCGTCAATATCGTCACCAAGTCAGGCGGCAACCAATTCCACGGTTCGGTATATGACTACCTGCAAAACAATTATTTTGACTCTCGCTCGATTCTCCAGCAGAAACCGCAAGAGGATACTTTGCGCCAGAATCAATTTGGCGTCACTGCAGGCGGCCCGATTCAGCAGGATAAAACCTTCTTCTTCATGAATTACGAAGGCCAGCGTCGCGGGGAATCTCCCACATACCCGACCACGTATCTGCAACCCGTAACATTGCTTGACGGAACCAGCACAACTAACGTCGACCTGATTAACCGCGCCAAAGCAATGCTGGGGCTTGCTCCCGAGGGTTGTACGACTACGCTCGCGCAATGCCCCGCGCTTTCCGGAACGGCCTTTCTCAATTCCGTTCTAAAAACGAAGGACAACGACTACGGCATCATAAAGATCGATCATCAGATCAACGCCGACAATCACCTCTCTCTTCGCTACAACATCGAAGATGGCCGCGACCTCAACCAACTCGTCGGCAGCACGCTTGACGGTGGCGGCATCGGCGCGCCCAGCAGCGGCCACGACGTTTTCGTTCGCGATCAAGATCTGGTGGGAAACGTTGCCACCACGATCAGCCCCAATCTTGTGAACAACGTCCTCGTCCAATATGCGCGGAGACACTACAATTTCCCCGGAGTCACCGGCGAGCCCAACCTCGATATTCCGAACACTCTTCTTTTCGGACACAACTTCGGTGTACTCGATGCCATTTATGAGAGCAGGTTCCAGGTTTCCGATTCGATTTCGTGGGTCAAGGGAAATCATGTCGCAAAATTCGGAGCGGACTTCAACTACGTCGGCAACTTTGTCACCTGGCCCGGATTTACTCCGATGCGCATCGTCTTGCCGGGCATCAACTGCCTCGTCGACTTTGCGAACTTCGTGAATAGCGGCTCTCCCGATCCGCTTCCGCCTCTCGCGTCTGCCCCCGCCGATGGCCCTTGCCCTCTGGCGAATCCTCCCTTCTTCCCGACTGTTCCGGGCGTCAATCCCAACGACGGGTTGCAGGGTACTCCGATTGTTTTCTGGGGCGCTCCGGTCGGCACCGCGCAGCCGGACATCAATGGTCAGCTTCCTACGCCGCCTCCCATCCCGACGGATTGGAAGAACGCCTATCTACCCTCGCAAACAAGAAATTTCTCTGAAACGCTTGACCACAAATACTACGGGCTCTTTGCGCAGGACCAGTGGCGCCTTCGCCACAATCTCACGCTTAACTATGGCCTGCGGTGGGATTTCGAGCAGGGACTCTGGAAGCAGATCAATCCTCACTACAATGGCTTTCAACCCCGCATCGGACTGGCTTGGTCTCCCGATAGCAAGACAGTGGTTCGCTCAGGTTTTGGAATCTTTGATGACCGCTACAATTTGTCGTTCTTGTTCATCACCCAACCCCAGCGCCCTGTCATCCTTCCCGGTGATCCTCCGGGCGAACTGGTAAATGGCATTCGGAAGCGTTCTGACGTCGCTACCTGGGTCCTGAATCAACTCACGCCCGGCCCCGGTGGCTTCCCAGCTGCCGCCGCCGCCACTCTTATTACTACCGGTCAGGTTCCGAATCAGTTCATTAGCGGCCCTTGCCCTCCGTCCTGCACAGCCGGCGACGGCTTGGTCGATCCACGCAGCAAAATTCCGTATTCGGAGCAGGCCAACCTTGAGATCGACCGGGAGATCGCACGTGGTCTCACCGTCAGCGCGGGGTACATGTTCGTCGCGGCGCACCATCTGGTTCGCGCCGAAAACTTGAACGTCTGCCCATTTTTCGGCGCGCCTGCGGACATCACGGTCCCCGAGGTCAGCCCGGGAAATCTTTACAATTGCGCACCAACACCTGCGCCTCCCGCGAACTACCCTGTGGGAAAGGATTTCTTTGGGTATCCGGCCGCTCCAGGCAATCCCGTCGGCGGCGGCCCTGCGTACAACAACGCCGGCTTGCTCTACTTCACTGACAACAGCGGAAATTCCGTTTACCACGGCCTTACTCTGCAAGTAATCGAGCGGTTCAACAAGATATTCAGCCTGGATGCCAACTACACCTACTCGCACACGATTGACGACGGCACGTTCACCACGTTTGTGAGCACGCCCCAAGATCTTTATGACCGGTCTCTTGAGCGCGCCAACTCCAACCAGGACGTTCGCCACCGTTTTGTAACCAATTTTACGTTGACCGCTCCTGAGGACTCATTCATGCGCCATTTCGCCCTCAGCAGCATCATCACTGCTCAATCCGGCCGGCCGTTCACGATGTTCGTTGGATTCGACGCCAACGGAGACACGAATCCCGTCACCGACCGCGTCGCCAATCTCGGCAGAAACACATATTACGGCGACCATCTCTACTCTTGGGATCTACGCGTCTCTCGATATTTCCAGATCCGAGAGAATCTGAGGCTTGACCTGATTGTGGATGCGTTCAACCTTCTGAACCGCGCAAACGTTGACGAAGTCACATCTGTGTACGGCGCGTCGGTCATCTGCGGCAACACCGCAACTCCGAAGAACTACAAGGACGCCGCAACGTTGGATACGCAAGCACAGGCTCTTGCTTTTGACGAAGGAACCGGCGGTCCGACGTGCCCCAGCCTCGCTCCTTCGCCAAGCCCGCCGGTTCCAAACGGTCTTTTCGGAACCCCGAGGACCGTGCTCAATCCGCGCCAGTTCCAGTTCGCGGCTAAGTTCTCGTTCTAAATGCAATCGGTCTAAGATCTGCGCTGCGGCCGGCCGCGAAACTAAATTTCGCGGCCGGCGCGGCGAAACGCAAGGTTCCGGGCCCGCATCGTCCTTCCGTTCCTGAAAGTGCGGCCGAAGTCCTTCAGCCGTAATTGCCATTGCGCAAATCCGGCTTGCAGAACTTGACTTTCCCGCGGCCTCGCAAATCCTTCAGGAGAGCCACTGTGGAAACCTTCGTATTGGTGCACGGCTCTTGGCATGACGGCTCGGCGTGGGATGCCACGATTCGCGCGCTCGAAGAGATCGGACACAAAGCACTCGCACCAACCATCGCCGGCCACGGCAAGGGCGTCAACAAGCGCGTCACTCATGCCGATTGCACTAAATCGATTGTCGACTACATCGTAGGAAAAGACCTTCGCGAATTCGTTCTAGTGGGACACAGCTTTGGCGGCACCGTTATCTCAAAGGTTGCCGAAGCAATTCCCGAGCGCATCAAACGCCTCGTCTTCGCAAATGGCTTCGTCCTACGCGATGGCCACAGCCTCAACGATGAAACGCCCCCACACTACCAGCAGCTTTTTAACAAACTTGCGAGCGAATCGTCTGACGATACGGCGATGATTCCATTCCCGATCTGGAGAGACGCTTTCATCAACGACGCGGATCTCGAACTCGCTAGGTGGACGCACTCGCAGCTCTCACCGGAGCCTTTTCAGCCGATCAAGGACAAGCTCGACATGAAAAAGTTCTACTCGCTGCAGATCCCGAAGAGTTACATCAATTGCACGGAAGATGCAGCGTTGCCTCCGGGTGAATGGGGCTGGCATCCGCGCATGTCCAGCCGCCTTGGCCTGTACCGGCTCGTGCAAATGCCGGGCAGCCATGAAGTGATTTACACGAACCCGCAATTATTCGCGCAAAAAATCATCGAAGCCGGACGGGACTAGATCGTCGCTATGCCAACGTTGGAAGCAAAGCCAAATCCAGTCGATGTCGATTTCTCGAAGGCGGCGATCGTCGTCGTCGACATGCAGAACGCCTTCGCCAGTAAGGGCGGCATGCTCGATATCGCAGGAGCTGACATCGCCGATGCTCCGCGCGTGGTTTGCGTGATTCGTTCGGTCGTCGAAGCCGCGCGTGGCCGCGGCGTCGCTGTGGTTCATTTACGCATGGCTTACAAACCCGACCTGAGCGACAGTGGCGGCCCCAACTCTCCGAACTGGCACAAAGAACTCGCGATGACGCTGATGTGCTCGCGGCCCGGGCTGAAGGGCAAAGTTCTCACCGAAGGCACCTGGGACGCAGAGATCGTCGAAGATCTCGCGCCGCGACCGGGTGAAATCGTGGTCACCAAGACGCGCTACAGCGGCTTCGCCGGCACGCCTCTCGATTCGCAACTTCATACCCGCGGCATTCGGTATCTTTTCTTCGCCGGCATCGCCACGAATGTTTGCGTCGAATCCACTCTGCGCGATGCCTATTTTCACGACTACTGGCCGATACTTCTGTCCGACGCGGCCATGCCTGCAGGTCCTCCAAGCGCACATGAAGCAACACTATTTAACGTAGAATCATTCTTCGGCTGGACGACGACGTCGCAGGAGCTGATGAGGAACCTAAAGTGAAGAGCGCAGCGTGGACGGTTGACATCGACGTCGGCGGAACACTCACTGACGGCATCTTCACTAATGGCGAGCAGGTCTTCTCGGCCAAAGTCGACACAACTCCGCACGACCTCACCGTCTGCCTCTTTGATTGCCTCGCACAAGGCGCTTCAAAACTTGGCTTCGCAGATGCTTCTGACTTTCTCGAACACATCGATCTGATCCGTTGGTCCACAACGATCACCTCAAACGTCCTCGCCGAACTGCGCGGCCCCCGAATCGGCTTGCTCGTATCAAAGGGCCACGAGAAAGATCTCTACGGCGCCGACTCGAGCAGCCCCCTACTGAATCGCCTCATCGCCGAAAAGGATATCATCGGAGTAAATGGCTCGTCCGACGGCGCCGAGGTTACAAACGCCGCTCGCGCACTTCTCGAAGGCGGGGTCCGTCGAATCTGCGTCAGCCTGAAAGGTAGTCAGCGGGATTCGTCCGCCCGAACTTCGTCTTAAATCGGCAATCGATTTGCAGTACCCGGATCATTTTCTCGGTTCGGTTCCGGTTTTGGCCGGCAGCGACATTTCAAAGAGCGCCGACGATCGCACGCGCACCTATTGTGCCGTCATCAACGCGTATACGCACGGAGCGCTAGCTGCCACGCTATTCAAAGCAGAAGACGAGCTGCGCCAGTCGTCGCAATATGCCGGATCATTTCTCGTCAGCCACATCAATGGCGGCGTCGCAGGCATCGCCAAAACCAAAGCAATCGACACGATCGAGTCCGGCCCCATCCTCGGCATTCACGCCAGCGTGTTTTTCGCCCAACTGTATGGCCTGGAAGACGTGGTCGCGATGGATATCGGCGGCACTACCGCAAAGGTAAGCCTCCTGAAAAACGGCTTGCCCATCCATCGCAAGCCATCCGACTTCTTCGGCATCCCGGTCGAAATTTCGCTGCCTGATTTGCGGTCCATCGCGCTCGGCGGCGGCAGCGTCGTGAAACCCGCGGGTGCTGCGGGGAAACCGCTGATCGAGTTGGGTCCCGAAAGCATGGGCTCTTTCCCGGGACCTGCCTGCTATGGACTCGGCGGCGATCAGCCCACGCTCACCGACGCATTCGTCACAGCGGGCCTGATCAATCCGGATTTTTTCCTCGGCGGCGCAAAAACCCTCGATCACGATCTCGCACAACAAATAATCGAAGAGCAAATCGCAAAGCCGCTGAATATTTCAGTCGAAGAAGCGTGCCGCCTGATAATCAATCGTGCTTTCGAACTGGTTGCAGACTTGATCTCCGCTTCCGCGAAAGAATTGCGCCAAAATATCTCTCAGCACACGTTGTTTGCGTATGGCGGGAATGGCAGCCTGTTCGCGTGCGGTGTGGCCGAAAAAGCGGGCATCAGCAAAGTGCAAGTGTTCGCGCTCGGACCCGTCTTCAGTGCGTTCGGCTCTTCGGTTTCGGATATTTGCCATGTTTACGAGCGTTCGCTCGCTGGTACATCGATCGCAGGCTCTGGCGACGCGAGTCTAATGAAACTTCTCGCGGAAATGAAAGCCGAGGGCACGAAGGATTTGCTCGGTGAAGGGATTCGACCCGAAGGCCTCAGCTATGAAATCGAGTTGGAAGTCTCCGGCAATGGCCGCAGCTCAGTTCCGGTCCCTTGCTCTGAATCAGATCTTTCCAGCAGTAAGACGCTGCAGGCTGCGCTCGCGTCGGCGCTCCACACGTCATCAGACGCGCCGGCTGAAAATCTTTCGCTAGAACTAATGAGGGTGCGCGCGAAGAAAGCGATGTCGAAGCCTCAACTTGCCGACCGGACCCTAAAAAATTCGGATCCATCGCATGCACGCACGGGCTCGCGCAAAGCTTTCTGGGGGAGCAGTAGCGGCGAAGCGGCGCTGTATCGTTGGGAATCGCTCGAATCCGGTAACCGCCTCGATGGCCCGGCAGTGCTCGAAGGCCTCAATACCACCTATTTTATTCCGGAAGGCTGGACGATGAGTATCGATCGCTTTGGCAACGGCGCACTAACGCGAAAGTAGCGTACCTGGCACCAGGAGATTGCAAATGCCGCCTGAACAAAAAAATCGCCTCCGCGTCACTGAATATCTCGACCTCGATCTCGACGCCGAGAAATGGCTTTGCAACCGCTGCGGCCACACGATTGGTCCTGCGCGCGAAAATTACAAGCGCGGCTGCCTTCTCTACGACCGCGACCCGCGCGAAATTCATCCTCCACTTGTGCCGGGCGCATTCAGTTTTTCTCCCGACCCTCTCTGGGTTCGCATCGTGGAATTTTACTGCCCCGGATGCGGAACACAGGTTGAAACCGAGTATCTGCCGCCCGGTCATCCTGTCACGCACGATATCGAAATCGATTTGGATAGTTTGAAAGAGCGCCTGCGCAAAGGTGAGTTCGTAATCCGGCAGCAAAGACTCGAGGTCGCGGAATGAATTCCATCGATATCGATGTCGGCGGCACATTCACCGATCTCGTTCTCAATTTCAATGGCAAGGCTCTGATCAAAAAGGTTCCGACGACGCCTTACGATCTTTCCGTCTGCTTTTCGCGCGTGATCGAAGAAGGCGCGGGCGCGCTCGGCCTCAAGATAGATGAACTGCTTCCTGGCGATCGATATGATCCGGTATTCGACAACGATCGCCATGAATCGCTTGATCGAGAAAAAAGGCCCTCGGCTTGGCTTGATTACCACGGAAGGCCACGAAGATGTTGTATTGATCGGCCGCGGCGCTCAGTGGATTGATGGCACGCGTGTTCAGGAACGCCGCAACCTTGCCATCCAAAAAAAACCCGATCCGCTGATTCCGCGCGACATGATCGTCGGCGTCAAGGAGCGAGTCGATTCGCGCGGCAACATGATTCGCCCTCTCGATGAGAACGATGTCCGCGAAAAAGTTCGGTATCTCGTAAGCCAGGGCGCTCGTGGCTTTGTGGTATCGCTTCTCTGGGGATTTCTCAATCCCGCAAACGAACGGCGCGTGAAAGAAATCATCCGCGACGAATATAAGGAATTTCACATCGGCTATCTGCCGGTGGTGCTTGCAGGGCAGGTGGTCGGCAAGCTCGGCGAGTATGAACGAACCCTTGCGGCGATTCTTGACGCCTATCTCCAGCGCTCCATGCAGATCGAGCTGTCCGCGATGTGGGACAAACTGCGCGAACGCGGCTACAAAAAGCCGCTGCTGATGATTCAGAGTTCGGGTGGCATCGCTGAAGTGTTTCGCACCACCGCATGCCGCACCTTCAACAGCGGCCCGGTTTCAGGATTGATGGGCGCGCATCACGTCGCGAAATCGCTCGGCTATCAAAATGTCGTGATGACGGACATGGGCGGCACAAGCTTCGACGTCGGCCTCGTCGTGAAAGACAGCGTTCGCAGCTACGACTTCCGCCCGATCATCGACCGCTGGATGGTCGGCATCACCATGATCAAGACGCTTTCGGTCGGCGCGGGCGGCGGCTCGATCGCTTCCATCAACCGCTTGCTCCAGAATCAAGTGCAGGTGGGCCCGCGCAGCGCCGGGTCGATGCCAGGCCCCGCGTGCTTCAGTCTCGGCGGCACCGAACCCACCGTCACGGACGCCGACGTGGTGCTCGGCTACATCAATCCCGGATTACTATTCCGGCGGCCGCATGCAACTCGACAAGAGTCGCTCGATCGCCGCGATTCGCGACAAGATTGCGAAGCCATTTGGTATTATCTGTCGAAGAAGCAGCTGACGCTGATTCGCAAAATCGTCAACGGGAATATGGCTTCGGCGATCATGAAGGAAGTGCACCTGCGCGGCTATAGTCCCGGAAGATTTTATTCTATTCGTGGGTGGCGGCGCGGGCGCCACTCACGCCGAGGGCTACAAAGCCGATATCAAAAAGGCGGTGACGTTTCCCTTCTCGCCCGTCTTCTGCGCGTTCGGTTCCTCCACCATGGACATCATGCACGTCTACGAAGTTTCGAAAAAATTGACGCTCATGTCTCCGGGAACGCAGGAGCTAACGCAGGAATTCGCGGTATTCAATCGCACCGTCGAAGAATTGCTCGAACAAGCACGCAAGGATCTTGGCCGCGGACGGCCTCGATCCAGCTTCCGCCTCGTTCGTTCTCGAGCTCGACATGCTCTATGGCGGTCAATTCCACGTGAAACGCGCGCTTTCGCCGCGACTCGCTCTCCATTCCACCGAAGATGTCGCGGCCATCTGCGACGCGTTCAAAAAAGAGTTCAGCGAAGCGTTTAGCCCGTTCGTGGTGAATCCCGAGGGCGGCGTGTTCGTCGACAGCTTCATTCTGAAAGCAATCGTTCCGGTGCAGCAGATCGAGCTGCCGAAAATGCCGCTCGAAGGCCACGATCCCTCCGCCGCGCGCAAAGGCGAGCGTCCGGTGTACTGGCCGGAAGCAAAAGACTATCGGCCGACGCCGGTTTATTCGTACGAATCTGCTGCGGCCTGGAAATGTGCTCGAAGGTCCGGCGATTCTCGAAGGCGAGTACACGACGGTGGTGGTGCCTCCGTCTATGCAATTTTCAATTGATGAACGCGGCCTGGGAATTCTTGAAAGCTTGACGCCGCACGAATTTGAAGGAGACACATGCCCATACCAACAACGGCTGAAAAACTTGCGTGGCTGAAGCCCGCGCCCGCCACTGCCGTTCGAAAAAGAATGCGCCGCGAAAGTTCCCGCCGGCGACTACGAGATTGGCGTCCAGATCACGAACGATATTCTCGACGAAGCCATGGAAGTTTTTGTGCGCTCATCGCGGAGTTACTTCGGCGTTTCCGGTGATTCGATGGTCGCGATCTTCACCGCGAATGGCGATCTGATCAACGCATCCTGCGGCACCTATCTGCACGCGATCATTCAGCCGATCGTCATCAAATTTATCCAGAAATATTACGCGGAAAATCCGGGCATTCGCGAAGGAGACATCTGGTACACGAACGACGCGCTCTACGGCGGCATTCACAATCCCGACCAGGTTGCGCTGATGCCGATTTTTCACAATGGCACCCTGCTCGCCTGGGCTACGGCCGCGTTACACACCACAGAGACCGGCGCGATCGAGCCGGGAGGCATGCCCGTCAGCGCGAAATCACGATTCGATGAAGGCTTGAACATGCCGCCGATTAAAATCGGCGAGAACTACGAACTGCGCAACGATTTCCTTGAGTTTTATGCCGTGTACGGTCTGCGCGCCCCGGCGATGTTTATCTCTGATCTACGCGCGCGCTGCACAACGGCCGATCGTGTTCGCGTACGCATACTCGAACTTGCCGACAAGCGCGGGCGGTGAATTTGTGGTCGGTTTGCTGCGCAAAATGTCTGACACCGCGGAGGCCGGCGCGCGCAAAAAGATCAAAGACGCTGCCGGACGGCAAATTCCGCACCGTCGTTTTCAACGACGCCATCGGCTGGACTCCCGCACTCGTCCGCGCCTGTTACCTGACGCTCATTAAGAAGGGCGGCACACTTATCGTTCGACTTCGAAGGCACATCCCCCGAAAATCCGTCGTCGTACAACGTGCACTCGCAAGCGGTCGTGGGACATATTGCCAATTTCATGTACGAATATGTGTTTCACGATTTGCCGATTTGCAGTTCCACTTTTGCGGCGATCGATTTCGTTTTTCCCGAGGGCATTATTCTGAATCCGGGGCGGATGGCCGCCACCAGTTGCTGCGTTTATATCGGTATGCAGTGCCGCTGCGCCACTCACAATAGCTTTGCGAAAATGACTTTCTCAAGCGCTGGGCTCTGGCGTCAGGTCGCCGCATCACCTGGCAGCCAGCACACAGCGCAGATTTGCGCCGGCCATTCGCAATGGAATCTCGCAGTGTCGGACGTCCTTTCGTTCTCGCTCAATACGCAGGGCCAGGGCGGCCGCGCCGCTACCGACGGAATCGACGCATACGGTTTCGCGTGGTGCGCGTTCGGGCGTGCTCCCGATTCGGAGCAAGTGGAAAGCGAATTGCCCGTGACCGTCACACTTTCTCAACACTGGAAGGATTCTTCCGGACCCGGGCAGCATCGCGGCGGCTCCGGCGGAGTGCAACAGTGGATGATCCACAAAGTTCCTAATCTCGTTTCACTGTGCATGGGCAATGGCAGCAAGGTTCCACTCGGCCAGCCGCTCTTCGGTGGCTATGCGTCGGCGCCGATTCCCGGCATCAGCGTTCGCAAGGCCGATCTGCTGAAACAAATGCAGGAAGCAAATCCGAGTCTCACCATGGATAGCCGCGACATTTTCGAAAAGGGTTCAATCCACGGAGACTGGACGTTCGAACTGATCGCTCGCACTCCAAAGCTTTACGACGAAGGCGATCTGCTCTTCGGATTCAGCGGCGGCGGCCCGGGATACGGCGATCCTCTGGAACGCGAGCCCGCCGAAGTCCTCGCAGATCTCACGAAGAAAATAATCTCAGACTGGACGGCTCGTAAGATTTATCACATCGCGTACGATCCCGCGCGGCACAAGCTCGACGTGGAAAAAACAAAACAATTGCGGGAGACCGAGCGCAGAAATCGCCTCGCCCGCGGCAAATCCTTCGACGACTTCCACAAGGAATGGAACAAAACCAGCCCGCCGCAGGATATATTGCAGTTCTATGGCCGCTGGCCCGACGCCAAATCGCTTGGCCCGATTTTCCGCCAATAATCGCAAGCTTGAGATACGCGCACGCAGACTCTCGATGAGAAATCGAGCACAGTGCATTACATGACCGAACGCATAACTCCCCGCCAAATCGTGAAAGGTCTGTTGCAGGGCAATCCACAACCGCGTCTTTTGATTGTTCCAATCGTTTTTGCTCTCGGCGCAAAAATCGAAAATCTCTCGCTCCGCTCATTTCTCGACAATCCGACCAAAATATCGAATGCCATCCGCCAAATCCGCACACATCTCCGCACCGACGGCGTCTCTTGCTACTTTGATCCGTACCTCGAATTGGAAGCACTGAGCGTTACGCCGCGCTGGGATTCTACGAATGTCACTCGCTCGCTCGTCTGGCCGGAAGGTGCTCAGAAGGGCGAACTGCCGCCAGATTTACGGTCGCCGGAAGAAGCCGCAAACAGTCCGCGCGTCAAAATAGCAGTCGAGGTGATTCGTCGGCTCAATTCTCTTTTACGCGACGAACCGCTCCTTCTCGCGGGCGTCACGGGCCCGTTTACTCTGGCCGCTCGCCTTACTCAGCTCGACGCGGGTGAATCGCTGCGAGGCCATCAACCAGCCGAAGCCGCCCTCGAAATAGCCGCCGCGACGATTACAAAAGTCAGTGCCGCTTTGGTGGAGGCTGGAGCAAACGCAGTTTTCATTCGAGAAGAACTTCTTCCGCCGCTCGATCTCGAAAACGTTCAAACATGGACTTCCCTGCTCGGCCCTGTTTTCAATATCGTCCGGTTTTACGAGGCGCTTCCCGTGCTTCAGCTCGGAAGTGAAGCGGCAGTTTCACCAAATCTTGAATTGATATTGCAGCAGCAACTGGACGCCATCATCTGCATACCTGCCAAGGCGGCAATGATCCATTCTGCCGGCAACATAGCAAGTTCTTCGATTGGCATTGCGATGCCGACCGCGCTTTTGGAGGCGGGCGAATCTTCCAGAGGTCTCCAAACAGAAATTCGCAATCTGAATCCCGCACTCCTGACTACAGACGGCGACGTCCCGGCCACAACCGATTTGAAACGCTTGATGACAACCTTTGATTCGATCTCGCGCCAAACTTAATGGAGTTAGACAAGGCACTGGCGCTTGCGATGTGACTTGTGCGTATTAGAATTGAAATGATGAGTTTACAAAATGAATAAGCCGATCGCCGGCGACACTCCACTCGCTGCGAAACTTTCTTCCCAAAACAGCGGCCGGGTGCGTCACGTTCGCCTGCGCTCGTCGGGCGCTACTATCGAGCGCTGCGACGACGGCGCGTTTCTCGTTCGCCCCGACGAAAAGCTCGGGCCGTATCCCAAAGTTCTTACTGACCGCCTCGCAGCCTGGTCCGAGAGCGCGCCGGAAAGAATTTGCGCTGCCAAGCGTGATGAAAACGGTAATTGGCGTTCGCTCACGTACTCTCAATTGTATGCTGCCGTGCGAAGTGTCGCCCAGGCGCTTCTCGATCGTGGACTCTCCGCCGAACGTCCCATCGCAATTCTTTCGGAGAACGACCTCGAACATCTGGTGCTGATGCTCGCAGGCCAGCACGCCGGAATTCCCACTGCGCATCTTTCTCCAGTGTATTCGCTCGTGTCGAGCGATCTTGCGCAGCTCCGACACTGTCTGGACTTGCTCACGCCCGGCATGGTGTTCCTCTCAAATGGCGAAAAGTACCGGCGGGCAATCGAAATCGCGGTCCACGACGAAATTGAACTTGTGATTACCGGCGCGCCGCCCGAATCCCGGAATGCCACGCGATTCGCTTCCCTGGTTGCCACAGAACCCACAGCGGCGCTCGATGTGGCTCACAGCAAAATCGACCCCGACTCTCCTGCTAAATTTCTTTTTACGTCCGGTTCCACCGGAATGCCGAAAGCCGTGATTAATACTCACCGCATGATCTGCTGCAATCAACAAATGATCGCCCAAGTTTTCGGCTTTCTGCAGGATGAGCCACCCGTTCTCGTCGATTGGCTCCCTTGGAATCACACGTTCGGCGGAAATCACAATATCGGCATTGCAATCTACAACGGTGGAAGTTTCTACATCGACGAAGGCAAGCCTGGCCTCGCGTTCATTGGAGAAACAATTCGCAATTTGCGCGAAATTGCGCCCAGCGTTTATTTCAATGTTCCAAAGGGCTACGAAGACTTGCTCCCGGATCTGCGTTCGGATCGCGAACTTCGCGAGAAGTTCTTCAGCCGCCTGAAGCTGCTTTTCTACGCAGGCGCCGGACTTTCGCAGCCTGTGTGGGACGCGTATCGCGAGCTCGCCCTCGAAACTTGCGGCGAGCGCATCGTGATGGTTACAGGGCTCGGCGCCACGGAAACCGCTCCTATGGCGATTCAAACCAGTTGGGAAACGGATCGGTCCGGAATCATCGGGATTCCAATTCCAGGAGTGGAAGCCAAACTCGTGCCGCAAGGCAACAAATTGGAAGTTCGAGTTCGCGGGCCAAATATCACGCCGGGTTACTGGCGCCAGCCCGACCTCACTCGGAAAGCGTTCGACGACGAGAATTTCTATAGGTTTGGAGATGCGCTTCGCTTCGTTGATCCGAACGACGTCAATAAAGGCTTCGTGTTCGACGGACGCTTCGCCGAAGATTTCAAGCTTGCGACAGGCACGTGGGTAAGCGTGGGTCCGCTGCGAACTCGAATCCTGAGTTTCTTCGCGCCGTTCGCGCGCGATGTTGTTATCACCGGTCACGATCGCGATGACGTCGGAATGATGATTTTCCCCGACGTCGAAGCATGCCGCTCGCTTTGTCCGGGCAACTCTCCACAATCAACAGCCGCCGAACTGCTTCGCCACGAATCCGTGCGCGATCGCTTTCAGAAACTGCTCGTGGCATTTGCAGCGGAATCCACCGGAAGCTCGAATCGGGTGAGCCGAGCGATTCTTCTTGAAGAGCCGCCATCGCTCGATGCCCGAGAAATCACAGACAAAGGCTCTGTGAATCAACGCGCAGTGCTCGATCATCGCGCGACACTCGTTCAGCAACTCTACAGCGCTCAACCTTCACATTTCATTTTTCGGATAAAGGGGAAGCAATAATGGCAAATGAAAAGAACGGACTATTCATCGCGTATGACGATATCTGGCTGCTCGACGGCGTGCGCACGCCTTTCGTCGATTACACCGGAGCGCTAGGGCTCGTGTCACCCACGGACTTGGGAATCAAAGTGGCGCGGGCCGTTTTCGAGCGTGCGAAAGTTTCGCCCGCGGATGTCGGCTGCGTTATTGCCGGAAGCGTTGCTCAGGCAAGCTTTGATGCGTACTTGCTCCCGCGGCATATTGGCCTCTACTCCGGCGTTCCGCTGGATCGGCCCGCACTTCTTGTCCAACGCGTTTGCGGCACGGGCATTGAAGCCATCGGACAAGCCGCGGATGCAATTACGTTGAACAAAATCGAGCTTGGCCTTTGCGTTGGCGCGGAATCGATGAGCCGCAATCCAATCGCTGCTTATACTCACCGCAATGGCTTCCGCATGGGACAGGTGGAGTTCAAAGATTTTCTGTGGGAGGCGCTCCTCGATCCGGCGGCAGAAATGACGATGGGTGACACAGCTGAAAAAATCGCGCGGGACTACAAAATCACGCGCGAGGACGCGGACCGTTTCGCGGAAACCAGCTTTTCGCGTGCTGTTGCGGCGCAGAAAGCTTGCTTCTTATCCGGCGAGATCGTTCCGGTCGTGAGCGAGTTGTTCGACCTTAACGGCTACAAATCGCGCGCCATCCGTCTGCCAAAAGGCGTCGAAAGTGTTGCCGCCGACACTCATGTTCGCCCGTCGACCTATGAAGCGCTTTCGAAAATCCGTCCGGCGTTCGGGGGAGTGCAAACCGGCGGCAACAGCTCAGCAATTGTCGACGGCGCAGCCGCGGCTCTGGTTGGGTCGGGAGCGTATGCAAAATCCACGAGCAAAAAGCCGCTCGCACGGATTGCCGCGGTTGCGACGGTGGGCGTTCCGCCTGAAATCATGAGCATCGGGCCTGCTCCAGCCATTCGAAAACTCCTCGAAGGCGCCGGCCTTTCGCTCGATGCGATCGATCGCTTCGAAATAAATGAAGCGTTTGCTGCGCAGGTGATCGGGGTCGAACGCGAACTGAAGCTCGATCGCAGCAAGCTCAACGTCAATGGTGGTGCGATCGCAATTGGCCATCCGCTCGCCGCCACCGGTATTCGTCTGGCTGTCACACTTGGGCGTGAGCTTCAGCGCTCGCAAACGCGCTACGGCGTCGCGTCCGCCTGCATCGGCGGCGGCCAGGGCATCGCGATACTTCTCGAAAATTCTCGCTGAAAGGGTTTTGTCTTACCGAAACGAGTTCAGAACTAGCGCTAGGAAGCTCAATGCCCGCGATAAATTTCAAACGGCGCCCAGTAGAATGGCTTCTGGTAGACCGTACCGGAGTGAAGCAGCTTGAGTTTTGCGTGGCGCAGCGCAGCGTCCGGCGCTGAACCATTTCTGATCTCGCTGTACAGATCATCCATCAACTCTGGCGTTGAATTGTCGTTCACTTCCCATAACGCAGCGATCACACTATGCGCACCTGCGCGCAGGAATGCCCAGGTAAGCCCAACGAGTCCTTCCCCCGAATAAGTCCGCTCCCCCGCCCCATGACACGCTGAAATCGTCACGAGCTCGGCGCGCAAAGGCTGCGTCACAATATCCCTCGCATACAGTTTGTAGGAATCGCCGTCCCTGCTGAGTATCACCGCCGAATCTAGCGGACTGATGCGGCTTGCAATTCCATGCGCGACGAAATGAATGTGCGAGTATTGCTCAGGCTTGCTGCCCATATATGCAGCCGCCGTGGCCTGTTGGCGCGAAAGCACGGTGCGATCGGGCGCCGCGAAATATCGCTCCACATCATCCATCTCGGCACCCGCCTGCGGCAAATCAGGGAAATCTGCGCTGGGTGAGAGTGGGTCGCCAATTAACAAGAGCTTCTTCGACCTTCCCGGCCGCTCTTTGCCGGAAGCCGCAAGCAAGACGAGGGAATTTGCGTTCGAGACAACCACGTCCTCGATCCAATAGTGAAGCCGAGGCCCAGGTACAAGCAGCGTCTCAAAGTTCAGGCCATAGAGACTGCCATCGGGCAAGATCAGCACGCGCGAACCGGCCGGAAGAAATTTTTTCGCCGGCCCAACGAGCAGATCGTAGAGTCTGCGCCCTTCCGCGTTTGATGTCTCCAGCACATCTCGCGGACCAAGCAGAGCTTCCTTGTACGATCTAACGAGACGGTCGATCTCGGTCGCAGGCGGCAGAGTAAAAATCGATATCCCGCTTTTCGTGACGACCCACAAGTAGGAATGTTTCTCGCCCGAGCCAATAGAACAGCAGAGTTTCGTTCAGTCGCTGCGCAATCTGCCGCGGCTGGAAATTCGCAATCGGAAATGAAATCTTCGAGCTGAGCCCAAGCCCTTCGGCGAGGGTCTGCGCCCGGCTCATTTCCGCCACTTGCAGCGCTGTTTCTGCTTTTTCTTGTGAAACAAGAAATTCGATATAGCTGCTGTAGAACCGAATCGCGTTCGAGAGAAAAGGAAGCCGCGACTCCTCGTCTTGAATGGTCGAGCGTGCGCCGGCTACGGTGTCGAGGGCACGCCGAAATTGCCGATCTGCTTCCGTCCGCTTGCCTTCGAGCGCATACACTTCGGCGAGCCGCGACTGTGCTTCCCATCGCAGTGAGGTCTTGGTGGCAGGGTCGTCGATCACTCCCAGGAACGATTTTTCGGCCTGCGCGTATTTTCCCTTCATTTCGTCGACGCGGCCCGCAACTACTTCGAAATACAGATCAAGTGAATGATTCGGGTGTGAACGAACAAATTCCGCCGCTTCGTCGCGATAACGTTGAGCAAAATCGAATTGTCCTGTTTCCAAGCCGACGTGCGCGAGATTAACAAAGCATTCTGTTACAGCCGTCTCGTAGTCGATCTTCTTGGCAACGTCCAGAGCGCGCTCGTAGGCTTGGCGAGCGGAATCGTAATCGTGCGATTCGTAATACACATTTCCGATCATGATCTCCCAATCGAGCTGGGCGGTCACTGCTCCGGCTCTCGCGGACAATTCTTCCGCTTGTTTCAACAAGGGGAGGGCTTTCTCGTAGTCGCCCATTTCGAAATAGCACCAGCCCATGTTGCCCAGGATTAGCGCTACGGATCCTTGTGCGCCCACGGATTGAGACAACTTCAGAGCCTCGCGGTCCCACTCAATGGCTTCATCGAAGTGTTCCATTCCCGTCGCGGTCATCCCGAGATTCCCGAGAACAGCCGATTCCAGAAATTGATTGTGCTGATTCCGGGCCAGCGGCAGGGCCGAACGATACTCCCGGTCGGCGGACGGCAGATCCCCGCGGTAAAATCCAAGCGTTCCCTTTCTAAGTCTCACTTCCCCGAGAAGTTCGGGCCTGTTTGCAGACGCAAGGGTCTCTGCCTGTTGGAGAAATTTTTCGGAGTCTTCGAATCGATTCAGCGAGTAGCTGGCACTGCCTTGGACGATTCTCCTCCACGCGGAAATATCGCTGGCAGCGAGCTGAGGCGGGAGTTCTTGATCAAGCAGTGCGAGAGCTTCTTTATTCTTGCCGTCGCGCACAAGAATTTCGGCTCTCAGAATTCTGAAATGCCAGCGCCATTCTTCATTCGCGGGGGAATCATCCAAGTGAATCGAATCCAGCTCTGCGAGCGCAGCGCTGTTATCGCCGTGCCGAACCTTTGACCAAGCATCCTCGTAGACCGCTGGGAGATTCGGCGTGTTTTTCTTGCAACCCCCTCCGGCGATGACGACTCCGAACGAGGCCAGGATGGCTAAGGCAAGGGATGCCCGTTGCCGACGACTTGCGATGCAGTGAAACCGCCAACCAATGGACAGCCAAGCTCGAAGCGAAGCATCGTTACGGTGCGTTTGCGATGCTGAGCGAGAACCTCTCCGATAAATATCTTTCCAAATTCCGGCACTTCGAACGAGTGTCCGACCTGCTTTACCCCCGGACAATTGATCTTCATGTCCTTGACCAGAGAGCAAAGCACAACTCCGTGAAGCTCGATGGATTTCTTCGGCTTTCCCGTGAGAAATGGATCGGCAGCTATTTTGCGGAATTTGGCGTTGTTTTGAAACTCCTTTCTTATGGCGTCAAATGTCGTGAGGCGAAGGAACAGGTCGTCTGCAAACTCGATCTGAACCGGATTCCCCGCGATCTTCAGGTTTTCGATCTTGCTGCCAAGCACGGTGATCTGGGCCTCTTCGTTTGGAAGAGTGTGAGTGGACGCAAGCCTCGCGACCACGCGATCAGCAGTCACTACATCAAGGATATTCAGGTTTTCGACGGTCGCCGTGGCGAGCGTTGTATAGGTTTCATCGTCGATCTTGCTGCCGGAGACGTGCGTATAGCCCGCCGTAAATGAGACGTATTCTTTGAAGCGAAAATTGTCGACGCGCGAGTGTCCAATACCACCGGTCGTCGGCAGGGACATGCCCGCCTGCACTTCTATGATGTGCTCAAGCGGCCTGGTGATGTGCCCGCTTGCAGCATGGCCGTGGGCGTTGTAGACATACGTCTTGTGAGGGGTCGGCTTTAGCATTGGCGCTGCCTCCTGCGTCAATCTCGAGCTACTTGGTGTTCGAAAGAAAGAATTTGAATCGTGCGACTTCCATTCTAGCGCTGGCGGGGGTTCCAGGCGAGCCCATACCATACACAACGAGTACATGAACTCCTGATGCCAACCGGTCGGGAGGCACGAGAAGCTCCACAGCTCGTTTCGCTTCTTCGGAAGAAATACTCAACGAAAACTCGGGGACGCCTGCTTCCGTTTGAATCTCGCAGAGGTACGATGTGACGTTTGCCTGCGGCGGAACATCGACTACGAGACTAAATGGTTTGTTCGGAGGCACCGAAATCGCCAATGCACCGGCGGCGCTGCGTGAGCCATCGTTCCTAAGGTAGAACGAAGACAAGACGTGCGGCGCCTGCGATCGCGAGACCGCCGTCTTCAATTGCGGAATCGTCACGAGGTTCTGGTAGCCAGCCACGAGCACAAGCAACGCGAGAACAGGCACGGCGAATGCCGGTCGAAACGCGACGGACCACCATTTGCTGCCGTTTGCTTTCTTGGGCTCAGTCGCCACTTCGACATCGGCCCCGGTTTTCCATACATCCCGCGCATTATCGACGAACACCGCGCCGGTCCGAACGTCTTGTGCGCACTCGACGCATCCGAAATAGTGGTCCTCGTACTGGTCGCGCAATTCAGCGCTCAATTCTCCCAGGAGGTATTTCTCAGCGGCCTTAAGCCGGATCGCTTCTAAATGGTTCATTATTTTCATCCTCCCAGTAGTGATTCGGGAGTGGAAATCGTTTCATGAATGGGCAGAATGCCGCGCGCCTGCGTTCCCAGGCGGCTCAGCGGGCTCGTAGAGCGACCGAAAGCTTTGCTTCGCGCGGTGCAGCAACACTCGTAAATAGTCCCTATCGACGCCAAAATCCTGGCATATCTCGTCCTTATCCTTCTCTTCGAAGAACAGCGCCTTCAGAAGCCGCCTTTCTTTCTCGGAAAGCTTTGAAAGCGTTACCTTTACATGCTCGCTGGTCTGCTTCGCCACGAGCATCCCATGCAAATCAATGGTTTCGTCCGGCGGATCCAGCGGGGTTTCGTCTGACGGAACACCTCGAGCAGAAGTGCGGTAGAACTCCAGTAAAACATTGTTGCAAATGGAGTTAACGAAGGAGCCCAGGCCTTCCGCCGTCCGAATTCCGCCCTCGGTGCGCACAGCCTTCAGGACTCGAACGAACGTTTCCTGGCGGATGTCATCCACAGCCTGGGACGATCGCAGGCGCGACCGCAGCTTTATCAGCAGGAGCTGGCTGAAGTAGGCGACGAAGTGCTGCTCCGTCGCCAAATCCCTGTCGCGGAGCCTCTGGAGATACGCCTCATCGAACGAGAAGAATTCCACACGCCCCTCATGAGGGCACGAAGTATATATCCCTATGAAATCAAGCGCAATGAGGGTTGCCGCTAGAGAAACCCGCTAGATAAGGACCGATTCTTAGAACGGTTTATCGGTGATGCCGCAAAAAAGTATTCCCAATGTGAAACGATTTGCGCTCGATGCGCACTATTCGGTGTGAAAGCCGAGACTCTACATCTTGGAATTGAAGATCTTGGCCTAGCGGATGGCAATTCTCGAACTCCTCCCGCTGCACGGCGCATCTTGGGTTGTCCCTACCCCGAACGACCTGGGATGCGCCTCCCCCCGCCATCACATATGAGCGCGAAACGAGGAAAGAGCGTATGAGCAACACAATTCAAACCGAATTTGTAGGGATCGAGGATGTGGTTTGCAATTCCGATCCTTGGGAAGCGACTACTAAGTTGACCTCTACAATTGACGGCAGGTCCCAAGTCTTGAACGCGCGGTCAGTAGAATTCATCGCCCAACCCGGAAAGATTCGTGAGCTTCGGAATTGCATTCAATCTGCATTGATGGACCACCTGAAGAAGCAGCGCGGATTCTCGACTGCCATTGTGCTGGTCTCTCACAAGGAACCACGACTGGTGCTCGTCATGACTTTTTGGAAAACCGAAAAAGACGCAACTGGAAATCGATGGGAATCGTCAGCGGCCGTACTAAAGTTGATCGCCCCACTGATTGATGTCTGCTCCCGAGTTCATACCTATGAGGCGGTGCTTCCCGACGTCTCAGACCCTCTAGTCGCGGTTGTGAACACGCCCTTGTGTTAACCCGAATGCTCGTCGCGAGTCCGGATCGCGAGGACAACATAACCGCGGAATTAATCGCGCGCCGAAGTTCGAAGGAAACGAGGGCCATGAACGAAAATTCTCTGAAGCAATCGAATCCAGTGCAAGCGGGCGACACATCGGTGAGGAAGTGGATTCGATGCGATGCGGCGGATTGCGGAAATCCTGCCGTCGGACTTCTGTCGCTACGCTTCTTCTGCGTAGGGCACTTCATATCGCATTGCTACGAAAACCTCGAACGCTGCAATTCCAATCCGTTGAATGATGCGGACGCCGTCACATCGGTCGCCGTCGATCGATTTTTGCAGCAGTGTATGGCACAGACCGGCGAATTGGTCCGTCCCCTCCGCGCTTTCGACAATCTCGATCGCGCAAGACTCTTCGATATTTTCCTGTGGGCGTCGGAGTTGGTAGCCAAGCGAGGCGCATTCAAGATTGAAAGTGCTCGCGGCGCGGAAACAAATTTTGATTTCATCTTAGACAGCGCGAATCTTCAGTTCCGAAAGGCCGGGGCGGGTTAGCCACCAACGAATTCCCTGGGAATCATCGAGTCGCACGCTATCGTTCAACGAATCGCTCGCTTCAATCCCGCCTATTCTCAACGGTGGAGTCTGCGCACTCAGCTGTGGCACACTGTCGCCCGAATCTCCAGCGTGAAGGATGTGCGACGTGGCACATGATGACGGCCCGAAATCTTCGACTCGCTCGACCCTCGTAATTCGCAACATCGGCCTGCTGCTCAGTGGCGACATGGACCGGCCAATTCTCGACGCCGATACAGTCGTCGCCATCGACGGCCGAATTTCCGACGTTGGCAAGTTCAAAGATCTCGACACTTCGGCTGCCACAATTACTATCGATGCAAAAGGCACCACACTGACGCCCGGACTGATCGATAGCCACGTCCATCCTGTTGCCGGCGATTGGACTCCGCGCCAAAATCAAATCGGCTGGATCGATAGCTGCATGCATGGCGGCGTCACAACGATGATTTCGGCTGGAGAGGTTCATATGCCGGGGCGGCCAAAAGACGTTTTGGGCGTGAAGGCGATGGCGATCACCGCACAACGCGCGTTCGCAGCTTTTCGTCCTGGCGGCGTGCACGTTCTCGCTGGCGCGCCGGTACTCGAGCACGGCATGGTTGAAAATGATTTCAAAGAACTCGCCGCAGCCGGCGTCAAGTTTCTTGGCGAAGTCGGTCTCGGCAGCGTGAAGGATGGTGCGACAGCGCGACAAATGGTTTCGTGGGCGCGAAAATATGGAATGCAGAGCACGATCCACACCGGCGGCCCTTCGATTCCTGGCTCAGGGCTTATCGATAAGGATGTTGTGCTCGAAACGGACGCCGACGTGATCGGCCATATCAACGGCGGCCACACCGCGCTTCCTGACGCTCAAATCGCTGCGCTCTGCGAGAAATCCGCGCGCGCGCTCGAAATTGTTCACAATGGAAACGAGCGCGCCGCTCTCTTCACGCTTCGCACCGCAAAAGAACTCAAGCAGTTGGCGCGAATAATTCTTGGCACTGACTCCCCCGCTGGCTCAGGTGTTCAACCGCTTGGCATTCTTCGTGTGATTTCGATGCTTTCATCGGTGGGAGATGTTCCCGCAGAAATCGCGATCTGCTTCGCCACCGGAAACACCGCAAAAATGCGCAGCCTCGATTGCGGACTGATTGAAGCCGGTCGCGCTGCGAATTTCGTCCTCATGGACCGCGCTCAGCACACAGCCGGGAAAAACCTCCTCGAAAGCATTCACTTCGGAGACTTGCCCGGAATCAGCATGGTGATTGTGGACGGAACTGTCAGCGCGCAGCGCAGCCGCAATACGCCTCCTGCCACGACAGCAGCTGAAATTGTGCAGAATTAACTGGGGAATAATTATCGGTTGATGCGCGATGTGGCAATCCCAGGCGCTCGGCGCGCGACGCGTCATCCGCCGCCGAATCTCAGCGCAGGCCGTCTTCGCCTTTAATCTGGTCCTTTGTCAACCCGCCTACGCGCGCCAGCGGACGCCCGCTATCCGTCACCGCGATCGCCACCACGATTTCATTTGCGCGCGGCGCATCCGCAATGCGAACTTCCATCCCATCGAAGTGACTTCGCACAAACGCCGCGTCTTTGTGCCCCAAAGGAATGTCGAGCGCAACTCCAAGTCCTCCGCGTTTCTTCGACGATGGAATCAGCGCCGCGCCTTTTCCAAGCACGCGTCGCACCGGCGTACCGAGCTTCGGATGCAATATCGCTGCGGCGTGCTCGATCTCACCATTCTCTCCGACGGCCGCAGCTTTTCCGTAGCTTTCCGCCGAGTTCGCCTCGATCCCCAAAGCCACCACAGCCTTCTCCGTTAGGATTTCGCCGAGTTCTTCGCCGATCGCCATCAAGTCCGACAAGTCTTCCACATACTTTCCAGCAAAAGGATTCTCAATCACGGCGACCGCGGCAGCACGGCGAGTGGGGGGCTCGACAGTGCGGCCCATCTCGGTCCGAATCTCCTCGACAAACGTGACGATCTTGCGGATTCTCGCTTTCGTTGGCGCGCTCATCGCAATCCGTCCTCTCCCTTTATTTCTGATGCCTTCAGGCCACCGACGCGCGCGTGAATCCTCGCGCCCGACGTCATCACAAGCGCCAGCAAAATTTCATCTGCTCGTGGGGCATCGTTGATTCCCACTTCGAACGAATCGAAATGGCTTCGCACGTAGGAAGCGTGAATGTGAGTGATGGGAACGTCGAGCCGCGTGCCGGGGCCGCCCACCTTTTTCGTCGACGCCACGATTGCCTTCGCGCCCCCCAATATTTCGCGCATGGCATAGCCGCCCGGAACATGCCACAACGCTCCGTGCTCCAATTCCCCCGACGCGCCGACGATTGCTCCCTTGCCATATCCCTGCACAATTTTGGGATCGCCGCCGAGCGCCGCCACGAGCGACCTCGCCATCGCCAGTCCGAGTGGATTAAGGTCCTCCATAAATGGCCCAATGTTTTCGACATAGCCGCCCGAGAATGGATTCTGGATCACCGCCAAAGCCGCCGCTCGACGCAGAGGTACGTTCGCAATCGGCCCGCCTTCGTGAAAGATTTCTTCCACGACAAGAACCCGTTTTCGCACTCGGACTTCATGCATGAGCGTCGCTCCTAAGCAGCTGCAAGTTTTCAGAAGGCGGCGCAACGCACGCAAACTCTCGCGTAACTCCTGCCACCAGCGTTTCGCCCCGCAGGTGCAACGCCGCAGCATCAATCAGCCCTGACGAAATCAACGAGTCAGCCACGCGTGCGCCCGCATCGAGCGCCATCGCGATTTCGCCCGAACTGAGCGCACCGACGCCTCGCGTCACTAACATCTCGCCGAGATCGTTGTCCGGCGCGATCTCGCAAGCCGGAACCCGCGTAATCGCCTCATGTCCGGACAAGTCGACCGCATTCGCAATCACCGTCGCCGCCGCATCCGCTTCCGACGCGGTTTTCGCCAGGACCGTAACAGCATCCGCAATCCCGAGAGAAAAGCTGCGCCCGCGCCAACCGCTCGTCGCAATTCCTCGCACAGATTGCGCAGCATCGAGAATCACTTTTCCAAATAGCGAAGGACGATCAACCACCTCAATCGAACCCGCAGCACTATGCGGATACTCAGCCATCCCCACCGAGAAATGTTGCCCTGGCGCAATGTGCAGCGCGATATCTCCGCCATCATTTACATATGCGCGTTCCAGAGCTGCGCACCGCGTCATTGCCTCGAGAATTTCCTCAGCCACCGCGCCCGCCACTGCGGCCATCGGAGTGATAAATGTCCGCTCTGCAAAAGGCGCCACCGCCGCAGCCATTCGTCGCGCCACTCGCCCGACTGGTAGCGCACCTCCGAGCCGCGATCGCTGTCTCAAAAGCGCGAGTTCGTCGCACAACTCGTCCAACACGCTCACAAATCGCTTCGCAGCGGCTGAATGCGCCGATCGAATTTCATCAGCGCCACCAAACGCTTCGAGCACAATGTCGATGGGGCCGTCATGAAGATAGAGCCGCCTTCCATCCAGCAACACTCGAACGATCGCCCGGTCTCTCACCGTTCCCTCACTGGCGCGGCCTTGTCGCATTTGACCGGCCAAGCGGCCACGGATTATCCGCACGCGCTTGCACGTGTCTTCTGCTGTCATCGCTCATGATCGATTTGAGTGAACGCACCGAATCCGCGTAACCTCCGAGCGCCACGTAGTCGCTAAGCTTGAGCGTAAATTCGATCGGTGCCACGAGCGCAGGTGTCGGCACATATCCGAATGCGTTCTCCGGCATTCGCGAAACGTCCACCATGAACGTGATGCCGCCGCCGGGCCACACGTACACCGGCGCGCCACCGCACGTCACTCGCGTCAACGCATCTTTCACAGAGCGCGTGAGCTTCACCGGATTTTCCGTCACGCCCGCGCGCAACGATCCGCCTGCCCCGCCCATAAACAGCACAGTCGAAAGCGCCGGCTCGCAGTTCTCCTTGATTCGCGCAACGGATTCCTGCAGCGCAGCGGGCAAATCTTTTTCAACGGGCCGCAGCGCGTCATCCAATTCAAAATATGCGAAATGCTCGCCGGTTGTGCTGACCATCAGCAGTCGCAAGCCGCGCCAGGCGGCTTTCGGACTAAATTCGCCCAGAATTGAAAGCGGATTTGTTATGCTCGTTCCGCCCCACGCAGTTCCGGGCTCGGCCACACGAAAATAACGTCCCGGTGTTGACCGCCTGCCTTTCAACTTGATTCCTGTCTCCGGAATCGCCGAGAAGTTTTCCGGCTTGATGCTCAGACAGCACGCCGGTGATGTGATCGTCCACCACGACCACTTCATCCACTTTCCCAAGCCACTGTTTTGCGAACATTCCAATCGTTGCCGAACCGCACCCCACGCGCATCCGCTCTTCCATCACATCATTTACGACCGGCGGTTTCCCCGCCTGCACGATCATTTTCGCGCCTTCATCGATGGAAAGCTCTACCGCTTTGCCATTGCACAAATTCAGCAACGTTTCGCACGTCACAGTTCCTTCGCTCTTCGTTCCGCCTGTCAGATGATGGACGCCGCCGAGCGAAAGCATCTGCGAACCGTATTCGCTCGTCGTCACATGGCCCACAGGCTCGCCCTGCGCCCGCACGAGATTCCGCTCCGGCCCGAGATAACGATCCGTATCGATTTTCACTTTCACGCCGCAATAGCTGAAAATTCCTTCAGTGACCACCGTCACCATGTCGACGCCTTCCACTTCCGAAGAAATGATGAACGGCGCCGGCTTGTAATCGGGATACGTCGTCCCCGCGCCGATTGCGGTAACAAACGTCTCCGGCCCATTCACGATCGAGCCGTCCCACTCGCGTCCACGACCCAAAAACGGCACCACGGCGCCGCCTGCCGAAACTGTTTGATCGAGAACGACGTGCGGATCGACGCGCACAATCTGGCCGTCGTGATTCGCATACCGATCGCAGGCGCCCACGCGCCCCGGCTTGATGTAGCACAGCACGGGGCATGCGTCGCATCGGATTGCGTCAGAGTCGTTCATTTTCTCTGTCCCGCTTCATCACCAGCATGAGCACCCGGCACCTTGGAACTGCGCCTCGCACCGCCGGCTGCCAGAGTTGCAGCACGCACACGATCCGGCGTCGCCGGTATCTTGTGAATACGCACTCCCGTCGCATCGTGAATCGCATTCAGAATTGCTGGCGCTGTGGGAATCACGGACTGTTCACCAATTCCCTTTGCGCCGTATGGCCCCACCGGCGAAGGATCCTCAATCAATATCGATTCCACCGGTGGCACATCTCCGACACTCGGAATCAAATAGTCGTGCAGGTTTTCGCCCTTTGCCGGGAAAAACTCCTCCATGAGCGCCATTCCCAATCCCTGCGCCACGCCGCCTTCGATTTGACCTTCCACAAGAGTGGGATTGATCGCGCGGCCCACGTCATGCGCCGCAGTAATTTTCAGCACTCGCACCGTTCCGAGCTCCAAGTCGACTTCAATCTCCGCCATGTGCGCGCCAAATCCATACACCGCGTACGGCACGCCTTGCCCGTCCGCATTCAGTGGGCTCGTGGGCGGATCAAATGTCGCTTCGCTCGTGATTACATACCCGTGCGGATCGAGCGGCAAACTTTGCAAATCGATCGTTCGCGTTGGCTTTCCTCCGCCCTCGTCGATCGTCACGCGCCCATCGCCAAACGCGATCTTCGCGCACTCGCGGGCATCCGCAAGCCGCAAAATCGCGCGCCGCAGTTCGTTTCCCGCCAGATTCGCGGCCTTACCCGAAACAAACGTCTGCCGCGATGCAGAAGTTTTTCCTGCATCCGGCGTAATCGACGTATCTGCAGACACCAGGTCGAATCGGTCCACGGCTGCGCCCAACGCATCCGCGCAAATTTGCGTCACGATCGTGGTCGACCCTTGCCCGATGTCCACAGCACCCTGGTGCAGCGCGATTCGGCCGTCCGCTTTCAGTCCGACGCGAATCGTCGAGGGATTTGAAAGCGAAGTATTTCCGCAGCCGTACCACATCCCCGCAACTCCTACGCCTCGCCTGTGAAAACCAGCATCCTCTCCGGCATTAAACGCGACCGCTTGCGCGCGCGCTGCGATCCACTTCAGCTGCAACGCCTCGAAGCACGCGCGAATGCCAACTCCCTCGCCGATCACCTGCCCCGTTACCGTCGGCGTGTCGTCATCCAACGCATTCAGGATTCTGAATTCCAGCCGATCCATACCCAGCTTGTCAGCGAGTTCGTCGTAAATCTGTTCTTGAGCCACCGCCATCTGCGGTACGCCAAATCCGCGAAACGCGCCGGCGGGAACGATGTGGGTGTGTATCGCTCGCGTCAGCGCTCGATAGTGTGGAACGCGATAGGGCCCTGACGCATGCACTGGGACGCGCGCCGCAACCGTTGGCCCCCACGATGAATAAGCGCCCGTGTTGAAATCCGCCGAAAAATCCATCGCATGAATTTTTCCGTCGCGCTTCGCGCCAACACGCGCACGAATTCGCGCGGGATGCCGCTTCGTCGTCACCATCACCGATTCAATTCGCGAGTACACCATTCGGACGGGCCGCCGCAAATGCCACGCCGCAATCGCAACGAATGGCTGTACCGACAAATCCAGTTTCGTGCCAAATCCTCCGCCCACCGCTGTAGGAATAATTCGCACAGACTCCGGCGGAAGTCCCATGATTTTCGCCATGTCCGCTCGATCCGTGTAAGGCGCTTGCGTGCACGCCTGAATCTCGATTGTGTCTCCAACCCGCCGCGCAAACCCGGCTTCGGGCTCGATGGCGGCATGCTCCACAAATCCAGTCTCGTATTCGCCTTCCACCACGACGTCCGACTCCGCCAGCCCTCTCTCCACGTCTCCGCAAACCACGCGTCCCCGCACCAGCACATTGCCTTCGCGCTTGGCGTGAATCCGCGGAGCATCCGGAGCGAGCGCCGCTTCCATCGTCATCAGTCCTGGCAATTCCTCCCATGTGACAGGAAATCCCGCAAGGTCTAGCGCTTCCATCGCGTCCGGTTCACCTACGATCGCCGCAATCGCTTCTCCGCGAAAACGCGTTTCGCTTTCCGCAAACACCGGCTGATCCGCGAACGGCGGAATCACACCATAGCAATCCACTCCCGGCACATCCTTCGCCGTAAATACCGCCACGATTCCAGGGTCGCCCCGCAACAAACGCATCGACATCGCCAAACTGAAATCGCGCCCGGTGAAAACCGCTTCGAATCACGCGAAGCGTAAGCGTTCCAGCAGGTACTTCATCGGCGCCAAATATTTCCGTCCCCTCAACTTTTCGCTTGCCATCCAGCCGCACCAGCCGCGCACCCACTGCCGCACCTGCTTCGGGCGCCACATCTGCGACCGCCCCCGACCTCGCGTTCATCACGGCGGAAATAATCTTTCGGTAGCCCGTGCATCTGCACAACACGCCGCCGAGCGCATCCATCACCTGCTCTTCGCTCGGAGATGCGATCCGTTCAAGCAATGCCGTCGCCGACACCAACATCCCCGGCGTGCAAATTCCGCACTGCGCTGCCCCGTGACTCAAGAATGATTTCTGCAGCAAATCGTACACGGGCGCTCGCGCCGCAAGACCCTCCACAGTCGTCACGTCCTGCCCTTCCACCTGCGCCGCGGCCACCAGACAGGAACATACAGGCTCGCCGCCGATCAATACCGTGCAAGCGCCGCAGTCCCCCGCGTCACAACCCACTTTCGTGCCAATCATTCCGAGATCTTCGCGCAGCACTCGCGACAGTCGCTTGATGGGGGCCACCGCCACGCACACGTTGCGCCCATTCACGGTGAAGCTCACCGATTGCTCCACGCCGCTTGCATTCGGAATGGTCTGTACCGTCGTCATTAGCTCGTCAATTCGCCACGCACGCTTCGAGCGCTCGCCGAATCAGAGTCAGCGATGCGTCCATCCGATAACTGGCTGTCGCGCGAACATCGTCGATCGGCGAAAGCGGCGCCAAGTGCGCTGCAGTCGCAATCGCGCCAATGCCAGCATGCGCCTCGGCTCCAACTAGCGCGCGCTCAAGTTCCAGCAATCGTTGCGCTCTTGCTGAACACGAACCCACTGCGACGCGCGCATCCACAATGATCCCCCGAGCGTCGGCCCTTACAATCGCCGCTATCATGCTGATCGAGATCACGAGATACCGTCGCGCACCAAGCTTGATGAATTTCGAAGCGGCATCATCGATTGTTCGTGGCACATACACGTTCGCTAGAATTTCATCCGGCCGTCGCTGTGTTTTCCGATTCCCGATCACAAAATCCCCGAGTGGCATGCGCCGCACCCCGGATGCCGACACCAATTCAACTTCCGCATCCAAAGCGAGCAAAGGCGGGATTCCGTCAGCCGCAGGCGAAGCGTTGCAAATATTTCCCGCCACCGTGCCGCGATTCTGAATCTGCACCGATCCCACTTCTCGCGCCGCTTCTTTTAACGCGTCAAAGCAACGCGGTAAACGCGCTCGGATAATGTCACTCCAAGTCGTGAGCCCGCCAATGCGTACATGCTCCGGCTCAATCGAAACGCCACGTAGTTCGCGAATCGACGACACGTCTACGACAGTTCCCTTCGGAGCTCGATCGCCCAAAGCCGGAAAGAAATCCGTGCCGCCGGACAAGATTTGACCATCGTGGTTGGAAATCGCGAGTACCGCTTCGTTGAGTGTACTGGGCCTGAGGTACAAAATATGGCTCCCCCGTCAGGTTTCACAGCCAAACATCCTGAGGAGACTTGCCAACAATTTGTATATGAAGGGTATGCGTTTGTACAGCGTCAAACACCACGACTCGCCGCGTGGAAAAGTGATTCACACGAAACGCGCTTGCAACAGAAGTCCCGACGGTCAAACCTCTTGGAAAAACCCCATCATACTTTCGCTATCTGTTTCATCGCCTTGTCCAGAGACTGCCGGCTGCGAAAAAAATCCGCCCAAGGATCGGCTCGTTTCGCACGTTGCGCGAAATTCCCAATGTTAAAGCTCGAAGGAACGAGCGACGGCTTCACCTCCGCCCACGAAAGCGGCGTCGAAACTGGCGCCTTCGGCTTGCGTCGCACCGAATATGGCATCACCACCGTCTGCCCAAATCCATTCCGAAACGGATCAAGGTACACTCGCCCCTTGCGCGCCGCGATCGCGTGCTCCACCGTAAGCTCTTTCGGATTCGACGCCGCCACTCGCGCAACAAACGCCTGCGCGAACAAAAGCACATCGCTCACATCCGGGCCCACGCGAATTGGCACAAACACATGCATCCCTCGGCTCCCCGAAGTCTTTGGAAATGAGACGAGCTTGAGCGCATCGAGCGCTTCTCGCACATATTTCGCCGCATTCGCTGCGTCCGCAAATTTCCCCGATTCAGGGTCGAGATCGAAGCACACCCAGTCCGGCTGTCGCGGGGAATTCGCGCGTCCTCCCATTGCATGAACGGCGATACAACCGAGATTTACAAGCGCGAGCTGTGTTTCGAGCGAACCTCCCACAACATAATTCGTCACCGGACGACGACTGCCCTCATTCTCAATCTTCTTTGTGGGTGTATCGGCCGGCATTCCCTTGGGCAATTCCTTCTGATAGAAACATTCGCCCCCCATCCCGTCCGGACAGCGCTCGAGCGTGAGTATCCGGTCCTTCACATAAGGCGCAAGCTTGGGGAATATCGACTGGTAAAATTCCGCGAGGTCTGTTTTTGTGTAACCCTCGTCCGGCCAAAACACTTTATCCGGATTCGAAATATTGACCGGCAATTTCCGCTTCACATCTTTAGGATTCTTCTGCGGCTTTTTCATTCCCCTGGCTCCGGCAACAAAACGTCTTTCGGCTTCTTGTCGTCACGCAGTCCTAGAAAAACGGGCTGGCGCAATTTCATGTCCGCCGTCCATTCCTGAAAAGAAACCTGTGCCACTAATTTCGGCGAGACGAAAGTAGCGCCACGTTCCTCAGGCGGCTCCGCGAATGCTGCCCTCTCGATCACGAGCGGGCGAAACTTCTTAAACAATAAAGCCAGCGTGTTCTCATCAAATCCCGTGCCCACTTTTCCCACATAGTGCAGTTTTCCGCGCCGATACGCACCCAGGAGCAGCGCGCCAAAATGCTTCCTTGCGCCGTCCGGCTCCGTAAAACCGCCAATTACAAATTCATCCTCCTGGTGAACTTTCACCTTCAACCAATTTCTCGATCGTCCTTCGACATACGGAGCGGAAAGAGGCTTTGCGACCAATCCTTCAAATCCCCGCCGCTTAGCCTCCTGAAACGCTTTTAGCCCGTTCGTCGCAAGACGACGCGAGGGAATCAGTACGCTACCTGCTCCGAGCGACGTCTCCATCGCTTCGCGCCGCACAGAAAGCGACTTCCGCCGCAGATCCTGCCCGTCGCGATAGAGGCAATCGAAAACGGCATACACCGCTTCGCCCTTCCCCTGCTGAAGCAACTGAAATCGCGAGATTTTCTTTCGATCGAATACGACTATTTCGCCGTCCAGCAAAAGTGTCGTGGGTTTCAACGCGCTGATCGCATTCACGATTCGCGGGAATCCGCTCGTGCGATCCACCGCGTTCCTCGAAACCAATCGAACGTTTTTCCCTTCCTTGTAGGCAAGCATTCGAATCCCGTCGTATTTTTCTTCATACACCCAGCCGGGTGTATCAAACGGCTCGCGGACAAGCGTCGCCAGCATCGGCCGAACGCGGAATGGAATTCGATCGCTCACGCAGTTCCAGCTTCATCAAAACGCAACACCCGAGCAGGTATTAAGCCCGCTTTTTTCGTGGGCGTTTCACAGCCGCAGTGGCGAGCTTGGCAGGCTTCGACATTTTCTTCGTGGGCGTCCTACCAGACGGATCACCAGTAGCAGCCAGTTCCACGTCGCCGCCGCCTTCGCGCGCAATCTCCGCAAGAAGTCGGCCGCTCACAGCCGATTTCGGCTGGGTCAACGTAATATCATTCGACGTGGCGTATTTATCGCGGTGCTTGATCAACAGCCACGTCGGCTTGCTGCTTCCTCCAAACCCGCGCGTCCGCACCAACACCCACGAGCCTTTCAATTTCTTTCCGTACACGGTGAACTTGAAATCACCCTTCTCAAGCGCCGCCGCCGGGTCGGGCTGCTCCGGTTTCCACGTCCCCGTATCCCATACCATCACAGTTCCACCGCCGTATTCACCGGCAGGTATCACACCTTCAAAATTCGCGTATTCGACGGGATGATCCTCCACCTGCATCGCAAGCCTTTTCACGGTCGGATCAAACGACGGCCCTTTCGGCACGGCCCAAGAAAGCAGCGTCCCCTTCCACTCCAGCCTGAAATCGTAATGCAGCCGCGATGCTCGATGTTTCTGCACCACGTAAATGAGTGACTCTGCGTTCGCGTTCTTGTTTTCGCTCTTACCGGCTGGCTCCGGCGTCACTCCAAACCGCCGCTTCGCGCGATATTCCTTCAGGGCCATGTGCTCTCAATCCTCTCGGCAAATATTTTGTAATGCCTTCGGACGCGATTTCGCGATGCGCCAAATGATTCATCGCACCATCAGCCGAATCAAGTCAATCACATTCCGCTCGCTACACGGAACGCCACGCGAATCTACAGAATTCGCTGTACCGACCGTCACTGCGCTGCCGCATCATTCGTTATATTTTTCTTCATCCATTCAAACACCGGTAATCCCGCCAGCACCACCGCGCTTCCGAACAGCGCCTCGCGCGAATTGTGCACTGCGAGCAGCGCAAGCATTGTCACAGTGAGCGCCAAAAACCCGAGCGGCGTGAAGGGATACCCCGGCGTCGCCACTGCCCCACCGAGCGGTTCGTTTCTCCGCCGCACCACAAACAATCCCGCCACCGTCAATCCGATGAATGCCACCGCCACAAACAGAAAATACGCCACGATCTGCTCGAAACTTCCCACCAGAACAAGCACGGATCCAAGAAAACCTTGTATCGCCACCGCCCGTGCGGGCGTGCCGTATTTCGGATGTGTTTTCGCAGCCGCTGCAAAAAACAATCCATCCTTTGCCATTGCGTAATACAGGCGTGGCGACGCCATCAGCACCGCCGCCAGGCTTCCGAGCACGCAGGTGACGACAATTGCCGCGAATACAATTCCTCCAGCCGGGCCGAACATCACAGCCCCGGCCTTCGCGACGAACGCTTGATCCGAGGTCACCTCCTCGAATGGAATCAGATACCAGAAAACTCCGCTTACGGAAATATACACCGCCGTTACTGACAGGACTCCGATCACCAGCGCCCGCGGAAAAGTCTTCTCAGCATCGCGAACCTCGCCGGCAATCTTCGCCGCATCCCACCAGCCTCCAAACGAAAAATAGGCGGACACAAGTGCAACGCTCAATCCGGCGGCAAGCGGTAGCGATCCCGGCCGCTGCGCGACGAAAGGAACGAAGTTCGACCAGTTGCCTAATCGAAAGACGATGGCCCAGACCACCAGAATCCCCAGCACCATAAATTTCAACCACGTCACCCATCGCAGAAACCCCGCACTCGCCTTCGTGCTGACCATGTTCAAAATACACAGCAGCCAAATCGCTAGCAGCGCTCCGACCTTCATCTCCCATCGCGTCCAGTGCAGGACGTATGCGGCGTACCCGGCCAACCCTGTCGCAAACGCAGCCGTCAGTCCCGGCTCCATCACGAGCACGCTCATCCATCCGTACAGAAACGCGATTCTCGCTCCAAAACATTCCCGCAAGTAAACATACGTTCCGCCCGTCATAGGAAACCGCCCCGCAAGTTCTCCGTAGCACAACGCTCCGCTCACCGTCATCGCGGCCACCACCAACCACACGATGAGCAGCCACATCGGCGACCCAAGCGCTTTGGCCATCCCCGCCGGCGTAAGAAAAATTCCGACTGCAATCACTTCGCCCGCAACGGTAGCCGCCGCCGAACCCAACCCCAGCTCGCGCTTCAGTCCTTGCGAGCTGGTTTCCCGTCTCGATTGACGTCATCAGGATTGGACGGAACTCCGAGAAATCGGCGGCATAATACCATCGCGCACAATACAAGCCGCGCAGTTTCGTCGTGAAACCTCACGCGGCGCGCGCCCGTCTTTCACTTGGAGGGTTCTTATTGGAAGGATTCAGAGTATTTTCTAAGGAATCTCACGCCATTCCCTCATACTAAGGTCGAACCTCACACGATTCACTTACTGCAATTCCGAAATCCTTGAAACCAGAACAAGCTGACGACAACGCGAACTCAATCGATAGCAGCCAAGAGTTCCCAACGATCGCGTTTCAAATCTGGATCGACGAAAGCGAATGCTAATTCACCGAGCTGTCGAACTCGCCAAACCCGGCCACGAATTCATGCACTGGATCCGTCACCTCGGCGGCCCCGGCTTGATCGTGCTTGGCCTCATTGATAGTTCCGTGATCCCGATTCCCGGCAGCATGGACGCGCTCACGATCATTCTCTCCGCGCAGCAACGCGATCTTTGGCCCTACTACGCGCTGATGGCCACAATCGGTTCCGTCGTCGGCGGGCTTGTCACGTATCAGATTGCGCGCAGGCAGGGAAAAGGCGCAATGGAACGCAGAATTTCGCGTCGCCGCATGAACAAAGTAACGAAAGCATTCGAGAAGTGGGGCTTCGGGGCGGTTCTGGTGCCGGCAATGCTCCCGCCACCTTCGCCGATGGTGCCGTTTCTAATCGCCGCAGGGGCCATGCAATATTCGCGCAACAAATTTCTGGTCGCACTCGCCATCGGCCGGGCTGTCCGCTTTACGATCCTGGCCGCTCTCGGCGCTTACTACGGCCGCCAAATCGTCACCGTAATTTCAAGTCACTTCGAGCCGATCCTCATTGCGTTTATAGCCGTGTCAGTCGCGATCGGCCTGTATATCCTTTTCCGCTACAAGAAAGGTAAATCGCATCAACGAGCATAATGCAGCCGCGTCTGATTTCCCGCGGTGTTCGAATTTTCCGGCAGGACTTGCTGGGAGTGCACCAAGCGCCGCGCTCTGCAAGAACGCGTCAGCAAACACTATCTCCTACAACTCTTTCCACGCTACAAACGCAGCTCCCATCAGCGGACAATCCTCATTCAACACAATCACCACAGGGATCTGCTCCAAAAACGCTCCAAGCTTCTCCTTGTCCTTTACCGCCGCCGCAAATCGCCCGTTCGTCATCTTCGGTAGCACTTTCACCGCAATTCCACCAGTAACAAAAATACCGCCTCGCGCCACCGCGCGCACCGCCAGATTCCCCGCTTCCGATCCGTAAATGTCCACCCACAAATCCAGCGTCGCCGCGCACACCGGGCATTCTCCCGAAAGTCCTCGCATCGTAATTCCGGGCGCCGGGTCGACTCCCGCTACGTCGAAATCATGCCGTATCGAGGGATTCAAAAATTCATGCACGCGCTTGAATCCCCCGCCGGAAAGAATCGCCTCGATGCTCACAAACTCTTCGCGCGTCTTCAAAAACTTCCACAAGTCCGCTTGCTGGTCCGTATGAGGCGCAAAATCTGCATGGCCGCCCTCGGTCGCCATCGGCAGGTGCTGTTTTCCGTCCCAAAATAAAATCGCTTCGCCCAGCCCCGTTCCTGCTGCAATCACCACGCGGTTCGCTTGCGGCGCCGGCACGCCCGGATGAATCACTTCCATATCCGACGGTTCCATCACGCCGATCCCGAACGCCGCCGCTTCCAAATCGTTCAGCAACCGCACGCGGCCCACGCCGAGATGCTTGGCCATCGCCGCGCCATCCACAATCCACGGGAAATTGGTCGCATGAACGCGGTTCTGAACCACGGGCCCTGCAATCCCGAACGAAGCAGCCGTCACTTTCGCTTTCGTCACCGCCAGAAAATCCGTCACCACTTCTTCAAGACTCTTGTGCTCCTGAGTCGCATACCGCTTCGTCGTGACGCGCGCGAGCTTTCCAGACTGAACGTCGTACAATCCGAGGTTTGATTTTGTCCCGCCCAGGTCGCCCGCAAGAATCATCGAGGAGCCTCCAACGTGAAAGGAGTTCGAAGCGTACGTTTTGCAAAATGAGTGTGGATGACGACCCTAAATCGCGCGCCAGCGGCGTCCATCGCTGACAGTCAAATCGTCCGCAGCCTTCGGTCCCTGGCTGCCCGCCGGATAATTCGGGAATGGCGGCGCCGAAGCATGTTGCCACGCATAGAGAATCGGATCGACCAGCGCCCAAGCCGCTTCGACGCTGTCCGCCCGATCGAACAATGTTGCGTCACCGCGTATGCAATCGTTGATGAGCGTCGCGTATGCATCGCGCGTGCCGCCGCCGAAAGACTGCCTGTATCTGAAGTCCATCGTCACCGGGCGGATCTGCATGTGCCCGCCCGGTGCCTTCGCGCCAAACGATAGCGAAATCCCCTCGTCCGGCTGAATATTCAGAACCAGCGAATTCGATTCCACGCTCTCGCCCTGGAAAACCATATGCGGCGCTTTCTTGAATCCGATCGCAACTTCCGTTCCCGGCTTCGCCAATCGCTTTCCCGTTCGCAAATAAAACGGGACGCCGCTCCACCGCCAGTTATCCACGTACAGCTTCAGCCCAACAAAAGTCTCCGTCGCGGAATCCGGCTTCACTCCTTGTTCCTGCCGGTATCCCGGCACTTCCTTGCTGCCCACCGTTCCCGGTCCGTACTGGCCGCGCACCACCGACTTCCAAATCGTTTCCTCGGAAAATGGGCGAATCGATTGCAGCACTTTGATCTTTTCATTTCGCACGGCAGTCGCATCAAACGTGGCAGGCGCTTCCATCGCCACAAGCGAGGTCAATTGCAGCACATGGCTCTGAATCATGTCTCGCAGCGCGCCCGTGTTCTCGTAGAATCCGCCGCGCCGCTCGACACCGAGCGATTCTCCCGCCGTAATCTGCACGTGATCGATGTAATTCCGGTTCCAGAGCGGCTCAAAAATTCCGTTGCCGAACCGGAACACCAACATGTTCTGCACCGTTTCTTTGCCGAGGTAGTGATCGATCCGGTAGACCTGCGATTCGTTAAACACTTTCAGCACTTCTGCGTTCAAAGCACACGCCGAAGCCTTATCGTGTCCAAACGGCTTTTCGATAATCACGCGCGTCCAGGATTTATCTGTTTTCGGTTTCGCCAGCCCTGCTTTTCCAATCTGCTCGATGATCTTCAGATACACGTCCGGCGGCGTCGCCAGATAAAAAAGCCGGTTCCCGTGCAGATCCCCTTCCTTGTCCACTTCCTCGAGTCGCTTCGCCAGCCGTTCAAACGCTCCGGGATCGTCGTAGTCCCCGCTGAAATAGGAAAGGTGCTTCAGGAATTCTTCCAGTTTGCCCGAAGCTTCGGCCCCGGCTGGCGCTTTCGGCAAAAATTCCCCCGCACGCTTCTGGAATTCGTCATCGCTCATTTCCGTTCGCGCATAGCCCACCAGGCGAAACCGAGGTGCCAAACACGCATGCACCGCCAAATCGTAAAGCGCGGGCAATAGTTTTCGCCGCGCCAGATCGCCCGAGGCACCGAACATCACGATCGTGCAAGGATCGTTCGGGATTTCGCAGTAATACGCGTCGGGTTGGGTCGCTTCAGCGGTACTCGTAGCGCGGGTATTCATCTGTAGTCTCCGGAAGCTCTTACAAGGTGGAGTCGCGAGCCTATCTTTCTCTCAAAAAGCCGCTCTCGCCGCAAGAGGCAATCACATTTCGACGGCGCGCTTTCCTCGAAATGCCCGCGCGCTGGAATTTACACGGTCAATGAAGTATCGTGGAGTTGCTCTTTTCCAGCAAGCTCTCAGGAGGTTTTCATGGCCGACGAAAAATTTCCGCCGAATCCGCCGTCGGCTCCCGCTTCGCAACCCGTCCGCATGGTGATGTGCGTGAAGTTCGGGCGCGAAATGCCCGGCCTTGACCGCATCCCGTGGAAGGGTGAAATCGGCAAGCGCGTTTACGAAAACGTCTCCAAAGATGCGTGGAAACTGTGGCTTGAGCATTCCAAGATGATTATGAACGAATACCGCCTGAATCCTCTCGATCCCAACTCCCAGAAAATCATGGAAGAGCAACTCGAACAATTTTTCTTCGGCGAAGGCTCCAAACTCCCCGAAGGCTACGTCCCCCAAAAGTCGAAGGGTTAAACATCGCCACACCTCGGTCTGTCGGTTCAGATTATGAATCGCCATTCCGCTCTGAACGACGCGATGCCCCATCCAATCCGCAGCAATCTGTCATCCTGAGCGAAGAGTCGGCTCGCCTTTGCAATTCGTCCCGCTCTTGCGGGACGGCCGACTTCCAGCCGAAGGATCTCTCTTCAGCCCTGCGCACGCTAGCTTACTCCACGCTCGGCCGCCGCCCATTCTTGCTGCTTCAATTTTCTATTTTGCCGCTCACGGGATGTTCCACCGGCAACCGAGGAGAAAACTTAAATCGCAATTTCGCGTGCGCGGCGCGCAAGCCTGCCTCCACCCCCGCCGCCGACTCTCCCCGCGCAAAAATAAATCCTAGGTAACTTGCGCCCTCCGGCCAAGCCGCCACATAATCCCGCAACCGCGCCGTAATCCGAATCTCCGTCACGCCCTCAACTTTCTCGGCATCCTCAATTCCGTCAACGCCCTCAAAAATCCCGCTCCGCGGCACAGGAATCATCATCACGCCCGACGCCGCTTCCTCCCGCTCCAAATCACTTCCCGCGAGCCCCAGCGCATGACGCAACAACAACTCCTCGAGCGAAATCTTCTCAGGCCCAAAGCGCAGCGCCCGCGAACATAACCCGCCGATCGGCCGCGGAGCCACTTCCAGTACCCACGGCCCAACCTCATTCACACGAAATTCCGCGTGCACTGGCCCCGTCGTCAATCCCAGCGCCGCCATCGCGCGCGCCGCACACTCCGCAATCGCTGTCTGCGTTTCCGCCGGCAATCGCGACGGCGTCACGTAAATCGTCTCCTCGAAGTAAGGCCCCTCAAGCGGATCGGGCTTGTCGAAAATCGCCAGCACACGCAGCTGCGCGGAAGTTCCCTGGCGAAAATCCATCAATCCCTCAACTGCCACTTCCTTTCCCGGAACGTATTCCTCCACCAAAATTCGATCCAGGCTCGGCTCCCGCAACACTTGAATTTCCGGCGACTCAAGCAGCATCCGAATTCGCCGCACCGCCGCCGAAAATTCCTCGGCGTTATTCGCCCGAATCACGCCCTGGCTCGCCGCGAGCGACAGCGGTTTCACCACACACGGAAATTTCACGCGCGCTGCCACCGCGCTCAAATCCTCGTCCGCCGCAAACGCGAAAAAGTCCGGCACGCGAACTCCCGCAGCTCGCAATACCTCCCGCTGCCGCAATTTATTGCGGCATATCTCCGCCGCTTCCGCCGGATTCCCCGCAACTCCCAACGACTCCGCCGCATAAGCCGCCGCCGGAGTAGCCCGATCCCCAAGCGCAATTACGGCCACCGATTCTCAGCTCTGAATTTCCGTCGTCGATTTCTCGTCGCCGCTCCGGCCTCCGAGCACCCGCACGATCTCCTCCGCCGCCTCTTGCGGATTCTCAAAATGCAGCGCCAACGCATCATCCCCCCAAGGATTTTCAAGCTGATGGCACCGGTCCGTTCCAAACACAACTTCCACGCCCAATTTCTCGGCCGCCTCCGCAAACCCCCGTGTCTGATATCCCATCTTGCTGGCGAGTATCAGCACTCGCTTCGATTGTGTCCTGTCGCCTTGGACTGTCTTATCTGCGTTCATCGGTGTTCATCTGTGGTTATCAAGGTTCTAAACAAATGTATCCGCTTGCCTCAACTTTTTCCGCGCTTCAACGATGGGAACCAACTGGTCCCCGGTCGGCTCCGCTCAACAATACCAAGGCTCATTCAAATACGGGATCGCCGCTCGCGCCACAAGCACAGGCAGCGCACTCCGCGTAATCCCGCCGCCCGCCGCCGCGAACGCGGCATCCTCTACCCGCTCGAAAATCCGCGCGCGCCCGCGTCCCATCTTTTCACCCGAGTGCACGATCTCCTGCACCTGCTCGCACAATCGATCCACGCGCGAATCCGCATTCCTCCACGGATACACCAGCGCCGCTTCATCAAACGCTCCGACGCCTCGCCGAATCTCGTCCAACTCCAAGAGCCGCGACCCCGCCGGAATCAACAACCGGATCGCAAGCTGTATCGGCGCCACATTCTCGACCAGCTCCTACGTCCCGCAACACTTCGAGCAGTTCGCAATAGCTCTCAAGCGTAGTCCACGGCGTAAACGGCAGGAAAGTAGGCTGCAGCGCAAGCCCCACTTCGCGAAACATCGCAACCACCCGCAGAAAATCCGCCCGCGTATGATTCTTCTCAATTTTCGACGAGCACAGCGTCGTCGACGCTCTCCACTGCGCTCGTCACAAACAAACATCCCGTCTCGCGCAATTTCGCGACGCAATCCGGATGCTTTAGCAAATGTTCCACCTTGATCGTCGCGTCGTACGTCAACGCCGGGAATTCCCGGTGCAACGCTTCTACCAATGGCATCGCGTGTCCCACGCCATTAAAAAAATCCGGATCGCCAAACGTGATGTGCTCCGCGCCGCCCGCAACCTGCTGTCGAATGTCCGCCAGCACCACGTCCCGCTCCACCACGCGAAACACTCCGTTGTAAACCGGCACAATCGGGCAGTGTCTGCACAAATGTTTGCAACCGCGACTCGCCTCGGTATACCCAACCGTGCGCGTCGCGCCACCCGGCATCATCAGCCGCGCATATTTCTCGAGTCCAACCATCCCGCTTCGATCCGGCACCACAAATTTCTGCCGCGCCATCGAAATCACAGGCTCCGGCTGCTTTGCGTCTGATTTACCCGATCCGCGCGCACTCAACCTCTCCGCGAGCGCCCGCAATCCTTCCTCAAACTCCCCGCCGAGAATCGTTTCCACTCCCAACCCGCGCAAATACGCTTCATTCACCGGTGCGTACAATCCGTAAAAGCACAAATGCGCCCCAGGGTTCAGCTCACGAACCGCAGGCAGCAGCGCCACCGCCAACCGCGTAGCCGTATGCATCGGCACATAAAACGCCACCAAATCCGCCGCCCGCACCGCCTCCTCATCCAAGGTTTCGCGCGACAAATCAAAACAAACCACGCGTGCCCCACTCGCCCGCAACCATGCCGCAGGCGAAGCAAGCCCAAAAGGCTGCCGCCCCAGCTCGTACGTCGAAATCAAAACAATATTCATCGATTAGCCAATCCCGAAATTATCCCACGCTTTCGCCTGCATTTGGTTCCTGTAGCGCCGGGCTTCAGACCGGCAGCTTTTGACGTGGAAGTTCGGCTCCCACGTCGCTCACCTATTTTCGTTTGAGGCTCGGCCACACCCGCCTACCCGGTTACCTTCAACTCCCTCCTGCGTTACAATATGCTGCTACTCATACAGGAGACTTCGACCAAGCATGAGCCCCGTTTCCAAGAACTCCTTCGGCACTCGCGGCACACTAAAAGTCGGCACCGAATCCTTCGACATCTATCGCCTCGACGCTCTCGATCGCGCCGGCTCCGGCAAATCTGCGCGTCTGCCCTTTTCGCTCAAAGTGCTGCTCGAAAATCTCCTCCGCCACGAAGATGACCGCTTCGTCCACGCGGACGATATCCGCGTCCTCGCCACCTGGGATCCCACCGGTGCTGAAGGCGCGTCCGAAAAAGAAATTTCCTTCATGCCCGCGCGCGTGCTGCTTCAGGATTTCACCGGCGTTCCGGCTGTCGTCGACCTCGCCGCCATGCGCGATGCAATGCGCAATCTCGGCGGCGATCCAACGAAAATCAATCCGCTGCTTCCCGCCGAACTCGTGATCGACCATTCCGTACAAGTCGACAAATTCGGTACTGCGAATTCATTCATCTTCAATGCCGATCTCGAAATGAAACGCAATGTCGAGCGCTACGCTTTCCTGCGCTGGGGACAGAAAGGTTTTCAGAATTTCAAAGTCGTTCCGCCGGACACCGGCATCTGCCATCAGGTAAATCTCGAATATCTCGCTCGCGTGGTTTTCAAGAAGCAGGAAAATGGCGCGTGGACGGCCTTCCCCGATTCGCTCGTCGGTACCGATTCGCACACCACGATGGTGAATGGCCTCGGCGTTTTCGGCTGGGGCGTTGGCGGCATTGAAGCGGAAGCCGCCATGCTCGGCCAGCCGCTTTCGATGCTGATTCCCGCTGTGGTCGGATTCAAACTTCACGGACGCCTGCCGGAAGGCTGCACGGCAACGGATCTCGTCCTCACCGTCACCCAAATGCTGCGCAAGAAAGGTGTCGTCGGTAAATTCGTTGAGTTCTACGGCACAGGGCTCTCGAGCCTGACGCTTCCCGACCGCGCCACGATTGCCAACATGGCTCCCGAATACGGCGCTACGATGGGTTTCTTCCCCGTCGATTCCGAAACACTCGCGTATCTGCGCTTCACCAGCCGCAGTGAAGATCAGGTTCGCCTCGTCGAGGCCTACACGAAAGAACAAGGCCTGTTCCGCACCGACCAGACTCCCGATCCGATTTTCTCCGAACGCCTCGAACTTGATCTCGCCAGTGTCGTTCCCACGATGGCCGGACCAAAGCGCCCGCAGGACCGCGTTCCGCTCACCCAGGCGAAATCATCCTTCGAAAAATCCCTGGCCGGCGCCGCGCCAAAACACGTTAGCGTGAAAAACAATGGCGACAGCTTCGATCTTGCCGACGGTTCCGTCGTCATCGCCGCCATCACAAGCTGCACCAACACTTCAAACCCATCGCTGATGCTCGGCGCAGGTCTGCTCGCGAAAAAAGCCGTCGAGCGCGGACTCACCTCGAAACCCTGGGTGAAGACCAGTTTCGCTCCCGGATCGAAAGTCGTCACCGATTACATCGAAAAAGCCGGCCTGTGGCCTTATCTCGAAACTCTGCGCTTTCATCTGGTCGGCTACGGCTGCACCACTTGCATCGGCAACAGCGGCCCGCTTCCGGAATCGATCGGCAAAGCCATCAAGGACAACAATCTCGTCGCCGTCTCCGTCCTCAGCGGCAATCGCAATTTCGAAGGCCGCATCAACCGCTTGTGCCGCGCGAATTATCTCGCGTCGCCGCCGCTCGTCGTTGCTTACGCGCTCGCCGGACGGATGGACATTGACATCGTCAACGATTCGCTCGGCAACGACAAAGCCGGCAAGCCCGTCTACCTGCGCGACATCTGGCCCACGCCGCAGGAAGTCGAAAACACGATGCGCACATCGGTCACGAGCGAAATGTTCCGCAAAGAGTATGCGGACGTCTTCACAGGTGACGAACACTGGCGCGCGCTTCCGATTCCCGAAGGCGATCTCTACGCCTGGGATTCGCAATCGACCTACATCAAGAACCCGCCGTACTTCGAGGGTATGCAGAAAAAGCCCGGCTCGCTCAGCGACCTTCGCGGACTTCGCGCGCATCGCCATTCTCGGCGACAGCGTCACCACCGATCACATTTCTCCCGCCGGCTCGATTCCCGTCGACACGCCGGCCGGAAAATATTTGATCGCAAACGGCGTTCAGCCGATGGACTTCAACTCCTACGGCGCGCGCCGCGGCAATCACGAAGTGATGATGCGCGGCACGTTCGCGAACATTCGCCTGACGCAATCATGCTCGCACCCGGCACCGAAGGCGGCTGGACGATCCACCAGCCGAGCGGCGAAAAAATGAGCATCTACGACGCCGCGATGAAGTATCGCGACGAGAAAGTTCCGCTCATCATCTTCGCAGGAAAAGAATACGGCTCAGGCTCGTCGCGCGACTGGGCCGCCAAAGGCACAATCCTGCTCGGCGTCCGCGTCGTGATCGCCGAAAGTTTCGAGCGCATCCATCGCATCGAATCTCGTCGGCATGGGCGTTCTGCCGCTCGAATTCCTGCCGGGCGAGACTCCAAAAACGCTTGGTCTGAGCGGCCTTGAAATTTTCGAAGTCGACGGCCTGGCGCAGAACTTCGAGCCGCGCAAGAAAATCACCGTGCGCGCAAAAGATCCCGCCGGAAAAGAAAAAGAGAAAACGTTCACCGCTACAGCGCGCGTCGACACTCCGTTTGAAGTCGCCTATTACCGGCATGGAGGAATCTTGCAGTATGTCCTCCGCCAAATGCTCTAGCCTTCCGACGTCTCGCTCTGAGACAAGAAGCGCCCGGCGCCACTTCCCAATCGTTTCGTAATTATTTTAATACTTGATTTAACCTGCCAGCCTGTTATACACACTCCCACGCACTTGACCCGTCAGTACACAGGTGAGCTATGAGGCCCCCAGCCCCAGCTTTGCTGTCCCGTCGTGTCTATCCGTTTTTCGGCCAGTTTGTCTGGCGCGTGCCTCTTCTCCTTGTGTTCGCTGCGATTTGGTCGGCGGGAATATCCGCTCAGACGACGCAGAGGCGCCCACTCATCACGCAACCGGTTGAGGAATCAAAGCGCACCATCCTTCGCGGCAACACCTATCCGCTCGCGCGCCCTCAATTTGATCGCGGCGCTGCCCCGGCAAGTCTGCCTATGAACCGCATGCTGCTCGTGCTGAGGCGCCCTCCCGAACTTGAAACCGCGCTCGATGCGCTACTCGATCAGCAGCAGGACAAATCCTCGCCAAACTACCACGCATGGCTCACCCCCGAACAATTCGGCCAGCAATTCGGCCCCGCCGACGCGGATATTCAAGCGATCAGTTCGTGGCTTCAATTGCAGGGCTTCCAGATCGCAAAAGTCTCAAACGGCCGCACAGTAATCGAATTCTCGGGCACCGCCGTCCAAGTGCAGTCCGCCTTCCACACCGAAATTCACAAGTACACAGTCGACGGCGCCGACCACTGGGCCAACGCCACCGACCCGCAAATCCCAACGGCCCTCGTCCCCGCCGTCGCCGGCGTCCTCACCCTCCATAATTTCCCGCGCCACCCGATGCATCGCGTTACTGGCGTGTTGTCCAAATCAAAGTCAACCGGGCAATCGAGACCCGTCTCCCCGCTATTCACGTTTTCGGGCCAATGCACTCAAAGCGGAAACTGCTTCGGATTGGGCCCCTATGATTTCGCCACCATCTACAACGTCTTGCCGCTCTGGACCGCGACTCCGGCAATCGACGGTACCGGCCAAAGCATCGCGATCGTGGGAGAAACGACAATCGACTTGCAGGACATCCGCGCATTCCGGAATCTTTTTGGACTACCGCCAAATGATCCGCAGATCATTTTTGACGGTCCGCCTCCGAATACTCTCGAAGACGAAGAGGTGGAATCCGATCTCGACGTTCAGTGGTCTGGCGCCGTCGCTCGAGGCGCCACGATCCAGTTCGTTACGGCCGCCAGCACCAATACCACAGCGGGCGTCGACCTCTCTGCGGAACACATTGTGGACAACAATCTCGCGCCGATCCTGAGCGAGAGTTATGGCGAATGCGAGCCCGGTCTGGGCACGTCTGGAAACCTCTTCTTCAGCCAACTCTGGCAGCAGGCCGCCGCCCAGGGCATCACAGTCTTTATTTCGACGGGGGACAGCGCCTCAGCCGGTTGCGATAGGTTTCGGGGAATCGCTCCTCAGGCGGCGCAGTTTGGATTGCAGGTTAGCGGATTTGCTTCGACTCCATACAACGTGGCGGTGGGTGGCACTGACTTCAACGATATCGCAAATCCAACTGCTTATTGGAATGTCACCAACACGACAAGCACGCAGGCCTCCGCGAAGGGATACATTCCCGAAACCACATGGAATGATTCCTGCACGAGCGGCGCGCTTACTAATTTTGGATACAACGGAACGCCTGAGACGAACTGCAACAATTCGGCGCTGTCTTTCATCGTTTGGACGAACGGAGGCAGTGGAGGAAAAAGCGGCTGCACCTCCGGGGACGGTATGGACGTGACAAGCTGTTCGGGCGGATATGCGAAGCCTTCGTGGCAGACAGGTGTCGGTGTGCCAAATGACGGAAAGCGGGATATCCCCGACGTTTCTCTTTTTGCGAGCGCGGGATTTTACACCGGCAGTTTTTATGTTGTTTGTGACGCCCATCAGACCAACGCTAGCTACTGCGATCAGAATCCATCAGCGCTGGATTTCCTCGGTGTCGGTGGCACTTCCGCTTCGACCCCGAGCTTTGCCGGCATCATGGCCTTGATCGACCAGAAGACGCAATCACGCCAGGGCAACGCGAATTATGTCTTTTATAAACTTGCCGCCCAACAGCCTGCCAGTGGCTGCAATTCAAGCACGGGACCGATGAACACCTGCGTGTTCAATGACGTGACCTCGGGAACGATTGCCGTCCCCTGTGACGCCGGTACTTTGAATTGCAATACGCAAAATCCAGCACATCTCTTTGGAGTTCTATCCGGCTACGGCACGAGTTCAGGCTATGACCTCGCAACGGGACTCGGATCTGTAAATGCCACTAACCTCGTGAACGCCTGGGCGACGAGCACGGCCGGCTTGAAAGCCAGTGCCACTGCACTTTCTATAACGCCTTCGCCGCTCAACATCACTCACGGCGCGACTGCCAACTTGAACATCTCGGTCACGCCGGGCCCCGGAGCCACTGGAACGCCGACCGGGGAAGTTTCGCTGCTGGCAAGCACGGGACTGGGAGTCGCCAGCTTCCTTTTAACGAATGGGACTGTGAGCGGTACAACGGGCGATCTTCCCGGCGGCAACTATATAGTCACCGCTCACTATCCGGGAGACGCGACCTTCAGCGCCAGCGATTCTCCGGGGATTTCCGTGAGGGTCTCGCCGGAGCCGAGCGCGACGACAATCGAGGCGCTAACGGCGGACGCCAATAATAACCCGATTCCCTTCACCTCGGGACCGTATGGCGGATTCGTGTATCTTCGCGCTGACGTCAATGGTCAGTCAGGCAACGGAACGCCAACAGGTCATGTAACGATCAAAGACAACGGGACGGCAATTGCAGGCAATCCGTATACTTTAAACTCCGAGGGAAATACAGCCACGCCCAACGGCCTGTTCAACCTGGCCGTAGGCCAGCACTCACTGACCGCGGCGTACACCGGAGACATGAGCTTCAGTGCCAGTTCCTCTTCGGCGGCAGGCTTCAGCATTACTCAGCAAACGACGCGGTCAGCATTCTTGGATAATCAATCCGGCACAATAACTGCGGGGACGACTGTCACAATAAACGCGACCGTCCTCGCAAATGGCGCGGGAATGCCGCCGGGCGGCACGATGACCTTTATGAATGGCGGAGTACCTATCGGCGCTCCCGTCGCAGTCTCAGTGTATCCCTTCGCCAAACCCGATGGCACTGTTCAGTCTCTCGGAACCATTACTACCCAATTGCCGGTGGGGCTGAACGTAATCACCGCGAAGTACAACGGTGATGCAAATTACACAGCCTCCACCACCGTTGGAAACGTTAGTCTGGATGAAGTGATTCCTGTCAATGTAACGGTCACATCTTCTAATCCGAGTATTCAACAGGGCCAGAGCGTCACGTTCACAGCTCAATTGACGCCCACTCAAAACGGACCTCCTCTCACGGGCACAATCCAGTTCTCGGCTAACTCCAGCCCGTTTGGCAGCCCGGTGCAGGTATTGAATGGACAAGCTCAAATCACGACAAGCAAGCTCGTCCCGGGAGGATTATCAATCGATGCTATCTACAGCGGCGATACCAATTATCGGGGAGCCGGGGGCACGGTATTTGAAACTGTAACCGTTGGACCGGATTTCTCGATCGCCGCGAACCCGACGTTGATCACGATCGCCAGGCCGGGCCAATCCGGCAGCACATCGCTGATGCTTACGGTGATGAACGGCCTGTCGGGGACGTTTACGTTGGCGCCGCAGTGCACCGGGCTACCGTCGCAAAGCAGCTGCAGCGTGTCGCCAACGAGCGTAACGTTTAATTCGACGATGACGACAGCGAATGTGATGCTCACGGTTTCAACCACCGCGCAGTCGAGCGCCGCGCCGAAGCTGCACGTATTCCCTACGAATAAACAACCGGACCTGCTAATTGCTTTCAGCTTGCTTGCGCTCTTCGCGATTCTGGCTGCGCTCCGCAACCGTAAAAGCATTGAATTCGCGCTCGGCTTGGCAACATTCGCCACACTACTTACGTTCGCAGCGTGTGGCGGCGGGGGTGGCGGCGGAGGAGCCGGTGGTGGTGGAGGCGGCAATCCCGGCACTCCCGTCGGCTTGGATCCAAACGCCGTCGTTACGTTCACGCTGGGCACTGCCACTCACTCCGTGTCTTTGTCAGTCAACGTACAGTAAGTGCCCAGTGAATGACGCTAGGCAAACCGGAAGCGGGGTCGGATTCCCGGCCCCATTTTCGTTCATGTTACTTTCCTACGAGTTCTAAATGTCGGCTCGGGCTTCCTCTTTTCTTCCCGCCACAAAATTCGACTAGTGCATAATCCTCGTTGGCCCACAACGTACAGGCGCGAAAGCAGCCGGGCATACTCAGACCGTTCCCAGATTCGCAATGCTGACTTCCCTTCTCTCACCTCTCATACCAACCGGTAACGCGCTCACGGCGCTGCTCATCGTTATTTGCTTTTCCGCGGGCCTCAACGTCTACGCCACCGTCGCGATGCTCGGCGTGCTCGCCCGCCTGCACCTCACAGCGCTCCCACCTTCGCTCGGTGCCGTCGAAAACTGGTGGGTCATCGGAGTCTGCGCGGTTCTTTTTCTCGTGGAATTTGTTGGCGACAAAGTGCCGGTATTCGATCTGCTATGGAACGCACTGCAGACGTTCGTCCGCGTGCCCGTCGCTGCTTTGATCACTTATGCAGCCACGTCCCAATTGCCTCCATGGCAGCAGGCCATGGCAACTCTAGCGGGCTCGTTGATTGCGCTGGCGGCACATGGCGGGAAGACGGCGGCCCGGGCGGCGGTACTGCATTCGCCCGAGCCATTTTCAAATGCTGCGTTGAGCCTCAGCGAAGACGCAGCGGTGGTTTTCCTGATGTGGTTCGCGACCAAGCATCCCTATATCGCGGCGGGAATGGTACTGGTTGCGATCGTCGTGATCGTGCTGATGATTCGTGTGGTCGTCCGCGCTCTGCGCAACTTGTTAGCAGATGCCGAACGCGCGCTCACTCCGGACGGCCACACTCACCAAAATCACTGAAAGTCTCAATCACTGAGAAGTGCTGTAGCTCACGGCTTCTTCTTGCCTAGCAAACCGCCGAGAGCTCCCGTCGCCGCGCCAGCCGCTGCACCACCGCCCTTCGCGCCTCCAAGCGCTGCACCGACGCCGCCTTTCGCAAGTCCTCCTGCCACTCCCGCAACGTCAGGAACGAAAACAGGATTTGAAGTTGTCCCAGTGATTGAAAACGGTATGCCACTGTCGCCGCCCTTGCCTCCACCGCCACCCAACGGCAACGCAGCCATCTGAGTGACAGCACCCATCCCTCCCGCCAGGTGTGCGACCATTTTGCAATTCAGCTGGCCACCCGCGGCAACATTCGCGTCGCCAGTGATTGTGCCAATTCCCTGAATCACGACTTTCAAATCCTGCGCATGCGTTCCCGCAGGCTCCACTCGGACATTCGTGCTGAGGCTTTGAATCACGGTGTCAGATCCCTTGCTTCCGCTACCAAGCCCGGTAAACGAGCCAAGCGCGCCGAGCTTCGACGCAACGCTGAATCCGGCAATCGTGCCATTCGTCAAATTGATCGGGCCGGTAATCACCAGCTTGTCGACCGGGCCGCTCAACGCAAGGTTCGCATCGAGCGTTCCTGTTGTCAGTTTCGCGCCGGACGGAAGCGTTACGCCCACTGCCGGCAGCACTCCTTCAAGGTCGGGCACCGGCATCGCTTGTCCATTCAGCTTCATTTGAATCGACGCTGTTTCACCCGCCACATTGAAACCGCCGTTCAGACGCGCCAGCGCTTTTCCAACGTGAATATCCCCCTGCTTCAGCACGCCGGTCTGCGCCTTCAATTGATAATCCGCATCGTAGTCGACATTTACGGGAACAGTGGAAGGCGAACCTGTGGCGGAAAGTTTGAGTTTCGTCGTCTTCACGGTTCCCTTCGAGCTCATTTGCTTTCCGTCCGAAGTCAGCGTCCCATTGAAGTCAATCACGCCGCCAATTCCAGACGACGGACTCAGAAATCCACCGGACGCGCCGAGATCGAGATGTTGCACGTCGATCTTCGCGTCCATCGGCGTGAGCGACGCATCCGCCTGGTCGATGGGCCCGGCCTTGCCTTCCACCTTCAAAGCGCCATTGCCGGGATCTTTCGCGGAAAGCTTGAACGGAAACTGAGTCGTGTACGAAAGATCGCTCGCGCTGAGGTTCACGTCTTGATAGACGAGCGGCTTCGATTTCGATCCCACTGTGCTCACGGTAATTTTTCCGTTCGTGATCTCGATCTTTTGCACCGACAAACCGCTGGCGCTCGATTTTGTCGAGCTGTCGGATTTCGCGGCCGCCTTCGACGTGCCGCCCATGCTCGAGTAATTCCAAACACCCGCCGAATTGCGTACGAGCGATACCTCAGGATTCGTCACAGTGATCGAATCCACCTTTAATTCTTTCGAGAAGATCAGCGGTATCAATTGCACACCGACAGTCAGTTCCTTCGCGGTGAGAAACGGCGACTTGCTGAAAGCGGGGTCGTCGGAAATCGAGACGTCGCTCACGACGACGCCGCCCGAAAAAATAGACAGCTTGATGTTGCCGATTTGAACGTTACGGCCGAGCGCGGTTCCCAGCTGGGTTTGGATTTCGGGTTTGTAACGGTTGGCGTCAATCAGTGACGGCAACACGAGCAAGACGATCAACAGAAGGGCTACAACGACACCGACAGCGATCAGGGTCTTTTTCTTCATGGTTTGCCTCCGCGGAGAAACGCGCGAGCGCGTGGGGAACGCAACTCGTTCAGAGAAGTATCATATTTCGGCGAGAATTACTCTCAGAAATAATTTCGTCGCCAGCGCGGGCCAAAATCGGCTGAAATAAAATTTTTGGCACGATCCTCCGCATAGACTCGTCGTACAGGCGCGTGAAAAAGTGCGCGCAAAAAATCTCAACTCCGCGTGCGCACAGTTACTACATGTCTCCGCACTCCGCCGTTCCGCCAAGATTTCGCTAGGTTTAGACGTCCGGACATGCTATGTTTTGTCTGCGTTTGTTGCTCTTGTAACACCTTTAGATTCGATTGAAGGGGCTGCAAGTTCACACTTGCGGCCTCTTTTGCTTTACGGCTGGAGGCGGTCGAGAAGCACAAATAGCTTAAAAAGAAGGAAGTACATCAGTGAGAGAACAAGGAACAGTGAAGTGGTTTAATGCCAGCAAGGGATTTGGGTTCATCCAGCGCCAGTCCGGCGAGGATGTTTTCGTCCACTTTTCGGCCATTCAGGCGGAAGGTTACAAGTCGCTGAACGAAGGCCAGGCGGTTGAATTCGAAGTTACCCGCGGCCCCAAGGGTCTGCAGGCAGCCAACGTCACTAGCCTCTAGTCGAGAAAAGGCGGGTCGGCTTACGCTGACCCGCCTTTTTTTGTGTCCAGTCGCCGAAAAAATCGCCGATTGGGAAGTTGTTTCAGTTCCAAAAAAGTTTCAAGCAGAGGGATTCGAAGCCATCGCAGGATGAAAGAACCTCATATCATCGTTCAGTTCGTAGGTTTCCAATCCAAGAACAGCGTCCGCGAATACACATTTACAGTACGTGAACCCGCGATCGAGCCGCGCGAATATACGATCGCGATTGCGAACGAAGCTTTCAATTCGCGTCGCGTCCGGTATCAGGACGCGCCCGATATTTGCTCCCACAAACTTCACCGCGAGCTTGCTGCATCAGAAAATCATCCCGCGGGCAGCCATTTTAGTCTTTCGAACGCAGAGCTCGACGAGTATCGCACCACCCACATGCCGAAACCTCCGAAGTATCCGTACGCCCCAAAACCCGTCGAAGAAGACGCGTAGTTCTTCACCCTTCCCCGAAAATCTTTGCTCTTCGTAATTTTCAATTGACACTACAGGTAAATCCGCCCATTCCCGTTCATCGGTAAGCACCTACTAGGTCGCAACGACGAACGACGACCGCGCCGTGGGCTGTTCCACCTCTCGTGGTATGTTTGCTTGTCGACTTCAATACCCAAGAGAGGCTTAGGGATTGCCGCTTCGCTTCGATCAGACGACGAAACGTCCAACCAGCGCGGAAATCACGTCGCGCAGTGAAATTCGTGACACCCACAGGACGCCACGCGTCACCCGTGAATTCATCTCCGCGCACTGGCTGAAAATATCCGGAATCTCAGTTCTCGCTTTGGTTCCCTGCTTCTGGCACCGTCAAATTGTCGCCGGCGACCTGGGCAGCCATGTGTACAACGCCTGGCTCGCGCAATTAATTGCTCGCGGCGAAGCATCTGGCCTGTGGCTCGCGCATCCCTGGTCGAATGTGCTGTTTGACTATCTCCTCGGCGGTCTCGGAAATATTTTCGGACTGCCTGCAGCCGAGAAAATCTCCGTCGCGCTTTCAATCCTGATTTTCTTATGGGGAACATTTGCGCTTGTCGCGGCCGCAACGCGCCGTCTGCCGTGGTCGCTGACTCCGCTCATAGCGATGATCACCTACGGCTGGACGTTTGAGATGGGTTTTTTCAATTATCTATTGTCGCTTGGATTGTCGTTCTTCGCTCTCGCCATCTTGTGGCGCAGAGAAGGCTGGCAGCGCGCGATCGCGGTGCTATTCGTACCATTCATTCTGCTCGCGCACCCGCTCGGGATCATCTGGCTCGTTGCAGCGGCCGCTTATATTTGGCTGGCGGAGATTGTTCCGCTTCGCTCCCAGGTGATCCTCTTGCTGGTGGGCGCGCTAAGTTTGTTTCTGCTCAGATTGTATCTGTGGCGAAATTTCATCATCGGCCAAGTGGAAGTACCGCTGTATACGTTCAACGGCGGCGATCAACTTTTGTTGTTCGGCAATCGCTACGAGGTTGTTGAAGCATTGATCGGTCTTTTCATCGCACTTGCTGTCGCGCTTGATCTAATTGCAAGGCGGCGCGACGCCGCTGGAGCCTGGCGGGCGTATGCAATCCCCGTTCAGCTGTATCTGCTCGCCGGGGTTGGTGTGTTTTTGCTTCCAGACGGAGTGCGCGCCGCCGGTCAGCCCGTCGCTCTGGCCCTCCTCATAGAACGCCTCTCGTCCGTTTCGGCGGTCCTCGCTTGCTGCATCCTTGGCGCGATGCTGCCTCGCAAATGGCACCTCGTCGCGCTCGTGGCGATCGCTGCCGTGTTCTTCACATTCCTCTATCAGGACACCGCAATCGTAAACCGGATGGAAGCACAGGTTGTGGCGCTTGTTAGAACGTTGCCGCCCGGCCAGCGAGTCCTGGCGACGATTCGAAAACCGGACGAGTCGCGCGTTCTGGTGCAACACATCGTCGACCGCGCCTGCATCGGCCATTGCTTCAGCTATGGGAATTACGAGCCCCCTTCCGCCGCTTTTCGAGTACGCGTGAGTGCAGAAAATCCATATGTGATGACGGATTCAGGCGATTCGGCCTCGATGGAAGAAGGAGACTACACCGTGCAGGCGCAGGATCTTCCCGCCTATCAGATTTATCAGTGCAACAAAGAGGATTGGACGAAGCTATGCATTCGTCCGCTTGAAGAAGGCGAAGACAACGACCGGCTTGGCGTCCATCTGGAGAAGTAACCGATTTTCCGCAGCCTAAGCAGGCGTTAACGAATTATTGCAGCAGTCCAAAGACAATTACGCCCGTCGGAGTTCCAACGAATACCTTGCCGTTTGCAATCATCGGCGTGATGTACTTGTTGTGGCCGAATTGGTCGCGATTATTCGGCGCCTGGAGGCTGTTGTATAGCTCGGTGGCGAGATTTTTCGCATCATAGGCATGCAGCTCGGCAGTATCGTTCTGCACCGCCCACACGATTCCATTCGATGTACCGTTCGCCGAGATACTCGGCGTGGTTCCCGGATACCCGAATCGACTCGAACTGGCTGACGAGGACGACATCGCGACCTTTGCATTCACGATCGGGAAAGCCTTCAGCGGTTGGTTCACAGACCCGTAGTAAATCGTCCCCTCAAAATACGCCGGCATCGCCCAAACTCCTCCGGGCAATTGGCCGACGAGTTCTTGATAAATCCCGTCATCGTTGGAGATATTGAATTTGCCCATCATGTCGCGATTCACGACGTAGAGGTTCGTATCTTTTCCAGCACCCACCGCAAGGTGCCATGTATTTTGCGCGTTATCCATCAAGTCCGGCAGCACCATCGCCCCGCCTGACCCCAAGTCGACATCCGCATTCGACTCTGCGTCCGTGTTATGCATTGTGAAATAATCAGCGACGGCCAGTTTGTTGCCAAAGGTCGAAATCTTAATGAATCCGTTTCCGAAATCGCCTTTTTCGGGAAATCCGCTTGAGTTGAGCGTGTCGTCAAATGTCCCATTCCCCGCAAGAAAATAAATGTTGCCACCGGAATCGGCAGCGAGTCCAGCGCCTGCCATCCAAATTGCTCCGTCATTGCCGTTTGGAGTGATGTTGATCACGCTTGTCTGCTGCAGCGTGGATTGGCTGTAGCCCATCACCCAACCCGTGTACGGAGTGCTGTCACAGTGGGACGCCCAACTTGTGTATACGACTCCATTCAAAAGCAGAAGCCCAGCTCGCTCCTTGTATTGTTTGGGACGAAACGGAACCGTGGTGCCATCGCTGGCAGCGCCTGTTCCTGGGAATGACGCTTGAATCGTGACTGGGCTGCCTGCTAGGTCCGCACCGGTCGTGAGATCGAGGGCGTGCAGGCGCTGGATGTAAGTGGTGCTATCGGATTTCGACATCGCCACAAGGTAGATTGTTCCGTTCGGTCCTGCATTCAGATCGATTACCGGAGTCGAGGTGATCCCGATTTCAGGCGATACCTGGCCGCATCCATTCACCGGCTCGCTGGTCGTCTCTCCCGGGCCGAGCATCGACACTTTCCACAATTGCGCAAACGTGTCCGCGTCGTACGCATACACGGAATCATGCTCGGTCACGATGAAAACAACATTGTGCGCAACGCCGCCAATTTTCAAATTCGAAACGTAAAGCGGCTCAGCATCTACCAATCCATCCGCAGCAAGAAACGCCTTCTTTCCAAAGCTGGCAGAATTCACGTTGCTGGGGGTCAGGATAGTTTCGTTCAAATTCTGGCCTGTCCGTCCGACGTCGTTGTGGTATGTAAGTATGTTGGCGGAACTGGGTGGCGGCGGAGTGCTGTTCACCGTCAGCGTCACCGAGTTGCTGGCAGTGCTCCCGGCGGAGTTGCTCACCGTCACCTGTACGTGAACCCCGTCGTCGGCTGACGTTGTGGCGGCCGTCGTGTACGTCGCGGAATTCGTGCCGACATTCGCCCCTGCTTTCGTCCACTGGTATGTAAGCGGAGCTGTACCCGTCGCGACTACAGTAAATGTTGCCGTCTGGCCCACATTCACGGTGGCAGAGCTCGGCTGCGTTGTAATCGTCGGTTTCACCGCAGCAGTATTCACAGTGAGCGTTGCGATCGAGCTCGTCGCGCTCCCTGCAGAATTTGTGACCGTCACTTGAAATTTCGCGTTATTGTCCGCCGACGTCGTGGCTGGAGTGGTGTACGTCGCCGAGTTCGTCCCCACACTCGTGGTGCCCTTTTTCCACTGATAGGTTAGCGGGGCAGTACCGGTTGCGCTCGCGGTAAATGTTGCGGTCTGTCCAGCTGTCACAGTGATGTTGGCGGGCTGCGTCGTGATAGTGGGCTTCACCGCCGCTGCATTCACGGTAAGGGTCGCCATCGCGCTTGTCACGCTTCCTGCTGAGTTTGAGATTGTCACCTCAAACTTTGCACCGTTGTCCGCCGAGGTTGTCGCGGGAGTGGTATACGTCGCCGAGTTCGTTCCCACACTTGTGGTTCCCTTTTTCCATTGATAGCTCAACGGCGCAGTACCAGTCGCGGTAACCGTAAACGTCGCCGTCTGGCCCGCTGACACGGTCACATTCGCAGGTTGCGATGTAATGGTCGGCTTTACCGCTGCGGCGCTCACGGTGAGCGTAGCCGATGCACTCGTCACGCCGCCCGCTGAATTCGTGACTTTCACAGAGAATTTCGATCCGTTGTCGGCAGAAGTTGTTGCCGGAGTGGTGTAACTCGCCGAATTCGTTCCAACGTTCGTCGTGCCTTTCATCCACTGGTACGTAAGAGGGGCCGTCCCGTCGGCGACGACGCTGAAAGTGGCCGTCTGGCCGGCTGTTACCGTGGCGTTCGCAGGTTGTGTCTTGATGATCGGCTTCGTAGCCGCCGCCGTCACAGTCAGGGTTGCCATTGCGCTCGTCGCGCTGCCTTCGGAATTTGTGACTTTCACTTGAAATTTCGCGCCGTTATCGGCTGAAGTTGTCGCAGGAGTCGTGTAAGTCGGCGAATTCGATCCGACGACGGTCGTTCCTCTCGTCCATTGGTAGCTGAGCGGGGCGGTACCGGTTGCAGCGACGCTGAAAGTCGCAGTCTGACCCACCGTTACAGAAGTGCTGGCAGGTTGGGATGTGATCGTGGGGGCGGTCGAGGTACCGGGAGTGCCTCCCGTGCTGGCGCAACCGGATAGTAATGCGAAGGACAAAAAGACGAGAACAGAAACCGCTAGACTGACAAGGCGGTAGTTACTGCGATGAGAATTTTGTATCTTCGTGCATTTGAAGGCATTTACTGCCAATCGATTGATTCCGCGGGGCTCGAAGTGGAGGATGGATTTGTACATGAGAGTCAATTCTTCCTTGAACCTTGGTTGGAATTGTAGTGGAAACGACCGCAGCACACACCTGTCCTTCAGTCTAATTGGGGGCCAGTCCCCCGTCGACCCGGAAAACCATGTGTATTGGGATGCTAAATCCTGTAGCGGAGGATCACATAGAAGAGCACTGCGAAGTAATGGCAGGTGCTCCCGGCGATTACGAAGACGTGCCAGATCGCATGTCCGAACCGAAGCCGCGGAGCTGCAAAGAACGCGACACCGATCGAATAGAGTAGGCCCCCGGCGACGAGCCAGTAGACGCCGTGCGATGGAATTGAGGTTAGCAGTGGCTTGATTGCGATCACCGCGATCCAGCCCATCGCGAGATACAGCACGGTCGAGAGGATTTTGAAGTGGTCGACGAACCACAACTTGAACACGATTCCGGCCATCGCCAGCAGCCAGACGATTGCAAACAACGACCAGCCCCACCCGCCGCGCAAGACCACAAGCGTAAACGGTGTGTAAGTCCCGGCGATGAGCAGATAGATCGCGCAATGATCGAATATCTTCAGGGCTCGCTTCAGCCGCGGCGACGCTAGCGCGTGGTAAAGCGTGGAGGCCGCGTAGACGCAGATGAGAGTGCTGCCATATACCGCACAGCTCACGATTTGCAGCCTGCCGCCGCGCATCGCGGCAAACGCAATCAGTATTGCGAATCCGGCGATGCTCAGCACCAGACCGATGCCGTGCGTAATGCTGTTGGCCAGCTCTTCTATCGGCAGCGCGACCCGGTTTTTGCGCTCGGTTGTCACTTGTTTCGCTCTGATTCTATTGTTCGCTTCCGGAGTGAATGTCGCAATAGGCTATTCGTAATGGGCAGCATCAGCGGAATTTATGGACCACGAATTGCCACAGGACTCACACCGGAGCGAGGCCGCTGGAATATCCTGCGGGAATGGGAAATCGCTTGCGCGGGTTAGATCTACTGCCCACGACAGCAAAATAATCGTTCTGGCTAGCTAAGCTGTCTCGGCCGTTGTCGGCTCATTGGGGCGAAGCGATGAAGCCGTATCGCCGCCTTGCCTTCGATCGTAAAGCCATACGCCAATCCTCCACGCAAGCAATATGCCGACGATCGCGGCGTATTGCAGCGGCTTCCGGACGTCGGATTTTACCAGCCAGTAGTAGTGAATCACACCGGCGATTGCGCTCAAGTAAATCGCGCGATGCAGCAGCTGCCAGCGTTTGCCTCCGAGGCGGCGAATCCAACCCGATGTGGAAGTGAATTGCCAATGGGATCATCAACACAAAACCTGCAAACCCGACAGTAATGAAGGGACGTTTCGCCACATCCTTTAGCATCTCAGGCCAGTTGAAATAACGATCGAGCGCAAGCCACGTTGAGAAATGAAGGCAGCCGTAAAAAAACGCGAAAAGTCCAAGCATGCGGCGAAAGCGGATCAACTGCGGAATCTTGAAAATCTTCCGAAGCGGCGTGACGGCAAGAGTGACGATCAGAAACCGGATCGTCCAATCGCCCGTCCAGTGCTCGACGAACTCGACTGCGTTCGCGGACAAATCATTGTGCAAACCGCGCCAGACAAGCACTCCGAGCGGCACGAGGCTCAGAATAAACACCACAACTTTCGTCCACTTGCTCGTCAGAATTGATTGCAACGAATCGCTCCGCTCAGAAGTTCTTGCGAAGGTCCATGCCGCTGTAAAGGCTCGCGACCTGATCGCCGTATCCGTTAAACATCAGCGTAGGAATCGGCCGATCGAATAATCCAAGGCCCGCTTTTAGCCGATGCTCGTGCGCCTGGCTCCATCGAGGGTGATCGACCGTAGGATTCACGTTCGAATAGAAACCATATTCGCGGGGATTCGTAATGTTCCAGGTCGTCGGCGGCATGTCTTTCACGAAGCTGATTTTCACGATCGACTTGATGCTCTTGAAGCCGTACTTCCACGGAATCACCATGCGCACCGGCGCCCCGTCCTGATTCGGCAATGTTTCTCCGTACATCCCCACCGTGAGTAGCGTCAACGGGTTCATCGCTTCGTCGAGACGCAATCCTTCCACGTACGGCAGTTCGATGCCCGCCATCGGACCTTCCGGCATCTGCTTCACCTCGTAATAACTCTGGAACGCTACAAACTTCGCGTTCGCCGTCGGCTGTACTAGATTCGCAATCGTGCTGAACGAATATCCAATCCACGGCACGACGATCGACCAGGCCTCCACGCATCGGTGGCGATAAATCCGCTCCTCGAGCGGCGCCAGCTTCATGATCTCGTCCATCGTAAACTTGCGCGGCTTTTTCACCTCGCCATCCACTGACACCGACCACGGCACCGTCACGAAATTCTTCGATTTCTCGGCAGGGTCGCCTTTACCCGTTCCAAATTCGTAGTAATTATTGTAGTGCGTCGTTTTCTCGAGCGGTGTCAGCTCTTCCGTCGTGCTCCCCGGCCATTTGGTATAGCCGCTGAGTTTCACCGGGACATTTCCTGCGGCAGACGCAGAAGTGATGTTCGAGAGTTTTTTGTAGCCTTCCACAATCCCTGCAGTGGCTACGAGGCCGAGCAGAAAATTACGCCGGCCCATGTAAATGCCCTTGGGCGTCACATCCGCGTAAGTAAGGTCCGGAGCTTTTTTCACAACCATGATGGGTCCCCGCAATGATTTCCCGTCACAACCATTCTATAGGTTGTCACCTAAAGTACGCATTCGTTAGAGGATTGGATGCGGCGGACGCGCCTCCGGCACGCGATTCCGGCTAGCCATAAACCACTCTTCCACATGGAGTTGCACTTGGCGTTGGCCCAATTGCAACTTTTTCCGTACCACCGTGTTTCATCCCTCGTACGGCCTTTCCAGCCAGAACCAAAGGGCCGGCACTTGAAATAAAGCAATCATACGACCGGAGGATGTCATGAAGATCACGAGGATTATTTTGAGTGGCGCGGCTTTCGCTGCGCTTGCGGTTCCCGCGGCTTTCGCACAATCGACCACGACCACCGAGACGCCGCAAACCATTCAGCAGCGCAAAGACAATCAGCAAGAGCGAATCGGAAACGGCGTTCAAAGCGGCCAGCTGACGGCCGGTGAAACAAAGAACCTCGAAAACAAGGAAGCGGGCCTGAACAAAGAAGAGCGCACGATGCGTTCGGAAGATGACGGCCACCTCACCGCCGCCGATCGCGCCAAGCTGAACAACCAGCAGAATCATCTATCGAACAAAATCTACGACGACAAACATAACGCCGTGACCCAGCACGAAGGCGCCGGAGAAATCGGCCAGCGCAAAGAAAATCAGCAAGATCGTATCGCGCAAGGCGTGAAGAGCGGCCAGCTAACCCCGGGTGAAACTGCCAAGCTCGAAAAACAGCAACAGGGAATCAACCGCGAAACCGCCGGCATGCGCGAAGCCAACGGCGGCAAGCTGACAAAAGCCGACCGAAAAGCCGTAAACCAGCAGCAGAATCGAGCATCCAAAAACATCTACAACAAGAAGCACAACGCCCGCGCTCGGTAACAAGGTTCGCGAGCGATCAGTTTCGAAAATGAGAGAGCCTCGGTTTCACGCGGGGCTCTCTTCTTTGCCGCCACCGGAATCGCGCCCAAGGAACGCGCCGCTATCTTGCGGAGATCGCAAAGTTAATTTCGGTCGTCTGGCCCGGCTTCACATTCACTTTCTTCGCCCATGTCTCAGGTCCGCTGTAGACGGGCCGCCTTACTTTCACCTGGGCGGCGACGTCAAGTACGGTCTCCTCCGAGAGATTCTGCCAGCCTTCGTGCCACGCTTCAATTTCGTATTCTCCTGCCGGCACATCGGTCAACTTGAAAAATCCATGCTCGTCGGTGACGGAATAATAGGGATGTTTTACAATCAAGATTTCAGCATTCATCCACACGTGTCCGGCATTGCACTTCAACTCCACCACGCCGGCACGCGGAAGATTGATCGGAATGATCTGATTTTGCAGCGGAAATGGAATGTTGTTGGATGCGGCTCCCGTCATGTGCACCGTGTGCAGGACGGGATCGCTGCTCTTGACTTCCAGGCTGGCGCCCTGCGGCACCAGCATGATGTGCGGCACGTAGCGACAGTGGTTTTGATCGAGATGCTGTCGCATCTCGGGTAGGTCCATCGGTTTGCCTTTCGTGATGTCCTTCAGAAACACGACGGTGTTTGCAACCCCTCCATCGGAATCGATGAGCAAGCGCTCGAGGTCACGACTCTTGTGCGACTCCGGATCGCACACATGGGAGTCCTTCGTTATCGGGAGTTTCAATGCCTTCGGAATTGCTCCCATCCATTTGACCGTCCCGGTTATCGTGCCGCCGTCCTCGACCTTCATGACCGTGTAGTCCGATTGCGCTGAGACGCTACCCGCGCACACCAGCATCGAGAGAAAGATAACCGTCAGTCGTATCGCGCCTAACCGTTCATTTTCCATATCCGCTCCCCCTTTCTCATGAGAACCAGTAACCCGCTGCGAACCTGGTGTCACGCCGTTCGTCCGCATTGTTCACTCGCTCGCCGCTTCGCCAAGCTTTCGAGCGAGTTCCGTTAGTCCTGAATTGGAGTCTGGCCTGGGCAGAAATTGAGCGCCTGGACGCCTGCCTGTCCGAGCTCGAAGTCTAGAATACGCCCGCAACTGGATACGATTCCCAGCATCGCAGCGTATATGTCTGATGAGTATATCGGGGGCGGGAGAAGCAACGCCGGTAATGAAGGTTAGTCGGAGTCTCTGCGGGATGGAGCTATGCGTTGGTATCGATAACAACTCGCCCGCGCGTTTTCCCTGCAAGAATTTTGTCAGCGAGCTCGAAGATCGCTGATAGCGGCTCAGTCGTCGTCAGCGAATCAAGCTTATCCAGCGGCAACTCGCGTGCAAGCCGTTCCCATGCTTGAATGCTCAGCGGCCGTGGCGTCAGCACAGAATTAATACCCAGCAATGAAACATTTCGCAAGATAAACGGAAACACCGTCGTCGATAACTCAGCGCCACCCGCTAGGCCGCAAGCCGCAATTGCGCCATAGGACGCCGTCGCAGAAAGTAATGACGCGAGAGTTTCGCCGCCCACGGTGTCAACACCGCCCGCCCAGCGTTCCGAAACAAGCGGCGCCATTTTCTGCGAAAGTTCCGTGCGATCGACGATCGTAGTCGCGCCGAGTTCACGCAAGAACGAGTGCAGCTCGGGACGCCCCGTCGACGCCGCCACTTTGTAATTCTTCGCCGCAAATAAAACCACCGCCGTCGACCCTACGCCGCCGCCGGCCCCCGTGATGATGATTTCTTTCCCGCCTGGCTTGATTCCCTGATGTTCGAGTGCGATCAAGCACAGCATGGACGTAAATCCGGCGCTTCCGATCGCCATCGTTTGCTTCAGCGAGAGCCCTTTCGGAACGTGCACCAGCGCCTCGGTCGGGACGCGCTGCCTCTGCGAGTATCCGCCCCACCGCGTCTCGCTGAATCCGTTGCCGATCGCGAGCACCTGGTCGCCTTTGCGGAATTCGGGCGAGCTCGATTCGAGCACGTGCCCTGCAATGTCGATCCCAAGCACCATAGGAAATTTTCGGATGATCTTGCCGCGGCCCGTGACGGCGAGTCCGTCTTTGTAATTCAGCGACGAGTAGAGAATTTCGACGAGAACGTCTTCCTTCGGCAGCGCATCGTTGGTGAGTTGCTTGAACGCAACCGTGTACGCGCTGCTGCTCCCTTCGGCGATGAGTGCTTTGAATGAGTCGGCAGGCATGCAAACCCTCGCAAGGATTTCCGGCACGGCGATGAACCAATCGCCGCCGTGCGAGTATATCGCAACGGTATTACCGAGCGCGACGCACCAACCGTCGTATTTGAAAAGCGCGAACAGTACGGGCTTGACCCTGGAATCGGTTCCAGGGTGTAGACTTTGCGTCATGCGAGCAGGGCAACTTGCCAACGCCGCTGGCGTCAGCACCGATACGCTGCGGCACTACGAGCGAATTGGCATTCTGCCGATGCCCCCGCGAACCGCAGGCAACTATCGTGATTATCCCGAGAATTCGCTCGATCGTGTGCGTCTGATTCAACGAGCGCTCGGCGCCGGATTTTCCCTCGCGCAACTAGCCTCAATCTTGAAAGTACGCGACAAAGGCGGAGTCCCATGCCAGACGGCGCGCGCCATGGCAGAAGCAAAGTTGCGCGACGTAAAACTTCAGATTCGCGAGCTGCAGGCGATGCGTCGCCAGCTCGGACGAATTCTCAAAGATTGGAAAAAGCGGCTGGCTCGCACAAGAAAAGGCCAACCGGCTAAATTGCTCGAAAGCCTTCCCGACGCACCGCGCCCCATGCGGCGCGGCATTCGTTTTGGTTCAAGACAAACGAGGAGAACATACAAGCCATGAGACAAACGGCGCTTTTTCTACTGTTTCTTGCTCTCGCAGCCCCAGGCTATCCGCAACAGAAAGATCAGCAGCAACAGAACACAGTTGACAAACATTGCGAAATGAATCAACGCGGCGACCAGAAGATGGGCTTCGCACAGGACAAAACCACTCATCATTTCCTGCTGTACCCGGACGGCGGCGCTATTGACGTCGATTCGAACACCCCTGAAGACACCAAGAGCCGCGATCAAATTCGCGCACACCTTTCACACATTGCGGAAATGTTCGCAGCAGGAAACTTTGAAGCTCCGATGTTTATCCACGACACGGTGCCGCCCGGCGTCACAACAATGACACGATTGCACGAACAAATCGGATATCGGTATGAGGAAACACCGGCGGGAGGCCGAGTTCGTATCACTTCAAAGAGCGCGCCAGCCGTGGATGCGGTTCACGCGTTTCTACTTTTTCAAATCGCAGACCACCGGACCGGCGATTCGCCTGCCGTCACAAAGGATGAAACCGCCAGCCACCCGACGAACTGACGAAACATTGAGGAATTCTCGTCCGCACTGGATCGATTTTTTCTGGCAACCGGAACTTCGTTACCGAAACCGGAGCCAGAATCTCGCATTCACTCCGTGACCGTCACAGTCACGTTAATCGTGTGTCCTTCGACGACCGCGCCTACGTTTGCTGTGACGTTTACAGTGACAGTGTAGTCGCCAGGAGGCGTCTTCGATATCGCCGCAGGCGGAATTCCCGCGCAGTTTGCGAGCGTGAACAGGGCGATCACAGTCACTGTGCTCCACAGCAAGGCCTGCTTTCGCAGGCGTCGTGGCTTGCGTCCGATGACCAAAACGATTCCCGCAAGACTGAGAATGGTGAGCGGCAACGCCGGATTCAACGGAGCCTTTTCGCGGCCGGAAGCCGGCAACTCCGCCTGGAACATTTCTGTCTTCACCACCAGCTTCGACGTAACAGGCGTTCCGTTCGGAGTCAGGTTCGCTGGCTCGAACACGCACGATGCAAATTGCGGCAGGTTCGCGCACTCGAGAGTAATCGGTGAGTTGAATCCGCCGAGCGGAGTCGCGGTGATGACGAAACTCGCCGATTGCCCGGATCGGACGGTCGCCGATGACGGCGCCACCCCGAGCGTGTAATCCTCTACCTTTTGCGACACAACTGCCGAGGTCACCGTCGTGAAATTCGAGTCGCCGCTGTAGACAGCCGTGATCGGATGTACGCCCGCGGCAAGCGTAGTCGTGCTGAATGTGGCCACTCCGGCTCCGCTTAAGGCGAGCGCGCCGCTCAAAGCCGTTCCGCCATCGTTGAAGATCACCGTGCCGGTCGGTGTGCCGTTCGTCGATGTAATCGTCGCAGTGAAAGTAACATTTACGGTCGGCGTCGAAGGATTCAGGTTCGAAACCAATTGAATCGCCGGTGGCCCAATCACTTGCTGCGTAACGGTCGCCGTGCTGCCCGTGTAGAGCGTGTCTCCGGCGTACGTCGCGATGATTGTGTGGCTGCCAGCAGCCAGCGTTGAACTGCTGAAGGTCGCCACGCTCGCGCTGAGCGTGCCGGTTCCAAGAGTTGTCGCGCCTTCTGCAAATGTGACCGAGCCAGTTGGCGTCGGCGCTGTAGTCGCCGTCGTAGGCGTCAAAGTGGCCGTAAACGTGACCGGATCGTTGAAATTGGAAATCGGCGCCGAAGAAATTAACGCCATCGTGGTGCCGTCCTGCAGTCCTGTGCCGCTCACCTGGATCACACTCGGGCTTCCCGGCGCGTTGTTCACCACGCTCAGCGTTCCTGTGATCAATCCAACGGTCGCCGGATCGAAAACGAAATCGAGCGTGCAACTCGACGCCGCCGGAACGCTGATCGGAAGCACCCCGCCACACGAGCCGCTCGCTGCCAGCGCGAAACTCGCCGAAGATGGCGTGATGGCGGAAAGCGTTAGTGCAGACGCTCCGGAATTGGTTACGGTAACGGTTTGCGCCGGACTCAGCGTTCCCACAATTTCGCTCGCAAACATCAGCGCGGTCGCATCCGTCCTTCGAACGCGCTGGTTGTTCAAATCCGCGATATACACATTGCCATTCACCGGCAGAACTCCGGAAGGAGTGTCCAGCGAGGCAGCATTCGGTGCGCCTGCGTCTCCCAGAAAACCTTGAAGGCCATTGCCTGCGACGGTCGCAATCGTCCCATCGCCGCCGATGCGCCTAATCACATCGTTATTCGAATCCGCGATGTAGATGTTGCTCATCAGATCCATCGAAACGCCCAGCGGAAAATCGATTGCCGCGGATGTAGCCGCTGCGCCATCACCCGAAAATCCTGCCGCGCCGGAACCTGCAAAAGTCGAAAGCGTCGAGCCGGTCAGTACGCGCACGCGATTGTTATTCGAATCGGCGACGTACACTTTGCCGCTCGCGTCAACGACGACGGACGTAGGCGTGTCGAGACCCGCCGAACTCGCTGCTCCGTTGTCGCCGTAAAATCCCTGCTGCTGCGCGTTCCCTGCAATCGTCGAAATCGTGCCGCCCGAAACTTTGCGCACCACGTGATTGCCGGTATCTGCAATGTAGACGACTCCGATCGCATCGACTGCGACGCCGCGCGGCGTATACAAAGTTGCGCTTGTCGCCGCGCCGCCATCGCCTGAGAACGAGGCGGTACCGTTTCCGGCGAATGTCGTGATCGTGCCGTTCGTGACGACGCGAATCCGGTTGTTGTTACTGTCCGCGATGTAAATGCTGCCGTTCAAATCGACGGCAACCGCCGTGGGAGTATTCAAACTCGCGCTTGTTGCTGCGCCGCCATCGCCGAAAAATCCCTGCTCTCCATTTCCCGCAACGGTCGTGATCGTTCCAAGCAAATCAATTCGCCGGACCGCATGATTGTCGCGGTCCGCGATGTAAATGTTCCCTGCTGCGTCAGTTGCCATCGAAAACGGCGAAGCAAGCGCTGCGCTCGTTGCGGCACCGTTGTCTCCCGAGTACGCCGCGATTCCTGTGCCGGCAACGGTGTTGATCGTGTCGCCCGGAGAGAGCGAAATCACCGGCCCTTGCGCCGCCGCGTTCCAGGCCGCGCCGAGAATCGCCGCGCAAACTACAGCTGCGGTTCTCAGTTTGCGCTTGCGCTCGTTCGTCATTGCGCTCTCCCCGTCCCTCTCATGCGATTACTGGCAAACCAGTGCGACCACGACGTTGGATGGCGGTGGCAGCGGATCTCCGATTGGTGTTGCGCTCACGTCGAACAGGGCGTTAGCGTTGATGGCAATCGGGGGTGCGGTCGCTGAACAGAATTGCGTTCCTCCCCCCATCGTGCACGAAAGGGCCGTGTCCGCCAGATCGCTCGTTGCGGGAGCAGTAACATTTGTGCCGACCCGCAGCGTGTATACTGCGGCATCCCCGGAGACGGGTGAGTCGGAACGCACGACGATTGACGTCATCGTGCATGCGAGCGGCGCGATCGCAACGTCCTGACCTTGCTCCGTTGTGTCTGGGGCGGTTATTGAACTCATGATCGGACTGAGAAAGACAGTACCGCCCTGGCCGCTCAGGAAGTGCATCGATTGGAAAGTTGCAATTGCGCCGCGTTGCGCGAGGAGCGCCCAATTGCCGCCCGCAGCAGCTACGTCCGTATCCGGTTCGACTCCTTCGTTAATTTGAAGCGCGATGTAACTCGAGCCGCCGAAGGAAACGCTGTCTCCCGCCGCGTAAATCGGTCCCGCGCTCCATGCTCCTCGGAACGTGAGGCCTTGCGGACCAGTCGGACCCGTCGGGCCTTGTGAGCCGGTTGTTCCCGTTGCTCCGGTAGCGCCATCTGCCCCAGCAGGACCTGTCGCGCCCTGGATTCCTTGCGGGACCGGTGGCACCGGTGGCACCGGTTGCGCCATCTGCTCCAGCAGCTCCCGTGGCGCCGGCCTGAGCCGCAATCGCCCAGTTGCCATTGTTACTACTTACATCCGTATCCGGTTGGTGATCAAAGTTCGCGTTGACAAGCGAGATATAAGTCGATCCCAGGTAGAAAACATTTTGCCCGAGTGCGTAATTCGTTCCGCCATTCCATGTGCCGACGAAAACGAATGACTGGCCCGTCGGACCGGTCGCTCCTGTTGGCCCGGCTGGCCCGGTCGCTCCATCAGCGCCGGCTGTACCCGTCGCGCCGGTCGCACCGGTCGCTCCGTTGGAACCTGCTGCCCCGGTTGCTCCGGTTGCTCCCTGAATTCCTTGCGCGCCCGTCGCTCCGGTGGCTCCTGCCGCTCCATCTGCACCCGCTGCGCCCGCCTGAGCTGCCAGCGCCCAGTTCACTCCTCCATCGGTGTCCGGTTGGTGTCCAAGGTTGCCGTTTGAAAGCGAAATATAACTGGAACCGCCGAACGAAACGCCGTTTCCGGCTGCGTAACTTGTGCCCACCGCCCACGGGCCGATGAAAATAAACGATTGGCCGTTCGCTCCCGTTGTGCCCGTTGGACCTGCCGGCCCGGTCGACCCAGTTGCGCCTACCGCTCCTGCTGGCCCCGTTGCGCCCGTCGAACCGGTTGGACCGGCAACTCCCTGAATTCCCTGCGCGCCCGTCGCTCCGGTGGCTCCTGCTGCTCCCGCCGCACCCGCTGCGCCCGCCTGAGCTGCCAGCGCCCAGTTCACTCCTCCATCGGTATCCGGTTGATGTCCAAGGTTGCCGTTCGAAAGCGAAATATAACTGGAACCGCCGAACGAAACGCCGTTTCCGGCCGCGTAACTTGTGCCCACTGCCCATGGGCCGATGAAAATAAACGATTGGCCGTTCGCTCCCGTCAAGCCCGTCGGCCCAGCCGGCCCAGTTGCGCCTGTTGCGCCCGCGGCGCCTGCTGGCCCTGTTGCGCCTGCTGTTCCCGCTGCGCCCGTCGAACCGGTTGGACCGGCAATTCCCTGAATTCCCTGCGCTCCCATTGCCCCAGCTGCACCTGTTGCGCCGGCGGCGCCGGCAGCTCCGGCAGCCCCCGCCTGAGCTACGACCGCCCAATGAACTCCGCCATCGGTATCCGGTTGATGCCCGAGATTGCCGTTTGAAAGCGAAATGTAGCTCGATCCCGCGAATGCCACCGTCTGGTCAAATGCGTACGATGTCCCAGCTGCCCACGTCCCGATGAAAATAATCGACTGCCCTGCAGTTCCTGTCGCGCCCGTCGGGCCTGCCGGACCGGTTGCTCCCGTTGTCCCGGTCGCTCCTGCCGCTCCGGTTGGTCCCGCAATCCCTTGAAGACCCTGGGCGCCGGTTGCTCCATTTGCGCCCGTGGCTCCGGGAACGCCTTGAATTCCCTGCGCACCTGTGGCTCCCGTTAACCCAATCGGTCCTTGTGCGCCAGTTGCGCCGGCCGTTCCGGCTGCTCCCGCTGCTCCCTGCTGCGCGATGAGCGCCCAGTGGATTCCGCCATCGGTATCCGGCTGATGCCCCGAATTGCCATTGACGAGCGAGATATAACTCGCGCCTTGAAAGAATACCGTTTGTCCAAGACCATAATTCGTACCGATCGCCCAGGTTCCAATAAAAACGAATGACAATCCCTGCGCGCCGCTTGATCCTGTCGGTCCCGTGGGTCCTTGCGAACCGGTTGCTCCGGCTGGGCCTGTCGTTCCAATCGGTCCCGCAGCTCCCGTCAATCCAATCGGACCTTGCGCACCGACAGCGCCCGTCGCGCCCGCAGGTCCCGTATTTCCAGTTAAGCCTGTAGCACCCGTTGTCCCCTGCGCGCCCGTCGCACCAGTTGCTCCAATCGCTCCTTGCATTCCCTGCGGGCCTGCAACTCCAGCAGCACCCTGCTGCGCGAGAAATGCCCAGTTTCCGGTGCTGTTGGTGACGTCAGTATCCGGCTGATGCGCCGTGTTCCCCGCTACCAGCGAGATGTAGCTCGATCCCTGAAAGAATACGCTGTCGCCGATCGCGTACGTTGTGACGCCACTCCACGTCCCGCGAAAATTTACAGGCGGACCTTGCGGACCGATACTCCCGGTGGTTCCGGTTGCGCCAGTTACGCCGATCGGACCCTGCGGACCGACAGCCCCTGTTGTTCCCGTTGCGCCCGTCACGCCAATCGGGCCCTGCGGACCGATCGCTCCCGTCGCGCCAGCGACGCCAATTGGACCTTGCGGACCGGCAACGCCCGTCGCTCCCGTTGCTCCCATCGCGCCGGTTGCCCCGGTCAAACCAATTGGACCCTGCGAACCCGTTGCTCCCGTTGCCCCCGGCGCGCCGGTCAGGCCGATCACACCCTGCGGTCCTGTAGCTCCAACTGCGCCGGTCGCTCCCGTTGTTCCCGTCGAGCCCTGCTGCGCGAGAAATGCCCAGTTGCCGGTACTGTTCGTTACGTCCGTATCCGGTTGATGCGCCGTGTTTCCAGCGACGAGCGAGATGTAACTCGATCCCTGAAAGAAAACGCTGTCACCGATTGCGTAGGTCGTCGCGCCACTCCACGTGCCGCGAAAATTTACCGGAGGACCTTGCGCGCCCGTCGTACCAGTCGTCCCGGTCGCTCCCGTCGCGCCCGTCGCACCGGTCAGGCCGATTGGCCCTTGCGGCCCGATTGCGCCTTGCGGACCTGCCGCACCGTTTGTCCCCGCAGTTCCAGTTGCACCCTGCGGACCTTGCGGACCAATCAGTCCCTGTGGCCCCTGCGGCCCGACGAGCGTCACGTCCAGCGCCGGCGCGCGGCTCGTTTCTTGATTTTCTTTACTATCGAGAAGAACGAACGTCGAAGCGGCGGAACCGGAAGCAACCAGCGAAATTCCATGATTCGTCGCAGGATTTGCGACCCAGCCCTGCACGAGAGCCGTCACATCCACGATTACGACGGTGTCTGCCGCGGAAACTGCAATGGGCGAACCCGTAACCGCGCCAAGTGTCGGCGCTGAACTGAACGTGACCGCGAATTCGTTCCACGCGCTCGTCACCGGCTGCAGATCCAGCGCGCCCGCCGTGTTCACGCGATTCACATACAGCTTCAACGTGGCCGATGCGATGTCGCCCGACGTAGTCCCGGCCGGAAGGGTCGCAAGATTGAATTGCATGAGCGCAGTATTCCCGTTGCCCACAGCGAGGTTCGTCAGTCCGCCAAAATTTGTGCCGGGATGCGCGCTGCTGATGTGCGCATCGATCAAAAGCGGCGCATCCGTCGCGCGCGCCGTGAACGCCAGCATCACCGCAAGAAACAGTCCGAGAAACTTGCCACTGCATACCGACACGTGCTTTTTCATGTATGTGAGCTCCCCGCTTTTTTCCAAATCGGCAAGGACTCACAAATCTTCATTACAAATTTTTGTTTTTTGGTGCGACAGGTAAACCAGTAACGAGGGGTCAAAATGGAATACTCAGGCGTTTCATTTCCGAATCAAACTCCCATGCCCGACGAAACGTCCCTCCTGAATAGATCGTGCCCTTTGCCCCGACATGCACGGGCAGCCGCAACGAGCGCCTTCTCCCGCCCCGGGCGTTCCATCTGAATTTCCGATTCCGATCCCGATCGACCGCTCGTCTGGCCGATTGCACTCATCCGATAGCTTTTGCTACTACCCTCGAAGCAGAGTAAAATCGTCGGCAGTTCCGTTTTTGCGCTCGCGAATCGGCTTCGCAACGCAAACCGTGCGCCCGTAGCTCAGATGGATAGAGCGTGTGCCTCCGAAGCACAAGGTCAGAGGTTCGAATCCTCCCGGGCGCGCCACTTTCCTCCCGGTCCAACCCGTACGCATGGGTCACAGAACCGACCAGCGACATTGGTACCATCCTCAGGCCCGCAATCATGGCTCGCCGTCCCGCAATGGGCGGCCGCTGCGGCGCGCAGGCCATCCGGCCATCGATCCGCCCGATCGCGACGCCTTGCGGCCAGTTTGCGCTGTGCGAATTCACTCATTGCCGTTACAATCCCCTTCGATTCGAACCACTCAAGTCAAAATCTAAAGTGAAGAGCCGACCCGATGGCTGAAGACATCCGCGAACTCGAAGAACAGGCCAAAGAAGCGGCCGAACACGGCCTCGCACCCGTCACCGTGACGATGGCGATTCTTGCCGTCCTCGTTGCCTCCGTGTCACTTCTCGGCCACCGCGCGCACACCGAAGAAATTATTCTGCAGAATAAAGCCACCGATCAGTGGGCCTACTTCCAAGCCAAGGAAATCCGACGCCGCAGTTATGAACTCTTCGTCGACGAAATGTCCGTGTTCGCGCTTCAAAATGGCGAGCAAGCTGCAAAAATCAAGGAAAAGTACGACAAGGAAATTGAGCGCTACAGAGACGAAGGGAAAGAGATCCAGGCCGAAGCGAAGAAAGCCGAAGCGGAAGTCTTACTCCAGCAGCGCCACGCCGACTATTTCGATCTGGGCGAAGTTCTCCTCGAAGCCGGTCTCGTCATCTGTTCGATCACTCTACTCACGCGCAAACGTATCTTCTGGGCCCTCGGCTCGCTGCTGGGACTCATCGGCGTCGGAATCGGCGTCGCAGGACTGCTCATCCATTGACCATTAACGTGATGGACGCGCTTATGTAGCTCGGGGCTTTCGCGCCATTTGCGTCCCGGTTCCGCACCGGCCCGCTCCTAGATCAAGGACCCGAGGATTTTGAACTGCGCGCACACTTCGCCACGCAACACGCAAACGACCTCACCTCTGAAAGGGTAAGCTACATGTGAACCAGGCTATCCAACCGCCAGACTCGCAATCTGCTTCGCCAGTTTTTCCACTTCCTTCGCCTTCTGCACCATCGACAAATTCAGCGTGCTCGTCGAATCCGTTTTCTCCACCTGATCCTTGAGCTCGCCCGCAAGTTTGTACAGTTTCTCCACATTCTCGACGATCACTTTCTGGTTGTGCTGCTGAATTTTCTTTGGATCAATGGCGGGCGGCTCTGCGGAAGGATCCGGCATCGTAGTCGACGGCGTCGGCACCATTCTCCCATGCTGTCGCCCAAAAGCAGCACGGCCAAATATCGCGACAGGCACGGCCGCCGCTCCTGCCATCAATGCAGCCAGAAAATCGCGTTTCTGATTGTCCATAATTCCGTCTCCAACCCTTGAATTCACCAAAACATCTTGCAACGAGTGCTTGCGGCGCGAATGGTATAATTCCGCCCGCCTATTCTATGACCGATTCATTCAACCGCTGGACCGAAATCGCCGAAACCCGCGGCGTGCGCATCCTCGTAATTCTCATCATCGGGTTCATAGCCGCGCGGCTCCTGAAAGCTTTCACCAACCGGCTCGTCGAATCGGCCAAGACGTCCCACCGCGCTGCGCAGATGCGCGAACAGCAAACCCGCACGATGGCCGGTATCCTCTACAGCGCTGGCATCTTCGTCATCGTCGCCGTTTCGATTTTGACGGCTCTTCCCGAATTTGGCTTCAATGTGACGCCCATAGAAGCAGCCGCCGCCGTAGCCAGCCTCGCATTCGGTTTCGGCGCGCAGCACGTCGTAAAGGATTTCATTAACGGGTTCTTCATCGTCTTCGAAGACCAGTTCGTCGTCGGCGATCTCATTCAGGTGAATTCCGAGACAGGCCGGGTCGAATACGTCACTCTCCGCCGCACGATTTTGCGCAATATTGCCGGCGCCGTCGTCACGATTCCGAATGGCCTGATTGGCCAAGTCGCGAATCTCAGCCGCGATTGGTCGCAAGTCTTTGTTGACGTCACCGTTCCCTCTGACGAGCTCGTCGGCCGCGCCCTCGCCACGCTCGAAAAAGTTTCCGGCGATTTCCGCAACGATGCCGATTGGTCCCCCGCTCTCGTCGACGGGCCGCGCGTTCTCGGCGTCGAATCCCTCTCGCTCGACGGCACCGTGCTCCGCGTGCAGGTTCGTACCGCGCTCAATCGCAAGGACGACGTTGCGCGTGAGCTTCGCCGCCGCATCAAACTCGGCTTCGAACAATCGCGCATCCCGCTGAGCAACGTTCACAAAGTTATGATGCACGGAGACCAGCCGCAGTCACCGCCGCCGCAGTGACGAATGAAAGCTCATGAATTCGTAGGGGCACGGCATGTCGAAGATCCGCCGTGGCGGGCCGTGCCCTCTCAAGCAGGAATCCAGATATCGCACGATCGCAATTTTGAATCCGAAAAAACAACTCAGGAGGCACCAAATGTCCGACGTAACCCACGAACAAGTAAATCTCATGCTCCGCCTTTATGACATCCGCCGCGAACCCCGCCTTCGCGAAGCTCGCGAATGGTTCATGGCAAATTTCACCCCCACCACTCCTGAACAAGTCATGGCGCTGTGCCCTCCCGGCAGCCAGGAGAATGCCTTCATGCGCATGGTCTTCAGCTACTGGGAAATGGTGGCAAGCATCGTGAATCGTGGCCTGATTGACGAAGATTTCTTCTTCGAAAACACGGGTGAACAATGGATCGTCTGGGAACGCCTGAAACCCGTCGTTCCAGCCTTCCGCGCAATGTTTAAAAATCCTTTCGTATTCGAAAATCTCGAAAAGCACTGCGCCGCGATGGAACGCTGGCGCGAAAAGCGTGCTCCCGGCTCTAGCGACGCCATCCGCGCAGTCAACGCCCAAATGCAACAAGCCGCCGCCCAGAAAAAATCCGGCGCCGGATTCTAATCGCGCTCTTTCACCTCCAGAGCGCAAGAAACAAGGGGCGGCCGATCAGCCGCCCCGATTTGCGCGCTCGACAAATCTGAGCGATCCGTAGGGGCACGGCATGCGTGCCCTCTCAAGCACAGCTCAATCCCCATACATTTCCGGTTTCGCTTGCTTGTCAATACCTCATGATTTACCATCCGTTCAATATCAAACGATGACTAGACCTTCAGTAGCGGCGATGCTTGGTGTAGTATCCGGTTTCTTAGTTTCCGGCTCTGCGCTGGCTTGGTTGTCTTCGGTCAACCATAGCTACCACGACCTGCCATCGAGGATTGGCTTTCTCTCCGCGCTGATTTGCGCTTTGGGAGTGCTCATTTTCTGCTATGCCGCCTCCGCCGCGTACTTGGCTCGGAAATTTGACTGGTCTCCGAGAACCTGCATGAAGGCCGGATTCCCTCTGCTGATTCTGGGCCTCCTTATTTGTGTATTCGACTCTCGCTTCTGGCCTGTTGCGGTTATGATTTGTACGAATAATTTGACCGCCGGCTTTCTTTGCCGAAGGCTCGCCTATCCCGATATGACCGACGAGCAAGCTGCGGCTCCCGAACCACCGATCAGACTATTTCGAAAGTGACGTCTTCCCGCCTCCTATCCATCCAATTTTTCTAGCCGCCCCTGCCCCACTTATGATAGTTTCGGGGCCGTCTCCACAAGCAAGTTCCCAACAGCTCTTAAAGCATCCGGGTTCGAATTGAACTGAATTGGCACCGGCGGCGCAGCGCATCCGCGGAGGAAGCAACATGAACGTCCGTCACACGTTTGTAGCCGTGATCACACTCCTACTCTTCTTCTTCCTCGGAATGTCAGCGGGCGTCGCGGCGCAAGTATCGCAAAGCGCCGGAAAAATCACGGCGGTGGTGCCGATCGTAAATGTCGCGCACGGAGCGCAGCAGGTCGCCGCTTCCACTTCTCAACAAGTCTTCTGGGGTGACGTGATCAACACCGGCCACCTCGCGCGCGCCCGCGTCGCACTGGACGACGGCTCGGTCCTCAGCGTTGGCTCGGATTCAAATCTCACCATCGCGAAGCATGACGCTGGCGAACAGCAAACCGATCTCGACCTCGCCTATGGCCAGGTCCGCGCGAAGGCGGTAAAGCTCGTCAAGCCCAACTCGCGCTTCCAGATTCGCACTCCCGTAGGCGTCGCCGGTGTCGTTGGCACCGAAATGGTTGTGCTCTTTGACGCTGCCGGAAACATGAACGTCGTCTGCCTCGAGGGCACCTGCAAAGTCTGCGATCTCGCAGGCGTCTGCGTAATCATGAAGGGCGGCGAAGAATCAGGAGTCCACGGCAATTCATCGCCGTCAACTCCTGCTCCCGTCAGTCCCGCGAATCTCACCGCAGCAGTGAACGCAACGAACACGGCCGGAGCTGGAGTCAGCGCTGGCGCGGCAGGCGCCGGAGTGAGCACGGCCGCAGTAACCGCCGTCGGCGTAGGCGCAGCCGTGGCTGCTGGCGTGGCCACCGCCGTAATCCGCGGCACCAGCAAAACGCAAACCTGCCCCACAGTCCCAACCAGCGGCGTAGCGAAAGCGCAAGCCCGCTGCACCCAAATCACAAACGGCGTCCGCATCAACGGCCAGCGCCAGTAAATTTCGCGATCGGCGCGGCTCTCGTTGCGCCGGTATCTCCGGTTTCTGGAGTCCGATAGGCCCCATCAGAAAGTCCCGCAATCGGACCTCCCGGCGCTTCTCGCTCGCGTGCAAAATTGAAAACGCCGAAAGGATCTCGGCGCTGCTAAAAGCGTATCGCTTGGCTCAATCGCTTCGATATCCACGGGCAGCTCTCCAACCCAAATCACGCCGCCCTCCGCTCCGCCTCCCGCCGCACAATCTGAATCAATCCTTTCACCAGCGGGTTCTGATACTGGTGCTTGTGCCAGATCATCGCCAGCGTCCGCTCCGGCTCTACTCCGCTGATCGGCCGGTACCGCACTAGAAAGAAGCGACGCGCGGCCATCGCGTCGCAAAGGGACTCTCCGTCCCGCTCGGTTCGCTCGCAAAAATAATTCCAAACTTCGCTGATGCGTTCCATCGTTCGCGGCCCGCTCTGGGCCGGGTTCGAAGCGCCGTAGGCGCACCGGCATTTAGCATATTGCGGAAATCTGTCCAATGCGTTGACTTGGTATTTGACTAAACTTATGATCTGCCCCGGTGGATAACACCTCTTCATTGATTGGGCAGACCGTCTCGCATTACCGCATCGTCGAAAAACTCGGCGGCGGCGGTATGGGCGTGGTCTATAAGGCTGAGGACACCTCGCTCGGCCGCTTCGTCGCCCTGAAATTTCTTCCCGATGATGTCGGCCGGGATCCGCAGGCCCTCGAACGCTTTCGCCGCGAAGCTCGCGCCGCTTCTGCGCTCAACCATCCCAATATTTGCACCATCTACGAAATCGGCGAGGATGGCGGGCGCTCGTTCATCGCCATGGAGTTTCTCGACGGACTCACCCTGAAGCATCGCATCGGCGGCCGCCCGATAGAGATCGAAACTGCGTTGTCGCTCGCGATCGAAATTGCCGACGCGCTCGACGCGGCACATGCCGAAGGAATCGTTCACCGGGACATCAAACCTGCCAATATTTTTGTCACCAAACGCGGGCACGCCAAGATTCTCGACTTCGGTTTGGCGAAGGTCGCTTCCAATTCCTCGGGCCACGCCGCGCCGGCAAACACGATGACGGCCACCCTCGACGAACAGCACCTCACCAGTCCCGGCTCAACGCTGGGCACCGTCGCCTACATGTCGCCGGAACAGGCGCGCGCGAAGGAACTCGATGCGCGAAGCGATCTATTTTCCTTCGGCACGGTGCTCTACGAAATGTCGACGGGCGTGTTGCCGTTCCGTGGCGAAAGTTCCGCCGTGATCTTCAAATCCATTCTCGATTTCACGCCAATTCCGGCCGTGCGGCTGAATCCGGAAGTCCCGCTAAAGCTGGAAGACATCATCAACCGTGCGCTCGAAAAAGACCGCGAATTGCGCTACCAGCACGCCTCGGACATGCGTTCTGAGTTGCAACGGCTCAAGCGGGACACGGGCTCCGGCCGATCCTCGGCTGCAATTTCTGCGTCAGTCGCATCATCAAGCGCATCGTCAGGGCCCGCGGCGGCGTTTCCGGCGCAAGACGGAAGTTCGCAGGCGGTATCGCCGCAGGCGCCGGCGTCCGGATCGGCGCCATCAGCGCATACACCGATTTCAGGGACTTCGAGTGCGGCGGTTGCCGAAGCACCCGCACCAGGAAAGACGTTCCCGAGGATGCTGATTCCTGCCGCCGTGGCAGTGGCGCTCGCAATCGCGCTGGGTGCCGGCGGTTATTTTTATTTTCACCGATCGCCGGTGCTGACTGAGAAAGACACGGTCGTGCTGGCAGACTTCACCAACACGACGGGCGATCCCGTCTTTGACGGAACTCTTCGGCAGGGACTTTCGGCGCAGCTCGAGCAGTCGCCATTTCTGAACTTGCTCTCCGATCAGAACGCGGCGCAGACGCTCGCACTCATGTCGCAACCCAAAGACGCGCGGCTCACGCGCGATTTGGCGCGCGAAGTCTGCCAGCGAACCGCGAGCGCCGCTAGCATTGAAGGTTCAATTTCCAGCCTGGGCAGCCAGTACGTAGTCGGACTAAAGGCAGTGAATTGCCGCAACGGCGATTTGCTGGCGAACGAGCAGGCCACCGCCAACAGCAAAGAGCAAGTGCTGAAAGCGCTGGGCGAGGCGGCGGCAAAGATGCGCGTCAAGCTGGGTGAATCGCTTGCGTCCGTGCAGAAGTATGACGCGCCAGCGGAAAACGTGACCACGCCGTCGCTCGAAGCTCTGCAGGCATACAGCCTGGGATATCAGGCGCAGATAGTGAAGCGCGATGACGCAGGTGCGATTCCATTCTTCCAGCGAGCCATCAGCCTGGACCCCAACTTTGCCATGGCCTACGCGCGGTTGGGGACAAACTACTTCAACCTGGGTCAGCTCGTGCGTGCCGCCGAATGTACCCGCAAGGCCTACGAACTCCGCGAGCGAGTGAGCGAACGCGAGAAGTTCTACATTGACTCGCACTACGAACAATTTGTTACCGGAGACCTGGACGCGGCACGCAAAACCTATGAGCTATGGGCCCAGACCTATCCGCGGGATTATGTTCCGATCACCAATCTGACCGTCATCTACGGCTATCTGGGCGAAAACGATAAGGCCCTCGCTGCAAATGTGGAGGAGGTAAAGCTTGATCCTGGAAGCGGGCTCAATTACGCAAACCTCGTAGCTTCCTATTTGGCCGTAAACCGCCTTGACGAAGCCAGGGCAACCGCACAGGCAGCACAGGCCCATAATCTGGATAATCCTCTAAATCATCTTTTTCTTTACGTCATCGATTTCCTGCAGCACGATGCGGAGGGAATGGAACGCGAAGCGGCGACGCTGATGGGAAAGCCGGGATTCGAAGACCAGATCCTTAGTGCCGAAGCAGCGACTGCCGCCGATGCCGGGCAGTTTTCCAAATCTCGGGAGCTAATACGTCGCGCGTCCGATTCGGCCCAACGTGCGGATGAAAAAGAGACGGCAGCCGGTGACGAAGCCGTAGCTTCACTGCATGAGGCGATGGTGGGCAACATGAGCCAGGCGAAACAGCAAGCCCAGGCCGCGTTGACTCTCTCGACTGGCAGAGACGTTCAATCTGTATCAGCGATCGCGTTAAGCCTGGCGGGCGATACCACGCAAGTAACTCGACTGGCCGCCGACCTGGCTAAGCGTTTTCCGGAAGATACGCTTGTGCAATTTTACTATCTGCCCACAATCCGCGCCGCCACCGCTCTCCACGACGGCAACGGCGGCAAAGCAATCGAAGTGCTCGCCCCGGCTGCGCGATACGAACTCGCTGTCACTGGCATGAGCCTCTACCCGGCTTACTTCCGCGGCCAAGCATATCTCTCAACGCACCAGGGTAGCGCAGCCGCGGCCGAGTTTCAGAAGATCCTGGACCACTCTGGCCTCGTCGGAAATGATCCAATTGGCGCGCTCGCGCATTTAGGCTTGGGACGCGCGTACACGATCGAGGCCCAGTCGGCGCAAGGCGCAGATGCCGACGCCGCCCGCGCGAAAGCCCGCGCCACGTATCAGGATTTCTTCGCACTGTGGAAAGACGCCGACCACGACGTTCCGATCCTCATCGCCGCCAAGTCCGAATACGCAAAACTAAAATAACTACCCGGTAGCCACGACGAGCACTGTCCCTCGTCGTGGACAGTTCTCAATCTCAAGAATTCAGGTCGCCGATAAATTTGATTTCCACGTTTAACCCCACACCGTCGGGCCAAAAGGCAAAGGCACTTCTGTCCATGCGAGCCATGAAGCGCTCGCGGAATCTTTCCTAGTACGAAACGCGAGTGGGCGAAGGCTGCATATGCAGTGGTTGCTGTATGGAGCGGCGCGAGGCTGCGCGCTATAACTTTCCTAAACGCACGCTTGGTGCGCTCGTGCTGCTTACGGGAGGCAAAGATGAAAGAGCGAAAGGCTGGACATCAAAACACGGGTCGAGAGATTTGTCCGCTGTGCGGAAAGGAATTTGGATCGCGGGCGGAGCACGAAGAGCACAAAGAATTCGTCCACACCACGATGAACAAGAAAACGACGCTCGCGCCAGACCGAGGCGCCGGACACGAAGCGCGCGACATCGAGCCTGCCGACAACAAACCTACGACGGAACTTCCGCCGGGCGATGAAAGCGCGCCGGGGCAATCGCGTCCGCGGAATGGCGGCAGCGCGCCTGCGAAATCACGCGGAGCCGCGAACTAGAATTTCTTCGCGGCTTCGCTTTTCTCACGCCGATTTTTTCGCGACTTCAATTTTGCGACGACAATTTCGCAGCGCGGAAATGCTGCGATCATTTTTTGCGCGGAAATTTGAGTTGAAATTTTTTGCGGGAATTTTTTGGAGGCGCGGGTGGGAATCGAACCCACGTATAAAGGTTTTGCAGACCTCTCCCTTACCACTTGGGTACCGCGCCTCTGAGATGGTTAGTATAGCGAAAGTCGTTCGCGGTTTCAGCCGCGAACCTTTTTCGCTGCCCTCACAACGTCACCGGATGTGAAGTTGACGATCCGACGAGGATCGTCATCCCGAGCGAGGCCGCCTTCTGGCCGACGAAGAATCTGCTTTTTACTTTCGTCCTTCGCGCGCTCATCGAATGTGCAACTCATACGAAATGCGCGCTTGAACCGTATCCATGCGGCCGGCAATGCGGCGGACGAGCGCGTCGACGGATTTGAAATCGCCTGTCGCAAGTCCGTAGGGCGAGATTGCTTCGGCCCGAGCCTCGCCGCTCGTCAATTCGCGTTCCTGCTCGAAAAATTGCTGCAAAAATGATTTGTCTTCCGGGAAACGCACGAGCTGCACGCGCGCGCCGGGAGAAATATGCGCCAGCTGCTTTGCGACGCGAATCGCCGTGTCGACGCCGCCCAACTCGTCGACGAGCCCCTGCTCTTTCGCTTGCGCGCCGGACCACACGCGGCCCTTGCCGATTTTGTCGACGGCTTCCACCGTCATGCCGCGGCCCTGCGCTACTCCGCGCACAAACTGATCGTACGTCTCGTGGATCGACTTCTCGATCCAGGCGCGCTGCGCCGGAGTGAAATTCTGCTGCAACGAAAATAAGGTGGCATTGTCGCTCGTCGTCACCGAATCCGTGCTCATGCCCAGCAAATTGTAGAGGCCGGAAACATTAAATTTGCCGATGATGACGCCGATCGAGCCGGTAATCGTGTTCGGGTCGGCGACAATTTTGTTCGCAGGCGCCGCAATCCAGTAGCCGCCCGACGCCGCCACGTCACCCATCGACACCACCACCGGTTTTGCGTCGTGCGCGAGCTCCACTTCGCGACGAATCACTTCGCTCGCCACCACCGAGCCGCCGCCGGAATCGATGCGCAGCACAATCGCCTTGATGCTGGAATCTTTTCGAGCGCGACGCAGATCCGCGGCCACCGAATCGCCGCCCATGATGAATCCCTGCGTGGGCGATACTTGCGAATCGCCGGACAAAATCAATCCCGTCGCGTGAATGATGGCGATGCGTTCGCCGCCGATTCCGCGCCCGCTCGATTTCAGATAGGCGCGATAACGGACGAGCGGCACCGGATTCCAGTCGCCCGCGTGCGCTTTGAAATAGTCCTGCACCTCGTCCCAGTAGGCGAGCTTGTCGACAATTTTCGCGTCGAGCGCTTGTTTTGTTGATAGCGGGCCTTGCTCGACGATCTGTTCGAATTTTGCGCGCTCGATTCCGCGCGCTTCCGAAGCGTCCGTCAAATACTGGCCGTAGAAACTGCGCAGCAGGCCTTCCACTTCTTCGCGATGCGCGGGCGTAAATTTTTTCTCGGTGAAAGTGTTTCCGGCGGTCTTGTACTCGGCGATGTGGTAGTACTCGGGGACGATTTTGAGTTTGTCGAGCGTGCCACGCAGAAAAAGCGCCTGCGCCATCATGCCTCGAATCGTCACCGACGATTGCGGGACGAGCCACACCTGCTGGCACGCACTTGCGATGTAGTATTCGGGGTTGCCGATGCCGTCGTAGCCGAGGTAGCAGATGCTCGGCTTGCCGCTCTTGCGAAATTCGATCAGGTGCGCGCGGAGTTCTTCGAGTTTTGCCCAGCCGGTTTCGAGCGGCGCCACGCGAACGACGATGCCGCGAATGTGGGCATCGCCGCGAGCGGCGTCAATCGCGTCGAGATAATCGTGCAGAACGAGCTGGCCGCCGCCGCTCAACTCCGCGAAGAAATCGGGAGCGCGCTGCTCGTTGATTTCGCCGTCCACGTCGATGACGAGCACGGAATCCGACGCGAGCCGCGCCGGTTTCGATGCGGCCCAAATCACAATGATGAAAAACAAAGCCAAAAATCCGATTACCAGCGCTCGCCGCTTTCCCCACGTCATCGTCGTCGACCTCGTGTCGTCTGGAACATCCGTTCGATTACCAAAAATTCAAAAGAGCCGGAAGGTGCCGGACTACATGACTCACGTTCGACTGCCAAAAATGCAAAGAACCGGAAGATGCCGGCGCTACATGAGTCACGTTCGACTGCCAAAAATGCAAAAGAGCCGCCAAGATGGCGGCGCTACGTGAAGCGCGCTCGCCGCTACAAGCTCGCCTCGCTACTGCGTCACCGGCGGACGGAATACGAACGCGACGACTAGCTTCGACGCGATTCCCTTCCCGTTGAATGTGGCCGCATTGATCGTCCAGCTTTTCACCGCGGCGATCGCGGGTTGCGTCAACGACGGCACGTCGCGAATCACGCCCACTTTTTTGACGCTGCCGTCTTTGTCGATCGTAACGTCGAGCACCACAGCGCCCGTCGCCACACTATTTATCGGATACACGGCGAATGACGCAGCCGCAATTTCCGGCGGCAAATATCCCGCAGGATTCGGCGGCGGCGTGGGCGCTACAGGCGGCACTTGCAGAGCCTGTGCAGTGAGACCCGAGGGATTGAACACGAGCTGCACGTTGATCGTGGACGGCGCTGCGTTGCCATCGAGCTTGCCGGGCGTGTACGTCCAGTTGGTGACGAGCGCGCTCGCAACGGACGTGAGTCCGGGAATGTCGCGCAGCACCTGCACGGTGGGCGGCTGCCCGGCCATGCTCAAATTCAGCGAGAGGGTCACAAGCCCTTGCGCGGCCACTTCGATCGGATAGGGAATGTCGCTAGCCGCAGTGATGTCTGGCGCGACGAATCGCTCGCCGCCTGAAATTCCCGAGCGCGCGGCGCCAAATCCGATGCAAGCCAACAGAATTACGAGCGACATTGCTAGCGTCTTGGCGTTTGCTCGCTCGCTGATTTCACTTTGTCATGTGACCCACTTTGTCGCAGCCCGGGAGCGCCGCGATCCGCGCTGCAAAAGTAGCACGAAACCGCCTCGGCCTGTCATCTCCGGTGGGCGGACCGCCAAACCCCAAGCCATGTCATTCCGACAGAGTCCGCCGGGGCGGACGACGAGGAATCTGCATTTCGCACGTCTTTTCGCGCTGCGCTCTTCGGTCCTCTCTCCTAAAATACGGTGCGCCCTAATCGCCCTTTTCCGCCGATTAGAAAAGTTCAAGCCGCTGAAAACATGTGCGTTAGTTCGATTTCTAATCGCGGAACCGCGATTAGAAAGAGCAACGACGAGTGGCGAGTGACTAGTGGCTAGCGGGACGAGGGAGCGGTCCGCGCGGACTGCGGCGGGCTTGGTCTGGGTGAGACGGGTTCGAGTTTTCGCGAGTGAAGCCATTGCGCCAGAATCAGGCTAGCAGGTGCGGGGATGTTTGTGGGATTCGGAACGGACAAAAAAAGGACGAGGTATAGGACTGGCCGGATGGACAGTATGCTTGAAGTGTTTAAGAGCAAACGCTCGGGGAATTGCGCGCACAGATGAATCGCTCGCTCGGCAGGAGCGACGATAAGAGGTGGGCCGCCTTAGATGCGGGTAAAATTCCAAGCGGCTAAAGGTTCGCGGGCGGATTCGCTTCGTGAGGGGAGGAACAGGAAGAATTCATGACTGAAAGAACGGAAAAGCTCGACTTTTTCATTCCCGGAGATTGCAAAGATTCTTTCTATCGGGTCGTTCGTGATTTGCCCGAACACAAAGAAGCCCGAGCATTCGTTGAGTCGCTCTGGCAAAGGTATCGAGGTTACGAGGACCGGCACTTTCTCGAAGGGGCGAAATCGAATTTCTTACAGCGGTCTTGGGAGATGTACCTCGCCGTTGCGTTGCTCGATCACGAATTGCGTCTCTCACGCGTGGGAAACGTCGGTCCTGAGTTCAACTTTGATTTCCGCGGTCGAAAAGTGTGGGTAGAAGCAGTGGCTCCTGGCCCAGGTGACGGAGACGACAGAGTCACTGAGTGCGTGCCGGGGAAACCGTTCAGCGTCCCGACTGAAAAGATCTTGCTTCGTTTTACAAATGCACTGGCAGAAAAGCGGTCGCGCTACCTTAGCGCCAGACAGAAGGAAATTATCGGCCCGGATGACCTGTATCTGCTCGCAATCAATTCTCGCGGGATTCCACATGCTCCATTCGGGAACACACTGCCATTTTTCGTTCAAGCGTTTCTTCCACTTGGAGATCTGACCTATGTGTTAGACAAGAAGTGCCGCAGGATTAGCGATTCCTTCTATCTTCGCAGGGACACCGTTCAAAAAACGCGGGGCGCGACGGTTGCTACTGACTGTCTTTTGGACGAAAAATACTCCTTCGTATCAGCCGTGCTTCATTCGGCGGCAGACTGCGTGAATGGACCGCGAACGCTCGGCGACGATTTTGAGGTGTTGCACAACCCCACTGCCCGTCTCCCACTAGAGCCTTCTCCGTTTGCCTGGTGCAAACAGATGTACTTCCGCTCGAACGCCCTAGAAGTTTTTCCCCGCGCATAGACGAACCCAGCTCTGTCACACAATATTTGCCGACTCTACTTGAGCTTTCCAAAGTGTACCTTATATGGTACAATCCATTCAGTGGGCAAGAAACCTAAAGCCTCTCCCGAATCCGCCATCACGCTCTCGACGGGTGAAACGTCCGGCAAGCGGGTTCCCGCGATTTTCTATCGAACCGAGGCGGGCGGCGAGCCGGTTCGCGAATGGTTGAAGGAGCTGCCTTCGCCGGACGACCGCAAACGGATCGGTGAGGATATCAAGACAGTCGAGTTTGGCTGGCCTATCGGGATGCCGGTCTGCAAACCGCTTGGCGACGGGATTTGCGAGGTGCGGACGCGGTTGACTCAGAACCGGATTGCGCGCGTGCTTTTTTACATCGATCGAAAGAACAGGATGGTTCTGCTTCATGGCTTCATTAAGAAAACGCAGAAGACTCCTGCAGAAGATTTGGAACTGGCGCGGACTAACAAACGAAAGCATCAACGAGGACTCGAATGAAAGTACGAAAGAACCGAAAAAAGGCAAATCATAGCGGCTCGTCCTTCGACAGCTTTCTGGAAGAGGCTGGAATCAAGGAAGAAGTGGAGGCGGTGGCGATCAAACGGGTGCTGGCGTGGCAGCTTGAGCAGGCGATGGAAGAGCAGAAGAAAACGAAACAGGCGATGGCGCGGGAACTTCGGACGAGCAGGTCGCAGCTGGATCGATTGCTTGATCCGCGGAATGTTTCGGTGACGCTGGATACGATCAGTCGCGCGGCGCGGGCGGTTGGGAAGCGGCTGGTGGTTCGGATTGCGGATGTGAAGGTTAAGAGGGCGTAGGCGGTGGGGAGGGGATCGGAAAATCGGAAGGGCGAAATTCAAAAGAGCCGGCAAGATGCCGGCGCTACGAACGGCGAGAGCAAAGCAGATCCCTCGCTGCGCTCGGGATGACAACAGAAAAAGCGAACGGCGGGCGCAGCTTGCAACGCCCCTACGAAACTGACGGCCGCTTGCGCAGGTACGCTTGCAAAAAATAAATGACGAAGCCGAGGGCGACTACTCCCCAGAGGACGGAGTTGCGCTGGGTGAAGACGAAGGCGAACATGGCGGCGGCGAAGCTCCAGAAGAAAAGTTCGCCGGAGAAGCCGTCGCGCCAGTTGGGCTGGGCGCCGCCGGAGGGGATGCGCGGACGGAGCGAAGGCCAGAGGCGCGGGACGGCGTTGCAATAGCGTCGATAGCTTTCGCCTTGCGTTGCGAGCAAGCCGGCTTCTTCGCGGAGGATCAGCCGGTAGGTGAAGAGGAACATGCCGACGACCATGAAGACGAAGCCGAGGCGGCTGGCGAGGGTGCCGAGTCCGACGGCGAGCAAGTCGCTACCGAGATAGAGCGGATTGCGGAGATGGCGGTAGGGGCCTTCGGCGACGAGCTGGTCGGAGTGAAGGTTGGCGTCGTGCACGATCGAGCTGTGAAGATAGGATTCGGCCCAGGAGCGAACGAGCGCGCCGAGTGCGACGATGGCGGCTCCGGCGGCGATGATGGCGAGCTGGCAGCGGTCAAATTGCGGAGAATCGATTGCGACGCCGGGGCCGAGGATTTTGCGCGCGAGGGCGGCGGCGAAATTGATGTGGTCGAATTGATAGGTGAAGAAGCCGGCGAAAATGATGGCGCCGATGAACCAGAAGCGCTGCTTGAATTCGAAGTCGGTGGCTGCGAAGGGCATGGGCGCTCCTTTGGCGCGGCTTGTGATGGCGGCTTGGGCTGTGCCGGCATTGGCGATTGAGATTCTTCGTCCCGCGACTTCCTCCGGGACGCAAAAAGCGCGCTGCGCTCCCTTCCTGCGTCAGGGCAGGCAGAATGACGGGCGTGAGAAAGAGCTAGAAAACCGACGGCGTGCGTCTGCCGAATAATACGCGTACGTGGCAAAGAAACTTTCGGTGGCGCGCAACTTTATCGGCGGCTTCGTGTTCGATATATGGGCTGCGATTCGGGCCGTGGTGTAGGCGGCGGGTCGCGCGGAAGTGCGTGAAGAGGTTAATGGACTTGGAATCATAGGCTTTGCGGGCTGCAACCATAGTGGTGCGCTGGCATCCAAATAGGTGTAGGATCACCGGGTAATCGTCGGAGCTGTCCCCGGCTCCCATGCGTCCGGTGGAGGACATAGAAATGAAGAAATCCACCCTTATTAAATTCATATTTGCATTTATCGCGTTAGTGGCATTGGTGTGTGCACCGAGATCCGCATTCGCGCAACGAGGTGGCGGCGGACACGGCGGCGGTGGTGGTGGCGGGTCGCACGGCGGTGGCGGTGGAGGAGGCGGCTTCCACGGTGGTGGTGGTGGCGGCTTCCACGGCGGTGGTGGAGGCGGCGGACATTACAGCGGCGGAGGCGGTGGCGGGCATTACGGCGGAGGCCCGTCGGGTGCTTATCGCGGCGGCGGTGCGCCGGGTGGAATGTCGCGCGGCAATAGCGCGTACGGGCGCGGCGGTGGTGCGATTCCGCGCGAGTACGGCGGCTCGGGTCGTTCCGGCGGAACGAATGCCGGGCGCTCGAATGGAGTTTACGGCGGGCGTTCGAATGGCATGAATGCCGGACGTTCGAATGGAATGTATGGCGGGCGCTCGAGCGGAGTGTACGGCGGACGTTCGGCGGGAAATTCCGCGAACGGGCGTAATGCCACAAACAACGCTACGAATAATGCGTCGCGATCGGGATCGAACGGGCTGAACGCGCGCACGTCTGGATGGCCTGCAGGACGCGGAGCGGCCAGCTCGGCGAATGCGGATGGGCACTGGCACTCGTTTGGCAACGGCAATAGTGGCGGCGCCAATGCGCGAGGCGGCAGCACTTCGGCGCGCAACAACTCACCCAATACCGGTAATACAGCAGGTACGCACGCTGGCGGCAACGCGGCGGGCGCATCGCGCGGATCGAATTCAAACAACAATTCAAACAACAACTCGATGACGGCATCGAACTCGCACGGTGGAAATTTCGGCGGGTCATCGTCATCGATCTCGGGCGCTTCGAGCGGACGCGGCGCAATGAATTCGTCCGGGCGGAGTTCTACGATCGCGCCGAATCGCGCGGTTTCGAATCTTGAGGGCTCGCATTTCGGCAGTTCTTCGGCGAGCAGCGGTTCGAGATTTGGATCGAGCGGGTCGTCGTTCAGCGGTGCGAACCGCGGTGCTTCGAACGGCGCGTTCGGTGGCACATCGCGTGGAAGTTTCGGCGGCACGTCACGAGGCGCGACACGATCGGTGAGCGGCAGCCGCGGATTTACGGGCAACATCGGCTCAGGTCACACGCTCGGAACTGGCTTCGGCCACAGCGGATCGTCGTTGGCCGGCGGAAGCGGCAGCCGCAGCTTTAGCAGCAGCGGAATGCGGAACACCTCGCGCAGCACGTCGAATGGCGCGTTCCACGGAAACAGTTTTCATAACACGTCGATCAACAGCACTACACACGGCGGATCGTGGAGCGGCTCGGGCTGGCACGGCAACACCTGGCACGGTGGTTGGAACAACGGCTGGCACGGCGGCGGCTGGAATAATGGCTGGCACGGTGGTGGTTGGCACGGCGGCTGCTGGAATTGCGGCTGGGGTTGGGGCGGTGGATGGGGATGGGGCGGTGGATGGGGTTGGGGACTTGGATTTGGCTGGGGATGGGGTGGATGGTGGGGCCCAGGCTGGGGCTTGTGGGGTCCTTCGTACGGTTACGGCTATCCGTGGTGGGGATATCCGGCGTACTCGTATCCGTACACAGTGTACCCGCAGCCTGGCTACAACGTGACGTATCCGGCGCCGTATTCGGGCACGGATGAGGACAACGACAGCTCGTCGAATGTGTCGCCTTCGGATGATTATTTCCAGCGGCCGTCGTTTGGCGGATCGTTGAATGACGACACGCTGCCAAGCACGGCGGAAGGAAGTCCGAACCCGAACGCGGTGACGGGCAACGTGGCGCAGTCGTCGCCCACCGTGCTGCTCTACATGAAGGACGGCACGATGTACACGGCGAGCGACTACTGGCTCGTGGAAGGCAAGCTGCACTACGTGACGAGCTACAGCACGGAGAGCGTCGTTGACATGGACGAGGTGGACTTGCAGCGCACAGTGAACGAAAACGCGAAGCGCGGCGTGACGTTTACTCTGAAGCCGAATCCGAATGGTCCGACGGCGGCTCCGAGTTCGAATGGCAGCTCGGCTCCGTACGGAACCGGCACTGCGTCGAGCGATCCTTCGAACGGCAATCGCGATGGTGGTGCGACTCCGGCGGCAAGTCCTGCGCCGGAGCCGATACCGGCGCCGCGCGTGCAGGATAGTTCAGCGACGCAGACGTAGTGAAATAACTAACGCAATTCACAACGCCCGCGAAGATTTCACGCTTCGCGGGCGTTTTTATTTTCAGTGTCAGCGTGCGTCGCGAAGGAAACGCGCGGCCTCTTCGGGCGGTGTGGGATTGATGTAAAAACCGGTGCCCCATTCGAAGCCGGCTACTTTCGTCAGCTTGGGCATCATTTCGATGTGCCAGTGGTAGTGGTCGTTGATTTCTTCGCCGATGGGCGAGGTGTGGATCACGTAGTTGTAGGACGGGAACGCGAGCACGTTGTCGAGGCGCGAGAGAAATTCGCGCAGAATTTTCGCGAGGCTGCCGTAGTAGGGCGTCGGCATGTTTTCGAATGCGGAACTGTGCTGGCGCGGCAGAATCCACGTTTCAAACGGAAAGCGCGGTGCGTACGGCGCAAGCGCGATGAAATATTCGTTCTCGATGATCACGCGCGAAGCGGTTTCCACTTCCTGCCGAATCATGTCGCAAAAAATGCAGCGCTCTTTTTCGTCGTAATAGTGCTTCGAGTTATCCACTTCTTCGCGGACGCGCTTAGGAACGATGGGAAGCGCGATCAACTGCGAGTGCGTGTGTTCGATCGTGGCGCCGGCCGGTTCGCCGTGATTCTTGAAGAGCAGGATGTAGCGGAAACGGCGGTCGTTCTTCAGGTCGAGCATGCGATCGCGATAGGCCCAGAAAACTTCTTCGACGGACTTGTCGCCGAGGCTCGCGAGCGTTTTCATGTGGTCGGGCGTTTCGACGATCACTTCGTGCGCGCCCACGCCGTTCATGCGATCGAACAGGCCTTCGCCCTCGCGATCGAGGCCGCCTTCAATTCCCAGCGCGGGAAATTTGTTGGGCACCACGCGGAGCGACCAGCCGGGCGTGTCTTTTCCGGTGCCATTGCGGCCGTAGGCGAGAATTTCGGGCGGCGTCTTCCCTTCGTTGCCCGGGCAGAATACGCAATTCGATGCGGGCTTGATCTGAACGCTTTCGCGAACGAAATCGAGGGGGCGCTTCCCGCGTTCCGTCGAAATGATCACCCACCGACCGGTGATCGGATCCTTGCGAAGCTCCGGCAAACTTCCCTCCTGGCCTGTTGCTCGCGTGAAGCCGCGGGCCGAATGAAGCGTTTGAAACCCCGCTATCTTACTACGCGATGAATAAGAGCGATGCGTTTAAAGCAACTCGGTTGCCGTTTTGGGAGCGGGTCAGTCGTCAACGAATGCATTTAGAGTTGACGATTTCCGAGTCCTCCGTTAATTACAGATGTGCACAGTCATCGGGTCCGCCCTAATTAAGGGCCGCCCAACACTTGCCGGGTTAGACTCAGCTCGATCGGTCACATGCCTCTCTCATTGCGCGAAAAAAACGGGTGGCACAAATTATGAGACTGCAGAAGACCGCCTTCGCATTCGCCGCGTTCGCGGCCCTCGCCGGATGGCTGGTTTCCACGGGGTTCGCCCAGTCTGTCGCCCGACCATCACCCAGTCGACCGGCCAGTTCGCTCGCAGGGCCGAACACGCTGACGCGACGTGATTTCGGAGCGGGGAAAGCCGAGCTGTCGCGCCAGTGGCCACCGCTGCATACGCGGCGATACTCCGGGCGTCGTTTTTCCTGACGAGCGGTTCGCTATCGTTTCAGAGACATCACGGACAATCTCATCGGATCAGTTCAAGAAAACGCTCTACGTATTGCTCGCGGCCGTCTGTTGCTGCTTCTCATCGCATGCGGCAAGTCGCGAATCGCATGCCAAGCCCGTGCCTACCACGCGCGATCGGGAGATAGCGGTGCGTGCGACGCAGGTGCAAGCGCGAGGCTCGCTTGGTCCGCGTTGGTGGTGGAAAGTCTTCCATCCTTGCGGCAGCGGCTTCGGTCATCGGCTGAAGTTTTGCGTACTTTGGTCTAAAAGCAGTCGTCGCACTGATTCCTGCCGACACGCCCCCGGGAAACCGTTTCGATGAACGTGCCGGTCCTTTTCTTGCTTGGGGATGAGCATCTCACGACAGTTCTATGCAGCCTATTCCGGCATTTCATATCATTCGCGGAGACGTTCATCGCGACTCGCGGGTACTGGCAGGGGCGTAGGGGGAAGCCTTTGGAACGGAAAGCTCCGGGCCGGTCTGGCGGTCGGCGAAATTGCGATCTCCATCGTCTTATTGATCGAACCGGTCTCTTGATGCGCAGTTTCCTCGCTCTGACGAATGTGGAGCTCGGATTCGATCCCCGGCATGTTCTCATCGAGACTCAATCTATCACCGGCGAGACTCTCGAAGCCTACTTCCAGCAGCACATCTTCGAGCCGCTGGGCATGAAAGATACGTCCTTCGCCGTGCCACTCGCCAAGCAGTCACGCGTGCCCACGAAATATGACCGCGTGAACGGACGGTTCCAGGAGCAGCAGCCAAGCCCCATTCCGACCACGCCAACGGCACCATTTCATGGCGATGGCGGCCTCTACTCCACCGCGGAAGATTACGGCAAATTCATGCAGATGATTCTCAACGGCGGAAACTTGGGATCCGTGAAAATCCTGAGCGAAACTTCGGTGAAGCTGATGGGCGAGAACAACATCGGGTCGATCTTCGTGGAGTTGCAAAGTTCACGCCGACGACTCGCTCGCCAAGCCGTTTCCGCTCGGCGCAGGTCACGACAAATTCGGCCTCGGCTTTCAGATCGCGTCATCGACCCGCAATCGCAAACTTTCGCAGCCCGGGCAGCTTGAGTGGGCCGCCATCTCTCTTCAACATCGGAGTTCTGTCGCGCTCGGAGCGCAACGATCGGATGTCCTGTTCCTTGTGCTACTGAGCGGCGGACGGATGATTGCGAGTGGGGTTCTCGTAGGTTTGGTCACGAGTCTTGGAGCCACACAACTTCTTCGCAGCCAGTTTTCCGGTGTGTCCCCGACTGATCCTTTCACGTTGGTTGTCGTCGTGATGATCGTAGTGTTGGTTGGAATTGCCGCTTGTCTCCTGCCCGCCCGCCGCGCAGCGCAAGTTGAACCTCTCGTTGCGATTCGCTACGAATGATTGGCCGCAAGAGAGATCAATTAGGGTTCAGCTAGTCACGCGTCATGCCAAAGGCGGATTTGCGGAGACGTAAGGAGTGAACGGCTGAACGTTTCTAGGTTGGCCGGGGTTGGGCTTGTCGTTGGGCGCAGGTGCGGGCGCGGTCGAGGAGGAGTTCGCGTTCGCGCGCGTTGCGCGTGAGCGAGATGGCGCGTTCGAATTCGGCTTGAGCTTCGTCGAAGCGGCCTAGCTTGAAGAGAAAATCGGCGCGGACGCTTGGCAGGAGATGGTAGTCCTTGAGCGAAGGCTCGGACACGAGAGTGTCAATGATCGCTAGGCCTGCGGCGGGGCCTGACGCCATCGCGACTGCAACTGCGCGATTCAGTTCTACCACGGGTGATGGGGTGAGGCGCGCGAGCGATTCGTAGAGCGCGACGATGCGCGGCCAGTCTGTTTCGGCCGGGACGTGCGCTCTAGCGTGGCACGCGGCGATGGCGGCCTGGATCGCGTAAGCGACCCTGCGCGCCGCCGAGTTTTTCGGCCCGTTCGAGTGCCGTGATTCCGCGATGGATGAGAAGTTGATCCCACCGTGCGCGGTTTTGATCGAGCAAGAGAATTGGCTCACCCGAAGCACCTCTTCGCGCCGCGAAACGCGACGCCTGAATCTCCATCAGCGCGACGAGGCCGTGGACTTCCGCCTCCATGGGAGCGAGTTCTGCGAGAATGCGGCCGAGACGGAGCGCGTCCTCACACAGCGCGGGTCGCATCCAGTCATCCCCTGCGGTTGCCGAGTATCCCTCATTGAAGACGAGGTAGATAACTTCGAGTACGGAAGAAAGACGCGCAGCACGTTCGCTGGCGCGAGGAACTTCGAAGGGCACGCGCTCTTCGGCAAGTGTGCGTTTGGCGCGGACGATGCGCTGGGCGATTGTGGGCTCCGGAGCGAGAAACGCGCGGGCAATTTCTTCCGTCGTAAGACCGCAGAGCAAGCGGAGGGTGAGCGCGACGCGAGCATCGGTGGGGAGAACCGGGTGACAGGAAATGAACACGAGGCGGAGGAGGTCGTCGCCGATGTCATCGTCAAGAGCGGCTTCGAAATCCGGCACGGCCATCTCCTGTCGCGATTGCAGCTCGCGTCCTAATTCCTGATGCTTGCGATCGACGAGCGCGTTCCGGCGGAAATGATCGATGGCGCGATGCTTGGCAGTAGCCATCAGCCAGGCGCCGGGATTTTCGGGGATGCCGGATTCAGGCCATTGCTGGAGCGCGATGACGAGAGCGTCCTGCGCGAGTTCCTCGGCGACGCCGACATCGCGGACGATCCGAGTGAGTCCCGCGATGATTCTGGCGGATTCGATTCGCCAGACTGTCTCGATTGCCCGGTGTGTATCGGGAGCCGTCACGCTACCGATCACACCATGATCGATCTTTCCGCGCAAGCGGCGGTGCGCCAGGACGAATTCGTCGAGGCTGCCGCTTCGAGCGAGCGCGCTATGATTTGGGGGCGAAATCTTCGGGGCCGAGTATCTGGCGAATTTCCGTCTCGCCCTCCCAGCCGGGCCAATACTTCTTGTGAAGCTCCATGAACTCGGTGGCGCTTTCGATGGCCTCTTCTTTTGATTTCAATTCAAACACCGCGAAGCCTCCCACGATTTCCTTGGCTTCGGTGAATGGCCCATCGAGCGTGGCGACTTGCCCGCGAGAAAGCCGGATGCGCGTGCTCTGCGCAGTGGGAGACGAGGCCACCGCTTTGAAGCAGATTGCCGGATTTGGCGGCGCCTTCGGCCATTTTCGCCATCTGGTCCATGAATTCTTTGGGGGGAGCGCCCGAGCTTGCGGCATTTTCGGGGTGCTTTACGAGCATTAAGAATCGCATCGATGGATCTCCTTTTTGTTTTGGCTTGGGGCTGCGCTTACCAAGCAATTTCAACCCGTGCCACCGGTCTTCATGTACACATCGAATGAAATCCTGGTAAATCGACAAGGCCGGTTCGCTATTTTCGAAATGTGGCCGCGGGAGAACGTGGCCGCTTAAGAGCTACGGCTTTGCAGCTTTCTTTTGGAGGTCGTCGCGAACAGCCTGCATGCGCGCGGCGTGCTCGGGCGTAATAACTTCGGCCGGAATGTCGCACATCTCGTAAACCTGACGGATTTCGACTTCTGCGCCATCAAAGGGACCGCGCTTGACCCATTCGACCGCCTCTTCCATTGATTTCACCTGCCAGATCCAAAAGCCGGCGATCAGTTCCTTGGATTCTGCGAACGGGCCATCGATCACCGTGCGTTCCCGCCCGGAAAATCTTACGCGCTTACCTTTCGAACTCGGCTGAAGGCCATCCATTGCCAGCACGAGTCCAGCCTTTAGCAGTTCCTCGTTGAATTTACCCATGGCGGCAAAGGCTTCCTTCCTTTCCTTGGTTGGTGCTAGCCCTGCTTCTGAATCCTTATTCGCTTTGATGATCACCATGACTCGCATCGATTTGTCTCCTTTTGAATTGGCAATAAAGGCTGGGACTGCCCTTCTGCCGCTGCCTGATAATCCGGCTGCTGCTTTAACGTCGAACGAGCAGCATTGAAATCGACGCGCGGGGCATTTTTTTTTGAAGATCCCCGGAGCTGCCCGCAAAGCCTTTCCGCCACACGACACTCCCGGCGACCACAAGGAGCACCGGCCAGAATGATATCAATATCCGGTGGACGCCCCGTGAAAACTCCTGGTGATCGAAGAGGTACGCCCATAACGCCTGCGAGATAGCTAGATTGGCAGTGTTGAGAGGCCCGAGCTTTTCGGCGAGAGCTGCCGTAATGCCGAGGAACTGGCTCAACTGAACGGCTGCCGACACGAGATTTCCCGCCAGAATCAAAACTCCGAGCCCGATGAAAGTTACTCCCGTGATTGACTTGTGCTTCCGAAAAATTGCGTGCTTCCCTGCCATAACTGCCTCCCGGAGTGCCTGTTCGGTCTTCACTTACATATCGAATGGGGGGCTGCGAGATCGACAGGATTGGAAAATTTTGTGAATGATTCCTTGCGCGCGGGAAGAGCTGAGTTATCTGACGCAAGTTCGTGATCCAAGCGAATGCACGGTTCGACGGAAATTCTATGTTGAAGTGGGTGCCATGCCGAAAGCGGATTTGTGGAGCCGCACGGTTGGGCGCTTTCCGGCGGTGGTTTCGATCGCGAGAACGTCGAAGCGGCACTTGGCCACGTCGATGCGGCGGGAGCCGAGGAATTGGCGGGCCATGCGGGCGAGGTTGCGGCGCTTGTCGGAATTTACGGCGTCTTCGGGCGTTGAGCCTGGCAGATCCGATGCGGAGCGGGTTTTTACTTCGACGAAGGCGAGGACCGGGCCGTCGTAGCCAATGATGTCGATTTCACCTTTCATTCCAGGGACGGTGTAATTCCGCGCGACGAGGGTGTAGCCGTGGCGGCGGAGATACCAGTAGGCGTAGGTTTCGCCGCGGATTCCGGTGGCGCGAGCGGTTTCTTTTGCGGAGGCGGAGGAATCGGCTGGAGATTCGGCGAGGCCGTTGCGAGCGGCGAAGTTTACGGCGGAGAAGATTAGTCTGGCGAACATTGTTCGTAGTGGATTCGATGATTATAGCGCCGTCAGAGTGGCGCCGGTATGTAGGATGACTGTGCGCGGGCGTGGGTATAAGACTGCTTCCAGAAATCTAAAGGTGGCCGCTACAAATTCGACGTGAGTTTGAGCGGCGGCCTTCGGGCCAGCAGGCTTCGACGCCGTGGCTATAGTCCGCGTTCGACTTCTGTGATGCAGGACTCGAGCGTCGCCAGGGCGAAGTCGGCTTGTTGCTCGTCGATCATGAGCGGCGGAGCGAGGCGAATTGAGTTTTCGCCGGCGCCGAGAACGAGCAAGCCCTTGTGGAACGCCATGTCGACCAGGCGATTGCGGAGGTCGGGAGCTTTTTCCTTGGTCTTTTGGTCGCGTACGAATTCGATCGCGACCATCAGGCCCTTGCCGCGGATGTTGCCGACGATCTTGTGCTTCGCGGGCCAGTTGGACGTCTTTGAGAAAATGTAATCGCCCATGCGCGCGGCATTGGCGATGTAGCCATTTTCGAGAAGCTTGATCGTGGCGAGTGATGCCGCGATGCAAACTGGATTGCCGCCGAAGGTGGATGCGTGCGCGCCGGGTTTCCAGTCCATCACGCTGGCTTTCGTGATGATGGCGCTGAGCGGCATGCCTGAGGCGATGCCTTTCGCGGTGCAAATAATGTCCGGCTCGATTCCTGCGTGGTCGCAGGCCCACCACTTCCCTGTGCGTCCCATCCCGGATTGCACTTCATCGGCGACGAGCATGATGCCGTGTTTGCGGCAGATGCGTTCGAGCCCTTTGAGGAATTCAACAGGTGCGGGCAGGTAGCCGCCTTCCCCTTGAACGGGCTCGATGAAAATTCCGGCGACGTCTTCGGGATCGACGATGCGCTTGAAGAGTTCGTTCTCGATGTAGGCGAGCGCGTCGGCGGATGCATTTTCGGGATTGTTGCCAAACGTGCCGCGGTACGTATTGGGATAGTGCGCGTGAACCACACCGGCGAGCAGCGCGCCGAAATTCTTGCGCTGCACCGCTTTGCTGGCGGTGAGTGAAAGCGCGCCCATCGTACGTCCGTGGAAGCAGCCGTAGAACGCGATGATTTTGTCCCGCCGCGTGTGATAGCGCGCGAGCTTGATGGCGGCTTCGAGAGCTTCGGCGCCTGAATTGCCGAAGTAAACGCGCTTCGCGTCTTTACCCGGCGCGATCGAAGCGAGCTTTTCGGCGAGCTCAACGAGATTCGGATAGTAAAAATCCGTGCCGGACATGTGAATCAGTTCGGCGGCTTGATTTTGAATCGCGGCCACCACGTCGGGATGGCAATGTCCAGTGGAGACGACGGCGATTCCGGCGGCGAAATCGAGGAACGTGTTGCCGTCAACGTCTTCGATGATCGCGCCGCGTCCTTTTTTTGCGACGAGCGGATAATCGCGCGTGTAGGAAGGCGAAAGAACGGCGTGATCGCGATCCACGAGCTGCATTGCTTTCGGGCCGGGCAGAGCGGTAACGAGGTGCGGGAGCTTGGCGTTGCTACGTCATTCTTCGGTTCATCTTCACGTCGATTGCTTGCATCACTTCCTCCAGAAATCGATTTTTTGTTCGGCGCGCGCGCACGGATTCCTGCCGGGGCATGCCGGGAACATCAATCAGAGGAAGAGGACTTAGTCTACGCCGTAGAGGTTCGGGCGCTCGTGGGAGGGCTGGCTGTGAAGCGAGTGCTGGTATTTCTTGGAGATGCTCATTTGTATTTCCAGCGAACGGTGCCGTCTTTTACATCTTCGACGATTATACCAGAGTCCGTGAGTTGTTTGCGGATTTCGTCGGAGCGTTTGAAATCGCGGCGTTTCTTGGCTGCCTGGCGCTCTTCGATGAGCGCCTCGATTTGTTCGGCGGCCATGCGAGGTTTTGACGGGCCAAAGCCAAGCGTCGCGAGCCGTTCGGCATCGTCATCGATGAGCACGGCGAGAATCGCGTCAAATTTTTCCATTGAAGCAACGAGGCGCGGAGCGTCCTGCTGCAGGAATTTGCCTTGATCCATCGCGGTGTTTACGTCGCGAACGAGATCGAACACAGCTGCGAGCGCGACGGCGGTGTTGAGGTCGTCTGAGAGCGCGGCGGTAAAATCTTTTTCCGCCTTCGCGGCGCGCTTGGGCATTTCGGGATTCGAGCCTGCCGCGAAGCGTTCCGATTTCAGGCGCGCAACGAAATTGCGCATGCGTTCGACGGAGCTTTCGGCCTGCTTCAAGCCGTCGATCGTGAAATTGAGCTGGCGATTGTACGGAACGGAGAGCAAGAGAAAGCGGATCGTTGAAGGCTTGTAGCCTTTCTTGAAAAGATCGCGCAGGGTATAAAAATTGCCGAGCGATTTCGACATCTTCTCGCCTTCGATAATCAAATGCTCGGCGTGAAGCCACAATTTTGCGAACGTGTGCCCGGTGGCCGCTTCGCTTTCCGCGATTTCGTTTTCGTGGTGCGGGAAGGCGAGGTCGATGCCGCCGGTGTGAATGTCGAGCGTCTCGCCCAGATATTTCATCGACATGGCGGCGCACTCGATGTGCCAGCCGGGCCGTCCGGGGCCGATGGCCGTCTCCCAGAAAAATTCGTCCGGCTTGGGGGCCTTCCAGAGCGCGAAATCGCGGACGTCGTCCTTTTCGTAGCGATCGGTATCGACGCGGGCGCCTGCTTTCATGCCGCTGACGTCGATTTTGGAAAGCTTTCCGTAGTTTGGAAATTTCGCGATGCGGTAGTAGATCGAGCCGTCGGACTGGTACGTGTAGCCCTTTTTCTGCAGCCGCTCGATGAGTGCGACCATGTCTTCGATGTGGTCGGTGGCGCGGACAAGTTCTTCCGGCATTTCCAGATTCAGCGAGCGCATGTCTTCGAGGAATGCGTTGATATATTTTTCGGTGTATTCGCGAATTGTAACTTTGGCGCTGGCAGCGTTGGCGATGATGCGATCGTCCACGTCGGTGAGATTCATCACCTGCAGAACGCGGTAGCCTGAGGCGCGAAGAAAGCGGCGCAGAATGTCCTGAAACACAAAGGTGCGAAAATTTCCGATGTGCGCGAAATCGTAGACGGTGGGGCCGCAGGTGTAGATGCGCACTTCGTCCTTGTGCACGGGCTGCAGCGGCTCGAGACGGTTCGTGAGCGTGTCGTGGAAGCGAATGTCGTTGTGTTTGGCGGTGGACACGGAATCAAGCATTCTAGCTGACGGTTCGGCTGGCAAGCAATCGGGTGGGAGGGAGCGGTTTCCGCAAGGTCTCAGACGACGGAGGCCCACGACGAGGGACAGCGCTCGTCGTGGCTACCCTGAACCTTGCATCTCGACCGTAACAACACGGTCCCGAGACCCCGCCCGGGACACAAAAACTGCGCGTGCCATGTTCCTACTGGTGAATCTTTTAGTGCTATTCTTTCGCGCATTGTTTCGGTTCACTCGTCTTGGCTGAGATTCGTCAAATTGACGCGGTTCAATCTTTGCGCACCACAATCCCTTGCGAGGTGATTTATGCCGTGCACACCGGAAGCGCTGAAGCAGGTTCCGCTGTTCGCTTTGCTTGATGATGACGAAGCCGCGGTGCTTGCGGCGCAAGTGGAGTTGAAGAAATACGCGCCGCGCCAGCGCATTTACAAGATTGGTGATCCGGGCGGGCAAGCATACATCCTGCTGTCGGGGTCCGTGCAGGTGACTACGGTTGACGAAGACGCGCAGGAAGTGATCGTCGATCAACCAGCGGCGGGCGAGTTCTTCGGCTTCGCGTCGATGCTCGAGCAGACGGCGCACCAAACGAACGCGGTCTCCACGGGCGACACGGAATGTATCGAAGTCGATCGCAACGACATTTTGAATTTGCTTCAACGCAAGCCGCACGCCGGCATGGACATGCTGACGGTGCTGGGGCGGCAGTTCCACGCATCGCAACAGCTCGTTCGCGTGAGAGCGAGCCGAAATCCGAACGAAGTGATTGAAGAGGAAGCGACGTTCGGCAACCGGATCGCAGATGCGGTGGCAGGTTTCGGCGGATCCTGGACGTTCATTATCCTGTTCGCAGCATCAATCATCGTCTACTCGGGAATCAACGTATTTCTAGGGCGATCGGCGTGGGATCCCTACCCGTTTATTCTGCTGAACCTATTCTTGTCGATGCTCGCTGCGATTCAAGCGCCGGTGATCATGATGAGCCAGAACCGCCAGGACACGAAAGATCGGCTGCGCGGTGAGCTCGATTTTGATGTGAACCGCCGGGCAGAGTCCGAAATTCAAGGCTTGGCGCGGAAGCTCAATATGTTGGGCGACAAGTTGGAGGACGTGGAAGTTTTGATTCGCGAAAAAGTGGACCGAGGCGAAGATTGAGGCCCTGCGTCGCCCTGGATGGCCCGGAGCAAAGTTGCGGCGGAGAGCCCTCTGTAAATGTAACGAAACAAAGCCACCTACGTGCGCTAGCTGGCTTCTAATGTTTGGCGAGCGCCCTGCCGATTGCGATATTGGCTCTGCCTAGTCCCAGTGAAACTCGGCGGAAATCTCTCTAGTACCCATGGTACATCCGGCCCATTTTCTTCATTTGGTGTTGTTCTAGTATACGGGGAGACGTTGCGGGCTTGCCGGACGTCCCCGGCGGCGGAGCCCCCGAAAAGGGGCGCACATGAAGATGAAACAAGCGATCGTGATCGCAGCATTTATGCTTTTTGTTGGAGTGGGGAGCGCGCAGGCTCAGCGTACGGGCGGCGGCCCCGGCGGGGGCGTTGCCAACCCGAACAGTGGCGGCGCAGGCGGGAGTGCAAGCGGCGGGGGCGGGGGCGTCGCTTCGGCGATTGCGGGCGTCACGCATCATCCCGTTTGGGTGCCGCCGCCCAACGTAAGCGCGAAGAACGACGGCAAGTTCGAGCCAACATCATTCCAGAGCTTTGACAAGGCCGTGGAAACCGCCAGAGCGGAAGCGGATACGAGGCAGCCGAGCGTCGTCGAGGTGGCGCGGATGACGCAGGAACAGAAGGCCACATCGGCGAAAGCGCATTTCATTGTGGAGCAGGGAGTGGACGGCAAGCTTCAGGAAATGAAAGCCCAGCCGTAGTCGAGGAAGCGCTCGACATGGATCCTCGCCATGTTTCAAGGGTGTTGGAGCCAGGGGCGGCGCTCGTGGGCTAATCCGTCACGAGCCTCAGGGGTTTAATTGCACGCGACGGCTGACGAGCGTGACGTCGCCGTCGCCTGAAGGCGTTGCGGTGAGCGGGCGAGATTTCAGCAAGAACGCGCCGACGTCGGGCAGGCCAAATGATTCGTCGAGCGTGTACACTTCAACGGATTTTCCCGGCGGCAGCTCAAAACTGAATTCGACGCCTTTCGTTGGGGTCGTCACACATCCGAATACAATCCATCCGTTCAAGTATCTCCGTACGCGCTCGGTTTGCGGTTCTATCGGTTCTCCTTCCATGCGCGCCGATGTAACGCCTGAATCCGGCGGAAACAGAACTATCACTTCCGGCGCGCTTCGCTCCGACCTCATCAACACGCGATACGCGCGCTTTGATTCTGACTCCGTTGACTCGAGAATCGTAAATGTCGGAGGCGCGAGTTCCTGATGAGGAGCGTCGGAGAGAAATACTGTGGCCCTGCTCCACGGAAACGGCCCCGTATCCTGACGATTGAAATTCGCTGCGAGTCGGATCGGTTCCGGCAAGCGGCGCGAGTCTGGTTGAACGATCCAAACGGATTTCCCCGAGTCCGCATCCTGCCAGAATTGGAAGTTCACACGTTCCGGGGATTTCGCGGAGAACGGAGGGACCACAGCGGCTGCAAGGGCCGCCAGAACCGTCGCGATGATGGCCGTGGTTGGGACCGCGATTCGCCACAATCCTCGCACTTCAAGGAGATCAGCGAAGAAGGGCGCAAGGGGCGTAAGAAGAAATGCGACAATAATCGCGATGCCAACGAGCAGGGAATTCCCCAGCGCCGAGTACAAAAGCAACGCAGGAGAAAATCCCGCTACTGCAGCGATTACGGCCGGAACAAGTCCCGCCGCGAGCCCGGATTCGGAGGTTTCAATGCGCCGAAACGTGAGTGGCAGCGCGGCCAACACAGCCGCGCAGAGACCAAGCGGGAAAATGTACGCGATACCATGCGTGAGCGCGGCGGTCACGATGGAGAGCAGCGCCCACCAGGTCCATACGCCCGCCCAGAGGCCAAGAAATCCGGCGCGCCGCGAAAATATGAACGCGACGACCGATACGATTGAAAGTGCAAGACACCAAAACGTCGCCTGAATCGCAAGCGGATGAGCCACCCAGCCTACGGGCATCGCCCCGGCGCGGAGCAGCACGCGATAAACGATGAAAGCGTTCGCGGCTGTTACTCCCAGGATCGCGAGGCATCCGAAAAGTCCCCAGAGGAGAGCCAGAGGTGTGAGCCGCTGTTTGTAGATGAGCCAGCCAATCTCGACGAGGAGCAGGAGCGTTGCGACGATCGAAACGATCAACGTCCACGATGCCGGCCAGTAGATTACAAAATGTTCGAAGACGTCGAAGAAGGCTGCTTCGCCCACGGGGAGATTCGAAAAGTCGGAGTTCGCGAGCGCAAAAATTGTGGGCAAAGCGTTGTCACCATCGTGCTGCAAACTGGCGGGGCTGGCGTTCTGAAAATTGTCGAGCGGCGTGTGGTAGTGGACCACGTTTCCGATGTAGGCGAAGTTTGCACCTTGATACCCGGCGGCTTTGAACACTGTGAAATCGGTATCGTTCGGGAGCAGCTTGTAAGCGAAGTATGCGAGAGCGTTGGTCGCGGGATATGGCGTATGTTTTGCGTACAGCCGCACCAGCCAGTAATTCGCCGAACCGGTTTCAAACATCAGACTGGGGCCGGAAGATCCGCGCGTATCCACGTTTACCGCGGCGACAACTTCCTTGGCCCAGCGGTGCTGATCCACAAATACATGCGCGCCAATCAGGCCCGCCTCTTCTCCGTCATCAATCAACAGAATGATCGAGTGCCGCGGCTGCGGAAGCGCCTTCAGCGCCCGAGCGGTTTCGAGAACGGTTGCGACACCGGCACCGTCATCAGAAGCCCCTGGGCCGGCAGCGACCGAATCATAATGGGCAGCGAGCAAAACCGATTGCCCGGGCTCGGTCCCGTCAAGGCGAGCGACGATATTTTCGGCCGTGGCGCAGGTGCCATATTCATCGCAGGCGAAGCCAGTTTGAATTTCCGGCGAATATCCCAACTTTGTGAGTTCATCCGTGATGCGCGCCCGCAGTGCGGCATTTGCGGCGCTGCCTACCGGATGCGGAATGCCGTCGCCGACGAGCCGGTCGAGCACCGCGCGAGCGCGGCCGCCGGAGAATTGGGACTCGGGAGTGTTTGCTGACTGAGGGGAAGGTGGCTGCGAACTGACCAGCGACAAAAGAAAAATGCCAAATAGGATGATGACGCTAAACAGGATTCGGCGAACTCCCGGCGCGCTGCCCTGCTCCAAGCGTCCCTCCAATGCGCGCCATGCTAGGCCGTGAATTGCAGCAAGTCAATGCGCAAAGGTACGGCCCGCCACGCACCGGTGGAAGCATTCACGGCGAGAAGTCCGTTGGTTGTGGCAGCTTGAGCGCGAAGTCCTGGCTACTGCTAGAATCGCAGCCTGGCGAACACCCGTTTGAATCGAGAGGTTGCACAATGCGCAATGCAACGGCAGTGGCCACGGCGAGTTTAATTGTCCTGTTCGGTTTGATGCTTCACGCGGAGAGCGCCCAAAAGTCGGAAGCATCGCAAGCGCCGGCGCAATCCAAACGGTTGGGCAAGGTCGATTTCCCCATTTCCTGCACACCGGCAGCTCAAAGCTCGTTCGCTCGTGGCGTGGCGCTCCTGCATTCGTTTCAATACACGGAGGCCGGGCAGGCATTCGCGGAGGCGTCCGAGCGGGATCCGAAATGCGCGATGGCGTACTGGGGGCGGTCGATCGACTTATACGAACAATTGTGGGGTTTTCCCAGCCCCGAAACGCTGATGAAAGGGCGAGGTTTCATCGAAACGGCGCAGAAATTGGACACGGGGACCGTCCGCGAGCGCGCATACATCGCCGCGGTTGCGGCGTTCTACCAGGATGACCCCAAAGTGAGCCACCTCTCCAGGATGCAAGCGTATTCCGCCGCGATGGAAAAGCTGCACAAGGATTATCCAAGTGATGACGATGGAGCCGCATTCTACGCCCTGTCGCTCGTATCGCTCGCCGACGATGGAGTGCAGGAATCAGCAAACCGGGAGAAAGCGATCGCAATTCTGAATCCGCTGTTACTCAAGGAGCCGGACAATCCAGGGCCGGCACACTATTTGATTCATGCGGCGGACACACCGGAGCTTGCGCCTCAGGGACTTGACGCTGCGCGGCGTTACGCTCAAATTGCGCCCGATTCGTCGCATGCGCTTCATATGCCGTCTCACATCTTCACGCGTCTGGGGCTCTGGCAGGAATCCATCGATTCGAACCTCGCCGCCGCGAAGGCTGCTGCGAAAGCCACCGAGATGCACACCGGTGAGCCCGAGTATCAGATTCACGCGATGGATTTCCTCGAGTACGCATATCTGCAATCGGGCCAGGAAGCAAAGGCCCGAATGATCGTTGAGCAAGTGAAGCACGTGCCGGGATGGGAAAAAGGGCACGATGAGGATATAGCCGACCAGCAGACGTATTTCGCGGCGCGTAATGCGCTCGAGTTGCACCGGTGGAAGGAAGCGGCCTCCCTCCCAGTTCCCGCAATACGACTGACCTGGCAGGACACCGTCTATTGGGTGCGCGCAATCGGAGCAGCGCGGAGTGGCGACGTGGAAGGGGCGCGGAGCGACGTGAAAAAATTGGCCGAGATCGTCACTGCCAGAGAAGCAGATCAGCGGAAGAAAGGAAATCGTGTCCGGGAAAGCAAGGCAACAGACCTGAGTGAAGCCGAGGCGTGGCTCGCCTATGCCGAAGGAAAAACCGATCAAGCGATACAGACGCTACAATCCGCTGCAGAACGCCAGGAAGCGGAGCACGTGGACTTAACCTGGATGCCCGCGCGAGAAATGCTCGCGGATATGCTGCTGGAGGCAAAGCGTCCCTCCAACGCTCTTGCGGAATATCAGGCCGTGTTGAGGGAGTCACGCAATCGGTTTGACGCATTGTACGGCGGCGCGAGGGCGGCGGAAGCGGCTGGAAATCAGCAAGAAGCTATGCAGTTCTACGCAGAACTTCTGAAAAACTCCCGAAGTGACGCGGACCGGCCTGAACTCACGGAAGCCAGAGAGCGTACCGCGAACGCCCGGAAATAAACGACCTGCCACGTTTGAATCGTCCGCAACGGACAAGTAATAACTGCTTGCCAACTGAATCCACCGCAAGAATCGGATAGCTGAGTTCGAGTTCTCCGCCTACAATCCGGCGTTAGGAGACATTTTGGCCTTCGCGCACCCGGCTCGGCGGATTCAGTATCTACGTCCGCGCGAATCGAAGTGCATCTGATTCTCCATGAATCCACTCGACAATCCGATCTGGGGAGCGCTCTCTACGAATCAATCGCATTTCGCCGAACGTTTCGGCTCCGTGCTGCGATTTCCGTCCGAAGTGACGCCCCTCGGCGGCTTCGCGGAGCCAAACGAAAACGCATTTGAATCGTTGCGCGAAATGCTCGCTTCGGGAGGCGCTGTGGGGCTGTTTCTACCGGGGCGGACGGAGGCGCCCGCAGGGCTCGAGATCATGATGGAAGGACCGCTGCTGCAGATGATTCTTGAGGACGACGCGCACCTTCCAGTGCCCCCGCATTCGCACGAATTCATCGAGTTGGCTCCAGCTGATGTATTGGAGATGGTGGCGCTCGCTACGCTCACAAAACCGGGGCCGTTCGCCACGCGTACGCGGGAGATGGGCACGTATCTCGGCATTCGTAGCGGCGGCAAGCTCGTCGCGATGGCGGGTGAGCGGTTGAAGCTCCCCGGCTTCACGGAAATCAGTGCCGTGTGCACGCATCCGGATCATCTGGGCCACGGCTACGCTGGATTTCTGATGACGATCGTCGCACAACGAATCCGCGAGCGCGGCGAAGTTCCCTTCCTCGATGTCCGGCCTGAAAACACGCGCGCCGTACAGATCTACGAGCGTCTTGGCTTCAAGCACCGCCACCTATATCACTACGCAGTCTTCCGGACAGCCATGCATGATCGTCCCGCGGGAACCCAGGAAGGGGTTCAGTCCGCTGGGGATCGATCCTGAATAGTTCCTAGCGCAAAACATTTCGCGAATCGCGCTTTACTCTCCTTCGATCACATGCTAACTTTTTCTCCCGTACCGCCGATCCGATAGCGCCAGGCGGCAGGGCCACTCATAGCGACCCTTCCCAAGTTTTTGTCCAAAAACTCCTCCCGAGGAAGAATGAACCGAAGCTTCTCCAGCCGACAAAGGCTTGAGGGAGAAGACTGTGCGAGGAAAAGGGTGCTGAAACTACGCAAGGTAGAGTTACTGGGCTTTAAGTCGTTCTGCGAGAAGACTCCGATCACATTCAGCGGCAGCGGGATCACCTGCATTGTTGGTCCCAATGGCTGCGGGAAGTCGAACGTGGTGGACGCGATCTCCTGGGTGCTGGGCGAGCAGAGCCACAAGATGCTGCGCGCCGAACGCATGTCCGACTGCATTTTCAACGGCACCGCCAAGCGGCCGCCGATGGGGCTGTCGGAAGTGACGCTGACGCTGGTTGACCCGGACCTGGCCGACGCCGTGGCGAAAGTGCTCGACGCGCCCGAAAACCACGCCGTGGGGGCTCCGTTTACGGTCCCTGAAGATTCCGCGCCGAACGAAGAGACGCTCACAATGCCCTCGGCTGCGGAGGATTCCGCTGACGGACTACCGATCTGGCTGTGACTGGCGAAGAAATTTCTCCCAGTGACGCGGGAGGCCAGGGCAAGCCGTGGAAGAAGCGCGGCGCCGAAAAGCCCCTGATCAAGCTAAAACCCGGCGAAGTAGTCGTGGGCCGCCGCTTGTATCGTTCCGGCCAGAGCGAATACGTGATCAACGGCCGCGTGGCGCGCTTGCGCGACGTGCAGGAACTTTTCATGGGCATGGGACTTGGGCCCGGACAGCTACGCCATCATCGAACAGGGCCGCATCGGCCAGATTTTGAATTCGAAGCCGATGGACCGCCGCGCCATCATCGAAGAAGCTGCCGGCATCACGATGTACAAGACGAAGCGGCGCCTCGCGGAAGCAAAGCTCGAAGCTTCCAAGATCAATCTCTCGCGCGTGAACGATATTTTCGTGGAAGTGGAAAAGCAGCTCGCGTCGCTGAAGCGGCAGGCATCGAAAGCACGCCGCTACGCGGAATTGCGCGAGCAGATGCGCGGATTGCTGCGAATCGTTCTGGCGAGCAAAGCCGAGCATCTCGATATCGAAGCGGCACGCCTGGAAAATCTGCTGCGCGATATGGACGCGGCCGAAGAACGCGACGCACGCTCGGTTCACGACCTTGAAACGGAGCAGGAACGGCTCAGCACGCGAACCTATGAGTTGGATGCGGAGCTGCGCCAGATACAAAATATTCTGGGGCAAACGGCGCTCGATCTCGACCGCGCCGAAAATCGAATCACGTTCAATCGTGAACAACTGGCGCAGCTCGCCTCGCGAGCCACAAGAGTGTCTCTGGAGATCGATCAGGCGGAGCGGCTGGCGACTGAACTCGTTGCGCGCATGACGGCTCAGCGCGAAGCAGTGACGGCATTGCGCGAGCAGACAACCGGACTTGAATCCGGATTGCGCGCAGCCACCGAGAAAGTCTCGCTCAGCGGCACCGAGCAGGCACAGCTCGAAGCGCGAATCGCGGAGTTGCGCGAACTCGCGGGACGTCTCGTCGAGGAATCCGCGCGCATGCAGGCCGAATCGCTCCAGGCGGAAGAAGCCGCGGCGCGCCACACGGCCGCCGAAGAGCAGCGCGGCGAAACTGCGCGAACGATGGGAATCGAGTGGGCTGCTCTCGCGCTTCGCGTGAAACACGAAGAAGATTATTACGAGAAGGCCGAACGCCGCGCACAGGAACTTGATGCCGCAGCGAACGCGGCGCGGGCTCGTCTCGTGGCGCTGCGCGGAGCGCAACAGGAAACCGCGCAACAACTGAAGCAGACACGCGAAACGCTGTCCGCTGAACGCGCCCGGCATTCTTCCGTCGAGCAGATTCTGAGCGAACGCGCCTACACAGCGGACGCCGTGCAGAAACTCTTCAACGCCAATGGCGGCGGAGAATCGCAGGGCTTCCGCGCCGTTGGCCTGCTGGCCGATTACGCTGAGGTGCGCGAGCAGTACGAAAGCGCGATCGAACAGTTTCTGCGCGATGAACTGGAATACGTGGTGGTCGAATCGTTTGACCATGCGCGCGCCGGTGTGGCCCTGCTGCGCGATGAAATGGGCGGCCGAGCAACATTTTTCGTCGATTCGCTCAGCAAGCTGAACATTCACACGCCCGAAGCGGATGGTTCCCTGCCGCTACCTGCTGGAGTGATCGAACGGCTTGACCGGCTCGTCGATTTCCGCGATCCGCTCGGGCCCGCCGCAAAACATTTCCTCACGCGGCTTCGCACGGCGTATCTCGTTGAAACTGGCGATGCCGCGGAAAAACTTGCGCACGAGAATCCGCACAGCTATTACCTCACGCCTGACGGCACCTGCTATCACGGCCGGATGGTTTCCGGAGGACGCCAGGGCGACGCCGGTCCTCTCGCGCTGAAGCGCGAACTTCGCCAGCACGAAGCCGAAGCGATCCGGCTCGATCGAATCGCGCAGGAGCAGCAAGAAGAGTTGACGCGAATCGAAGTGGCAATTGCTGGTGGCGAAACGGAAGTGGCGCATTCGATCGCCGAACACGTTGACGCGGAGAAGTCGTTCGTCGGCGCAATGCACACGCGCGATCAGGCGCGCGCCGAGCATCGCCGCGTGGAACAGCAACTTGCCGCCGAACAGCAGGAGATCGCGTGGCTGCACGCGGAGGCCGAGGCCGCTCGCACAAGAGTCGAACAGGCGCGCCGCGAGCATGCCGAAGCTCTTCGCTCGCGAACAAGCCACCGAAGCCGAAGCTGCGGCCGCGAGCGAAAAACTCGCTGCGTTGCGCCGCGACTTCCAAACGTTGCAGGAACACGTAGTCGCCCAGCGCGAAGCTCTCGCAACGATGACGGAGCGTTTCACGAGCGCGGAAGCCGCCGAGCAGCGAGTGATCGAGGAAATCGCGCAGTCCGATACGCGCATGAACGAACTGCGGCAGCAGCACGGCGCGCTGTTCCAGGAAAAGTCGGAGCTTGAAACGTCATGCGACGCAGCTTTCGTTGCAAGTGGAAGAACTTCGCAAGGAAAAACTTCGCAGCGAGGAATTGAAGGCCGCGCTCGAAAAGGAATGGGACGAAGCGCGCGCACGCGCAGGCCAGCTCGATGAATCCGTCCGCGGCAAGCGCCAGTCTCTCGACGAACTGCGCGCCGAGCGAAACCAGCGCCAGATCGAAAAAGCGCGCAATGACGCCGACCGCGATTATCTGCGGCAAACTTGCGTCGCCGAGCTGAACGCCCAGCCGGAAGAACTGATGGCGCAGGAAGGCCAGCAACTGATCGGCGAAGAATTGATCGCCGCCGAAACGAATTACAACGAGATGAAGGCTCGTGTGGAAGCAATGGGTCCCGTGAACATGATGGCGCTCGAAGAATTCAAAGAGTGCGAAGAGCGCGAGAGCTTCCTGCGCCGCGAGCGCGACGATTTGGTGCAGTCGATCGAGAATACGCAGCTGACGATCACAGAACTGGATCAGATATCGCGCCAGAAATTCGAAGAGGCTTTCAACTTCATCAACAGCCAATTCGTGGTGGCGTTCCAGTCGCTCTTTGGCGGCGGTCACGGCGAAATGCGGCTCGGCGAGCCGGATAGCTCCGGCGAAATGGGTATCGACATCGTCGCGCAGCCGCCCGGCAAGCGTTTGCAAAATATTCTGCTGCTCTCCGGTGGCGAGAAAGCGCTGACGGCGCTCGCGCTGCTGATCGCGGTGTTCCGATACCAGCCCAGCCCGTTCTGCATCCTTGACGAAGTGGATGCGCCGCTCGACGAAGCGAACGTCGGCCGCTTCAACAAAATGCTCTCCGACATGTGCGGCCAAACGCAGTTCATCGTGGTCACGCACAACCGCAAAACCATGGAAATGGGATCGGTGCTCTACGGCGTCACGATGCAGGAGCCCGGAGTTTCGAAACTTGTCTCCGTGAAGTGGGAAGAAGCGGCGGAAGCAAGCGCGACGAAAGCTGCAAGCAACGCCGCGTAGCCTCCACAAACTTTCCAAATACAGTTCATACCGCGGCGTCAAGATTTATTGCGCGGTTTATCTGTGGAAAATAATTTTGCTACCTGTACTTCTTAGGCGTTGACAAGCAATTCCTCTGCGCTAGAATACCGCCCTCCTATCAAGGAAAGAGTGTTCCCGTGGCCTCTCCACAAATGAGCGCAGTTGTTTCACAGACGGATTTCGCAGGGCTGAAACTTCGAGCCCGCGGCAAAGTTCGCGATATTTACGAGCTCGGCGACCGCCTGCTGATCGTCGCAACCGACCGGCTGTCTGCTTTTGACGTGATCCTACCGACTCCGATCCCCGACAAGGGACGAGTACTCACACAACTATCGCTGTTCTGGTTCGAGAAGCTCGCGAAACTCGTTCCGAATCATGTGCTTTCGGCGAAAGATTTCACGGGCGAGCTCGCGCCGCACGCCGCCGCTCTGAACGGGCGCGCAATGCTCGTCCGCCGCACTGACCCAGTGCCGATCGAATGCGTCGTAAGGGGATACATTTCCGGCTCGGGCTGGAAGGACTATCAGAAATCCGGCTCCGTATGCGGAATTGCGCTGCCCGCAGGTTTGCGCGAGAGCGACCGGCTGCCGGAACCGATTTTCACGCCTTCCACCAAAGCCACGACCGGCCACGACGAAAACATTTCATTCGATGAAACCGTGGCGCGAATCGGCCGCCCTCTGGCGGAAAAGCTCCGCGCGACGAGCCTTGCAATTTACAAAAGCGCGGTGGAGTACGCGGCCGAACGCGGCATCATCATCGCCGACACGAAATTCGAGTTTGGACTGATCGGCGAGGAACTCATCTGGATCGACGAAGCGCTCACGCCGGATTCATCGCGATTCTGGCCTGGCGATCAATATGTACCGGGAAAACCACAGCCATCTTTCGACAAGCAATATGTTCGCGACTACCTCGAGCGGATCGGCTGGAACAAGCAGCCTCCGGCGCCGGCGCTGCCGGCAGACGTGGTAGCCGCTACACGGGACAAGTACAGAGAAGCCTATCAACGCGTTACCGGCCACGCACTCGACTGAGCCCGGGGACAACACCAGGAAAATCGCTGATTCCCGAAGCGCCATTGCGGAGCGTGCACTCGTGAAAGATCAATTGGAATCTCTCGTCGGGATGATGGTCGAGCGCGGAATTTTGCTCGAAGAAGCGATCGTCGAATTCGAAAAGAAATTTATCCGTCGAGTGCTGGAACGCAACAATGGAAACCAGTCGCGCTCAGCAAAAACCCTCGGAATCCACCGCAACACACTGAGCCGCAAGGTAGACGAATACAAGCTCGATCATGTCGGCCGCAACGGCCACCGCGCATAATCGCGCCGCATCAGCGAGCCGGGTGTCGGTGCTCCGCGGCGTAGTATGCGGCGACGCGGGCATGAGCATTCGTGCCGCCCGGCGCATTCCTCGATCCATCGTACATTGAGATCCTTCGCTGCGCGTTTTGCTACTCGCACGACCGCCGCGCTGCCGCAGCACCCGCGCAAAAAAATGGCCGCCCTGAATCATCGGGGCGGCCATCTCAATTGATCGAATTTGCTTACAGCTGCTACTTGCCCTTCGCTGCAGGTTTCCCGCCAGCCTTCTTTCCGCCACCTTTCGTGGCCGGAATGTCCTCGGCGTTCACCTTGGCCTTGTCCCAGTGCAGCATGAAGTTGGGATCAGGGTCAAAGCTTGCAAGAGTGCCGCTGAACCGCACACCATCATCTTTCTGCAAGCGCGACGCTTCGGGCTGTCCCACAACTTTCACCTCGAGGTTGGCAGTCGTGGCGGCTTGAATCTCTTCCGGTGTAGCACCCGTGTAAAGTTTCAATTGGACCGAATCAGTACCGGCATTCACGTCGATGATTTTCCCGACCACCTCGGGAAATTCAGCGCCGCAAAGAGCGAGCCAGGTTGTTTTTGCTTTGTCGCCGCCAGCCTTCAAATCCGCAAGGACGGTAAGAATGTTGCTCGAACTGCGAACTTTGTTCAAATCGTCCGCGCTCGGAATCGTGTAAGTTGCCGGACGATCGGGCGAGTTGGCGGAAAGCTGCAAGAGTTCGTTGAGCTGCGCGTCTGCAAGTGCATCGCAACCAGGCTGCTCGTACGCGAGAATCTGGCGGCGGAGATAATCTTTGATCTTGTCGCTATCGGAAATCTTCAAGTTGATGGCGCGGCCAAGAGCCCAGAAACCATCGAGAGCCTGCTGCGGCTTCATTTCGAGATACGCCACGCCCAGGCGGTAGGAAGCGACCGCATCGGTGGGAGTAAGCGCCAGCACAGCCTTAAACGCAGCGATCGCGCACGGATAATCCTTCAACTGCGAGCACGCATACCCGGCGGAATTCTGAAAGAAAGCGATGCCGGGTTTTTTCTGTTCAGCAAATTGCTCGTCCGTCATCGTTGCGCCGGCGGGCTTCGGAAAATCAGCGAGAAGCTTTGCGCCTTGCTGAGCAGCGTCGCGTTCCTTCGCCAGTTGATCGGCGGCGTCAGGAGCCTTCGCATTGTAAGCATAGGGGAACACCTGGCAACGAGCCTGAAGTGCCTGCAGCTTTCCTCCGGCATCGACCTTATCGCCGAGCGCGAGGACTTTATCTGCATATTCGATTACCTTGGGATAATTCTTCAGGTCCGTGTACGTCTTGATGTAGAGCTGATACACGTACGGATTCAGGGTCGAATTCGGAAACTTGGCGCCGAAATCCTCGAGCAGCTTGAGGCGCGCTTGCGGATCCTTTTCAGCGTTGGCGGCTTGAAACGCATTATATTCCGGGATCGTATACGTCGGCTTCGCCTGATCGCCGGCCGCCTGTGCCCGCGTCGCCGCGGGGCGCGCGAGCATACAGGTCCATACGAGAGCACCGAGCAGAAATATCTTCGCGATTAAACACTTTCGTATCATCTCTTTCCCTGCCTCCTGGACCAGTTTACATCAGGCGAGCGTCGACACCCTAGGACCGCCACCCTTGCAGACGCGAGAGTGCATCAAAAGCTTCGGAATTATAGGGAAGATTATCCCGAAGGCGCAAGGTGAAATCCATCTATGGTTTGTGATCGCAGCCGAGCCTGATCCTACCTTGACCTCTACGCCCCGATGATAAGATGGTGAATAGGGGCGTTTTTGTCGCCTCGTCGGAGTCGCCAATGGACGCAATCAAATCTCTCGCCGGAAAAACAGCTCTTGTTACAGGTGCAAGCCGTGGAATCGGATTCGCGATCGCCGGCACTTTGGCGCGCATGGGCGCGAAAATTGCGATCTGCGCGCGCGACGCAAAAAAACTGGAAGATGCAGCGAGCCAACTGCGGCGCACTGGGGCGAATGTAATCGCGGTGGCTGCAGATGTGACGAGCGCGAAAGACATCTGCCGCACTTGTCGCGAAAACTAAGCAATCGCTCGGCCCGATCGAAATTCTCGTGAACAATGCGGGCATCGGTTATTTCGGTCCCGCGCACGAAGCCGATGAGAAGAATTGGGACGCGGTGTTAGACACCAATTTGAAATCCGTGTTCCTTCTTTCGAAGGCTGTCGCTCCCGGAATGATCGAACGACGCAGCGGCCACATCATCAACATCGCATCGCTCGCCGGCAAGAACGCCTTCAAGAACGGCGGAATTTACTGCGCGTCAAAATGGGGGCTGATGGGCCTTACCGAATGTATGGCGGAGGATTTGCGCGAGTACGGAATTCGCGTGAGCGTGATTTGCCCAGGTTCGGTGGCGACCGATTTCGGATCGCCCGACCAGCAAGAAAGATCCCGCCAAGATGCTGCAGCCGGACGATATTGCGCACGCCGTCGAAATGCTCGTTACGCAGGCTCCGCAGAGCTTCATCAGCGAAATCCTGATCCGGCCCACGCAGAAACCCTGAATTTGTAAGGGCTTAGCGGCGATCCAGCCGATTCCCCGTTCGCTGAATCCTTTCGCCACTCGCCACATCCAATCCTTTGAGTTCAAACGATTCAAGGTTGAACGATATGCCGACTCACTTCCAGGGACGCAAAGAAACCATCCGGGCGCTCAACGCCTTCGTGAACCTCATTCGCGCTTCCGATTCCGTGGCGGCGCGCATGGGTGCGCAGATCGAACAGAGCGGTCTGACGATGGGCCAGTTCGGCGTGATGGAAGCTCTGCTGCACTTGGGACCGATGTGCCAGCACACGCTGGCAGAAAAGCTCCTGCGCAGCGGCGGCAACGTGACGCTCGTCGTCGACAATCTCGAGAAACATGGCTGGGTTCGACGCGAGCGACAAAAGGATGACCGGCGGCTGGTGAAAATTTATCTCACGCCGAAAGGCGAACGGCTTATTTCGCGGGTGTTCCCCGAGCACGCCGAAGCCGTCACCAAAGAGATGAGTCGTTTGACGCCGGACGAACAGGAGACTTTGCGCCGCATCTGCCGGAAGCTTGGCAAGAGCGGTGGCGAAGAACTCTGCAACGAAAGAAGCAAGAAGGAGAAACAAAATGATTCAAATTCGACCCAGTGAAGAGCGCGGCCGCAACAAGCTTTCGTGGCTCGATACGCATTTCACATTTTCGTTCGATCAATATTATGACCCGGAACATGTTCAGTTCCGCTCGCTGCGTGTTTTGAATGAGGACATCGTCGCGCCGGGAAAAGGCTTCGGGATGCACCCGCATCGCGACATGGAGATCCTCACCTGGGTTATCGACGGCTCGCTCGAGCATCGCGACAGCATGGGAACGGGCGCGACGGTACGCCCCGGCGAATTGCAACATATGAGCGCAGGCACAGGCGTGTTGCACAGCGAGTTTAATCCGTCGAAGGACAAGCCCGTACACCTGCTTCAAATTTGGATTACGCCTGAGCGCAACGGCCTGAAGCCGGAGTACGAGCAGCTCGCGTTTCCCGATGCCGACCTGCGCGGCAAGTTCCAGCTCGTCGCAGGACCGAAAGCGCCGGTGACCATTCATCAGGACGCGAATTTATATATTGCGCGTCTCGATAAAGGCCAGGAAGCGAAACACGACTTGAAGAACGATCGCCACGCATGGATTCAAGTGGCGCGCGGATCGGTAAAAGTAAACGGAACAGAATTGAAGCAAGGCGACGGTGCAGCCATCTCGAAAGAATCCGAAGTCCGAGTGGAAGCTCCGGAAGCCTCAGAAGTGTTGTTGTTCGATCTGGCGTAATTGCCCGGAAAAGCGGCGGGCGCAAGATTTGTGTCCCGCCGCATTGCCGGACATATTTGTGACGCAGTTCATACAGCCGGCCAGAATCTCAAATTTCCAAGGAGGAATCATGGCAGTTCTGCACAAGAAGGCAGAAACAAGCGTGCCCGTTCACGACATCATCGGCCGCCGCTGGAGCCCGCGCGCATTCGACAGCCGCGCCGTGGAACCGGAAAAATTGCGCAGCCTGTTCGAAGCAGCCCGGTGGGCGGCGTCGTCCTACAATGCGCAACCGTGGCATTTCATCGTCGCAACAAAAGATGAGCCCGCTAACTACAAGAAGATTCTCGAGTGCTTCGTCGAATTCAACCAGGGATGGGCGAAGAGCGCCCCGGTTCTCGCGATCAGCGTCGCCGCCATGAAATTCGCGCACAACGGACAGCCGAATAGCCACTCCTTCCACGACGTCGGGCAAGCCTCAGCCACACTCGCTCTAGAAGCAACAAACCTCGGTTTGCAAGTCCACCAGATGGCGGGCATTCTGCCGGACAAGGCGAAACAGGTATTTCAAATTCCCGACGGCTATGAAGCCGTCGCCGGAATTGCCATTGGCTATGCCGGAGATGCGAGCACGCTTCCCGACGCATTGCGCGAACAAGAACACGGACCTCGCCAGCGAAAGGCGCTCGAATCGTTCGTGTTCGATGGCGCGTGGGGCAAGCCGTCGCCAATCGTCGCAGCGAAAAAGTAGGGAGTTATTAGCTCCCGATGGCGGCATCTGCGAATTCCGGCGCCAGCTCGAACGCGTGAACCTGTCGTAGAATAGGCGCTTGCCTGCTCTTCGTGAACTCGATCGCCTACGCGTCGTCCTGGTTGCGACCCGCAATCCGCTGAATATTGGAGCGGCAGCGCGTGCGATGAGTAATTTCGGCTGCGTGCGCTTGCGCTTGGTGAATCCGTACGATCCTGCGTTCCGCGAGGCGCGCTCCGCCGTCGGAGCGTCCAAGATTCTCGCAGACGCGGAAATATTCCCATCTGTCGCCGAAGCAGTCGCCGACTGCACTCTCGTTGTGGGCACCACAGCCGTCCGCAGCCGCGATTTGCAACATTCGCTGCGCCGACTTGAGCCCGGCGCCCGCGCAATCCGCAAGCGCCTGGCTTCGAGTCCTGTCGCGCTTCTCTTCGGGTCAGAAAAAACCGGCCTCTCGAACGAAGACCTCAGCCACTGCCACTGGCTCGTGAATATCCCCACAGGCACAGAAAACATTTCGCTCAATCTTGGCCAGGCGGTTGCCGTGTGCCTCTACGAGCTGATCCGCGACCAGAAAATCGCGCGGCAAACGGAAAAAGTGAAGCTCGCAAGTGCCGTCGAACTGGAACGCATCACGGGCCTGCTGATCGAGATACTTCGCATCAGCGGCTATATCGACCTGCGCCGCGTTGCCGATGTGGACGAAAGGATTCGCCGTCTCGTCCGCCGCCTGAATCTACCAGCGAGGGACAGTGTCCTGTGGCTTGGGATACTGCGACAAATTCTTTGGAAGGTGGACACCGCGAAGAAGCCCCCGGAATAAAGAAGCGGCCCGTGAAAATCGCGGCTAAATTTTCGGCAGAACGATTCCCTGCTGCGATTGATACTTCCCCTTCTTATCCTTGTACGAAACCTCGCACTGCTCGTCTGACTCGAAAAACACCACCTGCGCGAGCCCTTCGTTCGCGTAAATCTTCGCAGGAAGCGGAGTCGTATTGCTGATCTCGAGAGTAACGAACCCTTCCCACTCCGGCTCAAAGGGCGTCACGTTCACGATGATCCCGCAACGCGCATAGGTAGACTTGCCCACGCAGATCGTCAGCACATTCCGCGGAATGCGAAAATATTCGATCGATCGCCCGAGCGCGAATGAATTCGGCGGCACAATGCACACGTCGCCTTTAAATTCGACGAACGATTTCGCATCGAAGTGTTTGGGATCGACGATCGTCGAGTTCACATTGGTAAATATCCGAAATTCGTCGGCGACGCGCAGATCGTAGCCGTACGACGAAACGCCATAGCTGATTACGCCTTGGCGCACTTGCGCGCCCTCAAACGGCTCAATCATTTTGTGCTCGAGCGACATTTTGCGAATCCACTTGTCAGACTTCACCGACATCCAGGCCTCCGGGAATCCAAAATTGCGATAAATTCAGGCTAGCAATCGAACAAAAGCGCGAACAAAACTCGCCGAAAGCGGCGAAATCCCAACAAATCGCCAATTCCGCGATGTTTCCGATTGCGCAGTCTATTACAGCGTACCGCGCTTGACAACCTGCAAGTCCCTGTCTAGCATAGGTTTCCGGTGCTTGCGGGAGGTCTGTGTGATCAAGCTCGATATCGTCAACGCAATCGTTCAGAAAACCAATATCACTCGCACCAAAGCCGAGCAGGCCGTTGAAACCGTTTTTGAAGCGATGAAGAACGCGCTCGGCCGCGGCGAACGCATCGAACTGCGCCGCTTCGGCGTTTTCAACGTGAAGCCGCGCAAAACCGGCATCGGCCGCAATCCGCGCACCGGCCAGCAAGTGAGCATTCCGCCCGGAAAAGCCGTACGCTTCAAGCCCGGCAAAGAACTTCAGGCGCTGCCGGTTCCGCCCGCTGCTCCTCCTAAAGCCTAGGATCGAATCGCTGCGCACTTTCGACGATTGGTTCTACCGAGATCGAAACAAATCGGTGCATCGCTACATCTAATCCCTATGAGCACCGGCAATGGCCACGGTCAGTTTCCTGTCGACATCATCGACATTCAATATCCGCAATTCGTCGAGATGGTACCTCCGCCGCCGCCAAAACGCCCCCTGTGGCCAGCGCTGGTTTTATTTTTCCTCACGATTTTGACGACGCTGGCCGTCGGTGCGCAACTCGCAATCGCGTACGCGAATAATCAGGAGCCATTTTTTAACGTCGAAAATCCCTTCACGATGATTTTCGAACCACTGAAGCATCCGAATCTACTTTTGCTCGGGATTCCGTTCTCGTTCACGCTGCTCGGAATTCTTTTCGCGCACGAAATGGGCCACTACATCGCGTGCAAACTTTACAGAATCGACGCGAGCTATCCCTACTTCCTTCCGGCGCCTAATTTGTTTGGCACGTTCGGTGCCTTCATTCGCATTCGTTCCCCGTTCCCAACCAAGCGCGCCCTTTTTGACGTCGGCATTGCGGGACCTATTGCGGGATTTGTGGTGGCGGTTCCGGCGATCGCCTACTCGATCGCCACAGCGAAGATTGTTCCCGACGCGGCGGCAGACGCGGGTCTGTTGCTCGGTATGCCGCCGCTGATTCATCTTTTCGCGTGGCTATTTCATCCCAATGTGCCGGCGCGATGGCTGCTGCTTAGCCCGCTTGGGTGCGCGGCGTGGTTCGGTTTGCTTGCGACGGCGCTTAATCTTCTGCCGATTTGGCAACTCGACGGCGGCCACATTCTTTACAGTCTCGCGAATGAAGGTCATCGCCGGGTTTCAATCGCGCTGTCGCTTGGGTTGATTGCGCTCGGCGTCTACGCGTGGCTCGGTTGGGCGCTTTGGGGATTTATTTTGCTCGTGCTGACATTGCGGTTCCGTCATCCGCCGGTGATGAATCGGTGGGAGTCGCTCGATGGTTCACGAAGATTTCTGGCGTTTTTTGCGCTGGTGATTTTTCTGCTGTGTTTCACACCCTGGCCCGTCATCGTTCCATAAGACATCTGAGACTACCCACGACGACGAATATCTTCGTCGTGGCTACCTCGACGGATCGATTCCGCGTTGATTCCTTACGAAAGGCTGGTGGGATCTACGTCCACGATCACGGCAGTTTCGGGAATTTCCTTCGACGCACAAAAATCGAGGCAGCCGCTGAGTGCGCGCGAGAGCGCGGAGCGTTGCGGCGATTTCAACACGAATTGAAAACGGTACTCGCGGCGCAGCTTCGCGAGTGGCGCAGCCGCCGGCCCGAGAATTTTTACCCCGCGATTTTCGAACGGCGTGAAGTATGCGGCAAGCGCGCGCGACCAGCGGATTGCGTTTTCGATCTTGCGGTCGCGAATCAGGATGCTTGCGAGCGCTGCGAATGGCGGATAGTGCAGCATGCGGCGGAAGTGCGCCTCTTTCTCATAAAACGAAACGTAGTCCTGCTTCACGGCAAACTCGATCGCGTAATGCTCGGGGTAGTACGTCTCGACGAGAACTTCGCCCGAGAGTTCGCCGCGCCCCGCGCGTCCGGCCACCTGCGTGAGCAATTGAAATGTGCGCTCGGCAGCGCGAAAGTCCGGACGTCCGAGGGCAAGATCGGCGGCCACAACGCCAACGAGCGTCACGCGCTGAAAATCGTGTCCTTTTGCCACCATTTGCGTGCCAACTAGCACATCAATTTCGCCGCTCGCAAACGCGCCCAGCACTTGCTGATACTCACGCTTCGTTCGCACCGTGTCGCGATCGAGCCGCGCGATTCGCGCGTTCGGAAATTGCTCGTGTAAATATTCCTCCACGCGCTCGGCGCCGTCGCCGACGAAATATAGGTATTTCTCTTTGCACTTCGGGCATTCCTTCGGCGGGCGGATCGAATAGCCGCAGTAGTGGCACTCCAAACGCTGTCGATTTTTGTGATACGTGAGTGCGATGCTGCAATTTTCGCACTGGATCATCGACCCGCAGCTGCGGCATAGCATCGACCACGAATAGCCGCGCCGGTTGATGAGAATCATCGACTGCGTGCTTTCAGAGAGCCGCAGCGCAACAGCCGCTCGAAGGGTTTCCGATACCGGAGCGATGCGGTGCGCGCGGCGAAATTCTTCGCGCAGATCAACGATGCGAACATCTGCGAGCGAGCGGTTCTCAACACGCGATGTCAGCTCGAGCAGATGATATTTTCCGGAGCGCGCGTTGTGATAGGTCTCAAGCGACGGCGTCGCTGAGCCGAGAATTGCAACGGCGCCTTCGAGTTGCGCGCGATAGACGGCCGTGTCGCGGCCATTGTAGCGCGGCGTTTCTTCCTGCTTGTAGGCCGACTCCTGCTCTTCGTCGACGATGATCAAGCCGAGATTCTCAAGCGGCGCAAAAACGGCGGATCGCGTGCCGACCACCACCTTCGCCTCACCGTTTCGAACGCGCCACCATTCGCGCGCGCGTTCGATGTCGGGCAGGCCGCTGTGAAGCACGGCGACATTGGCGCCGAACCGCGCGCGGACCAGTCGTCCCACCCACAGCGTGAGCGCAATTTCAGGAACGAGCACGATTGCTGTTTTTCCTCGAGACAGCGCAGCTTCGATTGCACCGAGATAGACTTCCGTCTTGCCGCTGCCCGTCACTCCATGCAGAAGCGCCGCGGCGAATTTTCCCGCGACGAGCCAGCGCCAGATTTCCGCGAGCGCGCTTTTCTGCTCGGCATTCAAAATATTTGTAGGAGGAGTGAAATCCGTGTCCCAGGCGTCTTCCTCGATCGTCAGCGGCTCCTCCCAGGCCAGCAGGCGCCCATTTTTTTCGAGGCGCAGCAGGATGGCGCGCGAAACGCCCGCTTTGGCAGCAAGGATTGGGAGTGGAAGCGGCCCGCGTGTCGCGGTCAGCACTTCTTTGATTTTTTCTTCCGCCTCGTTCGCAGGTTCATCAGTCTGGGCGGCATTCCATGCAAGAATTTTTTGTGTACGCGTACGGCGCTTTCGCAGAACGTCGTGGGCGCTCAAATAACCGCGACGGACGAGCCGCTCCGCCGCCACTTCCCCGCCGAGCCAGCGCCGGATCTGCGCGGAGGATGCCGATTCGCCTGCGTCATCGATGCGGTGCAGGAACGCGCGTTCGGCAGCCTCTTCATCTGTGGTTTCTTCGGTTGACAGCAAATCCTCGAGGTATGCGCGTCCCGCATCCGTGAGCGAATATTCGCGGTCGTGGCGCAGTTCAATTTCGGGCGGAAGCATTGCACGGAACGACTCACCAATCGGCGCAAGGTAGTAGCGGCTGATCCATTGGCCCAGTTCGAGCAGCTTCGGCGGGAGCGCCGGAAGCGAATCCATCAGCTCAACGATTTCGCGGATCGCTTTCTTGCCGCCAGCCAATTGCGGCGCGCGATCCGATACGGCGAGCGCGACGCCCACCATCGCGCGATTGCGAAACGGCACCACGAGCCGCCGCCCGACAAGTTCCTCGCCATCGAGCGATGCCGGTACGGCGTACGTAAATGTAGAGCGCAGCGGAACCGGCAGCGCGACTTCGCAGAATCGTTGGAGCATGAGCGCCAATAGTGTAGCAGCCCTCGAGATTCCGTCCCTCTCGCTAGACGCTAACGAGCACGATTCCGACGAAGATCAGCACGATGCCGAACCACTGGCTGCGCTCCAGCTTTTCGCGTAGAAATATCCAGGCGAGGACAACGGTGACGGCGCCGTAGAGCGAAGCGAGCACGCTGACGACCGACACTTGGCCGGTGTGCAAGCCGGCGTTATTCGCGATGAATGCGGCGGTGTCCATCACGCCGACGGCGGCCAGCAGCCACCAGACGCTGCCGCTTGGGAGCTTGAGGCTTTGTCGCGCAGGAATGGCTGCGAGCGCGAGCACCGAGAATGACGTCAGCCGGATCACCCATACGGAAATCGTCGAGCCGACTGCCGGGATCACGTAGAAGCCGAGAAACCAGAATAGAAAGCCGAAGCCGACAGCGGCGACGACCGCCCAGCCAACTCCCTTCGCTAGACGCGCGCGCTCTTTTGCGGGATCGCTTGCACTGGGCGCGAATGACGTCGCCGCCAGAATCACTCCCACGAGCGTGACCGCAAGGCCTGCGCCCCGAAGCGGCGTGATTCTTTCGCCGCTCATGATGGCGAGAGCTACCGTGAGCGCGGGATAGCTCGATGAGACGGGCGCGACGATGCTCATCACGCCAATTTGAAATGAGTAGTAGAGCGAAAGCGACGCGATCATGTTGATCACGCCTGCGAGGACGGCGAGCGCCCACGGGTGCCATCCGGGCGCGACACCTTCCAAAAATCCTCCGCGGAATTTCAGATAGACGCTGAGCGCAATGAACCCGAAAAACTGCATGAAGAAAAGCGTTCGATACGCGCCGACGCGTCGCGACGCAAATCGCGCCGCAAAATCCGCAGCGCCCCAGCAGAGTGCGCCGGTGAGTCCGAGAATGATGGCGAGGGAATATTGCACAGAGGGACGCTACCGTTTCTTCGGCTGAAGTCCGAGAACCGCCATCACTTTCTGCAAATCTTTCCACACCTCACTTTTTGCGGGCGGATTGCGCAGCAGGTAGGCGGGATGATAGGTGGCAATCAATTTCGAGCCCCGGAAATCGAACCACTCGCCGCGGAATTTCGAAATGCCCTGAGTAGTCGCGAGCATCGTCTGCGCGGCGCAGGCACCGAGGCAGCAAATCACTTTCGGTTGAATCGCAGCGAGCTGACGCAGGAGAAATGGCGAGCAGGTGGCGATTTCGTCTTTTTCGGGCAGGCGATTTTCGGGCGGGCGGCATTTCACGACGTTCGCGATGTAGACGTCTTCGCGGCGCAGCGACATTGCTTCGATCATTTGCGTGAGAAGTTTTCCGGCGCGGCCGACGAACGGCTCGCCCTGCATGTCTTCGTCATGGCCCGGACCTTCGCCGACGAAAACCAGCTCCGCTTTCGGATTGCCGACGCCAAATACGATCTTGTTGCGCGTCTTGTGCAGGCGGCAACGCGTGCATTCGCCGAGGTCGGCGCGAATGTCATTGAGAGTTTCACCGGGAACGCGATCGACAATTTCGAAGAGGGACGGGCCGGGAGCGACTGGGATTGCTGTGGGCGGGGCGCCAGCGGTCGAGGTCACCGCGTGGGGCACTGCGGACGGTGCAGCGCTCTTTGCTGTTGGCGCGCTCCGTGGCGTGGATTTCGATTTCGATGCGGCCATCTCCATCACTAGCGCCGAATGTTCGGAAACTGCGGCGTGTGTGAAAGGCGCCTGATTCGCGCGATTGCGAAAATACGGACCGAGGCCGAGGTCGTTGCCATATTGCGAGCCACGCTTCCACACGGCCACGCTTCGCCGAATCCATCGATTCCCCCATTTTCTGAAGCTGAAAAGATTTTCGCCGGAGGAAGTGTAACCGATTGCGGACGAAATTCGTTAGCGTTGCTGGCGCGGCGAAGGGAAACCTCCAGGCCAACCCTGCCGGTCTAAAGCCCGGCGCTACAAAGTCCAATCAAGAAGATTTCTGAATTGCGAGGACCTGATCGAGGATGCGATTGGCTACATCGAACTTGCTCATTTTCGCCAGAGGAATTTCCCGGCCGTCGCGGAGATGCAGCGTGACAATGTTGGTGTCGGTGTCGAATCCGGCGCCTTCCTGCGTCACGTCGTTGGCGACGATCATGTCGGCGCCTTTGCGCGCTAGCTTGCCGCGCGCGTTTTCCGTTACGCGATCGGTTTCAGCCGCAAAACCAACGAGGACACGGCGGCCGTTTTCGCCCGACGCGGACTGTCGCGGCCGAGTTCGGCGAGAATGTCCGGCGTGGGCTCGAGTTCGAGCGTGAAACTGCCCTCGCCACGCTTTAGCTTCTTTTCATGTGCGGCGGCGGGGCGATAGTCCGCCACAGCTGCAGCCATGATGACGATATTCGCGTCACGCGATGCGATCGAGAACGGCACGGCGCATTTCTTCGGTCGCGCGCACGGGAACCCAGTCAACACCTTCGGGAATTTTGAGATCCGTAGGGCCGCTAATGAGGATCACGCGCGCGCCGCGTCGCTGCGCAGCTTCCGCAAGAGCGTAGCCCATCTTGCCGGACGAGCGATTGGTAAGGAATCGCACAGGGTCGATGTCTTCGCACGTTGGTCCGGCGGTGACGAGCACGGTTTGCCCTTCGAGATCGTGCCGCAAGCCCAGGACATCGCAAACTTTCTTCGCGATTGTTTCGGTAGCAGCGAGACGGCCCAGAACCCGTCATGCCGCAGGCTAGGTAGCCTTCGTCGGGATCGACGACATGCACCCCGCGCGCGCGCAACGTCGCAAGATTTTCCTGCGTCGCGGGATGCTCCCACATGTTTACGTTCATCGCCGGAGCAACGACGACAGGAGCTTTTGTCGCCAGATACAGTGTGCCGAGAAAATCCTCAGCAATGCCATGCGCGAATTTCCCGAGGATGTCGGCGGTGGCAGGCGCGACCAAAAAAAGATCGATGCGCTGCGCGACGGCAATATGTTCAATCGCGCTCTCGACGTTTGCAGGAGCCAAACCAGCAGCGCTGAACATATCGGTGATGACTTTTTGTCCGGTGAGTGCTGCGAAGGTGAGCGGAGTGATAAATTCCTGCGCGGAGCGCGTCATCACCACCTGCACGTCCAGCTTTTCCTGCTGCAGGCGGCGCACAAGTTCAGCGGCTTTGTAAGCCGCAACGCCTCCGGTGACGCCCAGCGCAATCTTCATCGCATCGGCGGCGGCCGACTACTTGCGCCGCTTTCCGTCCTTGTCTTTATCCTCGGAGCCGTCTACGGCTTCTTTCGTTTCGTATTCGAGGAGACCCTTTTGCAATTCTTCTTCGGCGATGCGCGTCGTCTTGCGCGCAAGTGGGTTATCAACCATTGGCCGCCCGCCCATCATCAACTGCCGGGCGCGGCGCGCCGCTACAACAACGTAGGCAAACTGGCTATCCGGTGGCACTCTTGAAACGACCATAAGAAGATCAGCCTCCAAAAGACTTCAGAATCTCGCGAATCCGTTCTTCGTTCCGTGCCACTCTGCAGCGCGACCCCAGCGCAATCGCCTGCACTTCCTGTCCCGCGCGTTCCAGATCGTCATTGATAATGGCGAAATCGTAGCTGCTGTAATTTAACATCTCCTGCCGTGCGCGTTCCAGGCGCCGCGCGATTTCATCGTCGGAATCCTGGCCGCGCGTCCGAATCCGCTTTTCCAATTCCGCGCGCGAAGGCGGAAGCACGAAAACGGCCACGGCTCCCGGCAACTTCTGCTTCACTTGCAGCGCGCCCTGCACGTCTATTTCGAGCACGAGATCTTTTTTCTGCGCCAGCGCGTCTTCGATCGATTTTCGCGGCGTGCCGTACCAGTTCTTGCCGAATACCTGGGCGTACTCCAGAAACTCGCCTTGCTCGACCATCCGCTGGAATTCCAACTCGGTAACGAAATTGTACCATCCCCCGTTGCTTTCCGTCTTGCGCGGCGGACGAGTTGTACACGAGATCGATAGCATCGTGCCCGGCAACTTCAGGAGCTTCTCGACGAGCGTGGATTTGCCTGAACCCGACGGCCCGGACACGATCAGCACCAGCGGCTCGCGAGCGCTCATTCGATGTTCTGCACTTGTTCGCGCAATTTTTCGATTTCAGACTTGATTTCGAGCGCGAGGCGCGTGATCTCGAGGCCGTCGCCTTCGTTGCCGGGGGTTTTCGAAAGCAACGTGTTCGCTTCACGCTGCATTTCCTGCAGCAGAAAATCGAGTTTCTTGCCGATGTCTCCCGCGCCGGCGAGAAGCGACTCGAATTGTTGAACGTGGCTGCGGAGGCGCGTGATTTCCTCGGAGACGTCGCTGCGTTCGGCCGCAATCGCCGCTTCCTGAGCGAGGCGCGCGGGATCGATTTGCGCTTCGCCGAGCAATTCCTTCAGCCGCGATTCAAGCCGCCGCGCAAATGCAGGTTGCGCGCGCTTCGCCATCGTTTCGGCGCTCGTTGCAAGCGCGGTGATATTCCGCAAACGCTCCGACATTTCTTCGCGCAAGTGATTCGCTTCATCCGCGCGCATGCGATCGAGTTTGTCGAGCGATTCCGAGAGGCACCTCGTCACAGCCGCTTCCAGCTCGCCAATCTTTTCTTCGAGCGACGCAGCCGGTGCGCCGATCACTCCGGGCAAACGCAGAATCGCGGCGAGATCCGGCTGCGCATCAATCTTGTATTCGGCTCGCAGCTGGTTCAGAGCTTCCATGTACGCAGCCGCCACTTCTCGATTCACTCCCACGGCCGCAGGGCCCGCCAGTTCATAGTGCAACGTGACGTCTAGATGCCCGCGCCGCACACGTTCGCGAACGATCTGGCGAATTCGCGGCTCGACTGGCTCGAAGCCCTCCGGCACGCGCAAATGAAGATCGAGAAAACGGTGATTCACGCTGCGAATGGAAATGCGAAGGCTCCAGCCGTTCTCAATGACGCGCGTCTGCGCGTAACCGGTCATCGACTTCAGCGAATTCGAACCCACGGCGCCCGACTTCGCAGCATTTCCGGTCACGGCTTTCGACCCAGCTCCTGAACTCGTCATATCAATCCCGCCGTCCGCGCCGCAGGTTCCGCGTCACGAAATTGCATTTCATACAGGCGCGAGTATAGTCCTCCGCCGCGCGCAATCAATTCCTCGTGCGTGCCGCATTCTTGAATCGTGCCGCCATCAAGAACGGCAATCATGTCGGCGCGTCGAATTGTCGATAGCCGATGCGCAATCACAAACACAGTGCGTCCGGTCATCAAATTGTTGAGCGCGCTCTGCACGAGCATCTCAGATTCCGAATCGAGTTCCGAGGTGGCTTCATCGAGAATCAGGATCGGCGCATTTTTCAGCAGCGCGCGCGCAATCGCAAGGCGCTGCCGCTGCCCACCCGATAGACGCTGCCCGCGATCTCCGATGACAGTCTGATAGCGCTGCGGCATCTCCATGATGAAATCGTGAGCCAGCGCCGCTTGTGCCGCAGCATACACCTGTTTTTCGGGCATGTCCGGCCGGCCGTAGCAGAGATTGTTCCAGATGGTGTCGTTGAACAGAATCGTCTCCTGCGTGACGATCGCCATCTGTTCCCGCAACGATCGCAGCGTGACCTCGCGCAGATCGTTTCCGTCGATGCGCACCACACCCGAAGTAGGCGAATGAAATCGCGGAAGCAGGTTTACAAGAGTCGTCTTGCCGGCGCCACTCGAGCCTACGATTGCGACGACCGCTCCTGCCGGAACCCTGAGATTAATGCTTCGCAGGGTAAGCGACTCGCCATCTTCATAGGCAAAGCAAGCATCCTCAAACTCGATCGACTCCGCAAATCGCGGCAGCGACTTCCCTTCCGGCGCATCCAGCACTTCTTCCGGCATGTCAAGAAATGAGAAAACTTTTACGGAGGCGCCGAGAGCCTGCTGGTAGAGCTGATAGATATTGCCCAGATGTTTGATGGGTTCGTAAGCCTTGAAGAGCGCGAAAGTAAAGACTCCGAACAATCCGATCGTCAGCCTTCCGATTTTGATTTCGCCGCGCGCGTACAAAAGGATCATGCAGAGGACGGCCGCTCCGAGCAAATCCATCAGCGGCGACGTCATCATGAACGCGCGGACCCAGCGCATATTCTCGCGAAGAAGATTTCGGGCCGCCTCGCGGAACTTGCGAATTTCAAATCCTTCCATTCCAAACGCTTTCACCACACGGTTGCCGCTGATTGTTTCCTGAAGGATCTGGCTGAGGTCGGCAAGGCGCGTGCGGCTTTTTTCCGTGGAACTGCGAATCTTCCGCCCAAATTTTGCAACTGGATAAAGAACCAGAGGGACAAGCACCGCGGCTCCGAAAGCCATGCGCCAATCGACCACCAGGAGAACGCACACAAACGCCATCAGCGAAAAAATTTGCCGGAAAAAATCCACCAAATAGTCCGAAAAAACGCTGCGCAGCTGCTCGATATCGTTGATCACCGCAGACATCACGCGGCCGACAGGATTGTGGTGAAAAAAGCCGACAGGCTGCTGCACCAATTTTGCGTAGACCTGATTTCGAAGATCGGTGATCGCCGAGAGGCCCACAAACTCAATCAAGTTGCCGCCAAAATATTCTGCCAGTCCTTTGAAAAAGAACAGCAGCACGAGCGCTACCGAGAAGACGCTCCAAACGTGCCGGATCCGAGCGGGCACGAACGAATTCAGATAAACGGTGTGGCCGCTCCAGGGGATTTGGAAGAGCGTGAGTTTTTGGGCCGTCGATTGAGGATTCAGGACGATATCGAATACCGGACGAATCGAAAACGCCGTGATGAACTCGATACAGCCCATCGCCAGCATTAGAAAAATTCCGGCAACGAGCAGCGGTGCGTGCGGCTTCAGATAGCGAAGCAGGCGGCGAAGTTCACTTTTATGCTGTAAGCGTGGAATTCCGTCCATGAATAGTTGCAGAGCCCTTTAAATTAAAGACGAACGCCGTTTCCCCGATTGAGTGCGCCCCGTTGCCAATGCTGCCTGCCGAGATAGTACCGTGCAATGCGAGCGCTTCAAAGTGCACGTGACCTGGCTCGCCGCCAAAGTCAGGTCGTCGATTTTTCCAGATCCCGATGAACCACTTTCGTCGCGTAGCCGCGCTGCTTGAGATTTCGTCGAATCACTTCCGCGAGCATCACCGAGCGGTGCCTGCCGCCCGTGCAGCCTAGCGCCACTGTCAGATAACTCTTCCCTTCCCGAATATAGTGCGGGATCAAATAGGCGAGCATGTTTTCGAGGCGGCGCAGAAATTGATTCGTTTGCGGAAACGACCGAATGTAGCGCGCCACCTTCGGGTTCTTGCCGCTAAACGGGCGCAGCTTCGGCACAAAATGCGGATTGGGCAGAAAGCGGACATCGAACACGAGATCAGCGTCAGACGGAATGCCGTAGCGAAATCCAAAGCTCACGACGGAGATCAACAGCGGACGGCGCCCGGGATTTTGAAAGCGATCAATGATGAACTGGCGCAGCTCGTGAACGTTGAATTTGGTGGTGTCGATAATCACATCCGCGAGACGCCGAATCGGAGCCATTCGGCGGCGCTCTTCGCGAATTCCCTCGGCGATCGAATCGCCTCCGCCGAGAGGATGCGGACGGCGCGTCTCGCTGAATCGGCGCATCAGCGCTTCGTCGCTCGCTTCGATGAAAACGAGGCTCACCGGATGCTCGCTGCGCAATTTGCGATAAATCGCGGGGAGCTTGTCGATCTGTTCGCCTTCGCGGGCGTCGATCAAAAGCGCGGCGCGCTCCACTTCTCCCACGCCTTCCACGTATAGCTCGCTAAACATGGGAATCAGCGCAACAGGAAGGTTGTCGACGCAGTAAAAGCCGAGATCTTCAAACGTGTTCAGCACCGATCCTTTGCCGGAGCCGGAAAGGCCGGTGACGATTACAAGTTGCCTGGAGTTTCGTATTTTGGCGCTGCGGTCTTGTTTGGGGCGGGGATGCTTCACGGCGGCGGTTGCGCTTAGGCCTTAACCCGGCGGCGGTGGGTGCTGGGAATGCGCAAATCTTCGCGGTATTTGGCAACGGTGCGGCGCGTCACTTGAATGCCTTCTTCGCTTAATTTTTTTGTGATCTGTTCATCGGTGAGCGGCTGCGTCGCGTCTTCGTCTTCAATCATTTTCTTCACGCGCCGCTTCAGCGACAACAGCGACATTTCGCTTCCCTGCGGCCCGTTTACCGATTCGGAGAAGAAATAGCGCAGTTCGATTACGCCTTGCGGCGTGTGGACGTACTTGTTCGCCACCGCGCGGCTAACGGTGGAAGGATGCACGCCGACTTCTTCGGCCACTTCCTTGATCATCATCGGTTTCAGATGGTCCGCGCCGTAATCGAGGAAATCGCCCTGGCGGCGCAGGATCGATTGGCAAACGCGCAGAATCGTATGCTTGCGCTGCTCGATATTTTTCATCAATTGAATCGCAGCGGTGAATCGCTCTTTCACGTAGTTGCGGACATCGCGATCGGCTGCATCGCGCGCGAGCAAGCGGCGATACGTGGGATTCAGGCGCAATTGCGGCAGGTCGTCGTCGTTCATGAATACTTGCCACTCGCCATCCACTTTGCGGAACTGGACGTCCGGCTCGACCAGCCGTGGCTCCATCTTGTTGTAACGAAGGCCGGGCTTTGGATCGAGCCGCTTGATTACGTCGACGGCGCGCTTTACAAGCTCTACGGGGCGGTTCAGCGCGCGCGCAACTTCCTTCAGCTGATTATTTTGGAGCAGTTTCAAATGGTCTGCGATGATTTGCTGAGCAAGCGTGTTCTGCGGGTCAAGCACCTTTAATTGCATCAGCAGGCATTCCTGCAAATCGCGCGCACCCACTCCGGGCGGATCGAATTCCTGCACCATCGCGAGGGCTTCTTCCACGTCTTCCATCGAATAATTCGCCGATTCCGCAATTTCATCGAGGGTGGCGGTGAGGTATCCGTTCTCGTCCAGGTTGCCGATGATCGATTCTGCAATCTTGCGGACCACTTCCGTGCAGATTGCGACGCTCAATTGCCAGCTGAGATGGTCGGCAAGACTCTGCGCTGACGAGAGGAACTTGTCGAACGACGGTTTTTCCGATTCTTCGTGCTCGCTGCTGGCGGCGCGCTCTGCGCCTGTATCCAGATACTGGCCGAAGAACGACCCGAAATCGAATTCGTCAAAAGGATTCGGAGCCGGCGTTTCCGGAAGCTTTTCCACTTCTTTTTTCAGAAACGCTTCGTCCGTGTAGCTATCCGGCGTGGGAGTTTCATCGGCGGATTCTTCAAGCACGGGATTCGCCATGATCTCCTGATTGATCATTTCCCGCAGTTCGAGACGATTCAGCGCCAGCACGCTGACCATCTGCACGAGCCCCGGCGTCAGAATCTGCTTCTGCGCGACGCGTAAGCTCAGTTTGGGTTGAAGCCAGTTCATAATTAATTCAGCCGGAAACCCTCTCCCAGATAGATGCGGCGAACATCGGCATTTGTTGACAGCTCAGCCGGGGTCCCCGCAAATAAAATTTTGCCGTCGCTGATGATGTACGCCCGGTTCGTCACGGCGAGCGTCTCGCGCACGTTGTGATCAGTGACGAGCACTCCAATTCCCGCCGCGCTCAAATCCGCGATAATTTTCTGAATATCCACCACCGTCAGCGGATCGATGCCCGAAAATGGCTCATCCAGCAGCACGAACGACGGCGAAAGCACCAGCGACCGCGCAATTTCCAAACGCCTGCGCTCGCCCCCCGACAGCACGTACGCTTTGCTCTCTCGCACGCCTTCGAGCCCCATCTGCGCCAAAAGTTCTTCCACCCGGTCGCGCCGCTGTTCGGTGGTGAGTGGCAGCGTTTCCAGTACCGCCATCAGGTTCGCTTCGACGGACAATTTCCGGAAAACGGAAGGCTCTTGAGGAAGGTAGCTGATACCGCTTCGGGCCCGCAGGTACATCGGAAGGTCTGTGATGTCCTCGCCGTCCAGTAGCACCCGGCCGTAATCGGGCCGCGCCAGACCGACTAGGATGTAGAACGTCGTGGTCTTTCCCGCCCCGTTTGGCCCCAGCAACCCAACCACTTCGCCCTGATGGATGTCCAAGCTGACTTCATCGACCACTTTGCGGCCTCGGTAGGCCTTGCTCAGATCAGCGGCTTGGAGTCTCAACATGCCGGTTCATTTCTCAACCCGGTGCTTGGTAAGCGTGCGTGAACCTTCTTGTGAATCAATCAAAATCGTATCACTCGCAACAAAGAAGGTCAACGAATGGCCCGTAGTTGTGTCGCTATTGGCATCGCTAATTGCTGGTTCTCCGCCGGAAAGCACGAATTTTTGGTCCGCGGCGGTGTAAATCGCCTCCTCGGCTGTGCCGCGCCGGTCACCTTGCCGGACCACTACGCCGCCCTGCGCTACGATCCGGGTCAGTTGGCGGCCTACGGCAGGGCCATTGGGCTCGTCCCGATGGTGCCGATGCTCGGGGCGGGGCCGGCCCTCGCGCGGGGGTCGCAGGGCCAAGGTAGGCATCGAGGGTGCGCGAGGTTAGCTCGCCCTGCTGCGAAGTGGCGATTACGCCGCCTTCGAGGCGCGCTTTGGACTGATCGTCCCAGTAGGTAAGCAGTGGCGCATGAATCACCCACAGAGTGGGCGCTGACTTTGGTGCGTTGGGCGCAGGTGACGAAGCGATCCCGGCGGCCGAAGGCGACCCTGCGGGAGCCTTCGTCGCCGATTTCACCGCGGAAGGCCCGAATGTTCCGCCCAACGGACTCGCAGAGCTTTGCGGAAACACAGCGACCACTTTTCCCGTGGCTTGGAGTTTCTTGTCGTCGCGCCACACTTCAATCTGGTTCGCATCCAACACAGACTCGCCTTGCCACAAACGCGCTCTGCCCGAGTAGACCACATGGCCTGAAGTCGTTGAACCGGAAAGCGTGTCGGCGGAAATGTGCGCCGGCCCTGCGCCGAGATTCATTGCGCCCGGTTGCCCGGCAGACAAGTATGTCGAGACCACATTGCCGATCGCTTTAATCGCGCCCGATTTCTGATCGATCGTCACGCTTCCGGCAGTGGTGCGGCTCGTTGCGTCCGATATCACAGGCGATCCATCGAGCGCGATCTGGTCCGAAGCACGAACAAATTTCGCGCGCTCAGCACTCGCCCGATGGTCCGCCTGCTGAAAGCGGACATTGCCGCTTTGGTTGAGCGTGTCCCACTCACCGTTGGGACTAAACGTGGCCACAAGCTCGGCCGAAGAACTCGTCTGCGGCGCGCCCTTTCCGATTTCCCGGCGAACTTCGACGCCGGAGTGGCCGAAAAGTTTTTCGAGGCGGCCTGTCGAGCCAAATTGCGTGACGAATTTCTTCGCGCGAAGTTCGGTGGATTCATCGCCCGTTTTCGTGCGAATGATAGCGGGCGCAAGCGTTTCCGCGCTCTCAATCTTCTGGCGGTCGGGCTGCGAGCCTGCTCCAAACTTCACCAGCAGCGCATCCGTTTTCAACGAGCGCGACGCGCCATCCTGCGCAGAATCAAGCACCACGCCGCCGGTCGCCTTCATTTCGCGCGCGAGATTTTTTGTGGGAGCCATCGCGAACTCTACGTGTGCCGCCGCGAAATGATCGGAGCCTGCATCCTTGTCCGGCTTGCCTGAAATCGACGCGCGGCTTCCGCGCACGTTTCCATCCGCGACGATTCGATCGAGCCATCCCGCCGCATTCAGAAATCCTTCGATTCTTTCCGCTGCTACTTCCATTTTCCCGTTCGCTTCCTGCGAGCGCACCACGGGATGCCCGTCCGCCGTGACGTGCTGCGCGTGAAACGTGGAATCGAGCTCGATCGAAATCGTGTCCGCCGAAAGCTCGCGCGCTCCTTGCTTCATCACCGCCGGGCCGTTCAACACCACCCGGCGATCGTTTCGGCGCACTTCGAGGCTGCTACCCGTCGCCGTCACCGGAACGCCGCCGAGGCGATCAGCAGCAGCATTTGCATTTGCAGCGCGCGGACCGTTCGCGCTCCCATCCGCCGGCACCGCCTCGATTGCCACGTCATGTTCGAGCCGAATCACCGAAGTCTGCGTGCTGTACGACACTCCCACCGCATGCCCATGCCCTTGCGGCGAGCGAAATTCCACCTTTTCCGGCGTGGACGCTTCGCCCGTATCGCGATTGAACGAAAGATTGCTCGTTTTCACTTCCAGTTCCTTATCGGCCGGTTTGCCGGAAGCTGGATTCGCGCCTTGAATATCAATTTCGACGTCGCCCTCGCAGCGCACCTCGCCCGACGTCGGCTCGTAGCTGCACTCGCGCGTGTGAATGTTGTCGTTGCGGTCGCCGGCGCGGCCGTAAATCGTGATCCACACATCTTCCAGCAAGCTGCGGTCCTGGTCCTTGAAGCGCGTCGCTTGCGAAGCGCGGATCGTGAAGAGCGCGCGGTCCTGCTCCATTTTTGTGAACTTGAATTCCGCGGATTGCTGCTGCACGGTGGCGGGAACCACAGCCGGAGCCATATGCCGCGCACGCGCCGTCTGAATCGCGCGTTTCGCATACACCCCCGCGACGACAAGCGCGATCACGCCTGCCGCGATCGCCGCCCAACGCGCGTATCGTGCCGCTTCCTGATTCCGCACTCGCGATTCCCTCTCGTACCGTTAGAAGCCGAGTATAGAAGAGTGGTTAGCCGCGAACAACCGCGCGCCCGCCAGCTCGCCCGTTCCGGTAGCCGCAACGAATTTCATTCAATTCGTCGTGGGCCTTCCTCACAATTGAACGGCAAAACCGATTTCAGTCGCGTGTTTACGCCATCAGCCGTTTCATGTACAAATAGGCCGATCTGGACCGCATTCAAAGGAGAACGCGAATGAGCTCGTCTGAAGTTCTGCTACTCGCATTCCTAATCGGCGTGATCGCCGGTCTGCGCGCGCTCACAGCCCCAGCCGTAGTTGCGTATGCCGCCCATCGAGGCTGGCTCAATCTGCAGGGCACCCCGCTTTCATTCATGAGCTCCACGGCTGCGCTGATTATTTTTGTGCTGCTCGCATGCCTTGAACTCGTCACTGACCAGCTACCTTCCACTCCGCCGCGCACAAAAGGCCCTGGTCTGATCGCGCGCATCATCATGGGCGGACTTTCCGGCGCATGTGTTGCGACCGCGGGAGGAGCCGGCGCTGCGTTCGGCGCGATTCTCGGCATCATAGGCGGTGTCGCCGGAGCGTTTGGCGGCTACCAGGCGCGGACGCGCCTCGTGAAAGCGCTGAAAGTCCCTGACGTCGTGATCGCATGCCTCGAGGACGCAATCGCCATCGGCGGCGGGCTTTTCATCGTGTCGCGCTTCTGAGCCAGAGACAACTAACGAGTGAGAAGTGCTACGCCAAGAATATCGCTGAAAATGTTGAGGTTGCCGCGGACCAGCGCGATCTGGATCGTCGTCGAATATCGCATCACCTTTTCGCCCTCCCTGGGAACTTTCGCGCCACCTCGCACGTAGAACCTACAGCAGCACGCTAGTGTAGAACGCTACCGGCGCAGCAATCGGGAGGAACCACATGGGGAATCTAGTGCGCGATTTGAAATTTGGCGCGCGGATGTTTCGCAAGAATCCTGGCTTTACCTTCGCCGCTGTCGCCGTCCTGGCCCTTGGAATTGGCGCGAACACCGCCATTTTCAGTCTTGTGAATGCGTTCCTCCTGAAGCCGCTCGTGATTCACAATCCGTCGGAACTGGTCGGCCTCTATAGTCGCGACGTGCACAAGCCGGACTATCGCGCATTCTCATATCCCGACTACGCGGAGATGCGCGAAAACAGCCCGGTGTTCTCAAGCCTCCTTGCGCACAACCTCGCAATGGTCGGCCTATCGGAAGGCGATGCCACCCGGCGCGTTTTCGCCGACATCGTCTCGGCAAATTATTTCACCACATTCGGCGTCCCGCTTTTTCAAGGGCGCGCGTTTACGCTTGAGGAAGAGCGTCCGGCATCGGCGATTCCCGTCGCAATCGTGAGTTATTCCTACTGGAAAAAAGGTGGTGCCGATCCGCAGCTGATTGGGAAAACTTTGCGCATTAACGGCCGCGTTTACACGGTCGTTGGAATCACGGCGGAGGGTTTTACCGGGACCACCGCGATGATCAGCTCTGAACTCTACCTGCCGCTTGGCGTCTACGAACTCGCAATGAACGATTTCGAAGGCCACGGCCGTCCGCTTGCCGCGCGCGACAACCACTCCCTGATTCTGGTCGGCCGCATGAAGCCCGGCGTCTCGCAAAAATCGGCCGACGCGCTGCTCGCGACCATTGCGGCGCAACTTGGGAGTGCCTACCCCGCGGACGATAAAGATCAAACATTCATCGTGAAGCCCCTCGCGCGCCTTGGAATTTCCACCCAGCCCACGGACGATTCGCAGTTGCTGATTCCCGCCGCGCTGCTGCTTGCGGTGGCAGGAGTCGTCCTGCTGATTGCTTCGCTGAACGTGGCGAACATGATGCTTGCACGCAGCACCACGCGAGGCAAAGAAATGGCGATTCGTCTCGCGCTCGGCGGCAGCCGCGGAGATATTCTCCGGCAACTTCTCGCGGAAGGATTTCTGCTCGCGCTGGCGGGAGGCGCCGCCGGACTTCTCGTCGCCTACTGGAGCACGGGCGCGTTGATTCGCTCGATGACGCGGATCGCTCCGCTCGATCTCGTTTACTCCGCAGGACCTGATGTTCGCGTGCTTGCGGCAACCATTGGCTTCTGCGTGCTCAGCACAATTCTTTTCGGACTTGGGCCCGCGTGGAATATTTCAAAACGCGAGCTTTTTGCCGGACTCAAAATTGGTGAACGGGCCGACGATGCCGCCGGCCGGCGTCGCGGCGTTTTTTCGCGCCGCAATCTTCTGGTGATGGGGCAAATTGCGCTTTCGCTGATGCTGCTGAGCGCAGCGGGTGTGTTTATTCGCAGTTCGGTTCGCGCCGCGCGTGTGGAACCGGGCTTTCGCACGTCCGGTGAAATCGTAGCCGAAGTGGATGCGAATTTAGCCGGTTACAATGAGACCCGCGGCCGTGAAGTCTATCGCTCGGTGGTCGAGCGTTTGCGAACGACTCCCGGAGTTGATTCGGTTGGGATTGCTGCCACCATTCCGTTCGGAATGGTATCGCTCGGAAAAACAGTGAAGCGTTCGAGCGACGCTGCGGGTACAGACGGTGCGACTTCGAGCGCCGACGCGGGCGTTCAATGCCGGTACAACATCGTAGGCGACGACTATTTTCAGGCCCTCGGAGTCCCGTTGCTCCGCGGACGCACTTTTTCCACGGCCGACCTTGCAAATACCACTCACCCCGTCGCCATTCTGGATCAATTCGCCGCCGACCGCTTGTGGCCCGGCGGCGACGCTGTCGGGAAGAAAGTCCGGCTCAGTTCTGGTGGCGGCAACGAACCGCCGACGGACGCGGAAGTGGTCGGCATCGTTGGAAACGTGCAGGAAGGCGTGAGCGGACAAGCCTGGCCGCCGCACATTTACACTCCCTTCGGCCAGCCGTATCAATCGGACATGACCATCCACGTTCGAACCAACGCCGCGGGCCCGCAGAATGACGCTCAGTTGCTCGAAACCGTGCGCGGCGCAATTCGCGCCGTCGATCCCCAGCTTCCCGTCCTTGCACTCAAGACCATGCGGATGCACGTTGATAGCAGCTTCGACCTCTGGATCGTTCGCACTGGAGCGCGCATGTTCGTGATTTTCGGCGGTGTCGCATTGCTGCTCGCGGCAATTGGTTTGTACGGCGTGCGGGCATATACGGTAGCCATGCGCACGCGCGAAATCGGCATTCGCATGGCGCTCGGCGCGAACGCTTCCGACGCGCTGCGCATGATGTTGCGCGAAGGCTTGGTGCTAACAGGGATTGGCGCCGGCGTTGGCCTCGCGTTGTCGCTGGTCGCCGGGAAAATGCTGTCGAGCCTGCTGTACCGCGTCGACAGCTTCGATCCACTGGTGTTGTCTGCTGCGCCGGTGTTGCTCACAGCGGTCTCGCTTATCGCGTGCTACATTCCAGCGCGGCGCGCAGCGCGGCTCGATCCAATGGTCGCGCTGCGAGACGAATAACGCGGTCCTCGCCGCTGAGTGGCTACGAAGTGGCGAGCATTCCGATGGCGGCTGCTGTCATAACAGCTAACGTCGTCCAACCCAGATATTTCAGGAGTGGCGGATTCGTTCGCGCGCCCATCACTTTTTGACTGCTGGTTAGCAGGATCACGAGAAGAATTAGCGGCGGGGCGAGCAAGCCGTTGATTACGGCGGACCAGAAAAGCATTTTCACTGCGTTCAAGCCAAAGAAATTCAGCGCGAGGCCGAGCGCCATCGCGATCGCCATCACGAAATAAAATTTCGGTGCTTCTTTTGGCTTATTCGTGATCGACGCGTGCCAGTCGGCGGCCTCTGCGATTGCGTACGCGCACGACCCTACCAGCACCGGAACGCCCAGCATTCCTGTTCCAATTAATCCGAGAGTGAAAAGCCAGTACGCGCCGTTTCCTGCTAGGGGACGGAGTGCTTCGGCGGCCTGGCGCGCTGTGGTGATTTCGGTGTGGCCGTGAGCATGCAGAGTGGCGGCGGTGGTGAGGATGATAAAGAACATGATCAGGTTCGAGAAAAACATTCCGGACATCGTGTCTGTGCGCGCGCATTTCAGCTGAACCTTCATGCTGCGCTTCTCCTCGGAGTGCTCCCGGAGTTTCTCTTCTTTTTCTTCCACTTCCTCAGCAGCCTGCCAGAAAAAAAGATATGGCGAGATGGTGGTGCCAAGAATTGCCACGATCACAGCAAGGAACCCGCGCGAAAATTCCACATGCGGCACGAAGGTCGCCACCAGCGCCTGGCGCCAGTCGACATTTGCGAAAAATGACGTAAACACGTAGGCGAATAGCACGAGCGTCATCCACTTGAAAATCTCGGCCATTAGCTTGTACGACGCCCAGAACATCAGCACCACGATCAGAACCGCGTAGATGGGAATCCACACCGGCGCACGCACGTGAGTGACGAGCCCGGTCGCCTCGGCCATCCCACCGAGGTCCGCCCCGATATTGATGATGTTCGCGACGGCAAGGATCAAGCATGCGCCCCACAACACCCAGCGTGGATAGTAAACACGAACGGAAGCGGCGAGGCCTCTTCCCGTGACGATCCCGAGCCGCGCGCACATCAGCTGAACCGACGTCATCAGCGGAAATGTGATGAGCGCAACCCACAGCGTGGCGTATCCGTAGGCAGCTCCCGCGACGGAATAGGTGGAGATGCCGGAGGGATCGTCGTCAGCAGCTCCGGTGATCAAGCCGGGGCCGAGAATTGCGAAAAATTGGCGCAGGGATTTGTAGCGCGAGTTGTGGCTGGATTTATTTGGTGCCAGATGATTTGTCGGCGTCATAGTGTGGCATTTCCACGGCTACGGCGGCACAGAGAGAGTGTACTCTTCGCGGCAATACGGGTTTGTCTGTATCGGAAGACTGTTTCATCTAGCATTCTTGGGTCGCCACAAACTCCTCCGCCGCTGTCATTCCGACCGGAGGGCCGGCTCGCCTATCTTCCGTCCGCAGAATGCGGACGGGCCGGCCCGCAGCGGAGGAATCTCTCTCCGGTTGCAGCGCGCCGATCATCCCGGGCTGCCGCTGCGAACGAATCCGATGCAGTCAAATCGAGAAGTGTGAGCGGTAGCGGCGTTTTCCTAGCGGCAGGGTAAGTAAGCTAGTTGTAGGGCTTTTCTTTTGGGCTTCGCGTGCCCTTTACGAAACAGGAATCGCAGACGCGAGTGCCGTCTTTCAAAGTGAAATCGACGCGCCGGGTGGAATCAATGTCTGCGCCGCACTTTCCGCAGCGGTCTTCGTTTTCGTTACTACGTTCGTTTGGCTCAGCCATGGATGCCCTCGTCTCTTGTACTTCTATTCAAACACAAAACGAGGCGCGATGGTTTGTCGATGTTGTGCGCTCAGTGCCTGCGAAAAACTAAATCGCCTGCAAGAATTCCGGTTCTTCGCTCTTTCTTCAGCACTCCCTTCAGCATTCAGCGAAAAGTACAGTTCCAGGACTCACTGTTCGCCTGCTAGACCATCGACCAGTCGAATTTTTCCATGGTGCCGTGCTACCGTGCATCGTGGCGAACGAAAAACAATTCGAAATCTCGACTCCGGCAGAATCGCAGCCCCGTCGGAACCTCCAAGTTTCCTCCGCGTCCTCTGTGACCGTTCTCAGTGCCCTCTGTGTTAAGTCTTTCTGTACGTCTAATCGCGCCACCGCGATTAGAATTCCCCGCAACCCATTGAAAACATGAGCCAGCGACCATGTCTAATCGGCGGTAAAGGCGACTTGAGAAATCGTGCGATTAACCAATCCGGGAAGGAAATTCAGGATTCGAAGCGCCGCTTTTTCACCGGTGGAACGATGTCGGTGAGGATGAAAATATCGTGGTCGCGGCCGAGATCGCGCGCCGAAGGAGTGAGAATCGTTTTCGGGCCGATGTACAACTTCAGGTTGCGCGTGAGCGCCATGCGAATGTCGTTCTCGCTCAGGAATTCCGCCACTTCGATCGCCGGAGGCAACGGATGGGCAGCCGCTGGAGCGGGAGGCAACGGCGCGACAGCGATGGGGCCGGGTTTCGGCGAAGCCGGCGGCGTTGAAATCGCCGCACTCGGGACAGCAGAAGCAGCGACCACAGCGGGCGCGGCAGATGCGAACGATGCGGGTGCGGTCGCAGCTTGCGAACTGCCGCGGCGAGGTATACCGCGCGAGGTGAAAACTTTTTCGACGATGCGCGCGATTGTCTCGCGATCGGGAACGGGCGCTGACGCAGCTGCCGCTGCGAGCGTCGCGGAGATTGCGGAACGGATTTGCGGCGCGTCCAGATTCGCAGCGCCGAGGTTTCCGCTCTTCGCGGGCGGCGCGGCGGATGAACCGCTCGAAGCAGTAGAGGCGCTTGATCCGCCGGGCCCCGAAAGACTCGCACCGTGCGCATCGGATGCGCCTGCCGCAGCGGCGCGTGCTTGCGGTTGGGATTGCGCAGACGAGGGTGGCGGCACGGACGACGGCGCTGACGATGACGACGGCACCGACATCGCCGAGAGACGCTGGTCGGCGGGAACCGTGCGATGCTCAACGGCGCGCGATTCCCACGCAACGCGTTTTACGTTCATCAGATGTTGCGGGCCGATGTTGTCGGAAGTGATGTTGCCGCCGGGTGAGCCGCAGCCGAGCGTCATCGCGGGAAACAGATTCGTCGAATACCCGATCGAACCGTGAACCGAGGATGTGTTGACGGCGATACGAAACGCGGGCACGGCGAGGCCGTATTGTTTCACCGCAGCTTCGCTCTGCGAATGAATCGACGCTGTGTGACCTGCGCCTCCGTGCAGAAGCAGGCGCACACAGAGGTCGATCGACGATGCAAGATTCGGCGCCGAGTAAAACGCAAGAATCGGCGAAAGTTTTTCGGCGGAAAGCGGAACATCGCGGCCGATGCCATCGAGCTGCGCGATGAGGACGCGCGTGGACGCCGGTACTTTGATGCCGGCCATCTCCGCGATCGTGGTAGCGGGGCGGCCAACCACTTGCGTGTTCGGCACGTGCGCGCCTCCGAGAAAAACGAGCGCGCCGAGGCGGCTGATTTCGTCGGCGGAAAGAAAGTACGCGCCCTGCTTGCGGCATTCGTCGAGAACCTGTTCGCGCACGGCTTCTTCGGCGACGATTGCCTGCTCGGACGAGCAGATGGTGCCGTAATCAAAAGTCTTGCCGGCGAAAATATCGGCGACGGCTTTTTTCACGTTGGCAGTGCGCTCGATCAGCGCAGGCACATTCCCCGGGCCAACGCCATACGCGGGACGGCCCGAGCTGTAAGCGGCACGAACGAGGCCGGTTCCACCGGTCGCGAGGATTACACCCGTCAGCCGGTGTTTCATCAGCGCTTCGGTCCCCTGCATCGTGGGATGTTCGAGGCAGGTGATGAGGCCTTCGGGCGCGCCGATTTTTAGCGCGGCATGATTAAGCACGGAAGCTGACTCACAGATGCAGCGCATCGCAGTGGGATGCGGGCTTAGAACGATCGCATTCTGCGCTTTGAGCGCGATGAGCGTTTTGTAAATCGTGGTGGAGGTGGGATTCGTCGAAGGAATGATCGCCGCTACGACGCCCACGGGCGCCGCGATTTCAATAATTCCCTTCTCGCGATCTTCGCGAATCACGCCGACGGTTTTCATGCCGCGAATCGCGCGCGGAACGAACACCGAAGCGAGACGATTCTTCGTGATTTTGTCGGGGACGTTGCCGTAGCCGGTTTCTTCGACGGCGAGACGCGCAAGCGATTCGCCCGCATCGGTGGCGGCGTTGGCGCAAGCTTCCACGACAGCGTCCACTTGCTCTTGGGAAAATGCGGCGAACTTCTTCTGGGCTTCATGCGCCCGCTCAACGGCTTGGCGGGCTTCCTGGATGGAAATGAGGTCGCGATCGCGCAGGCTCAAAGAACCACCTGGCTACTTCTTCGGATTCCGGGAGAGTCCTCCGCCCGGCAAGATCTCTTCCACGAGTTCGTGCGGTCGCGGAATCACGTGGACGGCTACAAGTTCGCCAACGCGGCGCGCGGCAGCGGCTCCGGCATCGGTGGCAGCCTTTACGGCGCCCACGTCGCCGCGCACCATCACGGTGACGTAACCCGCGCCGATATATTCCTTGCCGATGAGAATCACGTTGGCGGCTTTCACCATGGCGTCGGCAGCTTCAATCGAGCCCACCAGTCCTTTGGTCTCGATCATTCCCAGCGCTTCGTTAGCCATGCGTCCTCGCTCGCCTCCGCCAGTTATCTGTGTGAAATGTGAATGTTAGCGTGGGCGCAGACTAACACGGTGACGTGGGTGAATCAAGGTGCGGTGTGCGTCTTGTGGAAAAAGTGGCCGTGCGTAAGCGATGAATGCAGAGGGAGGACGTGGAGAATGGCGTGCCAAGAACTTGTGATTGAGATCCTTCAGGCATCCTGGACGGATGCCTTCAGGATGACACGTGTGTTTATGTTTTGGTGGATTGTGCGGCGAATTGGTGCCCGATTAATGCGAGCAATGGAGCACGAGCAGATCGAAACTGAGGGTCGCGATGAAGCGAGATTAGCTGTGCGGGATGGGGTCGGACTGAGGAAGGAGGCCGACGCCGGCGGCGGCGACGCTGTCGCGCGTGGTGTTTTTGACCAGGTACATGGCTTCGTCGGCCAGATGCAGAAGTTCGGCTTTCGTGCGCGAATCGGTTGGATACGACGCGACGCCGACGCTGGCTGTGATTTGCGCATTGATTCCCGGCTCCGTGAGCCACGTGGCTTCGCGGATGAGTTTGTGCAGGCGGCGGGCAACGCCGAGCGCGTTTTCTTTGGAAGTTTGCGGCAGCAGGACGACAAATTCGTCGCCGCCGTAGCGGAAAGCGAGATCGATCATGCGGCATTTTTCTTTGATGGCGGTGCCAATTTCACCGAGAAGTTTGGAGCCCATCAGGTGGCCGTGCGTGTCGTTGACACTTTTGAAATGGTCGAGGTCGATGAAGATCAGCGAAAACTCGAACGCATAGCGATGGGAGCGGTAAATTTCCGTATCGAGCATGAAATTCAGATGACGCGCATTGTAGAGGCTGGTGCAATCGTCCGTTATCGTCAGCTCGTGAATGCGCTGAACGTGGCGCGCATTTTCAATCGCAATGGCAGCGTAATCGGCGAGCGCTTCGAGGAGCGCGAGGTCGCGCTGGCTGAATCCTTCGGGGCCGACGCAGTTGATCAGCTCGATCACACCGAGGCAGTGATCGCGGAAACGCACAGGGACGGCAACGATCGAGCGCGTTTCCATTTTCGTTCGCTCGTCGACTTTCGCGAAGAAGCGTGAATCTTTTGTGGTGTCAGGCACGACGACGACTTCGCCGGTTTGCGCGACCCAACCGGCAAGTCCCTGCCCCAATTTGATACGGACGTCTTTCAGCGCTTCGGCGCCTTTGCCCGTCGCGATCTGAAAATAAAGTTCACCCTTTTCGACGTCCATCAGGAGGAGCGACCACGTATCCGGGCGGAGAACCTCGTTGATCTTCTCCATGATCGTGCGGAGAACTTGATCGAGCTGCAGCGAAGACGTAAGAGCCTTGCCAAGCTCGTGGAAAACCGTGACTTCCGTGATTTCGAGAGGTTCAGGAGCTGCGCGCGGATTTCGGCGTCGTTCGACACCGCCGAAGGATTTGCCGTCATTGGCTCTTCGGACCGGATCGACCGGCAGACGAGGGCTCGAATCTGGGGTCTTATCTGGCAACGGTAACATTATAGTGAAGCGTTTTCAGGAACTGCAATGGGCATCCCGGAGCGATTGACGTAAGACAAATAGGCATCGCACACAGATATCCGGCAGCAGCGATTGACACTCCTTTCACCGACGCCTATATTTTTCGTGGGCTTCGGGTCCCACAAAGATGTCATCGACACCATTCGGAGAACACTTGAAGCGCGAGCGCGAAATGCGAGGGGTGTCGCTCGAAGAGGTGTCTGCCGCGACGCGCATCAGCACACGATTTCTGGAAGCGATCGAAAACGAGCACTGGGACTTACTTGCCCGGCGGTGTGTTCAATCGCGGGTTCATTCGCTCGGTGGCACGGTTTCTTGGACTCGATGAAGACAGCATGGTGGCGGAGTACGCTCTGGAAACGAAAGGACGGGTAGACGTTGGCGTGGTGCCCGATCCACCGATGGAAGCGCAGCGCGATTGGAAGCCGATTGCGGTGCTTGCGGTTGCGGTGATCTTGATTCTTAGCAGCGCGACATTTGTTTATGCCAAGTATGGAAGCAAGATCGCGGCGCACTTTCACAAGCCGAAGGCGGATTCCCCGAGGATGACGGCCACCTCGCCGATCGACGCGAATGCGCAGACTGCGACACCAGTTGCGACGGCAAACGCGGTGCCGGCTTCGGCGAACGCCGTTGATCCTCTCGAGCTGAAAGTGCAGACAAACAAGCCGGTGATGTTGACAATTGTTGCCGATGGAAAAGTAGTGCTGAACCAAATGGTTGAGACGGGCGACGCGCGACAATTTGAGGCGCGTGACGCGCTGGAGGTTACGTCGAGCGATTCGGGCGGGGTGGTGCTCGAATTGAATGGACAGGCAATTCCATTGTTCGGCCAGCCGGGGCAACCGGGAAGCATCAAACTCACGCGAAACGATTTGAGAACGCCCGCCGGAGACTCTCATTAGCGCTGAGGTGCGTGCCGAAATCCGTTCCGGGCAAGCCCGGGCGGAGAGAAAAATTGCCGTGTGCTCCGGCGGAGTTTCGCTTGCGCCGGAGGACCGCGCGGAATTGCTTGCGGTACTGGCCGCCGATGCGGATGCCGCAATTGCGGAGCGCGCGAGGGGGGCACTGCTGACGGTCCCACATGAGTCGTTTCTCCTGGCGCTGGCACGGCCCGACGCAGACAAGCACTTGTTCAAATATTGTTCGGAACACATCGCGGAGAAGCCAGGAATCGCCGACGCGATGGCGAAGAATGAAGCATGTCCAGCGCCGATTGTTACGCGCGTGGCACGCCACTTGACAGCCGCGGGGATTCAAGCGTTGCTCGACAATATGGAACGGCTCAGCTCCGACCCGCATCTGGCAGAAGCGCTCGTGCAATCGCAGGCGGCTTCGGTGGAGCAGCAATCGCTACTCGCAGAAATTCACAAGAACGAAACGCTTCCGTTGCAAGTTCTCGAAGAAGCCGCGAAGGAAGCGGAGCCGGATCCGGTGAAACGCGAGACGCTTTTGAAACAGGTGGCGCACATGAACGTGGTGCAGCGCCTGACGCTGGCGCTCAAGGGAAACCGCGAGGCGCGAATGATCTTAATCAAGGATCCAAACAAACTGGTGCAGCGATGCGTGCTGCAGTCACCCCGGCTGACGGATATGGAAGTGGAATCGTTTGCGAAAATGACCAACCTATCCGATGAAGTGTTTCGCGTGATTTCGCTGACGCGAAAATTCATGAAGAGCTATGTGATAGCGAGAAATCTGGTGAACAATCCCAAGACGCCGCTCGACATCTCGCTGCATCTGCTGCCGCGGTTGAACGCCACAGATCTGAAACTTCTGACAACGAACAAGAACATTCCCGATACTTTGCGATCGGTCGCACTGAAAACGCACCGCGCGCGAACTGTTTCCGCCTTGAAGTAAGCCCGCTCGAGTACTGCTTCCTCAGTCTCCGGCAGCCAGAGATACAGCGTTCATCGCACCGCCGTTTCACGTTCGGCTTATTTGGGCGCGGGGCCAGCGAGGGAGGCTTCAACCTTCTTCTTGTACTCCTGCGCTTTCGCGAGAATCTGCGGCTCATCGAGCGTGAGCATGCGGCGATCTTCCATGATGATTTTTCCGCCGATCACGACAGTCTTCACGTCAGCGGATTTCTGGGCGTACACGAGATCCGAGTAGACGTTGTACATCGGCACGGCGTGGGGCGCGCTTGTATCGACGACGATCAAGTCCGCTTTCTTACCCAGTTCGAGCGAGCCGATTTGTTTCTCGAGGTGAAGCGCACGAGCACCGCCAATTGTCGCCATCTCGACAACCTGCTGAGCAGGTAGCGCGCGCGGATCGCGGCGAGCGATTTTCTGAAGTTTTGCCGCGAGATTCATTTCCTCGAACATGTCCTGATTGTTGTTGCTCGCAGCGCCGTCCGTGGCGAGGCCAATTGCCTGGCCTGCGGCGAGCATGTCGACGACGGGCATCACGCCGGCGGCAGTTTTCATGTTGCTCGAGGGATTGTTGGTGCAGCCGACACCGAAGTGCGTGAGGATCGCAATGTCGGCAGCGTCGACCCAGATGCAGTGAGCGCCGATTACATCCGGTCCGAGGAGTCCGATGCGCTCGAGATAGGCGACGGGCGTGGCACCGTGCTTTTCGCGGCTCTGTTGCAGTTCGAACGGAGCTTCGGCGATGTGAATGGCGATGGGGGCGTGATTGCGGCGCGCGAGCGCGGCTGAATCCTGAAGAGTTTTCTCGGATAGGGTGTAAATCGAGTGCGGACCAACAGCGGCGGTAATGAGCGGATCGCCTTTCCAGTGGTCGAGGAATTTCTGGGTGTAATCGTATGCCTGAGTGAGATTTTTATTATCGGGGGCGGGAAAGTCGATGATGGTTTCGGCGAGGATTCCGCGCATGCCGGCTTCTTTCGAGACGCGCGCAACTGCATCTTCGAAATAATACATATCGCAATAGGTGGTGGTGCCGCCGCGCAGCATTTCAAGCAGGCTGAGGCGCGTAGCCCAGACGACGAAATCTTCGGTGACGTTGCGCGCTTCGGCGGGGAAAATATATTTGTTGAGCCACTCGTCGAGTGCGAGATCGTCGGCAATACCGCGGAACAGGCTCATTCCGGCGTGAGCGTGGCCGTTGATCAGGCCGGGCATGATGATGGCGCCGTGCGCGTCGATTGTTTTCGCGGCTTCGAAGCGCGATTCGATCTCGGCGGATTTTCCGACGGCTAGGATGGAATCGCCACGGACTGCGACTGCGCCGTCTTCGATGACGCGGCGCTGGGCGTCCATTGTGACGACTGTGCCGTGCGCGACGAGGAGGTCAGCTTTGTCTTTCACCTGGGCCGAGGCGGACGCGGCTGCGAGAAAAATTGTGAAACCACAGATGAACACAGATGGACACAGATAAGAGATAAATCGTTGAACTGTGGCAGCGGCTTGGGGCGGCGCGATTGATTTTGTGTAGGGGTCCATGGCCTCAGCTTTGTGGTAGTTGTTAGCTTCGAATCTATCAGTGTTTATCTGTGTTCATCTGCGGTTTCCTGCACTACAGGAACGATGAGTCGAAGGCGCGTGGGAGCAATGCGCCCATCGTTTCGTGTTCCACTTTGCCTTTCAGATTGGCGAGGATTACGGGTACGTCGCCGCAGAATTCCCAGATGATTTGGCGGCAGGCGCCGCAGGGGGGCGTGAGTACGTCGGTATCGGCGACGACGGCGATTGCTTCGAAGCCGCGTTCGCCTTCGGAGACGGCTTTGAAGATGGCGGTGCGTTCGGCGCAGCAGGTGAGGCCCAGCGTTGCGTTTTCGACATTGCAGCCGGTGAAAACACGGCCGGAGTTCGCGCGAAGAGCGGCACCGACGCGAAAATTTGAGTAGGGTGCGTGCGCGTTTTCGCGGGCTTGTTTTGCTGCGGCGATGAGTGCGTCATATTCGGTCATGAATCCACCTTTCAGATACGCGACTATTTCGTGTCGGCTGCCATGCGCGGAATCACGGCGCGCAGCAGCGCGATGAATTGTGTCTTTACGCGCTCGCCGGTTTCCATCACTTCAGCGTGATTGATTGGCTGGTCGAGAATTCCGGCAGCCATATTCGTGACGCAGGAAATTCCCAGCACGCGAATTCCCATGTGGCGCGCAACGATCGTTTCCGGAACGGTGGACATGCCGACCAGATCGGCGCCAATCGTTCGGAGATAGCGAATTTCGGCGGGCGTTTCGTAGCTGGGGCCGGAAAGCGCGGCGTAGACTCCTTCCGGCAAGTCGACGCCGAGGCGCTTCGCTTCAGTGAGCGCGATTTCACGGAACGGCTTTGCGTACGCCTGCGACATGTCAGGAAAGCGCGGGCCGAAGCGTTCGTCATTCGGACCGATCAGCGGATTCGTGCCCTGCAGATTGATGTGATCGCGGATGACGACGAGTGCGCCCTGCTTGTAATTGAGATCGATGCCGCCGGCGGCGTTGGTAAGAATCGCAGAGCGAATTCCGAGCCTGCCGAGCACGCGCATTGGGAAGACGACCTGCCGCGCGGAATAACCTTCGTACGCATGGACCCGGCCTTGCATCGCGGCGACCGCAATGCTCCCGACTTTGCCGATGACGAGGCGTCCAGCATGGCCTACGGCGGTAGGGTGCGGAAAGCCGGGGATTTTCTGATACGGGATTTTTGTGGCGCCGGAAAGTTCGTCGGCAAACGCGCCGAGGCCGGAGCCAAGAACGAGCCCGATCGCCGGGCGCAGCTTCGTTTTTGAGAGAATGTATTTTGCGGCGCGCTCGGCACGCGCAAATTCACTTGCGCGCGCGGACGAACCGGGACGAGCCGACGTCATTGCAGCATGACTCCAACGATTGCAGCGGACATCAGGTTGGCCATCGTGCCGCACAACATGGCGCGGATGCCGAGGCGGGCGAGGTCCGTGCGTTTATTCGGCGCCAGCGCGCCGATGCCGCCGATTTGAATTCCGATGGAACTGAAATTAGCGAAGCCGCAAAGGGCGAATGTGGCGATGGTGAACGAGCGCGGATCGATCGCGTCTTTCATCGGACCCAGGCGCTGGAAGGCGACGAGTTCATTCGTCACCATGCGAAGACCGAGGAGATTGCCGATCGTGTGCGCGTCATGCCAGGGAATTCCGATGAGCCACGCAATCGGAGCGAGAATCCAGCCGATAATGCCCTCGATGCTCGACGGAAACCAGGTGAAACCATGCATGGCGAAAAAATTGTGGATGGCGCTGAAACAGCCGTCGACGAGATAGATCATCGCGATAAATGTGATTAGCATCGCACCGACGTTGAGCGCGAGGCTTAAGCCGTCGGTTGTGCCGCGAGTCAATGCAGCGAGGACGTTCCGATCGCGCTCGATTTCCGCCATCTCGACGCGGCCGGACGTGACGGGCTTTTCTGTTTCTGGCACGAGCATTTTCGAGAGGAGGATCGTTCCAGGAGCGGTCATGATGACAGCAGCGAGAACGTGTTTCGCTTCGACTCCGTATGCGATGTACGCAGCCATCATTCCGCCGGAGACGTGAGCCATGCCGCTGGTCATAATCGTCATTAATTCCGAATGCGTGACTTCGGGCAGGAACGGACGGATGGTGAGCGGCGCTTCGGTCTGGCCCATGAAAATACTGGCTGCGACGTTGAGAGATTCGGCGCCGCTTGCGCCCATCAGGCGCGTCATGACGACTGCGGCGATCTTGATGATGAATTGCATGATGCCGAAGTAATAGAGGACGGCGAAAAACGCAGCGATGAAAATGATTGTGGGCAGCACCTGAAACGCGAAGAAAAAGCCCATGGGCGAGCCTTTCTTGCCGAGATCGCCGAAAACAAACGAGGAGCCGTAAAACGCGAAGTCGAGCATCCAGTTGACGCCCGCGCCGGCTTCCTGGAAAAGCCAGCGGCCAAATTCCCAGCGCATCACAAGGAAAGCGAAGACGATTTGAAGCCCGAGGCCCCAGGCGACTGTCTTTCCGCGGATGGCGCGGCGATTGGTGGAAAAAATAAAAGCGAGGGCCATGAAAACGAGCATTCCGACAAGGCCGATCATGCGGTGCATGCTGTGCCCTCTTTCGTCCTGCGATCAGGACTACGACTTGCCTTCCGCGCCGATCACTTTTCGCACGAGGGGCAAGGCGGGCGGTGCTTTGGGTCCGATTTCAAAACTTTTCGCAAGCAAACCCATCGAGTGCGGTAAGCGCGAATCGAGATTGTAGCGCACGGTGCAAAGCGTCTCGCCTGATTTCACGGGATCGCCGATTCTTTTTTCGACGATCAGGCCGACGCCGGGATCGATCGCGTCTTCTTTCTTTTCGCGGCCGCCGCCGAGCATCATGCTGGCAACACCGACCTGCTCGCAGTGAATCGCGGTGATGAAACCGTCCGCTTGCGCCGTGACGCGCGCTTCGTGTCGCGCTTGCGGCAGGCGGCTTGGATCGTCGACCACTTGCGCGTCGCCACCTTGCAAACGAATGATCTCGCGGAATGTATCACGGGCGCCGCCCGAAGCAATCATTTCCGCTGCGAGCGCGCGTCCTTCTGCGACGGATTTGGATTTTCCGCCGAGCAGAAACATCCATGCCGAGAGTTCGATCGAAATTTCGCGCAGGTCGGCGGGGCCTTTGCCATTCATAATTTCGATGCACTCTTCCACTTCGAGCGCGTTGCCGACTTTGCGGCCGAGCGGCTGGTCCATGTCGGTGATGAGTGCGACGACTTTCTTGCCCATGCGCGTGCCTGTTTCGACCATTAATTCGGCGAGGTATTCGGCGTCGGATTGCTTTTTCATGAACGCGCCGACGCCGGTTTTCACGTCGAGGACGAGCGCATCGATTCCTTCGGCCATTTTCTTGCTCATGATCGAAGCGCAGATCAGGTAAGGGCTTTCGACGGTACTGGTGACGTCGCGCAGGGCGTAGAGTTTTTTATCGGCGGGCGCGATTTCAGGAGTTTGGCCGATCAAACCGCAGCGGCACTTTTCGAGGACGCGGCGAAATTCGTCGAGCTTCAGATTGACGTTGAAGCCCGGGATGGATTCGAGTTTGTCCAGAGTGCCACCGCTGTGGCCGAGGCCGCGACCGCTGATCATAGGGACGTAAAGCCCAGCCGCCGCCACGACCGGAGCAATTACCAGTGAAGTTTTGTCGCCGACGCCGCCGGTGGAATGTTTGTCAACTTTAGGCGCGGGCAAATCAGACCAATCGAGGACGGAGCCCGAATGCAGCATTGATTCGGTGAGCGCGGCGGCTTCAGCGCGCGTCATGCCGCGCCAGAGAACCGCCATCAGCCAGGCGGCGAGCTGGTAATCGGGAATGCGATCGTGAGTGGCGCCTTCGATCAGGAAATTGATTTCTTCGCGGGAGAGTTCAACGGAGTCGCGCTTCTTGCGAATGATGTCAACGGCACGCATGGGTTGGAATCGAGCGCGAGGCTAGCACTCCGCTGGAATTGAGTCAACGAGGGGCATTCTGAGAGTTTCGCGTTTGGAATGATTGAGGGCACAATGAACTCCGAATGGAGCGGATTTATCAGTTGAGGGCACTCGCTATTCTCGGGCACGTCGGATTGCGAAAAGCAATCATCGCGGGAATCGCGCTCTGTTGTTTCGGGATCATTTCTCCCGAGGCGCAGGCGCAGTGGATGGGACGGCAGACGGGTTGCTATGCACCATCGATCAAAGCAAATCCAAACCGTCCGACGGTGGCGGATCCGGCCGATATTACGCAGTACGGAGTGATCGAGTTGGAGTATGGGTGGGACAGAACTTCACTCGGCGCGGGTGCGCGCGTGGATGATCTGGTGGGATTGCTGAAATTCGGGCTGCTGTGCGACATAGAGTTGCGATGGTCGACGACAAGCGTACTCATTGAGAATCAGCAGGCGGGCGGACAAACTGGAATCGGCGATAACTGGTTTGGCCCGCAGATTCGGTTCTATCGCCAGACCGCGCATGTTCCCAGTCTTGCGTTCAGCTACGCAGTGAAAGTGCCTTCGGCGAGCACGATGAAGGGGCTCGGCACGGGCCAGATGGATCACGCGTTCACATTTCTTGCGAGCAAAGATATTCATGGCGTTCATTTCGATTTCAACGCTACTTACTTCCTGAATGGGCGGCCGACGGCGGCGGGATTCGACTCCTTCGAGCAATACAATCTCGCCTTTTCGCGTTCGATTCGGGGCAAGCTGGGGTTTACGGGGGAGTTTTACGGAAATACGCGTTTGAACGCGGAGAACCCCGCATTCGCGTCGACGCTCTGGGCGCTCACGTACAACATTTCACCACGGCTAATCATTGACGGAGGAATTGACGAGGGTCTGACGCACGGAGCGCCGCAGAAACGATTTTTCGCGGGCGTGACATATGCCATCACGAATATTTACGAAGATCTGAAGAAACACTGACGGCGTTGAACGGGGATCTTTACTTCGCGAGGTGCTCGACGATGTCCGCGGCGACCGCCTGCATTTCGGAATGGATGAGACCGTTGGAAGCGAGAAGTGCGCGATCGCCCGGATGGTAGGGCTTGCCGAGAAAGTCTGTCACCATTCCGCCGGCTTCCTTCACGAGCAGCATTCCGGCGGCTGTGTCCCACGATTTCAGCCCAAATTCCCAGAACGCTTCGAAACGTCCACAAGCAACCGAACAAAGATCGAGGGCGGCGGAACCGTCGCGCCGAACGCCGTGCGAGCGCAGCGTGTAGCCGGCGTAATAGGCGATGTTCGTCTGCTGGTGGCGCTGGTCGGGCGGAAAACCGGTGCAGAGCAGGCTTGTGGCAAGCGTCTCGATGGGCGAGACGTGAATGCGCTTTTGGCCGAGGTATGCCCCTTCGCCGCGCGCGGCGGTGAAAAGTTCGTTGCTGACGGGATTTAGAACGGCTCCGACGATTGGCTCGCCATCTTCGAGCAAACCGATCGAAACTGCGAAGCACGGATAGCCGTGCGCAAAATTTGTGGTGCCGTCGAGCGGATCGACATGCCAGCGATACCGCGCATTGCCTTTGGGGCCGCCGCTTCCCTCTTCGGCAACAATTTCGTGTTGCGGAAAATAGCGACGGAGACGGCCGACGATCAGCGCTTCCGAGCGGCGGTCAGACTCGGTGACGATGTCGACTTCTCCCTTGTACGTGATGTTCTTGGGGCGGTCGTATTCCGCGAGAAGAAGCGCTCCGGCTTCGCGCGCCGCCTCAATCGCAACTTCCAGAAATTGGTTCATTAACGCGAAGCTCCCGAGGTGACGTATTCCTTGCGGTAGCGCACCGTGTCTCCCGATTGTACTTTCACTTCCAAGTGGCGCGTGGTTCCAGGTTTCGGAACCGGATTTGGATAGTAGCCCAGCAAGTATTGGGTGCGCAGCTCGCGATTGATGCGGTCGAACATGGCATCGAGCTGCTGCATATCGTCGAGAATAAAGAGGGCTCCTCCGGTGCTGTCGGTGATTGTTATCAAGGCATGTTCGCCGGCGGTGTTTCGTCCGTTTTCATTTTTTACCGGGCGAATGATTATGGAGTAAAGCAGGGTTCCGGAGCGAATCGCGGCGCGGCGGGCGTCGTCAAACTTCGACAGGCTGGTGGTTTCTCCGCCATCGGTGACGAGCACAACGGCGCGGCGGCGGTCCGGAGGAAGTTTGCGGATTGCGTTCGAGCCGAGAACGACGGCATCGTAGATCGAGGTGCCGGCGCCGGGCGTGATTTTTTCGGCGGCCGATTGCTGTTTGGCAACGTCATCGGAAAAGTCAGAGAGCTGGGTCACCGAATCGGAGAATTCGAAGACGGCTAGCGTATCGCCCGGACGCACAACCTGTTTAATGAAATGAGACGCGGCATCGATTTCAAATCGCAGGTCTTTGAAGGTGCTCATGCTGGAATCGATCATCAAGCGCGAGGTCGAGCGGGCGGTTCGTTTGGGCTTCGAATCTTTCGATTTTCTGAACGACGCCTTCTTCTTTCAGTTCGAATGCGTCTTGAGGCAGGTCCGGGACCGGGCGTCCATTTGGATCGATCACACTCGCGAGGATGGAAACGAGATTCACGTCGACGTGAATGGTGGACGCTTTTTTCTGGTCTTGCGCGAGCGCCGAACCATAGAATCCGGCGCAGGCCACCATCGCGGCGATCGGAAAAACGCCAAGTGCTTGCGAGGATATTTTCATCTAGGAGGTAGATTCACCCGGCGGCGAAAGGGCTTCCTGAGGCGGCAATTCGCCTTCGGCCCATACCGCGCCGCCGACGAAATACTCCTTCTTCCAGATCGGAACGGAACGTTTCAAAGTATCGATGGCGAAGCGGCAGGCATCGAACGCCGCGCTGCGATGGGGAGAACTGACGCCGATCCAAACGCTTGTCTCGCCGATTTCGAGCCTGCCCAGACGATGGACGATGGCGACACGATGGACGGCAAATTTCTCACGGATCTGCGAGCCAATTTCACGCATCTTGGCGTAGGCCATCGCTTCGTACGCTTCGTATTCGAGGTAGAGCGTCTTTTTTCCACGAAAATTGTTGCGCACAAACCCGTCGAAGACGACGAGGGCGCCGTCTTCGGGAGCCTTCAGGCTTTCGGCTAAATCGTGGGGACGAATCGGCGTTCGAATGAGCTGAAAAATATCTTCGACGACTGCCGATTGCTGGCCGCCACTGACGGGCGGAAGAAAAGCAACTTCGTCACCGCTCGAGAGCGGAGCGCGCCAACCAGAATATTCCTGATTGACGGAAGCGGCGATGGAGGCGCGGAATTCAGCGAGTTTGGGAAAGCGCCGGCCGTAGCGTTCGAAAAGATCTTCGACGCGGGCGCCGTCGGATAGCTCCGCATCGTCCTGAGCGAAGCCGACGATATCTTTTAGCTGGCCAAAAAATAGAACGCGCACACGCACGTTCACATTCTATCGCGATGGCTTGCGGCGAGTGAAGGAATCAGTGTCCGGAGTGAGTCCCGGCCGCGGATTGGGCGAGGTGCGTGATTTCGTCGAGACGGGTAGCTGCTCGTCGAAGAGCCGCCGCGAGAGCATCGGCCTCGCGATGAAGTGTGGCAGGATCATTGCGATCGATAGCTTCGTTGACACCCGGCATTACTTCCGCGGCATAACCCGCGTAACTTCCCGGCGCGAAAATCGAGTGTTTGTACCAGGGCCGGCCTACAAGCCCTTCCGGCACGAGCAGAGATTGTTCGACGGTAACGAGCGCGCGATTGAGTTGCTGCTGCCTGGCGATGGAAAGCGATGCTGGTGAAATTGCGTGCAGCGCCGCGGACGCTTGGGTTGCGGCCGACGAGAGTTGTGCGGACGCTTCCGAAATTAGCCTCGTGTCTGCGGTTTCGGTTCCCTTGTCCGCGCCGATCCGATCTTTTATGTCGTTCGCTGCTCGGGAAATCTCTGAAGCATAGGCAGGATAGTCGAAGGGCAGCACGTCCGCTTCGTCCAATCGGAGCGCGACAGTGCCAAGAATTTTCGCGAGCGTTGGAAAATAGACGAATGTGGGGTCGCCAAACTGTTTCATCCAGAAGAAATCGTCGTAGCGCGAGTGATAGACGCCATAGTCACCGCCAAAGCCCATGTCCATCGAGGGAATTCCTGCGAAATCGAAGAACGGACAAAAATCCGACCCGGCTCCGAGAGCACCGACTGGGACTTCGCCGGGTGCGTCGGCCTTGAGTTCCGGCCGCGCGGTTCCAGAAGGCGCCAGCTTGGTTTCGGTGGAGTGTTCGCGCCACACGTCATAGACAGGACGATTCGCGCGCGGATCCTCGACTTCGCGCGCGGCCTCGCGTACCAACTCTTTCAGTGACGGAGTAGCTGACGCGCTGAAGTTCGGCCCGTTGACGCCGACGTCGGTGTTCAGGTACGCGACAGCTTTAGCCTGAAGTTCGGCGCGATTGGACTCGACCCATTCGGTGGAGCCGAGCAGGCCGGGCTCTTCACCGTCCCACTCGCACATGACGATTGTGCGGCGTGGCTTCCAACCGCCGCGTGCAAGTTCTCCGAGGGCGCGAGCTGTTTCGAGCATCACGGAGGTCCCGCTGTTTGGATCGGCGGCGCCGAAGACCCACGCGTCGTGGTGATTGCCAAGCACGACCCATTCGCCGTCGTCGGTGCCGCGCAGTCTTGCGATCACGTCATAGATTGCGCGCTGCTGAAAATCCATCACGATCTTCATGTGAACTTCGGATTGCCCGGGGCCTGTGTGATAGGTAAACGGCAATCCGCCTTGCCAGGGCCGCGGAACATGTGGACCTTCGAGATGTTCAAGGATTGCGGCAGCATCCTGGGCATTAATGGGCATCGTGGGAATGCGCGGAAGGTTTGCGGCATCGGCAGGCGCGATGCGTTTGGCGTCGGGAGTGGCTCCCACTCCGGGAGTGAGCGGATCGCCCGGATAGTATTCGGTGTAAAGGACGGAGCCGCGCTGAATGCCGCTCATCGGCCGCCAGGGGCCGCGAGGAAAAGGATCACCGGCTGCGTAGCCGTCGTCCGCGGGATCGGAATAAATTACGAGGCCGACGGCTTTGTGCTCTTCCGCCAATCTTGATTTGATGCCGCGATAATTCCGGCCGTAGCGGGCAAGTGCGATCTTGCCTTCCACGCTCACGCCGAGCGAGTCGAGTTCTGCATAATCTTCCGGCGTGCCGTAATTGACGTAGACGACGGGAGCCGTCACTTCGCCCGAAGGCGAGTAGGTGTTGAATGCCATGACGGCCCGGGGATCGAGGGTATCCTTGTCGGCTTCGATGGGTAGCTCGGGCGACGCGAGAGTTTTCTTTTCGGGCGCAATGAGTTCGAGCTTCACTTCGCGAGGTTGGGCGAGCCACACGCTGTAGGTGACGATCTCAGCGTCGAAGCCGTAGCTCTTATACTGATCGCGCAGCCATTCGGCCGTTTGATGACTTGCTTCGGTGCCGGCCATATGCGGCTGGCTTGTGAGGTGGCGCAAGTTGCTTTCGGCGTGAGCGGCGTCTGGAATGCTGCGGAATTTTAGCTCGAGATCTCGCTCGGCCTTGGCGCGGGCGGGGAAAAATCCGCGAAGTTCAGCGGTGCCACCTCGAGCCATTGCGAACGAGAACATGAGCGAAATTGCAATAAGTGCCGCGACGGAGGCTCTGCGGAATAATCGGATCGTGTTCGTCTCGCGATTCACGTTATAACTCACCTCGTAGTGAGCCGATGAGTTTATCTTAGTTTTTGCCCCAGACGGGAATCACTGATTGCTTTCTCGATCGAGGATGACGCGGGTGCTTGACGCGAGACATTGCGAGCCGTAGGGTAGATTCCTCAACGCTCGCGGGGGGGAAGAAGCGAAACATGAAGATTTTGATGTCGGGGGGATCTGGTCTCGTTGGAACGGCAGCTACTGCGGCGCTTCGCGCGGATGGCCACACCGTAGCGCACCTGGTGCGCCCCGGGGCCGCTGTCAAGCCGGGGGATGTTAGTTGGGAACCCATGCGCGCGACGGTAGACCTGGCGGGCATCGAAGGCACGGACGTGGTGATTCATTTGAGCGGCGCTGGAATCGGCGACGGTCGCTGGACGAACGCGCGAAAGCAAGTGCTTCGCAGCAGCCGCATTGATACCACGCGGGTCCTTGTCGATTCTCTTTCTAAGCTGAAGCAGAAACCACGCGCGTTGCTGGTTGCGTCAGCGATCGGATATTACGGGGAAGGCGGCGAGGAAATTCTTACCGAATCGAGCGCCAATGGAACGGATTTTCTGGCGCTGCTCTGCCGGGATTGGGAAGCCGAAGCGAGGCGCGCCGCGCCGATGGGAATTCGCACAGCAACATTGCGGTTCGGAATTATTCTCAGTGGCAACGGTGGCGCGGTGCCGCGCATGCTAACGCCTTTCAAAATGGGGCTTGGCGGAAGGCTGGGGAGCGGGAAGCAATGGATGTCGTGGATTGCGATTGAGGACGTGATCGGAATCATTCGCTTCGTCATAGCGAACGAGCAAGTGAGCGGACCGGTGAATGTGGTGGCGCCAAATCCGGTACGGAACGAGGAATTTACGCGGCTTCTCGCAGGCATGCTGCACCGGCCTGCGATATTTCCCGCGCCGGCATTCATTTTGAAACTGGTGATGGGCGAAATGGCTGACGCACTTTTGTTGGGAAGCGATCGGGTGATTCCCGAAGGGCTGCTTGCGGCGGGATATTCGTTTCGTTTTCAGATTCTCGAGCCGGCGCTGCGCGCGGCCGTGCTTTCGCGGATGTAGGCGAATGCGCTACAGATCGAGACGTTCGAGCAGCGCGTTGAGATTCGATTCGTCGACGACCAATGCGGGGCCCGTGGCGGAGAGTTCCTGGCCTTCGTCGAACGCCTGAAACAGCCGCATCTTTGCTACCGCATATTCCTCGGTGCCCGTCAGCGCGCGTCCTGTTGCTTTAGCCCACCGTTCAAGATCATCGATGCGGACAAATATGCGCACTGGAAACATTTTTTTGCGATCGGCGGAGATGTAATAGACGTATTCGTTTCCGCGCACAGTTCCCTGCTGGGATGGATGGACGTCCTGAAATTGATATTGGTATACGTAGCCGCTTTCTGCGGAGTAGCTCTTGATCCTGCGAACGATTTCAGGTTTTGACATGCCGGCATTATTCGGTGAAGTGTGGCTGAGTGTCAACTTCGAGAGCGTCGGCGAAAAGGCGCCGAAGATTCGCCCAAGCGTTTGCACGCGTGCCAAATTGAATTTCTTGCGAGCCATTTCGGGACGCGAGGGAATGAATGGAGGTGAGAATTTGCGATCGGCGCGCAGCGATCGGATTCGAAATATTCTGTGGTTTATTCCTAAAGATCTGAGAAAGCGAGAGTTAGAAATTCGATGAGCCGCTGCGCGACTTGGAACGAAAATTTCCGGTGGCTGCTCCGCGATGGCACATCTCGTGCGATAGGTGGTCGCGACCATGGAGAGTCTACCCACGCTGCGGCGACAGGAGAAAACATCGAACGGGACTGTTGCCGCAATTCGAGACGCGAGAATTTCGATACAGGCGATTCTGCTGGCGGCGTTCTGTGCGATCGCGATTCTGATGCCGGGATGTTCCGGGAACACGAGCCCCGCGGGACCGCCTGCCGTAGTGACGATCACACTTTCACCGATGAGTGCGACCGTGTTATTGGGACAAACGCAACAGTTTCAGGTAAGCGTGACAGGCACATCGAACCCTGGCGTCACGTGGTTCGCAGGAGGAATTGCTGGGGGCGGCGCGAGCGTGGGAACAATTTCTTCAACGGGCTTATACACGGCGCCCGTCACGATGCCAGCAGCCGCGAGCGTTACGGTGACGGCTACAAGCAATGCCGAATCGGACGTCACCGCGTCATCGGTGGTTACGCTGAAGGACGACATGGTGGTCGGCATTTCGCCGACTTCGGCTACGGTTTCAACCGGCGCAGGACAAGCATTCACCGCGAGTGTATCCGGGAGCGGCGCTCCATCGACAGGGGTGACGTGGAGCGTGAACGGAATCGCCGGCGGAAATTCGGCGCTCGGAACCGTAGCGTCGAACGGGGCTGACAGCGCGCTTTATGTAGCGCCTGGGGTACCACCATCGCCTGCAACGGTGAACGTAACGGCAACGAGCGTCGCCGACCCGTCGAAGTATGGGAACGCAAGCGTCACAGTAGTTTGCGCCGCGACAAATTCCATCTTGCCGGCGACGGCGAACGTGGCTCTGGCGCAAACGCAAACTTTCACGGCGTCGTTCTGCAACGCTGCTGGAACTTCCATCGTTTGGGATGTGAATGGAATCGCGGGTGGTAACTCGACGATCGGAACTATTGCGGCAAGCGGCGCAAGCGCGGCAATTTATTCTGCGCCTTTGGCTGTGCCGACACCAAATTCCGTTGCGATTCATGCGACGAGCGGCGCAACGGTGGCAACGGCATCGGTGACGCTCACCAGCAACATCCGTGTGATGGTGTCGCCGTCATCCGCAACTTTGCAAGTAAATACGAGGAAGTCGTTCGCGGCCGGTGTGACGAGTACCGGTGATACCGCGGTTACGTGGTTCGTGAATGGGATCTCCAACGGAAATGCAGCCGTTGGGAAGGTTTGCGCCGCCGGGTCGAATCCTTGCGCTGCACCGCAAGTTGCGAGTTCAAATGCAGTGGATTATCTGGCGCCGACGTCTGTGCCAGCGGTGAATCCCGTAACCCTGACGGCAGCGAGCGATGCGGATCCCTCAAAGAGCGGTAGTGCGATCGTTGCCATCTCGGGACCTCCAGCTTCGGTAGCAGTTTCAGTCTCTCCCGCCTATGCGTTTGTTGCGAATTCGAGTTCGACCATCACAACTCGTCAGTTTTTTGCGACGGTTGCCGGAAACAGCAATATAACCGTGACGTGGAGCGTGCAATCTGCGATTGCCGGGCAAGGATGTGGCGGGGCTGCGTGCGGGTCTGTGGATGCGAACGGGCTGTACAGCGCGCCCACCATTGCACCGAATCCCAACGCGGTTTCGATCACCGCAACGAGCGCGGCCGACGCCACGAAAGCGGCGTCAGCGACGATCGCAATTACGAGCGGGCCCGCGATCAAAGTGATTTTGCCGTCCAGCGTGATGGCTGGCGCGGTGGAAAGCTTTCCGTTCACTGTTCAGGGATCCGGTTTCATCATAGGGAGCGGTGGTTCAGGTGGCGTGATTCTCGTGAACGGGATTCCCCGCGGAACCACTTGCGCGACTGCGGCGAGCTGCACGACGGCGATGAACCCGGCCGACGTGCAGTCGGCAACGACGCTGACGATTCAGCTCAAAAATCCCAGCACGGGTGCGTTTTCGAACCCGGTTCCATTCGTAATTGTTCCGTTTGATGTTTCTGAGAACGTGATTGCGCTGAATTCCTCGCAACCAGCGGTGCCCGGAACTGACGTTACGGTGGTTGAACCCACTACGGCCGCGTCATCTGCGGCAATCGATGTGGACTTTGACGGATTTCTGACCGGAGGCGGCTGCGAGGTGGAAGGGACGCCGCTCATCGTGACGCGGCCCGCTTCTGGAGCGGCGGTGACGAGCATTTGTATCCACGGAAACGGGCTCGATCCGACTTTTACGTACGCATTCACAGGGTCGGGCGATCTTTCCGGAGACGGGCCCGGCGACATTCCTGTGACCGCGTCGCTCATCACCGGACTTTTCCCAAACACGATCCAGCTCGATTTGCAGATTTCGAGTGCGACGCAACCTGGCGTCCGAACGCTATTCATTACGACCCTGAACAACGATCGTGCTTCAGCGACCGGAATTTTGGAGGTGAAACAATGAGTCGACTTCGAAAGCTTGCCTTAGTTTTTTTTGGCGGGATGTTGAGTTTCTGCGGCGCTGTTGCGGCGACGACATTGCAGAGAATGTCTGTCGCCGAGATGTCGCGTGCGGCTCACACGATCGTACGTGCGCGGTGCGTGGCGAATTCAGCGCGCTGGGACGCGGGCGAGATATGGACGTTCACAACATTTGACGTGGAAGAAACGTGGAAAGGCTCGTCGCCTGCTCGGATTACGGTACGGCTGATCGGCGGCGAGGCGGGAAATCTGAAGTCGACTGTTTCCGGCGTGCCGCGATTCGCGCCAGGAGAAGAAGTTGTGTTGTTTCTCGAGCGAACCGCTGCCGGAGATTTTTCGGTGGTGAGCTGGGTGCAGGGGACTTTCCGCATCGGGCACGACCGCGCTACGAATGAGGAAATCGTTGTGCAGGACACCTCCGCAGCGTCGATGCTTGATTCTGCGACGCATCGTTCCGATGCCAGTGGAATACGCAAAATGCGCACCGAGGCATTTCACGCGCTCGTATCCAGCGCAGTCGAAAACAGCGGCGGAAGCAAGCAATGAAGCGATCATTCACGTTCGCGGTGCTCGTGGTCTTTCTCTTCGTTTCGAGCCGTGTGCCGCAGGCGTTCGCGTATACGGCGGACAGCACGGTTCCGCAAGCGGGCGGCTGCCCGCAGCCGGATCGCTGGAATCTTTCGCTCGCGGCGCCGCTCCAGCTTCGATGGAGCACTTCTCTGTCACCGGCAGGAATCACGATTCTGACGGCGGCCGCGCAAGGGACGCCCGCGCAGCTGACTGAAATCGAGAAAGCAATTTCAGATTCGTTTGGAGAGTGGGCGGGAGTCACCGGCACTACGTTCAATAGCACTGCGAATCCCGGGTTGATCGCGCCGCTCACTCGCACCGGCACTCAAAATTCCTGCTCGAACGATCAACAGAGCAACGCAGACGGGCTAAACACAATCTGCTTCAATCAGTCGAGCACGGCCTTCACCACGGGAGTTCTGGCGTTCACGCGGGTGATTACGGCAACTTCAGCCGGCGCATCCGTGGGGGCGAGCGGCGCGGCAGGGTTCGTGGGCCAGATTCTTGACGCCGACATACTTTTCCGCAACGACCGGCAAGTGCAGTTCGCAACTCCCGCAGCGCTCGCGATGCCACAAAGCGCCGGCGCGTACGACCTGGAATCACTGCTCTCGCATGAACTCGGGCACTGGTTTGGACTCGATCATTCCGCCGTGTGGCGCGCGCTGATGTTTCCATTTTCACCGCCGCCGGGGCAATTTTTGGGCGACCGGCCGACTCCACAAGTTCCTGACGGCATGTTATCGGATGACGATCGCGCCGGGATTCGTTCGCTCTACCCCGACCCGAGGGACGGCGTCAATGTGGGGTCGATTTCCGGGCGCATCCTTCCCGCGAATGTTTTCGCGCTGGCTAACTTGCCGTCGCCCTCGGCTGGTTCGTTCGTTACGGGGCTTGTCGGAGCGCACGTGGTGGCGCTCGATGCGGACACCGGCGCCGTGGCCGCTGCAACGGTGGGAGGATGGAGTTGCAACGCGGGGTCTCAGAAATTGCAGTTCGACGGCTCGTATCAGATCCAGCGCCTGCCGCTGAATCGAACCTACAAAATATACGCCGAGCCGATCGAAGGACTCGTGACGCCTGCGAACTTCAGCGATCCCCTGTCGGATTTGTGCAAAACCAATTCAGCTTCATCCTGCACCACGCCGGCGGCAAATGTGAATTTCAACGTGCGCACGAAGCCTGTTTCGCCATGATTCGCGCGCTTGTGCAGACAAAATAAAAGCGGCTCCCGGGGGGAACGGGAGCCGCTGGGGTGTTACGGGCTGAACCGGTGATTACTGCGTCGGCAACACCAATTGCGTGAAGCCGATGGTGTTGATGTCGCGGAACATCGGCGTACGCGGCGGCAGCAAGCTCGGAGTCAAAAACTCCGTCTGGAAGCTGTAACCGCGAGTAGGCGGGCTGTATACGGTGTTGCAGCACTTGAATGTGCCGACGCCCTGATGGCTATAGAAGAGGGCTACGATCGAGCCCTTATAGAACAGGGTCTGACCGCCCCAATTCTCGAGATACCGGAGGAAGTTGTGAACGCCGCCATCGGTGCCGAAGTCCTGCCCGATGGTGCCGCCTCCCGGTTGTTTGAATGGGATCGTTTTACCGCCGACAATCGCCGTGCGGTACGTGGTGGTGGTGGCCGCTCGGCTTCCCAATGCGTAGGGAAACGCGAACGAGTTCACATCGTTCCAGTTCTTAGAGAGAAGCGTGACCGCGTCTCCCATTACGGCAGCGGCGACGAACGGCGTCGCGAAATTGCCGTTCGCTCCCGCATTGTAGTCGCCCTGCACGTAAGCCGGATTTTCCGAGACGATCGTCAAACCGCAAGCGACGCCATCGCAGGTATTGAGGCTAATGGTTGAGCCGTTGACGATCTTCAGAGCACGGCGGAAATAGACGGGCGGATTCAGGCGGAGATCGCCGGAATTGAGCGCCGTAGCGAAAGGCCATGCATTGGCTTTTCCGCCGGGCCCCGCACATTTTGGGTGATTCTGAATCGGACTCGACGCCGCCGCCGGAGAAACGAAGACACCGTTAATTTGGAGCGGCGTCTTGCCGCCGCCGACGGTCCACAGAGTGGGGTTATTGGGCGCGACGACGCCATCGATTGGGAAGAACTGGTCGTAGGTCTTAGGCGCTGGTGGAGGATTCAGGTCGGTGCCGTGGGTAAAGTCAGATTCGAAATCCTCGGCGTTGTCCAGAGCTCCATCCGGGCAGGAATCGTTGCTGCCTCGATTTACGATATCGTCGAAGCCAAATCCTCCCGTCTTCAACGCGCCGACGCCGACTGAAGGAGGGGCGGATGGATCTTTGCGATCTCCGCGGCGATCGGAGAAGTAGACCGTGTAGCCAGTGGTATTGTTGGCCTGCGAGCCGCTTCCTGGGATCGCTCCCACAAACCATCTGTCCAAGTTGTTCACGTCGAGCTCGATGTAGCTCATCGCTCCGGCGAGAGTCAGCTGGGTGGCGGCAAAAGCGTCGTCACGCAAGGTTCCTTCACGCGTGTCATACAACACATTGGGCGTGTAGTCTGTGCCGTTCGTCGTGTACGGGTTGCCGCAACCGCCTGCGGCATTAGCAGACGATGGATTATCACGCACGCGCGCCAAGCGAATGATCGCGTTCGGACTTGGATCCAGGCAGACGGATGGAGCTATCTGCGCGCCCGGCAGAGCAATTCGGTTCGGTACCCGATTGACAAAGACTCCACCCGTTTTTGTGGTCATGGTGGCCGCAGTTTGTGGGTAGAGGTTTCGTCCGGTGAATCCGAGATTCAAAATCTGCTGGGTGACATCGACGAACGCCAGACCCGCCTTCGTCTGATAGTCGATCTTGATGCAGCCGGTCTCGATTGGGTACCAGCGCTTCACCCAATAGCCGTCCTTGTCGGCTGCAATGTAGGACGCATTCTGCGCGTCTGAGACTGGCAGCGGAAATACCGTGACGCCCTTATTCGCGAGCCACACTGCAGTAGGCGCGGGACCAACAGAACCGGCTCCATCTGGCGCAGGAGCAGTTGCATCCCAGGCCAGCGAAGCCAGGTCGACAGGATTGTTTGCCGAGGCAAAATCGAGGCCGTTCAGATCGCTATCGACACATGTGCCCGAAGCACCGTAGTCCGAGAGCATGATTCGCAAGCTCGCCTGACTGTAATAGCGTTCTTTCAACTTTCCGGGATTGGTGTTGAATTCGTTGGGCTGCGGTGGGCGCAGCATGTCGATCGCCGTACCACCAATGGCAGGAGTCGCAATCGTAAGGTCGAGCGCTTTCACGCCGGTGGCGATGTCTCCGAGATTCCCGTTGTAGGAGTTCGAGACCGTTTGGAAAACTGTTTCCTGGGTTCCCGCGATGTTTCCGAACCAGCTCGTCCCGGTCGTGCTGCCCTGTGTTTGACCAAGGGTACCGAAACTGGTGGAGCCCGGGTTTTTTGTGATGCTAACGGTACCGTTGTAAGCGGTGGCGAGCGGCCAGCCGTTCTGAAGGTTGGTGCGAATAACTTCTCCCGCGGCCGTTACTTTGTCCCGCATCGTCAGCGTGGCGCCGTCGCCTTCCGCAAGCCAGAGATTGCCGTTGGTGTGGACACGTCCGCCAAAATCGAAATTCGGGCCGGCGAAAAAGCTCAGGTCGGTGTCAGAAAAGATTCCGAATTGAAAAACGGGAATCGCGACTGTTTGAACGGTTCTTTGAAGCCTGACTTCCGAGCCGACGGCGGTACGCGAAGTGACCTGCAAGGTGTAGGGCGTGAGAAGACCCACGAGGCCTGCGTAAGTGCCGGAAAGGATCGTGTGATTCTGCGAAGTGGGGTTCCCCAGGTTGTTGGCGGACGTATCGGGAGTGAAATTGATCATGAAACCATTCGTTCCATCCGGATTCAGAAATTGCATGGCGGGAATGTTCGTGGTCAGGGTCTGTGTACTGGCGGTGATGTTGGTGATGTCGGCTGCGCTCAAGGCGTAGTTATTGGAAAAGGAATCCTGCAATGCAGTCGTGAGCGACTCCATGCCGGCTTCGGCGCCGTAAAAAGCCCGTTGGCGGTCGGCGGTATTGCCGCCGAGTCTTTGATCGGTGAGAACCAGCCAAGACATGCCGACGATCATGGATGAAATCAGCAATAGCACGAGCAGCGCGGTGACGAGCGCCATACCTTGTTCGCGTTGATTCCTCACGATGTTTCTCCTTTGCGACGACTACTGAAATGAGTTAAAGAAGGCCAGGCTGCGGACACTGACCTGAGTCTGCAAATTATTTCGGAAATAGGTTTTGTTCTGGCTATAGGCGTTATCTGCGCGCGCCGCCAGCGACAAGTTCACTTTGCGGATCTGGCTCTGCGTAAACGGCGGTCCGATCGCCGGGGTGTTTGGGGGACCGTTGTTAATATCGTAGGAGATGGAAAGATCCTCGATCACTTCGGCTACTGGCGTTGCGGGCCGGAAATTGATCTGGCGCATCAACAGTGGACGGTACTGGTTCGTCGTATCCAGGAAGTAGGAAATCATCCAGACGCGCGAAGCGGTGGTGGGAGGAAAGGTACCGTCACCATTTCGCATTTGGATGAATGTTCCGCTGGGCTGCAGAGTTGCGTTGAGCGCAAAAGGATCTCCACCGGCTCCGCCTGCGAAGGTGAGGGTTTGTCCGGCGGCTGCGGTAACCGTCTGAACGGTGGCGCCATTTGCGTTCTGGAACATGATCAAGTCGCCCGGGGTGATGGCGGTGTTGCCTACGGGTAAGGTGATACAAGTCGCGTCAAAAGTGACGGAGAGACCCGTGGGGTCGATCGCGCCCGCCGGGCAACCTGGATTGCCGCCGCTGGCAGCGAGGAATATCGGTAGCGAGTTCAGCGTCGTGTTATGAACGGGGTCGACAATCGTGTTGTCCACGTAGACGAGCGTGATGAAATCGGTGTTCGCACCCAGCAGGATGCCGCCGGGAACGTTCGGGTTGGGAGTGACCGCCTGCGGGCCCAAACCGGCGCCATCGGTAACGGCAGGTAGCGTTACGAAATTTGGCGGAAAGGTGGCGGGTCCGCCAATCGGGCCGGGGCGGTTGACTGTGGACGCGACGGCCGGATTGGGATTTAGCAAAGTGACGGAATTCGGGATGGGGATGCCGCCCTGAGGCAGGCCCTCGCCTGCTTCTACAATGTCCTTGGTCATATAATTCATGGCAGCGCGCAGGTTTTGCTGTGAATCCGCCATCAAAGTAACCGCTTCGTTTGCGTGGTTCGCGTCGGTGAGGGCGCGCAGGGTGGTTCCGACAATCACGACCATTAGGGCCGTGGCGACTAGCACTTCTAACAGGCTGAATCCGGCATCGCGCTTCATCCTAAATCTCCTCGCAGTTCTCTATGAGAACGCTGAAATATTCGTGGTCAGCGTGTAGCTGCGGTTGAACCTGCCCGCCGTGTAATTTATCGTCACATTCACCTGGCGCACTTCCACTGTGCCGGGGATCGCTGTGATGGTGATGGTGCGAGTGAAATTTGAGAGCCCGATCAGGACGTCGTCCGCTGTGCCCAACTTTCCGTCGGGGCCAGGCGTGACGATGCTATCCAAGAGGGCGCAATTATCATCGGCGGTTCCCACGATTCCGTCGGCACCGGGATCGCACAGCTGTGTTGGGGTGGCTGTGAAAATACCGGCGGGACAGAGTGCCGAACCGATATTGCAGATGGAATTCCAGGTTTTTTGACCCGTATTGCGGGCCGTAAAAATCGATTCGATTGCTTCTGACGCTTTCTGCTGCGCGATGTAATCCTCTTTTGAAGTGTTCATGTAGGCGACACTGCTGGCGAGCATAGCAGCAAGACCCAACACTCCAATCGCGAGCACGACGATCGCGACCATCGTCTCAATCAGCGTAAAGCCAGTAGTCTGAATTTCGGCGCATCCCGGCCTCCATCCTGTTTCTCGATCTCTCTAGTAGTCGAACCATGTGATCCCCGAAACGTGATAAGAGCGAACTCGTCCTGTAGCGCCGAGAACCGTGACGGCGCGCGCTGTGGAGGGCTGGTTCGGAACTCCCATGAATACCGTGCCGTTGATCAAGACTCCGGTGCTGGTCACAAACGTTCCATCGCTTTGATAGAACATCCCAGCAGCGGGCCCATTCGCCACCCCGCCAAAATAAATTGGCGCGCCATTGCCATAGGCGTCTGGCGTATCCGGCACACCGTTGAAGAGCAAATAATTCACGCTCCCCTGAATCGGGAGGGTCACGATCACGGTGTCTGGTCCAAATCCGCCTCCCTTTCGTGTCAGCCTCACATAGCAACCATTCGGAAGCGCAGGAGGATTCGTCAAGAATTCAACCTGCACGTTCCTGCGATCGGATATCGCCGTCTCGCGAGCTTGCCGCAGCGCGCTCTGAATCTGGTCCTTCGCGGTGTCGGCATTAATTTGAAGCAACGCCGGCTGCACTTGGATCAGGGCAATCGACATCACGACTAACGCAATCGCTATGACGACAACCATTTCGACCATCGAAAAGCCGCGCGCGCTGTCCCCGCTTCGGCGCGCCAATCGCTTTGTATCCTGCTCTCTCACGCTGACACCCTCGGGTCGCCCGTCGTCGAAAAGATGAGAGGGGGCGAGCCTTGTAGCTACGACCTAGAGTGCAAGTGGGAGGCCAGCGATGGATTCACCTAAGTGATTTATTTATAAATGGTTGGGAGCATGAGCACAAACTGGCGAGTCTCGCTCAGATTCTTGCGGGGAGAAAATGTTACCAAATTGGACGGCTGCTGCAGTATTGAGAATGTGGCCTCAGCTGGTTATCGAGCATGCCGCGGAGATGGTTTCGAACAGCACCTCGCTGCACTGAAGGACGGAATCGAGTTCGACGTATTCCTCTCTACCGTGCAATCCCCTGCCGGTGGGACCGAATACCACTCCGGGAATACCAGCGGCGGCGAGAAGCGCGGTGTCCGTCCATGCAGCCATTCCCGCGAGCTGGCTTGCCGCTTCGGCACCGAGTACTTTTCGAATTGCGGTTGTAACGAGCTGCGCGACCGGAGCGTTTGGAGAAATTTCGAACGCCGGCCGTGATCCGAGGCCGCGAACCGAGGCGCGAAATTCCGGGTCGCGCGTTGCAAGTCCGGCGACGAGGGTGCGCAGTTCGACTTCGATTTCGCCGCCGATTCTCTGGGAAGCGAACGGCGCTCGAGTTCGAGGCGGCACTCGGCGGGATAGCTCGATAGTTCCTGACCGCCTCGAATCAGCGAGGCGTGGAGCGAGGCATGGCCGAGAATCGCGTGCGGCTCAAGCGATGCGAGCTTGCGATCGAGCGCGTCGAGGACGTTTAGGACTCGTCCCATCATGCGAATTGCATCACGGCCTTCGGCCGGCAGACTGCCGTGTGCGGCACGGCCGTGGGTAACGATTTCAAACCAGGCGTAGCCCTTGTGCGCGATCGTCAAGCGCAAGTCAGTGGGTTCGAGGACCACGGCCGCGTTCGCTGTGTAGCGCTGGAGCAGTGCTTCGGTGCCAATGCTGTTGCATTCCTCGTCAGCGACGGCCGCAATCAGCAGCGGCTTCTCGATTGCGCCTGCGTCGCTCGCTGCAATCGCAGCAGCACACATGGCAGCAACTCCGCTCTTGATGTCGAGCGCGCCGCGGCCAAAGAGACGTCCGTCTCGTTCGATGGGCGTGAATGGGTCTGGCATGTCGCCAGCGCCGACAGTGTCGATGTGCGCGAGGATCGCAAGCGCAACAGATTGTTTGGCGCCGTCGGGAACCGGCGAGAGCGCCGATGGGGAAATTAGCGCGACGACGTTCGGTCTTCCAGGCGCAGCATCTTCGAGGCGCGCGGGGATTCCGTGGTCGACGAGAAAATTGCGGAGAAATTGCGAAGCGGCTGCTTCGCCTCGGGCTCCGGGAACGAGCGTCGGGTTTACGGAGTCAATCGCGACGAGATCACGCAGAAGCTTTAGCGTCAGGTCCGGATCGACAGACATCGCATTCAGCGAATGAGCCGCGTCACGAACATCAGTCGCGGCTGCGCAGCTTTGACAGCAGGCGCAGGATTTCGAAATACAGCCAAATAAGCGTGACCATCAGGCCGAACGCGCTGTACCACTCCATGTATTTCGGCGCGCCCATTCGAACGCCTGTCTCAATGAAATCAAAATCCAGAACCAGATTGAGCGCCGCGATAATTACAACAAACACGCTGAACCCAATTCCTATTGCGCCCGAACCGTTGATCGCCGTGAAATGAACACCGAAGAAACCGAGCACGATTTGGATCACGTAAAAAAGCGCAATTCCTCCCGTTGCAGCCACGATGCCCAGCCGGAATTTCTCGGTGACCGGAATTAGACCGGAGGAGTATGCGAGCAGCAGCACAACGAGCGTGCCGAACGTGAGACTGACGGCCTGAATCGCGATTCCCGGGTACTTGATTTCCAGGATCGCCGAAATGCTGCCGAGGACGAGTCCTTCGAGAAGAGCATATACAGGCGCGGTGACACCCGCCCAGGTCTTCTTGAATATTGTGACGAGAGCAAAAATGAAACCGCCAATGCCGCCGACGAGAACAAGTGGCATGACGGTTTGCTGAGAGGGCGAGTGAAGAAATAAATTCCACGTCCAGACGGCGGTGCCGATGGCGCAGAGCAAAAGGACGCCTGTCTTATTGACGGTTCCTTGCAGCGTCATCGCTTCGCCGCCAACAACTCCTGCGCCCTGAAAAATCTTTTCGTTAAGAGCTGGATTGGAGGTTCTCATCAAATCGGCCACTGATTGTCTCCTTCGCGCGATAGGTGCGGCACGCGAGAATCAGGGAAAGCGTATCAGAATGCGGGGAAAATGGAAGGAGGGGCAGGCGATCCGAATCTTCGCCGGTCAGCGGCGAAGTCTGATCGCCTCGCCGTGCTGCGTTGCTCTATGGATTTATCTCCGCTGGAAATGTAGCGGTGTCTGTGGGGGCGAATTCGAATCGCAGCAGCCACTCGCTGGCAATATTCTGGCCGTTCGCTTTGGCGGGCGCGAAATTCCAATTCTTCGCGGCGCGAAGTGCGGCGTCGGCAAAATATTTGCTGGGACCGGGCGAGTCGAGTGCGGCATTCGTCACTTTTCCGGATGGATCGACGCTCACTTTTACGCTCACGCGGACTTTGCCGCGGATCGTGTCTCTCGCTTTCTGCGAAACATCGGGCAACACCTGGTGAACAACTTGGCCACGAATGGCTCGCGCGGATGATACCGCTGGCGTGACTGTCTTCGTTGGCGCGGAGACTGGAGCGGCCGCCGGCGAAGGCGCCGAAACAACTGGATGCTCAGCTCGCGGGGTTGCCGCGGGAACAGGCGAGGTGTGTCTTCGTGACTGCTGCGGGGGTGACTTCGGTTTTCGAGGCGGTTTTCGAAACGGGCTTCGAAGCGGTTTTTGGCTGGGCGGCTTCCGCAATCGGAGCCGGCGTCGATGACGGCTTCTCGACTGTCGGCGTTGCCGCTGCGATCGGGTCGGAATCCAGGGGCTGATGTGCTTGACGGAAATGCCGCGGGACAATGATCACGGCCGCGAGCGCGACGACGAAAGCCAGAGCCTGCACAACGTAACGTGAATTCGACTTGTGCGAAGCGGCTGCGCCAGGCGCATCGAACTGCAATTGCGGTTTCGATGCGGTCTTCGTAGAATGCCTTCGAATCGGAGGTCACCTGAGTAGAGGGAGCGGCGATCGGCGGTGTGAGGGCCGTACTGCGCGGCGACCCAACGCGTGCGGCTGGTTGCGGATCGAGATTCTCGCTGATTTCACGAAGCGTGCAGCGCATCGCCGGATCGCGACGCAGGCAGTTGCGAACGATCTCGAGAAATGGCGCGGGTAAATTACGCGGCGCGGGAGGATCGGCGTGGCCAGTCCATTCCCATACGGGGAGCCGCCTCGTCAGAATTTCGACAATGGTCATACCGAGCGACCAAACATCTCCGGCTGGAGATGGCCCGTTGGGAGCAAGCTCCGGCGGATCGTATGCGGTCGCTTTTTCGCCGGGCGCGCCGCGCTCGCCTGTGGCGCACACGCCATCGAGCGAGAGCTTCAACTGGTCGTTAACCGCCAAAACATTCGAGGGCTTTAATCGCGCGTGAACGAAACCGTGCGAATGAAGAAACTGCAATGCATCAATGATGAACGGAAGCATGTCGCGCACTTCTTCGGGAGTGAGGGCGCGATCCGGGAGAATTTGCGCCAAGTCTTCTTCGGCATATTCCGTGATGATGTAAACGACGCTCGCACTGCCTACTTGCGCGCGGCCCGCTTCGAAAATGCGTGCGAGGTGCGGATGCAACAGCTTCGCAGCACGTCGCAAACGGGAGAGCTGCGAATCAGCATCCGTGGGATCTGCGCCGATCAGTTTTATTGCGACGCGATCGCGATTCTTGCCGGACTCGGTGAGAAATACGGCGCTCGAGTCTGTCCCGCCGAGATACTGGATTAGTCGAAACCGGCCGTCGACAATCTGGCCTTCTTGTTGTTTCCAGGCATCCGTCATTTTGCACCTGCGGCGTTCAGCTTTGCGCGGCGTTAAACCGTGTTGAATCGTTCCGTGCTGAGAGGGCTTGGACAACTATTGTGATTCCGGAGGGGCTGAAAGGCAAAGGAAACCTTGTCTAAAGAGGCATGAGCGACTGGGTACGGTTGGGAGAAAGCAAATCGAAAATTGGTAGCGCTAACGGGAATCGAACCCGTATTTCAGCCTTGAAAGGGCCGCGTGCTAACCGTTGCACCATAGCGCCACAGTGAGGATTGAAGCGAAATGAGACATTCAATTATCGGGGAAAGAGACGGAATTGACAAGGTCGCGAAGGAGGAATCGGAAATGGTTTTGGACTTGAGGAGGTGATAAGTGCGCACATGCAGAGTCTGTGCCATTGAGACCGCCGCCTCGTCGCTAACGCCAGGAATTGCGATCACGGAGCGAGGTGATGTGGGCTACGTGGTGGCGGCTGTGCCAGGAATAGAGCGCGAGGCTTTGGTCGAGCGACATCGTCCGGTTGTGCTCGGGGTGCATGAATTCGCGGGCGAGATCGGCGGGCGTGAGCGAGCGCAACAGCACGATCCAGCGCTGGTGCAAGGCATCAAGAATTTCGAGCGACGGGCCGATGGGCGCTTTTGCGTCGGCCAGTTCGGCCCAGCGTGCTTCGAGGTACGGCTTGATCGTAGGCACGTCCTCGGTGAGCGCGAGTTTGAAGCGCGTGAAGGCGTTCATGTGGCTATCGGCGATGTGGTGGACGGTTTGACGGACCGTCCAGCCGCCGGGGCGGTAAGGCGTGTCGAGTTGTTGATCGTTCAGGCCCGCGACGGCGGCGCGGATTTTTGCGGGAGCTTCGGCGATCGATCTGGATCGCCGCGCGGCGTTGGTCATCCGTGAAGCTTTCGGGACGCTGAAATTTTCCGATGGGATAGCGCAGATCGGTTTCGGTGGCGAAGGCCATTGTGCTCTCCTGAGAGAACCTGATGCTTGGAGTCTATTTGGATGCAGGGCGGCGAAGCAAGGGTTCGGAAAATGGAAAAGGGGGAAATCCGAAGATGGTGGAACTCGCGCGAGCGCGCGACACGGCGGGGATTAGGTTTGGCGGTCTGTGTATTCCTCGTGCCAGGCCATTTGGATGGCTTCGAGCTTGCCTTCATTTGAGAGTTTGCGGATCGCCGGTGAAATTTGCGAGTTCGGTGACCCATTTGTGCAGATCGGTGAAGCGGACTGTGAGCGGATCGATGTCGGGAAATTTTTCCGAAAGCTGAATGCCGATTTCTTCTACGTCGTCCCAGTCGAATGTTGGGGGCATTGGTTCTTGCGGCCTCCCTGCGTTCTTACACCGAGAAAGCCTCGGGTCTGAAGACCCGAGCTACATTCAGAATCGAAATTGGCGCGTCGTTCTGAAGACTTCTAGTGATCGGCTTCTTTGGCGTAATTTTTGTTCCACTCGGGAATTTCTACGACGATGTCCTTTGTGCCGTCGGGGACGCACTGGCAGCCGAGGCGCGATTTCGGCGTGACGCCGGGCGCTTCGTCGAGCTGATCGAGTTCCGCGTCGGTGGCTTCGTTGCAGGACTCGAGGCCTTCGTGCACGATCACGTGGCATGTGGAGCAGGCGCAGACGCCGCCGCAGGCGTGGTCGAGCCCTTTATGGAAGCCCTGCGAGATATCGAGGATGCTGCCGGGAAGGCCGTCGTGGCCGTAGGGAATTTTTTCGGGATCGACCTCGATCGTTTTGCCGTCCTTGATAAAGGTGACCTTGAATTTCTTCGTCGCGGGCGTGTATTTTGTTTCTTCGATATAAGGGTTCTTGCCGCCCATTTTTTGCTCCTTCTTGCGATTCGAAATCGAAGAGTAAAGCTGCGGCCTGAAGGCCGGCTCTACAACGTCAAAAGCCAAATCAAAAGCTGCCGCCCTGACGGGCGGCGCTACAAAATCAGTTGCCTAATTCAAAAGAGCCGGCAGGATGCCGGCGGTACGAAATTCTAAACATCTTCCAGGCGCTTGCCTTCGAGCGCGGTTTGCAGCGCGCTGTTCATCAATAGCTCGGCTAGATTCGTCGTCGCCTGATTCAGGTCGTCGATGCGCTGGCGGACTTGTTTGTAATCGGTGCCGGCCATCGACTGCGCGCAGCGCTGCAGCGGACTTCTCAATTTGCTGGCGTTCGGCGGCGCCGATTTCGGCGGAGCGCGGATCGCGGAATGCTTTTTCCGTGGCCGTGAGGATGGCTTCGGCTTCGTTGCGCGCTTCGATCAACTGGCGCTCGGCGAAATCCTGCTCGGCAAATTCGATCGATTCTTCGAGCATGCGCTCGACTTCCGCGTCGTTGAGGCCGTAGCTCGGCTGCACTTCGATAGTGTGCTCGCTCGCCGGTGCGCAGATCTTTCGCGGCGACTTGCAGGATGCCGTTGGCGTCGATCAGGAATTTCACTTCGATGCGCGCAAGGCCCGCGGGGCCGGGCGGAACTTTCAGTTGAAAGCGCGCGAGCGAGCGGCAATCTTTCGCGAGTTCGCGTTCGCCCTGCAGCACGTGAATGTCGATGCCGGTCTGATTCTCGACGCCGGTGGTGAACATTTCCTGCGCGCTCGCGGGAATCGTCGAATTGCGCGGAATGATTTTCGCGACCACGCCGCCCATCGTCTCGATGCCGAGCGAAAGCGGCGTGACGTCGAGCAGCAGCATGTTTTGACGCCGCTTTCGAGAATGTCGGCCTGCACGGCCGCGCCGAGCGCGACGACTTCATCGGGATTGAGTTCGCAATGCGGCGGCGCCCGAAAAATTCACTCGACGGTGCTGCGAACCAGCGGAATGCGCGTGGAGCCGCCGACGAGGACAACTTCTTCCATCTCTCTCGGGTGCGAGCTTCGCGTCGGCGAGCGCCATTTTGCACGGGCGCCATGGTGCGGTCGACGATCGGGCGAATCAATCGTTCGAATTCGGCGCGCGTGATTTCGCGGACATAGATTCTGGCCGTCGGGCAACGGGATAATGCACGCTGGTTTTTTCGGCGGACGAGAGTTCGTGCTTCGCGGCGAATCAGCGAGCTTGCGCAATTCCTGAACGGCTTCGGGCTGCGACGGTCGAGTTCGACGCCGAATTTCGCTGAATTTCCTGGCGCGCGAGCTCGAGCAGAGCATTGTCGATGTCGTCGCCGCCGAGGTGCGTGTCGCCGTTCGTCGAGAGCACCTGGTAGATGTCGCCTTCGCTGGTGCGAGATCAGCTTCAGGATCGAAATGTCAAACGTGCCGCCGCCGAAATCGTAGACGGCGACGCGGCCGCGCTTCTGTTCGTGCAGGCCGTAGGCAAGCGCCGCGGCGGTCGGCTCGTTGACCAGGCGCAGGACTTCGAGGCCCGCGAGGCGGCCCGCGTCTTTCGTGGCCTGGCGCTGCGCGTCGTTGAAATAGGCGGGCACGGTGATGACGGCGCGATCGACGGGCTCGCCGAAATATTTCTCGGCCCAGATTTCAGTTCGCGCAGAATGAACGCGGAAATTTCCGGCGGCGGTAAAAAGCTTGTCGCCGAGCCGAACGCGGATCACGTTGCTGCTCGCGGGATCGATGCGAAACGGAAACAGCTTCAGTTCGTCCTGCACGTCCGCAGACGCCGCGGCCCATCAGGCGCTTCACGGAATAGATGGTGCGCTCCGGTTGCGTCAGCAGGCGCCGGCGCGCGGCTTCACCGACGAGGATCGCTGCCATCGGCGTCGACGCTCACGACCGAAGGGCACAGCGTCGAGCCGTACGGCCCGGGAATACACTTCGGCGCGCCCGTTTGCGGATCCATGATACGCGATCAGGCTGTAGGTGGTGCCGAGATCGATTCCAACGGTGCGTCCCATTCCGCTATGCCTCTGCCAATTCTTTTTGCACGCTTGCTACCAGATTGCGGATGTACGAGCGGCGATTCAGCACTTCATTCATCCGCTCCATCAGCTTGCGGACTGCTTCGGCTCATCGGCGTTTGCGTCGAGCGCGGCATCCCATTCGCGTCGCTACGCGTGGCGAGTTCTTCGTCCACTTCGCTCAGCTTTTCCTGAAAATTGTTCTCGCTGCTTCGACAAGCCTGCCGCGCAGAGCCGGCCACGATCGCCGCCTTCGGCGCGCGCTTCGCGCAGTTCGTCGAGCGATTCATTCAGCTCAAACACTTCTTCGAGCAATTCCGGCGGCGCTTGCTGCTTTGCTGGCGCCTTCCTTGCGCATGCCCGCGAGTGCGAAGCAGGTATTCGACGCGAGCAACCGGATCGCGCAGCGTGCGGTAGGCGTCATTCAATTGCGACGAACGGTCGAGCGAGAGATTCCGCTCCTCTTCACTCGCGCGGACGAAATTATCCGGATGCAGCTTCCAGCTCAACTTGTGAAATTGCTCTTCGAGCATCCGCCAGGTCAATCGTCAGTTTCTGCGGCAGGCCGAAAAACGCGAAGTAATCGGCGCCGGCAGGCAGCGGCTGAATTTTCCCGCACGCCGGGCAGAAGTGTCCGCCGGCGATGGCTGCCTTGCAGCTCCAGCAATTCACGCTGCGCGATGGTTTCGTGATTGGGTTTTCGTCACACTCATGGCAATTGACTCGATGCTCGGTGCACATCCTCGGAGGGGCCTCGCTCGGGCTGCGATTCGGAAAACGCCAATCCGCGCGAAACGCCGCCGGGGAAAATCGTTACGCCGTGAACGAACTGCCGCAGCCGCAACTTCGCGCCGCCTGCGGATTCTGGAAGACGAAACCCTGCCGCATCAGGTCTTCGTGATAATCGAGCGTGGTGTTGTGCAGGTAGAGAAAGCTCTTCGGATCGACAAAAATGCGCGCGCCGTTTTCTTCGAACACTTTGTCGCGATCGCGCGCCTGCGTGTCGAGCCGCATCGCGTACGTCAGCCCGGAACAGCCGCCGCCCTGCACACCCACGCGCAGCCCGCCGGATTCGGCGGGTACGCCTTCTTTTGCAAGCAGCTCGCGAATTTTCGCCGCCGCTTTTTCGGTAACGTGAATCATGTCCATATCCCGCCCATTTCCATTTGATCGCGAAGCAAATCCTGGCAGCATCCGCGCCGATTGCGCAACGGACACGCCAGAAACGCTTCGAGCGATTCGAACTAGTGCGCGCTCGTGGCGGACTCGGCTGGCTTCGCTTCGGCCTCGCCCTGCTTCTTCTTCCAGTCGCCGATGGCGGCCTTGATGGCGTCTTCGGCCAGCACCGAGCAGTGAATCTTCACCGGCGGGAGGCGCAAGCTCGCGCACGATGTCCGTGTTCTTGATGGCCAGCGCTTCTTCGACGGTCTTGCCCTTCACCCATTCGGTGGCGAGCGAGGAGCTGGCGATCGCCGAGCCGCAGCCGAAGGTCTTGAACTTGGCTTCTTCGATGATGCTGCGTCTCGGGATTGATCTTCATCTGCAGCTTCATCACGTCGCCGCATTCCGGCGCGCCCACCAGGCCGGTGCCAACGTTCGGATCTTTCTTGTCAAGCGAGCCGACGTTGCGCGGATTGTTGTAGTGATCAACTACTTTATCTGAATAAGCCATGTTCATTTGCTCCTTTGAACTTTGATGACCATGAATCTCAGGCCTGAAGGCCTGAGCTACATTCGTTCTAGTGTGACTCGGAAGCTGCCAGCCACTTCATCTTGCTGATGTCGACGCCTTCTTTCGCCATTTCGTAGAGCGGCGAAAGTTCGCGCAGCCGCTGCACGACTTCGACGACGCGATCGGCGACGTAATCCACTTCTTCCTGCGGTGTTGAAGCGGCCGAGGCCGAAGCGAATCGAGGTGTGCGCCAGGTCTTCGCCGACGCCGAGCGCCTTCAGCACATAGCTGGGTTCGAGCGTCGCCGAGGTGCAGGCCGATCCGCTCGAAACCGCGACGTCGTTGATGCCCATCAGCAGCGATTCGCCTTCGACGTAGGCGAAGCTGATGTTCAGGTTGTGCGGCAGGCGATGCTTCATCGAGCCGTTGATGTAAACTTCGTCGAGCTTGGCGACATGATGCGCGTCCTTCAGGCGGTCGCGCAGCCCGCGCAGCGTGCACGCTCTCTTCCGCCATTTCGTTCTGGCAAAGCTCGCAGGCCTTGCCGAGTCCGACGATGCCGGGGACGTTCAGCGTGCCGGAACGCATGCCGCGCTCGTGGCCGCCGCCGTCAATGATGGCGGAAAGCTGCACGCGCGGATTCTGCGGCGCACGTAGAGCGCGCCGCACGCCCTTGGGGCCGTAAATCTTGTGCGCGGTGATGCGACATCAGGTCGATGTTGTCTTTCTGCACGTCGACCGGAATCTTGCCGACCGCCTGCACGGCGTCGGTGTGGAAGAAGACGCCCTTTTCCTTGGCGATCTTGCCGATTTCCGCGATCGGCTGAACGACGCCAATTTCGTTGTTGGCGTACATGATGGTGATCAGAATCGTTTTCGGCGTGATGGCGCGGCGCAGATCGTCGAGATCGATCCGGCCGTCTTTCTGCCACCGGCAGGTAGGTGACTTCGTAGCCGTACTTTTCCAGGCGCTTGCAGGTATCGAGCACGGCCTTGTGCTCGGTGACCTGCGTGATGATGTGGTTGCCCTTTTCGCGGTACATCTCCGCGACGCCCTTGATGGCCAGGTTGTTCGATTCGGTGGCGCCGCTGGTGAAAATGATTTCCTTCGGCGTCGCGCCGATCAGCTTGGCGATCTGCGCGCGCGCGTTCTCCACGGCTTCTTCGCCGCCCAGCCAAACGAGTGGTTGCGGCTGGCGGCGTTGCCGAACTTCTCGGTGAAATACGGCAGCATCGCTTCCACCACGCGCGGATCCACCGGCGTGGTCGCGTGGTTATCCATGTAAATGGGCAGCTTGATAGCCATTTTGCTTTCTCCTGATCTCGTACTTCTTCTCAAAATCGCAGCTCGACGACTTCGTGCAGCGGCGATTCTTCGCTCATCTGCGAAATCGTCACTTTTTCAAGAACCTCCAGAATGCTGTCGTTCACGCGGCGCAGCGGCTCTCGCACCGAGCACGTCGTCGTCAGGTCGCACTTGCCATGCGAGGTGACGCACGATGTGATGAACAGCGGCCCATCAATCGCGCGGATTACGTCAAGGGCGCTGATCTGTGCCGCGTCTCGCGCCAACGTGTATCCGCCGCTCGAGCCATGCCGCGCAGCGACCAGGCCGCCCTTAGCCAGCTTCTGCAGCACCTTGGCCATCAGCGGCGCGAGATAGCTGTAGCTTTCCGAGATATCGGCCGCGCTGTAAGAGTTGCCGCCGTCGTGCATCGCCAGATGCTTCAGCGCGATGAGTCCATAGTCCGCTTTTTTGGAAAGCTTCATCATAGATGCATATACGACTGAATCAGTCGCAGTTGAATTCTACCGCTTGGGAAGGCTGATTGTCAATGAGGCAATCGGATAGAAGACAGCACAACCCCATACCAGCCAACAGGTTAAACAACGACCATTTTAGTCGTATAGGTCAAACCCAGTGCAGCGAATTGCAGGGATGGCGCGGTGAATGGTTATTTTGGAGCACGGAGTGGTTTCGGATCGACCAGAAGCGACAGGAGTTCACTGCTTCCCCGCCGCCGGATTTTTCTCAGGGCTGCGTCGGAAATTCTGAGTTAGAATCAGCATCCAATGGGCCAAGAAATCAGCCGACCAGTGATTGCGATTTATCCCGGGACATTCGACCCGGTCACGAACGGGCACCTCGACCTGATCGCGCGCGGCGCGGCGATTTTCGACAAACTAACCGTCGCCATCTCCCAAAGCCTTGAAAAAGATCCGCTGTTCGCTGTGAACGAGCGCGTCTCGATGCTCGAAGCGGTGACGTTCGAGTGGAAAAACGTGGAAGTGGAAGTGTTCGACGGCCTGCTGATGGACTACGCTCGCGCAAAAAACGCGCGCGTGATTCTGCGCGGGATTCGCGCCGTTTCCGACTACGAATACGAACTGCAAATGGCGATGATGAATCGCAAGATCGAGCCGCTGATCGAAACGGTGTTCATGCTGCCGGCTGTCGCTTACAGCTTTTTGAGTTCGCGGCTGGTGCGAGAGTTGGCGCGGTTGGGCGCGCCGGTGGTGAAAGATTTGGTTCCGGCGCTGGTGGAAGAACGGCTGCGCGCAAAAGTCGGCTGATTCACAGAATCGGAAGAGAGGAATTCAAATGGACTCTGCCACGGGGATGAAAATGGAAGAAGGATTTGAGCTTGCCGATCGCGTGAATCGAATCAGTGTGTCGCAGACGATGATGGTGCTGCAGGAAGCGGAGCGCTACAAAGCGCGCGGTGTAGATGTAGCGGATTTCGGGCCCGGCGAGCCGGATTTCCCGACGCCCGAACACATCAAGCGCGCCGCGATAAAGGCCCTTGAAGAAAATCGCACGAAATACACGGCTACGCCCGGGATCGCAGCGTTGCGGCAGGCTGTCTGCGACTGGCACGCGGCGCAGCTTGGATCGTCGTACCAGCCGGCGGAATGCATCGTGACGTCCGGCGGAAAGCACGCAATTTTTAACGCGGCGTGCGCTCTCCTGAATACCGGCGACGAAGTAATCATCCCTGCGCCCTACTGGGTGAGCTATCCGGATATCGTGAAGGTCGCCGACGGCACTCCTGTGTTCCTGCCGACGCGCGCGGAAGATGGATTTCGGCTGCGGGCTGCCGACCTTGAGAAAGCGTTGACGCCAAGAACGAAAATTGTGATCGCCAATTCGCCGAGCAATCCCACCGGTGCCGTGATTCCTCCGGACGAATTCGCGCGGATCCTCGACGTCTGCAAGCGACATGGCACGTGGCTGCTCACGGACGAATGCTACTCGCATTTTACGTATGGCAGCGCCAAGCCATTTTCGGTGGCGAGCCTGCCGGGTTCGAAAGACAGGTTGATCGTCGCTGGATCGCTCTCGAAAACTTTCGCTATGACTGGCTGGCGCCTGGGATACGCGCTCGCGCCGAAACCTCTCATCGATGCGATGACCAAGCTCCAGAGCCAGTCCACGTCGAATCCGAATTCGATCACGCAATACGCCGGACTCGAAGCTCTCCGCGGCCCGATGGATTCGGTGACTTCGATGCTTGCCGAGTACGCGCGGCGCCGTGAGAGAATTCTGGCGGGTGTGCGCGCAATTCCGGGCGTGACGTGCACAACACCCGAAGGCGCGTTTTATGTTTTCCCGAATATTTCGGCGCATCTGAACGCCGGCGCACCGGACAGCACCGCCATTGCGAAGCAGCTTCTTGAGCGCGAGCATCTCGCTGTCGTTCCCGGCGATGCCTTCGGCGCTCCAGGACATTTGAGATTCTCCTACGCAACATCGCTGGAGCGAATCGAAGAAGGCCTGCGCCGGTTGACGCGCTTCTTCGGCGGAGCCGCGTGATTCTCTGCCCCGCGCGGCTGGAGCCGATTTTCAGTCCGCGGCCGTGGGGTGCGCTGTCGCTCGCTCCATTTTTCCCGAAAAATCAGGTCTCTCAGATCCTCTAGGCGAAGCTTGGCTGACGGGGAACGAGTGCACGTTTCGCGTCTGGGCCATTCGCGGGGCAAAAGTTGGGCGCTCTGTGGCCTGAGATGCCCATTGAGTGGACGGGCACGCGCGCTGATCGCGGCGGGCTGTTCCCTTTGCTCGTGAAATTTATTTTTGCCGAGGACAAACTTTCCGTACAGGTGCACCCGAACGACGATTATGCGGGCGAGCACGAGAAGGCAGCCGGTGGCCGTGGAAAAACGGAAATGTGGTACGCGATGCGTGCTCGCGCAGGAGCCGAGGTGTTGGTTGGGCTCAAGCGGGGCGTCACGCTCGATAGTTTCAAGCGCGCGATTGCTGACGGCACTGCGGAGGAATGCCTCGAACACGTTCCGTTGAAAGCGGGAGACGCGATCTTTGTTCCAGCCGGAACTGCTCACACTATCGGGCCGGGCCTGGTGCTGTGCGAGATTCAGCAGAACTCCGATCTCACGTATCGCGTGTACGATTACAATCGCCGCGACGCGCAAGGCCGGGCGCGCGAACTACATGTCGAGAAAGCGCTCGAAGTGATTCAATTCGGCAGAACAGAGGGGCGGAAAAATCGAGCCTGTGAGCATCGATCGCGGCCCGGCGAAGGAAACCTTTCTCGCCGCGTGCCGCTACTTCGCGACCGAGAAGTGGGAATTTGCGGAACGCATCGACGCGGCAACCTCGCCCGAGCATTTTGATCTGATGATAATTCTTGAAGGTGCGGGAGGCTTTGAGTGGGACGATTCTTGCGCGGAATACGGACCTGCGCAGGTGTGGATGATACCTGCAGCGCTCGGAACCTATCAGATGCGGCCGACCTCGCGCACTGTGTTGCTGCATACCTACGTGCCCAGTGACCTTCAGGAATTTGGGCGGCGTTTGCAAGACCATGGAGTGTCCGAATCAACGTGGTCGCGATTGGTGCATCGATGAAGAAGTCTACGCTCCCTTCTTGCGCGGTTCTGCTTGCCGGCGGACGCGGGACACGTTTCTGGCCGCGCAGCCGGATGCGAACTCCCAAGCAATTGCTGAATATTGCGGGACGAGAGACGATGTTGCGCGAAACCGTCAGCCGCCTCGAGCCGTTATTTTCGCGCGGTAATTTCTGGGCGGTAACGAACGTGGAACAAGCAAGTGCGGTGCGGCGCGAAATGCGCGGCGTTGCCGCCTCACGCATTCTTTCGGAACCCTCCGGACGTAACACTGCGGCTGCTATCGGCCTTGCCGCGATACATCTCGCGCACGCGCACGGTGATGCGCTGATGGCTGTGTTGCCGTCAGATAGTTACATTGCTGACGCTGCGCGCTACCGGAAACTCGTGCGCGCCGCTCTTGACCTGGCGCGGACGCCCGGAAATCTCGTCGTTCTCGGAATCCCGCCAACACGCCCCGAAACAGGGTACGGTTACATTGAACGTGGCACAGTCTGCGCGCGGCCGCACGGCGTAGCGGCTTTTGCCGTTCGGCGGTTCACGGAAAAGCCGCAGCTGTCAGTGGCAAAGAAATATGTGGCGTCCAAACGATACCTTTGGAATGCGGGCATGTTTTTCTGGCGTGTGTCGACATTCCTTGAAAGTTTGCGAGAATTTCTCCCGGCCACTCATGCGGGGCTCATGCAGTTAAGCAAGTACATCGGAACAAGGCAATATCCTGCCCAACTGCAGCGAATCTACGCGCGCCTCGAGAGTATCTCCATCGACTACGCGGTGATGGAGCCGGCGACGCAGAGGAAAAGCGCAGCGAAGGTCTCGGTGATTCCCGCGGAGGTTGGTTGGAGCGATATCGGTTCGTGGGCTGCCGTGTATGAGCTACTGGCATCGAAGCCAGGCGCGAATGTTTCGAGCGGTGCCGTTCTACACGCTCGACGCTACAGGAAATTATTTTTGGAGCGCGAAGAAATTCGTCGCAGCCATTGGCGTTCACGATTTGGTGCTGGTAGAAACGGACGATGCGGTGCTGCTGTGTTCTCGCGAACGCTCGCAGGATGTGGGAAAAATCGTGAAGTGGCTTGACGAGAACCGGCGCAAGGAACTGTTGTAGTTTGTAAAGGATTCGTTCTCGAGGAGTGGCACACCGATGGGAATGAGCATCCGGCGTGAAGACAGGAACGGTAAAGCGGTAGAAGAAATTCCGGATCTGGAGAGTTTGCTGAGCCGATTCTTCCCCTCCTGGGATGACGAGAGTTATCACTTTCTGCGTTACATCGACCCGTGGGGCGATACTGTGTTCAACCATCTGCAGATGGATGAATTGATTTCTGAATTGAAACGCGTCCGCTTGAGAGCCACGACGGAAGAACAGCGCGCGTTCGTTGACGCGATCGAAGGCCTCGCGACACGGTGCAAGGACGGCGATGGACTCTATCTCAAGTTTCTTGGCGACTAGGCGAAACAACTTCTTGCATTCCCTTCTCGCGCGTTTGCGCATCGCTTATACTGCTGATCGATTATCACGGCGATGACACGACAACGACTTCAATTCGATTCGGCACGGATGGCTGGCGCGGCGTGATTGCAGAAGATTTCACGGAAGCAAACGTATCGATCGTGGCGCACGCAATTGCGCGATACGTAGTGCGCGCCGGGACCCCGGGGAGCGGGGTGCTGATCGGCTTTGACACTCGCTTCGGCTCTGGGCGGTTCGCGCGAGTTGCGGCCGAGGCTGTCGCAGCAACGGGGACGCCTGTTTGGCTCGCTGCCGACGCCTGCCCGACTCCCGCGTTGTCTCTACTGGTGAGACTCCGCAAAGCTGTTGGCGGAATACAAATCACAGCCAGCCACAATCCGTATCAATGGAATGGAATGAAATACAAGGCGAGCTATGGTAGTTCGGCTTCGCCTGCGATTGTGGCGGAAATTGAAATCGAGCTCGAAAAGGTATTGCGCGACGGCGTGACGCTGCTGCCGCCTCGGAAAGATTTGATTCATTCGCTCGACGTTCGCGCGCCGTACCTCGAGACGCTCAGCGGTTTGGTTGATTGGGATCGGTTGCGCGCGTCGAAATTCCGCTTTCTCGTCGATCCGATGCATGGCGCGGGACGCGGCCTGTTGTGCGAGCTGTTCCGCCGCAACGGAATCGAATGCGGCGAGATTCGCGGGAACCGCGACCCCCTGTTTGGCGGGGTAAACCCGGAACCGATCGAACCGCACGTGGAAGCATTGCGTAAGGCCATGCGTGGAGGGAAATACGACGCAGGATTCGCATTCGATGGAGACGCCGACCGCATCGGCGCGATGGATGCCGATGGCACCTTCATCACGCCCCACCAGATTTTCTCGCTGCTGCTCTGGCATCTCGCCGGAACGCGGAAGCTTACCGGCGACGTGGCGAAAACATTTTCCACCACGAAGTTAATCGACAAGATCGCGTCGAAATTCGGTCGAAAAGTGTGGGAAACACCGATCGGATTCAAATACATCTGCGACCGGATGCTGGAAAGTGACATTCTTCTCGGCGGCGAAGAGAGCGGAGGAATCGGCACCAAGCTGTACCTGCCGGAGCGCGACGCGACCGTAAACGCGCTGTTGCTTGCGGAAGTGATGGCGTGGCACGGAAAGCCTCTCGGCGAGCTGGTGAAGATGCTGCACCGCGAATTTGGCGAGCATCATTACGGCCGCGTGGACCTCATCGTAAAACCGGCGCAGAAGGAAAAAGCCATTCGGCATTTCGCAAACGAGAAATTCAACCGGCTGCTCGATTGGCCGATCACGCACCGCGAGGACCTCGACGGCATGAAAGTGTATCTGGGCGAGATCGGTTGGGTGATGGTGCGCGTGTCCGGCACGGAACCGATGTTGCGAATCTATTCCGAGACGACGAGCCCGGAAACCACGCGGCGGGTCCTGGCCGAAGTCGCCGGTCTTGTTAAGAGCTTATAGCCGCTCATTTCCGCCAGCCAGTGTTTGTTCTTGCCAGCCATCGCTGTTCTCGCTAGTCTTTCGCGCAGCATGATGCTGTGCGCGAAATCCCAGTCTTGCGCGAAATTCGGCCCGCGAAACTTCCAATCAACCAATTCACCGAAGGAGAGTGGCGATGTTTAAGGAATTCAAAGAATTCGCAATGCGGGGAAATGTGCTTGATATGGCCGTCGGCATCATCATTGGCGCTGCATTTGGAAAAATCATCACTTCATTCGTGTCGGATGTCCTGATGCCGCCTCTTGGTCTTATCGTCGGCAAAGTGGACTTTTCAAATCTCTTCATTAACATTTCCGGGAAATCCTACGACAGCCTGGCAGCGGCCAAGGCAGCGGGTGCAGCGACGATCAACTATGGAATTTTCTTGAACAGCATCATCGACTTTCTGATCGTGGCGTTTGCGATTTTCCTGCTGATTCGCCAAGTGAATCGCTGGAACAAGCCGGCGCCGGCTGCCGCTCCAACGACAAAGGATTGTTCTTATTGCGCCACGGCAATTCCACTCGCTGCGAAACGCTGCCCCAACTGCACGTCGGAGCTACGCGCGTAACCGGCGTTTTCTTACGGGGCTGGCGGCTTTGACGGAGGCAGTTGCTGGGTGAGCCGGCGCGTTTGAATATCGTGGAGATGCTGGCGGAGGCGTTCGATCACCGCGCCGTTCTGGTCTTCATTGATTTCCCGTTCGACTTCATCTAACGCGAAATGGACGATGTCGTGATGATGAATTTCTTCACCGGGAAGCTTGTCGCTCAACTGGAGCCAGAGCTTGTGCAGCAGATCGATTTCTTTTGCGGTGAGCCGCGGCGCGTGCGGTCCAAGATAGAAAATCTGCTCCTGACCGGAAGGCGTGAAAATCTCGAGCGCGACGCGGGGTCGCGGCTCCGGCATCCGTTCCCAGGCGAGGCCAATATCGCGCGCTTGCTCTGTGACCGGCATTTTTGAAGAGCTGCCGGAAACGATGCTGCTCGATTCGAGATTCGCCGCCGTGCGCAAGATGCCTTCCCACAAATCATTCGCGGCAGCAACCGCAAGCCGCACCGGCTTGCCTTCCTTCTCCGCGACCGCAAGAACTTTTGTGAAGAGCAGTTGTTCGATCGTGCTGAATAATTGATCGGGAGCAAGATCATACTCGCCCGAAGCCGCGCGGCGCAGCATGCGCACGTGCAGCACAACAACTTCGGCATCGTGGCTCCTGACGCGACGCAGCACTGCTTCGAGGTGATAGAGCGCGTAGTAAGTGCTTACCGGCACGAGAATGTTTCCAGGCGCTACGCCCACGCTCGTCGGAGTCAGCTCCGCTTCCGAGGCCAGATTGAACTGGTCGAGTTCCACGTGCGAAGCTCCGGCAGCCCGCTTCCTGACACGGTGTTCTGAGATTTCAAAAATAGTAAAAAGAATAGCGGAGAACGTAAGACCGGCGATTGTGGCGTCCGGTTTCGTGAAGAGGTTGATAATCGCGATGGCAACCAACACGAGGGTGATCAATCCGAGTCCGATCGGAACTTCGACGCCGAAAATGACGGGATTCAGCGGCACGCGATATTCGCGATCCTGGGGATGCGTGTAGCGCAACACCAGCACCGCGATGCCCTTCATCGAAAAACTCCAGATCACGCCGAACGCATACAAGTTGCCGAGAAAGGTGACGTCTCCACGGCTCGCGACAATCGTAATGATCTGAAAAACGACGACAAGGTTGATGATCCGATGCGTCGTTCCGAAACGCGGGTGCGGATGCCGGAACCAATCGGTGAGAACGCCATCCTCCGACACACGATTCAGCACGCCGTTCGAGCCGACGATTGCGGTATTCACCGCTCCCGCCAAAATCAACGTCCCGACCACCACCACGAACACATGAAACGCCAAACGCACAGGAAAGCTTCCGACAAGGTGCATCGAAAGTCCGCCGATTAGATTCTCCGTAAATGCCGGGCGGACATTGTCCGGAATAATCATTACAGCAAAGAAGGAAACCAGAGACGTGAACAACAGGCTGTAGATGAAAATAATCAGCCCGGCCTTTTTGAGGTTCGGGAGCTTGGGGTGCTCGATTTCGCGGTAAACCTGGGCGAGCGATTCTTCACCGCTCATCGCCAGCACCGAATGCCCCAAGCCGACGAAGATCGCGATCAGCGTGATCATGTGGGCCCACTGATAGCGGTCGAGCCAGCCGAGCGAGGCTTTGTCGAGCTTCATGTTGCCGGGAGTGGGCCAGGGCGGCAGATGCCAGCCAGTGCGTGCGTAGAGGGTGTAGCCGCACCAGGCGATCAGCATTACAACCATCACGGTGGTGAGCTGCATAATGCGCAGCGCTTTCCCGCTCGATTCGGGCACGCCCTTGATATTTTCCCACCAGAAATAGAGCGTGATGGTGATCGCAATGGCGGCGGCCGTGGCGTTGACGTTGAGATGCAGTGGAATATGCCCGTAGGCCAGCAATTCGTTGAGCACGCCAACGAGATACTGTCCCGCGGAAACTCCGCTGATCGGGCCCGTGAGGACATAGTCAAACATGAGCGCCGAAACGGAAAATTTCGCCAGCGTGCCGCCCAACGCTTCTTTGACGACACGATACACGCCGCCGCGCACGAACATACTGCAACTCTCGACGTAGACTGCGCGCACGGCGTAGGAGAACAGCATGATCCCGAGGATGAACCACGGAGCGGTTTTGCCGATGAATTGCTCGGCTTCGCCGCCCGCGTAATAGGCGGACGACGCGAGGTCATTGAGTACGATGGCGGCTGCGCGCCAAAAAGAAATAAACGCCAGCATGGCCGTGGTGGCCACGAGGACTTTGGCTACGGGGCGGGGTCTTCCCGGGGTAAAAGTATTACCCGTGGTATTTGATGCCATACGTTATCGAGTAATGAGGGAATGAACTATACGTTGAAACAGGCACAAAAAGAAAGCGCCCCGGAGGAACGCTGTAACCCGTTTTTACATCTGGCATTTACGCTTGGACTCAGGATTTGTTCTGCGTCGAGGCTGTGTTTCCCTCCGGCGATTCAGACTTCGAATCGCGGAAATCGCGGCCACAGGCCTCGCAGGGGCAGATTTCGCGCAAATGCTCGAAACTATATATTCCCGTGGCGTGCCCATCGGAAAACGTGATCTGGATTGCGTAGTTACCCATTGCTTCCGCGGACTTGGCGGTCACGCGGGGCTTGAACATCGGAAACTCGAAGGATGTGGCGGGCAATGGCGATGTCGGTAAGCTGGACTTCTTCGCGCGCTCGTCATTGCACAGCGCGCAAGGGCACAAATCGCGCAAGTAGGGAAACGGATAGCGGCTCAAGTGGCCGTCCGTCCAGGTGATGTCCACACCCTCGCCAGTAGACACGCGAACTTTCACATCAGTCGGTTTTTTGCGGACGTCCTGTGGTATCGGCATTTCGTTCTATTCTAACAGAGGTACTGGGCGCGCTTCGCGTGACCACATTTTGAGAATTGGGTTGCTTCATTTGGGTTTGGGAGTCATCTAATAAGCAGGAGGGATTTGCTATGACACTACTCCTGTTATCCGTGCTCGTACTTGGTCTGATGTGTGGAAGCGAACTCAACGTGGCGGCATTGGCGCATCCAGGATTCAACCGGCAACCACTCGGAGTACACGTGCGATTGCGCGCGGCGTTTGCTTCTCTGCTAGGTCGCGTGATGCCATTCTGGATGTCAGGCTCCGCCGTTCTGAATCTACTACTGCTATTGCCGTTTGCACATTTGAGTAAGGGCGCCTGGCATCTCGCTGCAATCGCTTTCGCGATTCAAGTATTGGCGGTTTTGTTTTCGCTTGTGGGTCCGGTTCCGATCAATAACCGGATTGCGAAATGGACGCCGGAGTCATTGCCCGACAATTGGAAAGCTGAGGAGCATCGCTGGGACGTTTATCACTGGCTTAGAACGGGAGGGCTAGTGGTGGCGTTCGCGATTCTTGTGGTCGCAGCCGGCCTTCGCTGAAACTTGCGCAGTTGCGTTATCGGCTACGCCGAGACGGTAGAAATATGAACGACGCGCCCGTGTGCGAGGTCGATGCGACGGTCCGCAAGACGCCCAATTTCGGGGTCGTGCGTCACCATCAGGATCGTGTGTCCGTCGGCATGCAATTCGCGCAGAAGCTGAATCACGGTTTCGGCATTCTCTTCGTCGAGGTTTCCTGTGGGCTCGTCCGCAAGAACCAATTTCGGATGATTGATCAGCGCTCGCGCTACCGCCACGCGCTGCTGTTCGCCGCCGGAGAGCCGTGAAGGTAAGTGCTTCAAGCGGTCGCCCAGGCCGACACGCTCGAGCGCGCGGCAGCGCTTCGTTCTCATCGGTGGTGCTATGGAAATACTGCGCCAGCATGACGTTTTCGACCGCCGTGAGGTATGGCACCAGATGAAACTGCTGGAACACGAAACCAATCTTGTCCGCGCGAAATCGCGTGAGCCCCGCTTCATCGAGCCGCGCGACATCCGTGCCGTCAACGATCGCCTGCCCTGCGGTGGGTGAATCCAGCCCACCGAGAATATTGATGAGCGTCGTCTTGCCCGAGCCTGAAGGACCCATGAACGCGATCCACTCGCCCTCCTCGACGTGGAAGGAGACGTCGTCGAGTGCGCGCACTTGTCCGTACTCTTTGCGCAGACCTTCGACTTGGACGACGGTCGCCAATTAATCTCCTCGCAGAATCACCGCAGGCTTCACTCTTCCGAGCATTCGCAGCGGCGCCGCGCCTGCGAGCGCTACGAGAATCATGAGCCCGATCGTCAGCGGAAAAATTTCCCAACGCACCGAAATCGATGTGCCAAAGACGCGGTGACCCATCCAACGGGATAACACTATACCCGCAACGACGCCCATTAGGCCGCCCACCGCGCCGAGCACTCCCACTTCTGCGAGAAACAGGCCGACCACACGCGAGATCGAGCCGCCCAGCGCTTTCATCAATCCCACGTCTGCGCGACGTTCGATTGCCAGCGCCGCCATGGTCGCCAGAACGCACAATGCGGTGAGCACCAAGATGAGCAGTACCATGGAAAAAATCAAGAGTCGTAGGCGAGCGAGCAACCCACCTTCCGCCTCCGTTATCTGTCGGATGGGACGAACTTCGTACTCTGGTAGCACCGAGGCGAGTGTTGCCGCAACTTCCTCCACGTTTTTCGCTGAGCCTTCAACGCTCAATTGTGCGAGTCCGATCTGGCCGGTCAAATTCGCGAGCTGCTGGACGACGGGTAGGTTCACAAATACCTGATTGTCTTCAGCGCCTCCGGCGTCGACGACACCGGCAACCTTGAGGTGCGCTGTACTGCCCAAGTACGTTAGTGCGAGTTCGCCGCCGGGCGTGAGGTGAAGTTCGTGCGCGGCGCTACGCCCAATCAGGCAGCTCGTCCGGTCGGCACGCGAAGTCACCCAATTTCCTTCGAGCTTCCATGTGGGCGAGAGCTTCTGAGCTTCGTCGAGCCATGTGCCTGCCACCACCACCTGCGACTTATCGGCGCGCGCAATCAGATAGAGATAAGGAGCCGCGGCTACAACTTCTGCCGATCGATTGGAAGCGAGTTGCGTGAGAACTGTACTTTCGTCCATCAAAGTCGGCGCTTCCGCAGCCGTACCGGCCGGTGAATTCGTTGCTGGCCGCGCGCTCCCGGGCGCGATGATGACATTCGCACCGAGAGTGCGAAACTCCTGCGTCAACTTTGAGCCGATATCGAGTTCGAGATTCACCAGCGCGGAAATCACGGCCGCGCCGCTGATGAGGGCGACCAACGCCACAGCGAGACGCCCGCGGCTTCCGCGCAGAAGCTGGAATAGCAAGCGCCAGAACATTACTCGCCTCGCAAGACTGCCGCGGGCTCGAAATGTGCCGCGCGGCGCAACGGAATCAAACTTCCTGCGATTGAGACGAGTGCCGCAATTCCCAACACGATCGGAAATAAAATCATACGGGTCGATCCCGGCGTCCCAAATACGCTCTGCCCCAACACGCGCGCGAGCATGATTCCGAATACGAATCCCGCCGCGCCGCCGGCAATCGCCAGCATTAATTGTTCGGCGAGAAAAATTCCGCCGACGAGGAAATTCCGAGCTCCGAGCGCTTTCATCAGGCCCACTTCGGAGCGCCGTTCGAGCACAGACGTCGCAGAGGTCGCTGCCACCGCGAGCGCCGCAGCGATCAACGCAGCCAGCGTAACAATCCATAGCAACGAACTGATGCGAGAAAGAATCCTACCTTCTGTGTCTGCCACGCGTCGAATGGCGCGCACGTCCACGCCCGGAATAGCGTTGCTAATCTGGTAGCTGATCGACGAAATGTAGGGCGAGCAAAACCAGCGGTCGTACTCGGTGGGAGTCAGAGATTGCGGATCGCGTACAGAGAGCGCATCGGCGGGCTTCGTCAGTGCGCTCACGAAAAGTTGCCGGAATTGGCCGGGGTGGCCCGAAAGCTTTTGGGCGGTCGTCAATGGCACCAGCACCGAGGAGTCTTCCCCGCCGCCGGTCGACACAATTCCGGTGACAAGAACGGGAATCGGTTTCGCAGCGGCGCCCGTTGGGTTTGCGCCGCTATGAATGTAAATTATTTGGCCGAGGGTGATCCCGCCGGGGTACGACTTCGCGAAAGCTGTGCCTACGACGGCTTCTTGAGCAGCGTCGCTGAACCAGCGTCCATCAATTTTCCAACTCGGGTGGGTGCTTTTCAGCCCAGTCCGAAATTGAGTTCCGTCCGGCACCGGAACTTCATGTTCAAACCAGGTTCCGACCACCGTCGCGCGTGCACCGGGCGCACCATCGGAGCTGGCTACCAACACAGGGACATCGAGAAACGGCGTGAACCCGAGGATGTTGTGGCGCCAGAAAATCATTTTGAGTTTGCCAAGATCGGATTCGGCGAGGTACGCGCCTTCGTCGACCGGTCGATAATCTACACCGCCGATTTCGACAGGAAGCGTGTCGGACTGAGGCGTCACCAGCAGATTTGCGCCGAGGCTTCGAAATTCGCGCGCAAGACGATCGCCTGCATCGAGTGCGACGGTGAGCGTCGCGGTCGCTACGGCCATGCCAACGACGAGCGCCGCCGCTGTGAGTATCTTGCGGCGCGGATTGCGGACGAAGGATTCTCCAACGAGGCGGGCAAACATTCTATTTGGCGTGAATCATCGAAGCGGACGCCGCGAGCGCTGCAAGATCGATCACCACTTCTCCCTTTTCCACTTGGGAGTTTACCGCAATCGGGTTGCAACCTCCCGATTGGCCGATGGATGGAATGTAAATTGCGGCTCCGCAGTTGCGGCAAATTACGTTCTGCCCTTCCTGGCGGTAGCCGACCGGGCCGCAGATCTGGCACGCGTCGAGCGCCGCTGCGTAGTCTCCACCGGACTTGTGAATCACCAGGAACCGGATATCCGCCTGGTTCACTTCGGCGGTGTAGAAATGAAGGCTTGAATCCATCAGCTGCGAAAGCGGTATGCGCACCTGGTCATTCTGTGCCACAAGCTCCGTCGCTTGAACGGGCGAGTTCACCGCGCGCGCGTAAACATACTCCGCCGTCAGCGTCACCACGACGAGGATGCACAATGCCGCTGCCGCAAAACTCCAGGCGCGGCGCCGCCGGAATTCCCATTGCAATTTTCTACGCTCGGCTGGATTTGACGCCGGCTCATCCGCCGGCGCCTTCGATCCAAACCATTCACGCAACACTACGAGTGCCGCAGCGCCCAGGATCACGATGAAGAAGAAAATTTCGTTGCGCACGATCGGGCCGATCGTGGACATTTCCGCCTTGCTCGACGGCAGCCACATCGCCTCACTCAACTCGTGCAATCCGGTGAGAGCCAACTGGAACGCAACCACCATGAGGATTGCACTCGTCGCGGCAAAAAACCGGTGCAGTGGAATCTTCAGCGTGCCCTGGAAAAAGAACAATCCGACGGCAACGGCAATACCAATCCCGAGAAGCGTGCCAATCCAAACTTCCACGCCCGCGCTCGAAAGTTCCACAGCCCTCAAGATCAGGACGAGCTCGGCACCTTCGCGCACTACCATGAGAAAAACGAAGAACCCAATGCCTAGCCCGGCTGCTCGCGTCGGTTGCTGTGCGTATGTTTCCAAGCGCGACTCGATGTGCTTTCGCAGCGTGCGCGCCACGCGGTTCATCCAAATGATCATCGTCACCACGAGCGCAGAGGCCACGAGCATCAGCAGCCCCTCGAAGCCGTCTTCGCTCACTTTCCAATGGTCGAGCAGAATAGCAGCCACCACGCTCGCCGCGGCAGCCAACGCTACGCCGCCCCATACGTATTTTGTAAGCGCGCGACGGCCGGTTCGGTTCAGATACACGAGGACGATGCCGACGACAAGCGCGGCTTCGACGCCTTCACGAAGGGCCACGAGAAGAGCGGAAAGCAATGGAGTTTCCAGTTGAAACCAAGTTGCAACTACGTCGTCAAGTCTAGCGCCTCCGTATCGTTAAAATCAAGGCTTTTCGACCTTCGGCGCCATGCGAGTCTCTTGCATTCCTGTAGAATGGAAGTGCTTATGGTAATCCTGCGTTGCGGACCGCGAACATCGATCGGGGCGCTACTCTCCCTTTTGCTCGCCCTGCCAGCTCTTCCGCAGGCCACGAATCGCGCGGCGGGCCAGAGCCACGACGCCGCTCCCGCGGCCCAGAGTTCCGTTGCGAAATCAGACAAGCCAGCGAAGCCGGCGATCAAACCCGATCCGAAGAAGGCGCTAGCGGCCTACAAGCAAGGCCTCCGCGCCCAGCACGACGAAGACTGGCAAGCCGCTTTCGATTCGTACACCGACGCGGTGAATTGGGCGCCGAAGGATGCGGGATATTTCGAACATCTCGAAATCACGAAGGGCCACGTGGTGCAGGAAAGAATCGACCTCGCCGAGCGCGAAGCCGTTTCCGGACGGCTCGCCGAAGCGCTCCGAATTTTGGCGTCGGCACGTTCTCTCGATCCCACGAATCGAGTGCTCCTGGCGCGCTACGCGGAATTGAGCGCGCTGTATACAGGGCAAATAAGACTGGCCCCCATCGAGCCGCAGATTGCAGGGCCGGTACATCTCGAATACGCAGAGGGTAGACGAAACTTCGACATCCGCGGCGACACGCAGTCCGCCTACAACGAAATTGCGCGGCAGTTCGGAGTAGAAGTTGCGTTCGACGTCGACCTTCGGTCGCGAATGGTCCGATTCAAGATTGACGACCTGGATTTCGTCACCGCCTTGCGGCTGATCGGTGAGCAAACCGATACATTCTGGCGGCCGCTAACAAAGCATTTGTTTATCGTCGCGGAAGACTCCCAACAAAAACGGAAGGACTACGCGCCATCCGTGGTGCGCACTGTGACGCTTCCGGCCTCGGAATCGAACGAGCAAATGACGGAGGTGTTCCGCCTCGTTCGTGAAATCGCGGGCATCACGCGCGCCGATCTTGATACACGCTCGGGTACGATCACGCTGCGCGCTTCTCCGCAAGCGATCGCGGTGGCAACCGACCTGCTTGACGATCTCGAAAAACCGGTGGGCGAGCTGGTGCTCGAGATCGAGGTTTTGGAAGTCGACCGCAATTACGAACGTGAACTCGGCATCACGCCGCCTCAATCCACTACTGTATTCACGCTCAGCCGCCAGCAAGTTCAGGAGGCCTTGCAATCACAACAAGGTCTGATCGACGTCATTACGCAACTTTTCGGCGCCCCGGCAGCACTGGCGGGTTTGACGTCCACCCAAATCGCGTCGCTGCTCGGATCGGGCCAGGTGGGCGTGGGATCGCTGATTCCGCCGCTCATCGCATTCGGAGGCGGGTCGACCACGTTTCTCGCAACTATGCCCGGCGCCACGGCAAATTTTGCCTCAATGTTGTCGCTTGTCCGAGCCGGCCGTCGCATCCTGCTGCGTGCGGAAGATGGAAAACCTGCCACTTTCTTCGTCGGCGAGCGCTTTCCAGTGGCGCTGGCACAATTTTCACCGAGCATCGCCGGCAACGGAGAAGGCGTCGCCGGTTTGATTTCGGCCAATCTGCCTACGACAACCCTGGATACGGGTGCGGCGCCCGTTTTTGTCACCACCGCCGATGTGCGCGACAAGAGTATCGAAGACATCATCGTGGCGAATAATACCGACAACACGCTTTCGCTATTCCTTGGAAATGGCGATGGAACCTTCCTCGCGCCGACGACGATACCCACGGGAACTGGCCCGGTGTGGATCGTGAGCGCAAATTTCAATCCGAGCGTAAGCGCCGACTTGAATCTCGATCTCGCCGTCGTAAATCACACGGCCGACAGCGTCTCGATACTTCTCGGCAATGGTGACGGAACCTTTCAGCCGAAAACCGATATTGCCATCGGCGCAGGAACGGGTCCGGTGGCAGCGGCCACTGCGACGCTAACAACGAGCGGGTTCGCTGACCTCGTGGTCGCAGATAATACGAACGACACTCTCGCAGTCCTCCTCGGCAACGGCGACGGAACGTTTAAGCCTCCGGTTTTCATTCCAACGGCTCATGCGCCGTCGTCGATCGCGGCTGCCGATTTCAATGCGGACGGCCACATCGATCTGGTTGTCACAAATCAGAACGACAACACCGTTTCGGTTTTTCTTGGTAACGGTGATGGAACGTTCAAAAACCGAACGGACTATCCAGTCGGAACCGCCCCAGTGTGGGTATCGACGGGTGATTTCAGCGGCGATGGTTTTCTCGATCTTGCGGTTGCGAACAACACGGACAACACGGTTTCGGTTCTCAACGGGATAGGCGACGGAACTTTTCAGACCCAGTCGGTGTTCCCCGCGGGAAATGGCCCCACGTCACTCGCCGTAGCCGACTTTAATGTTGACGGCCGACTTGACCTGCTCGTAGCAGACCAGGCGGACAACGCTATTTCCGTGTTGCTCAATCTCGGCAATGGTTTGTTCGGGCCCAATTTCGAATTGCCCGTCGGCACTACTCCGGTCGGCGTTGCAACCGCCGATTTTGACGCAACCGGATCCGCCGACGCAGTGACAGCCGACAAAGGGTCGAATACAGCCACGGTGATTCTGAATAATTCGCTTTTCAGCGGCGCGACGAATCCTTTGGAGGGCACCCAATTCCCGGGAGTCGAGTATCTCGATATCGGCACCAAAGTGAAAGCCACCGCAAGAATCCATCCGCAAGATGAAGTCACGCTGCACTTAAATCTTGAAGTCAGCAGCCTCACGGCTCAATCCTTCAACGGCATCCCTGTGATTTCGAATCAGTCGATCGAACAGACGATTCGCCTGCACGACAACGAAACGAGCATGGTGATGGGAGTGCGGCAGTTGAACTACTCGAACACGCTGAATGGCACGCCCGGAATTTCGTCTGTCCCCGGACTTGGAATGCTCGGCAGCACGCAAGGTAAAATGGACCAGGACATGGACCTGATTATTCTGATCACGCCGAGGCTCGTTGAGTTCACGCCTCGAAAGGATCACATGATCTATGCGGGCCGCGGCGCGCCGGAGGGCCAGGGAGGTGCCATCGGTGCACGCGGAATTGATCGCAATGAAGGAGCCCCTGTGAACCAGCCGCCGCAAACCCAACCGCAGCCACAACCTCAGCCCCCGGCACGGACTTCTCCGCAACCCCCTCCTCCTCTGCCTCAGCCTCAACCCGAACCAGAACCGAATCCGCAAACCGACGCGCCGCCGGACCAGCCTCCGCAGTAGCTGCAGCGGCACAACGAATCTCCATTTGAGCAAATTTTCTTAATGCAGTCAGGGCAAGGCATTCCGTGTCCTTTGCGGCAACAAGGAAGTTTGATCACGTGTGCCTCTGCAAGCAGGGGCGCGAACGCCAATGTGAGATGTGAATGCGAATTCACGCGCGTGAAAGCGATTGCTGCCAGATGCGTGGGGAGTACGCGAAAATAACTTGGAGAATTTTTAGAATAAAGGATACGCCAAGACTACGGCGTCGCTTCAATCACAACCAGCGGCTGGTACGTCCGCGGGACCACGGGCTCGGCAATCGCGATCAACTGCCCTTGTTGGCTGAACACGCGCAGTCTAGCTGGCTTCCAATCACCGGAGTCGAGCTGCGCCGGTGCTCCCTGCGCCGAAGTTGTCTGCCCGGGCTGAATCTGCCCAATCGACAAATTGAATTTCGCTCCGTGCCGCACACGTTTTTCAACAATCGGGAGCACCGTGGCCCGCGGCAATTCCGGCAGCATGCTCTCGAGCGCAATCACACGCTCGGAAATGCGCCCGGCTTTCGCGGCCTGTTCCAGCTCCGCGAGAGTTACGGCCTGATCCAGAGTGAATTCTCCCACTGCCGTGCGCGAAATTTCGGCAAGATGCGCGCCTGAACCTTCCAGCTTGCCGAGATCGAACGCGAGTGAGCGTACGTAGGTTCCGGCGCCGCATTCCACGACAAATCGCGCCAACGAACCCTCTACTCCTGTGAGCCGAAATTCGAAAACTTCCACTTCCACGGGATCGAGTTTCACTGGTTTGTTTTTGCGTGCGAGTTCGTGCGCAGGACGCCCTTGAACTTTCTTCGCGGAGTAGGCGGGCGGCATTTGCTGAGTCTTTCCGACGAATTGCGACGCGAGCGTCGCAATTTTCTCGGGATCAATCGCCGGGGCTGAATCCGGCCCAAGCGCTTCGCCGTCTGCATCGTAGGTGTCTGTGGCAAATCCAAACCGCACTGCGCAGCTGTAGCGTTTGCGGCGGCCGGTGTAGAAACGCGCAAGTCGAGTCGCACGGCCGAGCGCGAGAACCAGAACACCCGTCGCCAGACGGATCGAGCGTGCCAAGATGCCCGATCTGGCGGAAACCAACGAGCCGGCGCACCGATTCCACCACATCGTGCGAAGTCTTTCCGCGAGGTTTGTCGACGACGAGAATCCCGTCGATGGGAGGAGGCTGTGGTGTCCGGGGCATGAGCTTGAATTACTGTCCCCGGGCTCTTGGCGTTCTTCAACAGCTGATCGATGCGGTCGCCGATCTCTTCCGATTGGTCCAGGATGAAAAGAATTTCGGGCGCGCGCCGAAGTTGGAGCCGCTCAATCAATTCGTGGCGCACGTAACCCTTCGCAGCCTGCAATCCCGCAAGAGTCTTGCCGCGCTCGGCTTCATCTTCGTGGATCAGGCTCACGAAAATACGCGCGGTGCGCATGTCCGGCGTCACGCGCACTTCTGTAATCGTCACAGGCCCCGCGAGACGCGGATCTTTCAGTTCGCCCGCCAGCATCAGGCTCACTTCATTCCGGATTTCTTCCGCAATCCGCTCGATGCGGTGCCCGCTGGAGCGATGTCCCCCGGTCGTCATTCGCCATCCTCAAAATATTCAATCTCTCTCGACACCAGATCGCGCCCCAGAATCCGTTCTGACTCTCGACGCAATCGCTTCGAGGGATTCTTCCAGAAATTTGCCGTCGCCTGAAATGCGTAACCACGCCTACCCGCGAACGCTGCCAAAGTTCCTGATGTTCGAGCTCGGCGACGGCCACGTTGAAATGCGCTCGCAGCCTGTCTTTCAGGCTACGGAGCACCTGCCGCTTGTCCTTGAGGGACTGCGCATCGAGGATATGAATTTCCAGGGTGAGAAGGCCGATTGGCATATCCGTGCCCGTCCGAGAGAACAGCAACGGATCACTCAAACTGAACTAATTTCGCCTGGCTTCCGCGCTTTCCTGCGCCCGCGCGCGATCCGCAACGTTCATCAGCTCCGGCGCGGCCGACTTCTCGATCTTGAAGCATTCGAGAATGTCGCCGACTTTCACGTCGTTGAAATTCGAGACGCCCACGCCGCACTCAAATCCGGTGCGCACTTCGTTCGCGTCGTCCTTGAAGCGCTGCAGCGAACTCACTCGGCCGGTGTAGATCACGACGTTATCGCGCAGCACGCGGACGTCTGCGTCGCGCTTGATGATGCCGTCCTGCACCGTAGCAGCCGGCGATCGTCCCGACGCCCTTCACGCGGAACGTATTGCGAACTTCCGCGCGGCCCAGATAGGTTTCCTTGATCACCGGCTCGAGCAATCCGGCCATGGCCTTCTTCAATTCGTCCAGCAACTTCGTAAATAATTGTGTGCAGCCGGATGTCAACGCCTTCGCGCTGCGCCAGTTCCGCCGCTTTTCGTTCGGGCCGAACATTGAAGCCGACGATGATGGCGTTCGATGCCGATGCCAGCAGCACGTCCGTTTCGCGTCACCGCGCCAACGCTCGCCTGGATGATTTTCAGCTTCACCTGGTCGGTTGAAAGCTTCGGCAGCATTTCGTTGAGCACTTCGACGGAACCTTGCACGTCCGCCTTGATGACGACGGGCAGTTCCTTCACTTCGCCGGCTCTCAACTGCTCGTGCAACTGATCGAGCGTCAGGCGGCGCCGAAGCGGTCTTCGCGAGCGACGCTTCGCGTTGTTTTCCCTGGCGGTATTCGACGATGTGGCGCGCCTTGGCTTCGTCGGTCACCTGGAATTGATCGCCCGCTTCCGGCACGCCCTGCAGACCGAGTACTTCGACAGGCGTCGACGGCGCCGCCTGCTTGATCGGACGTCCGCGATCGTCAAACATCGCGCGCACTTTTCCGTATACCGCTCCGACGACGAAGAAATCGCCGATGCGCAGCGTGCCGTTCTGAACGAGCACGGTTGCCACCGGGCCGCGTCCTTTATCAACGCGCGATTCCAGCACGGTGCCGCTGGCAGGCGCGTCCGGATTGGCCTTCAGTTCGCGCAAATCGCCGACGAGCAAAATCATTTCGAGCAGCCGCGGAACGTTCTTTTTCGTCTTCGCGGAAACTTCCACCATTACGGTGTCGCCGCCCCACTCTTCGGGCATCAGCTTACGATCGGCGAGTTGGCGCTTCACGCGCTCCGGCTCGGCGCCGGGCTTGTCGATCTTGTTGATCGCGACAATGATCGGCACGTCTCGCTGCCTGCGCGTGCTCGATCGCTTCTTCGGTCTGCGGCATTACGCCGTCGTCCGCGCTGACGACGAGCACGACGATGTCCGTCACTTTCGCGCCGCGCGAACGCATGCGCGTGAACGCTTCGTGACCCGGCGTATCGACGAAAACGATGCGGCGCCCGTCGATGCGCACTTCGTACGCGCCGATGTGCTGCGTGATTCCGCCGGCTTCGCCGGCGGCTACTTCGGTTTCGCGAATCGCGTCGAGCAAGGCTCGTCTTTCCGTGATCGACGTGACCCATCACGGTGACTACAGGCGAGCGCGGGTGCTGATTCGCCGAGCGCTCTTCCTTTACCTTCTCTTCCTGCACGATCTGCTCTTCGAAAGACACAACCTGCACGATGCCGTTGAACGCTTCGGCCAAATTCGTCGCCGTGGAGGCATCAAGCGCTTGATTGATACTCGCGAAGATTCCGCGATCGAGCAGCGTCTTCAGCAATTCTTTCGCGCGGATGTCGAGCTTCTCCGCGAGTTCGCGCACCGTGATTCCTTCGGTGACGGTCACTTGCGCGCGGCTCGCGTTGCACCGGCGCGACGGGCTCCGCTTGCGCAGAACGTCCTGCGCCCACACCTGCGCGCGTGCGCACTGGATGGAGCTTTCGTTCGCCTTCCGCGTAACGCTTTTCGATAAGTGGACGGCCGCGCGCGGGCGGCTTGCGTGCATATAAGAGGTTTGCCCGGTTCGGCTTTCGGAATTCCGGCACCGCCGGTCGCACCAGGGCGCTGCCCGTCCGACGGGTCCCTGCTGACCGGGACGCCCGCCTCGCTCGACCACCGCTGCCGGGACGCGATGGAAATCTTCCCGGAGGTCCGCCACCGGGACGAGGAGCGCCGCCAGGACGCGGCGGTCCGCCGGGACGAGATTGCCCGGGAGCTGCGGATGGTCGATAACTTTGCGGCGCGCCCGGACGCGGTGCTCCGCCAGACGGAGGCGCTCCTGGACGAACTGGATATCGTTGCCCTGAAGGGGGTGCACCAGCGGGACGCGCGCCGGCCGCTCCCGCAGGAGCAGGGGGCGCGGTCGAAATGCGGGATTGCCTTGAACGTGTCGGGGCGGTGCGGCGGGAACGCCGGGCCGCGGCGCAGCCGGTGCAACACCGGGTTTCGCTGCAGCTGCCGTTGCGCCAGCCGCGGGAGCAACACCTGGTTTCGCGGCAGCAGGTGCGTGCGCCGGAGGATGTGCAACCGGATGAGTGGCAGAATGGGCTGGAGCGTGAGCAGCCGTCGCACTCGGAGCAGCCGTTGACGCAGGCGCTCCCGCAGGACGCGCCGCGCGGAATTGCCGGCGCTGCTGGCTTCGCTGCAGTCGCAGGAGCAGAAGGAGCAGCCGTCGCTGGCGCCGCAGCAGCAGGCTTCGCCGTAACCGCTGGCGCAGGCGCTGCAGCCGCGGGACGCGCGGCGGGTTTCTTCGCCGCCGTGGCCTTTGCTTGCTTCTCGGCTTCCGCGGCAGCTTCCTTCGCGGCGAGACCGTTGAAATGTTTCCGCGCGAGTTCGGCCTTGTCGAGATCGAGCGAGCTCGAGTGCGTCTTCTTTTCGGTGACGCCGATTTCCGGCAGGAAATCGATCAGCACTTTTGCTTTAACTTCAAGCTCTCGCGCCAGCTCGTTAATTCGAATCTGATTAGGATCTGCCATTCGCCTCTATTTTCTCCAAACTAGTCAGAACTTGCCGTCTTCCCTGCGCCATCTTCGGTTTCTGAAGCGGCTTCATCGCCGGTCGTGGCTTCCACTTCGTTCGCGTCACCGTTACCGCCAGCACCGACTTCAGCATCTTCAACCGATCCCGCTTCACGCTCGGCTTCAAGAACGTCTGTGGCTTCCGCCGTCTCCGCAGCGTCAACTTCAGCTTCTGCGGACCCCGCTTCCCCGGTTGAAATCTCCGATGCAGCTTCGGCTCCTTCTTCAGCAACAAAACCTTCGCCGCCCGCTTCCGCCTCGCCCTCAGCAACTGCACCCTCGGCCGGAGCAGCCGTCGCTTGCGCTTCCAGTTCTTCGAAATACAGCGCCACGGACTGGTGGATCTTCTCCACCATTTTCTCGCCGATGCCGGGAATTTCAACCAACTGCTCGGGAGTCATATCCGCCAGCTTTTCGATCGACGTGACGCCGTGCGCTTCGAGCTTCTCGATCGTCTTCGGGCCAACGCCCGCCAATTGCGTGAGCGGCGTGCCGGGAGCCGTCAGCGCTGCCATCTGCGCTTCGATTTCGCGGCGCTTTTCTTCTTCGCTCTTGATGTCGATATTCCAGCCGATCAGTTTGCTCGCGAGGCGAACGTTCTGGCCCTTCTTGCCGATCGCAAGCGAGAGCTGCGTATCTTCGACGATCACTTCGAGCCGCTTCTCTTCCGGATCGACGATTTGCACGCGCGTAACTTTCGCGGGGCTCAACGCCTTCTGCGCGAACGCGACCGTTTCTTCGCTGAACGGAATGATGTCGATTTTCTCTCCGCGCAATTCGCGAATGATCGACTGGACGCGCATTCCCTTCATGCCGACGCAAGCGCCGACCGGGTCAACGTCCTTGTCGCGGCTTTCCACGGCGATTTTTGTGCGCTCGCCCGCTTCACGCGCCACCGCGCGAATCTGCACGGTGCCGTCGTAAATTTCCGGCACTTCCATTTCGAACAATCGCTGCACCAGAGCGGGATCGGCGCGCGAAACCACTACCTGCGGACCTTTCGCGGCGCGTTCCACGGCGCGAATCGTCACGCGCAATCGATCGCCAACGTTGTACGCTTCCAGGCGCGACTGTTCGCTCTTCGGCAAACGCGCTTCGGTGCGGCCCAAATCCACAATCGTGTCCGGGCCTTCCGTGCGCTTCACGATGCAGTTCACCAGCTCGCCGACGCGGGTGTGGAATTCGTTGTAAATCGTGTCGCGCTCGGCTTCGCGCACTTTCTGCAAAATTACCTGCTTCGCAGTTTGCGCGGCGATGCGTCCCAGCACATCGGTCGGCTTCGTTTCCGTAATCTCGCCGCCCACTTCCACTTCTGGCGATTTCTTGCGCGCGTCGCCAATCGAAATCTCGCGCAGCGGGTCCGTCACTTCTTCGACGACCGCGCGCACAGAAAACACATCGATATGGCCTGTGTCAGGATTGAACTTCGAGCGCAGGTCTTCTTCGGTGCGGTAATATTTCCGCGCCGCTACGACCATCGCGTCTTCAATAGCCGCGACGATCACCTCGGGCTCAATGTGCTTGTCCCGGCTGATCTGCTCGATTGTCTGGTACAGCAGACTCGCCATCCATGGCTCCCTAAAGTTCTACCACCAGGTTCGCTTTTCGAATCCCGGCGTACGGCACTTCAATCTCGCGATCTTTCAGCTTCAACTTTACCGAGCCGTCTGCGAATCCGGCCAATCGCCCTTCGAGAAATTTCTGTTTCTCGACGGGCTGCTCCAGCCAAATCTTTGCGAGCCTGCCGACAAATCGTTCGTAGTCGGCTGGCTTGATCAACTTTCGATCCAACCCCGGCGAACTCATCTCCAGGATGTAGCTGGGCCCCGGCACCAGTTCTTCGACGTCCAAAATCACACTCAACTGCTCGCTCACGCGCTGGCAATCCGCATGCGTCACCCCCAAGTTTTCGGGGTTCGCCGGGCCGGGTAGCCGGTCGAGATAGACGCGCAGCAACCGCTGCTTGCCTACCAACCACTCTACGTCAAATATTTCAAGGCCTTGCGAGCGAGCCACCCGCTCCGCCGCCTCACGTATCTTTCCCAAGTCCATGCGATGTAACTCACCTCATCGGAGGTGAGGCCGTTGCCGCGAGCCTTCCGGCATACGCCGGGCTAGTACGCGCTTCCACCGATACCTCTACCCTAGCGCCAAACACGCGCCCAACAAAAAAGTGGGCTTGCGGCCCACTTGGACGTGCGACCTATCTGGAAGCGATTAAGTATAAGCTCGGTGACTTGGAAAACGCAAGGTGCGCAGATTTGCGCCCGACAATTCGAATTGCGGCGAATGCCGTAATCACCCGCCGCAGCGGGCTTGGCTCTTTATTTCCGAGCTTGCCTGCGGCAGGCAGGCCTTGGCCGTTAGCGCAACCAAATCTACTCGGAGGAGGGAGCCGACAACGTCATCTAATCAGCCCACACGCCAGTGGATACTACGTCGAACGCCGTCCCATCGTGCTGAAGCCAGCCTCTTCTCGAATTAGGCGCACAATCATCCAAAATTCGTCTTCTGCGCGCGCGAAGCGATTCGAAACATCCTCGAGTAACGATCCCCTGAACGAGGGGTGTTCTAGAGCGATAACCCCTTCCGATACGCTCACTTCCCAGTATCGAGATACTCGGGCGTCCTCGACGTCAAAAAGAAAAAGGGGAGCGGAGATAACCGTCGGAATGTCGGGTTCCATTAGGATCTCCACCCACGCTCCCTTTCCCATCGATTGCGAAGAGACATTGATGAGCAAGCCGAGTACGAAGTACTGGCGCCCCAGAACAACGCCCGACGCGTGATTTCGCGAGAAACCAGGGCCGAGCCACAGACTTTGGGATTCGGTAGGACTTTCCGAAATACATTTGACAATCATGCAGCAGCCCTCATTTCCACAGTGCGCTGTCAACTATCGATTTGTATTCAGTGCGAATTCCGCTCACTATATTTTCGTACCAGTGGGTCGAAATCACGGAACCATCGGCGGGTGGCGCACCCTTTCGGCGCCCCACATTTGATCCGTTTCATCGCCGAATGATACCACTGAGCTAGTTGCCTTTGACGTTCCCGCAGTAGCTTTTGCGGGTGCCTCACTCTTCGCCGACTTTGCGAAGGGTGAGGGTTTTGGTCTGGTCGTTCGGTTCGGTTCGATTTGCTCTGGTTCGGCTCGTCCTGGCTTTTCTCTTTCTCCTATTCCGACAGGCCATCCGGCGTGCATAGATTTTCCTCGCCGTACTGATAAAAACGGTAACTGCTCCACGGCCACAGCTTCGCATCCGCCACCAGTCCTCGCTTCACGGGATTCATGTGCATGTAGTTCAACTTCTCCGTTCGCTTCTTGCGGCTCCAAACATTGAAATCGTAGAACCGCCGCTGCCAGAAACTGCGATGGGTCGCGATCGGGATGTCCTGCCACAGACGGAGTTGTTGCGTGGAATTCCGCACGCGGATTTTCCGACGCAGGCGGCGCGAGACCCGCTGTTTCAACACTTGAATCACGATCGACAGATCTCGCTGCTTCGGCTCGCCCAGCAGCAGATGGACGTGCTCGGGCATGACGACGTAACCAACCACCGCGAACTGATATCGCGTGCGCACTTCGGCCAAAACGATTAGAAACACGTTTCGAGAGCGAGCCGTTTTCAAGAACGGCAACCGCCGGTAACAACTGAACGTGATGAAGTGCAGATTCCCAGTTCCGTAGCGGCGTTTGAGATTTTTCGGCATCGAAACAAAACAGAAAGAACCAAGACAAACCGATAAGACCACCCCCCACCCTTCGTCCGCCGCGGCGGACGAAGGGTGGGGCACCCGTAAGGGCTACGGCAAAACCTCAGAGTCAACCGCCTCAGGCGTATCATTCGACGGTGAAGCGGTCAATTGTGGAAACCACGTAGACATCTGAACTGGCGGAGACGGGCACTACAACGGCACCGAGGTTGCGATTCCAAAATTCAAGCGGGCGGGAGGAAAAACAAAAAGGCCTCCCCGCTTCGGAGAGGCCTTTTGCATTTCGAACTTCGAATGACGCTACGAGCTGCTGTTACTGCTTCGGTTGACCTGGCGTCGCTGGTTTCGGAGCTGCCGAACGCGGAGCGGTTGCGGGCTTCGCTGCTCCGGCCTTCACCGGATAGCTCTGATCGAAGAGACGAATGATTTCCTGCGTCACGTCGATCTGATTTGCGGCGTAGACGACCGGCGTATTCTGGGCGGACGTATCGAAAATCACTCCGTAGCCCTTTTCCTTAGAATACTTGTCCAGAACGTCGATCATCTTGCGGCCGATGCGGTCGACCACTTCACGCTGCGCTTCGTTGAAATCGTCCTGCGAATCCTGCTGCTTTCGCTGAAACGTGCGCGTCATCGTTTCAGCCTCGCGCGAAAGACGAGCCTTCTCGTCGTCGCTCAGAGTGCTGGAACCGGTGCGCAGCCGCGTCTGAATGTCTTCGATTTGCCGCCGCAGCCCGTCGAGCTCGGATTGCCGCGGGGCAAATTGCGATTGCAACTCCGCCGCCGCCTGCTTGCCTTCCGACGTGCTGGTGATCGCCACCTGCACGTTGATTACGCCAACCTTCATGCCAGCCGAACCGGCGTCCGCGCCAGCCGACTGCGCCCACATCGCGGGTGTAACAAATGACGCCGCCAGGGCCAGAACTGCCAATTGCATCCTCATTCTCACTCCTTCGTCTTAAATTCCACCAAACGCAAACTCGTGATTATAGCCGCGCCGCAAGAAAACGGTCAATCGGATTCAATTCGCGTCAAACAGCCGCCATTCGCGGTGAACGTTCGCCTGTGCATTCGGATGCGCCCGCCAATCCTGAGGTTGGTTCGCGCATCCCGCGCAACTGCCGCACCCGCCGATTAGTGCGGAAGCGGAACCAGCAGCACGCGGCTGTTATTCGTATCGACGACGACCGCAAGATTCAGCCGCGCATCAATCGAAACTGAAAATTGCTGCGTTTGAGAAAATTGCGCCGAGCTCGTAATCCCAAAAACCGCACGAGTCTGCGGGGACGGGCAGTTCACCGGTCCGCCAGCGAGCGGCGGACACACGTAGTCGATGAACGACATCGTGTTGCTGGAGGAGTTCACCGTAACCAAAGTACTCGTCTGGAAATCGTAATCGAGCGACGTTGGATTAATTCCAACGCGAACGGTGGTCGGAATACAAGTGACCGGATCGATGAACACGAGATTGTTCTGCAAGCTATTCGTTACGATGAAAACCAGATTTACAGGATCGAAGACTACGCCGCTGGAAACTTGGATGCCATTCTGGCGGCAAGTGACGGTCGACGTGAGCAGATCGATGATATCGAGGCTCCCCGCCTGAGACGCCGTACCAACGGCTGCGTAACCGTCTCCATTGGGATCGATCGCAACCGACACGGGATTTTGGTTTACCTGCACGCTATTTTGAAACGCCGAATCACTCGGTGCAACCGTAATCAAGCTCGCAAGGCAACCGCTACTCGTAGTTGCGCACTGCGCGTCGGGGCCAGAAGCTGCGACGACGCCAATCCCGTTGTCCTGATTGACGGCCACTCCCGTCGGTCCCGAACAACCACCGCAGAGGCTCACAGTTTGGGGACCATTGATCCCATTCTCGTCGAGCACTGTAACATCGCCGGTTCCGCTATTCGCGACCGCTACGAGACTGAGCCTCGGCAGCAGCGCGATACCGACAGGCTCGGTCCCCACGGCCAGCGGACTCTGCGGCAGCGTCGTTCCCGTCGTCAAATCGATCAATGAAACCGTGCCGTCACCAGAATTCGTGACGACAGCGATATCCCGATCGGGATCGACGGCGACACTGGAGGGCGCGTTCCCCACAATGACCGGTTGCACCACGGCCAGATCCGTGGCGTTCGAAACATTGGACGCCGAGTTCCGGACCGTAACAATATACCGTCTCGCGAGCGCCAGCATGCTAGCCGGAATATTCGCCACAATCTGCCTGCCGCCATTGGAAACCGTAACGTTTCCTGCGGAAAGCGCAGTTTGGTCGAGGAAAACTTGCGATGTGCCCTGGACAAATCCAATTCCATTGATCGTGAGCGAAAGATTCGCGGTAGCTGGTGCGAATGCTACCGCCGGGCTTGCTTCGGAGATTTGCAGCGTCCGGAACGAATTACCAAGCGCGATCACTGAGACTGTTCCCGCTCCCTGATTCACGGATAAAGCTTCGTTGAGAACGGAATCGACCGCAACGGCCGCCGGCGACGCACCCAATCCGGAAACAGTTGCCAAAGGATTGCCATTTTCGAGATCGACCACGGACGCTGTAGAAGTTTCCGCGTTCACCGAAATTCCCACGTTGTCGAGGGAATTTACCGCCGCCGCCACGCTTCCCAGCTGCCCTACAGGAAATGTAATCGCGTTTACCGAATTGTCGAGCAGGCTGAAAGTTAACAGCGTCGTGCCGTTGGGATTCGTCAGTAGCACCTGATGCGTTTCCGTATTGATGCCGACGCCCTGAATCCCCGGTGAGATCGAAAGCGTCCCCATCACAAGCGGAGGCCTGCCGCCATCTCCTGCAATCGGCGCTCTGCCTAGATCTACAAGGTTTACCGAACCACCTCCGCCCGGGGTGATGACAGCCCAATTTAAGCGAGGGTCAACGGCGACGGCGGGTGCGATTCCCGTGCTAAACGCGGTGAGACTGCCGCCAATTTGCTCGACGAAAACGGGCAGACCGGTGGACACATCTATCACCGTCGCCAGATTCGTCGATTGATATGCGACGATCGCGCGATGGGTGAGTGGATTGATGCCAATCGACAGTGCGGCAGGCCCGGCAACGGGTGGAGGCGGCGCGCCGATTTGAACGGAGAGTGGGGTGCCGACGAGAGCTTGCGTCGTGAGATCGATCGCGGAGACGGTGTTATCGCCACTGTTCACGACCAGCGCAATGTGATGCGGAAGCTGATCATCGATCGCGATTCCCGTCGGTGCGGTGCCTACGTTCGCAATTGTTTTAATCACGGAGTTCGAGGCAAGACTCATCAATGAAACGCTGTTGTCTCCCATATTCGCGACCGCGGCAATATTCAGCACCGTATCGATTGCAATCGCGGCCGGACTGGCGCCAACCGCAACGTTTGCTATCGGTGCCGTCGGAATCGACGCAGGATTGGGAGTCACCGCGAGGTTCACCGCAGACACTGACGAAGCGTTCGCGGGAATGCCAGGATTTTGAACGATGATCGGGTACAGGCCGGGCGTAGCGATGCTTGCAGGCGGGACCGTCACCGTCAGTTGCCGGCTGTTCGTAACCACTGCGGGCGTAACGTTGGTCCCGTTGAACGTCGCAGTGGTGCTGTTACCAGTGGGCGAGTGGAAAAAGAATCCTCCGGTAAGATTCACATTAAAGCTCGAAGTCGATTGCGTCACGCTGTCGGGCGACGAAGCGATAATCGCAGGGCGTACCGGTTGCACGCTGAGCGCTGCCGGAGCCGAAGTATCGCCGTTCGCGTTCCGGACCTGAACATTTACAGTCTTCGCCTGTTGCAACAACGCAGACGGAATCGTGGCGCGAAGCAAAGTGTTGCTGATAAACGTGGGAATGATTGGCACGCCGTCGACGAGCACCACCGACGTGGAAAAGAAATTGGTGCCTGTCGTGCTGCTACCACTTATGTAGACGTCCTGCTGCACGGAACCTTGGGCTGCCATCGTAGGATCGATGCTGGTGATTACGGGAGCTCCCGAAGCAACGGTAACGCTCACTGCTGCAGACGCGGATTTCGTAGGATCCGCCGACGAGGTGGCAGTAACTGTGACAGCTCCCGGGGTATTTGCAGGTGCAACATAGGTTCCAGGAGGACACGCCGGCGGTACGGGTACCAAAGGATTCGGACAAACGAATCCGACTTGCGCATTGCCTCCCGCAATGCCATTCACCGACCACGTGACGCCTTGATCCGTGGCACCAGTTACAGTGGCGGTGAACGTGAATCGCTCCAGCGGCTCGATGAAAGCAGTGAGCGGATCGATCTGGACGCGAATACCGGAATCAATTGTAACAGTAGCGGTAGCGAACGCCCTCGCATCCACGGTGCTGGAAGCTACGACGAGGATCGGGTTCGTTGTTGGCACTGTTGCTGGCGCGGTGTACTGCCCGGCCTGCGTGATCGTTCCCACACCGGTGGGTCCGCTGGCAGTTCCGCCAGGGATGGGAGTGCAAATCGTGGGCTGATTACCGCTGGTGGTGGGCGGAAGGCAAATTTGCCAGTTCACAGTCGTAGTGGTGGAGCCGGTGCCGACCGCGCTGAAGAGCTGGGAACCGCGGACAACGACGGTAGCCGTGGTGGGACTAACGACGACGCCGACAGGCGTGGAATTACTGCTGCACCCTGCTACACACGCTGCAAGGAATACGGCAACGCTCAGTTTCCACAATCTCATTCTCGTTCCTCCGAGCGTATCAAACGGATGCATTCCGTCTCTCTCATCGACTATTTCGCATCCTGGAATGTAAAATCGCTTTTTTCAACATTGAAATTCGCAACCACCGGCTCCTGCTTGAACCCAAAGTATTGTAGGTACTTTATGCTCGGCCGGATAGCGCCGGTTTCTCGCTTCTGTGCGCTGCAGCTGCACAGCATCAAAACGTGCGGCTGATTGTGAACCGAAACGTTTGCTTCGGTTCGATCAAGCCTGCTGGAATTCGCTGAATCTGAGTATTCAAAATCGTTTGCAATTGCGGCGCAATCTGCGTTTCAAAAACGCCCGGAGGTAGCGCGGCTTTCTGGGCATCCGAGAGGAAGAAGCCGCCCGCTGGTCCTTCGATCGTTTGGGTCAGGCGCAGATAATTGTAGGCATAATAGAACCGGAATGGAGCGTTGACGATCGGCAGTTGCACCACGAATTCCACGCCAGCCGATGTGTGTGGTTTGAAATTTGTGCCGGGTATGACGGTGAGGTTCCTGGGAATCGTCAAATTCGGAAAATCAGAATTGGGATATTGTTGTTGAAGCGAACTGAGAGCGGAGGCGTTCAGCTCCAATTGCGATGGGCGCAAAATGCCGTCGATCCCGAGATCGTTGAATACACTCATGCTGACCGGTCCAGCGATCGGAATCCGATACTCGAGATTTAGCACGCCCTGAAAGTCGCCGCCCGGCCGCGTAGGAAGGAACGTCACAATCGGCACGTTCAGAGCGACCTGAGTGGGGTTACCGCTGGAATTGAGGCGAGTCGGATCAAAGTATGTGACCGTCGCCGCCGACGCACTCGGAATCGCGACGAACGGAGAAATCGTATAAAAATCGAATCCGCGGACGTCGTTTTCGCCACCCAGATAGAACCGGCTATAGGGCGGCACATCGGTGCCGGAATATCCGGTAATCATGCTGGTGAGTAGGCGAACCCCAATGACATTGCGACTTTTATGGTGCGGGCGGAAATACTCCATCGTAAACGTATTGCTGATCGTGTTGGTGTTGCCGCCAAGCGGCCCACCCTCCCAGCCGAGGCCGTAGTAGAAACTCTTTCCGCGGGTTGGATTCTGCGGGTTGTCGACGGTGTTGTAGGAGATCGTAGGTGTAATTTTGCTCGATTGGATGCCGTTCAGAGCCGAAGGGCCCGCCAGGCTTCGGAATTGGGTGAACTCGAAAAGCAACTGTGCGGATTGGCTGAAGGCCGTGATGTTCGTCGTAGAAAATCCGTACGTCACACCCATGCGGGTGAATCTGTATTTTCGAAGCGGGTAGCTGGCAAAAATCGTGAAGCCGTGCGAATCCGTGGTGTAGTTCTGCTGAAGAGCGGGATCGATGGCCACTTGTTGGCCAAGGAGCAATCCTTCCTGTTTCGCTTGGTCGTAATTGAACTTGCTGTAAAAAACCGTGAAGCCAGTCGAAATGGGCCGGTCGAATAGATATGGCTCGGTGAATCCGAAAGTCGCTCCCTGCTGCAGATTGCCAAGCTGGCCGGAAAGAGAGAGTGTCTCGCCGAGACCCAGAAAATTGTTGGTCTGATAGGAAAGGCTCACGAAGGTGCCGGCGATTCCGCTCACGCCGCCCGAAAAGCTGATCGATTGCTTGCCTTTTTCTCTTACCTTCAGCTTGATGTCAACCGTTCCAGCCTTTTCGTTTTTCTTCAACTCCGCGTTCTCGGGCTTAATCTGTTCGAAATAGTTCAGCTGGTTCAAGCGCAAAAGGCTCAATTCCCAGTAGCGGTTATTGAATACCTGGCCTTCATCGATTAAGAGCTCGCGGCGAATTACCTTGTCGCGCGTGGTGGTGTTTCCCGAAAATTCGATACGCCGGACGTAGAACGGCTTTCCTTGACTGAATTCCATCGTGATATTGACGGCCTTTTTCGCATCATCTACTTCCGTATTGGGTGTGGCGACGAACTCGATGTAGCCGTACTCGCCATAGAGTTTCTTGTAGTTGTCGAGGGCCTTTCGAACTTTGTCCGTCGAAAAAATGTCGCCTTCCTTGAGCGGGAAATAGTGCGCCAGGGATTCAGGCTTGAACACGAGGCCTTGTTCGGGATCGCCGCTTCGGAATTTCAGCGCTCCCATTCGATACTGCTCGCCTTCCTCGATCACAATTGTAATATTCGTTTCTTTTCCGTGTTTGGAGCCCACAATCGGCCACGGACCGGGAATCCCGGCGCGGTCCTCGTCGACGATCTTGAGAATCGGATCTTTGACGAGCACTTTGAAGTACCCATCATTCTGATACAGCCCGCGGACGCCGATTTCCAGATCTTCATCCAGCTTCTGGCGGTCGTAGGTCTTGCTCAACACAGGGATTTCGGTAAACCCCAGAGGGATGGAATACGGGCGGTCGTGCTTCATCGAACGAATAATCTTGCGGTCTGAAAACGCTTTGTTCCCGTCAATTTTTATCTCGCCCACCTTCACTTTGGGCCCTTCATCTATATTGAAAACCAGTTTTACAGCGTTGGTCGCCGCGATTCTCTCGTACGTGGGCTTCACTGTGGCAAATTGGCGCCCGTGTTCCCCGAGCAATTCTTTCAGCACCACTTCGGCGCGCTTGATCTTGGTCGGATCGAACTGGCTTTCCACCGAAAGCCCAACCTTGCGCTCTTTGAATCGATCCAGAATGTCGGATTCGCTGATCGATTTATTCCCTTTGTACTCGATCCGGCGAATAATCGGACGTTCCGTCACGTAGTAAATGAGAATCTTGCCGTTCGGTTCGTCGGGACTATCTTCGACCTCGAGCCGGACATCCTCAAAGAATTGCGTATTCCACAAAGCCTGAAAATCGCGGTGAATTGCTTCCTCGGTGTAAGGATCTCCCTTGCGGGAAAAAATGCGGGCCAGGAGCGTGTCGCGTTGAATGCGGCGGTTTCCTTGGAATTCAATGCGTTCGATGGTGTACTGAACCGTCTGGGAAGGCTTGACGTTCTGAGCCCAAACGGGATGCAGTAGCGCGGTCCAAAGCAGATACACAACGACGGGAAGTTGGAATCGACGCAGAAATATTTTCCTGCCTGCGGCCATGGTTCTGGTCAAGGCCGCACTTCCCCGCCCAAGATATGTGGCTCCCCCGCTGGATTATTCCCGTCCAGCTTGCGCGTGTAGGATTCCTAGTGGGCCACCGGGGTTGCTTCCACGACAGGACGGAACAATAAGCCGTCCGCTGAGAGATAAATCTCCAGCGTAGCCGGCCGCTGCAGTCCGCCCTGAATGAGAGCTTCCGACAGTGGGTCTTCGACGTATTTCTGCAACGCGCGCCGTAGCGGCCGCGCGCCATAATTTCGATCGCCGCAGGTCTTCTCAAGAATCCACTGACGCGCTTCCGGCGTCAGTGCAATCTGCACCTGGCGATGTATCAGAGTCTCGTTAATTTGGCCGACGAGCAAATCGATGATCCGGAGCAGGTCGTCATCCGTGAGCGAATTGAAGAGGATCACTTCGTCGAGCCGGTTCAGGAACTCAGGATTGAACACCCGCTTCACTTCGGTCATCACCATGTCGTCCTGGCTCTTCGCCGCGGCAAATTCATCCGTGCCGACTGGAAACCGAGTCGCAGATTGCTTCTGCAGCTGCCGCGCTCCGATGTTCGACGTCATGATAATGATTGTGTTGCGGAAGTCCACCGTGTTGCCGAGACCGTCGGTCAGTTGCCCGTCTTCGAAAACTTGCAGCAGGATGTTGTAAACGTCCGGGTGAGCCTTCTCGATTTCGTCGAGCAAAATCACCGAATATGGAGTGCGGCGAACGCGTTCGGTTAATTGGCCGCCTTCTTCGTAGCCCACATATCCCGGAGGCGCGCCGATCAGCTTCGACACGGAATGCTTTTCCATGTATTCGGACATGTCGAAACGGATCAGCGATTTTTCACTGCCGAACAGGAATTCAGCAAGGCGGCGTGCGACTTCCGTTTTTCCGACGCCGGTGGGGCCGAGGAACAGGAAGCAGCCCACAGGACGCCCCGGAGCCTTCAAGCCCGCGCGGCTACGGCGAATCGCGCGAGCCAAAGCGGTGATCGCTTTGTCCTGGCTGATGACGCGGCGGTGCAGTTCTTCTTCGATGCGCAGCAACTTCTGCTGCTCGTCTTCCTTGATGGAGGTGACGGGAATGCCGGTCCAGCGCGCGACCACGTCTTCGATATCTTCGCGCGTGACGATGCCGGTGGATGGAATCGTCGATCTTTAGCTTCTCGCGCAAGATCGCGCAGATGTTCTTTCTCTTTGCGCTCTTCTTCCGAATAGAAACGCGCTTTCTCGAACTCGTGATTGGCGATCGCGGTTTCCATGCGGTGGGTGATGAACTTCACGCGCTTTTGTACTTCGGAAACCTCATCCGGAAGCATTGCCTGGCGCAGTTTCACGCGGGCGCCCGCTTCGTCGAGAAGATCAATCGCCTTGTCCGGCAGGAAACGATCTGGAATATAGCGATTCGAAAGATAGACGGAATAGCGGATCGCTTCTTCGGTGTAACTTACCGCGTGAAATTTTTCGTAGCGGTCGCGTACGCCTTGGAGCACGCGAATCGCTTCCTCTTCGCCGGGTGCCGAAACTTTTACAGCCTGGAAGCGTCGTTCAAGCGAACGATCCTTCTCCACCGACTTGCGATACTCCGCCAGGAGTTGTCGCGCCGATGCACTGAATTTCGCCGCGGCTCAGAGCCGGTTTCAAAATGTTGGCTGCGTCGAGCGAGCCTTCCGCTGAACCTGCGCCCACAAGCGTGTGCAACTCGTCGATGAAAACGATCGCGTTCTGGCTCTCCATCAATTCCTTCATGATCGTTTTCAGCCGCTCTTCAAATTGTCCGCGATACTTCGTGCCGGCAACGATCAAGGAAAGATCGAGCGAAAGAATTCGCTTGTCCGCGAGAAATGGCGGCACGTCTCCATCCGAGATTCGTTGCGCGAGGCCTTCGACGATGGCCGTCTTGCCCACGCCTGGCTCGCCTATCAGCACAGGATTATTCTTCGTGCGGCGGCACAGGATCTGAATCGACACGCTCGAGCTCGCGGTCTCGCCCCACGAGCGGATCAAGCTGGCCTTCCATCGCCGCCTGAGTGAGATCGCGACTGAATTCCGCGAGCAACGACGCTTCTTTGGGCCGGTTCACTGGCACCTTCTCTCCCGTGCTACGCGCCAACTCCTCGCGCACGGTCGAAAGCCTCAATCCACGCTCCAGCAGGATTTCTGCGCCAAACGATTTTTCTTCGCGCAAAACGCCCAGCAGCAGATGTTCGGTGCCGACGTGCTTGTGTCCCAGGCGTTCGGCTTCTTCGGCGGCAAACGTCAGGATGCGCTTGCATTCCTGGCTTAGCGGCACTTCCACTGAAGTGGAGATGCGCTCGCGGACGGTGATCCGCGATTCGATTTCCTTGCGGATGGATTCGATCGAGCCGTGCGTTCGCAAGAATCGATTTGCCAGCGCCTTGTCTTCACGCAAGAGACCAAGCAGCAAGTGCTCGGTTTCGATATAAGGGCTGCCGTACTGGCTCGCTTCGTAGCGAGCAAAAAAAATCACGCGCCGGGCTTTCTCTGTGTAGCGTTCAAACACGGTTCACCTGAGGTCTCCTGGAATCTGCCTCAACGCCCGCCGGCCACGCGGCCGCAGCCGCGGAACCTGCAAGCAGTTCTTCGCTCGGGGCCAGTTTGCCGTGATCGAGAACCAAAATACGGTCTGTGCGCCGTGCTAACGAAAGGTTGTGCGTTGCGAGAATCGACGTCAGTTGGTGGGAACGGTGAAGGCGCTTCATGAGTTCGAAAACGCTCTCCGCGCTCCGTTCGTCCAGATCGCCTGTGGGTTCATCTGCCAATAACAACGCGGGCCGGTTTGCCAGCGCTCGCGCAATAGCCACTCGCTGCTGTTCGCCACCCGATAATTCCCCCGCGCGCTGTTCGGCGCGGTCGCCAAGCCCAACTTCGCCGAGCCAATCAAGCGCTGACCGAAGTGCTTGCGCCATCGCCTCGCCACGAACCAGCATTGGCATCGCCACATTTTCCACCGCGGTGAAATCGGGCAGCAAGTGGTGCCGCTGCCAAACAAAACCCACCGCGCGGCTGCGATATTCCGCCAGCTCGGATTCCTTCAGCGATTCAAGCAAACTTCCGTCGAAGTATACTGTACCGTTCGTTGGAGTGTCCAGCGCGGCCAGAATGTGCAGCAACGTGCTCTTGCCGGCGCCGGATGGACCAACAATCGAAATCATTTCTCCGCGCGCAATCGAAAAGCTGATTCCATCCAAAGGTGTGATTTCATGCGAGCCCGAGTGGTAGGTTTTCCGTAGGCCTTCGACGCGCACAAGCTCCCCGGAGCCTGTGGCGGCCCGGAACTGAGTGTCGTCAATCACAGCGACGCCCAAGGTGGCTTGCCTCTTCACTGCCTACATCTATGTCACGTTAGATGCCGAACTGCCCAAACGGTATGTCCTGTATTTCCTTGAAGCTAGTGTTTCCCGAAGTGGCACGATTCTAAAGACTTTCACATTTAAGCCGTACCGTTACCCCTATGCTTCCCGTAGCCTCTGCTTCCTGAAGGCTTCGTTTACGCTCCATCTTCGCCTTATCGATATTCTAACACGGTCGCCGCAAAACATTCACGCGCGGTTGCCCAATTTTGAGCACATCCACTGAATCTTCCTGCGCCTATCACCCAAAATCGGGTAGCCACATCGAGAGCCTTCCTCGTCGTGGGTTATTCGCCGAGCGGCAGGCAGTCATGTCAAACCTGTCCGCTCAATCCCCGGTTCCGATTGAAACCGGCGCCCGCAATCCTCGCCTACTCAAACCGCAAAATCTCCACCGGCAAAATCTTCGCCGCCGAACGCGCCGGCAACAACGTCGCCGCAACGCTGATCGCGAGCGCGGCAGCGGCAATCCACAGCGCGTCAAATCCATTGGCGCGAAAGGGGACATACGGAATCGCATACACTTCCGGGTTCAACGGAATCAAATGCCATCGGTCCGCCACCCACGCGAGCGTATATCCCAGGACGAGACCTGCAAAAGTCCCCACGAGGCTTACAGCCAGCCCCTGCAAAATGAAAATTTTCCTCACTTGCTTGCGACGCGCGCCCATCGCCATCAGCACAGCAATGTCGCGAGCGCGATCGGCGACCGTCATCGTGAGCACGACAAGAATATTCAACCCCGCCACAAACGTGATTAATCCGATAAAAATTGCAGTAACCAGTTTCTCGAGGCTGAGTGCTTTGAAAAGCGCGCGGTTTTCGTCCATCCAGGTGCTGACGGTAAATCCGCCACCAGCGCGCCGCAGAAGTTCGTCGGCAATTCTGCTCGCATCGTCGAGATTATTCACGCGCACTTCGAGTAGGCTCACCACATCGCCGATTCCCGCCATGGCTTGTCCGGAAGCGAGCGTCACGAAAGTCCAATTCGCGTCGTAATCGTAAAAACCCGAATCGAAAATTCCGGCCACGCGGAATCGTCTCGACCGCGGGAGCATCCCGAATGGCGTCAGATTTCCTTGCGGACTCGTCAGCGTGACGTAATCGCCCGCGGAGACTTTTAAATCTTCCGCGAGGATCCGGCCGACGAGCACTGCCTGAATTCCATCCGCATCCGGAGCAAAATCAGCCGAACCCGCGACAATGTGCCGCAAAGCCTCGCTCGCGTATCGCTCCAGCTCCGGGTCAACGCCTTTCAGCACTACTCCGCGCGCGTGATTGCCGGACGATAGCAGCACGGTATCGTAAATCGCAGGTTCAATCGACCGCACGCCGGGAGTCGTGGCAAGTTGCGCCATCAATTCGCGATAATTCCGGATTCCCTGCGGTCCGATCGGTTTCAGGTTTACGTGCGCGGTCACCGTGAGGAGCCGGTCGCGAATCGCCTGCCGGAAGCCGGTGTTCATCGAAAGCGCGATCACAAGAGTTGTAACGCCCGCCGCAACGCCGATCACAGCGAGCAGAGTGACGAGCCGCAGCACCGCAGGCCGGTTGGGCGACCGCAGGTACCGCAGCGCAACGAGCGATTCAAACTTCATTTTGTGTTTTTTTGAGGCGGCGCGTCAGTCGCTTTGTTTGGATTTGAATCGGATTCGATCGAAGCGTCCTCGTCACCCGATTCGGCGCGCAACAGCGGAAACAGCACCACTTCGCGGATCGTGCGCGAATTCGTGAGCAGCATCACGAGACGATCGATTCCCACCCCTTCACCGGCAGTCGGCGGCAGGCCATGGCTAAGTGCGCGAATGTAATCCATGTCCACTTCTTTCGGCGCTTCCTGCCCGCCCTTCGCCACTTGCTCTGCGAAACGGCTTTCCTGATCGAACGGATCGTTGAGCTCGGAAAATCCGTTCGCCAGCTCCATACCGGCGATAAAGAGCTCGAAGCGCTCTGCGATCGCTGGGTCATCCGCGCGGCGCTTCGAGAGCGGCGAAATTGCCGTCGGAAAATCGTATATGAACGTCGGCTGGACCAGATGCTCTTCAGCAACAGCCTCAAATAGTTCTCCGATCAATTCGCCGTCCGAAAGCTTTTCCACGTTCGCGATCATGTCTTTGCCATGCGATCGCGCATACGTGTTGAAACGCCCGGCCAGGGCTTGCGGCCCTCTCGCCGTTCCCAACTCAGCCACCAGTCCGGCACTCTCGGCTGGAATCACCCAGTATTTCGCAATCGCTTCGCGCATGGTGAGCCGCTCGAAGCGGCCCAGGTCAATTTCAATTTCGCCATACGTGATCTTCGTCGTTCCGCAAATTTTTTCCGCGGCGCCGCGAAACAATCCTTCGGTGAGGTCCATCAGCTCGATGTAGTCGCTGTACGCCTGATAGAACTCGAGCATCGTGAACTCGGGCATATGAATCGCGTCGATGCCTTCATTGCGAAAATTGCGATTGATCTCGTACACGCGGTCGAGGCCGCCCACCACGAGCCGCTTCAAATACAGCTCGGGAGCAATTCGCAAATAAAGATCCATGTCGAGCGTGTTGTGGTGGGTAACGAATGGGCGCGCCGTCGCGCCGCCGAGAATCGGATGCATCATCGGCGTTTCCACTTCCACGTAGCCGCGCTCGGTGAAAAACTCCCTGATTTCCCGAATGATTTTTGCGCGCGTGATGAAAATTTCGCGCGGACGGTCGTTGACGATCAAATCGAGATACCGCCGGCGGTAACGCTGCTCCACATCCGCAAGGCCGTGCCATTTTTCTGGCAGCGGCAGCAGCGCCTTGCTCAGCAGCTCGAGCCTCGTCACCCAAACCGACAGCTCGTTCGTTTTCGTCCGGAACAAATGACCGGTGATGCCGATGATGTCGCCCAAATCCAGAAGCTGAAATAATTTGAACTGCTCGGGTCCAACCACGTCGAGCTTTATGTAGAACTGCAATCGCGCGCCGTCTCCGGTGATGTGCCCGAACGCAGCCTTTCCGTGCGGCCGCAGCGCAATGATTCGGCCCGCCACGCGCACGCCGACGTGCTCCGCCGCGAGCTGCTCTGCGGTTCGCTCCCCGAAATCTGCCGCGACCTGCCTCGCCGTGTGCGTCCAGGCAAACTTGTGCGGGTAGGACGCGTGCCCCAGCGCTTCGATTTCCGTCAGCTTTTTGCGGCGTTGTTGAAACTGATCGAGCGGTTCAAATTCCAACGGGTAAATCCTTTCTGACGAGTCGCTGGGCAGTATAGCGGTCGTGTTCTGGAAGCGTCAAGAAAACGCGCCCGCGCACCATCCGTTTGGGAGTTATAATCGCGCGCCCACATGCCTCTTGCTCCCGGTTCAAAACTCGGCCCGTATGAAATCGTCGCTCCGCTAGGATCCGGTGGCATGGGCGAGGTGTCTGGTGTGCGCGACATGCGGCTCCGCCGCGTTGCCCGCTAGCGATTGTCCTGAATGCCGCGGCTGCCCAACAGCAGTAATTCTCCCTACTATAAAACCGTAATCTACATACTTTCATTTGCGTAGATTCCCGGCGGAAACCCCTCGCGGAATCGTGGCTTGCCGAAACCAGTGGTATAATGCGCTGCCTTTCGGAGACACGCAGTTGTTCAAGCGAAGGCGGGGCCCTTCCCCCGTTCGGCGCAGCGCTTCCGATGACTGGAGAGCGGCGCTGCCGCGGGAGAAGCATCAGATTTTCGTAAGCATCGTTCGCGGGTGGGAATGCTCCTACGCGATGATGAGCGTCTCACTCGACGAAGCCATTGCCCGCCGAGCCCGCGGCGAACTTGTTTGCGCCAACCAACAGGTTTCCATCACGTCCGAGCTCATGCGCCGATTGATGTTGACGCTTATGGGCGCCTGTAAAGTACTGGCGGATCGCGGCAAACATATCAGCAATCTCCCAATCGTGAAGCCGCTGAAAACCGGCTTTTTCCGCGGCGATACTGCGCAAAGTGCTGCTTCCTGGAACAGTCTTCTACACAACGTGCTTCTCGGCGAACGTTCGCGATTCTTTCACAAGCTTCGTATCCTCTCGAATACAATCGAGCAACTTGGGTGCGAGTTCGAACAAACGGCCGAGGATATTTCCACCGGCACTTCCGTTGAACCGGCAGTCTGCTGGAAATTACTGGATTCTCAGCACTATGATTTGAACACTTGCCTTCGCGAATCAGAAGTGATCCTAAAGTCCTTCCTTCACTCTTTGCCCGCGGATCAGCTCTCCTCGTTTGAGAAAGAGATGCTGGCGCCGCCTGCGGCCCCGAAGGTCCGTCCCCGCCAGCGTGGGGCTCGAATCTCCGCGTAACCGAGCAGGATTGAGACGCCCGTCCCGGCATCGCTTTTTCTTCGATGACTGGATCGAGTTTGGATCGTCACGCTAGGACCATGGCTCCCATAAATGGAAGAAAAAAATTAAATTTGGAACGCTACTGGACGCCCAGCGTGAATCCGACGACAATACTGGTGTCCTGATGGAACTTCCGCACGTCAAATTGATCAGATACACATACTCGCAAACGAAATCTTGGGATGGCGAATTGAATAATTGCGCTTCAGGAACCATGAGTACAACTTCCAGACCCGGCGACGCATCGCAGCTACTGTTGCGTCCCCTCGGGTAGCGTGGCCCGAGTGAGACGAAACGAATCGCCTGGAGAGATGCCGGAAGCGGAAGCCATCCGGCTGGCTCAGGCGGGAGATGCAGCGGCGTTCGAACGGCTTTACCGGTTGCACAACCGCCGGGTGTATTCCCTGTGCCTGCGAATGGTCGGGAATACAGCCGAAGCGGAGGATCTAACTCAGGAAGCGTTCCTGCAGCTCTTTCGGAAAATTGCAACATTTCGCGGCGAGTCGGCTTTTTCCACTTGGCTGCACCGGCTGGCGGTCAACGTCGTGCTGATGCGGCTGCGGAAAAAGTCGGCAACCGAATCTTCGCTCGATGAAATGACGGAGCCGGACGAAGAGTCAGGAGGCCCGCGGCGCGATTTCGGCATGGCCGACTTGAGGCTGAGCGGCTCGATCGACCGCGTAAACCTGCAGCGAGCGGTCGAGCAATTGCCACCCGGCTACAAAGCGGTTTTCGTGCTCCACGACGTGCAAGGTTACGAGCACAACGAGATTGCCGAAATTATGGAATGCTCGATCGGGAATTCGAAATCGCAGTTGCACAAAGCGCGCATGCGGCTTCGCGAGTTGCTCCACGAATCGCTGCGCGATAAGGCCCGCGAAGAACGAAAAGCCGCCGGAACCGCCGGCGGCGAGGACTAAAGGCAATGGCTACGATGAACTGCACCAATTTTCAAGAACAGTTCGAATTGCTCGCCGACGGCTCGCGCGATTCTGCCGCTCAGATTCACTTGCGAGACTGCGCTTCGTGCCGCAGCTTCGTCGCAGACCTCGGGGCGATCCGGGCAGCAGCGCACAGTATTGCGGCGTCGGATGCTGAGCCATCCGAGCGTATTTGGCTTTCGTTGCGAGCCCAACTCGAGCAGGAAGGCCTCATCCGGAGCTCGGCTCCAAAATCGTGGGCGAGCGGACTCTTCACCGGGTGGTTCCCGGCGCTTCCGCGCCCGGCTCTTGCCGGCGCATACCTCGCCGCCTTGATTGCCATCGCGTTTGGCTTGAGTGGACCGATCAATTCCAGGCTCAACCGCCAACGCTGGCTCGACGGAACGCAGTCCTCAACCACCCCGTTGAGCGCGCAACTCATGTCCGCCGAGAAAGCCTCCTTCTCTTCACTTGCGGCATCTGAGTCTCCCGTGACTGCTTCTCTCCACAAGAATCTCGAGATTGTTGACAACTATATTTCTTTGTGTGAAAACAGCGTACGCGAAGAACCTGACAATGAAGACGCGCGTGATTACCTCTACGGGGCCTATCAGCAAAAAGCAGAGTTACTTGCACAGATGAGCGAACGACGAGTGAACGCGGAGGCGCCAGCCCAATGAGTTCTACGCAGATTTTCCCGCTCCGTTCCAAATGGAAGGCTGGATTGATTACCCCGGGCCTTTTGCTGGTCAGCGCCGTTCCCGCACTCGCTCACAATATTGAAAAGCATTTCAAGGTCGAACCCCGCAGCGTTATCACCATCCACAATCCCAGCGGGAAAGTGGTCGTGAAAGCCTGGACGAAATCGGAAGTGATGGTGATCGCCACCCACACGAGCGACAAGGTAGAAGTTGCTGCGGAGCAATCCGGCAATCGCATCGATGTGATGACGCACCAGATTTCCGACACAATTTCGCCCGAAGATTTGCGCGCCGACTATCAGATTAATGTGCCCGAAGATGCTGAACTCCAGATTCACGACGACTCCGGAGAAGTCACTGTTGCGAATGTCCTGGGCGATATGAACGTTGAAACCGTTGGCGCCGGCGTCGACCTCGAAGACACGGCGGGTTACCTCACTGTGAAGACCGTCGGCGGCTCGTTTCAATGCGTACGGTGCGCCGGAAGACTGGAAGTATCCTCCATCAGCGGCAGTTTCAAACTTCTGAGTCTTCGCAGCTATCACGTGCATGCGCAGACTTCGAAAGGCGACATCCTCTTCGACGGCGAATTTCTTCCCAACGGAATCTACCGCCTGCGCAATTACAGCGGCGTGATCGAAGTTCACTTCTCTCCCGGCGATTCTTTCGATCTAAGCGCTAGCTCGCTCAAGGGCAAAGTGAACAATCAGGCGAGCCTCGCGCCTCCCACGCATCCTCAATACATCTCAAAGTTCGGCAATGCAATCCTCGGCACATTCAACGCCGGCCACGCGAAAGTCGAACTCAGTTCGTTCGATGGTACAATCAACATTCTGAAGCGGAATTGATTGCGCCAGTTCGCGGCTGCATAAAAAGACGCACCAACACAAATGAAAAATGACGTCCGCACGCGCAGGCTCGTCTGCCTCACCGGTTTCATGGGCAGCGGCAAGTCGACCGTGGCGCGTCTTCTCGCCCGGCAGATCGGCTGGCAGTATGTCGATCTCGACAAACTCATCGCCGAAGCCACTGGCGCGACAATTCCCGAAATTTTCGCAAAGCTCGGCGAACCGGCCTTCCGCAGAATCGAGCATCAACAACTTGAAAAAACGATCGGCGAAGCCGTTGCTATGCAGAGACCGCGGATCATTTCGCTGGGTGGCGGCACTACAGCCCAACCAGACAACGTCACGCTTCTCCGCGAGCGCGGCGCGGCGCTGATTTGGCTTTACTGTCCGGTGAATGAGTTGCTTTCGCGTTGTGCTCACATCACAAACCGCCCGCTGTTTCGCGACGAGGCCAGCTTTCGCCAGCTCTACCAGGAGCGCCTGCCTTCCTACGAGATTGCCGATCATCGAGTGGAAACCAACATCGAGCCCCTGCGCGTGGTGGAGCAAATCCTCGCGTTGGGCATCTTCCCAAAGGTGACTGCATGATGCTGAAGGATTCACGCTACGCTTCCCGGTTTCGCCGCGCATTTGTCTGGCGCTGTAGGCCGGTCGCGGATTCCGTTGCTGCACTGATTTTTTTTCTCGGTGTCGCCGGAATTTGGATAGGGGTGGATGCGATTCGCTCGAATGCGCAGATGAGGGCGATCGGCGCTGCCGATACCCTCCCCTTGAGCGCGCTCGGCGCTTCAACAACCCCCGCGAATGGTGCGGCGGCTTTCGCGCCGGACAAAGGCAAGTTCAAAATTCTCGTAAACGGCCAGCCAGCCGGCAAGGAAGACTTCGATTTCGGCCCGAGCGGGGGGAATTGGATTGCGCGCGGAAATGCGGAAATTCAAACCCCTCAGGGCGCCGCGCACGTCACCGGAACTCTCGAACTCAAGCCAGACGGCGCTCCCGTCCGCTACGAGTGGTCGATGCAAGGCGCGAAGAAAGCCTCCTCCACGATCGTGTTCAACGGTTCCACGGCGAACGTCGAACTGCGCATGGAAGGCGCTCGCCCCTACACGCAGCAGTTCACCTTCAATTCGGATCGCGTCGTAGTTCTCGACAACAATTTGTACGACCAGTATGCCATCCTCGCCCGCCTTTACGATTGGGACAAGAAGGGCGCGCAAACATTTTCAGTAATTGTCCCGCAGGAAATGACGCCCGGCACCGTCACGGTGGAATCCCTCGGCAAACAGGACTCCGGTGGCACAAAGCTCGAGCAGCTGCGCGTGAAAACGGAAGACCTCGAAATTGATTTGTTCCTCGACGGGCAGAAATTGGTCCGCATCGTCTCCCCCAGTGCCAACGCAGAAATCATTCGCGAGTAGTTTCCAGCCGTTTCGGGCCGTGATCTCTCGTCCGCGGCGATAGGCCGACTCACAATTGGCAAATTGCAATATGCGTCGCCAGTTATTTTTTACGCATTAACAAACGACCAGCTACAATGCGCTAAGATGTCGTACGGTTCAGAATTTGACGCGAGATTGTGCGATCGTTGAACCGGAGGGGGCGAAAATGGCTTCCCCAGGCACTGCGGGCCCTGCAAATCCGAACGAATCCGGAAAACCGCTATCATCGGAAGAATTGCGCCGGATGCATGCGTACTGGCGCGCCGCAAATTATCTGTCCGTTGGGCAGATCTATCTTCTCAAGAACCCTCTTCTACGCGAGCCGCTAACAATTGAGCATATCAAGCCGCGTCTGCTGGGACATTGGGGAACTACTCCCGGCCTGAATCTTATCTACCTGCATTTCAACCGGCTGATCAAGAAATTCGACCTCAATGTCATTTACGTTGCAGGTCCCGGCCATGGCGGGCCCGGACTCGTCGCAAACACGTTTCTCGAAGGCACGTATAGCGAACTTTATCCCCATATTTCGCAGACGGAAGACGGCCTGCGAAAGCTCTTCAAGCAATTCTCTTTCCCGGGCGGCATCCCGAGTCATGTCGCTCCCGAAACCCCCGGCTCGATCCATGAAGGCGGAGAATTGGGCTATTCAATCTCTCATGCGAATGGCGCCGCTTTTGATAGTCCAGATCTTATCGTCTGCTGCGTAGTAGGCGACGGCGAATCCGAAACCGGCCCGCTGGCGGGCAGTTGGCACGCGAATAAATTTCTGAATCCGGCGCGCGACGGCGCCGTTCTTCCCATCCTGCACTTGAACGGATACAAGATCGCGAATCCGACCATTCCCGGGCGCATGAATGATGCGCAGTTAACTCAGCTTTTCACAGGCTACGGTTACAAGCCGTACTTCGTCGAAGGTCACGAGCCAGAAGCCGTGCATCAGCTCATGGCACACACGCTCGACACTGTCGTCGAGGAAATTCACGCGATTCAAAAGGCAGCGCGATCTGGCAAGGCGACGGGCCTGCCCGTGTGGCCGATGATCGTGATGCGAACGCCGAAAGGATGGACAGGGCCGAAGATCGTCGACGGAAAACCCGTAGAGGGTACCTGGAGAGCGCATCAAGTTCCTATTACGGATTTCGGAACGAAACCGGGACATTTGAAAATTCTTGAAGATTGGTTGAAGAGCTACAAGCCCGACGAGCTCTTTGATTCGAACGGCCGGCTGATTCCGGAACTGGCGGAACTTGCGCCCAAAGGAACCCGCCGGATGGGCGCGAATCCTCATGCGAACGGCGGGCTGTTGCTGAAGGATCTCGCGATGCCGGATTTTCGCGAGTATGCGGTGTCAGTGCCGAAGCCCGGCATTAAGACTCAGGAAGCCACTCGCGTTCTCGGAAAATTCCTGCGCGACGTCATGAAGCTGAACGCTGAGACGGGAAACTTCCGCGTCTGGGGCCCGGACGAAACCGCGTCGAACCGGCTCGAAGCGCTCTATGAAACCACCGGCAAAGTGTTCATGGAGCCGATCATCGCCACCGATGAAAATCTTTCGCCGGATGGGCGCGTGATGGAGATTTTGAGCGAGCACATGTGCCAGGGTTGGCTCGAAGGCTATCTCCTCACGGGCCGTCATGGACTCTTCTCCTGCTACGAAGCGTTCATTCACATCGTGGATTCGATGTTCAATCAGCATGCGAAGTGGCTCAAAGTGACGCGAGACATTCCCTGGCGGCGCCCGATCGCGTCCTTGAATTACCTGCTTACCTCCCACGTTTGGCGCCAGGACCACAACGGTTTCACCCATCAGGATCCCGGATTCATCGACCATGTAGTCAACAAAAAGGCAGACGTCGTCCGCGTCTATCTGCCGCCCGACGCGAACACGCTACTTTCCGTCGCGGACCATTGCCTGCGCAGCCGGCATTACGTGAACGTGATCGTTGCGGGCAAACAGCCCGCATTGCAATGGCTGGATATGCAATCGGCCGTCGAACACTGCTCCACAGGAATCGGAATCTGGAATTGGGCCTGCACCGACCAGGGCGCAGAACCGGATGTCGTGATGGCTTGCGCTGGGGACGTGCCCACACTCGAGACGCTCGCGGCTGTTGACCTGCTCCGCCAGCATTTTCCCGATATCAAGATCCGCGTGGTCAACGTGGTCGATCTCATGACGCTTCAGACTTCCTCCGAGCACCCTCACGGGCTGCCCGATAGCGAATTTGACTCGATGTTCACGATCGATAAGCCCGTGATCTTTGCCTACCACGGCTACCCGAGCTTGGTTCATCGGCTCACCTATCGCCGCAAGAACCACGGCAATCTGCACGTCCACGGCTACAAAGAAGAAGGAACGACAACGACACCGTTCGACATGACGGTCTTGAACGAGCTCGACCGTTATCATCTCGCCGGCGACGTCGCCGACCGCGTGCCTCGCCTCCAGCCAGTCAACGGGCACTTCAAACAATTACTGCGCGACAGGCTCGTTGAGCATCGAGAATATATTTGCGAGCACGGCGAGGATATCCCGGAAATTCGCGATTGGACCTGGCCCTACTAGCTGATGAAAATTCTGGTGCTCAATTCCGGGTCGAGCAGCCAGAAAAGCTGTCTCTATGAAATTGGAGACACGCTTCCCGAGGTCCCGCCTGAACCCTTTTGGCAAGCGAAAGCCGAGTGGAACGGCGATTGCGCCGACGTGAAAGTGGAGACTCGTGGGGGTGCGCGACTCAAACAACAGATCCAAATCGCGACGCACAAAGAGGCTGTTGAACCACTGCTCGACACTTTGTTCTCTGGAAAAACCCGCGTTATCTCATCCCCCTCCGAGATCGACGTCGTCGGCCACCGGGTGGTGAATGGTGGTCCGGAGTTTCGACAGCCGACAATCATCGACAAGAAAGTGAAAGCGGCGATAACTCAGAAGTCCGTGTTCGCGCCGCTTCACAACAGGGCCGAGCTGGAAGGGATGGCAGTTATCGAGAAGCGATTCGGAGCGGTCCCTCAGGTTGCAGTCTTCGATACCGGCTTTCACAGCCAGTTGCCCGAACCGGCGTTTGTGTACCCTGGTCCCTATGAATGGCTCGCAGAAGGAATTCGGCGCTACGGCTTTCACGGCATCAATCATCAATACTGCGCCGAGCGCGCCAGTCAAATTCTCGGAAAGAATCTGAGTTCGCTCAAACTTGTGATCTGTCACCTTGGGAACGGCTGCTCTCTCTCAGCAGTTCAAAATGGTTACAGTGTAGACACCACGATGGGCTTCACACCCTTGGACGGATTGATGATGGGAACTCGATCCGGCTCTGTCGATCCCGGAATACTCACATACCTGATGCGTCAGGGTCGCTACACCGGCACGCAATTGGACGAATTGCTGAATAAACGATCGGGGCTATTCGGAATCTCCGGCACTTCGGGTGACATGCGGGAAATCGTAGCCTCGATGGCACAAGGAAACGTTCGCGCGAAACTCGCCTTCGATATTTTTGTACACCGGCTTCGATCGTGCATCGGAGCAATGATCGCAGCACTCGACGGAATCGACTCTCTGATCTTCACCGCAGGAATCGGAGAGAATTCGTCGGAGGTGCGCACCCAGGCGTGCGCCAACTTCAACTACCTGGGTCTAAGGCTTGATTTTGAGAAGAACGCGCACCCGGTTCCGGACGTCGATATTTCCACGACGGATTCCGCCGTCCGCGTGCTGGTTATCCGAGCGGAAGAGGATTGGTCGATCGCGAAGGATTGCTGGCGATTGATGTCCGCCAAAGCTGACAGCAGCGCGAAGTAGTCGCAGAAAATCCCTGTTGGGAACTGGGAGTCGCCTCAGTCAATCAGGTCGGGCTCTTCGCGAATGATCTTGGCGAGAAGCGGCTGAAATTGGAACCAGCCAGCCATGTGGCTCCCAATTTGTTCTCGAGTGCTGATTGCAGTGGCGTGATCGATTTTCACGGGAGCGCCGGCGGCTTCAGCGAGTAGCTGCGCCTGGCAACTGCGATCCATGGTGATGAACCACCACGCGGCTTCTTCGACGCAGTGGCCCACCGTGATCAAGCCGTGGTTGCGCAGAATCGCAGCTTTGCGTTGGCCGAGAGCTTGCGCGATGCGCTCACCCTCCGACGTCTCGTACACCACTCCCGTAAAGTCAGCGAACAATCCGTGATCTTCGTAGAACGCGCAGGAATCCTGCGTGATGGGATCGAGCAAACGTCCGAGCGATGCCCATGATTTGCCGTACATCGAATGCGCGTGCGCGGCGGCAATCACGTCCGGCCGCGCGGTGTGAACCTGGGAGTGAATCGCAAACGCTGCGCCGTTCACCGGATATTTCCCTTCGACGACTTCACCGTGGTGATTCACAAGAATCAAGTCAGACGCGCGGATCTGGCCGAAGTGCATTCCGAACGGATTCACCCAGAAATGATCGAGGCGTTCGGGATCGCGCGCAGTGATGTGACCGGCAACGCCCTCGTCGAATCCGAAACGCGAAAAAAGGCGGAATGCGGCGGCGAGCATTCGCTTCCGGTGCAGGCGTTCTTCGGCTGCTGTGGCGAACGTGGGCGGGCGAGGAATGTTTAATACATTTGCGGGTGCTTGCGACATGGAGGCCTCCCTTGCTTCAGGAAGTTCGTGCGCTACACATTGTAGACTTTCGCGGATTTACGTGCGAGAAAAGTTGAAGCGTGGTGAACAAGCCTGACGGCGCGCCGAAAGAGCCAAATCGAGCAAAGCGAGTAGGAACAACGGTCCTTCAAGAAAAAGGAGGCGCGCTGACGATCGCACAGCGCGCCTCTTGTTCGCCTGGATTGTTAAGTAAAGAAGTCCGTGCGAAGCCAGCTTTGCCCCTACAACTGTGCGCGATGGACCGAGTGCATTTGTTCCATCGGGCGCGGCTTTTCGATTGGCACTGTGACCGTGACTTCCGAGCCTTTGCGCAGGACGCTCATCGCGACGGAGGATTGATCGCTCTTGTCGCGGAGTTGTGCGCGGAGATCGGCGAGTGTACGCACCTGCTTGCCTTCGAGTTTGACGATCACGTCGCCAGCCTTCAGTCCGGCTTTCTCTGCGGGCGTCCCCGTGCGGACTTCGCGGACAAGTATCCCCGCGTTATCCGGGGCGCCGAAATAGGAACCGAGTTGCCCGGTGAGATCTTCCGCATTAATGCCAAGGACGGGAGTACGAGCATCGATCGTTTCCTGCATCTCAGGCAACTCCACGTTAAAATTCGGCAGCGAGAAAGAATACGCCTGGCCGAAATCGCGCATCTTTCCCTTCATTTTCTTTTCGAAGTACGCCGAGCGATCGCCGAGTTCGACGGAAATATTTTGCGTCGAGCCGCCGCGTGAAATCGAGAGCGTGATGGTGCGGCCGGGAGGCGTTTCGCGAACGAGCCGCCGGAACTGCACGGTGCCCTCCACCAGCTGGCCGTCGTACTGCATGATCAAATCATTTTCCTTCACTCCGGCTTTCGCAGCGGGACTATCGGGCTCCACATCGTCGACGATGACGCCGCGAACAGACGACAGCCGCAGGCTCTTGGCTTTTTCGGAGCTTACTTCTCCGATTTCGACGCCAAGCCAGCCGCCGTCGTCGGAAGAAGAAACGAACACGCCCGGCGACATTGCGAAGACGCGGTCGGAGTTTTCCTGGACGTCCTTCTGAACCCGTTCTTGTACCTGCTGCGCGAGTTCTTCGGCGCGCGCACTCAACTCCTCCGCACGCGCCGCGAGTTCATCCTGTTTACTCTGGAGATTGGCGGAGAGGCTCTGCAATTTGCTCATTTCGGGCGAACTCATCTCCACCTCCTTGGCTGCGCGCTCAAGCTCCGGGAGCTTCGCTTCAATCTCCTTCTCGATAGTACGGGCCTGGGCTTCGATTTGTTCCATGCAACGGTCCAAATTCTGGCATGTGTGGTTGGCGGATTGGGAAGCAGCGTCGGATGTGGATTGTGCGAGTCTGGAAATGCTTTGCTGTGGTGTTGTTGCGAGTGCTGAAGCACTGATGGACGCAGGTTGTGCAGCGCGGGCGGCGCCCGGTGCAAAAATCAGACTCAACGACAGGGTCGCAACGAGAGCGCTCGCTCCCGCGAGGCCCGGGCAGGCGAACTGCTTCATGGATTTCATCCTCCGATTTGAGAATTACGCCCCGTTGTTCCTGTGCCCAACGACGAGAAATTCGCTCGTCGCCGCGACCCGGCCGCTGCCTGCGCGGGTGAAATTCTGAAATGCTAAAGGCCTGGTCGCTGCAGGACCAGGCGGACGCCGCCATTGATTGTGCGTACGGAAATTTCGCCGCCGCCCGTTCCCAGCTTCCCTTGGAAAGCCCGCGCCGCTGCCATGCCGGCGGTCGACGTCATCGGCAACTCGGAATAGAACTCGCCGTTCATGCTCAAGACTTTTAGATTAGCTTTCGCATTGCACGGAAGGCCGAGAACGACAGACCCGTTAACGGTTTCGAGGTTCATCGGGGCGCCATCCAACACCTCGCGCAATTCGAGCCGGAGATTTCCGTTGGTTGTTTTTGCACTGAAGCGGCCGGCGCTGTTGAGAACTTCCACGTTGCCATTGACCGAGCGGAGATCCCCGCCGCCATCCACGCCGCGGACGAGAACGCTGCCGTTGACGGTGCCGATGCTGCCTAGAAGAACGCGATAGGGGACGTGAACGTGGTATTCGACTGCGACTTCTACGCCTTCGCCTTTCGGGTAGCGCGTGTGAACGGAGAGTTTTCCCGGCGCGCTGTTGTCGACGTCGATTTTTACGCGTTCGAGGTCTTGTCCGTCAGCGTTGGCTGTCTTTTCGGCTTCAATCTCCACTTCGTCGCGATCCCAGCCGTCTACTTGTACTGAGCCGTTTACGTTCTCAAGCAGAAAGCTTCCGCCGGGAGCCAGCGGATAAATATGCTCGAAAACCTGGTGGTTGGGAGTGGCAACGGCGGAGCCGAATCCGGGTGACACACAGATAAGTACTCCTGCGAATAAAGCGATAGCGACGCCCGCCGCTTTCAGCAGCTGTTGCGCTTGGGCCCGGAGCCGAGTTTCCCGCATTTTCTTTTTCACGGTACGCCCCCTCGACTGCTATTAATTCCACTGCCCGAAAATAGAATTCAAATTTGCCTATGGCCTATCGTCGGCCGCCATCGATTGCTCAAGCAAACGCATCTGCAGTTGCAATCTCTGTTCGAGCTGCTCCATCTGCTGCTTGTACATCACGAGCTGTTTGTCCGTGTCGCTGAGCATCAGGCGGATATTTCCCGCCACCGTGCGCAAACGAAGCACTTCACCGCCGCCATTTAATTCGCCCGCGGCGCGAACTCTGCGCGATCCGTTCGAGACGTCGTCATACGTCACTTTCATGGGGAATGCGGGATCGTAGATCACGCGGTGATCGTCGCCATTTTGAATCTGCGCGTCGATCGTGATCGGAAGTTTGCGCGGAAGATAAATCACGATGTCGCCATCGCTCGACTGAAAATCGCACGTGCCTTGCTTGCCCGAGGAAACGAACCACGCAGTGATACCGCCGGCACCTGTGGAGGCTTTCACGGCGCCATCCACTTCTGTGAGGTAGATGCTTCCGCCACCTGTTTCAAGGTTCGTGGGCCCGGACACACGCACCACGCGAATGCCGCCGCCAGCTGTTCTCGCTTTCACCAGCCCTGCCGCTTCGCCCACATCAATTTGGCCACCGCCCGTGGATGCGATGAGTTCTCCGCCTGAATGCTCGAGCGTCACATTTCCGCCACCTGTGTCGAGCTTCGCGAGGTGCTCCACAGAAGCGACGCGAATGTGGCCGCCGATCGTATGCAGCGTGGCGTTCCCTGCGATCGAGCCGGTGGTGATATGTCCGCCGCCAGTGGACGCAAAGAGATCACCAGAAACATTCTTCACGGTGATGTGCCCGCCGTCAGTATTCAATCGCGCTGGACCGCCTACCATTCCCGCAAGAATATTTCCGCCAGCGGTCGACAGTCCGATGCGCCCGTTGATATCTTCGGTTTCGATGTTGCCGCCACCGGTCGAAATTTCGAGGTTGTAGTTCCTGGGGACATTTACTTCAACCGTTACCCAGAGCCGGCCGCTGCACTGGCAACCGTTCGTCTGCCCGCGAAGATAAACACCTTCCACGGCCTGTCGCGCGTTCATCGAAAAACTTTTCAGAAGCAGCTTCGCGTCTTTCTGCGACGAGTCCGCTTCAAGGCGAACGCGGTAATCCACCTGATTGGTGTTTTGCGTGTGAATGATGATGTTGCCGAGATCGATGACAAGATGAAGGCGCTGGCCGTTTTTCGTGGGAACGGAGCCGTTCAGCTGCGAGGTGACACGCGGTCCGGAATTTGCGGGGCCGCCACCGGGACGCTTTTCACGCGCGGCGATTCCATGCGGGACGAGGAGCGGGAGGATACAAACGAGCACGCTCAGAAAACCTGTGAAATGGCGCGAGCGTGGGGCGGCCGGCATCTTGTTCTGCGTGTCCTAGAATTTCTCGCGCGGGCCCAGATCGCGAATCGCCGCCGCGCTCTGGAGCCGGATATAAGTGTTGGGATCCTTTTGCACGCGATCGCGGAGAACCGCGAGCATGTGATCGTCGGAAGATACTTTCCCTTGCGCCGCCATACTGCGCAGCGCATTGATCGCTTCCACGCGAACTCCCGGGTTCCGGTCGTCGACAAGCGCGTCGAGAAGCGTCTGCCGAACGAGATCCTGAGGTTCGGCACCGTTCAGCGCTTCGAGAGCTTTCAGGCGTACCGCCGCATTGCTGTCCGTGTGGACGGCATGGCAGAGGGCGCTGCGAACTTCGGGGTCGTTGTTACTTGCGCGCAGCAGATCGACCGCATCGAGGCGAACGTCGGGATCGAAGCGATCGTTGTTGCGCAGGATATTCAGGAGCACGTTCTTTACGTTGGGGTTGTTGACGGTTCCTTGAACGCGAAACGGCTGCTGCGCGCGCATTTGCACTTCCACCTGCGGAGGCTCTGTGCCGCCGGAGGGCATCACGCTGATGCCTGCAACTTGGGCGGAGTGAAGATCAACGGGCATTACCCCGCCACCGTTTGCGTTGCTTCGATTCGCGGAATCAGTTGCCAGGAGCGACGAATCATTCGCCTCTACGGAAGCTGCCGAAGCGGAATCCGTTGAAACAGCCGTCCGATGCCGCAAAAAGCGCGGCCCGAGAATGCCGACAGAAAATCCAATCATCACCAGTAGCGCTGCGCTCCAAGCAGGACGGGGCGCTAGTGCGCCGGATGGCACGAACACATTCGTAAGGCGCCGAATCCAGCTGCGTTCTTCCTGGCGATCGAGAGCGTCTTCCAAACCCGACCGGCAGCTCGCGAGGAGCGCGGCATCCGGTTCGATTCGACTCGCAGCAAAACACTCAACCAGTTCCTGTTCCCTTCCGAGCGCTTCCACGCAGCGAGGGCAGTGCGCGAGATGATCTGCTACGTCCGCTTCCTCGTCCGGCGTTAATTCGCCGGCTGCGAGAAGGACGAGACGCGAGTCAAATTCTTCGCACGCATGGTTCGAGTTGTCGTCTTGTCGAAACTGCTGCATTATTTCTGTTCCTCTCCGATTTCTGTTCCCTACCGCATGCAATCGAGGCTGGCGCGCAATTTTCGTGTTGCCCGGAACAGCGAGTTCTTTACCGTCTCTTCCGATGTGCCGAGCATGTCGCCAATTGCTCTCAATTTCAAGCCTTGATAGTGCTTCATCTCAAAAACCATTCGCTCGCGAGGCGACAATCGCTTCAGCGCGGCCGAAATGTGCTGGCCCAGTTCCTGGCCGAGAAGACTTCGTTCCGGATTCGCGGCCGCTCTCACTTCCGGCTGCCGGTCGAAGAAGTCTCGTGTGCCGCCCTCCGCTTCTTCCGGCACCGGCGCTTGATCCTCGCGACGGCTTGTTCGGCGACGCAGATGATCGAGCGCCACGTTGGTCACGATTCGGTAGAGCCAGGTGTAAAAGCTGCACTCAAACCGGAACCGGTGCAAATTCTTGTAAACCCGCATAAAACTTTCCTGGTAAATGTCCCGGGCATCTTCGGAACGATGTACCAAGTTGAGGGCCAGACGCAAAACCTCGCGGTCGTACCGGTGTACGAGCTCCTCGAAGGCCAGACGGTCACCCGCCTGTGCACTCCGCACGAGCCCTTGCTCTTCCGCAAGTTTCGCCGCCGCTGCTTGGCGCGCATCTCCGTCGAGTGCGACGCTAATCCCCATGGTTTGGACGGCCGGTTTCGGATCGCCTGGCTTATTCCCAGTCGGAGCCCCGAATGAATCGGGCTGGCGATTGCCGCTTGTTCCGGCCTCTGCCCTTTCTGCAGGTTCCGAGTGCATAGACGGCCTGAGTGGCCGTTGGTGAGCACCCGTGAACGCGGATTTCCCACTATCGGACAACTGCCCCACTGTGCTGCCTCTCTTTACGATGCGGGTTTAGCGCATCACGTTGTAACTAGGCGAGTTATGTAGGCCATCCAAAGTTCCACCCGCTCGGCTACAAATATTCGAAGCAATACCGAGGGTGGATAATGCACGGGGTGCGCCACTCCGTTCGGACAATGTGTTGGACCGACTTCGAAACGGGACGCGGCTCTCTTTCACGGCGCGAGCAATGGTATAAACGTGACGTCCCGCTCGAGTGCGTTGATGAGATTATGCGCCTCTCGCATGACAGAAATCCGTATGACCATCGCACTTTCGAACCCGGTGAAGTATTTGCGGGGAGTAGGCCCGCACCGCGCCGCGATCCTGGAAGATCGTGGAATTTCAACCGTTGGCGATCTGCTCGGCTACCTTCCCTTCCGCTACGAGGACCGCATTCGTTTCACGCCCATCGCGGAAATTATTCCCGGGCAGGCGCACACGATCCTTGTTGAGGTTGCGAATGCGGGCGGCACGATTCGATTTGCGCGCGGGCGCGGCGGCGTGTTTCATATCGCAGTCCGCGATGCGTCCGGAAATCTATATGCACGCTTCTTTCATGGAGCGTACCTCGAAGGAAAATTCAAGCAGGGCCAGCGGCTCGTGATGCACGGAAAAGTGGACGCTGATCCCTATCGTCCCGGCCGTCTCGAAATGGTGAATCCGCAAATCGAGCTGATTGGAAGCGCCGACGCTGCGCCCACCGATTCCACCGAGGTAGGACGCATCGTTCCCATCTACGAGGCGATTGGCGCAATCAGCTCCCGCATGCTGCGACGGATCATCTACAGCGTGCTGAACGATTTCGACGGCAACGTGCCTGATCCGCTTCCTCCGGCGATACTCAACCGCTACAAATTTCCGGCGCGACGCGAAGCGCTGCTCTACGCGCACTTTCCTCCGAAGAATGAGAGTCTCGAGCTCCTCAACAGTTGCCGTAGCCCTGCGCAGATTCGCCTGATTTTCGAGGAATTTTTTTATTACCAGCTCGCGCTTGCATTACGGCGGCAGCGAGAGCACAAGCGCCCCGGTATTGCGATGCGTGTGCGCGAAGACAAAATCCGCGATGCGTTGAAGCGAATCCTGCCGTTCAAGCCGACCGCGGCACAGAAACGCGTTCTGGCGGATATTGCATCCGACCTCGAGCGCCCGTATCCGATGCACCGTCTGCTGGAAGGCGACGTCGGAAGTGGTAAAACGATTGTCGCCTTCGAAGCCGCGACAATTGCGATCGAGAACGGCTATCAGGTGGCGCTGATGGCGCCGACCGAAATTCTCGCGGCCCAACATTATCTTTCCGCGCGGCGCATCTTCAATCGTCAAGGGAATTCGGCCGCTGGCGCGGACAACGGCCGGCTGAACGCTGGCGCGGGCTACAAAGTCGAGCTGCTCGTCAGCGGGCAGAAGCGCGCGGAACGAAGCGAAACTCTCGCACGCGTAGAAAACGGCGAAGCGCAGTTCGTTGTGGGAACGCATGCGCTTATCGAAAACCCGGTGCAATTCAAGCGGCTGGGCCTGGTGATTGTCGACGAGCAACATCGTTTCGGTGTCCTACAGCGCAAGCGGCTGATAGAAAAGGGCGCGGCCCCGCACGTTCTGGTGATGACGGCGACTCCGATCCCACGCACGCTTGCGCTCACTCTATACGGTGACCTCGATCTATCGGTGATCGACGAAATGCCGCCGGGACGCACGCCCGTTGAAACGCGCTGGAGCGACGAAGCGCAGCTTCCTGGGGTGTGGGAATTCATGCGCCGAGAGGTGACGCGCGGCACGCAGGGTTTCGTGCTGTATCCAGTGATTGAGGAATCGAAACAGGAGCTGAAGGCTGCCACAGCCGAATTTGAGCGCCTCTCGAAAAAGGTTTTCCCGTCGATGCGCGTCGGCCTGCTTCACGGGCGGATGAAGAACGAAGAAAAGGACGCGGTGATGGATGAGTTCCGCAGCGGCAGGCTGCAAATACTTGTGGCCACGACCGTGATTGAAGTGGGAGTCGATGTGCCGAACGCGACGATGATGGTAATCGAGCATGCTGACAGGTTTGGCCTCGCTCAGTTGCATCAGCTGCGCGGAAGAATCGGGCGCGGCGCGGAAAAATCGTATTGCATCCTCGTTGCGCCGCAATCGATCACGGGTGATGCACGCGACCGGATTGAGGCAATGGTCGCGACGTCAAACGGATTTGAAATCGCCGAGCGCGATTTGAAACAACGCGGCCCTGGAGAGTTTTTTGGCACGCGGCAGCACGGCGACGCTGCATTTTCCGTTGCGCAGCCGTTGCGCGATCACGAGCTTTTGGAAATGGCGCGTCGCGAAGCTTTCGAGGTAGCGGAAAATCCGGCCCTGACGAACGAAATCGTCGCGAAGGTGGAATCGGTGAGCCCGGCATGGCAGAAACGCTACCAGCTTGCGGCTGTCGGTTAATCTCGAAACCCAAGCCGGCCGGAACAAAAATATGCGCGTGATCGCAGGAAAATATCGCAGCCGCGTTCTGAAGAGTCCGGGCAAATTGAAAATGCGCCCCACGAGCGACCGTCTTCGCGAAACGCTCTTCAACGTCCTCGGAGCGTCGGTGGAAGACTCTCTCTTCATCGACCTTTTTGCAGGTACCGGCGCAATCGGCATCGAGGCGATCAGCCGCGGTGCACGCGAGACGATCTTCGTCGAGTCGCATGAGGCCAGCGCTCGGCTCGTCCGCCAGAATCTCGAAGCACTCGGGATTCGTGCCGGCGCGGAAGTGATTGGAACGGACGCGGTGCGCGCGCTCGAAAAGCTCGCGGCGCGTCATCTTTCCGCTGATTTTATTTTTCTCGATCCCCCGTACGAGCAGGAGGACGAACATCTGCGCGTGCTTGAATTTCTGGACGCCTCGCATCTCGTCGCGCCGCATGGTCTCGTGATCGTCGAACATCGCCATTCTATGGAGCTTCCCGAACGATTTGACCGGCTCGAATGCTCGCGGATTCTCGAGCAAGGCGACGCCGCATTAAGTTTCTACCGGCTGGCAGCCGCAGCGTAGTTCCGCGCATCACACCTTCTACCCAGCTCGTGCCCCGGCATTTCAGCGGGCGCTTCATATTTCGCAGGTATAATGTCCGGGATAATGCAGACGGCCACACAACGCAGGGAAGAATCCGAAATCGAGCTTCTGGAACTTCCGCCGCACTCGCGCCTGCCCAGGCTCGATTTAGGCGTCGACTGGGAGTCGCCCTGGCAGGAATTTCGCACGAGCGTGCGCGATTTCTTCACAGGCCCGCGCGCGCCGAAGGACTCCGAGGGTTCAGGCAGCTCAGGTTCCGGCAATTCAGCGTTCCGGGTGGAATGGATCCGCGGTAAATTTTCCGGCTGGGCCTTTACCGCTTCGACATTGTGGCATGTGGCCGTGGTAATTCTGCTGATACTCCCCATCTGGGGATTTCTGCCGGCGACTCAGCACAACCTCGCACCTGTGCGCATCGAGCTCACCTATCTTCCTTCGCAGGATTTGCCTCAGATTACTTTGCCCGGCCCGAAATCGAAACCGAGTCCTGCGGGCGATCCGGCCAAACCACTGCCGCCGCTCGGCGCTGACGCTTTTCACCCTCGCCAGACGATTCTCTCGATGCCACTGAAGGTGACGCATCCGCACCAGACGTTGATTCAACCCGATGCGCCGGCGGCGGCACCAAAGATAGAGACTCCTATGCCCAACATCGTCGCGTGGACCGCGCCGGCGGCTCCCAAACCACAACTTCAAATCTCGCCTACGGCCGCCGCTCCTCGCGAACGTCGTCGAGCCGCGCAGGATGTTGCCGCCCCGGAGATCGCGAACAACGAAAAGAATTCCGGTCCGATGAATATCGCGTCGAGTCCTCTCGCGAGCCAGCAACCGCAGATGCCGATCAGTCCGATGTCGACAGCCGCAGCGGCAAGCGCGCGAAAGCAATCGAATCAAGATGCCGGTGCCGCTCCCGAAGTCGGCGCAGCTTCAGCCGGCGATCCCGATTTGCATCGCGTGATTGCGCTTTCAGCGAGTCCCGCTCCGCCTGCCGCTGAGGTCAGCGTTCCGTCTGGAAATTCAGCTGCGAAAATTGCGATCTCCCCGGATGGCAAGCAGCCCGGCGTTCCCGGAGGCGCGGTAAACGGAACCGCGGGAAACGGCGGTACTGGCGGGAACGCGGATTCGATGGGCGGAACGAGTGGCGCTGGCGGTGCAACACACGGCAGCGGAGGTGGCGGCGCGAATCGTGGCTCTCTTCCAGCGGCGATCAGCGTCACCGGCGGATCCAATCCTCACACCACGAGCGGCGGCGGAGTTGCACCCGCGGGATCGCGTCCGGGCGGCAAATTGAATCTGAAACTCGCGCCGTCCTCGGAACCACTGAGCGCGTCACACCGCGCGCCGGTTGACGTGACTCATCTCGATCCGAGCGTGCCGCCGGAGAAAATTCTGTCGGGGCGCGAAATTTTGCCCGTTCACGTAAACATGCCGAACCTGACGAGCATCGCCGGCAGCTGGATTTTGAATTGCGCTCAGTTGGACGACGGCAGCGGACCGGCATTCAAGAACCAGGGTGAACTCTCAGGCCCCGTGCCGATCGACAAAGTCGATCCGAAATATCCGCAATCGGTGATCGAGAAGCACATCGACGGCGAAGTGGTGCTATACGCAATCATTCGCAAGGACGGTTCCATCGACAGCATTCAAATCGTCCGAAAGCTCGATCCGCAGCTCGACAAATTCTCGATGGAAGCTTTGGCGCGCTGGAAATTCCGTCCGGGAACGCGCGCGGGTGTTCCTGTTGATATGGAAGCAGTGGTACACATTCCGTTCCGCTTTCGAAACCCCAACGATCTATAGCGCCACCGTCGATGGTCGCGGCGGGATTTTTCCGCATTTTCCGGCGCGCCGGATTCATTTCACCGAAAGTACTAGATAGACGCCGAAGCCGGGCGAGTGCGCTTCGCGGCGCTCTCCTCGATCAATTTCACCAGCGCATAAAGCGTAAGGTTTATCGGGACTGGCACTCCGAGATCTTTTCCTCGGCGCACGATGTAGCCATTCAGAGAGTCGATTTCCGTGGGCTTGCCCCGTGCAATGTCCTGCGCGGTGGAGGAAGTGGCTTCGCCGAGCGTTTCCGCGTTCTTCACGCCTTTTTCGGTCCAATCGATTTCAGGTAACTGCACTCCGGACGCGCGCGCCACCGCAACACACTCATCGATCACGCCGCGCATCACTTCACGCGTCTGCAGATTTCTGGCAGCGTGCGCAAAACTGGTTTGCGCGATCGCGGTGACGGCATTGCCGGCACAATTCATCAGCATCTTCGTCCATTGATCGGCTTCGATACTCGGCGAAATGCGGCATGGCACGCCCGCTGCTGCACATAATTCAGCCACCAACTCTGGACGATTGGGATTAACGCGTTCTTTGTGGGACGAACTACCGGTCGCCGCATATTCACCGACGATCAGTTCGCCGCGTCCGGAATGTTTCACGTGTCCCGGCTCGGGCAACGCCGCCGCCACGTACACAACCGCCGGCAACGCGTCAATTCCGGAAGCACCGCGCATCCTCGCGACATTGTCCACGCCGTTCTGCGCGCTGATCACGATCGCACCCGGCGCGAGATGCGGCGCGATGGCTCGCGCGGCGCTTTCCGTGTCGAGCGTCTTCACGCAGAAAAGCACGAACTGTGCGTCGCGCACGGCGGAAGCCTCCGCCGACGCGTCAATTGCGATTCGTTCTTGAAATGAGACAGTATCGAGAAATAGGTTGCTCGCGCGAATCGCTTCCACGTGCGCCGGACGCGCAATCAACGTAACGTGAGCTCCGCCGCGCGCAAGCATCCCGCCGAAATATGAGCCCACGGCGCCCGCGCCCATCACTGCCACTCGAGTCGCTCGAAGGTTAATTGCCACGGAGACATCTCCTCACGTCGTGATAGGAATTGGATGCGGTCGACCGGCCGGCGATGCGGTCGAAAAACTTCGCGCCACTAAAAGTGCGTGCGCATCTCCCGAAAGTTTGTGAGGATCAGCAACTTGCCGCCGCCGCTTTCGAGCTCGCACTGCTCGAGCGCCCATGTAGCCGCATGAGGAATAAAGACGGCGCTGAGGCCCGCGTGAAGCGCCGGATTGATGTCGCTGCGCGGGCTGTTCCCCACCATCCATCCGTGCGTCTTGACGATCTTGAACTGCTCGATGACCCGGTCGTAGGTGCTTGCGTCTTTTTCGAGCACGATCTCGATCGCATCAAAATAAGGCTGCAGGCCCGACCGTTCCACTTTGCCCGCTTGCTCGGCAGGTTCTCCCTTGGTCAGCAATATCAGACGGTGGCGCTTGGCGAGATATGCAAGCGTTTCCGGCACGCCATCCATAATGTGCGGCGGAGTGGCCTCCAGCTCGACCGCCATGCGCTCGATTTCCTGAACGATTTCGCGCCGCGCTGCGTTTCCCGCAAGCTTCAAATATGTATCTTCCAGAGAACGCCGGAAACTGCGCACTCCGTATCCGTGCTGGCGGATATTTCTACGCTCGGTCTCATTCAAAATGTGGCGGATGTATTCGCGCGTATAGCCGAGATGTTCGAGCTGCGAGACGAAGTGCTCGATCGTCTTCTCGAAAAAAATATTGTTTTCCCAGAGCGTGTCGTCGGCGTCGATCAGAAGCGTGTTTCGGGCCATGCAGGCTATTTTCCCCTGTTTCTTCGCCGGGTTCACGAAGGAAGAATAAACTTCCGCTCCGGCGAACGTGTGATGTGCTTTGCAGCGCTAGGTAGCGGACGCCTTTCGTGCGCCGGCGGCGATGCGCTCCAGGATTTCGCGAGCTACAGACTGCAGCTCGCCAAAGCGCGTTAGATAGTCCTGAAATTCCCGGTTCAGGTCGAGTGCGGTGGTTGGATCGAGCTTCGTACGCAGGATCATATCGCGCAGATGGACCGGGTGCGGCAGCACCGCGTCATCGCGCAGCTCGTCGAGCGCACTTTTCGGATCGTAGTGATACATTGTGTCCTCCCTCCGCGGGAGTTTCTAAGTACTTTGCAGCAGCGAGCATTCTACTCCGAATTATTGTGAGCCGTCAGCGAAGCAATCAGTTGAAATGCAAACGGTAGGCGGTAATCGTCAAGCGGAGGCAGGTAGAAATTCGTACCGTTCGATGCGCGCGGCCACACCGCGGCGTCCATTGTGAGGTTCAACGCGCAACACTCGCGCGTAACAGCGGATGTGAACATCGCCGGCAAGCGTAATCTGCTGAGGAAGGGTGAGAACAAATTCTATCGGGCTGCCCGTATCGGGGGTTCCGGGTTCAATTAGGAAATAAAGTCCCCGGAAGCTGACGTCGCGGGTTTCTCCGTCTTTTTCCGTCACTTCTTCGCCGGCGGTGTATCGCACTTTCAAGGGAAGCATCATCGAGAAACGTCGCGCGGCGCGCCGCTCCACAACGTTGTCCATTGCCCCTCCCGCCGAATCGGTCACTTGAGCCAAAACTAACACCGCTGGCATCCCGGCGCAATCGAATTTACCGATCGTCTGTGGATTTCAGCCGAGAAAATCAGGCGAATCTCGCGCCTGCGAGCGGCCGCGCTCGCGGTGCGCGGGAGCGGCTGTTACGAGCGAATCGCTTCGGATAGACTAAGAGCTGCGATTTTTCGCGGGATGATCGGGGATTGATGGCAGACGTCTTTCATCGCAGTTTTTTCCTCGAAGGCCCAGCAGGCCGCCTCGAAGCCATGCTGTGGACCACGGCGTCTCCAGAGCCCGATCTCGTCGCGCTCGTTTGCCATCCGCATCCTCTGTTTGGTGGCACGATGCACAACAAAGTCGTGTTTCAAGCGGCGAAAGTGCTGCACCGCCGCTCGATTCCTGTATTGCGTTTTAATTTTCGCGGCACGGGCCTCAGCGAAGGCGAACATGACAAAGGCCGCGGCGAGCAAGACGACGTCCGCACCGCCCTCAATTTTCTCGCCGGCGAATTTCCGGACCGGCCGATTTTGCTCGCGGGATTTAGTTTTGGTTCGTGGGTAGGACTTCGCGTCGGATGTGACGACGCGCGAGTTTCCGAACTGATCGGACTGGGCATTCCGGTAAATTCGGTGGATCTCTCGTATCTTCGCGATTGCGCGAAGCCGAAGCTATTCGTTCAAGGCGGGAACGATCAATTCGGTTCGCGCGAAAAAGTAGAAGCATTATTTGCGATGTTGCCCGAACCGAAGAAGCTTGTCTTCGTTGAGAACGCTGATCATTTTTTTACGGGCAAGCTCGATCAGATGACTGCGGCGATTGGAGCGTGGGTCGACGAGCGTTATCCCGAACGCGCTACGAGAGTCGATGAGAAATCATCGTGAGCGCTCACGCCGTTCGCAAGCGACTTCGCTAGCAGTCCTATCCCTTCGATTCGAATAATTTCAGGAATTGCTCCCGCGCTGCCGGCTCTACGCCGACCAGTACCAGATTCGCGCGCACATGCTCTACGCGACTCATGCCCACGAGCGCCGTGGTAAGCCCGGGAACAGAACGTGCGAATTGCAGCGCGAGTTCGGATTCTCTCTGCAAATTCAAAGCGGAGCGAACGAACGGAGGAAGGTTTTTTGTGAGTTGCCCCTGCAGCAGCGCCGCGCTCGTTACAAGATTAATTCTCAGATCGCGCGCCGCCTGCACCATTGGCATCGTTTTCCCGGCGACAATCTGATTCGGGCGCGTCAGCGCTTCCGGCATCGCGAGATTAAACGGCAACTGCACGAACCGGAAGTGATGTTCCACGCCGCCCACTTCGTTCGCGATCTCAGCCATCCCTTCGAGCGACAAATACCCTGGAGATTTCGGGTCCTCGCGAAACGCATTCCACGTGGCCATCCCATACGCGCCGATTTTTCCGCCGGCAACCGCAGACTCAAGGTACGCGAACGCGGCGCGGATCCTTTTCTGAAATTCCGGCGCGGAAACTTCTGTCAGCTGAGTTTCGGGGTTGTGAAGATAGAAGACATCAATGCTCTCGACACCGAAATTTGCGAGGCTGCGTTCCAGCTGATCGGCCAGATACTTTGGAGACATGCAATGGCAGCCCGCCGCAATCTCCTCCGGGACAAATACCCCGCGGTCGAGAAATTCGTGCGCGAAATAAACGTTCGGATCGGGCGGCATCTCTCCATCGGGCGTAAGAAAGCCAGCCTTGGTACACAGCAAAATTTCGTCGCGCGAAAATCCCTTTGCTGCCAGCACCTTCAGCGCCGCTCCCGCGGCCCGTTCACTGCGCTGGAAGCGGTAGTTGATCGCAGAGTCGATCACGTTCACTCCGCCTTCTACTGCCGCAACGATCGCTTCCGTATACGCCTTGTCCGTCGCGTCATCGGGCTCGCCGAGATATGTTCCGATGCCGATTGACGAAAGCACCAGGCCGCCGGGGATCTCGCGAAAATGTCCGGCTGCGGATTGCCCCTGAAATCGCGCGGCATAGCGCAGAGTTCCTTGCGCAGTTGCAGAGCCGGCGATCCGTTTCTGATTGTGTGGTGCAGCAGCCGACATTCGCCCCTCTTCAGGCATCGATTCTCGAATCGAGCCGAAGTATATCAGACCTGCTTTCGGCGTTTGCAATCGTCGCCCGCTCCGTCACGCATTCGTCTGCGCTGGATCGCGTTGCGTCGCGAACTGCGAATCCTACGGCACTCCGCTCGCCGCCATTTCCTCAGCCGGCGGCTTTCCCCCGGTCATCCCCTGCGCAATGATTAGCTGCCGCGCTTCCACACGAATTTTCGGCAAGTTCCTCGCGAAGAGCGCCGCCCCGACGATCGCGCCCACTCCGCCAATCGCGAGCGTCCACTGAGCGCCGATATAATGGGCGGACCAGCCCGAAAGCAGCGCCCCCATCGGCGCCATTCCCATGAACATCATCGAATACACCGCCATCGCTCTTCCCCGTAGCCGATCGGGAACCATTGCTTGAATCAAAGTATTCGATGAAGCCATCTGAACCATCATCGCGAATCCCACCGGCACAAGCAGCACCACCGAAAGCACGTACCAGCGCGAAAGCGAAAACAGAATCAAAGCCGTCCCGAAACACGCGCACGCCACCGCTACCCAGCGCCCGAGTCCTTTCACTCCCGTACGCGACGCCAGCGTCAGCGCCCCGCCCAATGCTCCCACTCCCGTCGCGCCCATTAGAACGCCGAGCGTTTTCGCATCGCCATGCAATACTTTCGCCGCAAAAATCGGCATCAGCACCGAATACGGCATCGCGACCAGACTCACGAGTCCCAGCAACAGCAGCAAAGCGCGGATCGGGCCCGTGTTCCACACGAAATCGAAATCCCTCGGCGATATGCTCGAAAGGAGAGGCCCGCGGCGTTTCCACGGGAGCGCGATTCACCCGCATCATCATCAGACCTGTGATCACTGCGATGTAACTGATCGAATTCGCCGCGAAGCACCAGCCTTCACCGATGGTCGCCACGAGGATTCCCGCGATGGAAGGCCCAATCACGCGTGCGCCATTGAACATCGATGAGTTGAGCGCGATTGCGTTCAACAAATCTTCGCGGCCCACCATATCGACCAAGAAAGCCTGGCGCGCGGGAATATCGAACGCGTTCACCGCTCCCATCAGCGCCGCGAGTACCACCACTTCCCACACCGTTACCCGATGCGTCAGCGTTAATACCGCGAGAATTCCCGCGAGCACCATCGAGCAAGCTTGCGTCGCAATCACGATCCGCTGGCGATTCCATCGATCTGCCACCATCCCGCCGATCGGAGCCAGCAAGAAAACCGGAATCTGCCCCGCAAATGCCACGGTGCCCAAGTAACAATGACGAACCCGTGAGCCGGTAAACGAGCCACGCTTCGGCAATGTTGTCCATCCATGTGCCGACGAGCGAAATCATTTGCCCGCTGAAAAAAAGTTGAAAATTGCGGTGGCTCAGCGCGCGCAGCATCTGCGGAACTTTCCGCGCTTGAGAGGTATTTCCGTTCGTGCCGCTTCGCGGCTGGTCGGGGCTGGCCATCTCTCTTAATTGTACGACGCCCGGCAGCCGTGCTGGTTTCGATTATGTGGGTGGTTGCCCGGAGGGTTTTGACGCGGAAGATTTCGATGCGGAGGACTTCGACGCAGATGACCCTGGAGCGGGGGGATTGGAAGGAGCGAGCAATCGTCCGCAGGCGCGAAGAATTCGTCGGTAGGGCCAGTCGCCTTCTCGAAAGAAGATCTCGCCATCGCGCGGATTCGAATAGAACCACCGCGCCAGAATCGAGAGGTGCTCCGACCTTTCCGCCGGGGAGTGCCGCAACCCATACTGCGCGCGCCACTGCGCACCCGACGGCGACGGAGAATCGCCCGCCGTAGCCGCTGCGGGTCTTTCTTTGTCCCGAAATCCGACTTCATCTGTGGTCAGCTGTGGTTGCAGTCCTTGCTTGAGGATCGCCTCCACCGATCGCGGCTCGCTCGAAAGCTCTCCGAATCGCAAGAATATCGGCGGCGCCAAAAGCCCGGCCAGCACAGGAAACACCACGATAGATTTTTCTTCCGCAGCTCGCTGCAAGATGACGGCGTCCAGCTCATCAATGCGTCGCGCGACTTCGGGAATTCCGCGCAGGGCCGCTTCCGCTTTCTCAAGGCGTTTATGAAATGTGGCAGCGCGCTCGAAATCGAGGGCTTCACTTGCAGCTTCGCGGTCGCGCTCGAGCTCTCGCGTAAGCGCTTCACCGGAACTTGCAAGCGCCGCAAGCACGCGGCCCGTCTCCACGTCGTACTCTTCCTTGGTGCAGCCTGCAAAGCACGGCGCGAGGCACATTTTCATCTCGGAATAAATACATCCCGGGAATTCAGGATCGCGACGAATCTTGATTTGGCAGCGGCGAATCTTGAAGAGGTCGAGAAATCCCTCCGCGAACGTCTCCGCGCTCCGCCGTGATGCAAACGGACCATAGTAAAACCCGCCGTCGCCTGAGATTCGCCGCGTAACGTAGCACCGCGGATATTCGTTGCGAAGGTTTACTTTCAGCACGGCCGGCGGCCGCAGCCGCATCAAATCGCGATAGCGCTTCGGAAATCTTGTACGGGCGTTATCGTAGAAAGTGATTGTCTGCTCGAATTTTGACCCGGTCACGCGGTAGCGGATTCGCGCGGCGACGTTGCGAAGATTCAAGCGCTTGGAGCCAGCTTCCGGCTCGCGCAGAAGGCGCTCGGCTGCGCGACGAACATCAGCAGTGCGCGCCAGATAAGGCTGCGCGCTGGATTCGCGCATCTCGATGAGCACAACGCCGGGTCGAGCCGGCAGCGCGGCGAAAAACTCCTCGTCGCTCGCCAGGTCGAAATCTAATCCACAATCAAGTTCCAGCATCCGGATAAGAATACACTGCGGAGTGAGCGTGCGGGGAGTTTGGCGTTCCTAGTACGACTTCAAAACCCATGAAGCAATCACCAGCCGCTGAATTTCACTTGTGCCTTCGTAAATTTCGGTGATGCGGGCATCGCGATAGGCGCGCTCAACGGGATATTCGCTGCTGTAGCCGTAGCCGCCGTGAATCTGAATCGCTTTGTGCGCAACGCGCGTGGACATCTCGCTGGCAAATAGTTTCGCGATCGCCGCTTCCATTGAAAAACGCGCGCCGGAGTCCTGCTTCCATGCAGCCCGCCGCGCAAGCAATCGCGCCGCATCAATTTCGGTGGCCATATCGGCAAGCATGAACTGGATCGCCTGAAAATCCGCGATGGGATGGCCAAATGCCTGCCGCTCCTGCGAGTAAGAAAGCGCAGCCTCGAACGCGCCCTGCGCGATTCCCGTCGCCTGCGAAGCGATTCCGATGCGGCCGCCGTCAAGCGTCGAAAGCGCCACTTTGTAGCCTTCGCCTTCATTGCCGATTCGATTCGAAGCCGGAACGACGCAATCTGCAAAAACCAGCTCGGTGCAAGCGCTGCCGTGAATGCCGAGTTTTTTTTCTTCCTTGCCAACGCTGAATCCCGGCGTCCCTTTCTCGACGACCAGCGCGGTGATTCCCTTCTCGCCTTTTTCGGGCTGCGTATTCACATAAACGACCGCGGCATCCGCCTCACCGCCGTTTGTGATCCACGCTTTCGTTCCGTTCACCACATACGAATCGCCTTTGCGAATCGCCTTGGTCGTGAGGGCAGCCGCGTTCGAACCCGCCTGCGGCTCCGTGAGCGCGTAGCATCCCACTTTTTCTCCGCGCGCAAACGGCACCAGAAATTTCTGCTTTTGTTCTTCCGTGCCAAATCGATAGATCGGATCGCAATAGAGCGAATTTTGAACGGAGAGAATCACGCCGGTAGAAGCGCAGACCCGCGAAATCTCTTCAACCACAATCGTGTAGCTGATGTGGTCCATGCCCGCGCCGCCGTAATTATCCGGAAACGCCACACCCGTTAGCCCCAGTTCAGCGGCCTTCTTGAACGTCTCGCGCGGAAAGCGGCCCGATTCATCAATCTCGCGGGCAAGCGGCTTCACTTCCGCTTCGGCAAATTCGCGCACGCTTTTTTGCAGCAGCTGATGTTCGTCGCTAAGTTCCAGATTCAAGCCACATCTCCAGAAATTCGTTTTTGGACTATCCGCAAAAATTCTAAAGCGAGCAGTTCAATCGAGGCCGAGTGCCTCTCGCACGTCGAGGATTTGCAGCGCGTGGCGCGCCGGGTGCAATGCCAGAATAATCATGAATTCCTGGCCGCTCATCGTACCAAGCCTGGGATGCGATACCGTTTGCCCGCGCAGATCCAGTTCGCACGTGGACACATATTCGATCGTCCGCGCGCGGCTGCTCTCAAAATGTGCGAGTGCCTCCGCCAACGTCGCAAATTTCCCCGCTGGACGCACTCCATCCGGCGCATCGATTTTCCGGCTGCGGTCCGTCGTGCCGCGAATAAACGTTTGCTCGCGCGAGCGGTCGTGCTCCGTCTCTGCAGGAACCATTTTTGTAGTCAGCGTGTGGAACATCCCGTCTTCCACGAGCGCCGTGTGCTCCACGCAATCGAGCACCGACCAGCGGTCTTCCGCCGGACGCATTTTCACCTGCTCCTCTGTGAGTCCTTCTGTGGACTCAATGAGCTTCTTGCGCGATGCATTCAGAAATCGCAGCAACTGTTCCCGGTCAGCAGTTTCCATCGATGTCATCCGTGTAGGGCCTTTCGAAGTTTTTCGTAGGTTGTCGCAAGATCTTCCGGCTCAACGCGAGTCTCGCCAACTACCGTCATGAAATTAGCGTCACCCGGCCACCGAGGCAGCACATGCAAGTGCAGATGCCCCGTCACGCCGGCTCCGGCCGCTCGCCCCAGATTCATGCCGAGATTATATCCTTCCGGATCGATACGTCTCGTGCAGGGCCGTCTGAACGCGCTGAGCGATTCGCATCATTTCAGAAAGCATCTCGGGATCGGCGGCCGCAAGGTCGGCGACGTGTGCATAGGGAACGATCATCACGTGGCCGGTGGTGTATGGATACCGATTGAGGATCACGAAAACTTTCGAGCCACGCAGAACGATCTGAGTTTTTACATCGTCATTCGCAGCGACGGCGGCGCAGAAGATGCAGCCCGTATCTTTCGCCGCGTCGGCAATGTACCGATACCGCCACGGCGTCCACAAATAATCCATTCCGCTTAGCTCTGTGTGCCGGGTTCAGATGAGCCCGCCACGCGCGGGTGATTGACGAAATCTTTCAACTCTTTGCTAGGCTTGAAGTAAGGGATTTTTTTTGGCGGGACTTCCACTTTTGCCCCGGTCTTTGGATTTCGCCCCGTGCGCCCGCGGCGCTGCCTGGTGCGAAAACTTCCAAAGCCCCGAATCTCAATTTTATCGTCGGCCTGCAGCGCCGCTATGATGCTGTCAAATATGGTCTCTACCACCGCTTCGGACTCTTTTCGCGGCAGTTCCGTGACGCGCGTGACCTCTTCGACGAGTTCCGCTTTCGTCATCGTATGTTCTTTGTTTTCGTGCACTCCCGCAGCATCTGCCATAGGGACGAGAGCCTCCTCTTCTAAAATGTTCGGGCGACAAGCCGATTGCAAGCCGGGGTGGGATGCCGCATACCCTTGCATATCATCAATCTACGCCGAGGTAAACGACTTTCGTTCAGGAAGGCTCCTCAAGGCCGCTTGCCTCGCGCCAGGAAAAATTCAAGCCTCCCGCCCATCACGCATCGCAGGAATGTCTTACTAGTTGGCCTGCCTCTTGGCCAGGATCGCGTCACCTATCGTAGCAGTGGGCGATGATTTCGGCGATTTCGGTGCGCGGTACGCCTCGATCTCCTGCTTCTCCACCTGCTTCTGCGCCGCGCGATAGCTCAGGCTGATTTTGTGTAACTCCGGTTCGAGTCTCAAGATCTTGAATTCGTATTCTTTGCCAGGTGTCAGCACGGCCGTCACACGGTCCCCGCGCGATGCCTTTTCCTTGTCGCGCTCACCCTTTGGACGCCGCGCTTCAATCTCCGAAACGTGGCATAGTGCTTCGATTCCGTCTGCCAGTTCGACGAAAGCGCCAAAATCGGTAGCGCGCGCCACTTTACCCTTAATCACTTCGCCGATCTTGTGCGCGCCAAACCAATTCGCCCAAATGTCGTTCACCTGCTTGATGCCGAGCGAGAGGCGCCGGTTCTGCGAATCCACTTTCAAAACCTTCGCTTCCACCGTGTCGCCCTTCTTGAACTTCTCACTTGGATGTTTGATGCGTTCCGTCCAGCTTACGTCGCTGATGTGAATCAGCCCTTCCATTCCCTCTTCGATTTCGACGAACGCGCCGAAGTCCGCAAGATTGCGAATGCGTCCGCTCACCATCGTGCCGACGGGATACTTTTCCGCAGCGGCTTCCCACGGATCGGCTTGCGTCTGTTTCAGTCCGAGCGAAATGCGGCGCTGGTCCGTCTTTACCTCGAGCACCACCACATCCGCTTCATCTCCCACTTTCACAATCTTCGAGGGATGCTTCGCGCGCTTCGACCAGCTCATTTCGCTTACGTGCACGAGCCCCTCGACGCCCGGCTCGATCTGGACGAACGCGCCGTAGTCCGTCACGCCTACGATTTTCCCTTTTACGCGCGTACCGACTGGAAATCGTTCCGGCACGGTCGCCCACGGATCGGGCAACAACTGTTTGCGTCCCAAAGAAATTCGCTGCTTCTCTTTGTCGAACTTCAGGATCTGAACCTGGATATCCTCACCCGGCTGCACAATCGATGAAGGATGCGGCACGCGACCCCAGACCAGATCACTCACGTGTAACAACCCGTCGATCCCGCCGAGATCAACGAAAACTCCGTAGTCGGTGACGTTCTTCACTTTGCCCGTCACGACCGTTCCGTCGGCCAACGTCGCAAGCAACTCCTCGCGCTTCGATTTCTGCGCCTCTTCCAGAATCGCGCGCCGGCTCACCACCACGTTGCCGCGCTTCCGATTCAGTTTCAGCACGCGGACTTCGAGTTCGCGGTCTTTCCATGCTTCGAGATCATGCACAGGCCGCAATTCAATCTGCGAGGCCGGCAAAAACGCGCGCACTCCAATATCCACCACGAGTCCGCCCTTGATTCTCTCGGAAACTTTCCCGGTGATGTTGGTGTGCTCGCGATACGATTTCTCGATTCTTTCCCAAACGCGCCGCCGATGCGCGCGTACGTGCGACAGCAGGACGTACCCATCCTTGTGCTCGTGCAGCCGCTCGACTTCAATCGTTTGCCCAGCGCCAAATTCAATCGGCGACCCGGAGTCCAGAAATTCCTGCGCGGGCACAAGACCTTCGAACTTGCCGCCCACGTCGACAATCACGCCCGCATCGGTGACCGCGAGCACGCGTCCGTCGAAAATTTCGCCTTCTGTTACAACCGGCTCCGGTGTCGAAAATTGATCGAGGAGCTGATCCATCGTTTCGTTGCTGTCCGTCGATTCCGTCTCGGTCGCTGCTCCAACGCCGCTTCCCGCGACGATCGGATTATCCACTGCGACCGTATCTGCCGCTTGAACCGCTTCTTCCGCGACAGAAGCCTCCGCAGACACACCACTCCCGCCGCTAGTTTCGATCACGGGAGTGCTTGCCGGAGGTTCAGGAGCGCGTGCAACAGCCGTCGCAGCACCAGCGGCTTGCGAAGCGTTCGCCGCAGGCGAAGACGCCACGTGCGGAGTTTGCTGCGAGGCGTCTTTTGGCACTTCTGCCACAGTCTCAGCCGTGGATGCTTCCATTGCGGGTTGAAGATTATTGTCGTGTTCGGGTGACATTGAGAGCGGCCTCCATACGGATTCGTTCCTTGCATGCCGAGACTTTGGCCTCGGTCACTCTACCCCGCTGGGTTTAGAGCTAATGAAGGGGAACAGCGCTCGCGCCTAACGCTGTATCGCAGTGATGATACGCGTCCGATTTGCAGCTTGTCAACCAAACCGTGCAATTCGCGCGGCCCGCACAAATCCGCGAAAATCATACGATTTGAACGAATTATTGCGGATTTGCTACGCCCCTGCGCGGCTGATATTGCGGATCTCTTTGCGGTAATCCGGTGCGGAAATTTCCACCGTGCGGCACATTTCGTACAGCCGCGAGCGAATGCGTTTGCCCACGCGCTCCGTCAGCGAATCTTCAATCGACGGAGCGCGCATCCCGGCCACTCGCTGGCCGATCGCCGCACCGCCTGCGACAGAATCCGAATCGAGGTAATTCGTCGTCAACAATGTCACACGCTTCTCGTTATATCGCGTGTTCAACACGTGCCCGACGGTTTCAAGAGCCCATAGCGAAGGCTTGCTCGACCCCACATCGTCAAGCACGAGCAACTCGGCCTTGAGCACCGGCTCAAGCACGCTCATCTCAGTCGATTCCACGTCGGCGTTGTAGCTATCCTGAATCTGCTTCAGCAGGTCGCGGTAATCGTAGAAAAGCCCGCTGTGCCCGCGCAGCACAATTTGCTTCAGCGCCGCTACTGCCAAATGCGTCTTCCCGGCGCCGCACGGTCCCATCAGCAGCAAACCATTCTCGCTGCCGACCGGAAATTCTTCCGCGAAACGCTGCACCACAATCTTTGCCTGCGCCAGACTGCGATTCCAAACCTGCAGTTGCTCGCGCGCCACGTTTTCGATGTCGTTGTCCGTCTCGAAATTCTCAAAGTCGCAGTGCCGATACCGTTCAGGAACACGTGCGCGCGCCAACGCCCGTTCAGGCATATCGCCAGTCGTGCAATCGCACGGCACGGCCCAGACGATTTTCGGCTCGCCCGCCGACGCGCCAGGACGCGCCGACTCAGCCGAGGCCAGTGCCCGCGCGCCGTCCGCCGTGCGCTCCACGACCTTCCATCCGCTGCCCTGACAATTGGGACAATCCGCTCGTGCCATCGCTTGCAAGAATATGCGCAGCGCCCGCCCCACGCAAGCACACCCGAACCTGTGGAAGAATCCCCGGCTGTGAGTATCTTTCCATTTCGGCCGGGCTCGCGTGTCTTTGACGAACTCGAATCGCCTAGCTCAAAATAGTTTCAGATTCCACGGTGGATTTGTTGCCGAACGGAAATACAATGGAGTGGCCGCAACCAAGTGGCTGCGCTCCTGAATGTTCGGCGTGAAATAGTTCCGCCACCGGGGACGTGGCGCGGCAGCAGCTCGACGGATGGGAGGGCCTTCGTGAAAAGCAGCCTTCGCTTGACGGTTCCCAAGATTCAATTGTTCGCGCTCTTGATCCTCGCGCTTACTGCCGCGGTCGTTCGTCTTGACGCTCACGCGATCCTTAAATCTTCGACGCCCGCTGCCGGCAGCGTGGTTGTCGGTCCGGACGTTCCCGTCAAGCTTACCTTTAACGTGCGCGTCGACGCCGCGCGTTCTCGCCTTGAACTGCTGATGCCGGACGCCAGCACGACCCCGCTTCCCGCCGGAAAGCAGCCGTCCCCCGATGCGCTCGCGTCCGAACTGAAAGGCATCCAGAGCGGCGCGTACACGATTCGTTGGCAAGTGCTCGCGCCCGATGGACACATCTCTCGTGGTGAAATCCCCTTTACTGTGAAAAATCCATAATGTCGGCTGAACTCCTGGGAGCATTCGGGTTTCTCACCGTTCTACTTCGCGCGGCGATTCTTTGCTGTCAAACGATTGCAGTGGGCGGAATTATTTTTCTGCTCGTCGTTGCGCGAACGCCGGAGTTTCGCCGGGAGGCGTGGGTTCGGCCCGCCTGGCGAGTGATTCGTTGGGCCGCGCTGGGTTTTGCCTTCTCGCAACTCTTGTTCATCATCATCAACGCGCTCGTTCTCACGTCTTCGACCGATCTCTCCATGCGAGACGTCCTGGGCGCCAACTTTGTCATCGCCGGATTCCTCGGGATCGCCGCAGGCCTCGTGCTGTTCTTCTGGCCTCGAGTTCGAGCCGAGCGATCCGGCTTTTTCTTGCTCATTCCGGCTGCCGTCATGGTCGCCGCCGCTGTTATGACGAGCCATGCCGCCTCTCGCATGGACGATCGCTTCGTTCTCATATCGATTACCACGGTCCACTATCTCGCTGCGGCAGCGTGGATCGGCGGTGTGATCTGTCTGTTGCTGGTCATGAAGAATCTTGACGATCTGGACGTTGTCGCTCCCCTCAGCGCGCGATTTTCCCGTCTCGCGCAAGTCAGCGTGCTAACCCTCGTTCTCGCCGGCATCGCTCTCAGCTTCTGGTTTGTCGGTTCCTGGAGCGCCGTCTACGGCACGTCTTACGGCATCATGGTTGCCACGAAAGCGATTCTCTTGGGCTGCATGCTGCTTCTGGGCGCAGCCAATTATTTCCTCGTCCGCGCGATTGCGAATCGCTCCAACGATGCGGATACGAAAATCAGCTTGATTCGCTTTGCGGAAGTCGAAATCGGCATCGGCCTTACCGTGATTCTTGCCGCCGCATCGCTCACATCTCAACCACCGGGCGTCGACCTAACCCAGGATCGCGTCACGCTCCACGAAATCACGGCGCGTTACTCTCCGCGCATGCCTCGATTCACAAGTCCTCCGGTAAAAGTGATGTCTAAGTCTTCCGAAGAGGAACGTCGCCGCGCCAAGAGAGCAGGACGCAAGCTGCCTTCTTCCTTCGTTCCCGGCTCGTCCGCAATCGGGAACGACACGCCCGACGATATCGCGTGGTCTGAGTACAATCACAGTTGGGCGGGCGTGGTCGTCTTCCTGATGGGCATTCTCGCGCTGCTCTCTCGCAGCAGGTATTTCCAGTGGGCAAAAATCTGGCCGCTGATGTTTCTCGGTCTCGCCGTCTTTCTGTTCTTCCGCGCCGATCCCGAGAACTGGCCGCTCGGGCCCAACGGCTTCTGGGAAAGTTTCGGCTCGGCGGACGTCCTTCAGCACCGAATTGCGGTTGTGCTAATTATTGTATTCGCGATATTTCAGTGGCGGGTGGAGACGAACCGCGTGCATTCGCACGCTGCGGCCTTGGTCTTTCCTGTGGTGTGCGCGCTCGGCGGCGTGGTCCTGCTGACTCACACGCACGCCCTCAGCAATGTGAAGGAACAACTTCTCGTCGAACTCAGCCATACGCCTCTAGCGATTTTCGCGGTCATCGCCGGGTGGTCTCGCTGGCTCGAGCTTCGCCTTCCGGCAGCAAACCCTACGCGAAAATATCTTGCGTGGGTCTGGCCTGCTTGTTTCATCATGATTGGTTTGCTTCTTATGGATTACCACGAATCGGACACCGCAGTATCGATCGCCCGGATCATTCCCAATTTTCTCTGGTAATAGGTCGATCGGGCGCGGCGGGAGATACAAGTGTGAGGTCGCTCGCTTGACGGTTCCGGCAGCGAGTTCGGGGATTACTTCTCGACGCGAATTGCCGGGCGCGGCGCCAATCGCACAATCGCATTCTTCAACTTCTTGTCGTCGGGCTCCGCAAATCCGCGCGCCATCTCGTTCCGCACGAATTTGATAAACGCTTCCATCTGCGACTGCATCTCGCCCATCTTGTCGCGCATATTAAGGATAATTTCGATGCCCGCGAGATTTACGCCCAGCTCGCGCGTCAGATTCAAGATCACTTCGAGCCGTTCGAGATCTCCGTCCGTGTAAAGCCGCGTATTCCCCTGCGAACGTGAGGGTTTCAGCAAACCCACGCGCTCATACAGCCGCAGCGTTTGCGGATGAAGTTGATACAGCTCCGCCACCGCACTGATCATGTACCCCGCTTTCGCTCTCTTTCTGGGGCGCCCAACCATTTCCGTCTCCTTACAACTAACGATGAATCGTTATACCGTCGCCTTCGCGAACAATTCACTGCGCGGATCTTCCGGATCGAGCTTGCTCAATTCCTTCAACAAATTCCGTACGCGCTCGTCCTCCGGCTTCGGCACCACCACTTGCACTTCAATTATTTGATCGCCGCGCTTTCCCGCTTGCCGCGTGGAAGGAGCGCCCTTCTCGCGCAGCCGCAGCTTTTTGCCGCTGTTCGTGCCGGGAGGAATGCGAACCTGCGACCGCCCGTCAATCGTTGGAACTTCTACTTTCGCACCGAGAGAAGCTTCCGTCACCGTGATCGGCACCACGGTGTACAGATCGTCCCCGCGCCGGTCAAAAAACGGATGCGGTTGAACGCGAGTGATGATGTAAAGGTCGCCCGGAGGCCCACCATGCATCCCCGCATTTCCGCGCCCCGCCACGCGGACGCGCGATCCGGTGTGCGCGCCCGGAGGAATCCTCACATCCAGGGTTTCCATTCGCGCCACGCGCCCTTCGCCGCCGCAATTTCTGCACATCGTTTGCAGGCGCCCCGAGCCGCCGCATCGTGAACAGGTAATCTGAAAACGCATCTTGCCACTCACCTGCGTCACCTGTCCCGAGCCGCCGCATGTAGGACAAACCTTTGCATCTCCCGGTTCCACTCCGCTGCCGTGACACACGTTGCACACGTCGAGTCGCGTAAAACTCAGCTTCTTCACGGTTCCACGCATCGCTTCCGCAAACGTGATGTCGATCTGATATTCCAGATCGGTTCCCGGCTCTTCATCGTTCGAAGCCTGCGCCGCATTCGCGCCGCGGAAAAATTGGCTGAACAAATCGCGGAAGCTAGCGTTACCGCCCGCACCCGCGCCGCCACCCTGGCCGCCGCCCGCTCCGCCAAAGTCGAACCCGCCGAAATCGAAGTGAATGTCTTCCTGTGACGGCCCGCGCCCTCCGCCCGGAGGAGGACCGCCACCTGGACCCGGCACGTTGAATCCGAACTGGTCATACATCTGCCGTTTTTTCGCATCCGACAGAACTTCGTAAGCTTCCTGGATCTGCTTGAATTTTTCCTCTGCTGATTTATCGCCGGGGTTTAGATCGGGATGGTACTTGCGCGCGAGTTTGCGATACGCGCCGCGAATTTCTTTCACGGGCGCTTTGCGCGAAACGCCCAGCAGTTCGTAATAATCTTGTTTGGTTGTACTCGCCATTGTGAACCAATCTCAAATACGCCGGCTTCGTTTCCGGCGGAGCCCCACCGTCCGGCCCTTCTATCTAGTATCCAAAATCCGTCCCGCGCGAAGAACTCGTTGGAGATGTCCGCGTTAATCGAGCAATGCCGCATTTACGATCACGCCCACGAGCGCCTGTCATCCTGAGCGCAGCGAAGCCTGCCTGCGGCAGGCAGGGATCTCAACGTCCACTACAGGCACCGCTCCCGCCAGCAACTCTAAAGTTTCTCCCAGCGCGCATTCCATTCGGCCAATTCCTGCGCCTCGCGCTTCGCTTCTTCTTGTTTCTGGCGCTGAACTTCGGTGCGGCCCGCCATCGCCGCTTCTTTCTGGCTTGCCCGCTCCATCCAACGATCGAGAATCGCGATCTTTGTCTCGACGCTGCTCGGATCGGTCTTGAATCGCAGAAACGTTCCGGTGATTTCAACCGACCGCGGAGCAAAATCCGGCGGGATGTCCTGCCCCTGCGCGTCGTAGAACAGCCGCCGCCAATCGGCGCTGGGCGACTCCGTGATCGAAACCTGAATCAGAAAATAATCGTCGCGAACTTTCGTCACCGCGTGCGGCGGACTGGCCCGCCGAATGCCGCTCGTCGTCAACTTGTTCTCCTGAATTTGGCCCCGCGGCTAAATTCATCCTGAGGGCTGGCAGTGCCAGCCCGAAGGACCTTTGCCGAACTTGACCTCAGTCTCACGTACGTACCGTACCGACACCGCGTGCAGTAAAAGGGCGGGGCTTGCTTGCGCCAGCTCCCGCCCCTCGTTGCTTCGGACCGTCCGCCGCGGCTCAAAGTCGATCCTGAAGGCCAGCACTTCCGGCCTTCAGGATGAAACCGGCCTCGGCCGGTTTCAGTTTGGCTTTTTCGAATCGTCCACGTCGACGAACTCGGCATCCACCACATCGCCTTGTCCACCTGGCGCACTGCCGCCGCTTCCGCCATCGTGGCCAGCACCCGGAGCGCCCGCTCCTGCATCAGCGCCGCCTGCCGCCGATGCTTGCTGAGCCTTGTACATCGTCTCAGCAATGTGGTGCGAAGCCTTCGTCAAGCTTTCCGCAGCCGCATTCAACCGGTCGAGTCCGCCTTCGGTGAGCGCTCGTCCGCGCTTCCTCAATCGCTTCCTCGGCCGACTTCACGTCGGGTTCCGCGAGCTTCTCGCGGTTTTCCTTGATCAGCTTCTCGGTCTGGTAGACAAGGTTGTCGAGCCGGTTGCGAGCCTCCACTTCCGAGAGTCGCGCCTTGTCTTCCGCCGAGTGCGCATCCGCTTCTTTCTTCATGCGCTCCGCCTCTTCCTTGCTCAAGCCGGTCGAAGCAGTGATCGTGATTTTCTGTTCCTTGTTCGTCGCGTTGTCTTTGGCGGAGACGTTCAAGATGCCGTTCGCATCGATGTCGAACGTCACTTCCACCTGCGGCACTCCGCGCGGCGCCGGCGGAATTCCAATCAGATGGAATTTGCCAAGCGACCGATTGCCGTTTGCCACCGGGCGTTCGCCCTGCAGCACGTGGATTTCAACGGACGTCTGATTGTCCGCCGCCGTCGAAAACGTTTCCGACTTGCGCGTCGGAATCGTCGTGTTGCGCGGAATCAGCGGAGTCATCACGCCGCCGAGCGTTTCAACGCCCAGCGAAAGCGGCGTCACGTCGAGCAGCAGAATGTCTTTCACTTCGCCGCCCAGCACGCCTCCCTGAATTGCAGCACCCACGGCCACCACTTCGTCCGGATTCACGCCCTTGTGCGGCTCTTTACCGTTGAAGAGGCTCTTCACGATTTCGACGACTCGCGGAATACGCGTCGAACCGCCGACCAGCACCACTTCGTCGATCTTGTCCGGCGTGATCCCGGCATCGCTCAATGCCTGCTTCACCGGACCAACCGTCCGCTGCAGCAAGTCTTCCATCAATTGTTCGAGCTTTGCGCGCGTCAGCTTCAGCTGCAAGTGCTTCGGCCCGGATTCATTCGCGGTGACGAACGGCAGATTGATCTCCGTCTCCATCAGCTGCGAAAGTTCGATCTTGGCTTTTTCGGCCGCTTCCTTCAGCCGCTGAATCGCCATGCGATCTTTGCTGAGGTCGATGCCCTGCTCTTTCTTGAACTCGGCGATGATCCAATCCGCGATCCGCTGGTCGATGTCGTCGCCGCCGAGGTGCGTGTCGCCGTTGGTGGACTTCACTTCCACTACGCCTTCGCCCACTTCCAGGATCGAAATGTCGAACGTGCCGCCGCCGAGGTCATACACGGCGATCGTTTCGTCTTTTTTCTTGTCGAGCCCATAGGCAAGCGCTGCTGCGGTCGGTTCATTGATGATGCGCAGCACTTCCATGCCGGAAATCTCTCCGGCCTGTTTCGTTGCCTGCCGCTGGCTGTCGTTGAAATATGCCGGAACGGTGATGACGGCTTTCGTCACCTTCTCACCGAGAAAATCTTCCGCCGCGCTCTTCAATTTCTGAAGAATCATCGCGGAGATTTCGGGCGGGCTGTACACTTTGCCGGAAATTTCCACGCGCACGTCGTCATGCGGTCCCTTCACCACTTTGTAGGGAACGCGTTTCGCTTCTTCCGTCACTTCATCGAAGCGCCGGCCCATAAATCGTTTAATCGAGTAAACGGTGTTTTCGGGGTTCGTAATCGATTGCCGCTTTGCCACCTGGCCCACCAGGCGTTCGCCACTCTTCGTGATCGCAACCACAGACGGCGTCGTTCGCGCCCCTTCCTGGTTCGGGATGACGGTTGGTTCGCCTCCCTGCATCACTGCCACCACCGAGTTGGTCGTGCCCAGGTCAATACCGATAATCTTGCTCATGGAATCGCTCCTATTGCGTTCTGCGGCCTCAGATACGTTCGAGGCGTTCTGAGGTCTCGCAATAATACACGTTGAGTGTTACATTGTCAAGTTTTCTGTGTGTCTGTATTCCTATGTATTTACACGTCTTAATTGACTATTTCGCGCTCACTTCGCCTTTCGTATTGCGCTTCCCGTCCGGGGACGTTTGCGCCTAAAGATCTTCGTCGCCTTTCACCGTCGAACCAACAATCGGCATCTCGCATCCCACCTCCAGTGCGCAAACTAGGCACTCTCGGCGCAACGCTCGATTCAACGGCGACGAAAATCGAGCTACAATGTGGATTCGTTTTCGCTCACTGTTTCGTCTAACCTGGGGAGGAACAGTTGAAGATTCGAACTCATTCGGGCGGCTGGATTCTGTTCGCGGGGCAACGAGGTCGTGATGTTTGCACTCGCGTTGCCTCGCCCCATCCGGGCATGCTCAGGCGAAGCCCTCGTCCACCGCGAAAGAAGGTGCCTGCCAAGGCGACTGCCGCCGAGACCCTTCCGGCGCCGATGAAAACCTTTGGCGTAAAATCCGCGCCCATCACCATGGAAGTTTTCAGCGATTATCAGTGCCCCGCCTGCCGCGCATTTTTCGAAAATACTTTGCGTTTCATGATCAATGATTACGTCGCATCCGGAAAGGTATACCTGATTCACCGTGATTTCCCGCTGCCGATGCACCCGTACTCCATGGACGCCGCTCGCTGGGCCAACGCCGCCGCTCGAATAGGACGCTTTGAATCCGTCGACTCCGCGCTTTTTGACAATCAGAACAGTTGGACCAAAGACGGCAACATGGAGCAGTACATCTCCGCAGCACTCGGCGCCGCTGACTTCAAGCGCGTACAAAAACTCGTGCAGGGCTGCCTCACGCAAACGCCTCACACGCAGCCCGCCGTCACAAACCACTCACGCTTGCGAGATTGATTCGTTCATCGCACAGGATCAAGCGCTCGGAAAAGCGGTCCCGGTGAATTCCACGCCGACGATCGTCATCACTTACAAAGGACAGAAGTATCCACCGATGTCCGGCATTTTTACGTGGCCGATCATGAAGCAATATCTCGATTCGCTGATGAGCCAGTAGTCGAAGGAACGACATGCCCAGAGGCTCACCATCCAGCACCGGAAAAATTCTTCTGCTCATCGGCCGCATCGCGCTTGCAGCGATCTTTATCGTTGCGGCGTATGCAAAACTGAAACCGCAAGCTCCCGTTCCGTGGTCGATGGGATCGATGCGCGTGTCGCTTTCGATGTTTGCGATGCAGGTTGACTCCTACCAATTGCTTCCGCCGTCGCTCGTCAGTCCCGCAGCACATTTTCTGCCACCGTTCGAATTTTTTCTAGGCCTTTGGCTGCTGAGCGGCATTCTACTTCGCTACTCCGCGGCATTCACTTCCCTGCTCCTCGGAGTATTTTTCGCGGTCATGGTCCGCTCCTATTTTCTCGGACTCGAAATTAATTGCGGCTGCTTCGGCCCCGGCGAACGCCTCGGTCCAATGACGCTCCTCCGCGATGGCTCGCTCCTCGCCCTCGCTCTTGCAGTAACAATCGGCGCATTCATGCTGCATCGTCGCAGCACCAGCGCAGCGCCCGCGCTAGGCTAGCCAAGACGAATCTCGCCAATTTCGTCGTAGCCCTTTTGGTATTTGCGTCTGTCATCCTGAAGGCATCCGATCAGGATGCCCGACCTGAAGGATCTCGATCTCAGCAGCAGCAACCACCCGTCGCCCGCCTCGCGTATCCACCGCGCCCAAATCCGTCCTATAATGAACCCGCGCTACAAATGAAAACTCTCGACGAATACCTCGAAAACGCCACCATCGCCCACGGCCACATCTGCGCCGGACAGGTTCTCGGCGTGCGTCTCGCCATGCTCGGGCTCCGCGAACTCGGCATCGATGATCCCATCCGCGAGCGTAAACGCATCGTCACGTACGTCGAAATCGATCGCTGTATGACGGACGCTGTGGCGCTCGTCGCAAATTGCCGCCTCGGCAAACGCGCCCTCAAATTTTTCGACTGGGGCAAAGTAGCCGCCACATTTCTCGACCTGCAAACCGGCCGCGCCGTCCGCATCGTCGCGCGCGAAGATTCCAAACAGCGCGCCGCCGGAATGTTCCCCGCGCTCGAAAAGGAAAAAGGCCAGCAGCAAGCGTACCGCGTGATCCCTGACGAAGAATTATTCGACAAACAATGGGTCCGCGTCGAAATCCATCCCGAAGATTTGCCCGGCTACAAAGGCCCTCGCGTCATCTGTGACCAATGCGGCGAAGGCATCAATTTCAAACGCGAAGTCGCCGCAAATGGCCGTACCCTCTGCCGCGCCTGCGCCGGCGAACGCTACTACGCGCCACTTGCGTAACTTCGCGAACCACAAATCCTCCACGCCGTTGCACAACAGCACTTTCAGACTCACGATTCGTGATATTTTCATTTTGCATTTCAGAATGTCGGAGGGGAGTGTTGCGCGATAGCAAGACAGCTCACGCCGCGGCCGATATACTAAGCAAAGTCCCGCAGGTCACGCTCGTGTTCTGGATTGTGAAAATTCTCGCGACCACCGTCGGCGAAACGGGCGGCGACGCCCTTTCGATGACTCTCAATCTCGGCTACGCCGTCAGCAGCCTTATCTTTCTCGGATTTTTCTTGGTCACTCTCGGCGCCCAGTTGACGGCCAAGCGATTTCATCCGCTCTTCTACTGGTCCGTCGTCGTGGCAACCACCACCGTCGGAACCACCACATCCGACTACCTTGACCGAACGCTTGAGCTCGGCTACGTAAAATCTTCGATCATGCTCTTTTGCGCGGTGATTGCCGTGCTGGCCGTCTGGCATTTCTCGACCGGCGCAATCGCCGTCGATCGCGTCATCACGCGAAAGAACGAAATGTTTTACTGGATCACAATCCTGATATCCAACACGCTCGGCACCGCGCTGGGCGATTTCGTTGCCACGACAACCGGTCTCGGATTCGAGCGTGGAACTCTCGTCTTCGCGGCGCTGATCGCGCTAGTAGGCGTGGCCTACTACTTCACGAATCTCCCGGAGAGCGTCCTCTTCTGGGCCGCATATATTTTGACTCGGCCGCTTGGCGCAACTCTCGGCGACACGCTCACCAAACCCCACGAAGAAGGTGGCCTCGCGCTCGGCCGTATCGTCTCGTCACTCGTGATCGCTGCCGCGATGATCATTCTCGTTGCTCTCGCCTCGCGGCGCGCGCGCCTTCAGACCAGCTGATCTGCCGTCTCATGTTGTTACCGCTTCTCTTGTTGCCCGCGCGCGAATTGCGTTACACTCGCCGTCGCTCAGGAGGGTTCACTGCATGAAAGGTTCGCCCAAAGTTATCGAAGAACTCAACAAAGCTCTGCGCGAGGAACTCACCGCGATCAATCAATATTTTCTTCACGCGGAGATGTGTGAAAACTGGGGATACGAGAAGTTGTCGGAGTACATCAAGAAGCAATCGATCGGCGAAATGAAGCACGCCGAATCCCTGATGGAGCGAATCCTTTTCCTCGACGGCTCGCCCTCCATGAAGCCACTCGAACTCACCGTTGGAAAGAACGTCCAGGAAATGCTCGAGAGCGATTTGAAACTCGAAATCGGCGCCGTGAAGGATTACAACGCCGCGATCCAAGTGGCTGTCGCGGAAAAAGACAACGGCTCACGCGATCTATTCGTCACGCTCCTCAAAGACGAAGAGGATCACGTTGACTGGCTCGAAGCGCAAGTCCACATGATCAAAGAACTCGGCTACGAGCGCTACCTCACCATGCAAATGGGCGAGAACGAAGAAGAATAAAGTTTCACTCCACTTCTGTCGTCACCGCAACAGGCTCTGCTACGGCACCACCGGCATGCTGATAAAACTCGACGTGCCGGGCGTGTGCCAGATGCGCTGCGTCGCCTTCTGATAGTCCCCCGGCTTCGCGTTAAAGATATTCGGCACAAACGTCTGCGGGTTGCGATCGTATAGCGGAAACAAACTCGATTGCACCTGCACCATGATGCGATGTCCCGGCAGAAAAACGTGATTCACCGTGGGCAAACCGAAACGATAGAGCAGTGGCTGGTTCGCCGCGATCGCTTCCGGATGCTCGAAGCTCGAACGATACCGCCCGCGGAAAATATCGAGCGAAACTGCCAGTTCGTAGCCGCCCATCGCCGCTTGTGACGGCACCACGCCTGGATACACGTCAATAATTTTCACCACCCAATCGCTGTCGCTCCCGCTCGTCGACGCGTACAAATTCACTTCCGGCGCGCCGCTCACGCGCACCGGAGCCGTCAGCGGCGCCGTCACATATGTCTGTACGTCCGTGCGGCCATCGACGAATCGCTGATCCTCCACGAGCCACCGCTTCCACGCGTCGCCGTCCTCGCCCACCACCGGACGCGGCCGGTAAGGCACCGGATTCGCCGGATCGGAAACGTACTCGTCGAATTTCGCAGCAGAAGCCCCAGGCGCATCGAATGACAATGCGCCATTCGCCGCCAAATACAGCGGCCGCGATTTATTCGCGCACGCCTGATCACAGCTAAGCGGCCACGATTTGAAACGGTCCCAGTGATTTTCTCCCGTGTTGTAAATAAACACAGGCGGCGTGTCGGCCTTCGGCGCGCCATCGAGCAAATACTGATTGAAGAACGGCAGCAGTACATCGCGACGGAATTGCAGCGCCGTGTCTCCATTCCAGCGCAACGGACCAAGTGTCGATCCGTCGTAATTCACGCCGCTGTGCCGCCACGGCCCCATCACGAGAAAATTCTTGTCGTTGCCCGTGTCTTTCGGTTCCACCGCTTCGTACGCGTGAATCGCGCCCCACATATCTTCCTGGTCCCACAATCCCTGCAACCACATCGTCGGCACCGTCAACGGCACCGTCGCCATGATTTTGTCGAGCGCCTGCGCTTGCCAGAATTCGTCATACGCCGGATGCTCTTCGAGCATCTTCCAGAACAGCAACTGGTCGAGCCCGCCGGCGCGCGCGAAATCTCCGGTCGAACCCTTTGCTAGAAAATTCGTGTAGTCGTCGTAGCCTTCGCGCGGAATTGGCTTGCCGGCGCCGCGCACGGTGGTTTGGTCCGTGATGTAATCAAGGTTCGGCGTGCGGAACGCGCCATAGTGAAACCAGTCGTCGCCCATCCATCCGTCCACCATCGGACTTTCCGGTGCAGCCACTTTCAAAGCCGGATGCGGATGAATCAGCGCCATCACCACCGTAAATCCCTCGTACGATGACCCGATCATCCCCACTTTTCCATTTGACTCCGGCACATTTTTCACCAGCCAGTCGATCGTGTCGTACGCGTCCGTGATGTCGTCGACGGTGCCCGAATTCAACGGCCCAATCGGCGGCGGCGTCATCAGGTAATTCCCTTCCGAGCCATATTTCCCGCGCTCGTCCTGAAACACGCGAATGTATCCCGCCCCGACAAACACATCGTCGCCCTGCGGCAACTCCGCCAGCATGTACGGCGATTCCGTCCGCTGCGTCCGCGTGGCCGCGTCATAAGGAGTGCGCGTCAGCAAAATCGGCGCATGCGCCGCCCCTTTCGGAACCACAATCACGGTGTAAAGCTTCACGCCATCGCGCATCGGCACCATCACAACGCGCTTCGTGTAGTTGTAATCCGTCCGCGGCGCCTTAAACTCCGCCGGTATATCCGACACGCGCCCCGTCTGCGCAAACGCAGGCAAGCCAGCGACGCCAAAAACAACAGCAACAGCAAATACAAAAAAAGAAATGCGGCGAATGAAGTTCATAACCATCCTTGGACGTCGTACTCGATACAAAGATTCGCGTCGGCGAGAGATCGCCGTTCGCGAACGCGATACAATATCATTCTTTGACGGCGTTTCGCGGTGGCGCTGCTCTTCTGCCAGCTGTCCATTTGCCCTGACCAATGAGAGGGCAGCCGGGTGAGGTCGTTTTTGACTTTCGTAGCGCCGGCTCCCTGCCGGTTCTTTTCTGATTTCGTCCGAAGGGTATTGCTTGGCCGCCGTTCACGAATCACAAGTCACGAGCCACAAGTCACGAAGCCCACTCAGTGCTTCGGCAAGTTCGGCGTCAACTTCCTGACGAGAAATTCCTGGAACAAATTCGCAGCGGCGTTTGCGCCAATGCCGATGAGAGTATTTTCGAAGACCAGCGCTGCGCCGCGATCGCTCGGCGGGTAGTACGCGTTCGAAATGCCGCCTGCAGCGAGGCTGCCGAGAATCGCCGAGTAGCCGGGTTGCCAGCGGCCGTTGTCACCTTTGCAGATCACGGAATTCGCGATGGCGTAAAGCGCGCGCGAACGTACGCTGCCGGTACCTTTGTAGAAGTAGCGCGGATCCTGCTTCAGCAGCGACGGCAGAATCGCGCCGCCGATAAAAGTGCCGCTGATGAAATCGCCGTACGCGGCTCCGTACCGCCGACCGTAGCCTGCCGCGCCTTGTCCGTAGCCGCCGAATTGATTTTGCGCCTGGCCCACACCCGCGATGATTCCGACTTCAACAAACGTGAAAGGATCGATCGTCGTTTTCCACGCGAGCCTGTATTTTTGCCTCGACGTGAGCGGCGCGGCGTTCGGAATGTAGCTCACGTAAAAATTCGGAATGAATCCGAACACGCGCTGCTGCTCTTCTTCTTTGATTTCCACCTCCGCAATTTCCACGGTCGGCGCGGTGACGCGCACTTCCGACACGGCCGTCGCAACCGCGAGCTGGATCGGCGGAATCACGCTGATCTCGCCCGGCGGCAAAGTCCCGGAGTATGTTTGCAGCGCAAACGACGGCGCTGTAATTGTGAGTTGGAAGTTGCCCGGAGTGACGCTGGAAAACGAAAATTGGCCGTCGTCGCTGGAGAGAACTTCCTGACTGACGGATCGGTCCGGGCGAGTGAGAATCACCCGAGCGCCCGCGATGGCGGCGCCGCTTCGGTCGACGACAGTGCCACTAATCGTTCCCTTCGCTTGGCCGTCGTTCGTTCCACCGTTCGTAATCGGAGCGGGCGAATTGAGCGGCTGAGATTGAGCGCAAGCCGGCGTCGCGAAGGCACAGAGCAATATCGCGAGGCACACGTATGCGACGCTTTTGCGGCTCGCAATCGAGCGGCCGCGGCTACCGGCGGCGAATTTGTTGCTCGGGTTTTTGCGCAAGCCAGTCACAGTGATTACTTTATGCCTTCGCAGTTTGTTGCAGCAATGTTTGACTGTGCGAAGTTGTTTCAGGTTGCACAGTGGAACGGGTCTCGTGCCCAAAAGCGGCATGTTGCTAGTAAGCCTTCGTGGGTCGGGGCGAACGCGAGTGGCTGGGCTTCTGACGTCAAAGGAGCCGGCGGGACGCCGGCGTTACGGGTTGCAATTGCGCCGTGCAATGACGTCGAGGTCTACATTTGAGGTCGCTCCTTGAGCGAAAAGGATGGCTGGCAACCGCGGCGCTCTCCGAATCGCGACGGATTCGTCTAAGATGTCCTGCGCGGACCGCCAGCGCGTTTGGCGAAATTCGATCGCAGGGGGCGTCACATGCAAATCAGGCTTTCGAGTATCATGGTGGAAAATCAGGACGCCGCTTTGCGCTTCTACACCGGCGTGCTGGGCTTCGTGAAGAGCAAGGACATTCCGATGGGTCCGTTTCGCTGGCTGACGGTGACTTCGCCGGAAGGCGCCGAGGGAGTGGAACTCGTGCTCGAGCCGATGGCGTTTCCCCCGGCCCAGACGTATCAGAAAGCGCTGTTTGCTGCGGGCATTCCCGCCACAGCATTCATGACGAGCGATATTCAGAGCGAATATCAGCGCCTGAAAGGACTGGGTGTGGTATTTCGCGGCGAACCGAAGCGCATGGGTCCGGTCACGGTAGTGCTGTTCGAGGATACTTGCGGCAATCTCATCAATCTCGTTCAGCCGCCCGCCTAACGGGCGGCGACCGCCTGGCGAAGGAGATCAATTTTTTCTCGGACGCCTTCAGCATTTCAGATTCGTTGTCGCACAACGGCGCTTCACCGGCGAAACTAGCCGAGTAAACACAATCAAGGTACACTCTGCCGCTTTCTTGAGGAGGAAGTAATGCACCGGTTTTCGCGCTCTGTCGTCTTTTCCGTACTCACCATCGCTCTCGCGATCGCGGGGATCGCTGCTACTCCTCTTGCGGCGCAAACTGCCGCAGCGCCCGGCAAATCTCTGACCGTCGAGCGCATCTATAGCGCGCCGAGCCTGAGCGGCCACTTGACCCAAGGTGTGGAATGGACGCCAGACAGCAAAAAGATTTCGTATCTTACGCGCGTGGGGTCCGGGCCGGATGCTGCAGTGGAACTTTGGACGATGGATGCCACGACCGGCGAGCGAAAAGTTCTGGTGAACGCGGCAACGCTTGCAGCCGTGATGCAGCCGGAAAAACAACAGACAACGCAAGCGACGGGGCTCGGCCGAGTGAACGTGGAGAGTTATTTGTGGTCGCCGGACGGAAAAACTCTGCTCTTCGCCGGAAGCGGCAACATGTTGCTGCTTGATCTAGCGACGATGAAGCCGCAAATGCTCGTGAAGGGCGAGCAGGATGTGGACGACCCAAAATTTTCGCCGGACGGCAAGTGGGTAAGCTTCGTTCGCAGCTCGAATCTTTGGGTGGTGAATATCGCGAGCGGTGAAACACACGCGCTAACGACCGGCGGCAGCGAAGAGGTTCTGAAGGGCGCGCTCGATTGGGTGTATCCGGAAGAACTAAGCGTTTCGACAGCATATTGGTGGGCGCCCGATTCCTCGAAGCTTGCGTACTTCGAAATGGACGAACGGCCGGTGACGCGCTATCCAATCATGGACATGAGTTCAGTGACAGGCGCGATGCAATACACGCGTTTCCCGCAAGCCGGCGAGCCGAATCCGATCGTACGAGTGGGCGTCGTCCCAGTGGCCGGCGGCGAAACGAAATGGATGGACACAGGCGCGAACACAGACGTGTATCTCGCGCGCGTCGATTGGCTGCGCGATAGCAAGACTGTTGCGATCCAGCGAATGAACCGCGCACAGAATCAGCTCGATCTTCTTTTCGCCGATGCGGTATCCGGCGCATCGCGAACCATTCTTTCAGACTCCGACAAATACTGGGTGAGCATCAGCGACGATCTTTATTTTTTCGCCGACGGCAAGCGTTTCCTGTGGTCGAGCGAGCGCACCGGATTCCGGCACTACTACATTTACGACATGACGGGTAAAGAGCTTGAGCAATTGACGAGCGGCGCGTGGGGCATCCTCGGCGTCGGCGGCTTTGGTCCGGGTGCGTCGAGCCATCCGGCCGTAAACGAAGCTCACGGATACATTTGTTTTCTCTCGAACAAGGACAATGTCGTCGAGACACACGCTTACAAAGTTTCACTGCGCGACAAGAGCGTGACGCGAATCACCCGGGAGGCGGGCACCCATCAAATCACATTCGCTCCAGATGCATCCGCGTTTGTCGATATCTACTCGAACGTGATGACGCCGCCGCGCCAGGAACTTGTCCGCACGGATGGCAGTCGCGTCGCGGTGATTGACGAAAATAAAGTGGGCGAGCTCGCTGAATATCATTTGTCGCCCACCGAGTTCGTGAATCTTTCCGCCAGCGATGGCACGAAGCTCTACGCAATGATGACGAAGCCGCCGAATTTCGATCCCTCGCGCAAATATCCCGTGATCGTTTTTGTGTATGGCGGACCGCAGGCACAAGACGTTCGCAACCAGTGGGGCGGCGTGGAAGCGCTCTGGAACAGCGTGATGTCGCAGAAAGGCTTCGTCACATTCACGCTGGATAATCGTGGGACGTACAACCGCGGCCACGCGTTCGAGACTCCGATTTACCATCGCATGGGAAAAGTAGAACTCGAAGACCAGGTGACGGGCGTCAATTATTTGAAATCGCTGCCATACATCGACGGCTCGCGCGTGGGCATCTGGGGTTGGAGTTACGGCGGGTTCATGACGCTCGATGCGATGTTCAACGCGGCGGACGTGTTCAAAGCGGGCATCGCGGTGGCGCCAGTGAGCGATTGGAAGCTCTACGACACAATTTACACCGAGCGGTATATGGGACGCCCGCAGGACAACGTCGAAGGTTACAAACTCGCGTCTCCTGGCAACGACTCCGCAAAGCTGAAGGGGCAGTTGATGCTGGCTCACGGGACCGGCGACGACAACGTCCATTTTGCGAACACCGCCGAAGTGCTCAATCAGATGATGGAAAACCGCCGTTATCCTGCGCAGCTGATGATTTTCCCCGGTCGCGGGCATCCGATTGGCGATGTGCCGGCCCGAATTCAGTTGTTCGAGCGGATGACTGAGTTTTTTCTGAAAAATCTTTAGCGCGATGCAATTCTTGAAAACTGCTTCGCATACAGCCGCGCAAAGCTGGAACTGTTCCAATATACTAGCGTCCGATACGGGCTGGCTGACCGCTCGCGCCACACTGGACGGGGAATCTTGAAATCTATTTTGAAATCGCAGGTGAATCGCTGGGCGATGCTGTGCTTTGCCGTAGCGTTGTGGTCCGTCGCGCAGGCAAGCGCGCAAGAAGCGCCCGCGCCGAAAAAGGAACCGGTGATCGAAGCCGATCCGTCCGCGCATCTGCTCGACAAGGGATTTCAGTCTCTCTACGAACTGAATTTTGAGGGCGCACGAAAGGAATTTCTCGAATATCAGAAGCTGCGCCCCGATGATCCGATGGGAAAGACGGCCGAAGCAGCGAGCTACCTCTACGAACAGTTCAACCAGAAAGGCATCTTGACGTCAGACTTCTTCCTGAACGACCAGAAATTTCTGGGCGGCATTGACGGGCCCGCTTCGCAAAATCACAACGAAAAATTTTTGACCGCGGTTCACCAGTCCCGCGATATGGCGAAGAAACGAATTAAAGCGAACCCGCACGATGTGGACGGCCTGCTCGCTCTGACAATCGGCGATGGAATGGAATCGAATTACAACGCGATCATCGAGAAAAAATCGGTGCCTGCCCTCAGCCTGATGAAACAAGGGGAGCAGGAGGCGAATGCGGTGCTCGCGATCGATCCTTCTTCGCAGGATGCCTACGTCGCGCTGGGCATGAGCAATTACATCATCGGTTGCTTGCCGGGTTACAAACGCGCGTTCTTATTTATGGGCGGCGTACACGGCGATCGCGTAAAGGGTATCGAGCTGATGCAGATCGCCGCCGACCACGGCCGATACCTGAGCCCGTTCGCGAAAATCATGCTTGCTCTTGCTTACGAACGCGAACACCAACCGGAAAAGGCGCGCGTACTTCTCACCGAGCTCTCCGCGCAATTTCCTGGGAATCCGATTTTCGCGCACGAACTGACTCTCGTCGACACGCATCATGCTTCGAAGCGTTAATCGCGATTCGCAACCCTGGCGCGGATTACAGCGCTTGGCCTACCTCGCGTGGCACGGGCCCGCCAGCAGGCGGCGGATAAACATAAAGCCAGTACCACTTAGAAAAGATCTCGCCGAAAACCTTGTCTACCACTTTACTCGTACGCGATAGTTCAGCGTTGCTGCTCCGTCCTTTTCAACCGGAATTGAAAAGCCGAGCGTCGTGGAATCGAGTTTCGTCCACTTGAGATTCGAGTTCAGCACTTCCCAATCTCCACCGATGGGCTCTCGGACTTCGACGGTCACGGCGCTGTCTTTGTGGTTCCGCAACGTAATTTGGTACTCCATTTCGACGACATTACTTGCGATCTTCTTGTAGTCCATCTGTTTGCGTTCGCAAACCACGTCGAACGCGTCGCCCACGTGAATCTTCAGCGATTCGTCTTTCGGAGTATGGTCGATGCGGTCTTCGCCGACGAATTGAATGCCGCCTTTCGAATCGGACTGGTAGACACGCACGGTTCCTGCGGGTAGCGGCATGCCGAGGCCGCTCTTCTCGTCATTTTTGAATCGATAGAGAACTTTCACTGGCTGCGGGATCGGATTGCCGATTCCCTGCGGATTGCGGAACCAGTATTGCTGGCCTTCGACCAACAAATATTTTTCGACCGGTATTCCAGTTCCTGTCAGGAGGCTGATTTGTTTGGATTCGTTATTCTGAATCGAGGTACGGCGCGCAAGAGTGTACAGATGATATTCCGAAAACGCTTCCTGGCCGAACTGCGGAGCTGCTGCCGCATCACTCTGCATCTTAGCCATTGCTTCATAGCGGGCCGCGGGCGTTGCGACGCGATTCAGTTGGCCTGCGACGAGTTGGAGTTTTGCGTTGGAATATGCGACGCCGCTGTTGTTCACAAGCGTGACCCAGCCATCGAGGTCCGCGCTTTTTTCGTCGCGCCCCACGGTGAGGACGTAGTCGGAATTCCAACTCATGTTGCCCGTGAGGTAGGAAGCTTCCACGCGCTGCGCTTCGGCGCCGCGATTGTCCAGCATCCAGACGAGCGTCGGGCGGCTGTACAGATTTTCCGGCAGGTCTGGAAAGCGATAGGAGTCGGCTGACATTCCGGTGACGATCTCGTTGCCAATTTTCCACACCGGTCCGCTGTTATTGGAGAGAAGAATCGCTTTGGTCTCGACCCATTTCGTGGAACCGGCATCCTGCTCGTGGCGAACGAGGGTGATTTCCTTGCCGACGTATTTTTGAAGGAGTTTTTGCGGGTCGAGAAGGTCGAATTCGTAATTCTGTTCGATGACGTTCACTTTGGAGGGATCGACGAGCGAACGAAAATGTACGGTGGCGGGATTGATCGACGCGGCGACGTCCTCGAAATGCAGCGGAAAAGTTCCCGACGGCAGGTGAATCTGGCGCACGTCGCGCACGAGCGCGATATTCGAATTGTAAACGGTGACGGCGAGATCGACCTGGTCTTTTTCCGTGGTGGTGGCAGGCTGCTGGCGCGCGGCACCAGTTTTTTCGGACTGCGCGGCGAGTACTTTCTTGAAATTTCCGGCGAGCGGCAGGGTTGCGATCGCCGCCAGTACGATCCCTGCGATGATTGTTTGTTTCGCGCGAAAGCGCATGGGCTGTCTCCTTGGAGTGCAGATCCTTCTTCAGTTAGAACGTGCGAGATGAAAAATCTTGCTCACGATTTCGGACTAGTTCGCTGGCCGCCACGTCTTGCCGGCGTTACGCGTGGACCATTTTTCTTCTTCCGTCACCGTTACCGTAGCGGAGCGGGCGCTTTTTGCGACGATGGCGACAAAATCGTCCGTCGAGGGCGAGGGGAGTTTTCGCCAATTCTTGCCGTCGACCGTGAGGAAGATTACTCCGGCGCGGCCTACAAGCCAGCAAATGCTTGGCGCAGGCGCGGATCCGGCGGTGAATTCTGCGGCGGGATTCAGCAGCTGACCATGCCACGTTGCGCCGCCATCTTCGGTGTGCTCGATGAACCCTTTGTCGGCGATGCGATAGGCCACGTCTGCGTCGGGCGTTTGGATAACGATTTGCGAGGAGCGTTCCGCGGCGGATCGTGATTTCGCGAGCACATTGCCACGCGCCGAATTGCCAAATGCGTGGCCTGTAGTTCGTGTTGACTCCGATTTCTGCGCAGAATCGGAACGCTGGGGTGGGGGCGGTGAAGCGACGGCTCCGCCGACAGCCGAGTTCGTGGCGACGGCGGCGGTGGGTAGCGGAGAGTTCATCTCCGGTGGCGGAGCAGCCGGGGCTTGTTGGTCAGCCTCCGACTCGGCCTCCGCGCGTTGCGATGCCGCGCTTGGTTTCGGCGCCGCTCGTCCTGCCGAGACCGCTCCTGATGCGCCTTCAGCCGCCCTTGTTTCTTTCTTTTCCTTTGGCGCCGATGACGCCCGCGAGGTCGCATCACTGCGTGACGCGGAAGCAGACGAGCGTGATGCGCGGCTCGGCTCAGGTCTGGGCGCGGCGGCGTCCGAAGCGATTGGCGCCGACGCACCCGCTGGTTGCGCTTCTTGCGCGGACGGTTGAGTGTTCATTGCGATCTCATTATTTGAGGCGACACCCGCTCGATGCGGAGGAATTCGCAAATAAATAAAGACCGCGAGAATAATTGCCGCTGCGAGTGGTGCAAGCCAGCGGAGATCGAGCAGAGGGCGAGGCCGAGGGGCTTGCGATTTCGCGCTTTTCGGAAGTTGCAATGGCGCTACGTTCACGCGCTTTAGAGCCGCCGCGTGGATCTCCGATCCTTTCGCGGGGGCAGCCGCACTGAGCGGCACGAGTTCCGGCAATACATCTGCGTCGACATCAACTTCTGCATCCGTGCGAACGAGAGCCGCGAGTTGTTCACGGCAGCGCGCGCAGTCCGAAAAATGAAGATCGAGCTCGGCAACTTCAGTAGCGCCAAGTGATTTGTCGTAATAAGCGGCGAGAAGCTCGGGATCAGGGCATTCGCCCTTCGCGGACGACGAAGCTTCCCCATCGCGCGCAAGACTTCGCCGGAGGAGGCCGTCCATCGCCTTTTCGTTATCCTGCGAAGCCATGACGCTATTCTCCTTCCTTAGAACGCCTGAGACCACAATTCTTGCAATATTTCAGCACCTAACCTAATCCGGCGCCGAAAGCGCGCGCGTGAGATCGAATGGCCATTCTTCGCGCGCATATTCGAAACAAAGCTTCAATTGAGCGTCGCTCAGTTTCTTTTCGATACGCAAGGCTTCCTCGACACACCGGCGCAAATCGGAGCGAGTTCGCTCTAGTTTGCGGGAGGCGGTCGCTTCGTGTTCGCCGAAAAGCTTCCCGATTTCCGCGAGCGTGAGTTCGTCGACGTAGTAGTGGGCCAGGCGAAGGCGGTCGCGCGGTGGAAGCGCAGCCAGCGCATCAGTGAGGCAAGCTTGCAGCAGTATGAGGTAGCGATTGCGCTCGAGATCGGGCGGTGAAGTCTTTGCTGCCAAAGAATCGGCGGCACTCGGGCCGTCGGCGGAAGGCTCGTCGAGCGATTCGGTTTTTCCGGACCGGCGGATGTGATCGATCTGGCGCTGCGCGAGGATTGCGTGCAGCCAGGTGGTGAGTTTGCTGCGGCCGTGGAAATATTCGAAGAGCGAGCGGCGCGAGCCGTCTTGCGCTTCGCGTAGTCCGAACAAATCGCCATAGAGAGAATCGGCGAGGTCGCGGGCGGCTGCTTCGCCCGCTCCCGATTTATTTCCCGCAGATTTCGACACGATCACGCGAGCGGCGCGGTAGAGCTCTGGCCTATAGTGCCCGATGAAATATTCCCAGGCGGCGTTCTCACCCGCACTGCAGGCGCATGCGAGCGCGAGATCAGCGAGATGCAGGCTTTGGAGATAGCCAGCGACGATACGGTCGTCTGGAAGCTGGCCCGGGAAGCGGTGGGCGGCGCTGCGTTCGAGAGCGCGTTGAAATTGATCGCGGGTGAGATTCCATTCGACAGGCGCGGCGCATTCGTGCCAGCACCGCGCGACTGCGGCAGTGAGCGCTTGGGATGGTCGAAAGGATTTGTCAGCCGGCATGACTGCGCGAGTGCCTCATCGGCTGCGGTTAGGAACGCCGCAGAAAGAGAATGATACCTGAAGGAGGCGGGTTCTTTGCACAGGGGCGCAGCAGCCGGGACGAAGTAGGAACAAGCAGATTCCTCGCTTCGCTCACAATGACAAGGGCTGTCTGAGTGGCGTAGAGCTCTGGACGTTGGGCACGCCCGAGATTCAAGAGTTGCGTCTTGCTTCCCGTAGCAGCACCGGGACCGTGCAGCTTCCGAGAGCGTCCTTGAAATGGCTGCGCGATTTCGCCTATAGTCCGTGCGAAATAACTAAATTGAATTTGGTCGAGGGAGGATCGATGGTGCGTCGTAGTCGCAGTTCTAGTGGCTGTGGTTCTTTGCTGCCTTTCGCTGAATGCGCAAGCGCCAAAGCCGGCGCCGAAACGGGTTGCCGTCCGTGCGGGTAAATTGATTGACGGCAAGAGCGATCAGCCGATCGCAAACGCGATGATCGTGATCGAAGACGGCAAGATCACTTCCGTGACGCCGGGCGGAAGCGCACCGGCTGGAGTCGATGTGATCGATCTCTCGCACGCCACGGTCCTTTCCGGGCTCACCGATGCGCACACCCACGTTCTACTGCAGGGAGACGTGACCGCGGCCGATTACGACGAACAATTGCTGAAGCAATCGATTCCCTACCGCGCAATTCTCGCGGCACGTAACGCGAAGATTGCTCTCGATCACGGCTTCACGACGATGCGCGATCTTGAAACCGAAGGAGCGATGTACGCCGACGTGGACGTGAAAAAAGCGATCAACAACGGCGAAATTCCCGGGCCGCACATGTTTGTGTCAACGCGAGCGATGACGCCTACCGGCATGTATCCGCTGCTTGGCTATTCGTGGGAGATTGAAGTTCCTCGCGGCGTGCAGTATGTCGATGGAGTGGATGGTGCGAGGCTGGCGGTGCGCGAACAAATTTCCCGCGGCGCGGATTGGATCAAGTATTACTCGGACCGGGCTTACTATTTTGGGCCTGATGGCGTGTTGCACAGCCATGTGAATTTCACGGACGAAGAAGCGCGCGCGATCGTGGACGAAACGCACAGATTGGGTCACAAGGTGGCCGCGCATTCGATCGGCTCCGACGGGATTGCTGCGTCGCTGCGAGCAGGCGTCGATTCAATCGAGCATGGCGACGGGTTTACGGAAGCGCTGCTCGATCAAGCCGTGAAGCAAGGCGTTTACTGGTGCCCAACGGTGATGGTGGGGGCGTATGTGGCGCCGGGGCGCGGCGGAAACTGGCAGCCAATGGTTGATCTTGAGAAGAAAGCGTTCGGACTCGGCGTGAAAAAAGGCGTGAAGATCGTGATGGGAACGGATGCCGGCGGGTTTCCGTGGACCGATCCGGATCTGAATCAGGCGCGCGAGTTTCACTATTACGTTGATTACGGTATGACGCCGATGCAAGCGATTCGGACGTCGACGACGGTCGCAGCGGAGATGCTGGGGTGGAGCGACAAGTCGGGCACGGTGGAAGCCGGGAAGTTGGCTGACATTATCGCTGTGCCGGGTGATCCGCTTGCGAATATTGACGAACTGCTGAACGTGAAATTCGTGATGAAGGGTGGCGTGGTTTACAAAAACGAATTCAAGTGAGCGGCGGGGTCGAGGGCCAGCGAATTCGTTTGGGCGGTGCCAGGGATTAATGGCTGAGACTCTACGCTGCGGTCAGAATGGCAGAGTCGGCTCGCCGCTGCGGACTCTGGCACGGCGGAAGTTCCTGTTAAGATTGAAACGCGATGTACACCTGCCGGGAGTGCGAGCAGCAAATTAATACTGCGAGTGAGGTCTGCCCGTATTGCGGAGCGGACCTGACTACATCTCCAGCCCAATTCAGCGGTGAATTTGCCGAGCCACCGAAAAAATCGAGCGCGAAAGGGATCGTGATAGCGTGCGGGATTCTGCTTGTAACGCTCGCAGCAGTCGGGTGGTTCGCTGTGCCGTGGCACATGTCGGGATCGAAATCGGAGGCGGAGATGAGGGCTCGCAATGCGCTCGCGACGATCCAGACGGCGCTTGGCGGATACGAGTCATCGGAGGCGGCGTTTCCTTCGTCGCTCGAGGCGCTTGGCGAGACGGCGCGAATCGCGGCGCAGAATGCGCAGCTCGGTCATTACACTTTGCAATACACGCCGGGGAAGCCGGACGCGAACGGGCGCGTGAAGAGCTACACTTTGATTGCACGACCGGGAAATTTCGGGTACTTGAATTTCTACACGGATGAGACGGGCGTTCTTCGCGGCACGGCGGAGGATCGCGCAGCAACGGTGCAAGACCCGATGGTTAAGCCGAACCTCTGAGCAGAAATGGAGACGATCGCCGGATTCGCCACAACGCTTTTCTCCCGGCGCGAGTCTAATTCGAGTGTACTCGGGCAAAGCTGAGCGTCAACGACTGTGAATGAAAGTGCGTAAAGGAGCGGGTATCTTTCTTCGCAAATTATCAATCGCGATGGGCGCGCTCCTTTTCGTCTTGCCTGTGTTGGCGGGAGAAATTCCCGGGCCGCTTTGCGATTCCACGGACTGCTGCACGTGTGTCTCGGTAATCTCTCCGCCGCTTGAATCTGCGATCGCGCAGAGCATGCAACACGGCGCGATGCAATCGATGCCGGGTATGGGCATGAATCATCCGGCGACGTTCATCGATGCGATTCTTGCGCATAGCAGCGCCGGAACCAGCGCGGAGCCGATTTCCACGCCGCACGACATGCTGATGAAACAAGCCGGTTCGTGGATGCTGATGTTTCACGGCGTTGGATTCGTAAACTCGCAGCAGCAAACGGGCCCGCGCGGCGGCGACAAAGTTTTTGGCACAAGCTGGCTAATGCCGATGGCGCAGCACTCGCTTGGACCGGGCGGCACGTTTACCGCGCGCGTGATGCTGAGCCTCGACCCGGCGACGATCACCAGCCGTCGCTATCCCGAATTATTCCAGGTGGGCGAAACCGCCTACGGAAATCCGATCGTCGATGGGCAGCATCCGCACGATTTTTTCATGGAGCTGGCGCTGCTGTACGACCTGAAGCTTGGCGAGAACGGGCTGCTCTCATTTTACGGCGCGCCGGTAGGCGATCCCGCGATGGGCCCCACGGCTTTCGCGCATCGCGTTTCCGCGAGCGAAGATGATCTCGCGCCGCTCGGCCACCACCTGCAGGATTCGACGCACATCGCGAGCGACGTGGTCACACTCGGCCTCACGTACAAATTCGCGCGCATCGAAGCTTCCGGATTCCACGGCCGCGAGCCCGACGAATTTCGATGGAACATCGACTCCGGAGCGATCGATTCGTGGTCGGCACGATTGACGATCAACCCCGCCGCAAATTGGAGCGGCCAATATTCGATCGCGCACTTGAAAAGTCCCGAGCAGCTTTTCCCAGCCGAGGACACGCTGCGCATGACGGCGTCGGTCACATACAACCGCCCGCTTAAGAACGGCAATTGGGCAACGATGCTTTTGTGGGGACGCAATCGCGACACGCCGGGCGGCGAAATTTACAACAGTTACCTGGCGGAAAGTACGGTACGCTTCGCGAAACACAATTACGCGTGGACGCGGATTGAGAATGTGGACCGGTCGAACGAATTGCTACTCGGCGAAAATCCGCTGCCGCCGGGATTTGACGAACATTTCCTCGCGCGCGTGCAGGCGTACACCGTCGGCTACGATCGCGAGTTCAATTTCATCCCACACGTCTCGAGCGCACTCGGCGGCCAGTACACGCTCTACACCAAGCCGTCATCGCTCGACCCGATCTACGGAACAAACACAATGGGCGTGCTGATGTTTTTGAGATTTCGCGCGATTCCTTCCGAGAAGTAGCTTGATGCTATACTAGCGGCGCAGGCCGTCGCCCCATCCACTCGAAATTACCGCGGAGAGGTGCTGGAGTGGCCGAACAGGGCTGCCTGCTAAGCAGTTACACCCCAAAAGGGTGTCGGGGGTTCGAATCCCCCCCTCTCCGCCACTGCTTCACGACATGCGCGCGATAACCCTTCGATGAGTTCCGAACCGAACCGCAAACCATACTCTGGCTTTCGCAATCCGCTGCTCTATACGTCGTCGCTGCTGCTGCTTGGAATGTTATATGCGGCTGGCACTTTGTATTTGCGGCGGCAGGACGAGCGAGAGCGCGAGCGGCGCGTTGCTGAAGCTGTAGCGGCCGCAAAGCGGGCCGACGATCAGCGCACCGTGGAACAGCTTGGCGGAAGCGAATTCAAGATTTTGAATTTCTACGCGATGCCCGGAATTGTGAAGCGCGGCGAGGCGGTGCAATTGTGCTACGGCGTGTCCAATGCAAAAAAGGTGACGCTCGAGCCGCAAACAAATGCCGTATGGCCGTCGTTCAGCCGCTGCGTGGAAGTGGCTCCGAAGAAAACAACCGAGTACACGCTGACGGCTGAAGACGGCAACGGAAATTCGAAGACCTCCACGATTACCGTCGTGGTCCACTAACGGCTTCGCGCCTGGCGCATTGCTAAACACGGCGCTATACCGGGCCCATTCCTCACCACGGCCTTCCATCGAACCCTACAGCGCGCCCTGCACGGGTCCTGATAACGCGCTCTACACCGGTCGGACGGCGAACTTTTCCGACCAGCGTATGCGCGCCGTCATCTGCATGGCGATGAATAGCGTGAGAATCGCTCCGATCGTGATGGCGAGACCGGTGAAGCCCTCAAAGAAAAACGCGTACGAAAATAAGACCAGGTAAATCACTTGGGCCAATCCCGCCTCGAGCGCCGCAAATCGCATTCCCGCGACGAGCCGCAGATAACTCACCAGCAGTGATACCGAAACCGCAGAGCAGATCGCAAAAGCTGCGTGAATCGAGATGTGGTCCACGAGATAGGCCATCAAAAGGTGAAAAGAAAAGAACGCGCACGCGAGAAAGAAATAGTTCACCGGATGAAGATCGATACCGCGGATCGTGGTGAGTACGAACAATACGAAAAAGAAAAAAAGCAGCGAAACAGGCGCGAACGCGCTGATTCGTCCCGCGAGCGGACCGGGCTGAAGCTTCTGCGGAAGCGCGAGACCGATCTTGTAGCCGGACATTAGGTTTTTGTAGCTCCACACCAGCTCCCAGCCATTTCCCGACGGAATTTCCTGCGTCGGCGACAGCGTGTTCTCCGGAAAATCGAAACCTTTGAAATCCGTCGTGAGCCGGAGCTCAAAATCCTTGATCTGGCTCACGTCGTTGCCAAACGTGTAGTGCCAGCGATCGAGGCCGTGGGACCTGTACCCGACATTGAGGACTGCCGTTTCGTGCGGTTGCACCTTTGCGGTGCCGTGGGTTTCGGATTTTTCGTTTTCCAGCGTGAGCGCTTGGCCGTTGAGCGTGAAAACCATATCGTCATAGATAGCCTGCTCCGCGGGAAGGTGAAGCGCGAACGTTACATCGCGCGGCTGGTCGTCCGGATTTACAAATTCGTAGTTGCCGGCAAATTGCACCTGATAGGTGCTGTACCAGAGCAGGCCCTTTTGCCTGTAATCGGCGTGTAGCGCCGCGTTCACCCGGCTTTTTTGCACGTTGAGAGGAATGTAGCGGCGTTCGTCGATCGTCTGCAGGTGTTCTTTGCCGTCCTTTGTGACCGTTATCTGACGCAAAGCGCCTTCGACATATGTGGCGGTGGGAGGGGCCTGCTCCTGCGGAGTGCCCCACGACGACGCGACCTTTCCTCTGAGGTCGGAATCGGACGAATAGGTGCGGTAGAAAATCGTGCTGGCGAGAATCGCCCAGGCAATTGCGGTGCAGACGAAAATAAATCCGATAGCGGCGATGCGCTTTAGCATTTCAGTTCTCTCCTTGAAATTGGGGCAAAGTTGTACTCGCCGCACAGATACACTATGCAAATTAGTTCTCTATCGTCAAGTACTTTGGATTACAAAGTAATTCGGGACAATTCCAAGGACTTGAGACGATCATGCGAACTTGATGTGCGAATCGCGGACCTATAGTGAAGCGCTGCCGAGAACGTTTGCTCTAGGTGTGACCACCGCCGCCCAGTTCCCGCACGATGTCACCGACAAACGATTTCGCGTCGCCGAACAGCATCAGCGTTTTGTCGAGGTAGTAGAGCGGATTGTCGATTCCCGCGAAGCCGGGACTCATGCTGCGCTTGATCACCATCACGGTGCGCGCCTTGTCCACGTCGAGAATCGGCATGCCATAGATCGGACTGCTCGGCTCGGTGCGCGCGGCGGGATTGGTCACGTCATTCGCGCCGATGATCAGCGCCACGTCGGTCTGCGGGAATTCGGCGTTGATGTCGTCCATGTCCATCAGCTTGTCGTACGGAATGTCGGCTTCGGCCAGCAGCACGTTCATGTGCCCCGGCATGCGGCCGGCGACCGGATGAATGCCGAACTTCACGTCGACGCCGCGCTTGGTGAGCGCGTCGTAAAGCTCGCGCACTTTGTGCTGCGCCTGCGCTACGGCCATGCCGTATCCCGGAACGATCACCACTTTATTTGCGGCGGCAAGAATTGCGGCGGCTTCTTCGGCCGTCGCGCTCTTGACGGACTTTGCCTCTTGCCCTTCGGCACCGCTTCGCGGCCTGCTCCTGGCCGAATGCACCGAACAGTACGTTCGAGAACGACCGGTTCATCGCCTTCGACATGTTCACGGAGAGAATGAAACCGGAAGCGCCGTCGAGCGCGCCGGCGATGATCAGCAGTTTGCTGTCGAGCACGAATCCCATCGCCGCGGCGGAAAGTCCGGCGTAGGAATTCAGCAGCGAGATCACCGTCGGCATGTCCGCGCCGCCGATCGGAATGATCATCAGCACTCCGAACAGCAGCGAGATTCCGACGAATCGCTGGAAAAAGATGCATGTGCTCCGGGATGCATCACGAGAACCACGGCCGACCGCGACTGCGATGCCAAGCACCGAAAGATTGACGAGGTTCTGTCCCTTATAAGTGATCGGCCGCTGCGGCAGAATTTCCTGCGAGCTTCCCGGCCGCCATCAGACTGCCGGTAAACGTGAGCGAGCCGAGAATCACTTCCAGCCGAAAGCACCGCCATCATGAACGGAGGCACGTTAGGCGCGCGCAAATAAAATTCGGCCGTGCCCACCAGCGTGACGCACAGCGCGCCGAACGCGTGGCTCAGCGCGGTTCGCTGCGGAACGGCGGTCATCTGCACCATGCCGAGCGGAACGCCGATGATGGAGCCGAGCACCAGCGCGATCGCGATCCACTTGTAGTCGACGATTCCGTGGTGCAGCAGGGTCCCGCCGATGGCCAGCAGCATTCCCACTTCGCCGGCCCACACTCCGTGACGGGCCGTGCTCGGCGAGCTCATCCATTTCAGCGACAGAATGAAAAGGATGGCTGGCGATCAGGTAGGTGATTTCGAAGCAGGACGTCCGAACCCGCGAATGAATTCATGGTTTCGCGGGCCGGCTGGACTTGAACATTTTCAGCATGCGGTCGGTGATCAGGAAGCCGCCGACGATATTGCTGGTGGCAGCGACGATTGCGATCGTGCCGAGAATCGTGGCGAGCCTGCTCTTGTGCTTCGCCGACGAGAACAATCGCGCCGACGACGGCGATGGCGTCGAGCGCATTGGTCAGCGACATCAGCGGCGTGTGCAGCAGCGGCGAGACGCGGCGGATCACTTCAAATCCGATGAACGCCGCCAGCATGAAAACGTACAGATCCGTGAGCAGGTCCGATCTGCACCATCAGTTTGCTCCTTCATTGACAGTGGCGCAGAGCGGGCAGCGAGAAGAATTCGCGCACGCGCTCGTTGACGATTTCGCCGCCGCGCGTCAGCAGCGTGCTTCGGATGATTTCGTCGTCGAGTTCGAGCTGCAGCTTTCCGTCCTTCACCAGGTGCTGAAGGAACGCAGTGATATTGCGCGCGTACATCTGGCTGGCGTGATAGGGCACGGTGCTGGCGAGGTTGATTCGGCCGATGATCGTGACGCCGTTCGACGACAACTTTCTCGCCGGGGCGCGTCAGTTCGCAGTTTCCGCCGCGCTCCGCCGCCAGATCGACGATCACCGATCCGGGCGCCATTCCCGCGACCATCTCGCTCGTCACCAGCACCGGCGACTTCTTGCCGGGAATCACCGCCGCCGTAATCACCACGTCGCTCTCCGCCACCACGCGCCCGAGCAGCTCGCGCTGCTTCTGATAAAAGTCCTCGTCCTGCGCCTTCGCGTAACCGCGCGCGTCCTGCGCGTCCTTTGCTTCGATCGGCAGCTCGACGAATCGGCCGCCGAGGCTCTGCACCTGTTCCTTCGCGGCCGGACGCATGTCGTAGGCGGAAGCGACCGCGCCGAGTCGGCGCGCCGTGGCAATCGCCTGCAGACCGGCGACGCCAGCGCCGATGACGAGAACGCGCGCGGGCGTGATCGTTCCCGCCGCGGTCGTCAGCATTGGAAAAATTCGCGGCAGCGTGTCGGCGGCAATCAGCACCGCTTTGTATCCGCAGATCGTTCCCATCGAGGAGAGCGCGTCCATGCTCTGCGCGCGCGTGGTTCGCGGCATCAGCTCCACGGCAAACGACGTCACGCCCGTGGCTGCGATTTCCTGGATGGTTTGAAGTTCGCCGAGCGGCCGCAGAAATCCGATCAACACCTGATCGCGGCGAAACAGCGGAAGATCCGCCTGGCCGGTCTGGTCATTCGAGCCGTGCGCGAGGACCTGCACGATAATGTCGGCGGTGCGGAATACTTCGGCTCGATTCGGTACGAGCCTTGCGCCCTTCGCAGCATAATCCGCGTCGGGGTAGCCGGCTTCAAGCCCGGCGCCTGCTTCGACAATGACTTCGAGGCCCGCTTTCGCGAGAGTCGGCACCACGGACGGCACCAGCGCTACACGCCGTTCTCCCGGAAAAGTTTCGCGCGGCACACCGACAATCATCAACGCCCCCAGCCTTGGCTTTCAGAACCTGGAAAATTTCACACTTTGGAATCGCGGTTACGTCTACGGTTGCTTTTTAACCGCCGTCGAACCGCTTATTCTATCTTCAATCGCATGGAAGTCTACCCGAACGTCTGCAACGGCATTTCGCTCGTCTTGAATAATATCGGCCGTGGCGGATCAGACCTTGCCCCAAAAAGCGAAAGTCACCGCGCCCAGTAGAAACAGGAACGAGACGATGTAGTTCCAGCGGATGCTCTCGCCGAGGTAGAACCACGCGAACACGACGAAGACGCACAGCGTAATCACTTCCTGGATGATTTTCAGCTGAAATCCGGTGAACTCGCCGTAGCCGATGCGGTTTGCCGGGACTTGAAAACAGTACTCGGCGAACGCAATCAGCCAGCTCACAACGATTGCGGCGAAGAGCGGAGCCTTCCGGTATTTCAGGTGGCCGTACCAGGCAAAGGTCATGAAAATATTCGAACAAATCAGAAGCAGAATGGTTGTCATGGCGTCGAAATCCTATCATGGCTGCACGGCGGCTCAATCGGGGAGACGATGTACGTCGCCGGCTCCTTCGGCAATTCACGATCGCTCCGATGATTTGCGGTATTCTCCGCAAATCCTCTATAATTGCTGAGCAACTGTGCCCAAACGAAAAGGGAGTTCGCCTGCACCACGACGCGCTCCCAAGCGCCGCCGACGGCCTCAAATGATTGATCTAACCGAAAAGATTAAGAAGAAGCTGAAGGACGAGATCGCCGCGCTCGAGCACGAGCTCCATGACGAGCTGCCGAAAGAAATCAAAGTGGCTCGCGCACACGGCGATCTCTCAGAGAACGCCGAATACAAGTACGCGAAAGAGCGGCAATCCTTCGTCTCAACGCGGCTCGCTCAGCTTCACCAGCGTATGGCCGATCTTTCGATGCTCAACCTCAACAATCTTCCGAAAGACCGCGCCGCGTACGGTTCGCGTCTCGTCGTCACGGACGTTGCGAAGGGCACCAAAATCGAGTACAAACTGGTGACGGTAGAAGAGGCGGATGCGCCCAATGGCCTAATTTCTACGAGTTCTCCGATCGGCCGTGCCTTGTTAGGGAAGAAAGTGGGCGATGAGGTGCAGGTGACGACGCCTGCGGGCTTGAAAGAATACGAAGTTGTCGAATTGAGCACCATTTACGACGAGGAATAACTGGGTGATCCGCGCTTCATGTTGAGTCGCGCTATCGGCGGATACGCTTCCTGGCCCATCAACCGGCTTGCAGGACTCGTCGCTCCTACGGGTATTCCCCCGAATTTCATCACGTGGGCGGCGCTCTGCCTGAATCTTTGGGCGGGCATACTTTTCTCGCATGGAAGGTTCGCTGCCGGCGGCGGCATGATGATTGCTGCCGGACTTTGCGATCTACTCGATGGCCCCGTTGCGCGCCTTCAGAATCGCGTTTCTATTTTTGGCGGTTTCCTTGATTCAATCCTCGATCGCTATGCTGACTTGATTTTGTTTCTTGGATTGCTTGTTTACTACGCGAGTGTAAACCGTTTCGTCTATGCCTTTCTGGCTGGCGCGGCAATGGCTGGAGCCGTGATGGTCAGTTACGCGAAGGCGCGCGCGGAATCGCTCGTCCCCAATGAGGATGTTGGCTTCTGGGACCGCCCGGAGCGGCTTGTGCTGATGATTCTAGGAGCACTCGCGAACCGCATGCCGCCGGTTCTCTGGATTCTTGCGATTGGCCCAAACATTACTGTGATCCATCGCATCGTTCACACCTGGAAGCAGACGAAAGAAGCCGCGCCTGATCCGGACACGAGCCCGGCGACGGCTCCATCCAGTTCGCCGTTGCAGGCGAATCTGTCGCGCGGGGTGCAGCACGGGGTTCATCGCGGAGCGCAGCCAGCCTCCACTCCTTTTCTCTCGCGCACCGCAGGGCGCGGGCGGTAACTATGCCAAAGCTGCTCGGCATCATCGGGGCGCTCGTGGTTTGCGCGGGTTTGGATCTACTCTGGCAATCACGCCACGAAATCAAATTCTGGCTCGCGGCGTACATTAAGGTTTTCCGATCGACTCTTCTGCGTCAACCCGAACCGATTCGAGCCCTTCCTGCGGCCGTTCCGGCGGCGAAGCGCAAACATGCGGTGCGCTTTTTGCTCGGTGTTGGATTCGCTTTCTTCCTCGGCCCGATTCTGCTCGCTCTCAGCGTGACTCTCTTGATCTACAGCAATCTGTGATGGCCCATCACTCTTGAAACCCTCCCTCATCGTTCACGGCGGCGCTTGGAATATCCCGGATGAAGCCGTGGAAGATTGCCGCGACGGTATTCGCCGCGCTCTCAAGGCAGGGTGGAAAATTCTTGCAGCCGGAGGCGCGGCTCTCGATGCGGTGGAAGCGTCCATCGTTGTTCTGGAAGACGATCCCACATTCGATGCAGGCATTGGCTCACATCTGAACCGCGACGGCCGCGTGCAGCTCGACGCAATTGTAATGGATGGCGCCACACTCAAAGCCGGCGCAGTCGCTGCCGTTGAACGCGTTCACAATCCGATTCGACTCGCCCGGCGCATTCTCGAAAAGAGCGAGCACATGATGCTCGTCGCCGCAGGCGCTGAAAAATTTGCGGCTGAAAACGGCATCCCGCTTTGCGCTCCGGAAGATCTCGTGATCGATCGCGAACGCTCCGCTTGGGGACGCTGTCTGGAAGATTCACACGCAGCAGAGCATCACGTGGACCACGAATTCGGCACGGTCGGCGCGGTCGCCCTGGATCGGAAAGGGCAACTGATCGCGGCCACCTCAACTGGCGGCACTTGCTGCAAGTTTCCGGGACGTGTTGGCGATTCACCGCTCATCGGATGCGGAACTTATGCCGATGCCGAGGCTGGCGGAGTCTCGTGCACGGGACATGGCGAAGGCATCATGAAAATCGTGATGGCGAAGATGGCGGTGGATATGCTGGCCGCCGCGGACGGAGTGCCGCCGAAACAGGCTGCGGCCTGCACTGTGATTGGCTGGGGAACTTCACCGGCGAAGCAAGTGCACGCGAGCGATCCAAATTCGATCGCGAAAGCTTGTGTTCACAAGCTAGCGCACCGCGCTCACACCACAGGCGGGCTGATTCTTCTCGACCGCGAAGGAAATCCTGCCGCCGCATTCAATACGTCGCGGATGGCGTACGGATTCGTCAACCCTGACGACTCCTTCACGATTGCTCCATAAAGCGGACTCCTCAGATTTCGGCCGGTATTCACCGTCAAGTCGCAACCTACGTACCTCCTCACTCATCCAACCCTGCGGCGTACAATAGCCGCACCTTAAATTGGAGGTGATTCAATGGCCATCCGCGACGCATTTCTCCCCGAGTTTGATCACGAAATGGCAGTCACCCGAAAAACTCTCGAACGAGTGCCCGAAGGAATCTCTGATTGGAAACCTCACGACAAATCCATGACGATCGGACGCCTCGCCGGGCATATTGCTGAACTGAACAGCCTGGTTCCCATCGCGATGGAGCGTGAATTATTGGATTTCCGCGCGCCCGGAGCCCCTCCTCGCCAGCCAAACATCATGTCGTCGCGCGTGAAGCTCCTTGAAGACTTCGACAAGAATGTTGCCGCCGCGCGAGCTGCAATCGCGCAAACGAGTGACGATCAGCTGATGAAAATTTTTACGTTGCAGTCTGCAGGAAAGACGATCATTGCACTCCCGCGCGTAGCCGTTCTTCGTGGATTCGTCTTGAACCACATCATTCATCACCGGGGGCAGCTTTCGGTTTACCTGCGGCTCAACGACGTGCCCGTGCCATCGATCTACGGCCCGTCGGCGGACGAACAAAGCTGATTGCTAAATCACGCGTGATTGAAGTTCCTCAAAACCCGTGACTTGAAATAAAAAATGGCTGGCAGCTCGCGCTGCCAGCCATTGAGATTCAGCCGATTTACTTCCTCTTAGCGGTGACCTCCGCCGTGGGATCCGCCACCACCACGAGATCCGCCGCCGCCGTGAAACGAGCTACCTCCGCGAACTGCTCCGCCGCCTCTTACTGCACCGCCACCGTGGAAGCTGTTGCCACCGTGAAATCCCGAGCCGCCGCGGACTACCGTCGTGCTATGGAAGTTCGAGCCGCCGCGCACTACTGTGTTGCCGTGATTCCAGTTTCCAGGGTGACCGTATCCCGGACGACCCCAGCCCGGCCGGCCATAATATCCGTGACCGTAGTACGGATGGCCGTAGCCGCCGTGGAACCACGGGCCAGCGCCGATGAAAATTCCGCCCGAGAAATACGACGGGCCATAATAGCCGTAGGGAGCGCAAGCGTACGGGTAATACCCGTAATAACCGTAGGCGCAAACCGGAGCGGGACCCACTCCGACAGCTACCGGCCCGACTCCGACTGCGACGCCAACCTGCGCGTTAGCAGCGCTACCGAGTGAGAGAGCTAAAACTCCAAGCAACACTGCATATTTTAGACTGCGCATCTGAGACCTCCCGGCTGGCTCGCTCTGCCTTTTCTCAGTCTTGCTGCCAGCACCAAACTTGCCTGTGAAGCCTTTCATGCCAACATATAATGCAACGTACCTGCCAAACTCGAGCTGGCGATCTGATTCGTGTTAAAGGACATAGTTTCAGGTAGTTACAGAAATGGCAGGAACGTGGAAATCAAGCGATTCGCCGTCCTAGTATGGCTGCGATCCACCACCACTGCTGATTTTCAACCAGTCGCGGCAGATGCGGAAGCAGCTATGCTGCGGCTCTCAACGATCGGCCAACTTTCTGTCCGCTGTTGAATAAAAACCGATCCGTGTGCTAGCATCCGGCTTCCGCAGGGTCACGCGCAACCGCCGGGGGCGGCGCTGTGATTTTTCCAGCACTCACAACTCGGATTCGCGCTTCAGAATTTCCTCCCACGAAATGCCTGTTCCGAGCGGCCCGTCCTCAAGTCTCAATTTTCCAGCGTTCTGCATCGAAATTTCCAACCGAGGTGAAACATGAAATCCTACAACACCGAATGGATACGCAACGTGGGCATTGTAGGCCACGGCGCCACGGGGAAAACCCAGCTCGTGTCGTCGTTGCTCTTCACCGCGGGTATGACGCCGCGGCTGGGTAAGGTCTCCGACGGTTCGACCGTCACTGACTGGGACGAAGAAGAAATCGCGCGAAAAATCTCGATCAATAGCGGGCTCGCCTTTGCCGAATGGCAGGCGCCAGGCCAGGCGGAAAAAATCAAAATCAATCTCCTCGATACGCCGGGCTATTCCACGTTCATCAATGAAACGAAATCCTCGTTGATCGCCTCCGATGCGTCGCTGATTCTTGTCGACGCCGCGCACGGCGTTCAAGTAGTGACGGAAAAAACCTGGGACTATGCGACCGAGTACGACCAGCCGCGCGCATTCGTGATCAATTGGATGGACCGGGAACTGGCGAGTTACGAACGCTCGCTTGATTCGCTGCGGCAGGTCTTTGGGCGTGGCGTTGTGCCGCTGGAGCTGCCGATTGGCTCGGAAAAAACATTCCGAGGCGTGATCGATCTCGTCGCAATGAAAGCTCTGACGTACACGTCGGATGGCGATGGCAAGGCAAAAGTGGAAGAAATTCCCGCCGATCTCGCCGAAGAAGCCAAAGCCGCGCACGAAGCGCTCGTCGAGCTGGTAGCCGAAGGCGACGACGCGCTGATGCAGGAGTTTTTTGATGAAGGCACGCTTCCCATCGACGATCTAAAGAAAGGGCTGCGCGAGGCTGTCCTCGCAAAACGCATTTTCCCGGTGCTCCTCAGCTCCGCACTCCACAATATCGGCGACGACGCGATTCTGAATTTCGTGGCTGAAATTTTCCCTTCGCCCGCCGCGCGCGGAAAAGCGAGCTGCCACAAGACGCCGGATCATAAAGGCGAGACGATCGAGCGCAAGATTGCCGACACCGAACCGCTTTCGATTTTCGTTTTCAAGACGCTCGCGGACCCGTTCGCCGGCCGTATTACGTATTTCAAGGTAATGTCCGGCGTGTTGAAGAATGACGCAACGATTACGAATTTCAATCGCGGCACGCAGGAGCGTCTGCAGCACGTGCAGGTGATGCAGGGGAAAACGGCCGTTGCCGTAAATGATTTGCACGCAGGAGACGTGGGCGCCATCGCCAAATTAAAGGAAACCACAACCGGGCGAAACGCTCGGCGACAAGAATGCGCCAGTGTTCTACCCGTCCGCGCGAATCCCGGAGCCTTCGATTACTTTCGCGATCGAGCCGAAGACGCGCGCCGACGAAGACCGGATCGGGGTTGCCATCCACCGGATTCTCGAAGAGGATCTCGCGCTGCGATTCGGGCGCGACCCGCAAACGAAGGAGTTCTTGCTGTCCGGCGCGGGCCAACAGCACATCGAAGTAGTAGTGGCGAAACTTCGCAAGCGCTATCACTGCGATTTGACGCTTCATCCGCCAAAGGTCGCGTACCGCGAAACGATTCGCGCCAAAGCCGACGCGGAAGGCAAGCACAAGAAGCAAACCGGCGGCCACGGGCAATTCGGGCTCTGCCGCATCAAGATGGAGCCGCTTCCCCGCGGCAAAGGCATCGAATTTGTCGACGATGTTTTCGGCGGTGCGATTCCGAAGAACTGGATTCCTTCCGTCGAGCGAGGGATTCGGGAATCCGCCGAGCGCGGCTACCTCGCGGGATTTCCGGTAACCGATTTCCGCGCGATTCTGTACGACGGCAAATACCACGACGTGGATTCAAGCGATATGGCGTTCCGCATCGCAGGTTCGCTCGCGTTCAAGGAAGCGATGAAGCAGGCGCGCCCCGCGCTGCTGGAGCCTGTCATGCACGTGGAGGTTTATGCCCCGGACCAGTATTCAGGCGACTTGATGGGCCACCTCAGCGGCCGGCGCGGAAAAATCAGCGGGAGTGAGTCGCGTGCCGGAAGCGTGATCATCAAAGCGGAGGTTCCGTTTTCGGAAATGATCAGTTATGCGAATGAACTCACCTCGATGACGCAAGGGCGAGGCAGCTATTCGATGGAGTTTTCGCATTACGATTACGTGCCGGCGGAGCTTGCAGAAAAAGTGATTGCGGCGCACAAACCACATCATGAGGGCGACGAGAGCTCAGCTGCTTCTGCGTAATGAATTTACTGCCCGTGAGTGATATGCAGCCGGCTCGCGAGACTCCGGTGCTGTGAAGGCGCCTCTGAATTTTTAGCCTGAGTTTGGCTGTTTGCGGCTGGGGCTGGCTGCTGATTACTCGCATTCGCAGTAGTGGCTGGCAGTTGTCCGCCTGCTCCGGTGGGGCAGGAGTTGCCGACGCAGGGTGGGCCTGCAACATGCATCAGGGAACAGCCTCCGAACCACACCGCTGAAACCAGCAGTAGCGACGCGAACAGAGCGTTCTTCTTCATGTTGCACTCCCTCAGATGCCCGTCCGGAGGGGTAGACAGGCTGCTTCCTAATTCTATGGTGGCACACAAACAGGGATGCGCCCGGACGATTTTCGGAACGCCCTTCGGATGAGTAACAGAGAATAGAAAGCGAAGCGAATTTCAGCGAGGAAGGAAAAAGCCTGTGTGGCTGCGATGTTCGTCGAAAGCCGGGCCAAACTCCTTCGTAAGTAATAACTCTTCCCTTTTTGCCTTGATCGCAAAGCCGATGAAGACCAGCGTCAGCGCAAGCAGCGCGCGGTACTCGCCAATCTCGATCGCGGTACCCGCTATGGCCAGAAGCAGTCCGGTGTAGATCGGGTGGCGGATCCGCGCGTAAGGGCCGGTGCGGATCAGGTCGTGTTCCTGGCGAATCGTAACCTGTGCGCTCCAATTTTTTCCGATGTGGCGGCGTGCCCAGATCGCAAATGCGACTCCGGCGACCGTTATCAGAGCGCCAAGCATTTCGATCCACTGCCGCTCCGGGAGAAATCGACGATTCAGTGCCCCGAATCGCGAGTCTTTCGAATAGAGAAGAACGAACCCGAACGCCATAAACATCATGTGAGAGAGGCGCGCAAGAACGGGCTCTCGTTGCTGGACGCGCTTTTGATTGCGCGCCGCCCAGATCCAGAAGGCGGCAAACGCGATCCACGCGGCCTCGATGATGTCTCGTGGCGTCGGAACGCTCTGGTAAGCCATGTCGCTAGAAATAATCATCGTGATCTTTCTCTTTTTCGAAGGCGCCAGTGAACGCGGCACAACTTTGTGCCAGCGGAGTCGAGTCTGTCAAGAATCTCTGGATGATGCGTAGCCAGGTGCATCGGCGACGCCAGCAAATTCTTGTCGCACGACAGCAACGGATTGCAGCATTCAATGAACTTCATCGTTGCGGGCCAAATTAGCACTTGCGATTCTCTGCCCCGATGCGTGAAGCTCTCATCGCCATGAAAAAAACCGGGAAACCGAAACGCTGGGCCGACGCAACGATCGCGATTCACCAAGGGCAAGAGCATTTCCACGAAGCCGCGGCAGTTGGAACCACGGTGACGCGCACTGCAAACTTCACCTTCCAGAGCACCGAGGAAATGAAGCTCTGGGCCGAGGGGAAGAGCTCGGCCTACATTTACACGCGCTATGGAAACCCGACCCTCGCGGTGGCCGAAGCAAAGCTGGCGGCGCTGGAAGGAGCGGAAGCGGCGGTCGTCACTGCTTCGGGTATGGCGGCGATCTCGAGTTCGCTGCTCGCCGTTCTAAAAGCGGGCGATGAAGTGATTTCCACGCGGCAGACGTATGGCGGCACGTACCGGTTGATGCGCGACAACTTCCCGCGCTTCGGTATCGTGGTGCGGCACGTGGAAGCGGACCTCACAGGAATCGAGCAGCTCGTGAATCCGCGGACGAAGGCGCTATATATCGAAACCCCGACGAACCCCACGCTGCGGCTCGTCGATTTGCAGAAAGCGGTGGGCTTCGCGAAGGAGTGGGGACTGATTTCGCTGATCGACAATACGTTCGCAAGTCCCGTGCTGCAGAAACCGATCGAGCTCGGGTTCAACATCGTGCTCCACAGCGCGACGAAATATCTTTCCGGACATTCGGATTTGATCGCAGGAGCCGCCGCCGGCAGCCGTGCGATCATCAACGACGTGCGCCACAATATTATCAACCTCGGCGGGTCGATGGACCCGGAAGCGGCGTACCTGCTGATTCGCGGGATGAAGACGCTCGGAATACGCATGGAACGCCAGTGCGCAAACGCGATGATCGTCGCGAAATATCTTGCAAAACATCCGAAGGTTGCGCAGGTTCACTATCCTGGCCTTCCTTCGCATCCTGATCACAAACTCGCCAAACGGCAGATGAAGGGGTTTGGAGCAATGCTCGCGTTCGATCTTAAAGGCGGGCTATCGGCGGCGCGGCGATTCTGCGACCGAGTTCGAGTCTTCTTGCTGGCGGCGAGTTTGGGCAGCGTTGAATCGCTCGTCGTTTTGCCGATCTACACTTCGCACTACAACATGTCCGAGCCGGAGCTTCGCGCGGCGGGGGTGGGAGCAGGGACGGTTCGTGTCTCCGTAGGACTCGAGGATCCGGGCGACTTGATCGAGGACTTGAGGCAGGCGCTCGCGTGATTGAGACGGCAAGAATGCTTTGACACAGAGCGCGCAAAGGGAAAGCCGCACAGTGGTCACAGAGAGAGCCAAAATCGTGTGTCGGCGCGGCGACTTAGCATGGAGCGCCGTTCGTGTGCGGCTAGCGTTCAGGTACAACCGCGATCAACTCACGATTGGCAAACGTGCGGCTTGCACACTCGGCGAAGCGACGGGCTGCTGCGATCCGGGCGCCAACCGCGGACGAGCGGAGTTCGAAATGAGCACCGCCAACCGGTCCACGCATTTCCACAACATCCAGATCACTCCGGAACAGACGACGAGCGCAGCGAACAGCGCCGCAAATCCCGTCACGAAAATCAGGAATGCAGCCACTATTTGAACTGCCACGTTGAACAACGGAGCCGCTGTCATTGGCGTTTCCCTATTATGTGGTCGCGTTGCGGCTCGTCAGAAAATGAACGAAGAAGAGAACCACGGCGACGACGAGTAGAAGATGGATCGCACCGAACGCGATGTGAAATGCCAAAAATCCGAGGAGCCAAAGCACGAGAAGTACCGCCCCAATTTTTGCCAGCATTATCGCCTCCCAGCCGAGTGATAGGGAAGAACCTGGTCCTCAACAATCCTGCTACTAAAATAGACCGTTAGGGGGAATCGAAACATCAGGTCAAAACACTACTTCCCCGGAAGGCTTAATGTATTCTGCAGCCGTCACCTATGCTCACATCTTCGATGAAACTCGGAATTCCCGTGGGACTCACCACGCTTCGCCTGCTGCTTGGTCCGGTCACTCTGTTCTGCGCCATCCATGGTGCGCCGAGAATTGTTTACTTGCCGATTCTGGTGATCGGAACGCTTTCCGATATCTTCGACGGCATTCTCGCGCGCAGATTTCGGGTGTCGACTCCCTTTCTGCGCCGATACGACAGCGTGACCGACATAATCTATTACTTGTTCGTTCTGTCGGCCGTCTGGATGCTGTGCCGGCCGGTCTTCGTAAAGACCCGGTGGGCCATTCTTCTCTTGTTACTTTCTGAAGCGGGATGTATCGGGATTTGTGCAGCGCGCTTCGGGAAGTATCCCGCGACGCATTCCTATCTTTCGAAATTTTATGGACTGTGTCTGCTTGGGGGGTTGATTGCACTGCTAGTCTTTGATGCATCCGGGTGGGTGATTTTCACACTGATGGTGGTGGGGCTTGTCACGAACATCGAAATCATCGTGATGCACTGCATTTCGGACTTCCCTCCCGTGGATCTGCCGTCGATTTTCGTGCTGCGAAACGTCAAGCAACCGTAAGAACAGAGGGCGTAGAGAACACGCCGCCGACATGAAATGGGCGCATCAGGAATTCGGTGTAGAAGCCGGCTGGAGGCTCAACTTTGCGTTCATTGCCTTGGCGGTGGACATAGCAAGGCTTCCGCTGGTTGCCGCCACCACGGTGGAGGCGATGTTCAATGAGTCCGGGCTGAAATGGTATATGGCAAACCCTAGCGCGATGGCCGCGATGAAATTTATGCCCGCCCAGGCCCACTTGCCCAGGTACGCGAATCCAGCGCCAGCGACCAGGAAATTGAGTAGAAAAGCGACCCACGGTTTCTTCACTGTTGGCTCCTAACGAACCCGAACGACGGTTTCAAGGCTGCATTCACAGAGCATTGCGTGAAAGCACGGCCAAAGCCGTCATTTGTGTCAGCCCAAAATTTGCGCTTCGACCGCCGGTGGAGCGGAAATCGGATTAGGCTCCACGTGTTTATCCGCGTATCTGGGAAATTGTGGCTGCGCCCTAAGCGCACATCCGACAGATGCGTGCTTCTGCACTGACCCATCCTGTTATATCGTCCCTGTACTGGCAATCGTTCAAGTTGCCGATACACATTGGCGCGATCCATTGTGACGGGAGTGTAATTGTGAATTCGCCTTCGTTTCCTTCAGGTGTCGAAAATTCGCTTAAGATGCAGACGTTCTCGGTGCAGGACTACTCGCTGCTTGCTTTTCAGTCCGTCCGGAACATATTCACGTCGCGGCAATACTTCGCGGACCTCGTCCAGCAGATGGATCTGATTGGCGTAGGCTCGCTACAGATCGTCGTCGTTGCGCTGGTTTGCGTCGGCGGAGTCATCGTGTTGAACGCGGCGTCGCAGTTTACGCGGTTTGGCGAAACCGCGCTCACTGGTGACGCCGTGTCTCTCGCGCTCCTCCGCGAATTGGGGCCGGTGTTCACGGCGCTTCTTGTGGCGGGGCGAAACGCGACGGGAATGGCTTCCGAGCTCGGATCGATGGTGGTGACGGAGCAGGTGGATGCGATGCGCGGCCTCGGCATTGATCCCGTCCGCAAGCTGATGACACCGCGCGTACTGGCGACGGTGATCGCCCTGCCGATGCTTGTGGCGGTTGGAGATTGCGCGGGATTACTCGGCGGCTTTCTGGTGGCGAGTTTTACGCTGCATCTCGGAGCCGAGCAGTTCTGGACGCGAGCGATCAAGGCGCTGGCGTTTGGCGACTTGTTCATTGGTTTCTCGAAACCGCTGGTTTTCGGATTCATCATCGCGACTGTGGGCTGTTATCAAGGTTTTCGGGTGAAAGGCGGCACGGCGGGGGTAGGCCGCGCGACGATCAGCGCGTTTGTGGTCTCCTCCGTGGTCGTGCTTGTGGTGGACTTGTTTATGACGCGCTTGCTCCTTTACATTTTCAAACTGTAGGAGGTTCGAAGCGCGGTATTGACGGTGTGGGCCCACCTGGACGGGCTCGAACCCTTCCTAGTGGGTGTCCTCATTTCGTAAACGGCCCACGCGCGTAGTTCCATTGACCGAGGCGAATGTAACTCGTAAGATTTTCGCTGTAGTGGACAAGGCGACGGATCAGACATGAAGCGATGGCTGACAACTCGGCTGATAATCGTAGCGGCGGGCGCGATGACCCTGTCGTTGGGCTTTGCCGGGTGCGACGACACTTCGAAGAAGCAGGTAAAGGCACATCCTCCGGCAGCGACGCCCGTGGCAGCTCCCGATGTGGTCGCCGAGTCTCTTCCCTTCAGTGGACATGCGGTTGATTTCGCGCTGATTCAGCCGCCGCCGCGTCCGGCGATCGACGTGTTGGTCGACAAGGTACAAACGGCTTACAACCTCGGCGAAAAGGAATTGAAAGCCGGCGATTTCGAGAAGGCACGCGCCGAATTCGACCGCGCCGTCGATCTCATCCAGGCGAGCGGGTTCCAGGTCGAGTCCGACCCGCGGCTTTCGAAGCTGTTTGACGAAATTGGCGACTCGACGCAGAGCTACGAACGCCAGCAAGCGCAAAACAACGCGGAAGAGGAAGAAGAGAACCCCGGAATTCCTGCACCCATCGAAGAAATCGCCGATCTGACGCTGCCTCCCGGCGATCCCCGCCTTCTCGCGAAGGCCGAGCAGGAACTGATCGCCGTACCGCACGACCTGCCGCTTACCGTAAACGATTCCGTGCTGCAGTACTTGAGCTATTTCACAAGCGCCCGCGGCCGCGCCGTGATGGAGCACGGCCTGGAGCGCGCCGGACGTTACAGTGACATGATCCGGCGCACCCTGAAAGCCGAAGGCGTGCCGCAGGATTTGATTTATCTGGCGCAGGCGGAGAGCGCATTCTTGCCGCAGGCGGTCTCGCGGGCAGGCGCTCGCGGCATCTGGCAATTCATGCCCTTTCGCGGCGAGGAGTATGGCCTCGACCGGACATACTGGATTGACGAGCGAAGCGACCCGGAGAAAGCGACACACGCGGCGGCCCAGCACATGAAGGATCTCTACGCGATGTTTGGCGATTGGTACCTGGTGATGGCCGCCTATAACTCCGGACCCGGGAACGTCGCGAAAGCCGTCACACGGACGGGGTATGCGGATTTCTGGGAGTTGCAGAAGCGCCACGCGCTGCCGAAACAGACCCAAAATTACGTCCCAATCATCATCGCGATGGCGCTGGTGGCAAAGGACCCGGCGCTCTACGGCGTTCAGTTTCTACCGGAGAAACCGCCCGCCGTTGAAACGGTGCAGCCGGGACACCCGGTGGATTTGCATTTGGTGGCGGATGCGACGGGAGTGGACCTCGAGGATCTGCGTTTGTTGAATCCGGCTTTATTGCGCAGCGTCACGCCGAACGATCCCCACTTTGCGTTGGTTCTTCCGAAGGGAACGGGCCAGAAATTTGAAGACAATATACAGCGCGTTCCGATCGAGAAGTGGACAAGCTGGAGGCTGCATTCAGTGGAATCAGGCGAGACACTGACAGAGGTTGCGAGACACTACCGCGTGACCGTTCCGGCCATTGAAAATGCGAATCATCTGGAAGCGCACGCCACTCTCCCGGCGGGGTTTCTGCTGAACGTGCCTACAGCGCCCCCGGTGGTGAAGCTGGTCCACTACCGCGTGCAAAAGGGCGACACGCTCGAAGGAATTGCGGGGCGCTTCGACGTGACCGTCGCGGACTTGCGGCGCTGGAATCACATCAGCGGAGCGAAAGCCGCTCGCGGTGCGCGCCTGCGGATTTACGCCGGCGGTGAGCCGGTCGCAACGTCTCACTCAAAATCGAAGCCGGCACCGTCAAAGAGTGCGGGAGTCACGGGAGCAGCGGCGGACAACACGGCGGCCGTGCAGAAAGTTTCCGGGGCTCGCCCGGAAAAACCGGAGACGTTGCAGCACCACGTGAAACGCGGTGAAACGCTCTACTCGATCGCGCGTGCTTACGGTACGACCGTGTCCGCGCTGCGAAATTCAAACCCTTTTCTCGCCGACAGGCCGTTGGCTGCCGGTGATGTACTGGTCGTTCAGCGCTGAAGGCAAGCAAACTCGTTTCGCCATCCGCCGCAATATCGAACTCCACGCCACGCTCCAAATAAAGTCTTTGCTTTCTGAGATATAGAGTCCACCTGCTGCCCCGCAGCCGACAAGACTCCCCACACTCTCCCCGCAAACTTTGATCTTTCAGGCGCTTGCTTCTTGACAAAGTTCGGACAGTCCGTTTATAAGCCCGAAGGAGTAAAAAGCCGTCCGGCAATCCTGACAGGCACCCACGGAGGACCCATGTTTTACCTGAAGATGAATGAAGACGAAGATGATGAACTGCCCCGATTCGAGGAGGAAGAAGAAGAGGGCGAGCAGCCTCTGGGCGGGGTTGCCGAGATAGAGGAAATCATCATCGAGGAAGAGCCGGACGAGGAAGAAGCAGAAGCCGTTCCTGCGGCAGCTCCGCGCACGGCACCCGCTCGCTCGGCGAAACCCGCGAAGAAACCAAAGAAGTCTTCTGGCCGAGCGAAAAGCAAGAAGAAAGGCAAGAAGCCGGCAGAAGAAGAAAGCCAAGACCGGAAAGAAGAAAAAACCCGCGAAGCGCAAGAAACGCTAAGCGAGGCTGAACGTCGCGGTGATTTAGATCCTCGCCGTAGAGATTTCTCCTGGGACTGCGCTCGCGGTGGTGCGGGCGCAGTTCTTTTTTTTGATTGTTGGGCGCCCCATGATTCCTCCTCGTCATTTCAGTTCATCTGATCGCATCTCTTTTTTTCGAACGAGTCAACCAGCCAGGTCAATCGTTCGACTGTGACGATTGTTGCGAGGTGAATGTTCCGGCACAAATTGAGTGCGCTGATTCGTTGGAAATATTCCCTGCCGTTTTGCGCGGCCGTTCATCTTCTCTCTTCATCAACCGTGTTTCATTCCCGAACTTCCAGTGTGGGCTCGTTTCCCTTCGTTCCGTTACATGGTTTTAGCTGGCTGCGATTCCCGATTCGACATGTTTCACTTGCGGTAAACAGGTTTTCGTAGCTAGCATGGGCGGCCAATGGCTCTGGCGGTCGAGCAGGTCCGTCGAATGCGGGGAGGAGCGCAAGCGCACTTGATGCGCTGCGCCGGAAGCTATACGGGCGCAGGTGCGCACGCAGGGTGGAGCAGCGGGACGCGCGTGCCGGAGCGCGAAGGCGACAGCTATTACGTGGTGAAGTTTCAGAACAATCCGCAGGGCGCCCGGATTCTGGCGAACGAATTGCTTGCAACCAGACTGGCGGCGCGAATCGGATTGCCGACGCCGCCCGTAGCAGTGGTGGAAGTGCGCGCGGATCTGATCGCGCACACCGATGAACTGGTGATGCAGCTTGGGCGCGGGCGCGCGCCCTGCCAGGCCGGATTGCAATTCGGGTCGCGGTACCCGGGCTCACCGGCGGACACTGTCGTGTACGATTTTCTTCCCGATGAACAGCTGCGTGAGGTCGAAAATATAGACGATTTCTGCGGCATGCTCGTGTTCGACAAGTGGACCTGCAACACGAACGGGCGGCAGGCGATTTTTTACCGCGCGGCCGGAGAGCCGCGCTACCGGGCGCTGATGATCGACAACGGTTTTTGCTTCAATGCGCTCGAATGGAATTTCCCGGATGCTCCGTTGAGAGGAATCTACGCTCGGCATCGCGTCTACGAACAGGTACGCGGCATAGGGTCGTTCGAACCGTGGCTTGCGCGCATAGAAGAACGAATCGACGGCGCGGCGTTGGAAGAAGTGGCAAGCGAAATCCCGCCCGGTTGGTATGACGACAAGGCCGATGCGCTGGAAAAGCTTCTGGAGCATCTCTTGCGGCGGCGAAAGCTTGTAAGGGAGCTGATCGTTTCGGCGAAACAATCTTCACTCCAGCCGTTTCCGAATTGGAAGTGATGGGCACCGTGCCACGGGAGGAAAATCATGAACGATGAAAAGCGGGAGATGCTGCGGTACCGCATCCTTCGCTACACGCCGAATCTCATTCGCGACGAATGGGTGAATATTGGCGTGCTTCTCGAAGACGGCGGCGGAGAGCGGCGCGCGATGAAATTGATCGAAGATGATTCCGAATTCGCACGCGTGCGGCGTCTGCATCCGGGCGCGGACGACGCTTTGTTGCGAAACCTTTCGGCGGAATTCGATGCGCGGCTGAAGGCTCCTGCCACCGAGGTCGCAAAGTATCTCGAGAAACTCGGGCAGACTCTTTCGAATGCTGTGCAGCTCAGTCCGCAGAAAGGCGTGTTGGCCGAGGATTTCGATGCCGAACTGGACCGCCTGTACCACGATCACGTGGCGCCGCCGCCTCGAACGCGTGGCGGAATCATCGAGAGCACGCGCGGTTGGATCAAGGCACGGCTCAATGACGTGTTCCGGCGGCGGCGCGTGCCGCGCCTCGCGCGCAATATCCGGGTGGAAGAATTCACGCAAGCCGGCGATCCGATGCGTCTCGACTACGGTTACACGAACGGCGTTCGTGGCTACTTGCAGGCTGTGGCGCTTGGACGCGACACCGCGCAGGCAAAGGTACTTGCGTACACTGCCGAGCGAGTTCGCATGCGCTTGCCGGAAGCGGAATTCACGGCGATCACCGAGGTCGAACCGGCCCGGGACAATTTGCGGCACCAGTTCATGGTGAAGCTGTTCGAAGAACAGCAGATCTCGATTGTGCCGCTGAACCGCGTGGAGAAGTTTGCCGAAGAATTACGCGTTCGTTTGCAGTAATGCCGGCGCAAGAATCCGCGCCAAATTCCTGCCGATGCGAGCCATCTACCGCGCGAGCGATCCCCACCGCGGCAACTTGCGGCGCCCCAGTAGCACTTCTGCCGCCCACGCGCCGAAGTACGCCGACAGCGCAACGCCGTGCCCCGCATAGGCGCCGAGAACGATTGCGTTCTTACTTCGCGGGTGGTGCATGAACACGGGACACCAGTTCTTTTGAAACAAGATGGGCCCGCCCCATCGATGTGTGAATTGCGTATCACGCAAAGCCGGATGCAAGCCCTGTATGCGACGTTCGATCGACGCGAATAACTCCGCCGCTTTCCCTTTTGTGACATCCACTCGCGAAAGATCGCCGGTTTGATCTGCGTCAACAAGACCTGCGCCGAAAATTGCGCTTCCGTCCGGCCGGATGCGGCCCCAGAGGTACGGCAGATCCGCCGTATAAAATGGATTTCCGCCCGCAAGGCCGATCGATTCAAGCTGTACTTTTGAAAGAGGCTCCGTCGCAATCGCGAGCGTCAGCTTCGCGTCCGCGTGTCCCTCCAAATTCGTGAGATCGAGGGAGAACGCGTTCGTAGCAAACAAAATTCTTCGCGCTACGCATCGCGAGCCGTTCGCTACGATACTAGCGGCGCCGTTTCCGCGAGCGCTCCCCCACTCAATGTTCGCCACCGGACGATCTTCAAAGATGACGCCTTTGCGTTCATGCACGGCTCGTGCCAGGCCGCTCACAAGTTTTCCCGGATCGAGCGTTCCTCCCGGGACTTTCTTCACGACGCGGAGCCAGCCGGAATCGATCCAATTGATCGGCGAATTCTTGATGCTCTTGCCGCGGCCGATCTCCCAGCCGCCGGGCAGCGAGAGATCGCAATCGATCTGGAGTTTACGGAGAATGCGTCGGAGCCCGGCGAGAACATCGCCAAGCCCTCGAATATTTCCCGCGGCAGTTTCGGCGAGTGCCATGCCCCCGGTTCGTCCGCTCGCTCCCGCACCGATGTGCGCGGCTTCAAATACCGCGACGGATGTCGTGCGTGAAATTTCGCGAATCCACGCAGCGGCGGCTAATCCAGTGAAGCCCGCGCCGATGATTGCAACGTCGACCGCTTCCGGCACGCGCGCTGGCGGCGGCGTGAAATGGATCCGCCAGGGCGGCTCGCCCCAATTGGGATGATCCTTGCGGGTAGACATGGAAAAAAACACCCATCCGCGCGCCGAGTCGCCATCGCTCTCTGCACGCCCGGACCGGCGTTTGCTAAAGAATAGTTTCGGTCCAGTTCTCGAGCGTGTGTTTCACTTTGCCCATGAACTGGTGCGCAACGGCGCCATCGACGACGCGATGGTCGTACGAGAGCGTGAGATAAACCATCGAACGGATCGCGATTGCGTCATCGACGACGACGGGGCGCTTTTCGATCGTGCCGAGGCCGAGAATCGCGACGTTCGGCTGGTTGATCACCGGCAGGCCAAAGAGGCCGCCGAATACGCCGGGGTTCGTGATTGAAAAAGTGCTCTCGGCGACTTCGTCGGGCTTGAGTTTTTTCCCGCGCGCGCGTTCGGCGAGATCGTTGAGCGAGCGGGCAATGCCGAGGAAGTTTTTTTCTTCGGCGTTCTTGATCACCGGGACGATCAGGCCCCAGTCGAGTGCCACGGCGATGCCGATGTTGCATTCCTTGTGCAGGACGATGTTCGTGCCGTCGACGGATGAATTTACGGTCGGAAACGCGCGCAGCCCTTCGACGGCGGCGCGCACGAAGAACGGCATGAAGGTAAGCTTGGTGCCGCTCGATTGCTCGAACTTGTCTTTCATTTTCGAGCGCAGCGCGGCGATGCCGGAAACGTTCACTTCGTCCACGGAATAGACGTGCGGCGACACGCGCTTCGAAAGCACCATGTGCTCCGCGATGCGCTGGCGCATCACCGACATGGGCTGCACTTCGTAATGCCCGAAGTACATTTTCTCGCGCGGCACGGCCGTCTCGAGGACTGCCGAGGCAGCGGCGCCTCCAGCCGCGGGCGGCGGAGCAGAAGCGGCACGAGCGGGAGCGGCGGCAGCCGCAGACGCGGCGCCCGATGCAGTAGTCGAGGACGCCCCGCCTTCGATGGCGGCGCGAATGTCGTGCTTGCTGATGCGGCCGCCGGCGCCGGTGCCGGGAATCTGCGCGAGATCGACGTTATTTTCGCGCGCGATCCGGCGGACAAGCGGTGAGCTGCGAATTTTTTCGCCGCTGGGCCGCTGCGGTGGAGCGGCCGCGGTCGAGCGAGGCGCAGGGGACGGCGTCGAAGGCCGTGACAATTGTGAAGCGGCCACTTGAGGCTCTTCGTCCTTTGGCGAAGGCGGAGCCGGTGCGGCGGGAGCGGGCGCTTGTTTCGGAGCTTCCGCTTTGGCAGGCGCTGGTGCGGGTGCCGCTGCAGATGTGGCGGCGCCGGCGGCGTCGATCACGGCCACGACCGTGTTAATCGGCACGGTCTGGCCTTCGTTGACTTTGATTTCCTTGAGCACGCCGGCAGCGGGTGAGGGAATTTCCGCGTCGACTTTATCGGTCGAGATTTCGAAGAGCGGCTCGTCACGCTCGATCTTGTCGCCCGCTTTCTTCAGCCACTTCGTGATCGTCCCTTCGAAAATGCTCTCGCCCATCTGCGGCATGATGACGTCAGCCATTGCACTCTCCCGTGGTCAACTTTCGTGAACTCAGAACTTCGCAAATCATTCTTCGAATCTAACTCGAGCGAATCAGTATCTTGCCAACTCCCGCGCGGCCGCGGCAACTTTTTCCGCGTTGGGAAGATAGCGCTCCTCGAGCGGCGGCGAATACGGCACCGGCGTGTCGAGCGCGGTGACGCGCGTGATCGGCCCGTCCAGATCGTCGAACGCGGATTCGCAGACGACCGCCGCGATTTCTCCGGCAATGCCGCCCGTGCGCGTGTCTTCGTGAACGATCAGCAGCTTGTTTGTCTTTTTCACCGAAGCGAGAATTGTGTCGCGATCGAGCGGCATCAGCGTGCGCAGATCGATCACTTCGGCTTCGATTCCCTCTTTCGCGAGCATTTCGGCCGCTTCCATCGACGTGTGCGCCATCGCCGCGTAGCTGATGATGGTGAGGTCCGTGCCTTCGCGGCGAACGGCGGCTTTCCCGATCGGGATCGTGTACTCCTCCGCGGGAATTTCTTCCTTGATGCGGCGGTAGAGAAATTTATGCTCGAAGAAAAGCACGGGATTGTTGTCGCGAATCGCGGATTTCAGCAGACCCTTGGCGTCGTAGGCGGTGGACGGGATAAATAATTTTCAGCCCGGGCGTATGCATGAAATACATTTCCGGATTCGCAGAATGAAACGGGCCGCCGTGCACGCCGCCGCCGGACGGGCCGCGCAAAACCATCGGCACCGGCGCGCCCCAGCGATAATGGGACTTCGCGACGAAGTTCGTCACCTGATTGAAGCAGCAGGCGATGAAATCGATGAATTGCATTTCGACGATCGGCCGCAGGCCGAGGTAGCTCATCCCGCAGGCTGCTCCCACAATGGCGGTTTCACTGATGGGCGCGTCGATCACTCTCTCAGGACCAAACCTCGCGAGCAGTCCTTCGGTTACTTTGAACGCTCCGCCGTACACTCCGATGTCTTCGCCGAGCGCGACGACGGCCGGATCGCGGTCCATTTCCTCGAACATGGCCTGGCGGATTCCTTCGAGCATCGTGATCGGTGCCATTAGCGTCTCCCTCGCTTGTCGCGGCGGGATTTTTCTTTTTCCTGACGCTCCTGGCGGAACGCTTTATCTTTCGGGCCGCGGCCGAACGGAACGCGCAAGGCAGCGGCTGTTTCGATCGCTTCTTTGTCTTCAGCGGGAGCTTTCACCGGTGGCTTGGTAAATGGCTTCTGCGGAACTTTGGGAACGAACTTCGCGGCAGGCAACGAAGGCGCGCCATTGCCTCGGTTCGCCGCGGGTTGGTTTCTTTCCGGCATGGCTACGGGCGGCTTCGGCTGCAATTGCGCTGACGCTTTCATTTCTGCGGCGGCGTCCGGGTCAAGCGAACCGAACGACTTCACTTCCCACACCGCATTGACGCTGCAATTGGGCGGCGTCAATTCTTCCTTCGGCCGTTTCCAATCGGCTTCAATCGTGTGGCAGCCGTCGCAGTAGACACCCTGTTCGGCAAGCTCGGGCGGCGGCAAGGGCGATTCTTCCGCGAACTTCTGGTCCTTGTCCAATAATGCCTCGATCTTCGCGTCGAGTTCGGATTTCGTTTTCGCGTCCCAGATTTTATTTTCGGTGAGGAATTTTTCGTAACGCACAATCGGGTCGCGTGCCTTCCAGTACTCGACCATTTCTTTCGGAACGTACTCGGCGGGATCGTGCTGGGCGTGGCCCTTCATCCGGTGCGTTTTCACTTCGATCAGCACGGGGCCTTTGCCGGCGCGGCATTCGTCGACCGCTTCTTTCGTCGTCTGGTAGACGGCGACCACGTCGTTGCCGTCGACAATCTTGCTCGTGATTCCGTACGCGACGGCGCGGTCGGCGAGATTCTTGATCGGCACCTGCCGCGCCACGGGCGTGGAATAGGCCCACTGATTATTTTCGACAATGAGAACGAACGGCGCTCGCTGTGCCGCCGCGAAATTCAGACCTTCGTGGAATGCGCCGGTGGACGAGCCGCCGTCACCGATCCACGTGAGCGCAACAATGTTCTGGCCGAGGTAGCGGCCGGCCATGGCGACGCCGGTCATCACCGGAATCAAATCTCCCAACATCGAAATGGGCGAAACGGTGTGGCGGACTTTCAAGTCGCCGAAGTGGCTTGTGCCGTCCTTGCCGAGCGTCGGCGATGTGTACTTGGCCATGTGTTGCGTGAAAATGTCGCGCGGCGGGAAACCCTTGACGAGCAACGCTCCGATATTGCGAATCATGGGAGCGAGCCAATCCTTCGGTTCGAGCGCATAGGCCGTGCCCACCGATACCGCTTCCTGCCCAAGGCTGGAATAGAGTCCGCCGACGATTTTGTTCTGGCGGAAGAGTCGTACCATTCGGTCTTCGAGCTGGCGGTTCAGTTGCATGTAGTAATACAGATCGAGATACTGCTCGCGTGTGAGCTTGGCAGCGCTCATTCGTGTTTCCTTGTCCGAGTTTGCGACGTGCATTCGATTTTTCCGTTGGTGGCCGTCTGAAAATCCACCGGTGAACTTCAGACCATGCTTGCGACGGTATCTGCGACGTTATTTTGCCGGATGCGAAGACTTTCCGCGAGTTCCGAGCGTGATACTGCTTGCAGGCCGCAGCCGAACACCTCGCCGAAATGCGCGATGAGACTCTCTCGCGCTCCGTCGATTTCCACGGCGCGGCCGAGAATGCGTTCGAGCGACGTGGAGCGCGCCCCCGCGATGCCGCAAGGAACGATCAAATCAAAATAGCGCAAGTCGGTAGAGACATTGTACGCGAAGCCGTGCGAAGTGACCCAGCGACTCAAGTGGACCCCGAGCGCGGCAAGCTTTTCCTCGCGGGCGGGTACGTCCCCACCTGAACCGGCCGACGACCCGTCCAACGGACGGGCCAACGACTCCACCCAGATGCCATGCTTGCCTTCGACGCGGTGCGCAGCCACCTGAAAACCGGCGGAGGCGCGAATCATCACTTCTTCGAGTTGCTTGACGTACCAGCGCACGTCACGCCGATGCGCAGCGAGATCGAGGATCGGGTAGCCAACGATCTGTCCCGGGCCGTGATAAGTGATGTCTCCGCCGCGATCCGTTAGCTGAAACTCCACATTCATCTGCGCGAGCAGGCGATCGCTGGCGCGCAAATGCTCGCGCTTGCCGTTGCGGCCAAGCGTGATCACGTGCGGGTGTTCGCAGAGGAGCAGCACGTCTGGGACTGCATCCGCCTTGCGCGCTTCCACAAGCTCCCGCTGCAATTCGAACGCAGCGACGTAGGGTACGAGACCCAGGTCAACCACCCAGCAGATTTTTTCGTTTTGCGTCACTTTAGCTTCAGGGCTAGAACCAGGTTGAACTCGACCTTTAGGACAGACGAAAACCCGTCCTCACAGTCACTCACACTAGAAATTAATCGCAATACCTCGGACGGCGTTGAACGCGTCGCCCATCGCTTCCCACACGGTCGGATGCGCGTGGATCGTTGCGGCCATGTCGTCGAGTGTAGCTTCGAGACCGAGCGCGGCCACCGGCTCGGCGATGATTTCCGTCGCCAGAGGACCGATCGCGTGTACGCCGAGAATTTCGCCGTACTTCGCGTCCGCCACCACCTTGATGAAACCTTCGTGCTGCCCGAGAATCGTCGCTTTGCTATTTCCGAGGAATGGGAACTTGCCCACCTTCACCTCGAAGCCGGCTTCGCGCGCTTGCTTTTCGGTGTAGCCGATGGAGCCGATCTGCGGCTCGCAGTAGGTGGCGTTCGGGCAGCGCTTGCGGTCAAACGGCTGCATCTCCTTACCGGCCATCTTTCCAACGGCGATGATTCCTTCCATCGAAGCGGCGTGCGCGAGTTGCGGAAGCCCGGCGACGATATCACCGATAGCGTACAGCTTCGGCTCGGCCGTTTCGAGGAACGCGTCCGTAAGAACGAAGCCGCGCTCCACTTTCGCTTTCGTCTTTTCCAGTCCGATATTCTCGGTCAGAGGGCGGCGACCGACTGCAATCAAGACTTTTTCGGCGCTGATGGTTTGCGACTGGCCGGCTTTGTTCTTGTAAGTCACTGTGGCGCTATTCGCGCCCTTTTTCACCGATTCCACTTTGGCTTCGAGCTCGATCTTCATTCCCTTCTTCTTCAGTATCTTCTCGAGTTCGGCGGAAATTTCCTCGTCTTCGAGCGGCACTACGCGCGGCAGAGCTTCCAGCAGCGTCACATCTGTGCCAAACGTCTTAAAGATCGACGCGAATTCGACGCCCACCGCACCGCACCCGACCACGATCATCGATTTGGGAATTTCCTGCAGGCCGAGAATTTCGCGGTTGGTGAGAACTACCTTGCCATCAATTTCGACGCCCGGGAGCGAACGCGCTTCTGAACCCGTGGCGAGCATCGTGTACGTGGTTTCGATCTCGGTGGTCTTGCCGTCTTTTTCGATCGAGACGCGCCCCGGGCCGGCGATGCGTCCCCAGCCCGTGATGGACTCGACCTTATTTTTCTTGAACAGCGCGCCGATCCCGCCCGCGTGCTTCTTGACGATCTTGTCTTTGCGCGCGAGGATCGCGGGCCAGTTGATTTTAACGTCCTTCACTTCGAAGCCGAATTCTTCTGCGCGCTTGAAGTGATCGTAAATATCCGCATGGTGCAAGAAAACTTTCGTAGGGATGCAGCCGACATGCAGGCAGGTGCCACCGAGAAAAGAATCCTTTTCGATGACGACGGTTTTCAGGCCCCACTGCGCGGCGCGAATCGCGGCGACGTAGCCGCCCGGTCCGCTGCCAATAATCGCAAGATCGTATTTAGCCAAACTTGTTCTCCCCTTCGGTTTGTGTTTCAGCCGGAACTGTCGGAGCTAGTAGATGCGTGGAAGGGCGGCTACGACTGCGACTCTTCCAAGTGCTCAAACCAAAGATTTTAGCAGCCGCGTCCGGCTGCCGCAACTGCAGCCTGTGCCTGGGCGAAACTAAAACCAGCCTCACTTCGTATAGGAGCTAGATAACGGCCGCAGCCCGGCACCGCCGGCAACAGCGCTACCGAAATCAGCCGACCGGCGTCGAATCAGAAAACGCTTTCTGAAGTAGCACAAAACGAGATACTGTCAGCCGCAAGAAGTTCCAATCGGAACGAGCAACAAACTGGATATTTGAAGCAAGGAGGAATCGAGCATGGCCGAAGACTTGAGCGCGGCGAACTCGCTGTCGAACCCGTCAGATGCAGGTATGGTGGCGCCGCCAAGGCCATCGGCGATTCACAACATTTTCATCGGGCCCAACGGAATTCGGGCTGGCTGGCGGCTGCTGGTCTTTGTGTTCGTCGTTTTTCTGGTCAGTAAATCTATCAACTTTTCGAATCAAGCATACGCCCCCACTTCGCGACTGGCTGAACTCACAGCCGAACGCGGAATTTACTCCGGTCAGCCTGATCGCTACGGAAGGGTTGCAGGTGGTTGTGCTCTTGCTTTGCGTCGGAATCATGACGCTCATCGAGAAGCGCTCGTTCGCGGACTACGGAATGCCATTCAACGAAGCACTCGGCAAGCGTTTCTGGCAGGGAGTGCCGCTCGGTTTTGTGATGCTTTCGCTCCTGCTGGTGATGATTGCGGCCCTTCACGGTTTCTCGTTAGACGGCGTAGCGGTGGGCGGCGGCGAGGCAGTGAAGTATGCTCTGCTTTATTTCCTCGGATTCATTTTTGTGGGGATATTCGAAGAGTTCACGTTTCGCGGCTACTTACAGTACACGCTGGGCTCCGGAATCGGGTTTTGGCCGGCGGCGCTGCTGTTGGCGTGCTTGTTTGGATGATTGCACACAGCACCAACCCCGGAGAAGCGAAACTGGGGCTTGTCATGGCGGGAAGCTTTGGACTAGTCGCTGCGTTCGCTTTGTACCGAACCGGGAATCTGTGGCTTCCCATCGGCATGCACGCTTCCTGGGATTGGGGCGAGACGTACTTCTTACGGAACGCCGGACAGCGGCTTGCTGGCGCGAGGACATTTTTTGAACTCTGCACCGCATGGCCCCACATGGCTTTCGGGCGGAAGCGTTGGTCCCGAAGGCAGCTGGCTGGTGCTCGGCGTCCTGATTATCTGGGCGATCGCAATTCATTTCCTCTTTCCCGCGAAGGCGAAGTCTGCTGCTAGTGCATGCAACCTCGAGCGCCGCTCGAACGCGATCCGTCCGAGCGGCGCACTAACGTTCAGCCTCTCGCAGCGCCGGCACCTGCCGCGCCGCTGCATCTTTCATACCGCCTACAGCATCAAACCTCTCCGCTCTCAGGTAGTGGCTTAATTGACATCGTGAGAGTGTGCCGTTAAACTTGCCGGCTTCGAGTGGGGCATTAGGCCTCACCATGGGACTTACACATATGGATAAAAAGCGACTCGATTACTACAAGAAGAAATTGGTGACGCGCCGCGAAGAGCTCGTGCGCGGCATTGCCCGCACCGAGCAGGAAGGCCGCGAGGCCGACGAAGATCCCACGGTGGATCTTGCCGACAAGGCTGCGAACTCCTACACCAAGGAATTCCTTTTCGGCCAAACGCACAATGACCGTTCCCTGCTTGCATTGGTGGACGACGCGCTCGCGCGCATTAAGAAAGACGACGGCTTCGGCGAATGCATTTCGTGCCATCAGGAACTGCAGCAAAAGCGTCTTGAAGCAGTGCCGTGGACTCGCTATTGCATTACCTGCCAGGAAAAAATGGAACAGGGGCTGCTCTAGGCCCCGGTTTCATCTCGCCTGATTCGCTAATGATTGCATTCAGAGTTGCATCGCACTGTCTGATTGGTCTGCTTGAAACCTCTGCGTCAGCCCCTGTCGGGCTGAAGCCCGGCTCTACAAAGCATTCGGCTACTGAATTCGCTTTGCCGAGGCACTCGATTTGGAGTAGCGTTTCCTTACTCCCTCACCTGCTGGCCTGAACCATTGTGATATTTCGAAGCGCACTCGATGCGTTTGCATCCGTTCTGCTGCCTGCACCCTGCAGGATTTGCGGAGCTACGCTTACGAATGCCAGCCGGATCCCGATTTGCGCCTCATGTTTTGCGTCGATCGAGCCGATTGCAAAACCAATGTGCGATGCTGCGGTCGTCCATTCGAAATTGCGCCACAGGCCCACACGGCTTCTGAGCTTTGCCGACTCTGCCGCTCGAATTTCTACGCTTTCGATCGTGCGCGAAGTTTCGCGTATTACAACGACGCTCTCGCAGGCGCAATCGTGCTGCTCAAGTACGAAGAAGTGACGCGCCTCGGGCTCTGGTTCGCCGAGAGACTTGCGGAAGTGATCCGAAATGCCGGCGAGGACTTTCGAGCCGACGCGATCGTCCCCGTGCCACTCCATCCTGACCGCCAGCGAGAACGCGGCTACAACCAGGCGGAATTGATCGCAAGGCCGCTGGCCAAGCGGCTAGGCCTGAAACTAGGAGCGTACCTGCTGATGCGCACCAAGCCCCGGCCCGCGCAGCTGGTGCTCTCCCGCAGCGAGCACTGGAAGTCCGTCCGTGGCGCCTACGCGACTCGAAAAGGGGTGCGAGTTGACAAGCTGCGCATCTTGCTGGTAGATGATGTATTGACGACTGGCGCGACGCTGGATGCCTGTGCCCGAGTCCTCAAGGCGGCAGGGGCAGCTAGCGTTCTTGGAATTACAGTGGCGCGGGTCGTTCCGGGCTCGTCGCTCACGGCTCTCAAGCAGCGAACTAAGATGCCAGGCGCGTGAAACCAGCAGGGTGCGGCGAGCATCCTTAGTACCAGGGAAAATCGTCGAGCGACGCAAAGGCGGCGCAAATGGAAAACCGGCTTAAGAATGTCTTACGTCCGCGGCCTAATCTGGGCCTAGCGAAGACTGCGGCCAGTGCCGGTGCGCCCAAGTCGCAGATTCCCGCCGCAAAGCGCCCTTCCCTGATGCAAGCGCCCGTCCTCGTTCTGAATGCAACCTTCGAACCGATCAACGTGACGGCCGTTCGTCGTGCGCTGGTTCTTATGCTCAAAGGTGTTGCACAGGCGGAAGAAACGAACCACGCCGAGGTGCACTCCACTTCAAAAGCGATTCAGGTGCCGTCGGTGATTCGACTCCTCACCTACCGTCACATTCCCCAGCAGAGCCGCGCTCTCTCGCGCAAGAATATTTTGTTGCGCGACCGCAATACTTGCCAGTTTTGCGGCAGCGCATTTCCTGCCGCAGAGCTTACGCTTGACCATGTAATGCCGCGCTCGCGCGGGGGCCGGTCGTCCTGGGAAAACCTGGTTGCGTGCTGCTACGCCTGCAACAACAACAAAGGCGACCGCACGCCGGAAGAAGCCGGGTTGAAACTCGCGCGCCGTCCCCGGCCGTTTACGCTGCACACCTCGCGCCAGCTGATGCGGCTGATCGGGCATCGCGACGAGAAGTGGCGCAAATATCTTTTCTACTGATTTTTCTGGTGCAACCTTTTCCCGGTTGCCGCCGTCTATATATGCAAATCACTTCTAGGACACACCCCGGGAAGTGGCACCGGATCTAATCCGGACCGCTTCCCTTCTTTTTTGTCCGCACAACCGTTTCGTTTATTGCCTAAATAGGACTTTAATGCCTTTACGCCAATTTTCGTTTACGCCGATGCGGGTGATTTGAATTTCCGGAGAGATATATTTCAGCAGCGTCTCTGTTGCCGAGTGGAATCGAAGTCCCGGCGCCACCAGCCACACGAGAGGCGGCTTGGAGTCGAGCTCGATCCCATTGAAATAGCCGAAGCGCTGGAAATCGCCTTCGCGCTGATGCCGGCGCACTCGAAGCCAGTAGTCCATCGCTTGCATCGGCAGCTGAATATCTTCTGACGCTTTCAATTCGATCACCACAAGCCGGCCTCTCCGCGTGACGCCCAAAAGATCGAGCACGCCGCGATCCCCAGCAGCGAGCGCGGGGACTTGCGAATACAAAAACGCAGGATCGAGCTGCGCATCGAGTCTCGACGGATCCTCGAGGATCAGAGTTTCGAGCCATCGCTCAGGAGCGGCGCGATACAGGTAGTGCTTCGTATCTTCGGCGACCGAGCTGCGATGCAAGTCAAGCTGGCGAATCAGCTTTTCCAGTTCCGCCTCCCTCGCTGTTGTCACTCGTTCGCGAGCGTCGCCCGGACCAAAGAGAAGTCCTTCCTGCGTTCTGCGCGCAAATTCAAGGCCGCGAAAACTGAAAACCGTTTCATTCGATCTCGCCGGAACGCGCGTCTCGATAGCTCCGGCCGCGTCAGGCACCATCGCGCAAATTCGTTGAAGCGAATCGCGTGCGACTGCGAGAGTCGATTCGACGTCTCGCCGCGACACAAGGCAGCTCTCGAGGTTCCCGGCGTCCGCGGGATCGATTTTTTGCATCCGCGAGTCCGTCTCGCTGAATTCATATATCTCGGCTCGCACATTCGAACCTAGCGCAAGCAACCGCTCTCGCATCATCCCGCTTGCGCCCGCGGGCACAAACAATCGCAGGCCTTCCACCGCGCGTTTTTCCGCACGGCTCCGCGTCCAATCGAGCCATAGCAGCCCGAATGAGATCATGCCGTCAATTGCCGCTGCATTCTCCGACGGCGATGCGGCGAGAAATGCCCACTCGTGAGTCCCTTCGCGCATGCGCCCGCGCACGTACATTCCTGAAAACGAGTGTTCTAGATCAGGCGCAGCCGTAACCGATTCAACGTGTGCGTCAGGAAAGCGTTCGGAGAGAATGCGTTCGAAACGCGCTCTAAATTGTTCGCGCGTGACGCGGCCGGCGGCACGCGGCGAATCCGTGCGGAGAAATTCGAGCTTGCCAGGTTTCGAGCGGCCAAATCGCTGCACTTCGAGTACGATCCGGTCCGCCGACTGTTCCTTCACTCGGACGACGCGCCGAGTGAGGTTCTTTTCATCGGACCACAAATGTACCAACGGATCCTTTCCGGAATAGCGCAGCTCGCAATGCAAGCTCGTGAGTTCGGCGAGCCACACGCCATCTTCGCGAACTTCCACGTTCTCGGAGCCAGCCATCTCGCCGAGAGCGCGCTCGAGTTCGGCCCAATCGCTCAGAAAAAGCCGCCAGTTATCTCGATTTTTGCTGCAGTGGGCTGAAGAAACTACTCGCCCAATACTAGGCCGGTTACTCGTATCGAAGGATACTGCTGATTCCATTCTGCGGGAACATGCTCCAGCGTAATTTGGAAGTCGCGCGGCTGGCCGCCACCGACTGGAGGGTCTTTCGCACCGATGAGCTGCTCGGACTCCTTCAAGATCACCTGGTTGAACGGATCGTGGAATTCCAGCGTTACTTCCAGACCGCGAATCGTTCGCGTTCCGTCGTTCAACACGGTTCCCGCGACGTAGGTGAATTCCTGATTCAGAAAATTATTCGCCTTCGCCATCTGGATGTCTTTGAAATGAATCCGCTCAGCATAGGCCTGTTCCGCGGTGCCAAACGGCAATTTCACCACTGCCGCGGGGCCCGTAGGATGCGATCCGCGGGACAACAAGATCAAACCGCCCAGAAGCAGCAGAACGATCACAGCACCCGCGGCAAACGCGATTGGGAACTGGCTTCGTTCTTCACGGACTGGAATTTCGTCGGGAGACATCGCAAAAGCCTGCCTTAGCGGCCGAATGACAACCGAAGAATCAGCGGCTCGGGAAGTTTCGCCGCTGCCATGCGCTTCTGCACCGCTTCGATGTCGTATGGAACGCGCCAGAACTCGACCACTTTATTGTCGAGGTCTGCGATTGCGAATGCTGCGCGTGTGTCGCCGTCCCGCGGTTGACCAATCGAGCCCGGATTGAGCAGGTACGTGGTGCCCTCCTCAATCGTGAGTGGCGCGAACTTGTTTTCACCGGCGGGCTTGAAATGCAGCACACCCACTTTGTCGTCACGAAGCGTGAATCCGCCCTGCAAATGGGTGTGGCCGAAAAACGTCACCGGCGATGCCGCTTCGAGCAACCCGTCGAGGGCCTGCGCCGGAGCAAAAACGTATTCGTCTTCATCGCGCGTGGCGCCATGGACGATTGTGATTCCATCCACAGTCACCGGACCGGTGGGCAATTTCTCGAGGTACTCGCGGAGTTCGGGGCGGAGTTGATCGCGCGTCCAGAGTGCCGCGTTCCGCGCAACAGGATTGAAATCGTCGGCGTTCGCAATGCCGCTGCCGGCTTTATCGTGGTTGCCGCGAATCGTAATCGCGCCAATTTCGCGCGTCCGGTCGATCACCTCGTTCGGATCCGGGCCATAGCCGACCACATCGCCCAGACACACCGCTTTGTCCCACTTGCCTTTCGCGGCGGCGAGGGCGGCGTCGAGCGCCGTAATGTTCGCGTGGATGTCGCTCAAAATCAGGTGGCGCATGTAACATGCCCTCAATCGGCAGGCTGCGAATTATAGACGAACGCGCCCCGTGTTGCACGAATCTCGCTGGCACGATACTGATTGGACCCGGCTACCTAACGAATCAGCATACAGTCGCCATAGCTGTAAAAGCGATACCCCGCATCGACCGCGTGACGGTACGCATCGATTGTGTGTTCGAGCCCGGCAAACGCCGCAACCAGCGCAAGCAGGCTCGATCGCGGTAAATGGAAATTGGTGATGAGTTGATCGACAACCCGAAATGGCTTTCCGGGAAGTAGGAATATGTTCGCCTCGAATTTGCCGGGCGAAATTAACTTGCCGCTGCCCGAGGCTTTTTCTGCGGCGTCTTCGAGCGCTCGAACAACGGTGGTCCCCACGGCAAGCACGGGACGGTTCTCCCGTTTTGCGCGCGCAATCGTCTCAGCGGTGCTCTCGGGGATTTCGTACGATTCCACATGGATCTTGTGCTCTTCGAGATTTTCCGTGCGAACCGGCTCGAACGTCCCGAGCCCGACGTCCAGCCTCACGTTTGCAATTTCAATCCCGCGCAGACGCAGCGCTTCGAGAATTCCGGGCGTAAAGTGCAAGCCCGCCGTCGGCGCCGCCACCGCGCTTCCCTGCCGTGCGTAAACGGTCTGATATCGCTCGCGATCGAACGGTTCATCGGCCCGCTTGATGTAGGGCGGCAGTGGAATGTGACCGAGGCGATTGAGCGCGTCATGAAAATTGATCAGGTCATGGGAACCGTTTCGCAGAGTAAAGCGCAAAACGCGCAATCCAAATTCTCCGCGTCCCTCCACGTGCGCTTCAAGTTCGCCGTCGCCGAATATGATCCGCTCGCCGACGGGAATCTTTCGCCCCGGCCGGACGAGCGCTTCCCACGTATCAGTCGCTAGCTGGCGGACAAGCAGCACTTCGATCAGGGATGTCAAAAATTCGGGGCGCGCAGGATTGTCCGCACCAAGCGGCTCCGCTCGCAATCCAGCCCGATGCCCGAAAAGCCGCGCCGGCAGCACTCGGACGTCGTTCAGCACCACGAGTTCGTCGCCCCGAAGCAGCGATGGGAGTTCGCGGAACCCGTGATCCTGCCACACGCCCGCGGCGCGCTCCAGCAAGAGCATTCGCGAAGCGTCGCGTTCGGCGAGCGGCCGCTGCGCTATACTTTCCGCCGGAAGTTCGTAATCGAAGTCGTCCAAATTCATTCGCGTATCCGTGGAAGCATTGTAGCGAACACAGCGATGATTTGATTCGCCGGGAATTTGCACGGAAGGATCTTGTGGCGGAAGGTACAGTCGTTATCAGCTCTCGCGGAATCGAGCGTCTGCGCTCAGGCCATCTGTGGGTGTATCGAAGTGATGTTCGCAGCGCGAAAGCGGAAGCGGGCGCCGTGGTTCGTCTCGCCGACGAGCGCGGCCGCTTTCAAGGCCGCGCCTTCTACAGTGATAAATCGCAAATCGCGATTCGCCTGCTCACCCGCGAAGACGTTCCAATCGATCGTGCATTCTTCACCGGCCGAATTCGTCACGCTGCCAACTATCGAAAAATTGTTGTCGAGAATACCGAAGCCTTCCGCCTGGTTTACGGCGAGGCTGACCACTTGCCCTCGCTCGTCGTCGATCGCTATGGCGACTACCTCGTGATGCAAACGCTCAGCCAGTCCACCGATCGCTTGAAAGATCAATTCGTTGAAATCTTCGCCGAACTTTTTGATCCCAAGGGCATTCTTGAGCGGAACGATCCGAAGGTGCGCCTCCTTGAAGGGCTCGAACAACGTGTCAGCGTCGTCCACGGCGAAGTTCCTGATGAAATTATCGCCAAAGAAAATGGCATCGCATTCGTCAACGATTTGCGCAAAGGTCAAAAGACCGGCTCCTTCCTCGACCAGCGCGAAAACCATCTCGCCGCGCGCCGCTACGCCTCCGGCGAAGTTCTCGATTGCTTCAGCTACCAAGGCGGGTTCGCGCTCACCGTTGCTGGCGCTTGCGAACACGTGGAGGCCACCGACATGGCCCCTGCCGCCATCGCAGCCGCGCGCCGCAATCAAAAACTCAATTCAATCGACAACGTCACATTCCGCGAAGGCAATTCGTTCGACATTCTCAAGGAATACGACGAGGTAGGCCGAAAATTCCAGATGGTGATCCTCGATCCTCCGGCGTTTGCGAAAAATCGCGACAGCATCCCCGCCGCCCAACGCGGCTATAAAGAAATCAATCTTCGCGCTCTCAAACTCCTCAAACCTGGCGGGTTTCTCGTCACCTGCTCGTGCTCCTACCACATCCCGGAACCGCTGTTCCTGCAGATACTCGCAGAGGCTGCGATTGACGCTAAACGAAGCATCGTCGTGGTCGACCGGCGCACGCAAGCCCAGGATCACCCGATCTTGTTGACTATGCCCGAAACGCACTACTTAAAATGCCTTGTTGTAAGAGTATTAGAATAAGTATTTTACGCTACTTTATGTAGCCATTTCCGTCATTAAATACTTGACAATGCTACACTCATATATTATTATGCGCTGTCGCTGACATGTACAGGCCGATCTGTAATCCAGTGCGCGATCAAACAGCACAGCACGCTCGATGGTCGGCGAAACTCCATTGCAGGGCGCCGAAATAAAGCACAGCGACATCAGCCCCGCGCGTTCGGGTCCGCTTTCTGTCGCTAACGAAAAGTGAGATTATCCAGCTATGCCTAGATTCGACAAACTTACAGTCAAGGCCCAGGAAGCGATGCAAGCCGCTCAGGAAATGGGCGCTCGCTTCGGACAACAGCAAATCCAGCCGCTCCATCTTTTGTGGGCGCTGATCGCGCAAGGCGACGGCGTCGTTCCTCCCCTGCTCGAAAAGTTGGGTGTTTCGCCCGCGCAACTTGCAGGTGAAGTCGAGAAGCAAGTCGAGCGGCTGCCGAAAGTGTCAGGCGCCTCCGATCAGTATCTGAGTCCCGAGACGAATAAAGTCCTCGATCGCGCGTTCGAAGAAGCGCAGCGCCTGAAGGACGAGTACGTTTCAACCGAGCACATTCTTCTGGGCATCGCTGCTGCCAAGCGCGATTCCGCAGGCGAACTGCTCGCCCGCCACGGAGTGACATCCGAAGCCATCCTGCAAGCGATGGCTACGATACGCGGCAGCCACCGCGTCACATCGCAAAATCCGGAGTCGACCTATCGCGCGCTCGAGCAATACGGGCGCGACCTTACCGACCTCGCACGGCGTGGAAAGCTCGATCCCGTCATTGGCCGCGATGAAGAAATTCGCCGTGTGATGCAAATCCTCGCACGCCGCACAAAAAATAATCCCGTTCTCATCGGCGAGCCCGGAGTCGGCAAAACCGCCATCGTGGAAGGTCTCGCGCAACGAATCGTTGCCGGGGATGTGCCCGAAGTATTGCGGCCAAAGCGCATCGTCACTCTTGATCTGTCGGCGCTCGTAGCCGGCGCAAAATACCGCGGCGAATTTGAAGACCGGCTCAAAGCCGTGCTGAAAGAAGTCACCGAATCTGACGGCCAGGTAATTCTGTTCATCGACGAGTTGCACACTCTTGTCGGTGCGGGCGCGGCCGAAGGCTCGATGGACGCCTCCAACATGTTGAAGCCCGCCCTCGCGCGCGGCGAGCTGCGTGCCATCGGCGCGACCACGCTCAATGAATATCGCAAATACATCGAAAAAGATCCTGCGCTCGAACGGCGCTTCCAGCCGGTATTTGTCGGTGAGCCGTCCGTGGAAGACACAATCGCGATCCTTCGCGGCCTGAAGGAACGCTACGAAGTGCATCACGGTGTGCGCATCAAGGATGCAGCGATCGTCGCAGCCGCAATGCTCTCGCAGCGCTACATCACAGATCGTTTCCTTCCTGATAAAGCGATCGATCTGATCGATGAAGCTGCTGCCGGACTGCGCATGGAAATCGATTCCCTGCCGTCGGAGATCGACGAAATCGAACGCCGCATCATGCAACTCGAAATCGAGCGCCAGGCGCTGAAAAAAGAATCCGATCCGCATTCCCGTGAACGACTGGGCCAAATCGAAAAAGAGCTCAGCACCTTGCGCGAGCAGTCCAACGGACTCAAGGGCCACTGGCAAACCGAAAAAGACGCCATCGGCCGAATTCGTAAAATAAAAGGCGAAATCGACGCGCTAAAGACGGAAGAACAACGCTTCGAACGCGCCGGTGAACTCGCGAAAGTTGCCGAGATTCGCTACGGCAAGCTCTCCGCGGCTGAAAAGGAATTGAAAGCTGCACAGGACCGCCTCACTGAACTCCAAAAAGATCATCCGATGCTGAAAGAAGAGGTCGGCGAGGAAGAGATCGCGAAAATCGTCAGCAAATGGACGGGAATCCCGGTTGGCCGCCTGCTCGAAGGCGAAATCGAGAAACTCATCCACATGGAAGAGCGTCTGCGCCAGCGCGTGGTTGGCCAGGACGTCGCGCTAGCCAGTGTTGCAAACGCGATCCGCCGCAGCCGATCCGGCTTGAGCGATCCGAATCGCCCGATTGGCTCGTTTCTATTCCTCGGGCCCACAGGAGTTGGCAAAACCGAACTCGCACGCGCTCTCGCTGAATTTCTTTTCGATGACGAGCGCGCCATCATTCGCATCGACATGTCCGAATATATGGAAAAGCATTCCGTCGCCAGGATGATTGGCGCGCCTCCAGGATATGTCGGTTATGAAGAAGGCGGCCAGCTTACCGAGCAAGTCCGGCGCAAGCCGTATTCGGTGGTGCTCCTCGATGAAATTGAGAAGGCGCATCCCGATGTGTTCAACATTCTCTTGCAGATACTCGACGAAGGTCGCCTCACTGACGGCAAAGGCCGGACCGTCGATTTTCGCAATACCGTCATCATCATGACGTCGAACGTCGGCTCCGCCGCAATCTTCGAGCTCGCCGAAAAAGATCCGAAGAAGGCTCGCGAACAAGCCATGGCGGCACTGCGCGAGTTATTCCGCCCGGAATTCCTGAATCGCATTGATGACATCGTGATGTTCCGCCCGCTCGGAAAAGACCAGATCGAGCACATCATCGAGCTGCAGATGCGCAATGTCGTGAAGCTGCTCACAGAGCGTAAAATCACGCTCAAGCTCACGCCCGCGGCGAAGACACTGCTCTTCCGCGAAGGATTTGATCCGGCGTATGGCGCTCGGCCGATGAAGCGCGCCATTCAGCGGCTGATACAGGACCCGCTCGCGCTCAAGCTCCTCGATGGCGAGGTGCGTCCGGGCGATACAGTCTTGGTCGACGCAGAGCCGCGCAGCGAAGAAATGAAATTTACTCGCGAAGCGGCAAAGGCAGGCGCCGCCTGATCCAGCGCCTGTCTGGGGACATAAATATATGAAGACACTTAAAACTGCTTTCTTACTCACCGCACTCACACTGTTGATGCTCGGTCTCGGCCAGGCATTTGGGGGCCAGCGCGGCATGACGATGGCGCTCGTCTTTGCAATCCTTATGAACGGCACCGCATATTTTTTCTCCGACAAAATCGCGCTGATGTCGAGCGGCGCGCAGCCCATCAGCAAGGAAGAAGCTCCGCGCCTGTATGAAGTGATGGAGCGGCTCGCCGCGAAAGTCGAATTTGCCGATGCCGAAAATGTTCTTAATTCCGCAGGCCGCTCCCAACGCATTCGCAACCGGCCGCAATCCGAGCCATGCGTCCGTCGCCGTCACGCAAGGCCTGCTTGAATTGATGGATGACGAAGAGCTCGAAGGCGTGATTGCGCATGAACTCTCGCACGTTCGCAATTACGACATCCTCACGTCGTCCATCGCGGCAACGATCGCCGGCGCGATTACGTGGGTGGCAAGAATGGGATTTTGGTTTGGAGGCGGAGGCAGTGATCGCGAGCGCGGAAGCGGACTCACGGGCTTGCTGATGCTGATTCTCGCGCCGCTCGCCGCGCTGATGCTTCAAATGGGTATATCGCGGCAGCGCGAGTATCAAGCGGACGCTTCCGGCGTACAGTTAGTCGGCCATCCCTACGGTTTGATTCGCGCGCTCGAAAAACTTGGCGCCTACAACCAGCGCATCCCGATGGACGTTCCACCATCCACATCGGCGCTGATGATCGTCGCTCCGTTTTCAGCCGGGCAAATCTTCTCGAGCCTATTCGCCACACATCCGCCGCTCGCAGATCGAATTGCTCAGCTGCGCGCCATGACGGTCACTCGCTAAGCTGGCTGATACAGCTTGACCCCGCGCTCTTGGGTCGCGCGCGGCAGAATTGCCGCGTCCTCGTCGCCCGAAAAAACAGCGCGAACTAAGTCGCTGGACCGTCTACCCGCTACCACGAAGAAATCGTTAAATTACGGTAAAAATTGCAGGCCCGAACGACAACCGCTCCCAGCCGTCTCATTCCGATACGACTATAAACCTACCATTATCTTAACCTTATGGAGGATCTACCCGTTTGACTCGATTGGCTCCGCGCTTGCTCTTTTCAGTCTCTGCAAGGGCGTTCACGGAGGAACAACAGTATGACCGACGAAAAAGAAGTGATCATTTCAAACGATGCCGCCGCGCCTCGATGGGTAGGCATCATCGTGGTAGCACTGGCAATCGTCTCCCTGGCGGCCCTGGGAACGGGCTGGACAGCGTCCACACGCTCAAAGGAACTTGCGCAGAGCCTGACGGCGGCGCAGCAGCAGCAAAAACAGCAGGAAGACGTGCTGAGCCAGCGGCTGGCAAAAGCCGAAGACACGAACGCACAGCTCCAGGGCGAGTTGAGCGTCGTCACCGACAAGATGAAGCTTACGGAAGGCGAGCTCTCGAAAGCTCGTTCACAAACCAGAAAGATCAAGGAAGAAGACGCCAAGCAGCTCGCCGATCTCGAGAACAACGTGAACGGCCAGCTTGCGACGAAGGCGACCGTCGATGACGTGAACAAACTCGGCACCGACGTCACGGGAGTTAAGTCCGATCTCGACGCGACCAAGAACAATCTGAATCTCACGCGCGGCGAATTCGGCACTTTGATCGCGAAGAATCACGACGAAGTGGAAGAACTCCGTCGCCTCGGCGAACGCGACTATTACGAGTTCACCATCGATAAGAAGAATCAGCGCCAGAAGGTGGGCGACATGATGGTCGAACTCCGCGGCGTCAACACCAAGAAGAACATCTACACCATCGCGCTCTACGTGGACGATTCCCGCTACGAGAAGAAGAACCGCTCGGTCAATGAGCCTATCTACTTCTTCACGCACGGAACTCGCGCACCGATGGAGTTGACGGTGAACTCGGTAGGCAAAGATAAGATCGCCGGTTATCTGAGCGTGCCGAAGTCGGCCTCAAACACTCACGCGCAGGCTTCGGGCAATTAAGCGGTCAAAGTAAGAGGGACCGGCAACATGAGCCGTGCGCTGGCGAGCGCGGCTCAGCGAAAGAAGGCTCTCAAGGGGCGTCCTATCCGGCGCCCCTTTTTATTTCAGCTGGCCCTTTTCAGCGCTCGCGTCTTGCGGCTGAGGAATTTCTTGGCGAGGGCAGGAAGCTTGTCGTGCGTAAGTTTTCCCTGCTCGTAAAGATGCATTTTGGCTTTGGCCGTCTTCCTGCGACGCCGCTGCCGCTTCTGCGCTACATACCGCTTTTCATTTGCCATTCAATTTCCTCCGAATTTCACGCACAACGATTGTAGCGGAGAAGGAAAAGGATGCAAGGCTCGGGTGTGTTTTTGCCTCTGAGTTCGGTTAGCATGATTGAGCCATGGCATCGACAGCCATTTACGCGAGCCGCATCCTCACGCCGCACGAGGAAATCCTCGACAGTGTGATCGTCGTCGAAGACGGCAAGATCACGCAGATGGGCCATCGCGACGAAGTTCGCATCCCGGCAGATGCCGAACATTTCGCGGCCGGCGACAGGATCGTAATTCCTGGTTTCGTCGACGTGCATATCCATGGTGCCGGCGGTCACGATGTGATGGAAGGCACCGCCGAAGCGATTGCGAAAGTTGCGTCCACGGTTGCGCGCCGCGGCACCACATCGCTCGTCGCTACCACCGTCACCGCTCCACCCGAAGAGACCTGCAAGAGTCTGGAAGGAATTGCGCGTTACATCCGCAGCAAACGAAACACCGAGTCGCGCTTTGCCGCTGAAGTCCTCGGCATCCACCTCGAAGGCCCGTTCATCAGCCCGGCGCGCCGCGGCGTGCATCCGGCTGACTCAATCGTTCAGCCTTCGAAGGAACTTTTCGAGGAGTTTGTCGCAGCGGCGGACGGCTTCATCCGAATTCTCACGCTGGCGCCGGAACTTCCCGGCGCACTCGATCTGATTGAGCGCGCCGTTGCAAAAGGCATCGTCGCTTCAATGGGCCACACTGACGCCACTTTCGAACAGGCGCGCGCTGCGATCCAGCGAGGCGTCACCCACGCAGCTCACATGTTTAATGCCATGCGGCCATTTTCGCATCGAGATACAGGCGTCATCGGCGCGGTGCTTACGAGCGCGGAAGTGATCGCCGAAGTGATCGCCGATGGCCATCACGTCGATTCCCCCGCGATGGAAATCCTGCTGCGAGCGAAAGGACTCGATGGCGTGGTGCTCGTCAGCGACGGCACGGCCGCCACGGGAATGCGCAACGGAAATTACCGGCTCGGAAATTTCGAGGTGAGCGTCACCGATGGAGTGGTCCGTAACTCCGAGGGCAAACTAGCAGGAAGCACGCTCACGCTCGATCGAGCGCTCCAGCAAATTGTCGCGCTCGGCGTTCCATTGCTCGAAGCCGTGCGCATGGCTACGCTTCTACCCGCGCGCAGGCTCGGCCTCGGCGGCAAGAAAGGCGTAATCGCGGTGGGTGCCGACGCGGACATCGTAGTCTTGAATCCGGATTTGCGCATCGCAGGCGTGATGACTCGCGGCGCAGGCCTCGCGTAAGCGCAAACGAATAGCGATCGAACTGACTTCGGCGCAAGACGAAAAGGTTGGCTTACTTATTTAGGGGAATCTTCAGTTCTTCAGCTAGCAGGTAGGGATCAAACGGGCTGCACGAGAAATAATGCTCGTCAACCTTCAGAGTAGGGACCTTCCGGCGGCCGCCGTTGGCTTGCATCACGGCTGCTTCCGCTTCCGGCGCGTTGTCAATATTTACTTCCTTGAAAGCGATTCCACGCTCACGCAAAAACTGTTTCGCGCGGCGGCAATCGCAACACCAGGAAGTGGAATAAACTGTAATATCAGACATTTACAATCAACTTTGTATCACAATCATTAGATGCTGCGGAAGTGGGGACGATGCGGTGTGCGATAGGCGTTAACTGCATGCGAATCTATCGTTTGGAAGCAGCGTCTACGCGGACTTGCGCGCGCTCAAGCGCCGCAGCGGCAACCTGCCAATCGGCCTCGGTCGAGCTAACGGCTTTCGCGAGCTCTGCTTGCGCTCGATCGGCTGCCGCTCGCGCACGTTGTGCGTCGATCTCTTCGGCGCGTTCGGATACTTCTGCTAGAACGATCACGCGATCCGGCAGCACTTCCGCGTAACCATTCACCACCGTCAGCCGGCGGACTTCCGCGCCCTTCTGATACGTCAAAATGCCGACGCCCATTTCCGTGAGCAACGGCGCGTGTCCCGGTAAAATACCCAGGTAGCCGTCTTTGCCCGGCATCTCGATCGATTCCACCATCTCATCGAGGACGTGCCGCTCGGGCGTCACTACTTCGAGTTCGATTTTTTCGGGTAGCATTTTGCCTGTGCGAAGCGAGTCGCGTGATTCCGACTACGCGGTCGCCGCCATCTTCTCCGCTTTTTCGCGCACTTCTTCGATTCCGCCCACCATGTAGAACGCCTGTTCGGGCAAATCGTCGTGCTTCCCTTCCACGATTTCCTTGAAGCCGCGTACCGTATCTTCGATCTTCACGTATTTCCCGGCGAGGCCCGTGAACTGTTCCGCCACAAACATCGGCTGCGACAGGAACTTTTCGATTTTTCGCGCGCGCGCCACTGTCTGCTTGTCGTCGTCCGACAATTCTTCAATTCCAAGAATCGCGATGATGTCCTGCAATTCCCGGTAGCGCTGCAGAACGGACTTCACAGACCGCGCCACCGTGTAATGCTCTTGCCCTACGGTCCGCGGATCCAGGATGCGCGAGAAGCTCGCGAGCGGATCGACGGCAGGATAAATTCCGCGCTCGACGATTTGGCGGCTCAAGTTCGTCGTCGCGTCAAGGTGCGCGAACGTCGCTGCCGGCGCAGGATCGGTGTAGTCGTCAGCTGGCACGTAAATCGCTTGTACCGACGTGATCGATCCGTGTTTCGTCGAAGTGATGCGCTCCTGCAATTCTCCAATTTCTGTGTTCAGGTTCGGCTGATAACCCACGGCGGAAGGCATGCGGCCCAGCAGCGCCGATACTTCCGAACCCGCCTGCACGAATCGGAAAATATTGTCGATGAAGAGCAGCACGTCGAGGTGTTCTTCGTCGCGGAAATACTCAGCGACCGTCAAGCCGGTCAAGCCCACGCGCAAACGCGCGCCGGGTGGTTCCGTCATCTGGCCGAAGATCAATGCGCAACGCGATTTTTCCGGATTGCCGGGGACGATTACGCCCGACTCCGTCATTTCCAGCATCAGGTCGTTTCCTTCGCGCGTGCGTTCGCCTACTCCCGCGAAAACAGAAACGCCGCCGTGCTTCATCGCGACGTTGTGAATCAATTCCTGAATCAAAACCGTCTTGCCCACTCCCGCGCCGCCGAAGAGCCCGATCTTTCCGCCCTTCAGATACGGCTCGATCAAATCGACGACCTTAATCCCCGTCTCGAACATTTCGAGAGTGGTCGATTGATCTTCCAGGCTAGGCGCCGGCCGGTGAATCGGATAGCGCTTCTCCGATTTCACAGGCCCGAGCCCATCCACAGGCTCTCCGAGCACATTGAGCACGCGGCCCAGCGTCGTGCGACCAACCGGCACAGAGATCGGCTCGCCGAGGTCTTCCACTTTCATTCCGCGAACCAGGCCTTCGGTCGGCTTCATAGCGACGCAGCGAACGCGCCCTTCGCCGAGGTGCTGCTCGACTTCCGCGATAATATCCAGAGGCTCCGGGACGTTATATCCCTCGCTCGTGATGCGCACGGCGCTGTGAATCGCCGGCAAGTGGTGCTCCTGAAAGAGCACGTCAACCACAGGGCCGATGACTTCCGTCACGTGCCCGATTTTCGTTTGATCCTGTGCCATTGCTTTTTTCCCCTTATTCTTTTCTCGGCGGTAAAGCTACGACATCGCGGACGACGCGCCGCTAACGATCTCAATCAATTCCTTTGTAATGCCCGCTTGGCGAATCTTGTTCATCTGCAACGTAAGTTTGTCGATGAGTTCCGACGCGTTTCGCGTCGCTGAATCCATCGCCGTCATTCTTGCGGCGTGCTCTGCGGCCGCCGATTCCAGCAGGATGCGAAAAATCTCGGATTCGAGGTAACGCGGCACCAATCCGCCAAAGAGTTGCGCCACTGGTTGCTCGTAGATGTAATCCACTAAATTTATGGTTCCGTCCGGCGAAGGCGTCCGCGGCAACGAATCGCTCGCTGGATCGTGAACGATGTCCGGGCTCTCGCCTTTTTGCGCAGTTCCTTCCTTCAGCACGGCCGGGTCGATCGGCAGCAATTTCTCGACGGTCAGCTTCTGAATCATCACGTTCTTGAATTCGTTGTAGATCGCATACACCGCGTCCACTTCGTCGTTTGCATACATTTCAGCGATACGCGCGGAAATTTCCTTGGCCTTCGAAAATTCCACCAGGTTTGACACGCCCAAATACTCGGCCGCAAACTTCCAGCCGCGTTTCCGCAGCGTGTCGCGTCCCTTTTTGCCGACTACCGCCACTTGCACCTTCTTCGAAGCAAGTTCACGGAAAAATTCCATCGCTCGCCGCAGCACATTCGTATTGAACGCGCCGGCCAGGCTGCGATCGCCCGTCAGCACGACCACTAAAATCCTCTCTTCAGGCCGCCGCTCGAGTAGCGGGTGCGCCGGCGTCTCCATGCGCGCCGCCGCGGATCGCAGCACTCGCTTGATTTCCTTCGCATAGGGACGCGCGGCATACACGCCTTCCTGCGCCCGCCGCAATTTCGCCGCCGCCACAAACTTCATCGCGCGCGTGATCTGCTGCGTGCTCTTCACAGAGCGAATGCGACGCCGGTAATCGAGAAGTGTAGGCATGGAAAATCGCTATTAGTGTGCCGGAGCCTTTTCCGCAGGCGCTTCCTGAGCAGCCGCACCGGCAGCCGCCTTTTCCGCTCCAGCCGCCGCAGCTTTATCCGCTTTCGCCGCATCAAGACTCGCTACGAAAGTTTCCTTGAACGCATCGAGAGCTGTCTTCACCTCCGCGCGCAATGCATCGTCGAATGCTTTTTTCTCGCGGAGCGTTTTCATCACGCCGGGATAATTGGTCTCAATAAACGGGTACAGTTCCTTCTCGAAGCGCCGCACTTCGGCCACATCGATGTCGTCCAAATAACGATTCGAGGCAGCATAAATAATCAGTACTTGCTGCTCGACGGTCAGCGGCTGGTATTGATCCTGCTTCAAGACTTCCACGAGCCTCTGCCCGCGCGCCAACTGCGCTTGCGTCGCTTTATCGAGCTGCTCCGTGCCAAACTGTGCGAATGCAGCCAGATCGCGATACTGCGCCATATCCAACCGCAAAGTTCCGGCCACCTGACGCATCGCCTTGATTTGCGCGTTGCCGCCGACGCGGCTCACCGAAATGCCCGCGTTGATGGCAGGCCGGATCCCGGCGTTAAACAAATCCGCTTCGAGATAAATCTGTCCGTCGGTAATCGAAATCACGTTCGTCGGAATGTATGCCGACACGTCGCCCGCCTGCGTTTCAATCACAGGCAGCGCCGTCAGGGAACCCGCGCCCAGCTTATCGTTCAATTTGGCCGCGCGTTCCAGCAAACGTGAATGCAGGAAGAAGACGTCTCCCGGAAAAGCTTCGCGACCTGGCGGACGTCGCAACAGCAACGAAATCTCGCGATATGACTGTGCATGCTTCGAAAGGTCGTCGTAAAAACAAACCGCGTGCCGCTTCGTGTCGCGGAAGTATTCGCCCATCGCGCAAGCCGCAAACGGCGCGATGTACTGCATCGTCGCCGGTTCGGCGGCGGAAGCAACCACCACAATCGAATAATCCATCGCGCCATTGTCCGTCAGCGTCTTTACCACCTGCGCGATCGTTGACCGCTTCTGCCCGATCGCGCAGTAAATGCAAATCATGTCGCCGCCGCGCTGGTTGATGATCGTGTCGATGATGATTGCGGTTTTACCTGTCTGGCGATCACCGATGATTAATTCGCGCTGGCCGCGGCCGATCGGAATCATCGAGTCGATTGACTTGATTCCGGTTTGAATTGGTTCGCGCACCGGTTGGCGATCGACAACTCCTGGCGCGATGCGCTCGATCGGGCTGCGCTTATCAGTCTGGATCGGCCCTTTATCGTCGAGCGGATTCCCCAGCGGATCGACCACTCGCCCAATCAGCGCTTCTCCTACCGGCACGGACATAATCTTATTCGTGCGCTTGACGATGTCGCCTTCCTTAATTTCCGTGTAATCGCCAAGCAGCACCGTTCCCACCTGATCCTCTTCCAGGTTTAGCGCGATGCCGATCACGTCGTGCGGGAACGCAAGCATTTCGCCCGACATGCACTTCTCGAGGCCGTGAACGCGCGCGATACCGTCGCCCACCGAGATCACCGAACCGATCTCGTCCACTTCGACGGTCTGCTGATAATTCTCAATCTGCTCGCGCAGAATTTTTGTTATTTCATCCGCTTTGATATTGGCCATTACTGCTCCTATTCCGTCTCAAGCTGCTCGCGCAGTCGGTCAAGCTGATCCCGCACCGAACCATCGTAAATCGTCGAACCAAGCCGCACGATCGCGCCGCCCAATAGCGCTTCGTCTTCCTGAAATCGCGCTTCGATTTTCTTGCCCGTGCGCTTTTCGAGCACCGCCGTCAATTCTTTCTTTTCCGCCGCGCTCAATTCCCTTGCCGACGTTACTTCCGCTTCCACAATCCCGAGCCGCGCATTCAATTCCGCGCGAAACGCTTGCTGAATTTCCGCGAGCATCTCTGTGCGGCGATGGTCCACCAGCAGATAAATAAAATTTCGCACCGCAGTGTCGATATTCATCTTTGCCGCAATTTTCTCAATCACCTGGCGTTTCACTTCGGCGTTGAGCGCAGGGACTTTCGAGCGCGTTGCGCAAATCCGGCACGGAAAAGAATGCTTCGGCAAACGCATTCAGATCCCGCGTCACCGCATCGCCATTCTTCCGCTCCGCGGCCACGTCCGCGAGCGCCGCCGCATATCTTTGTGCGACCGCACTCAATTGACGCTCCTCTCAAGCTCGGCCACAAACGTCTGAAACAGTTTCTGCTCTGCCGCAGGCGTCAATTCATTCCGCAACAGCGCCTCCGCCCGTTCCACCGCCAATTTCGCCGCTAGCGCCTTCAGTTCCAGGCGCGATGCCCGCTCAGCGGCGACAATCTCCGCCAGTGCTGACTTCTCGATCTTCTTCGCTTCCTCGCGAGCCATGTCGCGCAACCTTACGCCTTCCGCATCCGCATCGCGCTTCGCATCCGCGCGCATCTGCACAATCTCGTTTGGCAAATTCTCGAGCTTTGCTTCCATCTCTTTCTTCTGCTGTTCGGCCGCTGCGCGCGCTCGTGCGCCCTCTTCGATCTTCCTTGCGATGTCTTCGGCATTCGCACGGAACGACGGCCGGCCGAACTTCACTATGCAGTAAGCGATCGCACCGAACACGATCGCGAAATTCAGCCATCGAAAGATCCAGCCAGTCGGCGAATCAGCCGACGAAGCATCGCTTTCCTGAGCCATCACAGGAATAGCCGTAAGAAATATCGCTAACACAACGAAGTTCAATCCCCGAAGCACTCGCATCATCGCGGGTAACCTCCCGGCGAGGGTTTCGGCTTCTCAAGAATCATCTTGGCAATTTCGCCGGCCAGTGCCGGCACATTCTGTTCCAGTTCCGCGCGCGTCGCTTCCATTTCGACGGCAATTTTCTTCTTTCCGTTCGTCACATCTTCCTGTGCCCGCGAGCGCATCGCCTTCAGAAAGCGCCCGCGCTCATCGAGGACCACCTGCCTGGCGGCTTCCTGCTCCGCATAAATCTCTGCGCGCGCTTTTCGCAGCGCATCCGTGTACGTATCGAGTTCCTTCTTCGCTTCAGCTTCCGCTCTCGCCGCTTCGGCGCGCGCGCCTTCGATGCGCGCAGTCCGCTCGTCCATCGCTTTCTGGATCGGAGTGAAAAACGCCCAGCGCATGAAGAAATAAAACAGGAATACGATGATGGCCGTGGGCGCAGCTTGGAGAAACAACTCGCCGAGTTGGTGAAGAATTTCCATCTCTTAATTTATGGTCGTACTGGCGCAGCACTCCTGCTCAATCTGACGTTTCTGGGTATTCCGTTTCCCGGACGGAACACACTTCTAGGACTGCCACGAAAGCCCGTGATTATCGCATCCACTCCGCGCGCCAGTCAACGCTTAGGTATCTGGCGCGTTGAGGCTTATCTCCGATAGAATGGGTGGGTTTCGCGGTCGACGAATTGCTCCTCTATAACGGTGCGCGACTCGGCCCACAACTATCAAGGAGAAATCGGATGCCATCGTTCCCCGGAGTCGATTACCTCGACTTCGATTCCATCCTCACCGACGAAGAAAAACTCGCCCGCAATACCGCACGCCAATTCGTCGACGCCGAAATCATGCCCATCATCGAGCAGTACAATCGCGAAGGAAAGTTCCCCGTGCAGCTCGTTCCGCAGATGGCTGAGCTCGGACTTTTCGGCGCGAGCCTGAAGGGCTACGGCTGCGCCGGCATGTCGAATGTGGAATACGGACTCGTCACACAAGAACTCGAGCGCGGCGATTCAGGGCTGCGCAGCTTCGTCTCCGTGCAATCGGCGCTCGTGATGTACCCGATCCACGCCTTCGGTTCCGACGCGCAGAAAGACAAATGGCTCCCGCTGCTGCAACAGGGAAAAGCGATCGGCTGCTTCGGACTTACCGAGCCGCAGTTCGGCTCGAATCCCGGCGGCATGCTTACGCGCGCCGTGAAAAAAGGCAACGAGTACATCCTCAACGGCGAAAAAATGTGGATCACCAGCGGTTCGCTTGCTGACGTTGCCGTGATCTGGGCGAAATGCGAAGACGAAAAAATCCGCGGCTTCCTCGTTGAAAAAGGCACGCCCGGATTCAAAGCCTGGGACGTTCACGGAAAATATTCGCTCCGCGCTTCCGTCACATCCGGTCTTGCGATGACCGATTGCAAAATCCCCGCAGCAAATCTGATGCCCGCTGTAGAAGGCCTGAAGGGCCCGCTCTCCTGCCTGAATCAAGCACGCTACGGCATCGGTTGGGGCGCAATCGGCGCTGCAATGGCTTGTTACGACTGCGCGCTCAACTACGCGAAGCAGCGCAAGCAGTTCGACAACAAACCCATCGCATCGCACCAGCTCGTGCAGGAAAAACTCGTCTGGATGATTACGGAAATCACGAAAGCGCAATTTCTCGCCCTGCAAGTCGGCCGCCTGAAAGACCAAGGCAAAGTTCACCCGTCGCACATTTCGATGCTGAAAATGAACAACGTCTGGATGGCCCTCGAGACCGCCCGCAGCGCCCGCTCCATCCTCGGCGCGAACGGCATCGTCGACGACTATCCAATCATGCGCCACATGAACAATCTCGAATCCGTGATCACCTACGAAGGCACGCACGACGTCCACAAACTCATCATCGGCGAGCGCATCACCGGCATTTCGGCGTTCGTATAAAAATTCTCGCGTGAACCTAGGAGCGGCCACGAAAAACTTCACAGCTAGACTCACCACGTCACGCCGATTCATGCCGTCGCCTCAAGTGGCATCGGCATTCCTGCTCGTGCTCTCCTTCATAGCGGCAGCAAATCCAAAAATCACCGCCGCTCAAAACGCCTCCTCCAAACCCAAAATCCGCGCCATCACGGCTTTCGTCCGTCTCGATCGCGCCCGGTACGAATCTCAAATCCAGGAAACTCTCAAATTCCTGCGCGCAGCCAAAGTCGCATATGAAAAATCCGGCTACGAAGTGGAAGGCATCCGCATCACCACCCAACCGTTTCCCGAATACACGAAAGGGCTCTCCACCGCCGACGCCCTCGCCTTTTTCCGCGCCTACGACGCGCTCGCCGTCAAAGAAGGCTTCGACGCCTCCATCGGCCCGGCCATGACGAAAGATTCCGACGACCCCTCGAACGCCGACCTGCTCGCTCAAATCATCGCCAATTCCAAAATCCTTGAGGGCAGCATCTTCATCGCCGGCGAAGACGGCATCCACTGGAAATCCATCCGCGCCGCCGCTGCCGTCATCAAGAGCCTCGAAGATCACACCCCTCACGGCCAGGGAAATTTCAATTTCACTGCCTCCTCGCTCGTCCCGTCCGGCACTCCGTTCTATCCGGCTTCCTACAACTCGGGCCCCGGAAAACAATTCGCCATCGGCCTGCAATCCGCCAATGTCGTCGCCGAAGCGCTCACCGGAGCGAAATCGGCAGACGCAGCCGAAGCACGCCTCAAGTCGCTTCTCGGCCGCTACGCGCAGGAAACTGAAAAAACATCCGAGCAGGTGGCTCTGCAAACAGGCTGGAAATACGGCGGCATTGACCTTTCACCGGCGCCTCTCAAAGACGTTTCCATCGGCGCCGCGGTCGAAAAATTTTACAACGCTCCCGTAGGCTCAAGTGGCACTCTCACCGTCGCTGCCCTCATCACGCGCGCCCTTCGTGCTATCCCTGTCACTCACGCCGGATACTCCGGCCTGATGCTGCCGATCCTCGAAGATTCCGTTCTCGCGCAGCGATGGAGCGAAGGCCGCCTCACCATGGACCAACTTCTCTCCTACTCCGCCGTCTGCGGCACGGGCCTCGACACCATCCCCCTCCCCGGCGACATCACCGAAGACCAGCTCGCCCGCATCCTCGGCGACGTAGCGAGCCTCTCCGTCAAATGGCACAAGCCTCTCTCCGCCCGCCTCCAACCCGCCCCAGGCCGCAAGCCCGGAGACACAACCGAGTTCAACGACCCGTTTCTCGTCAACGCCAAGATTCAGCCGCTTCCATAATGATTCGGCGCTATACAATCGTCGCCGCCTTTGGATATAAGATAGCCGCACCGGGACGCGTCCTCGCCCCGCGCTAGCCTCGCACTTCAGGAGACATAATGGAGAAGGCACTCAGTCTCGAATTTCTGCGCGTCGTCGAACGCGCCGCCATCGCCTCGGCACACACGATGGGTCTCGGCGACCGCCACAAGTCCGACCAGATGGCCGTGGAAGCGATGCGCTCGGAAATGGATACAGTCGACATGGACGGCACCATCGTCATCGGCGAAGGCGAACGCGACGAAGCGCCCATGCTTTTCATCGGCGAAAAGGTTGGCGCCGCGGTGAAAGACAAGTCCCGCAAGTATCCGGAAGTCGATATCGCCGTTGACCCGCTCGAAGGCACCAACCTTTGCGCTACCGGCGAACCAAATGCCATCGTCGTCCTCGCGGCAAGCGAGCCCGGCGGCCTGCTCCACGCGCCCGATCTCTACATGGAAAAAATTATCGTCGGGCCGTCCTGCAAGGGCGCTGTCGACCTGGACGCGCCGCCCGCGGACAATCTCCGAGCCATCGCCAAGCGGTTGAGCCGCAAGGTGGAGGACCTCGTCATCATCGTCCTCGACCGCCCGCGCCACGAAAAACTCATCGCCGACATTCGCGCCACCGGTGCTCGCATTCGCCTGATCTCTGACGGCGACCTTTCCGCCGGAATAAGCGCCGCCGTCATCGGCACCGGCGTTCACGCCGTAATGGGAACGGGCGGCGCTCCCGAAGGAGTTCTTACGGCCGCCGCTCTGCGCTGCTTGAACGGCGAAATTCTCGCGCGTCTCGTCGTCTCAAAGCCCGAACACCACGAACGCATCGCGCAAATGGGAATCAAAGACGCGAAGCGCGTCTACAAAACGGACGAGCTCGCGCCCGGCAAGAAAATCATCTTCGCCTGCACCGGCGTCACCGGCGGCGGCCTGCTCCGCGGCGTTCGCTTCTTCGGCGAAGGCACCCGCACTCACTCGCTGATCCTGACGTACGATGACCGCCAGGTCCGCTTCATCGACACCGTTCACCTCGAGAAGCGCCCGGACGTAAAGGTCGTATTCTACTGATTTGTAGCCCGGCAGCTCGCTCGCGCAATGGTGGGAGCCCCCGCATTCATGCGGGGGAAGGAGCGCTTCAGCGCTCCGTGAATAGCGCCTCTTCTCGTCATGCGCTTTAGCGCCGGGGTCGCGTTGGCTCTAATTCGACGCAGCCCAACGAAACATTTCGCGCGCAGTTTGCGTATCTACACTCGGGCACCAAGCAAGGGGTGAAGTATGTCCACCGCACCACTCGGCTCATCTGTGCCGCCGCAACAGCCACCTCGAAAGAGCAATAATGCCGTCCTATGGATTCTCGCCATCGTAGGAGGCGGCTTCGTAATTCTCGTTGTCGGTGGCCTGTTGATCGCTGGAATGTTCATCAAGCACGTGCACGTCAACGGATCCGGCCAAAGAGTCGAAATCGAAACACCGGCCGGCTCGCTCAGCGTGAACGGCGACCAGCTCCACGCCACAAGCCTTCCTGTCTATCCCGGCGCAAAGCCGGTGAAATCGCAGGGGGCGAACTTGGAGTTTTCCGCCGACAACGGCGCAGGCATGGGAATCTCGAACCGAAAAATACCTCACGTCCGACGACCTCGATGTCGTTTCCGAGTGGTACCAGCAAAGACTCGGGGCAGGCTATCAACGCGAGGAAAAGGGGTCAGGAAATCACCGCGATCACGTTAATTCGAGCGCCGACGTCGCCTACGTATATGAAAAGGGAGACAACGTCCGCGTAGTTGCGCTCACAAGAAAGTCAGACGGAATCGAAATCGAGTTAGTGCGGATCGGTAAGAAAGAAGTGCAATAAATCAGCGGTCAGCGATGGTTTGTAGCGCCGGCATCCTGCCGGCTCTTTTCGCACCGCCTCACTTACCAATTCAAGAGCGTCCGCAGAATGTCGGCGCCATAAAAGGCCGCTCCGCTCCCCTTTTGATCGAGGTTTAGCGGTTATCAATTTTAGTTGGGAAAATCGCGAACGGCGGCTGAACAATCGAGAGTATCCCGCTGGTGGGTACGGCCCGGCTCATCGCCAGCGGAGGCATTGCGCTCTCCGCATCTGCGGGTTGGGCCGGGCAGCCCCTGATCTCGTTGTTCGCGCTGATCGCTGGGCTAGCGAAAAGAACTAGCGGTGGATCGCAGTCGCTGTATGGCCTGGGTGCTGCTGCCGCCGGGGCATCGTTTGAGACATTCGATCCGACGACTGCACTGCCATCGGCCGCACATGATTCGTGTTCACGTGCTCGCTGATCGCCTGCAGCCTCTTCAGAATGCCTTGCCACTGAGCCCAATCCAACTGCCGCAAAAACGGCCGAAGACCCTGAATGAATGGATCCTCGAGCACCGTCTCCCCATTCGTTTCCGGAACGAAAAACCGGTTCAGGCCAACTCCCAACGCTTCGGCAATCTTTTCGAGCGTGCCGAGGCTGGGCGTCATCTGACCGCTTTCGATTCGGGACAAATACGAACGGGACACACGAGAGCGTGCCTGCAGCTGGCTCTGCGTCATACCGCGCGATTCCCGCAACTGCCGGATTCGCTGGCCGATGTTCTCGACAGTTTCGCGATTCGGCCAGTTCTCGAACAGTTGTCGGTCATCACCTGGTAGATCCTGGGGCGACGGCGTCGGAATCACGAACGTCACCTTCGGAGGCATCAGGCGCAAGCAACGACGGCAGTTGCCTGTGCGCGTGCGGTATTGAACCAGTCCACATACCTGGCATCGAATCACTTCTCGGTCGAGTTCCATACTTGTAGCGATACCTTCTTTTTCTGCCACCGGATCTCCTCGCAGACTATTCCGGCGATGCGAACGGGAGGAACTTCACAACAGGGGGAAGGCAGGACGGCGCGCGACTGCATTCTCTACAGCGTGCCACTTCTTGTCAAGCCCTTTTTGACTCCCGACACCGGTACATATTTTAGCCAGCCGTTCCAGCACTCACAAACAAAATGACTTCGTGAGACCATCATCGCATCTGCCCGCTTCTTAATTTCTTCGCCTGACCTTTTGCGTCTTGCAGTTCCCCGCGGCAGCAGACAATTAAACGTCGAGTGACATTTTTCGCATCCAGGATTTCTTCGTTGGCAATCATACGTTCATCGACACCGAGTCCCGGCTCGTTCACCGTCGCAAGATCACAGGGCGCCTCATCGGTTGTCTTCGAATTGCGTGCTCACGACGAGAGGTGAGCGGCGGGCGGAATCAACGCAACTCAATACGCCATAAATCTCAGACCTCGATTTCGGTCGAATCAGTCGAAGTTGCGTCCGTTTCGCAGCTGAATCGTCTCGAAATCCGTCCATCGCCCAATTGTGTTCAATGCATGACGCGAAGAAATGCCGAACTCACATTGCGACAGGTCGCCGGAATTTCTTCGCGCAATTCCGCGGTACCGCTCTCGATGTTTCAGTCGGGCTGTACCATTTTGAAATTGAGCGTCGACATTTCCGCCACTCGCCGCATTTGGCATTCGATCCGCGATTGTGCCTTATCAACTACGAGAACAGACGCCGAACTCAAATTGCGACATTCCCACATATTGTCTATCGTCCCAAAACCCCCAGGCATCAGACGTTATTTGCCTCATCGCAACAGAACGCGACGAAAATGGCTTCAATCGTCCCGGTAGCCACGACGAATGCCTCATCTCTTCGTAGGCATTAGCGATGGACGCCGGCCGAGAGCTCCAGAGCCGCCAATCCTCGCCGCCAGTGACCTCGCACCCAAATCCGCGCGTCCCCACTTGCGTTAAGATGTCTTCATCTGAATTAATAGAGTCGAAAAGGAGACCGAATGCCGAATCGAGACGACGCATGGGCCCTGCTCTGCGAGTACACGCAGGGTGAAAGCCTGCGCAAACACGCCCTGGCCGTCGAAGCCTGCGTCCGCGCCTACGCCCGCAAATCAAACGCCGACGAAGAAACCTGGGGCCTCGCCGCCTTACTCCATGATTTCGACTACGAGCGCTGGCCCAATGCCGACCATCACCCGACGAAAGAGCACCCCTACGAAGGCTGCCAGATCCTGCGCGAACGCGGCTACTCCGAGGAAATCATCCACGCGATCCTCGGCCACGCCGAATATTCCGGCGTCCCGCGCGTCTCGCCTCTCGACCACACCCTCTTCGCCTGCGACGAACTCGCCGGCTTCCTGACCGCCTGCGCCCTCGTCAAGCCCACAAAAAGCATCCACGAAGTCGAAACCGCCTCCGTGAAAAAGAAACTCAAAGACAAAGCCTTCGCCCGCGGCGTCAATCGCGACGACGTATACAAAGGCGCCGAAGAACTCGGCGTCCCCCTCGACGATCACATCGCTTTCTGCGTCGAAGCCCTCCGCGCAATCGCTCCGCAACTAGGGCTGAACGGGCCGGGCTAGAAATTTTTGCACGCAGTTGTGCTAGAATCCGCAAACTCCATGGACAAGGCTGGAAATTTTCTCGGTGGCGTCGTCCGGCGGCTGCATCGGCCCGAAGCAGCGATCGCTTGGCTCACCAGCACGTGGCCGAAGATCGTCGGCAAAGCGCTCGCCGCTCGCACGCGCCCGCTGCGCTGCGAAAATGGCCGGCTCGAAATCGTTGCGGACAACAAAGCCTGGCGCAAACAGCTCGAAGATATGAAAACTGAATTCTGCGACCGCATCAATCAAGCCTGGGGCGGCAAACTCATCCGCGAAGTAAAATTCGTCGCCGCGAAACCCGGCCCCAAACATATTTCGCACGAATTGAACAACGAACACACGCCCTTCGTCCGCCGCAAAAAGCACTAGCCAGCCAAAATAATTCCCAAAAGTTTTCTCTGTGCCCTCTGTGCAACCTCAGTGTGCTCTGTGTTTAATCTTTTCTTTAAGTAAGCGCGCCCGCAGCCTAAAATCCCGCCTCAAACGCAGAAAACTGTCCTTCTTCCTTCCACTGCAACCGCGCCCTCTCGCTGCCGGCCAAAAACTCGCGGCATGACGCCGACGTCACCTCGCCGCCCAGCTTCTCCGCAGCGCACGCAGGCACAACCGTAAAATTCTCAGGCGCCACCCACAAACTCGCGCCCGGCAAAAACGCGTGTTCCAAACTATCGCGCACCATCCGCTTCAGCGCTCGGTAATCAATATCGTATCCAAGCACCGCACGCCGGAAATACCACGTCAACTCAGACCGCACGATCGCCTCATCGTCCGTCGCGAGCGACACCGGCACTCCCGCCGCCAAGTAAATCGGCAGTACGTTGTCGCGTCCCTTCATGTCGCGCACCACTTCGTGGCTGTACAAACAATCCTCAACGAGAATGTGCTTCTGCGCCATTTCCGCCACGAGCCCCGGCGCATCTTTTTCATAGATCACATCGAGCCCATGCCCGATCCGCTCCGCATGCCCAATCTCGATCGACTTGCGAATATGCGACTCGAGCAGCACGTCCGGCCGCACCTCTCCCGGCGTCAATTCCCCCGCGTGCAACGTGATGTGCACCTTCGGATAAACGCCGTGGAGATAATCCAGCATCCGCATCTGCAAATCGAAATCGTTCAGCGCGTTGAATTCATCCTGTGACTGCACCAGATTAATTCCCACCACACGCGGATCGACGCTCGCAATCTCAAATCCCGCCACCATTTGCGCAAACACTTGCTCCTTCGGGAAAGCGCGCAGCACTTGATTGATGTAGCGCAGCGTTACGGAACATCCCGCTTCAGGCTCGCGCCCATCGCAGCCGAGCACCTGGCGCATTTTTGCTTCGCCTTCATCCAGGTTCCTGCGCCCGTCGGCAACCACCTTCGCCATTCCGCCGGCCAGCAATTGCGAACGCATCGCGGCGAAATCGTCGCTCCACACTAACTGGCGCCCGAGCTGTGTCGCCTCGCCCTGATCCGGCGTCAACATCGTCTCGAGATAAATTTCATTCTGCGCGCCCGCGCGATGCGTCACCTCCGCCAGCATTTCGCCCCAGTGTTTGTTCGTCACCAGATCGAATTTCCCGAATGTTGCGAAAAAATGCAGCCGCACGTCGCGGTCTTCGGCCGTCGGATGAAAATTCCGGATCGACCACGCATCGATCACAAGATTGCGAAACACAAAATCGCCAATCGCCTGTGATGCCGGCACTGTTCCCCGCGCCGCATCGCACGGCGGCGCCAAAATCTTGTAACTCACGCGATCGATGCAGTCGCCATCCGCCACCGCGTAATTGATGTAGCTCTCCGCATACACCGCCCCGGTCAAATGATGATGCAGGTCGCCGCCCTTCGGCATCCGGTCCAGAAAATCGAGCAGCTCGAGCGGCTTCTCGCGCACCGATTCCAGATATTTCGCAGCGCGCGCCTCCGCACCCTGCGGCGCAGCCTGAGCTCGCGGCAAATTCTGTGCGGAAAAATCGCGCGCCCACAAAACGGAGCACACTAACACCAAAGCAAATTTGAATTTCACATGTCTCATAAAATCAATTCAGCGCAACCATGATCCGCAAGGGTAGCCACGACGAGCGCTCCTCTCGTCGCGGACCATTCCGCAGCCAGTTCTCTCATCCGGCCTCAACACCAACACCGCCGCGCCCTACCTCTTGATCTTCACAATCGACGCGTCCGCGTCATACCCTTCATCCTGCAGCGTCTTCAAGGCCGCCGTCCGCAACTCCGCATCGTCCGCATTCTGTGCCGCGCTGCAATGCCGCCGCACCACTTCTTCTCCCACCGCAATCCTCACCAGCCAATTCGATTTCGCCGCATCCCACGATACTTCCACGCTATCCGCTCGCATAACGCCTCCTATGTGCCCCGGTCGCGCATTGTAATCCAGAGCGCGCCCGCAAAACATCCTTACTCATTTCAGATAGGACTGAAACCATTGGATAAGAACAATCCATGAGCTGCTTTTCGATAACTACATCGATCGGGTCGCACTGCGATGCGTCAACACGCTCACGCCCAAGTGGTCGACCAAACTCGCCGGTTTCGACGTGTTTATCTGGGATCAGTGCCATTCCATGGAGCAAACTCTGCGGATTGACCAGTTGGCGGAATCGGCGGAGTGCGAAAATCACTCCCTATGATCACCACCGCTCGGCTCCTTTCTTCCGAGCTTGCCTGCGGCAGGCAGGCATTGGTCGCTAGCGCGATCAAGCCTACTCAGAAGAAGGAGCCGGCAAGCTCATCTAATCAGCCGGTTGCGTGAGACTCGGCAGGCCTGTACCTGTCCGCGTCCTTACGCGGAAATGTTCTTCGCTTTTCCGTATTCGAAAAGGATGCAATCGAAATATCTCGGGTCTTTCCCTATGAACTTAGCGAACTCGTTGTAACTATTTCGGGAACCTTCACCTCGAGGAACATTTCCATTACACCGATAACGTGTCGGTCAGGTTTGACGACGCGTTCACCGAGATTGAGCCTTATGTTCCCCACTACTCCCGGGCCAACTCCACGTCTTTCCCAATGAAATCATTTTTTAAGTCGTCGGGATTAACGCTGGCGCTCCAGTGCCTAATTGCTTCGATTTCTGAAGCGAGCCCAAAAAGTTTCTGGTACTCCAAGAAGCCGTCAGTCAGTTCCTTCAAGAGAGAATATTTGGGATTCTTTTCTGCGGCTGAGCTGTTAGCGTTGATTCTAAGGTATGTTTTGCAAAATTCCAAAGGTTCGGTGCCGTCCATAACGCGCTTGAGCGCCGACAAGGTGGATACCTCGGGGAATGTCGTGACGAATCGCTTGTATCTCGATTTGCATCGCCGACTCGGGCCAGTTAATGACCAGAGCAGTTCGCAAGATTGGCGTTAACGAATCGGTTGAATTGGTTAACTCCGCAGACTGCGTGGTGATGGCTCTGCACAGAGTACCTATGGAAGTCGTTCCGTCATCAGCCGATATGATGTAGTTTTCGATTTCGATGAGTCGCGATAAGACTTCCCGTTTCTTGTCGTCGGTAATCACGGGTGCCTCCCTCGTTTTGAACGTCCCCGAGGCTATAACCCCATCGCCGCTCTGAGGTCGCGAACCACTTTTTCCATCGCGTCAGAAGACTTCGCAGCGAGTCGGCCAGCCATCATTGGTGAGCGTGCCCGGACACCTTCGAAGTCAATGTTGTGCCAAACCGGCAAGATGACCTTGACGCCCGATACTTCCCTGCTCTCCAAGCCGTCCAATTCCAGCTGTGGCCATTCTTTGGCAAAAAAGTTCGGACTCAACACAACGATTCCGAAGCGAGATTGGGCTAGTCCTTCATCAATCTTGCGCCGCAGGCTGTCGCCAACGGTCAAAGTGGTCTCATCGAACCAGACCTGAAGCTTTGTGTCGGTGAGGGCGTTCGCGAGTGGCCGCACAAAGTCGTCTTTATCCTCGCTTGCATGAGAGATGAATACATCCCACTGCTTGCCCATCGCGGCTGCGTAACCCTTCGATGCTGCTCGTGCGTCGTCGAGCAGAATCTCATGGTGCTTGATCCTCAAGTCTCGAATGGCGCTTCTAGTGCGACCGCTGAGTTCTGTCTCCATCTGAGCCGCGAGGGTGTCGATGAGTCCGACCGGCGGTGAACTCCCAAAGTTCTGCTGCACTAGGATGTGCGTGGCGCGTTTCAAATTGTTCCTTTGTCCTTCTTGGAAATTGTTCACTTCAGCCGTGATTTCTTGCAGTGTAGCGTGAGTTAGTGACTGGCGGGTGGCTCATCCATCCCATGTACTCAGTGGCCTCCACGGTTGATCCGCGTTACCGCCGAATGATACCACCAAGGCTGTTGACACTAAGGTTCTGCCTTCTCCTTTGCGGGTGCGCCCACCGTTCGCGGGCTCGCGAACGGTGGGGGTTTTGGTCTGGTCGTTCGGTTCGATTTGCTTCAGCAGTAACATTGCAGGTGAGATGAACCTTTCGCCACATCAGGAAAGTATCCTCGTCATTGCTTGCGGTTTGTACCTTGTCGTCATCGGTCTAACCGCGAAGACTTTGATTTCGGAATCCGATATTCCCGCTACAAGAGAAGAGAGAGATAAAGCCAAGGCCACTCCGGTCGGTCGGGCAATCTGCGTGGGGCTCGGTCTTATCGCTGTGGGCTAGGGCATCTTTCGAATGATTCATTGAAGCATCCTGCGCCACAAAATCCTTACACCAACGTCCGCTTGCACTCCGCTTCGCATCTCCCTAAAATATTTCCGTGGCACGAGTGACCAAACTCGGCGAAGTTCGCAGCCTTCGATCCTGCCTCGACGATCTGCGCCCGACGAGCCGTTCCGGCGCGTATTCCCCAGCGGTCGACGAGCGATCATATTTGTCACCGTCCATCAACGTCGATTCGACCCCCGGAGTTTTGCATGCGCCGCTCGCCTGGCTTGCCGGAAGCAGCTGCGGCCAGCAGCAACGGGTTTCTCATCACTCGCCACTCGTCACTCATCACTTCACGTCTAATCAGCAGTTCCGCGATTAGAAATGATGCTAACTCTCTTATTTGCAACAAAACTGTGCACTCTAATCGGCTGTAAACAGCCGATTAGGACACAGCGTCACGGAGCGAAAATTTGAAGATTAATCGAGAGGATGTTCTTCGGGTCGCCGAACTCGCGCACTTCGAGCTCACGCCCGAGGAGATCGAACTCTATCGCGGGCAGCTCGACGAGATCCTCGTCTATATCGGCAAACTTGAGAAACTCGACGTTTCTGACGTCGAACCGATGGCGCAGGTGCTGTTTGAGGCCGCGCCCGGCGAGCATCCTGAACTCCGCGACGACGTGCCGGCACCTTGCGATGTCGCCGAAGCCGTCCTGGCGCAAGCCCCCGACGCGGCAATGCCTTTCTTCCGCGTTCCAAAGGTACTCGAGCGATGAGCGAGTTCCCTGACAACTATGCGGTGAGCGAGTCCTGTGACAAACGAGCGATGGGCTACTCCATCAAGGCAAAAGCATGAGTGCGCCTGCCGCCTGGACAATCGCGAGCGTCCGAGACGCTCTCAAATCCAAAAAGACATCCGCGCGTGAACTCGCGGCGATTTCTACGCGCGAATCGAGAAACGCAATCCGGAGCTGAACGCTTACCTCGCGCTCTCGCCCGACCGCGCCTACGCGCAGGCCGATCGCGTCGACGCAGCCATTGCCAAAGGTGACGCGCTCCCGCCGCTTGCCGGCGTCCCCATCGCCGTAAAAGACGTGATCAGCACTCGCGACGTCCGCACCACGTGCGGCTCGAAGATTCTCGAAACGTACGTGCCTCCTTACGACGCGACTGCGATCGAGATCGCTCGAAAAAGCAGGCGCGGTAATCCTCGGTAAGACGAACTGCGACGAGTTCGCAATGGGCAGCTCGAACGAAAACTCCGCATACGGCCCAGTACGGAATCCGGTCTCTCTCGACCGCGTCCCCGGCGGTTCGAGCGGAGGTTCGGCAGCAGCGGTTGCTGCCGGTTTGGCCGTCGCCGCCCTCGGCACCGACACTGGAGGGTCGATCCGACAGCCAGGCGCTTGCTGCGGCGTCCCCGGCCTGATGCCAACATACGGTCGCGTATCGCGCTACGGCCTTATCGCCTTTGCGTCTTCGCTCGACCGAATCGGCCCCTTGACACAAAATGTCACCGATGCCGCCGCGATTATGTCCGTTATCGCCGGACATGACCCGAACGACTCGACTTCAGCCGCGGTCCCCGTTCCGGACTACGCCCGAGAGATCGAAGCACCCCTTCAGGGCTTGCGGATCGGCGTCCCGGAGGACTATTTCGGCGAAGGCATCGACCCTGAGGTAAAGGAAAAGGTCCTGGCGGGGATTTCCCTCCTCGAGAAATTGGGCTGCCGCCGTGTCCCGCTTCAAATGCCCCACACGGACTATGCGATTGCCACTTACTATATTGTCGCGACGGCTGAAGCCAGCTCAAATCTCGCCCGCTTCGATGGTGTGCGTTACGGGCTGCGTGTATCGGGAGCGAACCTGGGCGAAATGTACCGCAAGACGCGCGAGCGCGGGTTCGGCCCCGAAGTAAAACGCCGGATCATGCTTGGGACATACGTCCTCTCCGCAGGCTATTACGACGCCTACTATCTCCGCGCGCAGAAGGTTCGCGCGCTGATCGCCCGCGATTTCGCGGCGGCCTTCGAGAAAGTTGACGCGATTATCACTCCGACGGCGCCCACTCCGGCGTTTCGATTGGGCGAGAAAACTGCAGACCCTTTGCAGATGTATCTCGCGGACATCTATACCGTTACCGGATCTTTGGCAGGCGTTCCCGGCATCTCAGTTCCCTGCGGAAAAACCAAGAGCGGTCTTCCCATCGGCATGCAGATTTTTGCTCCGCATTTTGGCGAAAGCCGCGTAATGCAGCTCGCTCGCGCGTTCGAAAAAGAGGGCGGATTTACGATTTGAGCTTGGCCCGTCCCGAAACGCGGGCTCGCTGGGTTCGAGATTTTTTCGTCGCCGCCCGCGCGCCGTCGCAAAACCAATTCCGAAAATCGTAGAAATATTCCACTGACGGGCATTTTTGTTTCCATTTTTCGACCGCATTTCATCGTTCTCATCGTAGCGAAAAGAAAACAAATCCGCGGCAAATCATAGAGCCCACAAGAGTTCACCCAATCGCATGCACCGGTAGTTTGACTCGATTGGAACGGAAGGACTATTGCTTGAGCAATCTACAGCATTTAGTCTTGTTCCAGCATCAAAGTGTTCAGGAGGCCGCAAATGGTTCGGATCAAGTCGAGCCAGAAGCAGTTCACCGAGGACGAAGTTTCCCGGCTCACCGGGATCTGCCTCGACCACTTGCGCGCCCTCGCCCATAATAAGCACCTCGGAAAGCTGGTCCGCGCCGCAGAAGCAGCCGGTGCCGAAGCTGAGAAATGGCTGTTCTCGAATTCCGACCTCATGATTGTTTCGGTTCTGCACTCGCGCTGCCAGCACTAATTTCAGCGCGACCATATCCTTCTTCCGTTTTGATGTGCCGCGCTCGAAGTGCATTCTTCCATTTGATTTCTGCCAGTTGTGGCGAAAGCTCTGTGAAGCTATCCTGACAGGCAGTAGCCTCGAGCGCCGGATTCTGCATCTGATTGCAGAGCTAGCGCGCCCTGGAGACTCGCCGGCCGGCACAATGTTTCCGCGTCTAAAATCTAGCTCCGCAAGATACTGGCGGATTGCACCGGCGGTGTTGACCGCTCTGGGAACATTCGCGCTTCTGTTTGCGCACTCCAGCAGTGGCCTTGCGGGCCCGGCAACGACCCGTTCATTATTTCAGTCCGGGCATTTACTCGGAGCAACTCAAGCGTCTCAGAACTCTCAGTCCACACCTCCCGTGAATCAAAATTCTCCGCAGCAGAATCAATCCGCCGCCGATTCCAACAAAGCTCCTCTTCCGCGCGGCAAGAAACTCATTCTGAAAGACGGAAGCGTGCAACTCGTCCGCGAGTATCAAGTGATGGACGACAAGGTTCGGTTCTACAGCAAAGAACGCTCGCAATGGGAGGAGATGCCCGCAACGCTGGTCGATTGGGACGCAACTCACGCAGCGGAAGCGACACAAAAACAAGGCGACGCGGAGTTGAGCGCAAAGGTTCACAAACAGGAACAAATTCGCCGCGTGATGCCACTGGACGTGGACGCGAGCCTCGAAGCCGCGCCTGGCGTTTTTATTCCACCGGGCGAGGGAATCTTCGTCTACGACGGAAAGAAGGTGCTGCGCCTCACGCAAGCACAGGCGCAGGACAAGGCGGACAAAGTCAAAGTGGTCGAGCAAGTGCTCGTGCCGATTCCGATCGTTCCTTCGCGCAGAAACCTTTCGATTCGCCGGGCGCATTCCGAAGTGCGCGTGAAAAACGAGCAACCCGAATTTTACATGCGAACGGCGGACGCTCGGGAGCCGGACGTACGTCTCATTCGCACTAGAGTGCACGGCGAATCGCGGTCGATCGAAAATGTAGATACATATTTCGGCGCGGTTCAAAAGACGCGGCGAAACGAGATCGAGATGCAACGCTGGCTGATCGCCACCGGCGTATATCGCTTTACGATCAGCGAGTCACTCGAGCCTGGCGAATATGTGTTCACCGAAATCGTGAAGGGCGAAGGAACGAACCTGTATGTGTGGGACTTCGGAGTGGATGAGCACGGGAAACCGGCCGTAGCCGAGAAGAAAACCGACAAATAGCGCGTTTACCGGTGAATGCGGACCGGTCGAGCCCGTACTTATGATTTGACGGGCTGTTCTTGCACAAGTTCCGTCAGCAACGAGACGAGCGCAGCGATATGGAAGGGTTTTTGCAGAACGTGAGCACCTCTTGCATTGAAAGAAGCGATCACCGAGGGATCGAGCAAATCTCCGGTCATGAACACGAATCGGGGGACTAAAGAGCCCGACTGCGAGCGGAGCTTGTCGAAAAGCTGGTCGCCATTGAGACCCGGCAAATTGAAATCGCAGAGGAGAATTTCGCACGAATTGGAAGCGAGAAACGCGAGAGCCTCCTCGGAACTTCCCGCACTGTCGACTTGCATTCCCCGCGCCGAAAGCCCTTCCTGCACGATTTCGCGAATGCTCTCTTCATCGTCGACAATCAAGAGCCTGCGCCCCATAAGCACGGAGGAGACTGCCGGGACATTCCGCGGCGGTAGCGCCTGCGTGCCACGAGTTTGCGACTTTTCAACTGCGGCCGGAAGCAAAACGCGAAAGGTGGCGCCGCGTGTGGATGATTGCACCTCAATTTTGCCACTATGGTCCTTGATCACACCTAAACAAATCGTAAGGCCGAGGCCGCTTCCGCCACCGGGCCGCTTGGTTGTGAAGAACGGGTCGTAGATTTTTTCCGCAATTTCCCGTGAGATGCCGGGGCCGTCGTCGGAAAACTCGATGGCGACATTTTCACCGGTTTGCGACAGTGAAATCCTCACGAAGCCGTTATCGCGCACTCCGGAAATGGCCTGTTCTGCGTTCAGCAGGATATTTGCAAACACCTGCGTAAGGAGCCTGGCGTCGCCTTCGATTTCCGGAAGCGCGCCGGCAACCGACACGTCGACGCTGATATTTTTCTGCTGCAATGATTTCTGTTGAGACTCGACGACCTTTCTAATAATTTCTTCGACTCTGATTGTTCCGCGCTTTTGGCCGGAGGGGACCGCGAACGCGAGAAGATTTTGGACGATTGCGGCAGCGCGCCGAGCTTGCTGCAGCACGATATCGATCTGGCGGCGGGACGCTTCGTCAGTGGCGCGTTCGCGCAACAAATCACTCACGCCGAGAATCGCCGTAAGAGGGTTGTTCAGCTCGTGGGCGGCGCCCGCCATCATTTGCCCCATCGACGCAAACTTTTCCTTCTGCAGAGCCTGCTGTTCGAACCCTTTCGTCTCGGTGATATCGCGCACCGAAGAAACGATGCCGCTGATCTTTCCCTCCGCGTCGAAAAGCGGGCCGGCGCTCGCGCGAAGAATACGCCACGAACCATCGGCATGCCGCGCCCGGAATTCAATCTGGGCCGACGCAGATTTTCCGGAGATCATTCCCTGAAACGCCTCCGTAAGGCCCAGTTGATCGTCGGGATGAACGCCGGCGTCGTGCGACTGCCCCACAAACTGCTCAGGAGGAGCGCCCAGAACATCGCGCACTCGCGGACTGACAAATTGGAAGCGGGCCTCGCGGTCGAACACCGCAATGAGGTCAGGAAATCCGGCGATCAGGTGGCGTACAAATTCCTGCTCCTGGTGAAGGCGCTTCTCAATTTCGCGCCGCTCGGTGATGTCGACCAGGGTGCCTTGCAGGCGTACGATCCGGCCAAACGTGTCGCGAATCGCAAAGCCGGAAGCGAGGCAATAGAGGTGCGAACCGTCCTTTCGCTGCAGAACAATTTCGCGATCCTGAACCGAACCGCGCGATTGCAGCTCGCGGACTAAAGCGTCACGCTGTGCGGGATCGGCGTACACATCGCCGAAATTCCGCGTTTGGAGGTCCGTCTTGGAGTCGTAACCCAACATACGGACAAGCGCAGGATTCGCGTCGAGCACCTGGCCATCGGGAGAAGTGAAAAAGATGCCTTCGCGCAAAGATTCAAAAAACTCGTTGAAGCGAATCTCGGCCTGATGCTGTGAGGTAACGTCGCGCGCCCATCCGCTCAAGCCAGTGATCGCGCCATCTTCCGCGACGGCTTGAATCCAGCAATCGAAGTAGCGAAGTTCTCCGCTTTTTTTCAAGCGAACAGGAAGCCTTCCCGATCCCGCCCCGGTGCGGAGGAACGACGGCAGCCATTTTTTCGCTTCCGATAGCGAGGGAGATTCGACGAACTCGTGCAAGCGATGGCCGATCAGGTCGCGAATGTTCGCGCCGAAAATATCCGCGAAACTGCGATTGGCAACTCGAATCTCTCCTTCCAGAGACAGAGTGAAAACGGCCTGATCGAGGCTGTCGATGAGCTCGCGATAGTTATGCTGCGATCGCGATATTACTTCGACGAGCTTTTTGAACTGCTCTTCGGTGGAGGGAGCCGAAGCGGTTAGCCCATTTGCCTCTTTGTTGATTTCCGACAAGACTCAGATCCACCCTTCTCGAATGCCACCTATTGAAAGCGCCGCCTAGCGCAAGATTCTGGTCTTAAAATTTTACAGGCGGGACCTGCGTCCGCACACATCGAAAGCGAAGTCGATTTCCAAGTTGCATAACAGGCAAATTCAGCGGCTTGACACCGAGAACACAGAGAGGATCTGGCACAGAGGACACGGAGAACGCAGAACGACGAGAACTTCGGTTATGCCCGGCGAGGATCGCGGCAAAAAAAAAGGCGCCCTGCCGAAGCAGGGCGCCTTTCGAGTCGGTGGATGAAACAGAGATCCTAACTGATCGCTAGCTTTCGGCGACGGCGTCGGTATCCTTGCGCAGGAAATCGAGTGCCGCGGCTTCTTCCGGCGTGAGATCAGGCTCGGCCATGGACGGCTCTTCCTTCGGTATTTCCGTCAGGAGCTGGATGTTACGGTAACGCTCCAGGCCCGTGCCGGCAGGAATCAGACGGCCCATGATCACGTTTTCCTTCAAGCCGCGGAGATAATCGACCTTTCCGGAGATGGCCGCTTCGGTGAGGACGCGGGTTGTCTCCTGGAAGCTCGCTGCGGAGATGAAGGAATCGGTGGAAAGCGAAGCCTTGGTGATACCAAGGAGCAGCGGACGGCCGGTTGCAGGACGTCCACCATCGTGGATGATGCGATCGTTTTCCTCGCGGAAGCGGAACTTGTCCACCTGCTCCTCGAGAAGGAACGTCGTATCGCCCACGTCTTCGACCTTCACCCAGCGCATCATCTGCCGGACGATTGTCTCGATGTGCTTGTCGTTGATGTTGACGCCCTGCAGGCGGTAGACCTCCTGGATCGAGTTCACCAGGTAGGCCTGCGTGTACTTTTCGCCGAGGACGGCCAGGATGTCGTGCGGGTTGAGCGGCCCGTCAATCAAAGGCTCGCCGGCCCGAACGCGTTCGCCTTCCTGCACGTTGATGTGAACGCCGCGAGGAATCGAGTATTCCTTCGTGGTCTTCGCGTCTTCGCTCTCGACGTAGATCTTGCGCTGGCCCTTGGCGATTTCGCCGTATTTCACCGCACCGTCGATTTCGCTGATGACGGCGGGATCCTTGGGCTTGCGAGTCTCGAAGAGTTCGACAACGCGCGGCAAACCGCCGGTGATGTCTTTCGTCTTCGTGGTCTCACGCGGGATCTTCGCGAGCACGTCGCCCGGTTGCACTTCGTCGCCATCGACCACCATCAAGTGAGCGCGTGACGGCATGAGGTACTTTTTGGTGCCGGCCGGCAGCGCCACGGATGTTGATCGTGGGCTGATGCTTTTCATCACCAGGCGGCAGCGTGACGACGAGCTGCGAGAGTCCGGTGACTTCGTCGACTTGCTCTTCGATCGTGATGCCGGGCTGCAGGTCCTTGAACTGAACGGAACCAGCGGTTTCGGTGAGGATCGAGAAGGTGTAAGGATCCCACTCGACCATCACCTGGCCCAGCGTGACCGGTTGGCCGTCTTCGACCTTGAGGCGCGCGCCGTACACAACGTGGTGAGCGTTCTTTTTCGCGGCCCTTTTCGTCGACGACGGCGATCAAGCCCGAGCGGTTCATCGAAACGATCTGCTTGCCGCGGCCTTCGACTACTTTCAAGTCGATGAATTTCACGAAGCCGTTGTTGCGGGCTTCGACTTTCGACTGCTCGGTTACGCGGGTTGCGGTTCCGCCGATGTGGAACGTGCGCATCGTGAGCTGCGTGCCAGGTTCGCCGATGGACTGCGCGGCGATCACGCCGACCGCTTCGCCCATTTCGACGAAACGTCCGGTGGCGAGGTTGCGGCCGTAGCAACGGCGCGCAAACACCGCGCCGGGATTCGCAAGTGAGCACGGAGCGGATTTTCACGCGTTCGATGCCGGCCGCCTGCATGGAATTGGCCAGCTCTTCGGTGATTTCCTGGTTGATCTCGACGATTACGTTGCCTTCGTAGTCCTTGATCTTTTCGAGCGAAACGCGGCCCACGACGCGGTCGCGCAACGGCTCGACTTCGACGCCGGCTTCGAGAATCGGTTCGACGAAAATTCCGTCGGCCGTGCCGCAATCGAATTCGTTGATGATCACGTCCTGCGCAACGTCCACGAGACGGCGCGTGAGGTAGCCGGAATCGGCGGTCTTAAGCGCCGTATCGGCCAAGCCCTTACGAGCGCCGTGCGTCGAGATGAAGTATTGCAGCACGGTGAGGCCTTCGCGGAAGTTCGAAGTGATCGGCTGTTCGATGACTTCGCCCGAGGGCTTGGCCATCAAACCGCGCATACCGGAAAGCTGCCGGATTTGCTGCTTCGAACCTCGAGCGCCGGAGTCCGCCATGACGTAGATCGGATTGATGACGCCCTCCTTGTCCTGCTCTTCGAGAGCTTTGAACATTTCGTCGGCAACATTTTCGGTGACGTCGCTCCAGATGGCGATGATTTTGTTGTAGCGCTCGCCGTTGGTGATCGCGCCGTCGAGATATTGCTGCTGCACTTTGACGACTTCGTTTTCAGCGTTGTCCACGAGCTTCGACTTGTCGTCGGGAATGACCATGTCGTCGATGCCGATGGAGATGCCGGACTTCGTGGCGTAGAGGAAGCCGAGTTCCTTCAGCTTATCGAGCATGAGGACGGTCTTTTCGAGGCCGAAGCGCAAGTAGCAATAGTGCACGAGCTGCTGGACGCCCTTTTTCTTGAGCAATCCATTGACGAACGGCATGTCCGACGGCAGGTGATCGTTGAAAATCACGCGGCCGACGGTGGTATGGATGAATTGTCTGCTGAGATTGATCGGCTCGGTGTGCGACACGTCCTGGTCGTCGTACGCGGTGGTGAGATCGATGACTTCACCTGTGTAGCGCAGGCGAATCGGCGTGAGCAGTTCGACTTCGCCGGCTTCGAGCGCCAGCACGAATTCATCGCTCGAACCGAACGCGCGGCCTTCGCCCTTCGCCGCGGCTTGGCCTTCGTCAGGTAGTAAATGCCGAGGACCATGTCCTGCGTCGGAACGGCGAGAGGCAAACCGTTGGCCGGCGAAAGAATGTTGTGCGAACTGAGCATCAGCACCGACGCTTCCACCTGCGCTTCCGGCGACAGCGGAATGTGAACGGCCATCTGGTCGCCGTCGAAGTCCGCGTTGAACGCGGTGCAAACGAGCGGGTGAATGCGGATGGCTTTGCCTTCGACGAGAACCGGTTCGAAAGCCTGAATGCCGAGGCGGTGCAGCGTGGGAGCGCGGTTGAGAAGCACCGGATGCTCGCGAATGACGTCTTCGAGGATGTCCCAAACGATCGACTCCTGCTGCTCGACCATTTCCTTCGCTTGCTTGATGGTGGTGCAGTGTCCCTGCGGCTTCGAGCTTGTGATAGATGAACGGCTTGAAAAGCTCGAGCGCCATCTTCTTCGGCAGACCGCACTGGTGGAGCTTCAGTTCCGGGCCGACGACGATGACGGAACGGCCGGAATAGTCCACGCGCTTGCCGAGCAGGTTCTGGCGGAAGCGGCCCTGCTTGCCCTTGAGCGTGTCGGACAGCGACTTGAGCGGGCGATTGTTGGTTCCGCGCAGAACGCGGCCGCGGCGGCCGTTGTCGAACAGCGCGTCGACGGCTTCCTGCAGCATGCGCTTTTCGTTGCGGACGATTACGTCCGGCGCGTGCAGTTCCATCAGCTTCTTCAACCGGTTGTTGCGGTTGATGACGCGGCGATAGAGATCGTTCAAATCGGACGTGGCGAAACGGCCGCCATCGAGAGGCACCAGCGGGCGCAACTCCGGCGGAAGAACCGGGATCACGTCGAGAATCATCCACTCGGGCTTGTTGCCGCTCTTGCGGAACGCTTCGAGAACTTTCAGGCGCTTGGCGTACTTGATGCGCTTTTGCAAGCTCGGATCGATCTTCATCTTCTCGCGAAGTTCTTCGGAAAGCTTCTCCACTTCCACGCGGCGGAGAAGTTCCTTGATGGCTTCCGCGCCCATCTCGGCGCTGAAACTGTCCGGGAAATTCCTTCTGCAGTTCGCGGTATTTTTCCTCGGGCAGAATTTCGCGTTCCTTGAGGCCGGGAACTTCGCCGGGATCGATGCACGACGAACGCCTCGAAATACAGAATGCGCTCGAGATCGCGCATCGAAATGTCGAGCAGGTAGCCGATGCGGCTGGGCAGGCCCTTGAAGAACCACACGTGCGAACAGGGCGAAGCCAGTTCGATGTGGCCGAGGCGTTCACGGCGGACTTTGCTGAGCGTGACTTCCACGCCGCACTTGTCGCAGATCACGCCGCGATGCTTCATGCGCTTGTATTTGCCGCACAGGCATTCCCAGTCCGTGACGGGGCCGAAAATCTTGGCGCAGAACAGGCCGTCGCGCTCGGGCTTGAACGTGCGGTAGTTGATGGTTTCCGGCTTGGTGACTTCGCCGTGCGACCAGGAACGGATTTTTTCCGGACTCGCCAAACTGATGCGAATGGAATCGAAATCCGCAATCAAACTGGCGCGATCATAAGGGCTGCTGCGATACAAGGTTGTTTCCTCCCTCCCTGAGCTTTCGCCAGAGCACGCGGACCGAAGTTCAAGAAACTGGCTGGGCGCTCAACCGCGACTGCTATCGCGACTGCGATGCGCGGGAGCGCGAAAATCTACGCTCTGCCGGCTAATCGGCGGCTTTTCGAGCTGGCGGCTTTTGGCGCTTCATCAATTCAACGTCGAGGCAGAGCGACTGCAGCTCGCGCACGAGAACGTTGAACGATTCAGGCACGCCCGGCTCGATGCCCGGCTCGCCCTTGACGATGGCCTCGTAAATTTTCGCGCGGCCGTAGACGTCGTCCGACTTCGCCGTGAGCAGCTCCTGCAGAATGTGCGCCGCGCCGTACGCTTCGAGCGCCCAGACTTCCATTTCGCCGAAGCGCTGTCCGCCGAACTGCGCCTTGCCGCCGAGCGGCTGCTGCGTGATGAGCGAGTACGGACCGATGGATCGCGCGTGAATCTTGTCGTCGACCAGGTGCGAGAGCTTGAGCATGTAGATGTAGCCGACGGTGACGGTCTGCGCGAATTCGTCGCCGGTCATGCCGTCGTAGAGCGTGATCTTGCCGGCGTTCGGCAAGCCCGCGACTTCGAGCAGGTGGCGGATTTCCGTGTTCGCGCGCGCCGTCAAATACCGGCGTGGCAAACGGAATGCCTTCGCGGAAGCTGTCGGCGAGATCGAGCAATGCCTTCGTCGTCGAGTTCGGAGAGCGTCTTCCAGATCGACGTGTCGAGAACACTTCGCGGAACCAGGCGAGCGGCATCAGCGCGTGCGTCCTTGCTCGTCAAGCAGCTTGCCGATGCTGTGCGCCCAATTCCTTTGACGCCCAGCCGAGATGCGTTTCGAGAATCTGGCCGACGTTCATACGCGAAGGAACGCCGAGCGGATTGAGAACGATCTCGACCGGCGTGCCGTCCGGCATATACGGCATGTCTTCCTTGCGGAACGATGCGCGCGATGACGCCCTTGTTTCCGTGGCGGCCGGCCATTTTGTCGCCGACGGAGAGCTTGCGCTTCATGGCGATGTAAACCTTCACGAGCTTGATGACGCCCGGCGGCAGTTCGTCGCCCTTCTTGAGCTTTTCCTTGCGCTCGTCGGTGATCTTGCGGAGCACGTCGATCTGGCGCGAAGTCATCTCCTCGATTTCGTCGATCTTCTCGATCAGGAGAGGGTCTTTGTCGTTGAGACGCAGACGCTTGAGGTTGCGCGTGGAGATTTTTTCGATAATGTCACGCGTCAGCTCGGCGCCCTTGGTGAGCAGACGCTTGTTGGTCTTCTCGTCGTGCAAGTCGGCGGTGAGTTTCTGTCCACCGAGCAGGTCGTACAAGCGCTTCAGGCGCTCGTCGGTGAGGATGCGGATTTCGTCGGCGAGGTTCTTTTCGAGCTTTGAAACCTGCGTGGCTTCGATGGCCTTGTGACGCTCGTCTTTTTCCGCGCCCTTGCGGCAGAAGATTTTCACGTCCACGATGGTGCCCTCGATGCCCGGCGGGCAGTAGAGCGAAGCGTCGCGAACGTCTCCGGCTTTTTCGCCGAAGATGGCGCGCAGCAGTTTTTCTTCCGGCGTGAGCGTGGTTTCACCCTTCGGCGTCACTTTGCCGACCAGAATGTCGCCGGGCTTTACAGTGGCGCCGATGCGGATTACGCCGCTTTCGTCGAGGTTGCGGAGGAAGATCTCGCTGATGTTGGGAATGTCCCGCGTGATTTCTTCGGGACCGAGCTTCGTGTCGCGCGCTTCGATTTCGTATTCCTCGATGTGGATCGAAGTGTAGTAGTCGTCTTTCACCAGCTTTTCGCTGACGAGGATGGCGTCTTCAAAGTTGTACCCGCGCCACGGCACGAACGCGACGAGCACGTTGCGGCCAAGAGCGAGTTCGCCGCGGTCGGTGCACGGACCGTCGGCCAGCACCTGACCTTGCTTTACGCGGTCACCCACGCGAACCAGCGGCTTCTGGTTGATGCACGTGTTCTGGTTCGAGCGCTTGAATTTTGTGAGCAGGTAGATGTCCGCGCCCACTTCGCGGCTGAGCACGCCGGAGTGGTCGGACTCGACGCGCACGATGATGCGTTCGGAGTCCACCTGGTCCACGATGCCGTCGCGGCGGCAAAGGACGACGGCGCCGGAATCGCGCGCAGTGACGCGTTCCATGCCGGTGCCGACGAGCGGCGCTTCACCGCGAATCAGCGGCACGGCCTGGCGCTGCATGTTCGAACCCATCAACGCGCGGTTGGCGTCGTCGTTCTCAAGGAACGGAATCAAGCTGGCAGCGACGGAGACGAGCTGCTTCGGCGAAACGTCGATGTAATCCACTTCTTCGCGGCTCTTCAGAACGAAGTTGCCGGCCTGGCGGCAGTTGACGAGTTCGGTGGTGATTTTGCAGGCGCTCGTCGAGCGAAACGTTGGCCTGCGCGACGACGTAGCGGTCTTCTTCCCACGCCGAGAGGTAGAAGCAATACGGTTCGACGACAACCGTGCGGCGCTTCAGTTCCTCGTTCATGTCTTCCACCTTTGTCTTTTTCGACGATTTCACCGGCTTTGAATTCGCTGTCGCCCGCGTTGACGATTTGGACGTAGTCGATGACGCGACCGCCCTTCACTTTGCGGTAAGGCGACTCGATGAAGCCGAACTCGTTGATCCGCGCGTAGCAGGAAAGCGAGCTGATCAAACCGATGTTCGGACCTTCCGGCGTTTCAATCGGGCAGATGCGGCCGTAGTGCGTCGGGTGAACGTCGCGCACTTCGAATCCAGCGCGTTCACGCGACAAACCACCAGGCCCAAGAGCCGAAAGACGCCGCTTGTGAGTGATTTCGCTCAGCGGGTTGGTCTGGTCCATGAACTGCGAGAGCTGCGAACTGCCGAAGAACTCGCGAATCGCGGCCATAACCGGCTTGGCGTTCACGAGGTCGTGCGGCATGGCCGTGGACATTTCCTGGTACACGGACATCTTTTCCTTGATGGCGCGCTCCATGCGAACCAGGCCGATGCGGAACTGGTTTTCGAGCAGTTCGCCCACCGCGCGGACGCGGCGGTTGCCGAGGTGGTCGATGTCGTCGACTGCGCCGATGTTCTTGCGCAGCTTCAGCAAGTACTTGATCGCCGCAACGAAGTCCGACGGATCCAGCGTGCGCTTGTCGAGCGGCGTATCGAGGCCGAGCTTGATGTTGAACTTCAAGCGGCCCACTTTGCTGAAATCGTATTTGCGCGGATCGAAGAACATTCCGTTGAAGAGCGCGGTTGCGGTTTCGAGCGTCGGTGGATCGCCGGGACGCAGCTTGCGGTAGATTTCGATCAGCGCTTCTTTCGGAGTGCGGATCGTGTCCTTTTCGAGAGTGCGGCCGACGATTACGCCGATGTCGTCGCGGTCCGGGAAGAAAACATCCACTTCGGTGATGCCGGCTTCGGCGATCGAAGCCCACATTTCGGGCGTGAGCGGCTTGTTCGCTTCGAGGAGGACTTCACCGGTCTGGCGATTCACGAGCTCGCCGACGGTGTACGGCGCCTTCAAGGTCCGCTACGCCGACTTCGCACCTGATTCACGCGAGCTTTGACGAGTTCTTTGTAGAGCGGTTCGGTGATGCGCTTGTGCGCGCCGATCAACACTTCTTCCGAGCGCGGATGCTTGATTTCGTGCGAAAGCTTGCGATCGATCAGGCCCTCGGAAATATTCCAGTGCAGATCGCCGTCACGCAGCGAAATGCGCTCCACCTGATAGAAGGTGCGCAGATACGTCTTCGTTCGACTTCATTCCCAGCGCGCGCAGGAAAATCGAGCCCGAGGAATTTGCGTTTGCGGTCGATGCGGACGTAGAGAATGTTCTTCGTGTCGTACTCGAACTCAACCCACGAGCCGCGGTACGGAATAATCTTGCCGAGGAAGTAGCTGCGGTTGTTCGCCGTTTCGAAGAACACGCCGGGCGAACGATGCAACTGGCTGACGATGACGCGCTCGGTACCGTTGATGATGAAGGTGCCGTTCTCGGTCATCAGCGGAATATCGCCGAAGAAAACTTCCTGTTCCTTGATGTCGCGAATGGTCTTCGCGCCTGTGTCCGGATCTTTGTCGTAAATCGTGAGACGGATGGTGACCTTGAGCGGCGCGGAATACGTCATGCCGCGCTCCTGGCACTCATTCACGTCATACTTGAGCTGCATGCGTGACCGGATCGCCGCACTTGTTGCAGAACGTCGGCGTGTTCTTGTTGAACGTGCCGCACTTCGCGCAGATCACATCACCGGTCTGATAAGGGTTGGTGACAACCGAAGCGCCGCAATTCCGGCAGGTGGCGCGCAAGTGGTGCAGGCCGTGCAGATGGCCGCACTTGCACTCCCAGTTGCCGATCGCGTAGTCGACGAAATCCAGCTGCGAAAGTCCGCGGAAATCCTGGATCGGAAATACGGAAGTGAAAACGGACTGCAGTCCCGTATCCTCGCGCTCGCTCGGCAGCAAATCCATCTGCAGAAAGCGCTGGTAAGACTTCTTCTGAACGTCAATCAGGTTGGGAATCTGGACAGCGGTCTTGATTTTTGCGAAGTCCAGACGTTCTCGTTCCCGAGTGACGCGAACACCATTGCGATTGCTCATTGAACCATCCTCATCAAGGCAACGCCGGAAGCGACGAAGCGGATAGACACCCGCCCCGCCAGTCCGGGAAGGACATTTTTTGAAGTTTTAAATGCGAAAGGAGCGCGTCCGCGTAGCGGTCGAATTCCCTTGCAGCCACGGCACCTGGCCGCTCACAGGCTGCTGGCACTACTTGATCTCGACCTTGGCTCCGGCTTCTTCGAACTTTTTCTTGATCGTGGCAGCCTCGTCCTTGTTGACGCCCTCTTTAACGGTCTTGGGGGCGCCATCCACCAGGTCCTTGGCTTCTTTCAAGCCCAGGCTGGTGACTTCGCGGACTGCCTTAATCACGTTGATCTTGTTCGCGCCGACTTCGGTGAGCACGACGGTGAATTCCGTCTTCTCTTCCGCTGCCGCGCCGCCTGCCGCTGCGCCGCCGCCCGCCGCCATCACGGGAGCCGCCGCTGCCGCCGACACTCCGAACGCTTCTTCCATTTTCTTGACAAGGTCAGAAGCTTCCAGCAGCGTCAGTCCCTTGATTTCTTCCAGAATCGATTCCACTTTGCTTGCCATCGCGGTGTCCATCCTCCTAGAAATTAAAAACCGTTACCCAGAAACCCATACTGAAAAACCGTGCCGAAAATATTGCCCAGAAACTTCCTACAAAATTTGCCTACTGCGCGGCTTCAGGCGCCGGAGCGCTTTCCTGCGCCGGAGTTTTCTCTTGCGCCGGTGCCGCACCGCCAAACTTACCCGCTTTCGCTGCTTCGCTGGTGACCACCGCCAGATTGCGCGGCAGCGCTGCAAGCGCCATGGCGATTCGCTGCGCCGGAGCATTCAGCAGGAACATCACCTTGCTGATCAGCTCTTCCTTGCTCGGAAGCTGCGCCAGCTGATTGATCTCTTGAATCGAAATCACACGGCCTTCGACAAACCCCGCGCGGAACTGAAACGCCGGAACTTCCTTCGCGACTTTCGTCAAAATCTTCGCGAGCGCGACCGGATCCGTCATCGTGTAGGCGATCGAGTTCGTGCCCTTCAGATTCTTGAGCAAGCCTTCCGCCGGCGTTCCGGCAGCGGCGCGCTCTGCGACTGTGTTCTTCACGACTTCGATAGTGACCGCCCGCCGCTTCGACGGAACGGCGCAGCTTGGTATCCTGCTCGACGGTGATTCCCTGAAAGGTCGAGAGAATCACGGTGGAAACCGTTGCGAGCTGGCTGCGAAGCTCTGCGGACTTGCTTAGCTTTTCGGACTTCTTCTTCATTCCGAGCCCCTTCGTTCGTTACGCTGATTGTGAATCCAGCTCTAAATCCCGGTACAGCAACTCCAATTACGCTGCGACTGCGACAGCTGCTTCCGCTTCGGCGTGATCGATTGGCATGCCCGGCCCCATCGTGGAAGTGAGCGTGATTTTCTTGATGTACTTGCCTTTCGCCGCAGCCGGCTTTGCTTTGATCACGGCTGAAAGCAATGCCTGCGCGTTGTTCGCAAGGTTCTGCGCGCGTGAAACTGATCTTGCCTACGGGCGAGTGAATGATTCCGGTCTTGTCGAGCGCGGAATTCCACTTTGCCGGCCTTCACTTCCTGCACCGCTTTCGCAACGTCGAAGGTGACGGTGCCTGTCTTCGGGTTGGGCATCAAGCCGCGCGGTCCGAGAACTTTGCCGAGCCGCCCGGCGGACTTCATCATGTCCGGCGTCGCAATCACGGCGTCAAAATCCGTCCAGCCTTCCTGAATCTTCTGGACCATATCTTCGCCGCCGACGAAATCCGCGCCCGCATCCTGCGCTTCGCGGACTTTTTCGCCGCTCGCAATCACCAGCACGCGCTTCGATTTGCCGAGCCCGTGCGGAAGCACCACGGTGCCGCGCACCATCTGGTCCGACTGCTTCGGATCGACGCCGAGATTCAGGACCAGCTCGACGGTCTCGTCGAATTTCACGAAGTGCGCCTTGCGGAGCAGTTCCGCGGCTTCTTCGAGTTTGTACGGACGCGCTTCAACCAACTTGCGGGCGCGATCGATATTCTTTCCGCCATCTTTTGAACTGCGACCCATCGCTTTTCTCTCCTACTCGCTGAAACCGTTGACTACGATTACGCTTCGACTTCAATTCCCATGTTGCGCGCCGTGCCCATAATCGTGCGCACTGCCGAATCGATGTTCGTGGTGTTGAGGTCGGGAAGCTTCGTCTTCGCAATTTCCAGAATCTGCTTCTGCGTGACCTTTGCCACTTTGTTGCGGTTTGGTTCAGGCGAACCCTTCACGATTCCTGCAGCGCGCTTCAGAAGTTCAGAGGCCGGAGGCGTCTTCAGGATGAAAGTGAACGTGCGGTCGCTATAAATCGTAACCAGCACGGGAATGATCATTCCGTCCGGTTCCTTCGACGTCTTGGCGTTGAACTGCTTGCAGAAATCCATGATGTTCACGCCGTGCGGGCCGAGCGCGGTGCCCACGGGCGGCGCCGGAGTCGCTTTCGTTGCCGGCAACTGCAATTTCACCATTGCTTGAACTTTCTTGGCCATTTTCGATTGCTCCCCTGCTCAATTCTTTACGAGCTCAGGCGAAAGGCGCTCTAGGCGACCTTTTCAACCTGCGCAAAATCCAGTTCGACCGGTGTAGACCGGCCGAAAATCGTGACGGAAACTTTCAGCGTGCTGCGATCGGAATTCACTTCTTCGACGACTCCCGTAAAATTCGCGAACGGGCCTTCTACGATGCGCACTTTCTCGTCGCGGTCGAAAGAAAGCTTCGGCTTCGGCTTTTCCGCGGTCGTTGTCGCGCGGTTCAAAATATTCTGAACTTCTTCTTCGGTGAGCGGCGAAGGCGTCTGGCCGGAGCCGACAAAACCGGTGACGCGGGGCGTCGAGCGCACCACGTGCCAGGTGTAGTCGTCCATATCCATCTCGACGAGCACGTATCCGGGGTAGCACATGCGGGGCGAAATCACTTTCTTGCCGCCGCGCACTTCCACCACCGATTCCGTCGGGATGATGATCTGGCCGATTTTGTCCGCAAGCCCGAACGCAGCCACGCGTCCTTCCAGGCTTTCCTTCACCTTCTTCTCAAATCCCGAATAGGTGTGGACGATGTACCACTGCTTTGACATTCCTGTTCCCGTTACTTGAAGTATTTGAGCACCCGCTGGATCAAGCCAGCTGAATCCGCTGTCCACAACGAAAAAATAAACTCCGAAAAACGCGACGGTCACGGCGACGACGATCGTTGTGGAAATCACATCGGCTCGCGACGGCCAGTTTACTTGCTTCATTTCGACGCGGACGTCGTGCAGAAAGCTGCGCAGCCGGCGAGGATAGGTCGCCAGCTTTCCGACCGGCTCCAGCAGAGCAAACCCGCTTACCCGGTCGTTCGCTTCTTCTCGATTCGTTTTTGCCGCCTGTGCCATTAACCCAGCCGCCTTTGCTTACTCGAACTTGCTTCGTCCGCCCGCCAGCGATTGCCTAGAAGAGCTGGCAGGGGAGGAGGGATTCGAACCCCCACTCTCGGTTTTGGAGACCGATGGTCTACCGTTGAACCTACTCCCCTGAATTTTGAGCCTGCGGCTCAAAATTCACCCTGAGCCCGCCTTCAGGGCGAAGGGTGAATTTGCTCCAACCCCTGCTCCTGGCACTTCCCAATGAGCTTCAGCTTCTTATCTCGCCGCCAACCCTTCAATTCCGCTTCACGCTTTCGAGCCGCAGCTTGGCTCGTATGTTCTTCTTGCCAAACCAGAGTTACGGGACGCCGCAGTTTCGTGTGTTTCGATCCAACGCCCCAGTTGTGTTCTTTCAGTCGGTGCAGCGGATCTTTTGCCGCTCCCACATACAGCGAACCATCGTTGCAGCGAAGCATGTAACAAAACCACGGCCCTTCGCTTTTCGATTTCATGCCGCGCTTCGCAACCCTTCAGCACCGGCGCTGCCGGTCTTCAGGGTGAATTCGTCACACCCGTGACGAATTCACTTCACTTCTTTGTGCGCCGGTGTGCTTCCGGCACGTATTGCAAAATTTCGAAGTTTCGAGCCGGTCTTGATGCTTTTTCCGGTTCTTGGTTGTCGTGTAGTTCCGGTTCTTACAGTCGCCGCATTGTAGTGTGATGATTTCTCTCATGGTCGTTTACTCGACGATCTCGGCGACGGCGCCTGCGCCTACCGTGTGGCCGCCTTCGCGAATTGCGAATCGCAATCCCTTTTCCAGCGCTACCGGCGTGATCAGCGTGATTTCCACCGAGACGTTGTCTCCCGGCATCACCATCTCCACTCCCTGCGGCAGCTTCACGTCTCCCGTCACGTCCGTCGTCCGAAAATAAAACTGCGGCCGGTATCCCGTGAAGAACGGCGTGTGCCGCCCGCCTTCTTCCTTCGTCAGCACGTACGCTTCTGCTTTGAACTTCGTGTGCGGCGTGATCGATCCCGGCTTGGCCAGCACCTGTCCGCGCTCCACTTCTTCTTTTTCCGTGCCGCGCAGCAGCAATCCCACGTTGTCGCCCGCAATCCCTTCGTCCAGCAGCTTGCGGAACATTTCCACGCCCGTCACCGTCTTCTTCATCGTCGGACGGAATCCTACAATCTCGATTTCTTCGCCCACTTTCACTTTGCCGCGTTCGATTCGGCCCGTCACCACTGTGCCGCGGCCGGAAATCGAAAAAATATCTTCAATCGGCATCGCAAACGGCTTCTCGATATCTCGTACCGGCAGCGGAATGTTCTTGTCCACCGCTTCCATCAATTCCAGAATCGTCTTCTCCCACTTCGGATCGCCCTCCAGCGCTTTCAGCGCCGAGCCGCGAATCACCGGAACTGTGTCGCCCGGAAATTGATAGATCTTCAGCAAGTTCGCGTACTTCCAGTTCCACGAGCTCCAGCAGTTCGGGATCTTCCACCATGTCGCACTTGTTCAAAAACACGCAGATGTACGGCACGCCCACTTGCCGCGCGAGAAGAATGTGTTCGCGCGTTTGCGGCATCGGGCCATCCGTTGCTGCCACCACCAGGATCGCGCCATCCATCTGCGCTGCTCCGGTGATCATGTTCTTGATGTAGTCCGCGTGGCCCGGGCAATCGATGTGCGCGTAGTGCCGGTTCGGCGTCTCATACTCGACGTGCGATACCGCAATCGTGATGCCGCGCTCGCGCTCTTCCGGCGCGTTGTCGATCGAATCGAACGCGCGGAACTGCACCTTCGGATTGTTCTTCGACAACACTTTCGTGATCGCCGCCGTCAACGTCGTCTTGCCGTGATCGATGTGACCAATCGTCCCAATGTTCACGTGCGGCTTACTGCGCTCGAATTTCTCCTTCGCCATCTCGCCTCACTCGTGTTGGAGGTTCGCGGCTGCTGCCGCGCTGAATCCGTTTACGTCTGCTTCAGAGTTCCACTTCTCTCACTTTCAAGCAACGCGCTGGAGCGGGGGACGGGATTCGAACCCGCGACCATCTGCTTGGAAGGCAGAGACTCTACCACTGAGTTACCCCCGCTCATCCTTCGCAGCCCGATACAGCGTGGAGCCTGGGACCGGGATTGAACCGGTGACCTCGTCCTTACCAAGGACGCGCTCTACCAACTGAGCTACCCAGGCCCGAAACCGGCGTTCCCCGAACCTCCCAAGTTTCCGTTGCTCAGAAGCGCCACCGGGGTCGCGTCGCTCCATGATTTTGCTACCGATTTATCTACAATTTGTAAGTCCGCACCGGGATCTCGTAACGTTCAGCACCTACGAGACGCTGGTGGACGGGGGAGGATTCGAACCTCCGTAGCCCGCAAGGAGCGGCAGATTTACAGTCTGCTGGTTTTAGCCACTCACCCACCCGTCCCGCAGAACATTCGGGACTCACATGGAACGTCCCATAAATCCGCTCAGGACGTTCGACCGTGCTCCGAGAAATCTTCGGGACACAACTCCGTCGTCCCGCTCAAACCACCAGAACACGACCGGACATCACTTTGGGGAACATCGCAATGCAGAAAGGGCTCGTGTCTGGAGACACCAGCCCTAGCGCTTTTGTCGCGAGGAATTCGTCCGCAACCTTGCTGATAAATCCCGGTCCCTCAAAACTCAGCTGGCGGAGGGAGTTGAACCCCCGACCCTCTGATTACAAATCAGATGCTCTACCAACTGAGCTACGCCAGCCCTGCTCAAACCGAACAAAATTATCACAGAGGCAATCGAATTGCAAGCAAGTATCTGAGTCCCGCAAACTCGCTGCCAGTGCTGCACTTATTCGCCAATTCTTTGTCTGTCCGATGCCCTATTGAGCAGCGGGCTTGGAAAATTCCGAGTTATCGAGCGGCACATTGTGATGCACTTCCGCGAATGTAATCGTGAAAGTCGACTCGGCGCTCGACTGGTGTACCAGAAACGGCAGCTTGATCCCGTCCACTTCCCGATAGTCGCTGAGATCTTCTGTAAATTCGCTGACTCCTTCCGGCGAATGATGATGGCCCACAATTCGCTGGACTAATCCTGTCTTCACATCGAAGTACATTTTATCGGTTTCGCCATCCGAGGTTGCAGCCTCAATTACGTACATGTCGCGATCGTTGATTTTTTCAATGCCCGTCACAGTGAATTTCGAATAGAGCTGGCGTAAGTCGAGTGGATGATAGAAGTCAGCATCGCGCTTCGTTTCGGTGAGTTCCGCTCCTGTCTGTTCCCGCAATCCATTCTGAGGATCGTCGGCCCAGCCAACAGCTCCATCGAAACCCTGGCTGAAACTTGCGCCGTTGATTGTGATTCGCGCCACCACCAGATTCGGAGCCTTCTCGTGCATCTCAATCGTGCCCGACAGTCCCATCGCAGGTACTTCGATCGTGCCGATCGTGACGCGGCTCGTAAGCTTCTTCCATGCCTCCCGGCCGCCGATCGCCTTTACGTATGTATCGAGTATCTGGTCGGAGCTTGGCGTCGCAACTGCGTTGGCGGCGGAAGAAGGTTTCGCAGGAACGGAGGACGCGTTCGTCGTCGATTGAGCAAGCACTGGGGCGCTCAGTACCAGTGCGAACACGAACGCCAGCACCGACACTTCGATCGATCGTTGAAAGCACCGCTTGAAACTCAGACGCAAATTTAGCTCCCTGCAGACAGCCGATGGCGGGTTCGAATTGGACGTGTGAGCACCCTATTTGGTTGCAATCGCTTCAACGGTCCCAGATTGCACCAGCGATGCACCTACTAGCTGCCGCGAAGGTTTAGGGCGAAAACTTTACACCAGGTCACCCAAAACCTATACTCGCTACATCACGTGACTATCACTTCGACGAACCGGGCACTGATTGCGATAGCGATTATTCTACTGATAGTGGCTGCGGCATTCGGCATCTACTACTACTCCAATCGGCCGCCATCGACTCAGTCGCCAGTACCGCCCACGCCTGAGCTTCCCGGAATCAGCGTCGAGCAGGCCCCCGACCTGCTCAGCGAGCTTCCCGCGAACGCGCCGGCCGTTGCCTATATAGATGTAGCCGCGCTTCGCAAATTGCGAAATTCGCCGCTGGCGGCCGTACTCGGACTCACATCGCCCGGCCCTGAAGCGGACCGCGAGTATGCCGAATTCGTCCGCCAGACGGGGTTTGACTACACGCGCGATCTCGACAAAGCCGCCATTGCGTTCTGGCCGCGCAGTTTCGTTCTCGAGCCCGGTAGTGGACTTGGCCAGAATAGAGTTCTTGCCATCGCAGACGGGCGCTTCGATCAGAAGAAGATTGAGGCTTACGCGCTGCGAACGGGAAAAGCCGTCACAGCTGGGACGCCGGTCGTATACGAAGTCCCCGGCAATCCCCCCGTTTCGCTCGAATTTCTTTCGCCCAGGCGAATCGCGATTGCCAGCGGCAAAAATGCGCGCGAGCTTCTCGATCAGGCGTCGCACCCGACCTCGGGCGATCCCGTGATGAAAGCACGGATCGAACGAGTGGCTGGCGCGCCGATCTTTGCGGTGGCTCGTACGGACAATCTGCCGGATAGCGTGTACGCGGCTTTTGGAAACGCGGCGCAACTTGAAAAACTTGCGCGCAGCGTTCGCGGACTCTCGCTCGCGGGCCAACCGGACGGCAGCAATATCCGCGCGGCTCTCGACGCGGAATGCGACACGGTGAAAAGCGCGTTTGAGCTTTCGACTCTGCTCGATGGATTCCGCATGGTGGGCTCGATGGCTCTATCGGATCCGAAATCGCTGCAACAAATGACGAAGGAGCAAGCCGCGTTCTTACAGGCCTTGATTCGACAATTAAAGATCACTCGGCAGGATCGCTGGGTGCGGTTGCGTCTCGACATTACGCCACAAATGCTTGGCGCGCGGCCCGCCGCAGCGTCCGATCGCTCTCCCGCTTCATCGTCCAACCCTTTTTCGGCCCAACTCGCTGAGCACCTTTCGGCGCAGTAGTTGACCTCTACCCATCGACCAGTCGGGGCAGGCCGTGCTCCTGTGAGGAAATAACAGTCCTTGCGAACTCTTTCTCCGGACTGAGGGGCGATTCGTTCGCGAAAACTAATCCGCGGATGCCACTGAGGTAGGAACGTTGCGGAGATAACGCCAGGGATTTACGGGTGTATTGTAAATTCGGACTTCGTAGTGAAGATGCGGACCCGTGGAACGACCGCTAGCACCCTCGTAGCCGATCACGTCGCCACGCTTCACGTGCATGCCGACCTGCGTATTGAAATTCGACATGTGGCCGTACCACGTGGTGACGCCAAAACCGTGATCGATTACGACCAAACGGCCGTAGCCCGCGCGCCTGTCGACGACGGTGACGACTCCATCCGCGGATGCGCGAACTCCATCGCCGTAGTGCGATGCAATGTCCATCCCCGCGTGGAACGCGCCTTCACCGCTGAATGGATCGAGCCGTTCGCCGAAGTGTCCTGTGATTTCACCGACAACAGGCCAGAGCGTGGGCACGATCCCCAGCGCGCTCAACTGCATCGAAGGCATCAAGCGCAGCCCGCTACTAGAAACGGCGACCGCACCGGCGTTCTTCTCCAGGTAGCTGAATTCATCCACTGATTCCTGAAACTCCGCGGTGGTGCCCTCGTTCACATCCGTGATGCCGAACGGGGTTTGTCGAAACCGCGTGAGCCCGTAAGCCATTGCCACTTCACTCGCAAGGGATTGCAGCGAGGTAAGTCGCTGGTTGGTGTCTTTCACTTGGGTTTGAAGCTGCTTATATTGCAGTTTCAGGCTGTCCTGCTCGCGCCGCAGCGTGTTGTAATTCGTAGCCTTCAGCAGCATCCGAGAGTAGGACGCCACCCCGGCGAGAATCGTGATTCCGCCAACAACCGCGAGAATCGTGAGCACATGCAAGACGTAGAAAGGCACTCTCAAGCGCCGCATCCCGCCGGACGCGCTCGAAGCAATAAAAAACGTGTATGACTTGCCTTTCATTGTCTATTTTTCTGTCCTGAATTAGTTTTGCTTCCGCTGGCCGAACGCCGCGGGCCCCTCGCCGCGGTTAGCCGTTCCCCTCAAAAGTCTGAACCGAGAGCTTTGGTTCGAAACCGCATGGATTGTAGTGACCATGGTTCGATGCGTCAACCTCAAACTTCGTTTTCCACAGACGGACGCGTTCGCTTCGCCGTCGAATCCAGTCTACAATTTACAATTCGCCGCCTTCCACCTTACCTTACTGGCGGACACCGCGACAACTGTACGAAAGTTCAGCATGAACAGAGAAGATCAACTGGTCGAACGTACAGTTCGCAAAATTCCGTCCATATCGGTGCGAGACGGCGCGGGCGGCAAAGTCGGCGACGTGCGAATCGGCATTGGGGATGATTCGGCGATCCTTGCGCCGAACGGCCGCACCGGCTGGGCGCTGAGCTGCGACTCGTTCATAGAAGACGTTCATTTTCTCGCGAAAATCCATCCGCCAGAGTCTGTGGGCTACAAATCGCTCGTGCGCGCTGCGAGCGATTTGGTGGCAATGGGCGCGTCGCCCAAATACTTTTTGCTCGCACTGGCGCTTCCGAGTTTGCGGACGGATTCCTGGCTCGATGGCTTTGCGCGGGGAATGGGGCGCGCCGCCCGATTGCTCGGAATGCGATTGATTGGGGGCGATACAACAAGTAGCAAATTGATTTCGATCTGCATCACGGTGCTCGGTGAAATCGATCGTGGGCGAGCATTGACGCGGTCGGGCGCTAAGCCCGGCGATATCGTTTACGTGAGTGGCAAGCTGGGGCGTGCCCAGCTCGGACTCGATCTGATTCGAAGCAAATTCCGCCTTCGTGCCGAATTTCAGAGATGGTTGCGTCCCCATCTCTACCCTGAAATTCGCGTACAGCTCGGAGGATGGCTGGCGAGGAAAGAGATTGCGTCCGCGATAATGGATATCTCCGATGGACTCTCGACGGACCTTAACCGATTGTGCGCTGCGAGTGGAGTGGGCGCGCGAATCACCGCGAGCGCGGTGCCGCGCGTTGCGATTCCCGCGAGCATTTCCAGCGCATTGAGAGACCGCTCGCTCGATGCCCTGCAGATGGCGTTGCACGGGGGCGATGACTACGAGCTTCTCTTTACAGTTCCGCGCCGAAATCTGGGTCGACTTCGTCGCGCGCCCGGTTATTCAGATCTGACCGCGATTGGAGAGATCACTCGCGCAAGGCAAGTCGTTACCGTCGACGATGACGGTCTAGCCTCAACTATCGACGCTCGCGGGTGGGACTCGTTCCGAAAGAAGTGAACCGCTCAACGTGCTAGAGTCTGGAATCATTTTCGCGATGTGCAATGCGTGAAAAATCAGCGGGAGACTTCGAGACGATGCGTCGACTCAATTCTGCCTACATTAGACCCTACCGATTCCTATCAATCTTGTTGCTGCTCACTTCGAGCTCCACTTTCGCGCAATCGCGGGCATTCTCGAAAGCACCTTCGACGGCCGCCGCGGTATCCTCCACTTCCGAACAGCGCGCCGCTCGCGCTCTCGACTCCGTTCGCCAGAATCCGCTCGAGCTGCGCGAATTTTTGCGGCAAATGCCGAAGGGCGCTGATCTTCACAATCACCTCGCGGGTGCGGTCTACGCCGAATCCTGGATACGCGACGGAGCCGAGGATATTCTGTGCGTCGATCTAGCAACGCTTTCCTTCTTCAAGACACAAGCGATGACGCGCAGCATTCCTCCACAGCCTGTTTGCGGCGACGGGCACGTTGCAGCATCGCGTGCGCTGCAGGACCAGCATCTCTACGACTCGCTCGTCGATGCATTCTCGATGCGCTCCTTCGTCCCATCGACGGGTGACAGCGGCCACGACCACTTCTTCAATTCTTTTGCAAAGTTTTTTGTGGTGGATCCTCGTCACACCGGTGAGTGGCTCGACGAAGTCTCTGCGCGCGCCGCTGCGCAGAACGAGCAATACCTCGAATTGATGGATACGCCGCCCTTCGCGCACACAATCGAAATCGCGAACGAAATTGGCTGGATGGACGATCTCGCAAAATTCCGCCAGGCGCTTCTCGATCACGGTTTGCGCGAAGACGTCGCAATCGCTCGCGCGCACTGGGATCAGGCCGGAACTCTGCGAAATGAACGCCAGCATTGCGGCCCGACAGATGGAGCGAGCCAGCCCGGCGCTTCCGCCGGCTGCAAAGTCGAAATTCGATTTCTATACCAAGTGCTTCGCGGTTTTCCGAAGCAGCAGGTATTCGCGCAGGCGCTCCTGGGCTTTGAAACAGCTTCCGCTGATCCGCGCGTTCCCGGAATTAATTTCGTGATGCCCGAGGACGGATACATCTCCATGACCGATTACGCCCTGCAGATGAAGATGATCGATTTCCTTCACGGGCTTTATCCGAAAGTCCGCATCACGCTTCACGCCGGAGAGATCGCGCCGAAACTTGTGACGTACGAAGGGCTCTGCTGCCACATTCGTCTCGCGATCGATGAAGGCCACGCCGAACGCATCGGACACGGCGTCGACCTGATGTATGAAGATCGTCCCTACGATCTACTGAAGGAAATGGCCGCAAAGCATGTGATGGTCGAAATCAATCTGACCAGCAACGATGTGATTCTTGGGATCGTGGGGAAGTCGCATCCGTTTCAGTTGTATCGGAAATTCGGAGTGCCGGTTGCGCTCTCGACGGATGACGAAGGGGTTTCGCGCATCGATTTGACGCACGAATATCTCCGCGCCGTCGAGACTTATGGCTTGCGCTACGCTGATTTGAAGCAGCTCGTTCGCACAGGGCTTGAGCACAGCTTTCTGCCCGGCGAAAGCTTGTGGGCAAGACAGGATGACTTCGCTCGTGCGAATGCTGCTTGCTCGCGTGAACGACTCGGCGCAGAAAAACCAACAGAGGCGTGTGCGGGGTTCCTGCAATCGAGCGAACGAGCGCAGCAGCAATGGGAACTCGAACGCCGGTTCCGCGCGTTCGAATCAGCTTTCTAACTTTTGGAATCGTCCAACGATCTAGTTTGGCTTCGGTTCTGCGGCGGCGTCAACATGGCCCGGTGCCGAAATCTTCTGTAGCGGCTTCGCATTGCTCTCTGATGGCGGCGCAGCGGGGCGAACGCCGGAAGGTACGCCGGGTGTTCCCGGCGACTTCGCTGGAGCCACGGGCGCTGACGGTGCCGGCGACTGCGTTTGCGCCAGCCCCTGTTCGGCAGCATCCGCTGGCGGCGCCGTATCCGGTGTATCCACTTTCACCTGATGCTCGCCCGCTTCCTTCTCGAGCGGCACCACATTCTGAAAGTCCTGGGCGGGATACGCTTCGACGGCCTGCTGCATGAATTCGAGCCAGATCGGCAATGCTGCGCGCGCTCCCGTTTCTTTTTTGCCGAGCGAAATGCGTTTGTCGTCGTTACCAAACCAGACGCCCGCGGTGATATGGGGAGTGAATCCGATGTACCACGCGTCGGTGAAATCGTTGGTCGTCCCTGTTTTCCCTGCCGACACGCGGCCCAACTCCTTCGCGCGCACACCGGTGCCGAATTGAACCACTTCTTCAAGCATCGCCGTCATTGTCCGCGCGACTTCCGGCCGAATTACGTCCTTCACTTCGGGTCGGGGTTCCTCGAGCAATGCGCCGTCGTACGAAGTGACACGCCGGATGTAGTGCGGCTCGATGTGAATTCCGTCATCGGGAAACACAGTGAATGCCGAAGTGTGCTCCAGCAATGTGAGATCGGCCGAACCGAGCGCGAGCGGTAAATATGGTGGCAGCGGACTCGTAATTCCAAAACGCCGCGCCATGTCGATCGTGTTCTGCACGCCCACGTGTTCCATCAATCGTACGGCGGGCACGTTGCGCGAATCCGCGAGCGCACGACGCAACGTGATGCGGCCCTCGAACTTTAGATCGTAGTTCTTGGGCGAATAATTCTGGCCGCCGCTGCGGAACGTCACCGGCTCATCGACGATTGTGTCAAATGGCGAAGCTCCCTGCTCGAGCGCGGTCGCGTAGACATACACTTTGAACGAGCTGCCTGTTTGCCGCACTGCTTGTGTGGCGCGATTGAATTTCGACTGGTCGAAATCGTACCCGCCGACCATTGCTTTCACTTCGCCGGTGGGGTTATCGATTGCCAGCAGCGCCGCCTGTGCTACAGGCTGTTGCTCGAGCTCCACGCGGAGCGTCGTGCCGGCGACTTCCTTGATCAATACGACCACTACATCACCGACCTTCAACAGTTGCGGAGGCGCTTTCTTTCCCGTCCACGCAAAATCTGCGGGCGTCAACATCGCGTGGAATTGTCCAACCTTGATGGAAGCAAAGGTGGGCTCGACGGACGTGACCAGTCCCTGAACATAATCACCCTTTGCCAAAGAGCCTCGCCAGTCTTCATTCTGATACGCGTCCAACTTCGCGGAAGCTGCTGCGCTGAGGGCTGCTGTACCGGAATTTTGCGTCGAAGAACCTTGCACGCGAGAATTGGGTGCAAGCGAATTTTGGGAAAGCGAGTTTTGGGCGAGCGCGTTCTGCGCAAGCGAATTTTGGGTGACAAAACTTGGCGCCAGAATATTGGAGAGATTGCCGCGCCATCCGTGCCGCCTGTCATACGCGTGCAATCCGTCGCGCACTGCCTGTTCGGCGGCTTTCTGCATTGCGACGTTCAGCGTGGTGTACACGCGCAGTCCTTGCTCGTGGACGGCCGCCGTTCCGTACGTGTGCTCGAGGTACTGGCGGATTTCTTCGACGAAGTACGGAGCGAAATTATTTCTCGTGGACGACACACGCAGCCCGAGCGGCTCTTTCGTCGCTTCCGCGGCTTGCGACTGAGTGATTTTTCGTTCGTGCGCCATGAGCGAAAGAACCAGATTGCGCCGCGCCAGCGCACGCTCGGGATGCCCAATCGGAGAATAAATCGGACCGCGAATGATGGCTGCAAGCGTTGCTGCCTGCGGAAGGTTGAGCTGTCCGACAGGCCGGCTGAAATAATATTCCGACGCTGCCTCGAAACCGTAGTTCCCTCCACCCAGATAGATCTGGTTGCAGTACATCGTAAAAATTTGTTCTTTCGTGTAGTGGCGCTCGATTTCAATCGCGAGAATCGTTTCCTGCATCTTGCGGTGCAGGCTGCGATCGGCGCGATTCAGAAAAAGACCACCGGCAAGCTGCATCGTCAGCGTGCTGGCGCCTTCTTTCATTCCGTGATGACGGACGTCGTGCCACGCTGCCTCTAACACGCGTGGAAAATCCACGCCCCAGTGCTCTTCGAAATGCTGGTCTTCGGTAGTGAGAATTGCATCCTTTAACAGCTTGGGGATTTGGCCGTACGTGAGCAGGATTCTGCGTTGCAGGGCAAACGTACCGATCGATTGGCCGTCGTCGGCGTACAACTCGGTGACAACATTCGGCCGGTAGTCCTCGAGCGCATGTATCTCGGGCAGGTCGCTCGAATAGACGAACAGCACTCCGATAGCCGCCCCAATCGCAATTGAACACGCCACAAGAAAACCAAATGCAAGGCGGCCGAACATCGTGCCACCGCCGATTTTCATCGTCGCTTTATAAAATCGATCCATTCATCAATCATTCTAACGCAATCAGCCGTGTGTGGCCGGGGGCTACCTTCATCCGTTGTTTCCAGACCCGCCTCGTGAGCGCGGAAATCGATTGGATGCTAGCGGTTGCTGTTGAAGTAGTATTGCGGCGACGTAGTGACTCATAGCGCGTTGATGAATTACGATCACCGGTCAGCCTCGGAGACGAAATGGAAGCAGACCCGATACTATTTCGCGATCTAACCTACGTATTCCTCGCCGCGGTGATGGGCGGCTTGCTCGCATGGCGATTGAAACTCCCGCTCATTCTTGGATTTGTCGTCGGCGGAATCGTAATCAGTCCATTCACACCCGGTCCACGCCTATCTGACCTCCACACGTTCGAAGTATTCGCGGAAGTGGGGGTCGTGCTCCTGATGTTTTCGATTGGCGTGGAATTCTCGATCCCGGACTTGATGCGGGTGAAGTGGATTGCGCTCGGCGGGGGAACGCTCGGCATCCTGATGTCTGTATGCCTCGCGATGTTCGCCTCGTGGCTCGCAGGCTGGACGCTGATTCAAGGAATTGTGGTCGGCGCCACAATTTCCGTCGCAAGCACAATGGTAATGGCGAGGCTCCTGTCCGATCGTGGCGCGCTTGGCACCACCTATGGCCGAGTGATGATCGGGATCACACTCGTTGAAGATATTGCGGTCGTCTTCATGACGATCATTCTTCCCGTCATCAATGGCCCGGCCGAGGGCAGGTTCCAGAAAATTGCCTGGACGCTGGGCAAGGCGACGCTGCTTCTGATTCCGCTGTCGTTCCTGGCGATGTACGTGGTGCCTCGCTTGCTCCGCCGGGCGCGCGCTACGAAAGATCCGGAAATTTTCCTTCTCGTGGCAATCGCGATCTGTCTTGTTTCCGCCGCCGTCGCGCAGACGCTCGGCTTCTCCGTGGCGCTAGGCGCGTTTCTCGCCGGCCTTTCCATCAGCGGTTCAGCTGATTTGCACGAGGCGCACACCACGCTTCTTCCGCTTCGCGATGCATTCGTCGCCATGTTTTTCGTTTCACTTGGCACGCTCGTGGTTCCCACGGTGATCGTTCATAATCTCCCGCTGCTCGGAATCATGCTGGTGCTCATTGTCTTCGGGAAATTTGGCATCTGGTTTCTCGTGATGAAGATCTTCCGCTACTCCACGTGGACTGCGATCGCCGTCGCCGCCGGGCTCACCCAGATAGGCGAACTCTCGTTCATTCTCGTCGAAGTGGCGCGAAAATCGGGCATGGTGGGAGACGAAATTTTTACCGCAACACTTGCAGCGTCTTTGATCTCAATTTTCCTCAATGTGTTTATCGTGCGAGGCGTGCTGAAGTGGGTGGAACCAAAACTACCGGCCGCGGAACGTGCCACGGCATGAGCTGGCAAGATCGACATCTCACGTCTGGCAGCTTAGGCTAGCGCTGCTTCCGCGTCCTTCACCGTTGGATACGATTTGAAGAGTTGCGAGACGTGGGTCATCTCGACAAGCGCCGTCACCTGCTTGTTCATTCCTGCGAAAGCGAGCTTGCGCATTCCCTTCTGCGCGCTTACGAACGCAGCCACCATGGCTCCCAGCCCCGCGGAGTCCACGTAATCCACGTCGCTGAAATCGATTACTACCACCTTTGCCGTTTCTGCGCGCACCGCATCCTGAAACGTGAACACGGTGTGAATGTTTAGCGAGCCTTTCAGCTCCAACACTCGCTGGCCGTCCCGCGCACCGTCCGCGGGTATAACTTGCAGGTTTTCTCTCATCATGGGGCCAGATTCTAGCGAAATCCGGGCCTTCGCATTGTGAATATTTTGTTACAAACGCCCGATACCGGCGTGGGCGGGATCGCAGCGACCCTACTTGCGAAATGAGTTGTCAACGGTCGTCACAATCGCGTCCGCCTCGATCTCGACGAGCATGTCTGGCGACACCAAGGCTCCCACCTGCACCATGGAGCACGCTGGCCGGATCGACGCAAAAAATTCTCCGTGGGCCCGGCCCACCTTTTCCCAGTCATTGATATTAATCACGAAGATCCGCGTGCGGACCACGTCCGAAAGCTTTGCGCCCGCCTTCGCAAGCGCGCTCTCGATGTTGCGTATCACCTGCTGCGTCTGCGCGTAGACGTCGCCGCGGCTGACGATCTCACCGCTCGCATCCGTAGCGGTAGTGCCGGCCACATGAATGTAAGGTCCCACTCGCACCGCCCGCGAGTACCCCACAATCGGCTCCCATGGCGTTCCGGAAGAAATGTTCTGTCGATCCATTTTGGCTCCCTAATGCTCCGCGCGCGAACGCGCGCTCGCCACGCTCTTCCCACGATTCACCGAAAGCATAGCACGCGCGCGTCACTTCCGATTCCCGCTCCCGCGGGAACACTTCGGGAAACTGCCGCTGGACAGATTTTTCCGAACTCTCTAAGCTTAGTCGTTCAAACCGCCGCAGGAGAATAACCAGAACATGAAGTGCAACAACATCTTAGAAGCGATGGGCAACACGCCCTTGATTCGCCTGAACCGCCTGACGAAAAATCTCGAGCCTCAAATTTACGTGAAAGCGGATTACATGAATCCCGGCGGCTCCGTGAAAGACCGCATCGGCAAGTGGATGATCGACGAAGCGGAGCGGAAAGGCCTTCTCAAGCCGGGTGGCACGATCATTGAAGGTACTTCCGGCAACACGGGCATGGGCCTCGCGCTTGTCGCCGTTACGCGCGGCTACAAGGTGGTTTTCACGATCACCGACAAGCAATCGCGGGAAAAAATTGATTTGCTGAAAGCGTTTGGCGCCGAAGTGATTGTGTGCCCCACGGCGGTCGAACCCGAAGATCCGCGCAGCTATTACTCCGTCGCGAAAAAACTCGCGCGCGAAATACCCAATTCCTACTATCCAAATCAATACGAAAATCCGATGAATCCGCAGGCCCACTACGAAAGCACGGGCCCTGAAATCTGGAACGATACGGAAGGCAAGATCACGCATTTCGTGTGCGGAATGGGGACCGGCGGCACCATCAGCGGCGTCGGGCGCTATCTGAAAGAAAAAAATCCGAATATCAAGATCGTCGGAGTGGATCCCATTGGCTCGCTCTACTACGAGTTTGTGAAAGACGGAAAAGTCGGAAAGGCCACAACCTATGTGGTGGAAGGCATCGGCGAAGACTTTTTCCCCGGCACGATGAATCTCAAAATCGTGGACGACGTGATCCAGGTGAACGACGAAGAATGTTTCGTCTGGGCCCGTCGCCTGGCGAAGCAGGAAGGAATTTTCACGGGCGGCTCGGGCGGCGGCTGCGTCTCCGGCGCTCTACGCCTGGCGAAAAACGGGAAGAAAGACGATTTCATCGTCGCGTTCCTGCCCGATTCAGGCACGCGCTACCTCAGCAAGATCTACAACGATGACTGGATGCGCGAACACGGCTACGTCGACGCCGAAGTTGCAATCTCTGCGGCCGACGTGATTCGCGTGAAACACCAAAACGGAAAATCGCGCGAGCTGATCGTTGTCCGTCCGTATCAAACGGTTTTCCATGCGCTGCAGACCATGCAGAAAGAGGACATTTCGCAGTTGCCCGTCTTCGAGGACGACAATCACTCGATTGGGACGGTCTTTGAAGACCAGATCCTCAATCTCGCGCTGCAGGGGAAAGATCTTCGCAAGCTTGTCATCCGCGAAGTGATGGGCGCGGCGCTTCCGCAAGTCCCGGCGAACGCGCCGGTCGAGCGCATCACTCACATCCTTAGCCACGACAGCCCGGCGGTTTTTGTCGAAATGCCCGGCGGCAAACTCGAAGTCCTCACCAAATTCGATCTCATGGACACGATCTCGGGCTTGGTCTCTCAATCCCGCTAAATTCTCAACGGCTTTCTGCCCGGGTAGCCACGACGAGCGGCTTTCTCGAGGTGGGCCTATCGCTCGACTCGAAGATTTGCGCCAACTGATGTCGCGCTCGACGCGGATGATACAATTGCCGATTGCATCGCTGCGTTCGCGACGTACATCTAGGCTAAACACACCATGCGAATCGAAGACTTCAACGAACGCCTCAAACACGCCGTCCTGGTCGCCGATGGCGCCATGGGCTCGCTCCTCTACGAGGCTGTCGGCCCGCAACGCTGCGTGGACGAGCTCAATTCATCGAATCCCGAAGCTGTGTTTCGAGTTCACCAAACCTACATCGAAGCTGGCGCGCAGATAATCGAGACAAACACGTTCGGCGCGAATCGCCACAAGCTCGCGCAACTCGGCATGGCCGACCACGTTGCGGAGCTGAACCATCGCGGAGTCAAAATTGCCCGCGAAGCGCGCGAGGCCGCGAAACACGAGGTCCTGATCGCCGGATCGATCGGTCCGCTCGGCATCGTCCGCCACGTTCGTGATTTACCTCACGATCAAATTATTGCAATTTTCAAGGAGCAGGCTGCGGCCCTCGAAGAGCGCGGCGTCGATCTGTTCCTCGTGGAGACTTTCAGCGATCTCGAGGAACTCCTCGCTGCAATCGACGCGATTCGCTCGTTCTCAGATCTTCCGATCGTCGCGGAAATGACGTACTCCGAAGAAGGAACCACGATCGGCGGAATGCGCCCGCAGGACACCTGGGAAAAAATAAAGGGAAAAAACGTACAGGTTGTCGGCGCCAATTGCACTATCGGCCCGCAGTACTTGCTGCCCGTGTTGCGCGAGTTGACACGGAATCGCAATGCCGCTCTCAGCGATGCCTAACGCTGGCTTTCCAAAACGCATCGGCGACCGAATCGTCTACCCGAAATCTTCGCCGGAATATTTTGCGCTATTTGCCCACGAAGCCGCGGAGTTGGGCGTCCGCCTGCTCGGCGGATGCTGCGGCACGACTCCGGAACACATTCGCGCGATGGCCGACGCAATGAAGAAATTGCGCCCGCGAAAATCGTCCGGCGAAGGAATAGGTGCCGGTGCAATCGAGGTGCTCGAACCCGAAGAGCGCACGAAGCGCCTGAAAACGCGCGAGCCTGAAAGCAAGCTATGGCGAAAACTTCAGTCTCAGCAATTTGCGATCTCCGTGGAAATCGATCCGCCGAAGGGCGTCACCATCGATCGCATCGTCGAACAGGTAGGCCGTGTGATGGCGGACGGTCGCATCGATTCGATTGACATCAATAGCGGCACGCTCGCGCGCGTTGGCATGGACGCTCTCGTCCTCGCCGGCGCTCTCGAAGCGCACGGATTCGAAACGATTCCTCATCTCACCACACGCGATGCCAACATTATCGGCCTGCAAGCGATGTTGCTCGGCGCCTGGGCCGTCGGCGGCGTCCGGAATATTCTCGCGATCACGGGCGATCCACCGTCACTCGGCGATCATCCCGAAACGAGCGGCGTCTACGAAGTGGATTCGATCGGACTGGTGAAAGTTCTCGCGCGCCTGAATCAAGGCACCGACTGGGCGGGCAAAGCTCTCGGCGGGGCAACGAATTTCACGATCGGCGTCGCCGTGAATCCCGTGGCCGAAGATATCGACGAAGAATTGCGCCGCTTTCAGGAAAAAATTGCTGCTGGCGCGCACTTCGCAATGACGCAACCGATTTTTGACCCCGAGCATTGGCACAAATTCCTGAAGCGTCTCGGCGGCAAATCACCGGTGCCGGTGCTGGTAGGCTTATGGCCGTTGACGAGCTACAAGCAGGCGCTGCGGTTGAACAACGAAGTCCCTGGCATCGTGATCCCCGAAGCTACCTTGAAAGAAATGGAAGCGGCAGGTGACGGCGCACGCGCTCGCGGCTTTCTACTCGCTCGAAAAATGCTCGATTGGGCGCGTACAGCCCGGAGCGAAGGAATCGCCGGCGCATATCTAATTCCGCCGTTTAAGCGTTATGAAGAGATTCTCGAACTCTTCGACTGAGAATTCGTGTAGTCGACGTTTGCGCTTAAAAAAACCAGAAGCGTTTCTTTCGCCGCGGGCCGTTCGAATCGGTCTCGCTCCCCTCGCCGTACTCCTCAAATTCCGGCACGTAGGGCAGCGGACGCCCTTCGAATGCCGCCAGGGGATTGTCCACCAGCAATGCCCGAGCTATCGCTTCTCCATGTGTCTTCGCCACCCAGTCGAATGTCTCCTTCAGGCGCAGCGGCCTCGAGGTCACATTGTGCGCGTCGCTCGCGATGAAATGCACTGCGCCGCCGGCCAGCCACTGCTGCGAAGTTTCCTGAGCGGATTTTCCAAATTTTCCGAGCAGCGATTGCGCAGTCACCTGCGCGTAGCACCCCTGCCGCAACCATTTAAAAAGCCGCTCCGGTTGCGCGCGAATCAAGGGATTGCGTTCAGGATGCGTCACGATGGGGTTCAATCCGGCGAGTTGCAGATTGTGGAGCGCCTGATCGAGAGAAGGCGGAATCGAAAAATCGGCAAACTCCACCAGCAGATAATTCTTTTGGTTGAGCGTGTACCGAGCAGGATTCAAGCGAATGTCAGAGAGGTTTTCGTAGCTCAGATGAAAATCGCGCCCCGTGGCGAAAATCAAGCGGCCTTCGAACATCTTCTGAAGCTCGTCGCAGCGCTGCTGAATGGCGGCGGGATCGAATACAAATTCAGGATGGGCGTGGGGAGTGCCAATCACGTGAGTAATGCCGTCGCTGATCGCCATTTCTGCCATCGCAACGGACATTTCCACCGTTTTGGGCCCGTCGTCGAGGTCCGGGAGGATGTGGCAATGGATATCGATCACCGCCAGCGAGAATAACGCAGCCAGAAGTGGATGACAACGCGGCGGTCCGATGCTGCGTCGAATCGCACAAAATACCGTATTGGATTGACCCGGGCCCCAACGGGTAGGCGATTCGGTTTAAGAACCAGTCTGGGCAGCAAGCCTTTCTAGCCCTTTGGACTCTTGCTATCATCAATGTTTCGATTCCAGAGATCCTTCAAATCTGCCATTCGAAGTACAAACGCAAGGAGAATACGCGTGGAGCGGAAACCGGAATATTTTGCTGGGAAAGGCATCAAGATCGGAATCATCGGTTGCGGTTACGTGGGACTTCCGCTCGCGCTCCGTTTCGCCGACGTCGGCCAGCGTGTGACTGGTTTCGATCTCGATAAATTCAAGATCGACAAGCTGAACGCCGGGGAGTCCTACATCCAGCATATCCCAGCAGCCAAAATCAAAGCTCACGTAGACGCGAAGCATTTTGACGCTACATCCGATTTCACACGTTTGCGCGATATGGATGCGGTTTTGATCTGCGTCCCTACCCCGCTCGATGAACGCCGCGAACCGGATCTCAGCTATGTGGAGAACACCGCGCATGCGATCGCTCCGAACCTGCAGCGCGATCAACTCATCGTACTTGAGAGCACCACGTACCCGGGTACAACCGAAGAACTGGTGCTGCCGATTCTTGAAAAAGGCGGCCTGCGATGCACGATTGCGAACGGTGAAGGCAGTGAAAATGTCGCAACGGATTTCTATCTGGCATTTTCGCCCGAACGGGAAGATCCCGGAAACAAGCAATACGGCCTCGCGCAGATCCCAAAAGTTGTTGGCGGCGTGAATCCTCCGAGCGGACGTGCAGCGGCAGGCATGTACGCGCAGATCGTTTCGAAGGTGATTCCCGTCAGTTCCACTCGCGCTGCGGAGATGGTAAAGCTGCTCGAAAATATTTTCCGCTGCGTGAATATCGCTCTCGTGAATGAATTAAAGCAACTGTGTTTGCGCATGAATCTCGATATTTTTGAGATCATCGACAGCGCTGCGACTAAACCTTTCGGATTCATGCCCTTCTACCCAGGTCCCGGCCTCGGTGGTCACTGCATCCCGGTCGATCCCTACTACCTTTCGTGGAAGGCTCGCGAATACGATTTCGCCACGCGCTTCATCGAACTCGCCGGCGAAGTGAATACCGCAATGCCCTACCATGTCGTGGATGCCGTGGCAGCGGCACTCAATGAGCACCAACGCTCGATCAAAGGTTCGAAAATTCTTCTGCTCGGGATGGCCTACAAGAAAGACGTGGACGATCTGCGCGAATCGCCTTCCCTCAAGCTTCTCGAATTGCTAACTGAACGGGGAGCTGTGATTGACTACAACGATCCGTTCTTTCCGGCACTCTTCAAGTTGCGCCACTATGATTTTTCGCATATGCGTTCCGTCGACCTCGCCCCGGAACGCCTCGCCAGTTACGATTGCGTGCTGATCGCCACCGACCACACCAGCTACGACTACGATGCAATTGTGCGAAACGCGAAACTGGTCGTCGATACTCGCAACGCAACCCGGCGCGTGAAACAAAATCGCGAAAAAATCGTGAACTGTTAGCGTTTCGGCGCTCCGCCAACGGATTTTGCCCTATGTTTACTCTACAACCGCGCTAGCCGGTTAGTTCCATTGCCCGCCGCGTTCCCGGGCGCTATCGTTGGTAGATGGGAACCCCTCCAACCACGAAAGCGAATTGGAAAGCCGACCCGGGCCGTCGACGAAGTATGCGGGTGTTGCTCAGCGTTCCGGTCATCGTGAGTGGGCAGACATCTGATAATAAAGACTTTAAGGAAGAGACTCGCACGTTGGTGGTAAATGCACACGGCGCTCTGATCGCGATGGCAACGCAGGTTGCCGCTCAGCAAATCCTCAAACTCTCGAACAAAGCTACGCAACAATCGCTGGAATGCCGAGTAGTTCATTTCGGCACTGCGCAGGGCGGAAAATTGCAGGTGGGCGTGGAATTCATGAAACCGTCAGCGAGATTTTGGCAGATCGATTTTCCACCGGATGATTGGGTTGTTCCTGAAGACTGATTCGTCCCAGACGCCTGAACGATCTCCCAAGACCAAGTAGCCATAGCAAGATTATTGTGAAGCGGTAACAAGTTCTGCGCGGAGATTCCCCATCGGCAGTTCGGCTTCCATCAGCACGGGTGTTCGCGCTGTGTCGTGAGCCATCCAGGCGACGAAACTCATCCCCGGAACTTCCTTCCCGCGCTGGAAGAGATGAATTAGGATTTTTGATGCCGCGTAGTTGCCGGCCTCGACGGCCACTGTCTCGCTGGGAACCTCCACTCGCGCGCGCATTTCGTAAACGTCATGTCCATCATAAACCGGCGCTTTGAAAACCGGCGTAGCCTGCCAATCAACTCCCCGCAGCGCGTAAAGCGCTCCCAAAGGATCGTGCGTTCCAGGCGAAACCACAATTCCCGCCGAGTTTCCACCCGCGGGGCGTCCTTCGGGCAGGAAATGCAAAACCTGATTCTGCTTTGTCCCCATCTCGTTCAAATACCATTCGTACTGCCGGCTCTCGAGCGTTGCCGTATCGGTGTAGGAATCAAACTGGTCATCCACCGTGACCAGCGATCGCATCAGGTTTAGCGTGTGAGCAGAAGCGCGAAAATGCCATGTGCCCCATCCCGTAAGCTCGCGGCGCTCGGGCACTGTGAGCTGCACGGAAGCTGCATTCGCGAAACTCGCCCACGCCACCCGATAGTCGAGCTTCTCGCCGATCCGAAAAGGCATCGTAACTTCCTTTGGAGACGGAATCGTACCGGCGCTTGAGGCACGGGTTGGCTTGTTCGCTTTTTGACCTGTCGTTTGCCTGGCGCCGGCAGCGGCCCAGGCGCCGCAGATAATGACCCCGCAGATCCCCGCTGCGAAGAGGAGTGCCGTCGTGGTGAATGCTTTTCGCGGCCGTCGATCGCAATCCAGGTTCATCGCACTCTATTGGAAGCCCGCTCCTAACAATGTGTTGTGTGGAGTTTGAGCTGCCTCCGGCCATTCCTTGTCCGTTGCGAATGACCGCGCTATATTCGAGCGTACTCCAAAGCTAGAATGCGGGCCACTGGCTTGCTTCTTGCAATGCGCAATCGTATCGTTTTCGTGTCGGCCATCTTCAACCAGGAGCATTTTCCGAATGCGCTATCTCGTAACCGGCGGTGCCGGCTTCATTGGGTCGAATATTGTCGACGAACTCGTCCGGCGCAATCATGAAGTCATAGTGCTCGATGATCTATCTACGGGCGCAGAATCGAATCTTGAATCTGTGCGTCAGAAAATCGAGCTTCGCGTTGAGAGCGTCACCGACCTCCGCGCCGTTCAATCCGCGGTCGCGGGCGCCGACTACGTGGTGCATCTCGCCGCTCGCACGTCCGTTCCTCGCTCCGTGAAAGATCCGCTCGAAACCAATCACGTGAATATAGACGGCACGTTGAACGTCCTTGTCGCCGCGCGCGATGCAAAGGTACGCCGGTTTGTATACGCCGCATCCTCATCCGCCTACGGCGAGACTCCCACCCTGCCTAAAATGGAATCGATGCAGCCGGAACCGATTTCGCCCTATGGGGTGACGAAATACGCTGGAGAGCTGTACGCCCAGGCGTTTGGCCGAAGCTACGGCCTCGAAAACGTTTCGGTCCGCTACTTCAACGTGTTCGGTCCGCGCCAGGATCCCACTTCGCAATACTCAGGCGTTCTCTCGCGCTTCATGCTCGCTGCCATCAACAACGAATCGCCAGTTATCTATGGGGATGGCGAACAGACTCGCGATTTTACTTACATCGACAACATCGTGGACGAAACACTACGCGCCTGTGATGCCAAAGAAGCTTCGGGGAAAATTTTCAACGGCGGCACGGGCGCCCGCACCACGCTCAATCAGGTTGTAAAATTGCTTGAAAAGATCACGGGCAAGAAAATTCAGGCGAAGTACGAGCCTCCGCGTTCTGGAGATATTCGCGATTCGCAAGCGGACATTTCACTTGCGCGCAAAATCCTGGGCTATGAACCGCTTGTTCGCTTCGAAGAAGGCCTCGAACGAACCTGGGCGTGGTACAGCACGGCGTTCTCGAAAAAAGTGAGTGCGCGGTAGCAGAAACGGCTGTATCGAATCGAACTCCTCTCGAGATACGCCGGCCTCGCACGAGTCTTCTCGCTTGCATTCGCTTCGCTGCGAATCACTGCCGACGGCTCACACGCTTCCGTTTAGGTGCTCCGGGAGCTCGGTGAGACTATCGAGCATCAAGTCGGGAGGATGCGCCCGCATGCCTTCCATTCCGAGCCCATAACTTACACCGCAAACCCACGTGCCCGCGTTCCGCGCTGTCCGAACGTCCACATCCGAATCGCCCACGATCATCGCCTCGCGCGGGCCTGCCCCCAGTTCGCGCAAAAGGGTTTCCGCGCCCATGGGATGGGGCTTCTTTTTTTCGAAGCTGTTGCCGCCGTAAACAGAACGAAAATATCCCAACAGTCCGAGACCATCCAGGATCGCGCGGCTGAAGTGCACCGGCTTATTCGTCAGCACCGCCATCGGATGCTTTTCAAGAAGCTGCAGGCCTTCGCGCACGCCCGGATAAGGCACGGTGTTGTCGAGCATATGCGTACGGTAATAGCTCAAGAAATACGCCAGCCCCGTTGCCGCTTCCTCTTCGGTGGCGCCCTCGCCCAACGCGCGTTTCACCAGCATCGGCGCCCCATTGCCAACGTAGCTGTAAATTGTTTCGTGCGTGAGCGGCTCGCGCTTCATGTGCTCAAGCGCAGCATTCACGGAATGAGCCAGATCGAGCTTTGAATCGATGAGTGTGCCATCGAGATCGAAGATCAGTGCCCGCACGCCCGCAAACTGGTTGTGATTTTCCGTCATCCCTCGCCTTGCGCCAGATTTCTGCAGCCTTGCCGGACTCTCCGGCGGCGGATCGAACGCGGCTATATTGTAAGGTGAGTCCACTCCATTTCGATGCGGACAACTCTCGATGGAAGCGATCAGGAACACGAGGGGTGCGCCGGCGGGAGAAATATCGAGGGATTTTGCGGAATCTGCGAACTTTCGACATGGAACTTTCAGACAGAAGCAGGCGAGCGTGAAAAGAGCCCGCGCGATAAGGACTCAGGTGCAGCCCTCGAGTCGCCGTTAAAGGAAGCAGGTCGTTTCCCGCCCGACAATCGAGCGAGAAACGACCCCTGTTCGAACCTGTTTCCGTTATTGCACGATTACCGTCATCGTTGTGTTATGCGAGAGTGACGCGGACGATGCGGTCAGCGTCAAGATATGGCTGCCTTTGCTGACGCCGCTTCCGCCGCCGGAGCTGCTTCCGCAACCCGCCAGTCCGAATACTCCGGCGAGAAGCAAGGTCGCGAAGAGCACCGCAATGCGCGCCGTTCGCAGCTGCCCAAACGAAACACGGCGCCGGCCAATCGTGGTGAGGGCTATGAAAGCCAGCACGCACAAGAGGAGCGGATACGCCATCACTCTCGTCACCAACGGGCGCGGAATCGAGAACGAAGGCGGAGCAAATAGCTGTGCGGTCGTGATGAGCGACACAGTCACATCTGTTGGCGACGCAGTCGGAGTGAACGAGGCCGGCATCACGCTGCATGTGGATCCCGATGGCGCGCCGCCGCAACTAAGGGCAATCACGCCGGTAAATCCTCCCTGCGGCGTGACGGCCACCTGAATGTTGGCGGTGCCTCCGGCTGAAATCGTCTGCGTCGGCGTGGTCACGGCCAGCGTGAAGTCTTCGCCCGTGCCAGTTAACGTGATGCTCTGCGGGCTGTCGGTGGCCGCGTCTACAAGCGAAATGGTTGCGGCGCGCGCTGCACCCGCCGTCGGCTTGAATGTGACCGTGATCATGCAGGTGGCGCTCGCCGCAAGAGATACACCGCACCCGTTCGACTGCAGGAAATCGCCGGGGTTTGCTCCGATTAACGAGATACTCGTGATGGCAAGTGCAGTGCCGCCCGTATTCGTCACCGTCACCGTTTGCGTGGCGCTTGAAACGCCCGAAACTGTGGGCGCGAATGTGAGTGTGTTGAGAGAGAGCGTTAACGCACCCAGTGTTTGCCCCGTAGCATTCAGCGTCACTGTATGCGGGCTGCCTGCTGCGTCGTCGGTGACCACTAGAGCCGCAACCCGCGCCCCGATGGCGCTTGGCGTACTCGTGACGCTGAATGTGCAGCTCGCCGACGCTGCGAGAGTAGCGCCGCAAGTGGTGGTGTTCGCGAAGTCCGCAAAATTCGCGCCGGTAATCGCGATGCTGGAAATATTCAGCGTCGAGTTGCCGGTGTTGGTCAACGTCGCCAATTGGGCGGCGCTGGTCGTTGCCACTGTTTGGGGTGCGAACGTCAGCACCGCCGGCAAGAACGTCACCACTGGCGCGTTTGTTCCCGTCCCGCTCAATGTCGCTGATTGCGGACTTCCCGGGGCGTCATCATTCACTTGAATCGACGCCGATAATGCTCCGGCCGCTGTCGGCGTAAACGTCACGAGAACGGTGCACGATGCGGCGGGTGCAAGTGTCGCTCCGCAGGTGGACGTGCCCTTGGCGAAGTCGATGGTCGATCCCGACTCGACGATCGTAATGCTTTCAATGTTGACCGTTACGGGCGTGCCGTTCGTCACCGTCACCGTCATCGGGTCGGATGTGGCGCCCGAAGCGATCGATCCGAAATCCACAACCATCGGCGACACAGCTACGGCGGACTGAAGAAGCAGCATGTTGGTGCCCGTATCCGCTGCGGCAACCGCCAGGCCTGCGCCCGCCGCGAAATTGCCTACGGCGATCTGATACATGTCGTTTACGTTGCTGCCAAACGATTGCGGCGCTTGGAATGTTCCGTCGCCGACGCCGAGATAGAAATCGATCTCTTGTCCGGTTTCGTTTTGGGTCACGACGTCTTGTATGCCGTCCCCGTTGAAATCGCCATATTCCACCGCGCGATCCACACCTGTTCCGAATGCAACCGCCGTTTGAAAAGTCCCATCGCCGTTCCCTTTAAGGAATGCGAGGCCTGCCGGGAATGCCGACGACACCACATCCAGCTCGCCGTCGTCATCAAAGTCCGCGATCACAAAGCTCAGCGATCCGGATGCGGCGGTAGAGACCGGTGCGTTAAAAGTGCCGTTTCCCATTCCTGTCAGGACAGAAATACTCGAGCCGTTTGCAACCACGATGTCGAGGAATCCGTCACCGTTCATATCCGCCACTGCTACTTTATTGATCTGACTCCCTAACGATGAGCCGTAGTTTACCGGCGCCTGAAACGTCCCGTCGCCATTGCCCAGAAAAACGTCGACGCCGCCGGCGCTGCTTCCAGCGAGCAAATCGAGCGAACCGTCGCCATTTACGTCGGCTAAGGCAACCGTCAAAGTCGTGCCGTGGTCGTTGGTGAAGAGCACCGGCGTTTGAAACGTTCCGTCGCCATTGCCGAGCAGCACCGCGATTCCGCCGCTCGAAACGTCGTCGATGGAGGTCACAATCAGGTCTAGATTACCGTCATTGTTTATGTCGCCTGTTGCCAGGGTGAAAGGTGTGTTGAACACTGTAGTTGCTTGCCCGGCCTGAAAGGTCCCGTTGCCATTGCCAAGAAAAATCGTCACTGTATTGGTTCCACGATTTGCGGTCACCAAGTCGAGCATTCCGTCCTTGTTGAAATCTCCCGCGATGGCTCCCCAGGATCCGTTGGTGCCGGCATTCATTGACTGCGCGAACGTCAGCGATGGAACCGTTCCGATCACCGGCAAAAACATCGTGTTCGATGTTCCGCCGCCGGGAACGCACACGGTGCCTGGCGTTACCACCGTGATCCAGCCGGTCCCAGAGTTTTCAAGCATCGCCGCAGAGACGAACGCCGTGAGCGTCGTCGACGACATGTATGTCGTCGCCAGCTGTGACGTTCCATAAAAAACCGCAGAGGTCGCCGTGAATCCGGTGCCCTTCACTGTCAACGTGAAAGACCCTCCGCCAGACGCCGCGGAGACAGGACTGATCGAATCGATATGCGGCACTGGCACGGACGGGATGGGCCCTGCCAATGCAACCCCCGGCACTGCCATCGCCACAGTCAACAAGATCGTTACAAATAGTATTCTCAGCCTCAGCGATGAATCTTGCAGGCGGGCGAACAAATTCATGGGTTTCTCCTGGGACGAACCGATAGTGACCCGTTCCGTTACGAGTGGCGGGCTAGTCGGTAGGGCGCTGCATCACATGGGCAATCGCTTGGCCACTGTTTCGCGCGAAGAACACGCTAGTTACGAACTTATCTGGCATCGCAATTCTCAAAACAGAACTGGCCATCCTGAAATGGCCCTCGAGCGTGCCAGTTTTCAGAAGTTCCATTTCCGCAAGTTTCGCGCCCGCTCCTCTTACTCCCTCCTCTGCGACAGTTCTTGGAGTTGCGTTCATCCCTCATTCACTTTGCTGTAATAGGAAAAGGTCTAAGATTGTTCGCCTCTTCCGCAAGGGAAGCGTTGACCGATGCTGCGAAAGGCTTGAAAGGCCCCTCGTGAACCGCAATGCTGTGCGGATGGTTTTCCTTCGGAGAATTTTCCTATTCTTCTTTCTCAGCACTATTTTTTCGCAGGCCATGCATGCGCAGAATCTTTCAGACCAAAAATGTCCGCGCCCCGCACCCGGCAGCGCCGTTTCCGAACCCGCCGATCTGCGCAGCTCGCATGGCCAGCTTGCGGTCCATTTTTCATTTCGCAGCGAAGTGGATGCGGCAGGACTCACGCGTTACTGCTACATCGCGGAAAACGGCGAGGAATCGCCCACGCTTCGAGTCCATCCGGGCGATACGCTGATCATTACGCTGAAAAATGCATTGCCCGAGCCTGCAACCGTTCCCGCGCCTAACCCCGCCGCGAAGACCTCCAACGGCGCGCCCGCCACAGCGATGCACCACCCATCATCAACGATGTCCACAGCAGCCACGCCTCGTCGATCTTGCGCGGGCGGCGGCGCAATGGTGGTAACCGCTACGAACCTGCATTTTCATGGGCTCGCGGTTCCGCCCGTCTGCCACCAGGACGAAGTCCTTACGACCTCGGTATTACCCGAGAACGACCCGTTCGAGTATCGCGTGCAGATTCCGGCGAACCAGCCGCCCGGCCTGTACTGGTATCACCCGCACCTGCACGGCTTCAGCAAGGTGCAAGTGCTGGGCGGCGCCTCCGGGGCGCTTATCGTGGAGGGGATCGAACGCGCCGTCCCCGCGCTCGCAGGACTTCCTGAGCGTGTGCTGATTATCCGCGACCAGGATCTGCTGCATCCGAATGCGGCGCCTGCGGAATCCGATGTCAACGCCCCTCCCGTCATCGTCGATCCCGACGGCGATGCGCGCAACACCGGCTCGGGAACCGGCAAGCCCGCGAAGGATCTCTCGCTAAACTTTGTGCCGGCGCCGTATCCAGATTACGAACGCGCGATAATCCCCATCCAGCCCGGTGAACGCCAGCTCTGGCGCGTGCTCAACGCTTCCGCGATCACCTACTTGAATCTGCAAATGCTCTACGACGGCCACCCGCAGGGTTTCGGTGTCGTTGCGCTCGATGGAGTGCCTATCAACTGGAACGGGATTGGAGACGGAATCGTAACGCAGACGCACATTGGTTTGCCTCCGGGCGGGCGAGCGGAATTCATCGTCACCGGCCCGGCGGAAGGAGTGAAAGCCGAACTGCTCACTCGAAGTGTGAACACAGGCGCGGGCGGGGAAAACGATCCCGTCAGGCCGCTCGCGGCCATCGTCGCTTCAAGAAACGCTCCTGAGCTTCACTCGAAGCTTTCTGCCCCGCCTGTCCCGCTCGTGCGCACAACCGCAGACTGGCTCGGCAACGCGCAGCCCGTCCGGGAACGCACCCTTTATTTCAGCGAAACATTGCAGGATCCGAAAGATCCCAACAGTCCGACCACTTTCTACATTACCGTCGATGGCCAGGCGCCTGTCCTATTCGATCCGACCTCGTCTGTCCCCAACATCATCGTGCATCAGGGAGATGTAGAAGACTGGTACATCGAGAATCGCTCGCAGGAGCTGCACGCATTTCACATTCATCAGATACACTTCATGCTGCTGCAGTGGTTTGGAATCGACGTGAACGAGCCATTCCTGCGCGACACGATTAACGTTCCCTTCTGGGATGGCAAAACTGCGAAATATCCCAGCGTCAAGTTACGGATGGATTTCCGCGATCCCTCAATCGTCGGCACGTTTCCTTTTCACTGCCATTTGCTCGAGCATGAAGACGGCGGCATGATGGGCCTGGTACGCGTGGAGCCGCGGGAAGCGCCAAGAATCCAACCGGAATCCGAATCCCTGGTGGCGCCTCCGAATTCCGCGAAGAATCGCAAATAATTCTTCTGCCGCTGCTATTTTTTATCCTTCATTCACAAAGCAATAACACGTGCCGCGTATCCACGGAGCACGCGTTTGATTCCGAAATCCTCACGAGCAGGTAGAATTGCTGCGGGGGTGGCGTGCGGCCTTTCGGATTCGGGCTCGAACTTGCCTACATAGGAGAATTCATGATTCGGGAGAATCTTCGCTGGATGGCGGCGCTGACGCTGGCCGCAAACCTGGCTTTTGCCCCCGCCTCACTGATGGCGGCCCCAGGAAATGGTGACAAAGATGGAGGAAAGAATAGCAGCAAGAATAACAATGGCGGCGCACCCACCACCACGCCCATCAAGCACCTCGTTGTGATCTTCCAGGAAAACGTGTCATTCGATCACTACTTCGCCACCTACCCAAACGCCGACAACCCCCGGAGCGAAACCAAATTCAAAGCAAAGGCGAACACGCCCGCCGTCAACGGCCTGACTCAGGGTCTGCTCGAGCGGAATCCAAACTCCATCCAGCCGTTCCGCCTCGATCCGAGCCAGAATTACACCTGCAGCCAAAATCACGATTACATGCCGGAACAGCAGGCATTTGACAGCGGGCTGATGGATAAATTCCCCGAATCCACCGCTTCTCCGTGCAACTCTTCGTTTCCAACAGTTCAGAATTTGAACACGGGGATCGTGATGGGGTATTTCGACGGGAACACCGTCACCGGACTTTGGAACTACGCTCAGAACTTTGCGATGAATGACAATTCATTCGGCACCAATTTCGGCCCGTCCACGGTCGGTGCTCTGAATGTCATCTCCGGCATGACGGGCGGCGTTGATCCCGCTGCGGTCAACGCCAACACGAGCGCGGACGAGGTCACAGCGGGCAGCGTCGTCGGCGACCCGGATCCCTTCTACGACGACTGCAACGCGCCGCAGTTTGGAGTGGCCGGCATGAAAGCCACGAACCAGAACATCGGCAACCTGCTCAGCGCGAAAGGCGTCACCTGGGGTTGGTTCCAGGGCGGTTTCACACCTTCCAGCGTTGTGAACGGCAAAGCGGTCTGCGCCACCACGACGAATCGCGTTGACGGCACTCCGGAAACGGCCTACAGCGCCCACCACAATCCTTTCCAGTACTATCCATCCACCGCCAACATCCATCACACGCCGCCGAAGAACGTCAACGAAATCGGCCATGACGGCCAGGCCAACCATCAGTACGATTTGAGCTGGTTCCAGAAGGCAGCCCTCGCCGGAAACCTTCCGGCCGTGAGCTACCTGAAGGCAAACCGTGCCAGCGACGGCCACCCGGGAAACTCTTCGCCGCTCGACGAGCAGTTCTTCATCATCAACACGATCAACTTCCTGCAAACGTTGCCGGAATGGTCCAGCACCGCGGTGATCATCTCGTGGGACGACTCCGACGGTTGGTACGATCATCAGATGAGCCCGATCCTGAACCCCTCCAATTCCGTCGAGGACGCGCTGACCGGCACCGGCTCCTGCGGCAACGGGGCCAACGCCCTCGAATCCATTCAAGCGCGTTGTGGATACGGCCCACGCCTGCCGTTTTTGGTGATCTCGCTCTATGCCAAACCGAACTACGTCGACAGCACCCTCACCGACCAAAGTTCAGTCGTCCGCTTCATCGAAGACAACTGGGAACTTCCGCAGATCGGCAAGGGTTCTTTCGATCAATTCGCAGGCACGCTGCTGAACATGTTCAACTTCAACAGCCCAGGCGGCAACCTGGTGTTCCTCGATCCGTCCACCGGCCAGGTCGTCTCCACTAGGAGCATCAACAACGGTAACTAGTCCTTAAGTAACTGCCGTCGTTCACTTGGTGTTTGAAACGGGCTCGAGCCAATCAAATGGCCCGAGCCCGTTTTCGTTTCCAAATCGGAACATCACTCACGCCGCGCTTCGCGTCTCTCCCGTCGAGCGCCGCATGCTGCGCCTCGGGACGAAATCACTGCCCTCGCCCCGCACACCCTTCTCGACAACAAGCAGAACACCGGGTATCATCACTTTCATGAGACTTTCCGCCCGCAACCGCATCATCGGCAAGATCGAGGAACTTCATGTGGGCGATATCATGGCGCATGTAGTCGTGCGCGCGGGCGAAACCATCATCGAAAGCGTAATCACCCGTCGAAGCGCGGAAGAAATGAAGCTGAAGGTGGGCGACACGGTCGGCGCAATCATCAAATCTACGGAAGTGATTTTGGAAAAAGCATAGCGGCGCATCCCCTCGCGCCATAAACCAGGGTTCGTGAACATCTCCACTCGACAATCCGGGAACGCAACCATCGTAGACGTCACCGGTGACATCACCCTCTACAACTCTCCGGAACTCCGTGGCGCGCTCGTAAAACTTCTCAAGGAAGCAAAGAACACTCGCGTTATCGTCAATCTCACGGCCGTCAAATACATCGACAGCGCCGGCGTCGCCTCCCTCGTCGAGGGCCTGAAGCTTTCACGCGAACTCAAAAGCAGTTTCTCCCTTTTCGGATTGCAGCGCAGCCCCCGGCAGGTGCTCGAACTCACGCACCTCGTCAAGGTTTTCACCATCTTCGAAACGGAACCCGAAGCCCTCGCAGGCTAGTTCCTCTGCCAGCCGGTCGAATCGCCAACGATTAATTCAGAAGCCCTTTGAACCGCTCACCGAGCATTTCCTGCGCCGTTTTCTCGGGTATCAATTTGCCCAGCAAACCAAGATCCGCGTCGATGATTACGTCGTGATCGGTCACTTCCACCGTCCCTTTAATCGGCGTGCTGATGAATCCCATCTTCGCCGAGAGCACGAAACTCAGCACCGATCCGTTCCAGCTCTTCTCCTTCATCGCCACACTCACCGGAATCGACGGATCGCCATGGGATATTTCATCGAACGAATGGTCGACCGACTTGATCATTTCAGCTTTGGTGCGATTGTGCGCAACCGTAATCCGCATGTGTCCGCCTTATCCTGTAAAGGGAGCCTTGAACGCAACTCGAAAAATCGAACTCATCACTCCGGTGATCCGCTCCAATTCTACACGCCGGCTCATGAAAATTCGCCCCGCCATCCCTGGCATCAGTCGATCCTGTAATATCGCCGTGACAATACTGCTTGCGTGCCCCGGCCCCAGATACAGTTTCTCTGTAGTACGACATCAGGAAATTCCTGATACGTAATACGGTAACGACCCGATTGAGCGGTAATCGCTGATGTTATATCTCTTCTTTAGTAGATTCAGCACCTAACCTCCGATGTTTCAGTATTTTCTCCTTCGATGGACTTGCGGGAGGGGTGCCAACGTTACGTTCTGACGGGCGAAGTCGCTTTCGAATTGATCAGTGCCCGTCGTACTGGAAAAGGGTCGATCTATGACGCGTCGGCTGCATCTGAACGATAAACAGATGTTCGAAAGGGACCGTGAATTCGAGAACCTTTTGAGGAGCGTCCGCCGGGCACTCGTTTCTCGAAATCAGATGATTCGCGTCGCAAGTTCGAACTCGAAGCAAGATAAAAAAGATAAGAAGGCATCGTGACCAACCGGGAGTGCTTGCATCTTGCAGATGATCGGCTCATTCACGAGGCGGCTTTGTCCCCGTTGTGGCGGCGGCTACCTTGGGAAGTCACACGCGCGAGGAATGATTGAAAAGCTCCTCCGTCAGGTAGCGGACGTGCGATGCTGTCGTTGCTCCGAGTGCGACAAGCGATTTTTCGGCCAACCGAATCGAAGAGTTCCAGAAGGAAGCAATCCCTCGCAGTGACCGTCTCATTGATTCACCGATTGGCACTGCGGAATTGGGCCCCTTTAGAATCCTAGCCCGCCGAGGCTTTGGGATGCGTGCTCGGTCAACTTTCATCGTCATCCTGATGAGCGGCGGAATTGGCGGCATCGGTAACGACCGGCATTTAAAATTTCCGACCGAAGGATCACAGAGTATTTGCATTCGTGAATGACAGGAGGATCCAATGGCAGATAAGTTCGAACAAATGAAAATGAAGTATCAATCGGTACTGAATTTCATCCAGACAAACGGCGTTCAGCTCCAGAACCTCAATATGGAAGGTGACAAGCTCTTGATTCGCGCCTCCGCCCCTTCCGCGGCCGTGAAAGACCGCGTGTGGGACCAGATCAAGCTGGTCGATCCTAATTTCTCCGATTTGATTGCCGACATTCAGGCACCGGCAGCGGCCGCCGCGGCTGCGGGCGGCGCACCCTCCACTCCGGCGGCTCGAACCTACACCGTGCAGGCGGGCGACAATCTCTCCAAAATCAGCAAACAGTTTTACGGCGATGCCAACAAGTACATGAAGATTTTTGAGGCCAACAAAGACAAGCTCGCTGACCCCGACAAGATCAAAGCTGGGATGGAACTGCTGATCCCATAGTGACCGCACGCGAATCCGCTTGGTGGTTCATTTCGCGCATCACCATATTCGATTTTAGTGTTCAGAGGAGAAATCACATGACTTGGACAGACCAATTGGGAAATCTGCTGAAGCAGTACTCGTCGGGCGGTGCCGCAGCAGCACCGGCTCCGGACGTCCACGCGCATTTCGACCAGGTGGCGCAGGCTGCGCCCGCAAGCTCGATCGCAGACGGCCTCTCCGCTATGTTTAATTCCGACAAGACGCCCGCATTCGGCCAGATGCTCTCGCAACTCTTCAACAACTCCAGCGGCGAACAGAAAGCCGGCGTCATCAACCAGATTCTCTCGTCCGTCCCCCCCGGCGCCCTCACTTCCCTACTGTCGGGAGCGGGGCTTGCCGGCATTCTCGGCCAGGGCACCACGCAAGTGACGCCGGAGCAAGCTCAAAAACTTTCGCCCGAGGCCGTTCAACAGCTCGCGACTCAAGCGCACAGCGCCGATCCCTCCATCGTCGATTCCGTGAGCAATTTTTATGCGCAGCACACGACGCTCGTAAAGACTCTGGGCGGCGCGGCGTTGACGATTGCTCTCGCGAAAGTCGCCGAGAAACAAAAACAGGCGTAACGATTTTGTAGGTGCGCCGGATGTGTGCCGGGACGAAGGGCTAGCGGACCGGCACACGTCTGGTGTGCTGGCTCCCCTGAAATCGAACGAGTATTCATTCAAGTGGACACGTGGAATTCTTCGCTGAGGAGCAACGCCCATGCTCACCCTGCTTTGGGAAGCTATCATCGGCCTTATCGTCGGAGCACTCGCCAAGTTCCTGATGCCGGGAAGAGACCCTGGCGGAATCTGGATTACGATGGCGTTGGGAATCGCGGGATCGATTCTCGCCACCTACATCGGCAGGACGATCGGCTGGTACCAGGAAGGGCAGGCCGCGGGATTCATCATGTCAATTGTGGGCGCGATCCTGCTGCTCTTTATCTACCGCTTGATTCGAGGCGCGGCCGCAAAGCCCTGATGATCTTCTGAAAAATTGAGAAGGCTTTCGCCAGAGGCGCTTCTTGCGCCACATACGCGATGGCATGCCCGCCATTCGCCATTTCGTCTTCGATTCACTCGCCTCCCCCGGTTTTTTCGTTTCCGAAACTTTGCCTCAAAAAATCCTCTCGAACTCCCCTTCGCATCATAGAATGCACGCATGGCCAGAGGCTGGGAAAGCAAAGCGGTGGAAGGTCAGGTTCAGGAATTTCAAGAAAAGGTTGCGGGAAACAAAAAGCGGCAACTCTCGCCCGAGCAGGTCGAATGCAGGCGCAAGAGAGAAGTTCTGCTGCTTTCCCGATCACGGGTCCAAAAAGATTTGCAATCGAGCCAGAATGCCCGGCATCGCGAACAGCTGAATCGCGCCCTGGCCGATCTGGAATCCCAACTTGCCGCGCTAAAGGAAAAATCCTGAAGTACGTGCCGGCGTGACTGCCACGGAGGGTTACAGTTCCGCAGTATCCCTAGTCGTTCGGATGACCAGGTTCTGCTTCCTCGATGAAAACAACTCCCACGCCGTTGTGACCCTTCTCGCGTCCCATATCGAAATGCATCACCGTGCCGCGTAGCGAAAGCACACTCGAGCGGTCTCCGTCGCCGGCCGCTTCGATCACAACGCGCAATTCCGATTGCAGCCGTGGGCGGCTCTTCAGCGTAATGTAGGCACCCTGCAGGCTGATGTCACGTACCGTCGCCTTCTCTTCAAACGTCGCACCGTCTTCAGTCTGTCCGGTCACTGTGGCCGCAAACCGGATTCGCCGCCGCTGCCCTACGCGTGACTTCGGCAAAGTAACATTCACGCCGCGGTCGCTGAGGGTTACGGTCATGCCTTCCGTCGCAGCCCATGTAGCGGGAAACTCGTGGCGCGCAGCGGAAAGAAATCCGTCGACGGTCTTGTCCGGCGAATCCGGATCGTGGTGAAACAGAATCAAGTTCCGCACTTTGCACTCTTTCGCAATCTTCACGCCTTCGAGCCAGCTCGAGTGTCCCCAGCCGCGGCGCTCTTGCGCCAATTGCTCCGGCGAATACTGCGCGTCGTAGATGAAAACGTCAGCGCCGTGTGCGAGATCTCGCAGGTTCTTGTCAAACTCAGCCACGCCAGGCTCGTTGTCAGTTGCATAGACGATCGAGCCGCCGCTGGTGTCCAGCCGGTAACCGAAGCAGCCCTGCGGATGGTTGAGCCAACTGGCTGTGATGTGGGTACCGTTGATTTCCCACTTGTGGCCATGGGTCACTTCGTGAAAGGTTCGTCCCGCCGTCATGGTGCTTACGTCTACGGGAAAATAGGGACTCGCAAGCTGTGCTTCCAGGACTTTGCGGAGGCTGTCCGGCCCCAAATACTTGGATTGAAAACTATAGAAATTGAAGCGGTTTTGCGGTTCAAAAAGAGGCCGGAAGAACGGCAGGCCCTGTATGTGATCCCAGTGATAATGCGTTACGAGAATGTGAGCGTGGATTGCGCGGTCACCGAATAGTTGTGCCCAGTGATTTCCCAGCATCCGCATGCCCGTGCCGCAGTCCAACACGAAGCGCGTGCCGTCGGGAGCCGTAAATTCCAGGCACGGCGTGTTGCCGCCATAGCGCCAGGTATCGCGTTCGACGGTGGGCGTCGAGCCGCGCACTCCCCAAAAAACCAGCTTGGCTGCGTTGAGCGTCATCGCTAGGCGAATCAATCCTCGAACCGCCCGCGCCCCCTGGAAAGCCTTCGGAAACCCAAGACCGTGCTCATGGTAGGCGGCAGCGGTGCGCGAAGTCAATTGTGTTTCCGCGCGCGCGTTCATTCCGGTCGCGTCGCTGCGAAGCGTGCGTCTCGACTGCGATTTTGCTGCGCCGCGCTGAAACGCGGCAGTTGTTGACGTGAAGGGTTGGCCTGCGCCTGCCCAGGACACACGCGCTCGCTGTCACCACACATCGCAGCCGCAAAGTTCGCTGCGCCCTAGTGGCAGCAGAGTGCCAACCTCGCCAACTGATCTGTAGGGGCACGGCATTCGTGCCCTTTCAAGCAACGATTCAGCGAGGAGCCCCTGCTCCTCCCTCAGTGGTAGTTCAAAACCCGCTTCTGCGGTTAGAATCCAACAGATGCACTTGCCTTCTCATAGCGGCGCGGACCACGGCGACGGTCACAACCACGGCCACGCAGCCCACAATCACTCGGGCGGGCACGGTGGCCATAGCCATTCCCACATGCACATCGACGCGAACAAGGGGATGACGTTCATCCTGGGCGCTTCGGTAGTGGCTACTTTCGCTCTTGTCGCGGTGGAATTGATCGCCGGCTACGCCGCCCATTCGATCGCGTTGATCAGCGACGCGCTACACAACATGACCGACGTCCCCACGATGGTGATTTCCTGGCTCGCCACTCGCTGGGCGATGCGTCCGCCAACAGCAGAGAAGACCTACGGCTATCATCGCGCTGGAATTCTTGCGGCGTTCATCAATTCGGTATTGCTCACGATCGTCGCCGTCTTCCTGATTGTCGAATCGATTCAAAGGCTGCGCGCACCTGTCGAAGTGCAATCGGGATTGATGCTGTGGGTTTCGATTCTGGCACTCGTGATCAACAGCGGAATCACGTTGGGAGTGCACAGCGGGCGCACCGATCTGAATGTCCGAGCGATCTGGATACACAATCTCGGCGACGCGCTATCGAATATTGCAATCATCGTCGGCGCTGTGGTGATCCGCAATACGGGCGCCAGTTGGGTTGACCCGGTGATTGGCATGGCGATCGGCGCTATGGTCCTCTGGACAGGCAGTGGAATCCTGCGTGAGAGCAGTCACATTTTGCTGGAAGGCCTGCCGCGCAACATCCATCTCGAGGACGTAGCCGCCGCGATCTTGAAAGTGGACGGCGTCCAGGAAGTTCACGACATCCACATCTGGACACTCGGCACCGATGTCCACGCACTCTCCTGCCACGCGCGCATTCCCGACATGCACATGGAAGACAGCGAAAAAATCCTGCATAGCATCTACGAAGTCCTCGCCCACGATTTTCAAATCAGCCACACGACAATCCAACTCGAACGTGCCGGCCTTCCCGCCGAAGCAGGGCCGTACATGCCCGAACCCGCCAGCCGCAGCGAGAAATAGATTTTGGATCGAAAGCTAGAGCGGAAGTTGAAGCGGGGTGCCGCGTTCCTGATTCACGCGGACGGTTTCATCCGGGTCCAGGTCGCGCAGCGCCATCGTGTAGCGGGCGCCTTCCGATGTGATGTAAACAAGTTTGTCTTTCACGCGAGTGAAAGCTACCGCCTGAATCTCCATGCCGTCGCGCGTCACCAAAGTAAACTGGCCAACATCGCGCAATGGCGCAGAGTCTTCGTCGGAAGGCTCGATCGCGCTCTTCGATTCAACTGCTGGCTGCTGAATAATTATGATTGGCTGCTGAGCTCGTGGCGTTCCTCGCGTCCCTTCCGGCTGCTGATTCTGCGCGCCCTGGTCAGTTGCCGGTTGCGGCGGTCCACCTTGCTCATCGAAATCCGCATTCACGTCCACGGGTGAATCGTCTGGAACTGCGTACGCGCCACCGCCATCGAGCACATAAAATCCGCTGCCGGAGCCGATTCCCGCGGAATGCCGCAGCCGCCGCTCCGCCTCGGCGATTCGCACCTGTGTGGCAGGATCGATGAACGCTTTCGCATCGAGATCACGATTGATTGCGTTCAAATGTTCGAAATCAAAACCGTACGCGGGAAACGGATCGAGAAGCTGTTGCAGCGAAATCGGATCGCCCGCGAATCCTGCATTGCTTGAGCCAATACTCGACCCGCCATTCAATCACGGAATTTGACCCGCCGACCGAGCCTGTTGCCCGCCTCGCATGAGTCACAATGCGATTGCTGGTGTGCATCCCTGGCGATGTAGAACCACTTCGAAGAGCAGCCGGGGCCGCGGGCAAACCCGACGGCGCAACTGAAATAGCGCGCGAGGGTGAAGCGTAAATTACGGGTGCGCGTTGCGCACGGGCAAATGACGGGACAACCAGAAGGAGAGCCGCCGCAAGCATGAACCTACCTTGCTCTCTCATGGCCGCCTCCACCTGCTTATTCGACGCTCACGCCATCTTCACGGTTGCACGATTCTACGCCATCCACAACCGCCTAGCGCCACTCCGTTTGGATTCAGAGCAGAAGCATCGCGAGTGGGAACTGAATAGCCATGCGCGGTGTCTAACCCCGCGGCAGGACTCAAGACGGCCCGAGGCAATCAAGCAGCTTTTACAACGTCTTCGAGGCATGCCTGCGCGTGCCGTGGCTGGCGCACTTGACCTTTCCTTTTCCCTGTCGGCGGGATGTGCTATAAACGACCGTCCGAAGGGTGTACGGTATGGCTCAGGAAGACTCGGTTTCGCAAGCGGCCAGGCAGGCAGCTGGCCCCGCATTTGAGCAATCCGCGAAACCGGACGCGCAAGCGTCTCGCGCGGAAGCGGTTCAGGATTCGGAGAATCCCTCCGGGTATTGCCCGCGCTGCTCGGCCCGGTTAGAGCCACGGAGCTGCAAGCTGATCTGCTCATCTTGCGGGTACTACATGTCCTGTTCGGATTTTTACTAGGGAGAGCCCGCGCCGTACGAAGGACGGCGGCGTTTTCTCCGGCACCAAATTCCAAAGGCAGCTGAGAGATTCCAGGAGGCGCGAACGTGGCACTGAGAATGACGGATCGGGAAGTGGATGGCGTAACTGTGCTGGAGATCGAAGGGCGCATTGTGCTGGGCGAAGAAAGCAACGCGTTCCGCGAGAAGGTGAAAAGCCTGCTCGCAGCAGGAAAAAAGAAGATCGTTCTGAACCTGTCGAACGTAGGCTACATCGACAGCGCCGGCCTGGGCACGCTGGTGGCCACGTTCCATAGCGCCCGCTCGCAAGGCGCCACGCTGAAGCTCGCCAACCTGGGCTCGAAGTTCAAGGAAGTGCTGCAGGTGACGAAGCTGATGACCGTGTTCGACACCTACGACAGCGAAGCCTTGGCCGTCGCAAGTTTCGCGAAGTAAGCCCGCAACCACTTCGAACGCCGCGGTCCGGTGCGCCATCATGATTGGCGCGCCGGGCTACGTGCCGTTTCTCGCCGTGCTTACCGTTCTATCTGGCCTTCGATCCTGAAAATCGCTTCGCCGCTTAACAGCTTGGGATAAAAGTCGGTCGACTTTTGCGGTAGTACGCCGCCGCCGAGGGCTATGTCGGCGACCTGTTGCACCTTCACGGGATTCAGCAGGCACGCCAGCTGCGCGTCGCCACGATCCACGGCCGCGATGGCCGCATCCATCTCGCGTTCGTAGGTGACGAACTTTTCCGCCGCCACCGCTTCGGCAGTGATCCGCAATCCTTTTTCGAAAATCACGCGATGGAGCAGAACTACGTCCAAGCCGCGCTGCGCGTCGGATAAATCCGGCAACAGAGTTTCGAGATCGACGTCGCGGCGCAGAACAAAAAGATAAAACGCGCCGGAGTTCGCGCTCGTTTTCGCTCCCGCTGCAGACGCAGATTGGGACGCCGATTCTCCCGCATACATTCCGATGGCGCGGCGTCCGTGGTTCGTCCCGTCGAGATCTCTGCGAAACTCAGCATAACTTGCGGCGCGTTCCTCGGCATCATGAAATGGATAAGAGTACCAATCGAAATAATGCGAAACGCCGGCGCGAAAGTCGTCGAAATTGAAATTCTCGAGATTGCGCAGCAGGCGGTGCGTCGGAAGAATCGTCAGGCCCTTCGAGTGCGTGTTGATGAACGTCATCATCGCAAACTCGCATGCTGGGAGCGGGCCGGGCTTGTTGGTATCTGCGTTGCTTCTTGCAGCGGCTTTCTCGCGGCACTCGTTGCGATAATTCAGCGCGGTTTCGTAGCGATGATGACCGTCGGCGATGATCAGTTTTTGCGAAGCCATCGCGGTTTCGATTCGCTTGATCACATCCGCGTCCGAAACGGGCCACAGCTTGTGCGTGACGTCGAATTCATCGCGCATTTCGATCGCAGCATTTCGACGAGCGATGTCCTCAAGCAGCATTTCGATTTTTCGCGAAGGATCATCGTAAAGCATGAAAAGTTGACCTGTCTGCGCACGCGTGTGGCGCAACAGCTCCATGCGATCCGCCTTGGGCGCAGTGAGCGTGCGTTCGTGCGGGAAAACGACGTGCGCGTCGTAATCTTCCAGGCGGCCGAGGGCGATGAATCCAACGCGCGTTCGCCGCGAGTGCGTTCCGGGCACAAGATAATCCTGCGCGTAGATGTAAATGCTGGCCGCCGCATCCTGCACCAGAATTTTTTCGGCGATCCACTCGTCGAGTTCCCTGGCGGCGCGTGTGTAAACGTTTTCCGACGGTGAATCCCCCGGCAGCACTTTTCCCTTTTCAATTGCAATCAAATTGTAAGGACTCGCCGCGTAATACCGCTCCTGCATCGCGGGTGAAATCTTGTCGTAAGGCTGCGTTAACACATCGTGGAGCGCGACGCGGTGGGTGTCATACCGAAAAGCTCGAAAGGGACGAATCTCAGCCATGTGGGCCTCAGCAGAATTCAGGTCGCCGCGAAAGACACGCATTGTAGCAGCCACAGGCGCAATGCCGAAAGCAGCCGCAACGGTTGAAACATACTTTCCTCTTCGCGTTTTGGTGATTCCGAAGAGGAGACGATGCAGATCGTGGGGACGTTATCCGGCTTGGGCAACTGAGTTGATTGCTATGGGCTGGTCAGTGGCTTCCACCGCGACGCCGTTTTGGAAAGCAACATAGCGGCCGGAGATTGCCGGGACGCGTTCTCCCGGGACAATGATTCCGACGAGATTGAGCGGGTCGGCTGCGGAAATTGTGATTGTTTCGCCCACGCTCTGCTGATCGCGGGTAGCACGAAGCGATTCGACGGCTGCCGGCAGCGCAAATTGTTCGCCGAGAAAACCTGCGACAAATCTACCTCCGCGAATTTCGCCTCGGTCTTCGAGGCGGCGGAGAGCCATCAGCACTTCGCGCCACCGGGGCAGGATTGCTTCACGCGTAAGAACTTCGCGGAACACCACGCCGTAACGATTGAGCAGCATTTTGCAAGTGGCTTCGAGGGCTGCGGTGCGATCTTCCGACTCCGCGGGATACAGCAGCGACCAGCGACCGGCGCTGTGGCGCGGGCGGGACGTGCGGCCGTGACCGTGACCGCTGCGGCGCTTGGGATCGATGAGCGCACGGAGATTGTCAAAGCCATCGGCGGTGATGATTCCGCCCGCGACGAGTTCCCAGAGTGCGGATTCCACTTCTGATTTCAGTTTTCCGGCGCCGCGAACAATGTCCGGAAAGAACGAAGCTCCGCGTTGTTTCAGGAATTGCAGAACTTCGGCGGCGGCGCGGCTCAGCCCCTTCGTTTCTTCCACGCCATTTTCGGTGCGGCGCGAAATCATCCACTCGGAATCTTCGCGGACGAAAAACGTGATTGGAGCGACACTTGTCGGCACCACGCGGCGCGTGCCTTCGCGCGAATCGTCGAGCAATGCCGGATGCGGGGAGAGTCGTCCCCAGCCGACAACACCCGTTAGGCACAACTGGTCAAGAACTTTTGGATCGTAGTTCGCCACGCGGCGCGCCAATATCTGGCGCTCCCACGCATTCGCCGGGGCTTCGTAGCCCTGGAGCTGGCGCAACGCTTCGAGAGTACCGCGTTCGCCGAGGAGTTGAGTGGACGGCGCGACGTGCTGCCAGCGGAGAAGCCAGCGCATGAATTGGGCTGCGTTTACAGGCTGAATTTCGTTGCGGAGCCTGCCGAGCGTGAGCCTGTGAATGCGCGCGAGCAGGCGGCGATCGCACCATTCCGTTTCTTGCGCCGAAGGGTCGGTGAATTTTCCGCGCAGCACGGAACCGCTGGCTTCCAGACGCAGCAACGCTTTGTCAATTTCGTTCACCGGGATGCCGAGTGATTCGGCGAGGATGCGCGCACGCACGGGGCCAGAATGTTGCATCCATTCGGTGACGAGAGCGAATAGAGCGTCGTCGCGCGATGGAGCAGCTTGCCCAATTTCGGCGATTGGAGATTCGAATTGCGCGGCGGGAAAGATGGCGGCGAAAGTTTTTGCTTTCTCGACTGCGACCCAATAGATGTGGGTTTGAGTTGCGGCGCGCGCGGCGCGGCCTTGCAAGACGAGTTGTGCGAAATAGTCTTGCCACGACGCTGATTCTTCGGCTGTAAGGTTGAAGATTCTCGGTTCGCCTTCATGCGGTTCCGGAAGCGCAATCAGAGTTTGCAGCGAGTCATGCAACTCATCGGCATCGCGCGCATCGGGACGCGCTTCTTCGCGCACTTCCGCAATCGCGGCGGGATCGAGCCGGCCTACTTCCGAGAGGATTGCTTCGGGCAGGACGCGGCGCATTTCCACGGCGCGAGCGCGGCGCTCTTCGAGAGGAGCGTCGTCAAGATATGCGAACGGATTCGCATTGAGGATTTCGTGGGAGAACTGCGATGGAACAGGCGTATCGACTGCGATGCATCGGATACTGCCATCGAGGATCCTGGCGAGGACCTGCTTGAGTCCCTCGATGTCCATCGCTTCCGTAAGCGCATCTTTCATCACCTCACGAACTAACGGATGGTCGGGGACGCGAAGCTCACCTTCGAGATTTTCGGGGCAAGCCGCGGCATCAGGAAAAACGGCGGCAAGCAAATCGTCTGCACGCATGCGTTGAATTTGCGGCGCAACTTTCTTGCCGCCCTGAAAACGCAGCAGCATCAGCGCGCGCGAAGCGTCCCAGCGCCACCGTGCGGTGAAGATTGGAGACGCGAGAACAGCTTGCTCGACTACCTGCTCGACCGACGCGGGATGCAAAAAGCGGAACACATCGGCGAGCGGAAAACTGTGCTGCTCGGCGAGCGAAATATTCAGGCCGTCGTCAGTGGCGGCGGCTTGCAGTTCGAGATTGAACGAACGGCAGAAGCGCTTTCGCAGCGCGAGGCCCCAGGCTTTGTTGATGCGGCCGCCGAAAGGCGCGTGGATCACGAGCTGCATCCCGCCGCTTTCGTCGAAAAAGCGCTCGGCGATGATTCTTGTCTGAGTGGGAACTGCGCCGAGCACTGCGCGTCCTGCAACGACGTATTCTGTGATTTGCTCAGCGCCCGCATCGTCGACACCACATTCTGATTTGAGCCACGCGAGCGCAGCTTGGGCTGCCGGGAGACTTCTCACCTGCACCGCCGGTGGAACGTCACGCGTTCGTTCATCTACTTGTGAACGGAGATCAGCTACCTGCGCAGAAAGCTCCGCGGTTCGAGCTGGAGCTTCGCCGCGCCAGAAAGGAACGGTGGGCGCGGCGCCGTGCGCGTCTTCCACCTCGACACGGCCCATGTGCACACGTCGAATCCGCCAGGAGGTATTGCCGAGAAGCATGATGTCGCCACTGAGACTTTCGACGGCGAAGTCCTCGTCAACTGTGCCGACGACGGTGCCTTCCGGTGCTGCAACGACTGTGTAGAGCGCGTTGTCAGGAATCGCGCCGCCACTTGTGATCGCAGCGAGGCGGCTTCCTCGACGGCCGCGAACACGGCCGTTCACACGATCGCGATGAAGATAAGTGCCGTAGCGTCCGCGCCGCGCGGCGATTCCTTCGGAAAGCAGCTCGACGATTGTGTCGAACTGCGTTCGTTCGAGATTGCGATACGGATAGGCGCGGCAAATGCGCGCGAATAGATCATCTTCCTGCCAATCTTCGGCGGAACACATGGCAACGATTTGCTGCGCGAGAATATCCTGCGGCGCGTCGGGAATCGCGATGCAATCGAGATCGCCCGCGCGAATGGCTCGAACGAGCGCAGCACATTCGAGAAGTTCGTCGCGGGTGGAAGCGAAGATGCGGCCTTTCGGAATCGCTCCGCGCCAGTGTCCGGCACGACCGATACGTTGCAGCGCTGTTGCAATCGAGCGAGTGGATCCGATCTGGCAAACGAGATCGACCGAGCCGATATCGATTCCGAGTTCGAGAGAGGCGGTAGCGACGAGCGCCTGAATTTCTCCGGCTTTCAATTTGTTTTCGGCTGCGAGGCGCAGCTTGCGCGAGAGACTCCCGTGATGTGTCGCAACGGCATCCTTGCCGAGGCGTTCTTCGAGATGGTGCGCGACACGTTCTGCGAGGCGGCGCGTGTTGACGAAAACGAGGGTGGAGCGATGCTGGCGAACGAGATCTGCAACGCGATTGTAAATTTCGTCCCACATTTCGTGGGAGGCGACGGGGCCGAGTTCACTTGCGGGAACTTCTACCGCGAGATCGAGCGTGCGTTGATGGCCAATTTGAACGATTACGGGATCGGGCCGGCCGCTACCCGTTAGGAAATGGGCAATCAATTCGATTGGCTTTTGCGTGGCGGAAAGGCCGATGCGCACGGGTGGCCTGTCGGCGAGCGCTTCGAGGCGTTCGAGCGAAAGGGCGAGATGCGAGCCGCGCTTGTCGTCTGCGACGGCGTGGATTTCGTCGACGATGACCGTTTCGACGGATTTCAGAATTTCACGGCTCTTTGCCGCGGTAAGCAAAATGTAAAGAGATTCCGGCGTGGTGACGAGGATGTGCGGCGGACGGTCGAGCATTTTGCGGCGCTCGTGCATGAGCGTGTCGCCGGTACGAACGGCGGTGCGAATTTCCGGCATCAGAAAACCGCGTTCGGAGGCGAGTTGCATGATTTCGCCGAGCGGGATCTCGAGATTCTTCTGGATGTCGTTGCCGAGGGCTTTGAGCGGCGAAACGTAGAGGACTTCGATACGATCGGTGAGTTCACCGGCAAGCGATTTGCGGACGAGCCTGTCGATGCAGGCGAGAAAGGCGGCGAGCGTCTTGCCGGAACCTGTGGGCGCAGAGATGAGCGTCGTCTTTCCGGCGAGTATGTGCGGCCAGCCTTGCTCTTGCGGCTCGGTGGGCGTGCCTAGGCGGCGGAGAAACCACTCACGGACGATTGGGTGCGCCCATTCGAGAGACGGCAGCGTCGTGAGCATATTCGATGCGGCGGAATCTGGTAGACCGGAATTCATCTGTGTTGGCTCGCAGCAGTCGCCGCGGAATGAGAAGTTTGTGGAATGCGATTACCGGCGAGATGTAAGGATACTATTCGGCGGGCGCGAAGTCATCTCGGCGGAGGATTTTCGCCGAATACAAGTGAGCGTAGATCATTTGGGAGGCTCGTTGGGAACGGTGTAGGGTTTGCCGTCTCGCAAGTAGAGGCGTGCGGCTTCGTCATGATTGAACGGGCGGGCGCCGCGACGTCCAAAGACCGCGATTTGGTTGCCGCTTTCGTCAACGGCGCGATCACGATCAATTCCCTTCGAGACTGCGAGCGCAGGGCCGCCGGTGCGATAGGTGGCGATAAGTTTCGGAGTGGGGCGTGGGCTGAAACCGTAGGAATTTGACGAATCTTCCGGCGAAAGAATTTGGAGTACGCGAAGACCGTTGCGCCCGTCGGCGACAAATGCGAAAGCGCTGGCGTCGACCATTCCGATTTTGATGTCGCGCACGTCGTTGAGTTTGGAATCAGCGGTGAAGATTTGATCGAGCTTGGGTTGCTCGGGATTTTCGACGTCAATTATTACAACGCCTTGCTTCCCCGCTGCAACGTAGGCGTAGGTGCGGGCGACGTAGACGTTGCGCGCGTCTTCCAGTGGCACAATCGCACTCTGCACAATGTGCGGGTGCGCCAAATCGGAAACATCGAGAACTTTCAGTCCTGCTCGATCGACTACAAACGCATAGCGAAATTGAATTGCGATTCCGCGCGGATCGTCCAGCAGCGGCGCATCGATTTCTGCTGCGACACGAGGCTTGAGCGGATCATTGAGATCGACGACGACCAAGCCGCGATCGCAGAGCATGTAGGCGTAGGTTCCGGCGATTGTGATTCGGCGCGCTCCGTTGAGAATTCCGTCCGGATTGAACGCGAGTGCGCGCTTCAAGAAATTATTTCTCGGATCTCCGTCGAGCAGGGTGCTTACGCCCGGAGTCTTGCTTTTTGGATCAGGATCGCCAATGACGACGAGTCCTTCGTATTTGTCCGCTACATATAGGTACGCATAGAGCGGATGAATGGGTTGCTCTTCGTTCACTGGGTTGCGAGTGCGTGCGGGATCGAGAGCCAGGGTGGACGGACTAGCAACAGCGGTTGCGTATTTTGTTTTAACGTAGAGACGCTGGCCGAGCGGAGAAACAGGAGCCGTGATTGTGCGCTCCGAGAAATTCTTGTTGTCGACGTTCGCGACGTCGAAGGCGCGGAAGCCGTCTTTCCCCATCGCGGCGTAGAGATATTCGCCGCGAAGCTGGACGTCGAGAACTTCTCCTTCATGGTGGTAGGCCTCCTTCAACTCGCGGTCGCGCGCGAGATGCTTCTGAAAATCCTGCGGGTAGGCGACGCGCTGCAGATAGCTGCCGATGATCGCCGGCGGTTCGTCGTGTTCGGCGACCGCGATGGCGTCAAACCCCTTCGCTGCCATTTGCGACATAAATGTAGCGTCCCATGAAATTCAATAGGTCGGTGCCCTGCAGCAACACCTGCGCCATCCATGCGTTGTTATCGTTGCGACTGGAAATGTGGCAGTCATCGCAGGCTTTCGTCTCCTTGCCGCGAACCGTGTGCGGAACAAACGTGCTGAACGCAGTGCCACTGAAGCCTTCGGCGGAAACGGTTTGTTGGGTGTAGTAGATCCAGTCGCGATTCTGATTTTGAGAGCTGACCAGGATCGCGCACGATGAACGTACCGGCGCGATTCGATGGCCCGTGACGGTGCCGTCGACGCCGAGCATGAAACCGTCGTCGCGGAGAACCTGAAAATCGTAGGCGGTCCAGTTGCGCGTCACGAGCCCTTCGTTGTGGAGCATGGGCTTGCGTTGATTCGCCATCATGGCGAGATGGCAGCCGAAACAATTCGGCGTCCAGGACGTGTGGCATGCATAGCACGTCATGCGGCTGTTGGCGTGCGCGAGTTGCGAGGAATCGGCGGGAACGTCCCCCCAGGATTTTCCGTCGGTGCGAACTGTTTTGGCCCATCGGGATTTTTCGCTGTAGTGGCCGTTGCCCGGAGTGATCGTGTCGAGCACCTGCACGACTTCCCATTCTTTTCCCTCTTCCACCATCGAGCGCTGAAACAATTTGCCGTCGCGATATTCGAAGCGGCGCGTATTCCACGGCGTGCGCAGCGAGTCAAAATGAGTGCCGCCTTGCGGAGATGCGGGGCCGGAGGAAATCAGCGTCGCGCGCTTGTCGATCGTTCCATGGCAATCGGTGCAATCGAGTTCGATGGCGGCGCGAGGTTCGGCGTAAAGCTTTCCAGTGCCGTGCGAGTCCTGTTCGAAATGGCAATCGACGCAGTGCATTCCCTTTTCGAGGTGAATGTCAGCGAGGTGAACTGCTTTTTTGAATTTTGCGGGATCGTCGGGCGGAACGATTTTATTTTCGGCATCGAGCAGATTGCCTTTCCGATCGCGTTTGTAGACGGCGCGAAACACCCATCCATGGCTATGAAAATCGCCGAATTGAGTTTGCTTGAGCTGGCTGTTGAATTCGGTGCTGCCGATTGATTCAAGAAATTTGGGGTCGGACCAGAGTCCTCGCGCTGCCGCACCTTCCGGATTGCGGAGCGCGAGTTGATACCGTTCTTCGTTCGTTGGATTGTGCTGTTCGCGCGGATACATCGATTCGGCATCCGATTCGTTGTCCCACCAGGTGTAGCCGAAATAAGTCGTCTCCATGTTCGTCCCGGGATGGACATGGCAAATCATGCATTGGCTCGACGGGATGGCGCGCGTAAAGCTGTGGCGAATTGGATGGCCGGATTCGTTCTTGGCGACGGTGGGATCGGAAGTCGAACTTTCTCCGGAGTGGCCGAAGCGGGCGTACGGACCGGAATGCGCAGCGTGAACGATCGTTTGCATACACGACATGACAAGCCGTGCAGCCGCTGCCGCGATAATCTCCTGGATCGTCGTTCGTTCCGGGAAGCGAGAGCAACGGGTCGAGCAAGCGCGTTTTCTGCAGGCCGAGAAACACGGGATCGGTCCGCAGCAGCGTGCCGAATCCGCGATCGCCCAACTTATCGTCAGGGCGCCCGGATTCCTCTTCGCGATTGGGAATGCCGATTTCACTTTTCTTGGTGCCGCCGCGTTCAAAAACGCGCAAGACGTTTCCCGGTTGCGATATTTCCCAGCGTTCGAGCGGCGTGAGTTCCGGAACGATTCCTTTGAGCCGGATTTCGTCCGGCGTAGGCGCTGGAATTGTGAAAATCGATTGCGGAGCGCCTGTTGGGGAATAGCTTTCACCGAAATGCGAGTTTTTCAGTGGGTAGGAGCCATTGTTGTAGAGCGCGGCTCCCCACAGCATGGCGCCGTGCGTCATCATGCTGGTTTTTACTTTCAAGACTTCCGCGGCATGACATCCGGAGCCGCCGCAAGTTTCTGCAGCGACTCGCAAATCGCCCGGATTTACGAACCGTACGTATTCGTAGCTCTCGCCCAGCCATTTCGTGTAGAGGCGCTGCGGATTCGCAGAAGCACCGGCAAGCGATGGGTCGTTGGGCTGAGGATGCGCGCGCTTCTTGATCTGGTCGTACTCGGGTCTGCCTGAATTTGTTCCGGGGGGGAGTGCCGCGGTAGAATCGCCGCCGTGGCAGTCGACACAGGCGAGACGAACGGTGCCCGTGGGATGCATCGAAGGCTCGTCGGTGCTCGTGTGGCAGCTGACGCAGCCGGAGTTTTTTCGATCAACGTCGGCTTGCGATTGGCCGAGCAGGCTGCGCTGTTGCGGTTCGGTTTGGGCGTGCGAACGGCCTTCCAGAAATAGCGATAGGGCGCAGATAGCGAGGATCGCAGCGAGGGCGAGTCCGCTCCGCTGAAAACGCTGTCTTCGAGTTGTCGCCCTACCGGCCGCGAATTTTATGTTTTGTTCGCGCATTGCGTCTCAAAACTGGAATCTGATATCCGTAAAAACTGAGTACATCACTCTGCCCGTGTAAATGTCTTTCAGTCCCTGGCCTGGAATCAACGCGGCGGCACCCGCAGTGATGGCGATATTTTCCGTGAGCGGAGGCCGGTAACGCACGCCGATGCTGGAATCGAATCCGATGCTGTGATGGATCGGCGCTTGAAACAGAATTTGTTCGAGCGATTCAGTGCGCTCGAAGCGCAGATAGTTGACGTTCGCGAAGCCGCGTAGCTTTGGCGTGATGTCAAAATTGGCGCCCACGTTTGCGAGAAAAATTCCGGGATTCACAAAATTGGCCTGTCCTTCGTCTTTGCTCGAACGCAAATCGGGAAGAATGCTGTTACTCGGTGTGAGCGCGACACCCGAACCTGTGAGCCGAATGCTTTCGCGATTCCAGAGGCTAAAAAGTCCACCGGCAAATTCCGGAAAATCGTCGATCGAATCGAAGCCGCGCGCGTGGCCGCTGGATGGATTCGCGGAACCGGAGGCATAAAAGAGCGAACCCTTAAGGCGAAACCAATCTCGATCTACCGAAAGTTCGAGTGCGGCCATTTGCGCATTGATCGTGACGGGTTTGGCGGCGATCGCGTTGAAACTATCGTTGCCAAGTGCCTGATAGAAAGCGTGAGTGAGGTTTACCGGACCGATGTGACCATCGCCGGTCCATCCGATGTACGCCGCATGAACGCTGTGGGGGCGCAATATGCCACTCGAAAAAACGCCGCCGATCGGAGAGGGACGAACGAGAAAACCGTTGTCGTCGTAGTGGAGCGTCGCATCATCTTTGTCATAGTGGATGCTTACTTGCGCGGTATATCCCTGGAACAAGAAATCCTGACGATACGCATTGGCGACAATGACCTGCTGATTCCGCAGCGCCATGGAATTCAGCCCGCTATTCGTGTTTTTCTCCAGGAAATTGAAATATGCGAGGTTATATTGCCATCGATTTGAATCGAGGGTGCCGAAGAAGCGGACCCCCGGTTGCGCTTCAACAAACAGAAATCCTCGAAAATCGCTGTTGAACCCTTGAATGCCGGCTCGCACGGAAATGAAATCGTAATTCGGTCCGATGTCGTGGAGTTTCAGCTCGGCGAATGCTTCCTGCAAACCAATGTGCGAATCGAAGCGTGTGGTGCCCTTGCGCACGTCTACATTGACGATTTCGAGTTCCTGAACGTTGAGATAGTTCAAACTGACGGCTGGCGTGATTCGGATGCGCCAATCGACGGGACGGAAGGAAGTGTCGCCGTGAAAAAGATCGAAAGAAAAAAGAAAAAGTTGATCGAGGAAGAATTGCTCCCCCTTGCCGAAAAAGCCGCTGCTTCCGGGCTGCGCGGAACTTACGTTGCTTGGCGTTGGGAGGCGCCGGAAATCAAGGAAGGTGTCGCTGATGCCGGTCACGTTTAAAAATATCTGCTGGCCGATGATCGGGAGATCGCCTTTCCATTTGTTGCGATTGAAAGGATCCCACTTGTTGCCCTTCACGTAGGGATGCTCGCCGCCGGTTCCGTAGCGATCCCATCCGGGCATGGTAATCAGCCAACGGTCGGGCGTGGCGCGAAAAACCTGATCAGATGGCGGCAGCGATTCGGGAAGAGGCTGGGTCGCGGATTCGACGCGCTCGGTTTGTAGCGCCGGAGGAGTGGCAGGCGACAGTTGCGCTGAGGAATTGGGTGGAGTATTCGAGGTGCCGTCGGGGATTTGCGGAAACCGGGGTTGGGGGGTTTCGCTTGAGGGAATCGCGGTTAGTGAAAAACTTAGGATGAGATTGTCATCCGGCTTGAGCTGAATTTGTGAATTTGTGATTTCCTTGAATCCGGCTGCGGCGATTTTTACGATGTAGTTGCCGGGAAGCAGATCGATGAATCGAAATACGCCCTGCGCGTCGCTCAATTTCTCAAATTCCTGGCCGGTCATTGTGTTGCGCAAGATGATGTGGGCGCCGATCACTGCGCGTCCATCTTCTCCACGTACAACTCCCTGCAAGGCGGCCTTCTTGGGAGTGGGTTGACCTGGCAGGCGCTGTTGCGAAGTGGATTGTTGCGGTGAAGCGGATCCGCTTTGCCGCAATGAATATATGTGAAGCGATGCTTTCACAGCGGTGTGCGGGCTGGCGGCTGCGGTTCTCGCAAGTGCGAACAGATAAACGCCGACGAGCAGTGAAATAGCGCCGAGCCGCAGACGAGCTGAGCGAAATGGAGCGTTCACTCGTTCAGGCCTCATCCACGGTGCGCGTTTCACGGCAAAACGCTTTTTGCTCCGTTGCCAGCGCAGTATTTTCAGCTGCAGCAATCATCTTAAGGCCGCTCCAGCGCAAAGCTCCCGCCGGTTCGTTAAGCGCTATTCAATCATGATTGAACAACTGCGCCGCGGAATGATTGAGAAGGATGTGCGGGTATGATACGAATAACTCACTCGAATGATTTTGGCTCCGAAATCACATTTTCGCGATTGTTTGCGCGGCCGGCTCGCCTTTCGGCTCGATTTTTGGCTCGTCATCGCACTTTGCGCCGGACTCGTCGCCTGCGGAGGAGGCGGGGGCTCGAGCACAACTCCTCCACCACCACCGCCGGCTTCGGAGGCGCTTACGCAAGCAGACGTGCAGATGCTGATGCAAGTGGCGGCGAGCGCAGCGCAGTCCAATGCGATGACGATCGCAGTGGTCGACAGGCTGGGACGCATTCTCGCGGTGTACAAACAGCCGGCCGTGCCGGCTTCGTTACCGGGGAATTTCGGCGCGGCAACGCCGCCCGACGAGCTTGCTGTTTCCCTTGCGCGTACCGGCGCATTTTTCAGCAACGACCAGGCTCCGCTATCTTCGCGCACGGTTCGATTCATCAGCGGCATTCACTTCCCTCCCGGCGTGATGGACACGGAGAATGCGGCGCTCTACGGAATAGAAAATACGAATCGCGGATGCAATCTTGCGACGGGCTTGAACGCAACGGTTCCGCCCGCCACAACAATTGGCGGCGCAACGCCGGGTTACGGCGTCATCACGGGTAAAGCGGATTTGAACGACACGCAACCGGAGGCCGTAAATCCCGGCGGCGTGCCGATTTTCAAGAATGGGCAAGAGGTCGGCGGGATCGGCGTAGCGCTGGCGGATACGAATGTTGCTGAGTACGTCGCATTTGCCGCCGCGGGAATGATCGCGATGAACGGCCCGAATGCGGGAACGGATGGCATCGGATTTCCTGCGTTTCCATCGCCTGGCGTCGTGACGATCGCGGGTATTACACTGCCGTTCGTGAACCAAACTTCGGCGCCGAGCGGCGTGATTCCCGGCACATTTAGCGCTGCGAATTTTACCGTCGGACCGATTGCAAGCCCCGGAGTTCCGCCGGAAGGAAATCTGATTCCGGCTGCAAGCGGGCCACTGGGAGGATTGACGTCAGCCGACGTGACGCAAATCATAAACAATGCTGTGGCGACGGCGAATGAGACGCGCGCGCAAATTCGATTGCCGCTCGGATCGCGAGCGAAAATGGTGATCGCTGTGAGCGATCTGGACGGCACGCTGATCGGCCTATTTCGCATGACGGACTCGACTGTCTTCAGCATCGATGTGGCGGCAACCAAAGCGCGCAATGTGATCTATTTCAGCGGAGCCACGCGGCAGGCGGCGGATTTGAACGACGTTCCAATAGGCACGGCGGTGACGAATCGCACGATCGGATTTGGGGCGCAGCCGTTTTTCCCGTCGGGGATTGATGGCTCATCACCGGGCCCGTTCTTCAGCCTATACACGATGGATGTGGCGCATCCGTGCACGCAAGGCTTGCAAGTGCCGAGCGCGGCGTGGCCGATGGCGAATCAGAGCGGGATTGTTTTCTTCCCGGGCTCGGAGCCGCTCTACAAAAATGGCGTGCTGGTGGGTGGATTGGGCGTAAGCGGCGACGGCGTGGATCAGGATGATTTCGTTACGGCCGGAGGCGCGGCGGGATTTGAGCCTGTTGCTTCGATTCGCGCGGATCAGATTTTGATTAATGGAGTACGGCTGCCTTACTTGAAGTTTCCCCGGAATCCCACCGACTAGAGTTCAGCCTTCGCGCAATTTGTATCCAGCGAGATTCCCCAAACCATCGTAGGCCGCGTATTTGTACATCTCAGAAAGCGTTGGATAGTTGAAAACAAATTCGATGAAGATATCGATTGTCATGCTGGCCTCGAGCGCCATCATTCCGAGGTGAATCAGCTCGGTGGCACTTTCGCCGATGATTTGAACGCCGAGCAGGCGGCGGTCTGACTTGGTAAATATCAATTTCAGCAGCCCGGTGAGATCGCCGACAATCTGGCCGCGGACATTATTCGAGTAGTGGGCGCGGCCAACCTCGTAGCTGATTCCCTTTTCCTTGCAGGTTTCCTCGGATTCGCCGACTGCGGAAATTTCCGGGATCGTGTAAATCCCCATCGGAAGCATCGACGCGAGACGCTGCTTGTACTGAAATCCGAATGCGTGGCAGACGGCTACACGCGCCTGCTCCATTGACGTGGAAGCGAGTGCAGGAAATCCGATTACGTCGCCAGCGGCGTAAATCGAAGGTGCCGAAGTCCGATAGTCTTCGTTAACGCTCAATGTACCCGCGTTGGTTGAGGGTGACGCCGGCATTCTCGAGTTGGAGCTTGTCGACGACTCCGCGGCGCCCGGCGGCAAACAGCGCGGCTTCCGTTTCTATGGTCTTTCCGGATTGCAGAGTGATGCGAACTCCGTTCTGCGCGCGCTCGATTTTTGACATGCGTTCGCTGAAAAAGAATTTCACGCCCAAAAGCGCGAGCCGCTCGCGAAGAGAGTCTGATATTTCGGCGTCAAGAAATGGCAGGACGCGGTCGCGACCGTCGATAAGAGCGACTTCCACTCCGAGTGCCGTGAAAATCGATGCGTACTCGCATCCAATTACTCCGCCGCCGACTACCGCGAGGCTTTTGGGAATCACGCCCATTTTCAAGATGGAGTCCGAATCGAAGATGACTTTATCGTCGAAGGGAATTTCGGGAGCGCGGTGAGGGGCGGAGCCTGTCGCGATCAGGATTACATCGCCGCGCAGACTGAGGGTTTCGTTAGCGGGAGTGCGGACGGAAATCGTGTTCGCGTCCTCGAACGAAGCAAAACCCTCGAATCAGATCGACTTTATGGGCCGCGAGATTTTCGCGCAGCTTTGTGCGCTGCGTCTCGACGACGACATCTTTGCGATGCATGAAATTGGTGACGGTGAGGCCTTCTTTCAGCGAGTAATCGACGCCGTAGAGCCCGCGCTGTTTCACGCCTGAAAAATAAAGCGCGGATTCGCGAAGTATCTTGCTTGGGATTGTGCCGGTGTTGACGCACGCGCCTCCGAGGATTGTGCCGCACTCGACGAGCGCTACCCGCTTGTGGAAATAAGCGGCCTGCGCGGCGCCCTTTTCGCCTGCGGGGCCGGAACCGATTACGACGAGGTCATACTTTTGCACCTAACTTCCTCCGTATTTCAATCGCGCGAGTGGTTATGGGCTATTCCCTGCGCCCTCGCGGAATCGCCCACGGGAACTCAGATTGCTTCAGTCGCGAAGCAGCGCGTTCACCTGGCGCATCCGGCCGGCGAACCGCGCGGGCTCGTACGCAGACGGATTTTGAAGCTCCTGGAAGAGCGCGGATATCGCGACACGTAATTCCGCAGAATGCGGCAGCTTTCCGTTTCGCTCGCAGGCGACGAAGAGCGATTGAATAGTCATCGCGGCCTGTGCAGCGGCGTGTTCGCCCTGGCCGGAGATGTTGTCTGCATCGCTTGAAATTTTCTGCAGAAGGCGCATGGCGGACGCGGAATCAGCTGGTGTTGCGCTGAGCTTCGCGGAGAGCTCGCCGACAAGCTTCGCGGAATTGTTAGCAGACGCTGCCACAGCTTCGCGATCGGGATTGAGCTGGCTCATCAATTGCGCGAGGTGCGAGAGTTCGGAATCCAGTTTTGCCGCGCTATTTGGATCCGACTGGAGCGCGATTTCGTGAAAAATTGTGTATCGCGACGGATTCCATGGCGGATCGCCGGGGCGGCGTCCTGAATATCCGCGCGCCTGGCGCCAGGAATTTTCCGGCGTGGTGAGGCTGTGGTGGCACGAATAGCATTGCAGCTCGGAATATTCCGGCCACGCTTTTCCTCGCGTTCGCGAAGCAAGCCGAAGCAGAGACTGCTTCAGCTGGACGCCCTGGCCAGTGGAAAGTTCGCGCACTTCAAACCACTGTTTGTCACTCTCCGCCCCGCCCTGCTCGCTGGACTCCTTCCAGTGGCGCGGCATCACGGCCGAAAACGAATCGAGCTCGAAATACAAATCCGGATGGCCCGCGGCGATCATTTCATGGTCGACGGACTTTTCATCGTTGCCGAGATGGCAGCTGAGGCATTTTTCGCTGCGCTTTGTCAGGTCGCGCACGTCATACATTCCAGCGGCCAGCGATTTTTGATGCGTCCAATCGCGCTCCGTGTGCGGACCGAGCCACGCGGCGGCTGGGCCATGGCAATTCTCGCAGCTCACGCCTTCACTGAGATCGAAGGTGCGTGCGCGTTGCGATGCGGGTACGTCAAGCGCGTGGCAGGCCAGGCATTTCGGAGCAGCTTCCGCTTTGCCTACACCTAGAATTGCGGCCATCCGTTCGCCGATCTCGCCCTTGAGCGAAGCGTAGGCTTTGGAATGCTTATCTTTGACGATCCAAGTGCTGTACTCGTTTTGAAGCACGCGATTATCCGTTCGGGGCGCAACGCTTCCGTGGCAAGTGGAGGACGCGCAGGATCCGGGGCCTGTATATCTCGGCTCGTTAGCGCCGGAGCCGGCCTGGCTGCTTTGGCCGCCGACCACAAATCGAGGTACCGAAACATTCTGCGAATCAGCGCGGGCGCAGAGGAGGGTGTTCGCGCCAACAACAGCACCAATTACCAGAAGCGCGGCCTGCGCGCGCTGTTGACTGCTTCCGAACTTTCGGTTCGTCTTCAATTTGGCTGGCATCGCACACGGGTAAAGCCTGCACAACTTCAGCAGAACAGTGCATCCAGAAACTTTTGCTATCCGATACTATCGAATTCAACCGAACCCGGACGGAATTGTTGGCCGCATTTCGCGCAAGAATAACCGGACAAACGGCTTCCACGCGGGGCCGGTACGTATGTCGAACACGCAACATGATCATCGACTCGCAGTTGTTTTCGGTGCAGCGAATGAATACTCTGCCCGGTGAGGAAGCCTGCCGTTGATTTTTAATGAGCTACGGGAAATCCAGCGCCAGTACGGCTATTTGCCTGCCGACCAACTGAAAAGTCTCGCGAAGAAGATCGACGTGCCGCTGTATCGTTTGCACGGCGTCGCGAGCTTTTATCCTCATTTCCATCTCACGCCACCTCGCAAAGTGGATGTGCGCATTTGCCAGGACATGTCGTGCCATCTCCGCGGCGCGAGTGAGTTGCGCGCATCGTGCGATGAAACCCTTCGCAAGTCTCCGAATCCGGAAGTACAAATCAGCGGAGTCTCATGCCTCGGCCGTTGCAATGAAGCTCCCGCAATCGCGATCAACGACCATATCTTCACCGGCATGTCGAAAAATCGCCTCGAGGCCATGATCGGCAACGTGCTTGAAGGTGTTCCCCTGCCGAAACACTTGCCGCAGCCACAGCGCGTCGCTTGCAAATCCGACCCTTACCAGGAGGGCGAACGCTATCTGGCGCTGAGACGATTGGTTGAGACGCGCGATGCGGCAGGAGCATTCGCAACATTGAAATCGTCGGGACTTCGCGGGCTGGGCGGTGCGGGATTTCCGACGGAATCGAAATGGCAGCTCGTCCGGCAGGCGCCGGGAGCCGAGAAATATATCGTCTGCAACGCGGATGAGAGCGAGCCGGGCACGTTCAAAGACCGTTTTATCCTCACGCATCTTCCGCATCTCGTGATCGAAGGAATGATTCTCGCAAGCGTTCTCACCGGCGCGACAAAAGGCATTCTCTATATTCGTCACGAGTATGAGGAGCAGGAAAAAATCCTGCAGGCAGAAATCGAATGGTGCAAAGAAACAAAGCTTCTGGGACCGAGCATCCTCGAAACCGAATTGGCGTTCGATCTGGAAATATTTGTCAGCCCGGGCGGATATATCTGCGGAGAGGAGTCAGCGCTACTCGAGGCGATCGAGGGTAAGCGCGCCGAGCCACGGAATAAGCCGCCGTTTCCGGTGCAAGAAGGTCTGTGGAACAAACCGACCGTCATCAACAACGTCGAGACTTTTGCAAATGTGCCCACGATTCTTACTCGCGGCGTCGATTGGTATAAAGCACAAGGTGTCGGCGGCTCCGCAGGATTGAAATTTATCGGAGTGAGTGGCGACGTGGTTCGGCCGGGCGTCTACGAAGTGCCGATGGGCACACCTGTCTCGGACCTGATATTCAAATACGGCGGCGGAATGCCGGCCGGAAAACAATTAAAGGCATTCGCGCCTTCGGGACCATCTTCCGGATTCCTGCCGGCTTCGATGGCGGACGTGCGGCTCGATTTTAAGTCGCTTGCAGATGCCGGCTCGATGCTCGGGTCAGGTGCGCTCGTAGTATGCGCGGACGACCGCTGCATGCTCGATATGGCGCTGAACGCAACGCAATTTTATCGCAATGAATCATGCGGGAAGTGCGTCCCCTGCCGGGTGGGCTCACAGAAATTAGTCGAACTGCTCTCCGGTTGGACGAAGGGAAAAAGCTCGCACTCCGATCTGGAGTTGATCGACGAACTAGCGGATGCTCTGCGGCTCACATCGATCTGCGGCCTCGGCCAGGTGGTTCCAGCGCCCATCGCATCGGTCTTGAAACATTTCCGCAAGGAAGTGGATTCGCATCTTCTCGAGAGGCATTGCGCAGTGGGCGTTTGCAATCTGAATGCACCCGCACCCGAACGGTTCACCGCGAAGTTGGCACGGGCATGACCGCAAATCAATTGATCGAGCTCACGATTGACGGCAAGAAATTGGCCGTGCCCGCGGGTACCACCGTATTCGACGCCGCGCGGATGAATGACATCGAGATTCCAACGCTGTGCCACCAACAAAATGAGAAGCCGGTCGGCGTTTGCCGCTTGTGTGTGGTAGACGTCGGCGCGCGAGTTTTCACGGCGTCGTGCATCCGGCCGGTGGAAGCTGGAATGGTAGTTAACACAGCTTCCGAGAAGGTGCAGCGCGCGCGCCGAACACTTCTTGAGCTATTGATGTCCGATCATCCGAGCCCGTGCGCGCGCGAGCGCCAGTCGGGCGATTGCGAGCTGGAAGCACTCGCGAAACAAGAAAGCGTTCCGCCTTCGCGCTTTGCTCCCCGGTCGAAGCGGCGCGGAACAGACAATTCCTCGATGAGTATCGCCGTCGATTTTGACGCCTGCATCTTGTGCGATCGCTGCGTCCGCGGATGCAACGAAATTCGCGAAAATTTTGTCCTGGGCCGGATGGGCAAAGGCGCCGAGACGGGGATCGCGTTCGACAGCAACGAGCTCATGGGCGACTCCTCCTGCGTTTCCTGTGGGGAGTGTATGGTTTCCTGTCCCACGGGTGCGATCACAAACAAACTCGTCGCCCAGACTCACATTTCGATGGCACCGGACGCCGCTCCTGTCTCGATGGAAGAACTCCAGGAGCTTCCCTTCTTTGAAGGTGTTTCGGGGACTTTCTTAAGCTTGAATCGCAACGCGGTGGTGCGGCGGCATTTCAAAGCTGGAGAAATCATCTGTCGCGAAGGGGAATACGGATCGACGGCGTTTTACATTCTCGATGGCAAAGCGCGAGTTTCGATCGGAAGCCCGATTGCCCACGTAAAAACGAAAGGCGTAGTTCGTAAATTCTGGGGAAAACTTTCGAGCCGGTTGACCCAGCGGCAAAACGACACCCGCGAGGAAGAAACTAACCAGCACTGGATCCACATCGACGGGCCGCTCGATCTGAGTTACGAAAACCCAGTGGCCACACTCGGACCCGGCGATCTCTGCGGCGAAATGACCTGCATGAGCAAATATCCGCGCTCCGCCACAATTCAGGCAGAAACCGACTGCACGATGCTGGAAATGTTGAGCAATGTGCTCGACATCATGCAACGCAACAAGACCTTCCGCGCGCAACTGGATCGATCGTACCGCCAGCGCGCTCTTGACAGCCATCTGCGCGCCGTCCCGGTGTTCGCCGGATTGACGGACGAATTCATCGACAGCTTAAGGGAAAAGGTGGAGCTCCTCCGATTTACTCCCGGGCAAGTGATTTGCCGTCAAGGTGAAGTGGCAGACAGCTTTTATCTTGTGCGCATCGGATTCGTGAAAGTCTCTCAAGCGCATCCGGGCGGCGAAATGATTCTCGCGTATCTTTCGCGAGGCGACTACTTCGGTGAAACAGGCTTGCTGATGGGAGACGTGCGCATGGCATCGTGCACGGCTCTGGATCACGTAGAAGTCGTACGCATCAGCGCGCAGGATTTCAATACGATGACGAAGCTTTTTCCCGACGTGCGGAAGAAACTCGAGGCGGTGGAAGAAGAGCGGATGCAGATGAATCGCACCCGGCTTTCGGTGATCAGCAGCACGCCGCTTGAAAGTTTTCTTACCCAGGGGTTGATGGAAGCACAGAGCTTGCTGCTTCTCGATTTGGATAGCTGCACGCGCTGCGATGCTTGCGTACGGGCCTGCGCTGATGCTCATGACGGCGTTACAAGGCTCGTGCGCGAAGGGCTGCGCTTCGATCATTACCTGGTTGCGACATCGTGTCGGCAGTGTCTTGATCCGCTCTGCATGGTCGGCTGCCCGGTGGGTTCGATTCGCCGCAGGAATTCGTTGGAAGTGATCATCGAAGACTGGTGCATCGGCTGCGGTCTGTGCGCCGACAACTGTCCTTACGGCAACATCAACATGCACCCATTCAACGTATTTGCGGATGTTCCGGATGCGCCAGGCAAGAAAAAGGCGATGGTCAAACAGAAAGCCACCTCGTGCGACCTGTGCTCTGAATTTGCGGAACCGAGCTGCGTCTACGCGTGCCCGCACGATGCGGCGCACCGAGTGGATCCGCGAACATTTTTCAAGGACTTGTTACAGCAGTCTGCGGACAAGACTCCGTCGAGCTAGCGAGTTCAAGCCGGCTCACGAGGGTGTAACGAGACGTGCGAATCGACAGCACACATCGGGGATGGCTCGCCGCTTCGCTCATCATTTTGGGTGTTGCGACAGTCGTTTACGTCGCGTATGCCGCTCACTCACTCGCAGGGCCGCGCGGCGGTAGCGCGATAGGGCTGACGTTCGGAATTGCCGGAACAATCTGCATGGTTTTCGCCGGCCTATTGGGGGCGCGCAAGAAAGTTCCGGTCTGGAGACTGGGCCGCGCGCAAACCTGGATGCGCGGGCATTTGTGGCTGGGACTGCTGAGCCTTCCTCTGATCTGTTTTCACGCTGGGTTCAGATTCGGCGGAATGCTCACGTCTGTGCTGATGGTCCTGCTGCTCATCGTGGTGGCAAGCGGAATATTCGGCGCCGCATTGCAACATTTCATGCCAAGCATTGTGACCGCGCGAGTCCCGATGGAAACGATTTTCGAACAGGTAGACAACATTCGCGCGCAACTTGTAGTCGAGGCGGACGAAATGGTCGACGCTGCTTGCGGTCCGCCGAATTTAGATATTCCGGCGATCGCAAGAATCATGCCGGTAGGGTCGGCGGTGGCGCCGGCGGAGTCAAAGGGCACGCTTCCGTTGCGCAAGTTTTATAGCCACGAACTGCGCCCGTTTCTGCGGCACGAGCGCGAACATTCCGGCTCGCTTTCGAGCGAGGTGAAAGCGAGCGCGATGTTTGAGGGATTGCGAACACTTCTGCCCGCAAATCTTCAAGCGACAATCAACAATTTGGAACAGATTTGCGAAGAAGAGCGGCAATTGCGCCGGCAGGTGACATTTCATCACTGGCTGCACGGGTGGCTGATGTTGCATGTTCCGCTGTCACTTGCGCTCCTGCTGCTCGGATGCGCCCACGCGATCATGGCGCTGCGATACTGAAGGTGTGAGGTAAAGGCGAGATATCGTGGCTCGATCCCAGCTCACCACAAAAAAACTCGCGCAGCGGATCGACATGGACTATTTCAAGCGTCCGCATCCGTTCCGGCGCTTGCGGTCGATTCTTTCGATTTCCGCGCCATTGATAGCTCTGATCTGGCTCGGCTGGTACGCAATGGCTCGCAATAATCGCGTGTACAGCAGCGGCACGATGTCGCGATCGCACGCGGTGCTGACAAGGCAGTGCGATGCCTGCCACGTGAAAGAGGCAAGTTCCTTCAGCGCCAAAGCGAGCGATGCGGCTTGCGAATCGTGTCACGACGGGCCTATTCATCACGCGAATCAAGCGTTCAAGCCAAGTTGCTCGTCATGCCATCAGGAACATCGCGGCAAGATGAGGCTTGCAGCGACTGCGGACGATCGCTGTACGCAATGCCACGCGAACCTGCGTGCAGTGAACGGCCCCACGCGGTTCGCGCACGACCTTACTCGCTTCGATGGCGGACATCCCGAATTCGCGGCTGTTCGTTCCGGTCGTTTGGACCCCGGAACGATCAAACTGAATCATTCAATCCACATGATGCACAATCTCAAAGGGCCGAACGGGCCGGTGCAGCTCGATTGCGAAGATTGCCATCGGACGGCAGCGTCGAGCGATCGATGGAGATTTGGGACTACGCAGGCAGTGAACGCCTCACCGGATCGTGCGCTTCATTCGGCCATCGAGAATTCGCGACGCGCGTATATGTCTCCGATCACTTATGCCAATCATTGCATCGAGTGTCACAACTTGCAGTTTGATCCACGATTTCAAGAGAGCGTTCCGCACGATACCCCTTCGGTGATTCACGAATTTCTGGTGCGCAAATTTCAACAATACATTCCGAATCATCCTGCCGAGTTGCGCGTAGCGACTTCAGGAAGGGATCTGCCGCAGAAACCTCCGCCTCCGGCGATTCGAGTTCTCACACAGCAGGAGTGGGTTGCGCAGCGAGTGTCTGAATCAGAGGAACTGCTGTGGCGAAAAACCTGCGCGCAGTGCCATTCGGTGGCGATTTCTCAAAACGCGCCGCTGCCTGCGATTGCCCGCTCCAATATCACGAACCGATGGTTTACACACGCAGCGTTCGACCACGATCCGCACAAATTTCTGAAATGCGTTGAATGCCATGCGAGCGCGCTTTCCAGCCGGGAATCTTCGGATGTGCTTCTGCCGGGAATTCAAACCTGTGAAAAATGCCATCATCGCGGCGCTGAGGCGGCTGAATCGCGCTGCTTTGAGTGCCACACCTATCACGATTGGAACGATGAAAAGGATGTGAAGGGACATTTCACGCTTTCGAAGATGGCTCGCGGCGATGGAAATTGAGGTGACTTCCATGACAGGCAGCCGGCTTGTGTCCGCCACCCCGGTTTCGAAGCTCTACTTGGTTTTCATCACGTAGACACCATCCCACTCGCCTTCCGGCGCGTGATCCGAAAATTCCAGTGATCGTTCGAGGAAAACCTGCGTGGGCCCATCGTCTGGGAAAGAGCTTAGGAGGTCAGCAAACTTTTCGCCCGCCTGGGACCAATTCTGGGCGCGATAGGATTTCATGGCGTCATCGAAGAGCGAAAGGAGCTTTTCGTATTTCGATTTTTCCGCCGCGACGTCCATGAGTTCGTAGATATTTACCGGCAGATTTTTGCCCTTCACTCGAATCTTGTCGAGTTCGCGGCACACGAACTGATTCGAAACCTGCTTGTGGGTCGCTTCGCTGATGATCAGCTGCACGTGATACTGCTTCGTGATTCCTTCGAGGCGCGAAGCGAGGTTCACGTTATCGCCCATCACCGTCCATGAAAGACGCCGCGCCGAACCCATGTTTCCCACGTTCACTTGCCCCGTATTCAGGCCAATTCCAATCGATATCGGAGGATGGCCGGACGCTTTCCATTTGGTGTTGAGTTCCGAGAGACCGCGCACCATCCGCAACGCGCACGAGCAGCTTCTGAAAGCGTGATCCGCCTGGGGATAGGGCGAGCCCCAGAACGCCATGATTGCGTCGCCGATGTATTTGTCGAGAGTGCCGTCGGTGGCGAAAACGATGTCCGTCATATGGCCGAAATATTCATTCAGCAGCAACACGAGTTCGTCCGGAGTGAGGCTCTCGGAAATCGTGGTGAATCCGCGAATGTCGCTGAAGAGTACGGTGAGCTCTTTCATCTCGCCGCCCGGTCGAATGTACTTCTCCGGATCCTTTTCGATGAGCTCGATTACTCCGGGCGAAAGATACTGCGAGAAAGTCTTGCGGATTTTTCGTTTCTCGCGCTCTTCGCGAATCATCCGCACGCTGGTGATGGCCACGTAATTCGCAGCCAGCGTTCCGGCAGGAATCACGAAGCTGAACCATTGGCCATTTCTTGCGAAGCCGAGATAGACGAAAAATCCGTAGGCGGCGAGCGTGAGAAGAACAGAAATCGTTGAATACAGCGGTGTAATTCGGCTGAAAAGGAATCCGAAACCAAAACCGAACAATAATATGAACGCAATGTCGGCGGCTTCCTCGGTGAAGGATCGCTTCAGAAATCCCCGGCCTTTTTCTTCGTTATGGAGCAGGTTGTCGATAATGTTCGCGTGGACCTCCACTCCCATGTAGGACGCGTCACGCCCCGCGAAGGGAGTATTCCGGATATCGCCGATTCCCAGCGCTGTGGGACCGATCAGAACGATCTTGTCGCGAAACGTTTCGGGCGGGGCGATTCCGGAGATCACATCCCACATCGAGTATTGAGCGTAAGTGCGGTAGGGACCAGTGTAGTTGATGAGCGCGCTGCCGTCGCGCACGTGCCACAGAGTGTGGCGACCTAACTGAATACGCTCGAGTCCATTCGGCGCAATATAGGCTGCGATATCCTGGTCGGGAATCTTTTCGTACTCACGCACGACTTGTAAATCGAGCGAAGGAAAAAAATCCTGGTCCTCGTAGCGCATCATCAGGAGCGCGTGACGAAGCGTGCCGTCTGGATCCGGTTTGATATTGATGAATCCGAATGACGCGGCTGATTCCGCGAGTTTCGTGATGTTCGCTTCCGCTCCCTTCATTACCGTTCCACCGTTTTCGAGCCACGAACGGCTCAAATCAAAATCGTGCGCGCCCTTGTGATTCACTTTCAGTACCTGCGGAAACGCGTGGGCCCAGACGATATTGAAATATTCCTCAGCCAGCTTCGGGTTGGGTTGCGAATCGAGAAAGATATGAGCCAGCAAGACGTTCCCTGCATTCTTCAGTGCTTTCGCAAACGTCGCGTCCTGATCGCTGGCTGCTTCAATTTCGTTTATTTGTTGCAAGAGCGCCGGGCTCACGGATGATCCAACATCCTTTTTTAGTTTTTCGAGCGCCTGTTGCGCGGAGTTGCTCTCGGGATCGGGAAACGTAACGTCAAATGCGATCACGCGCGCCCCGCCGGCGCGCAACTGGTTTACCAGGAGCGCATAATTGCTTCGCGGAAGCGGAAACGAGCCAATGTGTTGAAGAGTTTTCTCGTCGATGCCGACGATGACGATGCGATCGTCATGGGATCGCTGGCCGCGCATTCCGAATCGCAGATCGAGCGAGCTCTCTTCTACGTTTTGAAGGAACGCGAGCCCCGCGTGAGAATTTCCCTGGAGTCCGGAGAACGCGAAGAGAGTCAACCCCGTCAGTGTGATGAGGATGGCGAGCCCAAGATCAATGTGACGAAGCGCAAACTTTGCGAACCGCTCCGAACGGCGAGATTGTGAACGTTGTAACGAGGTCATGATGCACGAGGCGGTGAACCGCTCGCGTGGAGCGATTCACCGCACTTGTCTGAAGGTAAATTGGAAGCCGGAGTCTCTATCCGCAGTTCGGGCTCCCGGGCTTGCAGCCTCTTGTACCACCGTTGTCACGCGTTCCGTAGTACAAGCCCAACCCTAATCCAACCGCCAGCCCCGAGGCGATCACCAGGTTTCGCACCAAATGGCCGTGATGGGCCGGCGTGGCCTCGACCACCACCGAAGTCGCGCTCAAGCTCGCCTCCAAGACGTCCGAAGGAGTATTCGATGGCTGAAAACCGCTGGGCGGCATTTCCGACGTGATCACGACCATCTGCCCGGCAGAAACGACGACGTCATTTGAATTCGACGAGCCGGGATTGTTGGCCGCGTGCGCATCTCCAACCGGAGTTACTCTCACCTGACCCTTGTAGCAAATCACGGTCGTTCGATTCGCTTCGTACGAGGTGTAAAAGTCCGTCCCGATCACGCCGATCACAGCATTCGGCGTCTTCATTTCGAATTTGCCGCCCGGCTTCGTCACTTTCGTCACCTGGCTGCGGACTTTCCCGAAATCCATTTCGAGCGCGGTTTGTTGTGACTTGCTGTCGTGCTGCACGATGCGAAGTTCGCTGCTCGAGCCGACGCTCAGGATGGAACCGTCCGTCAGTCCCGCTCGAACGCGTCCCGTGTTCTCAGTCTTGAGCAAGTCGTTCCAGTCCAACTCTTCTTTCACCTTTGCGGTTTGGGAGTTGCGGGTCGCCGCTGGAATCAAAGCATTGATCTGGCCGGCGACTTCCTTCGCGGCCGGTGGCTGCGACATCGCAGGCAAAGATACCATCAGAGAGCAAAGTACCATCGCTGTGGAGCGTCGAAAGAAATTCATGTGCGACTCCTGGATTCGATTGAGTGAGGTTCCGTGAATCAAGTTTGACAGGCACGCAAAGGGAGTCAATCTGCAGAGCGGAGGCGCGCTTCAACTTGGTAAACAGTACTTTTTTTCGGAGGCATACATTCTTGCGAACGCAATCCCGACAGCGAAGGCGCTGCCACATCACCAGAGTTCGGTCGTTTCGATCGTTTCTCAGTGGGCGAGGCACAGAAGGGGTCCCCAGTAACTCTTTTCGGTATAATATGTTGCATGAGCGTGGGGCCCGTAGCTCAGCTGGTTAGAGCATCGGACTCATAATCCGTTGGTCCTAGGTTCGAATCCTAGCGGGCCCACCAACCAACCCATTGAAACGCCAGTAGTTCGTAGGAGCTGTGCTCCCTGCCGCAGAGGACCGACCGGGCAACTCAAGTTACTCTCCCAGTTGTTTGAGTCGCGGAAACGATTCAAGGAAGCTGAGTGGCGGGATCGACAAGCCCACATCAGCAAAATTCAACCTTCGTCGTTAGTGTTCCCAATTCCAACCCTGCGATCAACACTCAGAATTTCAGAACCCAATGCCGCCTGATCTCCACGGTAACCGCGAGCCATCACAAGTGCGAGAGCGGCTACCTCGTGTTCACCACGATCTCCAATCGGCGGACGATTCGCGAATGGCGTGTTCTGCATCTCCAAATTACGGTCGGTCCAGGATAGTACTTTGGCTCTAGTACTGATGTCCCGTTTAGATAAACGCGCGGACTATTCGCACTAGCATTTGAGCTCGATATGTTGGGCAGAGCGAAGTCGGGGCAGATGGCGGCGAAGCGGGTTTTGGAGGGGGACGAACCTATGGCTTCCCCCAAGGCAAGTGCTGATCCCGCTTGTTCTCCCTCGCTCCAACAATCGTGCAGCGCAATGACGCCTTTGCTTCAAATTCGAAACTTGACAGTGAAGTTTGCCGCAGCGCGTGCGGCGGCGCTCATGGCAGTGGACGGCGTTTCATTCGATCTGGGTCCAGCTGAGATTGTCGGACTCATGGGGGAATCCGGCTGCGGTAAGACCACCCTTTCGTTGGCTTTGCTCGGACTCCTCGATGACGAGCAAGCCGAGGTCTCGGGATCGGCAGTCTTTCGGGGGAGCGAGTTGATTGGACTTGATGATCTCTCACTCGAAAAAGTGCGCGGCGCGAAAATATCACTCGTGCCGCAGCAACCTGGAATCTCGCTCTGTCCGGTGATGCGAGTCGGCGAGCAGATCGCGGAGGTCTTGCACGCGCACAAGAGATGGGACTGGAACCGGTGTCGTGTAGAGGCTGAGGGCTGGCTCGCCAAGGTTGGACTTCTTCCAGTTAAACGGATTTACGCTTCCTACCCGCATCAACTGAGCGGCGGGCAGCTTCAGAGGGTCGTGCTGGCGCAAGCACTCGCGTGCGAACCGGAAATCGTTATTGCTGATGAGCCGACGGCTTCGCTTGATTGTCTGACGCAGGCTGGTTTCATAGCGCTACTCCAGGAGCTAAAAGCGCAACTCGGCATTTCCGTGCTATTGATCAGCCACTCTCCGCAGGTGCAGGCGAGCCTGGCCGATCGCCTCCTCGTGATGAAGGAAGGACGGATCGTGCAAGAAACGCGCTTTGAACAAATAGGCCGTCGAGAGTTGGGCGCCTACACGGGGGAGATGCTTGGCCTAACCTCACGGCTTCGGAAAGAAGCGGAACAGCACTGGGAATCGGCGGTGGAGGAGATTGTGACGCCATGACGGTTCCGCGCACTTCCATGCTTGAAGTTCGAAATCTTGGCAAGGAATACGCGCAAACGCCACGCTTCGATCGCTCCAAGTTCATGGTGCAAGCGTTTGAGAACGTGAACCTGGCGATCCCTGACGGGTTGACACTCGCAATTGTGGGCGAATCTGGAGCGGGAAAATCAACGCTCGCCCGATGTTTAGCGCTTCTCGAGCGGCCGTCACGCGGAGAAATCCACTTTGAGGGCAGATCGGTTCTCGAACTCACACAGGATGAACTTGTCCCGATACGACGGCAGATTCAGCTCATATTTCAGGATCCTACCGCAGCGCTCAATCCCCGATTGAGTGCCGCCGAGATTATTTCCGAGCCTTTGTCGATTCAGCGCATCGGAACAAAAGAGCAACGGCGCCAGCGGGCCCTTGAACTCATGTGTTTGGTAGGCTTGTCACCCGACGCACACTCGAAGCGTCCCCTGGAATTCAGCGGGGGGCAGCGGCAGCGCATTGCGATTGCTAGAGCCCTCGCGCTTGAGCCGAAGATTCTGGTGCTCGATGAAGCGCTTTCATGTCTCGATCTCGCGAATCGGGAAAATATCCTGCAGCTTCTGGACGATCTTCAGGCAGGGCAATCGCTCACCTACGTGCATGTATCTCACGATCTGGAATTGGTTGCGCGGATTGCGGATCGCGTGGCGGTGATGTGTTCGGGGCGAATCGTCGAGCACAAGGACGTGAACGAATTATTTGCGCATCCGGAACATTCGTACACCCGGCAATTGCTGCGCGCGATGCAACCGATGGAAACGATCCTGCTGGACCGGTCCGCATAGAACATGAATGCAAGATTCCTGATCCGGCGACTCATCCACGCGGTGCTGCTGCTGGCCGCGATCTCGCTGTTTTCCTTTGCGCTCGTGCAACTGGCGCCCGGCGATTTCTTCGATCAGATGCGGATGAACCCTCGAGTCTCGGCGCAAACCGTGGAGGGGTTGCGCGCCGAGTTCGGAATGGATCGCAGCTTTGCGGTGCGCTACGGACTGTGGCTTCGCTCCGCAGTTCGCGGTGAGTTTGGAATATCACTGGCCTACAACACTCCGGTTGGGTCGCTCCTGCTTCCAAGAGCGCGAAATACGCTGCTGTTGACGGCCACATCGACTTTGCTGGCGTGGTTCCTCGCCATCCCGTTCGGCGTCTGGAGCGCGACGAATCGAAGACAGCTCCGCCGGCGGAGCTCCGAGCTGGCTACGTCGACTCTGCTTACAATTCCTGAGCTATTGCTGTTTCTGGGCATTCTACTTTTTGCAGTCCGCAGCGGCTGGTTTCCTTCCGGTGGAATGTACTCGGTGGGCACCGAGAATTCAGGCGGCTTTCAAAGGGTCAAGGATCTTGCCTGGCATCTATTTTTGCCGTCGCTGGGGCTTGCACTCGCGTGCTTGCCCGCACTGATCCGGCATGTGCGCTCTGCGATGATTGAAGTGCTCGATTCGCCGTTTGTTCGAGCGGCTCGCAGTCACGGGATTCCGCGCCCGCGGCTGCTCTTCCGATTCGCGCTCCCGGTGGCGGCGAATCCTTTGATTTCGCTGGCGGGTTTTTCTGTGGCGACAATGCTGAGCTCGTCGCTCCTGGTAGAAATGATTTTGAGTTGGCCGGGTCTGGGCCCACTGCTGGTGGAAGCAACGTTGAACAAGGATGTTTACGTCGTGATCGGGACCGTGATGATGTCGGCCGTGTTCCTGATTGCGGGAAATCTCTTGGCGGATGTGCTGCTATTCGCGGCGGACCCGCGAATTCGCGTTGAATAGATGGACTGACATGCTGACAAAGCATAGAAAACTCGTGGCGTGCGCGGTTCTGCTGGCAGGATTTCATGTCGCAGTGTTGTTCGCGGGATTTTTTGCTCCGTATGGATATGCCACCCAAAATCGCGAGATGCCGTACATGCCGCCATCACGATTGCATTTCGTAGATGCGCAGGGAAAAGCTCACCTGCGGCCGTTTGTGTATGCCTGGCGGGATGACGGTTCCGGCTCTGGGGCGCTGCAGGTGGATTCCACCCAATCCTATCCGCTTCACTTTTTCGTTGAGGCCTCGTCCTACAAGTTGGCAGGCCTCGCTCACTCGCGCATGCACCTATTTGGAGTGGCCGAGCCCGGACGGATTTTCCTTCTCGGCACCGACGGATTCGGGCGCGATCAATTCTCGCGATTTCTTTATGGCGGCCAAGTTTCGCTGCTTGCCGGGATCATTGCAGCGGCGCTGTCGGTTTCACTTGGCATTCTTGTGGGCGCCCTCGCTGGATTCTACGGCGGGTGGATCGATGAAGCCCTCATGCGATGTGGCGAACTTTTTCTGGCGCTGCCGTGGCTATACCTTTTGTTTGCAGTGCGCGCTGCGATGCCCTTGCACATTACGCAATGGCAGGTCTTTCTCCTGCTCGTCTCCGTGATGGGCCTGATCGGATGGGCGCGGCCGGCCCGGCTGGTTCGCGGGATCGTGCTCAGCGCAAAAGAGCGCAACTTTGTGGTGGCAGCGCGCGGATTCGGCGCTTCGAACGGTTATCTCATCCGCCGCCATGTAATGCCGCAAGCATCCGGCGTCGCACTCACCCAGCTGACATTGCTGATCCCGCAATATGTTTTGGCCGAGGTGACGCTCACATTCCTGGGCCTCGGAGTCTCTGAGCCGATGCCAAGCTGGGGAAGCTTGCTCTCGGCGTTGCAGCAATATTACGTCTTATCCTCGTATTGGTGGATGTTCCTGCCCGCCGCTCTTCTCATCCCGCTTTTCCTTGCCTACTACCTCGCCGCCGATGCGCTGCAGGAACACTGGAAACCCGTCTCTCTGTAAAAACCGAAGATACTCTGTTAAGACTTTCTACATGGGGAAAATCCATCGTGGGCACTCTCTCGCCCTCGCATGCGCCGCCGCGGCCCTGTGCGTAAGCCCTGCGGTGGCGGGCTCGACGAGTGGGACGCGAGAAGAGCTGATGACCGCGGACAACGCGCCCGGTCGTCCAGGAGGCCAGCTCGTTGTTGCGCTCCGTTCGGAACCCAAGACTCTGAATCCCGTGCTCGCCGTGGACGACCCTTCACGGGACGTGATCCGGTGTCTATCGGGGGACCTGATACATATTAACCGGGACACACTGAAGACCGGGCCAGCACTCGCGAAATCGTGGACCGTCTCCCGCGATGGCAAAGTATATGTCCTGCATCTCCGGCAGGGCTTGCGCTTCTCCGATGGCGAAGACTTCACTGCGAACGACGTAGTTTTCACTTTTCAGGTGTACCTCGACGAGAAAACGCATTCGCCTCAGCGCGATCTGCTCGTTGTGGGCGGAAAGCCGATCGAAGTGAAGAAACTTGATGCGTGGACCGTTCAATTTTCGCTTACGCAACCTTACGCGGCGGCCGAACGGATTTTTGACGGTATCGCGATACTCCCGCGCCACCTTCTCGAGAAGACTTACCAAACGGGTGAGTTTTTCCACGTCTGGAATCTTTCCACTCCTCCGAATCAGTTCGCCGGGCTCGGCCCGTTCCGTTTGAAGCAATATGTGCCTGGCGAGCGCATCGTTTTGGAAAGGAATCCGTACTACTGGAAGCAGGATCGCGCAGGGGTGCGTTTGCCGTATTTCAATCAGATCACTTTCTTGTTCGTGCCAAGCGAGGACGCTCAGGTAGTCCGTTTTGAAGGCGGGGACACCGACATTCTCAGCCGCTTCAGCGCCGAGAATTTCACCGTGTTACAGAAACAGCAGACCGCGGAAGGCTACCATGTCGATGATTTGGGAGCAGGCCTCGAATACAATTTTCTATTTTTCAATATGAACGAGCTCGGGTCCAAGGCGCTTCCGGAAATCGCCAAGAAACAGCTGTGGTTTCGCGACGCGCGCTTCCGGCAGGCCATCTCGGACGCCATCGACCGCGCGGGAATCGTGCGCCTGGTCTATAACGCCCGGGCCACTCCGATTTGGGGCCAGGTGACTCCTGGAAACAAGCTGTGGATCGACGCCGAACTTCCACATCCGGCTCGATCGCTCGTTCGTGCGCGGGAACGCTTGCGGTCGGCAGGCTTTTCGTGGGCGCCTGACGGAACTCTGGTCGATCCGCACGGCACTGCAGTGGAGTTTTCGATTCTCACGAGTGCGTCTAATTCACAGCGCACCAAGATGGCGACGATCATCCAGGACGATCTCAGCCAGCTAGGAATGAGAGTACAGATTGTTTCACTCGAATTCCGGGCGATGGTCGATCGGCTGCTGAATACCTACGACTACGAAGCAGCGATTATGACGCTTGCGAGTGGTGACGCAGATCCCACGGCGGAAATGAACGTCTGGGTGTCTAGCGGAGAAACGCACCTATGGAACCTCGGAGGCAAACCCGCTACGCCATGGGAATCCGAAATGGATCGCTTGATGGAGCAGCAGCTTACGACGCTCGACTATTCAAAGCGCAAGCAATTGTACGACCGCGTCCAGGAAATAGTGGCGGAGGATCTTCCAATAATTTGTCTCGTGAGTCCGAACATTCTTGTGGGCGCGCGGAACCGGATCGGAAATTTCCGTCCTGCGATTCTCGATCCATACGCGCTGTGGAACGTAGAAGAGCTTTATGCCCGCTAAAACTGTTGACGGAGGAGAGCGAATTGCGACGAGCGATGCGACACCCGACGCCGGACGCCTGGGGTGGACGGATGCGCGCCTCGTGCGGGAATGTCTGAACGGCGATGAAGAGGCCTGGTCGACGCTGATCGATAAATACAAGAAGCTCATCTTTTCGATTCCCGTCAAGTACGGCTTCTCTTCCGACGAGGCGAACGACGTCTTTCAAAGTGTCTGCCTCGAGCTGCTTTCGGAATTGCCGAAGCTAAGAAAACCGAAAGCTTTGCCGAAGTGGCTGATGCAAGTCGCTTCGCACAAATGTTTCCATCGCAAGCGACAACAGCAACGCAATGCCGCTCCGGAGGAAGCAGAGGAACTGCCGGAACAGGCTGTCTCGCCGCAGATTGAAGGAATTCTTCGCGAAGCGGAAGAGGAGCAAACGCTGCGCGAGGCGCTCTTGACGCTGGCGCCAAGATGTCGACAGCTTGTCGAGATGCTTTTCTTCGAAGAACCTGCCCGCCCTTACAAAGACGTAGCTGCCAGTCTGGGGATTGCCGAGGGCTCGATCGGGTTCATTCGGCAGCGGTGCCTCGAACAATTGCGCAAACAGCTTGCCGAGGCAGGCTTTCAGTGACTCCCAAGAAGAATGGACGTCTTTCGGAAAATGTCATCAACGAACTGGCTGCGTTGAAGGACGACGCGACCCGCTCGAAATATATTTCGCGTCGAAAATTGAAATTCCGCTCGGCCATCGTCCAGCAACTCATCGATGAATCACGAAAACGATTGCGAATTGATATCCATGAGGCGCTATATCTGGCCGAAGCGGCAGTGATCGGCGCGCGTCGCGTCCGTAAGAGAGACGTGCTGGCCGGCGGCTTCCGCGCCAAGGCAAATGCGCTTTACAACGTCGGAGAGAATGAGGCTGCACTCGAATACCACGAGCAGGCTCTTACGATGTTCCGCGAGCTCGGCAATTTGGAGGAACAGGCTCGCACGTTGAATTCCTCAATCCAGCCCTCCTGCCTGCTTGGACGTTACGACCGGGCGCTTGAAGCTGCCGACGGCGCTCGCAAGCTTTTCACAAAAATTGGAGATACCCGGCGGCTTGGGCATGTCGAGATAAATGTCGGAAACATTTATCACCGGCAGGATCGTTTCGAGGAAGGTCTGGCCTGCTACGAACGCGCTTACGAAATGTTGTTGCCTCACCGCGATTCCGAGGGCCTTGCGGTGGCGCTCTACAACATGGCCGTCTGTCTCATCACGCTGAATGACTTTCCACGAGCGCTCTCCACCTATCAACGCGCGCGGGAAATGTTCGTTCAGTATGGGATGACGCTGCTCGTCACTCAGAGCGACTACAACATCGCGTATCTCTATTATCTCCGCGGCGAATACAGCCGCGCTATCAAGATGCTTCGCGCTACTCGCGAGGAATGCGAGAAGAACGGCGACGCGCACGTCCTGGCTCTTTGCTTCCTGGACCTTTCTGAAATTTATCTCGAACTGAACCTCAGCACCGACGCGAGAGACACGGCGCACGAAGGTTGCCAGCGTTTTCAAAAGCTGGGTATGGGCTACGAGGAAGCGAAATGCATAGCCAACGAAGCCATGGCATTGAGTCAACTTGGCAAGGGTGTGCATGCGCTGGAACTGTTTTCGCAGGCGCGCGAAAAGTTCGTTCGCGAAAAGAATCTTGTGTGGCCGTCGCTCATCGATCTCTACCAAGCCATCGTGCTTTGCGAAGAAGGACGCCTGTTTGAAGCCCGCCGCCTCTGCAGGCGTGCGGCCGAATTTTTCGAGACTTCAGTCCTTTCGAGCAAGAGTGTTCTTTGCAGGCTTCTTTTCGCGCGCCTCTCACTGCAGATCGGCGAACCTGCGGCGGCGCACCGGGAATGCGAACGGGCGCTCGATCGACTCGCGAAACTCGATGCCCCTATTCTTTCCCACCAGGCGCACTTTCTGATGGGACAGATTTGCCACGCACGCGGTGAAAGACGCGCGGCTTATGTTTCGTGGCAAAAAGCGCGCGCCGAGCTGGAAACGCTTCGCAGCAGCCTTCGCAGCGAAGAATTGAAAATCGCGTTTATGAAGAACCGCCTCGAAGTGTACGAAAACCTCGTCGATTCGTGTCTCAACGATCCGGAAAAGAGAGACGCGGCACAGGAGTCATTCGGTTACATGGAGCTTGCGAAGTCGCGCAGCCTCGTGGAGCTCCTCACACAATACCGTCCGCCGGTCGCGGAAGTGGAGGAAGGTCAGAGCGATCTCGTGCGGCGAATCCGCGAAATGCGCGAGGATTTGAATTGGTATTACCGCCGAATTGAAATCGAGCAGCTCCGTTCCGAGGATTCCACTCCTGCACGCGTCCACAAACTCGAAAAGGAGGCGCTGGTTCGCGAAAACGAGCTACTCGGTGTCCTGAGGGAAATTCCTGCTTCCGAAGCGCAGATTTACTCGGGTGAATACTCTCCGACGAGCTCACTTGAATCCATTGCTGCATGCCTGCCGTCGCATGCCGCCCTCGTCGAGTACTTCGCTGTAAAAGATCAGTTCGTTGCAGCGATTGTGACGGGAACCACGGTCGAAGTGATCCCCCTTACTCCCGTGTCGCGCGTCGCAAATCTCGTCCGCATGTTGCGTTTCCAGATTTCCAAGTTTCGCCTCGGCTCCGACTACACGCATCTGTTTGAGGCCACTCTCCTGGAATCCGCCCGTTCTCATCTTCAGGAGCTATTTGAGGAACTCATCGCTCCATTCCGCAATCGTCTGAACGCAACCCATCTGACGATCGTGCCCCACGGCGTGCTTCACTATCTTCCTTTTCACGCACTCCTCGACCGGGACAAATACCTAATCGACGAATTCTCTATCTCGTACGCACCCAGTGCGAGCATCTACGCTCTTTGTCATCGCAAAGAATCGCACGCGGCTGGTCCGCCTCTCATCCTCGGAGTGCCGGATTCGCGCGCGCCATTTATCGAATCTGAAATCAGCGCTGTTGCCGGCTCTCTGCAAGGATCGCAGCTTGTCATGGGCCCGGAGGCGGGCGATCAGGCCTTGCGCACTATCGGTCCCCAAAGCCGAATAATTCATATCGCCACTCACGGCACGTTCCGTCAAGACAATCCGATGTTTTCGGGAATTCGACTCGGTGCTTCGTACTTAAACCTCTATGATCTGTATCATTTGAAGCTCGATGCAGAACTCGTCACGCTCAGTGGATGCGCCACAGGCCTGAATGTAGTCGCAGCAGGAGATGAACTGCTCGGTCTCGTCCGTGGGCTGCTTTACGCGGGGGCGCAGTCTCTACTTCTAACGCTGTGGGACGTTCACGACAAGAGCACTTCGGAATTTATGGCGTCTTTTTATGATCGTCTCGGAGGCGCCGAGAGTCGGGCGACTGCTTTTCAAGCCTCTGTTCGAGCACTGCGCGAAAGCTACCCACATCCTTACTTTTGGGCCCCGTTCGCGCTCGTCGGTAAGAGCCTATAAGTCTCAATGGGCTTGGGATTCGGAAGTCTTTCCTGAAATCCGTTTATCCAATCGCAAGTTATTGATAAATAGAAAGATATAAAATCCTAAGAAAGAGCAGCCCTTCCTATATTTTTTCTCCTCCTCGATACCCTTTTGTTCAGATGGCGATTGGGGCCGCTCAGCGATTGCTCCAGGCGTCAGGCCAAGATCGGGGGGAGAGAACGGGATGAAGCACTTCACGGCACCGGAATGGGTGGATTTTGTGAGAGGAAAAGTAGCAAAGGATCTGAAAGCAGCAATGCAAACGCACCTCGAAAGCGGTTGTAAACGATGCCAGCACGAGGCCACCACGTGGCAGCGCGTGCGCGACGCTGCCCATCGCCAACTGGCGATCGAGCCGGATGACAGCGTGGTTCGCTTCGCGAAAGGCAGCTTTGCACTCCGAACGGATCGCCACCCCAAGCGATCACGCGGCTTTCTCGCGGAACTGATCTTCGATAGCTCTCTCGAGCCGCTGCCGGTAGGTGTCCGCTCCTCTACGGCCAGCTCCCGGCAGCTACTGTTTGGAGCCGAAAACCTCCGAATCGACCTACGCCTCGAACCGCAAATTGACACCGAGAGCGTCGCGCTTATCGGACAGCTTTTGGACGCTGCTGATCCAGGCAAAGGACCTGCCGCCGCGACTGTTGCGCTGCTAAGAGCCGGGAAGCTGGTTGCCGAGACGAAAACAAATCGATTCGGGGAGTTCCAGCTGGGTTGCGATCCGAGCGCCGGGCTAGAGCTGCGCGTGAAGCTACCACTCGGCAGAGAGGTTTCGATCTTTCTCATCGATCCAATCGGCCGTCCAAACGAAACCGCTGCGCAATCTACTGATTCTAAAAAAGTTAAAAATATATTGGGAGCGCTAAAGAGTACTAGGAAGAAGGTTTGATGCGAAACCTGTCGAGATTGGCCACTTGTACCATTGAGCGATTCACCCGGTTTGGCAAGACTAGAACCTCACCGAATCGGTCCCGAATCAGTGGCTCGACCGCAACGCAAAAGGAGTAGTTGCTACCATGAGGCGTCGAATCTGGATTCTCCTGTTTCTTTCCGTCGCGCTGTGGGGACAACCCGCCGCGGCGCAGGGTGGTCTTGGCGGGCTTCTCTCGAATCTCGGCCAAACGCTTTCGAGCCTCGCAAACAACCAGCAGCAAGGCGTCATCGTCCGTACCACGCTCGGTGCTGCCGGACTCAAGAACACCTGCCAGCAGAGGGGCTGCACAGTCGTGAGCAACCTCGACGGCGGCCAAAATCAAGCTGTTCCTCGTTCGCCCTACGTACAAAGGACTATTGCCCAATCTCCTGGCAGGAGTGCTGCGCCTTGTAACTGGAATCCTGGACGCGGAACCGGATCAGACACTGCAGATCCCGACAAGTCCTACCAATCAGGCTTTGGCAACGGCTCCTCCGGCAGGTTTGTGGGACAACACGCCCGTAAATTACTACGGTAGCTCTGCGTGGGATGGGTACGTCAATCAGCCGGCCGCTCAAATTATCCGGCTCTCGAATGCACAGAATGCGTTCAACGTGAGTGGCGCAGGTATCGTTGCGGATATCGACACCGGAGTGGATCCGAATCATCCCGTGCTGAAAGGCATCCTGCTACAGGGCTATGATTTTACCCGCAACCAACCGGGCGGCTCGGAAATGAACGACATCTCATTGTCGTCGCCTCCCGCCTGCAACACCTGCGCTGCTGCTTACGTGAATCAACACACGGCCGCGATGGTGGACCAGCACACGGCCGCCATGGTCGACGGAAATGGCTATGCCGCATTCGGCCACGGCACGATGGTAGCTGGCGTCATTCATCTTGCTGCTCCCACCGCGAGAATTCTTCCGCTTAAGGCGTTTCATCCCGACGGGACCGGTAATCTCTCGGACATTCTGAACGCAATTTATTTTGCCGTGCAGAACAACGCCAGCGTCATCAACATGAGCTTTGATTTGTCGTCCAGTTCGACTGAACTCGTGAATGCCATCAATTACGCGGCCGGCAAGAACGTGATTCTCGTCGCTTCGTCAGGGAACGACGGAAAGCAGGAACTCGTATACCCCGCGGCATTGAGCGGTGTGATGGGCGTTGCCTCCACCAGCAATCAGGACCAGCGCTCTAGCTTCTCGAATTACGGAAACCAGGTCGTTTTCGTCGCCGCGCCCGGCGAAGGTATCGTCACCACTTATCCCTTTGGAACCTACGCGGCCGGCTGGGGAACCTCGTTCAGCTCGCCATTCGTCGCCGGGACCGCATCCCTGATTCTCGATATGCAGCCAAAGGACAATCCAACGGTCGCTGGATGGGCGCTCGCTCGTGGGAAGTGGGTTGGTGCGAACATGGGCAATGGACGCCTCGACGTCTACGGCGCGCTCGGCGCCCTGAACCCCGTCCAGGGATTGCTTCACTAGGAGCTGCTGGCCTCTTAATGCCGATCGCCAATTCACCCTCGCTTCAGGAATCGATACGGTTGCGGCTGAGAACGGAGGTCGATAATCCGTCCCGGCGTCACGACGCTCTTAAAATCAAATCGATCGAAGAACAACTCTCCGCGCTCAATTCCTCGGTCGTCTGCGCGTTCAATCAGCTCTTGGATCTGAAGGATCTGAACACAGGCGTCCACAGCACCCGCCTCGCCGAATGGGCGCTTCACGTTGCAGGAGAGCTTGGTCTCGACGAAGTGGCATTGAGGGACATCGAAGTCGCCGCGCTTCTCCACGACATCGGAAAAGTCGGGATCCCCGACGCCGTCCTCAACAAGCCCGCTCGATTGACCACCGAAGAATACGCGCTCATGAAGAAACATCCCGAATACGGATGGGCCGTGCTGCGCCAGATTCCGGGGATGGAACGAACCAGCCTGATCATTCTTCACCACCACGAAAGTTTCGACGGCTCGGGTTACCCCGGCGGTCTGAAGGGTGAAGAAATCCCGATCGGCTCGCGCATCGTCTCCGTCATCGACGCATTCGACGCCATGGTTTCCTCTCGCCCTTATCGCGAAGGAATGCCGTTTGAAGAAGCCGAGCGCAGGCTTTTGAAAGCCACCGGAACCCAGTTCGATCCTCTGGTCATCAGTAGTTTCCTTCCTCACGCCCGCGCGGAAATGTCGGCCGTGTTTGCGGCCGCCGGAACAAAAGTCTCAACCGCTCTTTAGGATTGGGTGGCGCAATTTTGCGGCTTCGATCGGTGCGGATGGATCCTGTTGGTGCGATCAATCTGGAATTGTCGGCTTTGTTCTCCATCAATCCGCCAATCGTCACATTTCAAGACGTTCTTCACCACCCGAAAAGCCTTCTGACTCTTCGGTTCACACTCTTTTACAGATAAGTGGTCTTGAAATCACAAATGCGCGAATGCAAGATTTGCTACATCCCAGAAAGTGAGTCGACGTTCAGGAGCGCGCGCCCGAAATCTGCGCCGCGAGACTCGCTGCAATACAAATGACGGCGACGGGTGCAGCTGCCCGCGGCAATGCAATGTGGCAATGATGACCGCGAGGAACTATCCTGTTGAATCTCAGGGAACCGTAATCGTGAGAGTACCGAAATTGACGGTTGTTCCCCCGGCAGACCCCTGAATCGCCACTTGAACTGTTGCCGATCCTCCTCCGCCACCGCCTCCTCCCCCACCCCCGCCTCCTCCACCGCCACCAGACGAACCTCCTCCACCGCCTCCGCAGGAAGAGAGTGCGCCGATCAATGCGAAAGCAAAAAAGGCCGTCGACACCGAAGCCAGAACGGCGCGCCGAGGCTTCCGCCAGTTATTCCATTGAAAACCGAGAATGAATCCCACGGCGAGGAGCACGATCGCGGTTTGAGCCACGGTCATGCTCGAGGGCCGATGAGCAAGAGGCAGAGCCAGCGAGTGGAGCGGGCTTCTGGCCGCAGGCTTTGAATCGACCGTGATGGCGAGCACCGCCGTCGCGCTGCCACTCGGCGTGACCGGAACCGTTGTCGGACTAAATCGGCAGGTGATACTCGAGGGCGGGTTGGCGCACGACAAATTCACGGAACCGTTGAATCCGGAGATCGGATTCACGGTGACGTTGAACGATTGCGAAGTTCCGACAGGAATCGTCGCGACTTTCGGAGAGAACGATCCAGAAAAACTTCCGCCGGAAACTGTCAGCTGCGCCGACGCGCTGTGAGACAGCGGTCCGCTCACGCCTGTAATCGTAAAATTGTACGTGCCCGGGGTCGTGTCCTGGGTGTGAAGCTGAAAATTCAACGGAGCGCCCTGCGGGGTCGGAATCTGCAAGCCGTTCGTGACGGGACAAATTATCCCGGCCGGAAGGCCGCTACACGAAAGTTGAATCGGAGAGGAGTAGCCATCGAGACCCAGGAACGTCAGCGTGAACGAGGTGAAGTCAGACGTGCCGAGTGTCTGCGCCGGAGGCGCGATGCCCATCGTGAAGTCACCGACGTTGAACGGCGTTGGAAGCTGCAGGCTCAGCGGCCCATCCGTCAGCACGACGTTCATCGGATAAATTCCAAGAGGCGTATTGGATTGAGTGTTGATCGTGACGGATTTGAGCAGAGTTTGCCCCGGTGGCAAATCAATAGGATCGGCATCGAACTGGCACGAGGCTCCGGCGGGCAAACCCGCGCAGGAGGGTTGAATCTCGGTTGCGTACCCGCCTTCGCTAAAGATCAGGAGTGCGTAGGCGAAGGACTGCGAGGGCGCAATTACAGGAGGATTTAGGGGTGCGTTCAGGGTGGTTGCGGCGAAGCCGACCGCCGACCCACTCAATGCCTGCGTGCCATAGGCGATGTGCAACTCCTGGCCCGACTGCGCGCTGACAGAAAAGACATGGCTTAAATTAAATGTGGTGCCGATCTGGAAATCCACGTCCTGGCTCACGGATCCCGGGGGAATGGTGACGCTCGCGGGAATCGTGATTGCCGGGTCGCTGGCAGATACCTGAAATGATGTCCCCGTCGAAGACGGATTAGCAAGAATGATGCGAAGCTTTCCGTGTGTGCCGACGATCGGATCAGAAACAAGTGCCGCAGAAAACGTGTCGCCGGGCTTCTCCGTCAGAATGTCGTACGACGAACTGTATGCGTCTAACATCACCATATCGGCCCGGTTGTCACCGTTCACATCGGCGGAGAGTTGCGGAGCCGCGCCTTGCCCCAGACTCAGCGCGATATTTGACGGTGTGAAAGTGCCGTCGCCGTTGCCTGCCAGCAATTGCAAAGACGTACCGGGAGCTCCACCCGTGATAAATCCCGGATTCACGGATTCGCCGAAGCTCACAATGTACGCGACGATATCGATGTTGCCGTCGCCGTTAAAATCGGCGAGCGTCGTTCCCACCGGTCGCACTGGTTTGTCGGGCGCGCCAAAAATAAGGGCCTGCGCGAACGCGTTGCGATATGGGCCGTAAGACGCGCCTACCTTGAAACTGCCGTCAGGCTGGCACAAATACACCTGAAAACTTCGGGAGATGGCATTGTCCACGACTTGGTTTTCGACCTGTTCCTCGACGATGTCGGGGAGATTGTCTTTGTTCAAGTCGGCCAACGCAAAGTAGCTGCTTACGCCCGGATGAGAGAATAGGACGTGAGCCGGCTGAAACGTCCCGTCGCCCTTCCCGAGAAGCTCGTAGAGCGCATTCTGCTCGGTCGAAACCAGTTGATCGCCCGCTACCAGAAGGTCGACCTTGCCGTCATGGTTGAAATCGCCCACAAAAGCGGCGCTGACGGCGTTGGAATTGAAGAAAATCTGGGTACCTTGCCGGAAAGTTCCATCACCGTTTCCAAGGAGCGGAACCAGGGAAGCGGCCACCGTGCCCCCGGGACTGTTCGCAGTGCTGACGAGGATGATGTCCAAATGCCCGTCTCCGTTGAAATCTCCCTCAACAATTTGGATAGGAAACAGATCGGGCAAGGGATTGGTGCTCAGCCGTTGAAACGTTCCGTCGCCATTGTTCGTGGCATACGTAATCACCGCACTCGGATTTCCGACGATCGACTCGCCAATAATGACGAGGTCGGGCTTGCCCTTGTTGCGAAAGTCCCCGAATGCGAAGTCAAAAATATCGGCCTGATTGTCGAAAATCGGCGTGCGGATTGGCGCTCCAAAACCTCCCGAGCTGTTCCCAAGCATCACGGTGAGCTCGGTGGGCAGCGGGAATTGCTGTCCCGTCTCCATCGTGATCAGGTCTTTGTGGCCGTCTCCATTTACATCGACGTAAGCAAAGTTCGTGTTTGGGGCGTTCACAATGGCATGCATTTGTCCGCCGGCGAGATAACCTACGTAGCCACCCATAGGTCCGCCGAACCCGCCTGCACCGTTGTTCAGATAAACGCTCACCGTGTCGCTGTCCTGATTTGCCGTGATGATATCGGGGTGACCGTCGCCAGTAAGGTCAGCCACAGCCAGCGAGCTCATTCCCGGTTCTCCGCGAAACAGCACGGGTGAGCCAAAATTGCCCGTCCCATCGCCCAATTGAACGCTCAGCGAATTGCCCATCGAGGTTTGAGCCACGGGATCCACTTGGAAGGGGATTGCCGAACTTACCAAGTCGAGTTTGCCGTCGCCGTTGACGTCCGTCAACGCGGCGGCTCCCGCGATAATTCCCGTCCCGAAGATTTTGGAATTGGCGGTGTCAAACGTGCCATCGCAGCGGCCGGCAAAGAAACTGGCAACGCCCAGCGTATCGAGAACCACGGCATCCATGCACCCGTCCTTGTTCACATCGGCGAGCGCCACAGCGCTTGCTGCCCGCCCAAGGCCCGCAATCTGGTCGGCGGTGGCGTCGAAGAAGAATTGCTGAAAGTATTTGAAACTGCCATGTCCTTGATTGAGATAAACGCGCACCCCGTTGCCCGGGCCCTGTTGTTGTAGCTGAAGACCGATCAGCGGACTAACGCTATAGTCCACGGCGACGAGATCGGGCAGCCCGTCACCATTCAGATCTGCGACCGCCAGGGCAAGCGTCAGGTACGCCCCGTTTGTTCTCCCAAAATGCGTGAGCGGTTGGCCTAGCTTGCCTGTGCCGTCTCCAGGAAGAAATGCCAGAGAACCCGTTTCAAAATCGCCGAAGATCCCGACGACAACATCCAAATTTCCGTCACCATCAAAATCAGCGACAGCCAGGCCGCCGGCGGCGCCGGGAACGAAAAACTCAAGCTCTGGGCCAAATGTTCCATCGCCTTTGCCAAGAAGCACTCCCACTGCACCTGTGTCCGCTTCCGCAACGATGAGGTCCAGCTTGCCGTCATGGTTCATGTCCGCCGCTACCAGGGAAACTGGAGCCGACCCGGTGAGAGGAATAATCGTGGGCAGTTTGGCGGTTCCGTCACCCTTACCGAGATAGATCCAAATGTTATTGCTCCCGCCATTGGCCACCGCCCAATCGAGGTGACCGTCACCGTTGAAGTCACCCGCAACCACGGCGGCCGGACCTAGATCGGCAGGGAGCGTAGGCCGAAAATTGAACCCCGCAAGCGGTGGCAAGGAAGCGGGAGTCTGGCTCGTCGAGGTTTGAGCCGCCCCGGAAGGTCGTGGCGCGGGCGGCGGAGGAGCCAAGCCGGCTCTTGGCCTGAGGAAATGTGAAATGTAGCCTGCACCGCGTTGCGCGGAATATTTCCAGCCCTCAAAATGCTCCGGGAAAATGATTTGAGGCTTCGCGACTTCTTGTATTGCCGAACCGCCGGTCGAATCAGGAGGTGGTGCTGGAGACGGCGCGGCGAGGGGCGCTGGCAGGGACGCTGGAGTGATCGTGAAAGGAACAATGTTCGAGAACGAGTTCGTGAAATCTTGAACCTGTATGTTCACGGTTCCCGCGGTTTGGAGCATCGTTCCCGTCACTGCGAGCATGAGTTGGTTCGGACCCACGTAGGTGGTCTGGCCGGCGCTGCCATTCCAAAAGACATTGGAATATGACTGAAAAAACCCGGAACCGTTAATCGTCAAAATGAATCCGAAGCTCCCGGCCGGAGCACTTTGCTGAGATATTGAGGATATGACCGGATTCTGTGCGGCGGTTACGTTGAGGTATACCGCCTGAGATGTCCCACCACCGGGGGCTGGATTCGTCACGTTAATCTGAAGCGGAGTTCCAAACGTGGGCACCACAAGGTCTGCCGCCGGGAACAGAACCTGCAGCTGCGTGCTGCTGACGTACGTCGTGACCAGGTTGCTAATCGGGTAGAGAACGGCTTGCGCACTCGGCACGAAGCCTGTGCCGGTAACGGTGAGCATCGTGTTCCCGCTTCCTGATACCACACTGGCCGGGGTGATTGCTGTGGCTAGCCGGGGCCGGATTGGGAGTCGGATTGGCGGGTGGAATCGTCCATAGCAATGACATGCCGCTTCCAATGGCTTGTTGGTCGATACTCCATTCCGCGCCCACATCCTGCGTAGTTTCCATGCCGACGGTAGCCGCGCCGCCAAAGTCCTGGTCTGTGCACGCACCGCCAAAAGCCGCGTTCAGATAGTTGAACGTAAAGCTGCTGCTGTTTTCGGGGAAGACGACCTGAAACGTCACATTCGCATTGCTGTCGGTCAAGCACTCGAAACTGCGCACGTTGCGCCATTCGATCACCAGTTGGCGGTTCGGCGCGGTCCCGGTTACCTCCCAGAATACATTCTGGCTTGTGCCTTTTATCGGATAGAGATCCTGCCACATTGGCGCGACCAAAGTAACGACCGGAAGGTCATTTGTGGGGGGCGGCGGATTCGGGATGTCGAGGGCCAACAGGTTCAGTGGCAGATACCAGTTGAAGTATTCGTCGAAGGCGTTCGTGAAACTGATGGTTCCATTGCTGCTCACGAAAAGTCTCGTGAACGCCCCGCCTCCGAATTGCACTGGAAACGGAGCGCTGACCGTACCTACATCGTCGTCGCCGAGGTTCAAATTTGTGCCGGAGATCGTCTGGTAGCTGAATTTGGTTTCGCCCACCGTGTAATTCTTCAGGACCGTCACTTGAGCCGTATCTCCGTTCGGGAACGCCAGCGAATAGTTGCCTAACGCCGCCGGGGTCCACTGGGCCGTGTAGATCCCGTCCCCGGATGCTTGGTCCGCGCCCGTCCCGTTGTCCAACAGAGTAATGCTCTGTCCGCCGGGGGAAACGGTCACTTGCACGGACCCCGCGGGTTCGCCGCAATTAATGTTCAAAGCCGCGAGTGTGACGGCTTGCCCCACAGTGGCGGGGATGGTGTCCGACACGGGTTGCAACCTCTCGCTCACAATTGAATTCGAGCAGCTCATGGCTCCAAAGGCATTCAAGCGTTTGCCGGAAATCGTCTGTGAGAGGGCTGGGATCGTGTCGCCGCCGGCAACGATCAGGTTCCTGATCGTTCGCCAGTCGCGCCCGGTGCTTTGAGCCGCCAACAATGCCGCGACACCCGTAACATGAGGCGTGGCCATCGAGGTTCCGTTGAACACGCTATAGGTGTTATTCCGCGTGGTGCTGAGAATTTCCTGGCCGGGCGCTCCCAGATGCACGGTGTGCCTGCCGATATTGGAAAACGCGGCGACCTCGTCAAGTCTGGATGTGGCAGCAACCGTAAGGATATTCGGATAAAAATAGTCACCCGGGTAGGAGGGGACTATATCGTTATCGCTGAAATTATTGCCGGCCGCAGCGATGAACAGGATTCCATCCTGCTGCTGCGCCTGAATCGCGTCGCCGAGCGCCTGCGAAAATTCGCTACCGCCCCAGCTGTTGTTGGTCGCGACAATGTTTACGCCGCGGTCTTTCATCGATTTCACGAAGTCAAGACAGGTAATGGCATCGCTCAGTAGCCCTGATCCGTTGGCGTCCAGGAATTTGCACGCCATGATTTGAACATTCCAATTCACTCCCACAACGCCAATCGAATTGTTCCCCACCGCGCCAATCGTTCCCGAGACGTGGCTGCCATGATCATTGTCATCGAGCGGGTCGCATGTGCCGGCAACCGCGTTGAATCCATGCGTGCCCGCGCCGCAATTGACACTCACGCCGTCAATCGTTTCTGAAAAGGCCGCTGGATTCGACCAGACGTTGGAGGCCAGATCCTGATGGTGATAATCGATTCCTGTGTCGATCACTGCGACAACGATGCTCGAATTCCCAGTCGATAAATTCCAGGCTTGGATGGCGTGAATGTCGGCCCCGGGTTTTCCTCCTGCCTGTCCGGTGTTCTGTAGACCCCAAAGTTGTGAGAATTGCGGATCGTTGGGCGCGCCGAGGGCGTGCACAACGTAGTCCGGTTCGGCGTACAGTACGCTCGAATTGCTTCGGTAGGCTCGGATGAACTCCTTCAGCCTCGCTCCCGCCGGCAGTCGCACCAGTTGCAGTCCGTTGACGGTTCCCCAACTCTTCACTACCTGAGCGTTCATCGCTGAATGAACGGCGGCGACCAAGTTTGGCGCTGTGCCAGGTCGAAATCGAACGAGGATATGGTCGGAACGATACTTGGGCTGGCCGGACCAATCACTTCGCTGCGCGACGTGAATTTTCGAACTCTGCAGATTCTGCGCGGTGATTATTTTCGCGAGGAACGGCCAGGTAAGCGACAACAGCACGGCGGCCAGCGAACCTGCAACCCAACGTTCACCTCTGCGCATAGTCCGGGCCTTCTTGATGTATGGGACGTGAGGATTCCTCGCGGATTCCGGCCGAGGAACTTTACCCCGTATCGGGCGGGTATATTGTTACGGAAGGTACTTCATGTCAATAACTACTCTGGGGCTGGATCTGGAGCGCAGCGGAGAATCCCGCGACACGAAATAGGGCGCGACTGCTGAAAATCGCCTCGTCACCGCCCGTCTGATGGAGCGAGGAAGCGAAAATTGACGGTGACAAGAAAATTTGTCAGCAGTAATCGACGCCGCGCCGGTCTGTCCCTGCTCAGCTCTACTGTATGCTGACTTCGAAAGTGAGAGACGGGTTTCCGGTTGCAACTGCATACCATAGCCCATCGGCTCCCATGACGAAGTAGACGTCCTGCTGGTAAAACCACGCCGGATATGCTCCGGCATAAAACCAATAGCCGCCGTATGAGTATTCCCGGCGACCGTTCGAGAAGCGTCCGCCATTTGCCTCAAAGCGGGCGTGATGTTCGGGACCAAAATGGCTTTCGTTGTATACGTGTCCATGGCTGTCTTTCTGGCCACTGCGCGCATACTGCGCATGCCCGTTCTCTTGCTGCCGTTGGTGCTCGTCGTTTTTTCCCTGGTTCTGCTGCGCTTGGGCGTGCTCTTCCTGCTTTGCCGGTTTCGCCTGCTCTTGCTGCTTCGCAGGCTGGGCGTGCTCTTCTTGCTTGGCTGGCTTCGCCTGTTCCTGCTTAGCTGGCTTTGCCTCTTGCTGCTTTTCGGGCTTGGCTTCCTGTTCGTGGTGCTCTTCTTGCGCAAACGCCGGAACAGCTGTCCCGAGAAAAAGGAATACGACCGCTGTGCTGATGACTCCGAGTGCTTTCATAGGTATTGCCTCCGTTACTACGAATTCATGCGCCGGGAATGGATCGTCTGGTCCGGCATGCTGATGAGGTTCAACGACGCTCAACGAGTCCCGGGATGCTTCGGGTCTCGATTCTCCCGCGCCCCGACATTTTAGTGGGATGCGGCGTCACATAACTGTTCACTTGTGCACACATTCGCGAGAATTGGCTCGTGTACCAGTACAGAACACGCGGGTTCATGGAGGAAACGTCGACTCACTGCAGAGCACCCGGTTTCTGCGCCGGCTGGCTGAGAATGCGGACTGCGGCGAGGGCGCCGCTTCGGTCTCTAGTTCGTGGGGACGCTCGTGCCAGGAGGGAAGACCATGATTTCGAGGGCTCCCCAGTCGGAGTCGCCGTTTGCGGCATTCGATTTCCCAAGTCCCAGGGTTTTCAGCTGGACATCGTCAAAACCAAAATTCTCGACAAGGTAATTGCGGACGACCGACGCGCGAGCCTGCGTCAGCACCAGATCTTTCTGCGCGTCGCCTGTTAAACTCGTGGAAACCACAATCACCGCGACGCCAAATTCGTTGTCGGCAAGAAATTGGCCCGCGACGCGCAAAGATTTTTGATTCTTTGCTTTCGCTGTGTCCACTTTGTCGAAGAGATTTTTGACATTGTAAGTGAATGTCTTGAGAGGCTCGCCTTCCGGCAAGCGCGGAATTTCGTCTTTCACCAGATCGGCGGAATTTTCGTAGCCGCGATTCTTGAAATATCCGCGCAGCAGAAAATTCTTTTTCATGGCCTCCATATTTTCCTGGAAGTCGGTGACGCCCGCCTGCGCTTTGATGACCGTATCGCGCAGTCCGGCAGTTGTCTCATCGAGTTGGGTGTAGATTTTCTTGTCATTCACAAGGGCGCCTACGGTACCTTCGCCCTGATTCACCTTCGCGGCGATCGATTTAATGTCGCCGGTGGCCACAGTCACGTTGTCGAGTGCTTCCTGAGAACTATCGAGAATCCCGTCTGCTTTCTTGATGAGGTCGGAGATCACCAGTGGCGGAACGCTCGCGATCGTGTCTCCGCTCGCAACCTCTCCGCCATTCACTGTCCCAAATGTGATCGCAACGTACTCGTTTCCCAGAAGCCCTTCCGTCTGGATCGATGCGACAGAATCCTTCTTGATGATGTTGTGGCTCGAATGGTCGAGGTCCATCCATACCGTGATCTTGTCAGTGGGCTTGCCGGGCAATTCGACGCTGCGAATCGTGCCGCTGTGAACGCCGCCAACGCGGACTTCCGCGCCGGTATCCAGTCCAACGACACTGTTGAACTCGGTCTTCAGGCGATATGTGGAGCTGAACAAATATTGCTTGCCGCCAATTATGAAGACGCCCGCCACAAGGACTGCCAGCGTGGCGACGATGAAGGCTCCCAATCGTGCTGCTCTAGACATACTGTCTCCCTAAGAAGCGTGCTTGAAAAACTCCGTAACAAATTTGTCCTTGCTGGAAGCAAGATCGTCGAAAGTGCCCTCGGCAAGCACTCGGCCCTTGTCCAGCAGTGCGATCCTGTCTGCGATCGTTTTGGCGCTATGTAAGTCGTGAGTGACCACAATCGAGGCCATCGCGTTTTCTTCTTGCAGCTTCAACACCAGATCGTCGATTTCGCCTGATGTAATCGGATCGAGCCCGGCGGTCGGCTCGTCGAGCAAAAGTACGTCGGGGCGCAGAGCCAGCGCTCGAGCCAGTCCTACACGCTTCTTCATTCCGCCTGAAATGTCGCTCGGCATTTTCGTCTGAGCGTCCTGCATGCCAACACTTTCGAGCAATTCCCGCACGCGCCCCTCGCATTCCGATTTCGACATGTTTGTGTGCCGTTCGAGCGGGAAGGAAATGTTCTGTTCGACCGTCAGCGAGTCGTAGAGCGCCGCCTGCTGGAATAGGAAACCCATCTTGACGCGCAAGATATTCATTTTGTCGAGGTCGAGGTGGGTCGTTTCCTGTCCGTGGATCGCGATGGATCCGCTGTCCGGCTTTTGCAGGCCGATGATGAGCCGGAGCAATACGCTTTTTCCAGTTCCACTTCTTCCCAGTACGGCAACCGTTTCACCCCGGGCCACAGTGAGGCTGATACCGTCGATCACGCATTGCGTTCCATACGATTTGTGGACGTCCCGAAGGACGACCACGGGTCCGGCATCTGCGGCAACAGGGCTCGCGCGCTGTTCGCTTTCGCGCGGGACTTCGCGCGGGTCAATGACAACGGCTTGGCTCATGGGAAAAACACCAGAATCAGTTTCACCAATACAACGTCGGCGAGAATTACGAAGAGCGACGACAAGACGACCGCGCTCGTCGTCGAACGCCCCACTCCTTCCGTCCCGCCCGTGGTGCGCATTCCCTGAAAACACGCGACGAGGCCTATAATCAGTCCGAAGACGGCGGTCCGGAATGTGGGCGCCAGAAAATCGCTGAAGTTCGCGTTCGCAAATCCTTTTGTAATGAAACGATGAAAAGTAATTGGATCAACTAGAGTTGCCGTGATCCACCCGGTTACAACTCCGAAGAAATCAGCAGCCAGCGTCAAGAGCGGCAGCACGATGATGCACGCGATAATGCGCGTGACGGCGAGCAGCTTGTATGGGTTTACAGCGGATGCCTCGATTGCATCAATTTGCTCCGTCACTTTCATGGAACCAAGTTCTGCTCCGATTCCGGCTCCCACTCGGCCAGCCACCACCAAGCCCGTGACCACCGGGCCCATCTCGTGAATGATCGAAAAGACGATCGCGGCCGGCAGCATTGACTTGGCACCAAAGCGCACAAGACTGTGGCGGCTTTCAAGCGCCAGGACGGCTCCCACGGCCGCTCCTGCGCAGGCTACAAGCGGAAGCGATTTCGATCCGATCTCGTCGAGTTGGCGGAAAATTTCCCGAAATTCAAACGGTTTGGTGACAGACGCGCGGATTACTTTCCAGGAAAAAGTGCCAAGCTCCCCAAACCACTCGAGAGAGCGATTGAGCGTGGATTCATCTGCCATGGACGTCGATTGCATGACGATTGAAACTCACCCTTTGAAAAGTAAAGACCACTCGATTTGTTTGCTGACAGCCCCGAACGGGCGCGGGCGCTCTCACTCCACGTTACGGTCAATGCCGAAAGGCTCGCTGTGCGCTATCGCACACATTTGAATTGTTTCCAGAAGCGTCAAGAAAAGGCTGGTTCAGGAAGGTGTGGCGCAGCGCTCTCCATCATTGACATACGTCCGGAGAATCGTTATCCGACAGGGTCTTTCTGGCGTGTCGCCTTTACGCCCATCAAAATTCCGACGCCCAAAAGTATGACCGCCCCTACGGCGATCCAGTGAGCGGGAACATGCATCAGATACGCCGCATAGATCAGGCCGCCAATCACGATCACGAAACCGGTGGAGTACAGTCCGAAAGACATTGCATCTCCTCTTCGGGCACTTTCGTTGGAACCGCTGACGACGGTGTTGTGCGGCAGCGGTATCAGCAAGCCATGAATCAGATCTCCACCAGAAAGAGAGCTCGCAGAGGCGCGCGAATTGAGCTCCCAATCCGGTGGAGACAACCAGTATTGGCGCTACAACGGCTACCGGCTTGCCGATTCCTTTCTGGATTCGTTCTGCGGCGAGTGCTTTTCGAGTACCGCAACCAGGTGGCGGCCGGATCTAGGAACGCCGATTTTTCCACCCATCACAATCTCTCTCGCCGTAAGCTTTCGGCCATACACATCCGCGCTCGCGTCATCGTCGGGGCGAAGCGTGGAACCCTCCAGCGAAACGCCGGCAAAGAGCCCGCGCGTGCGCGAATAACTGAGAATCTCCGCCCGCATATAGGCGTCCGTGTTCGCAGACGCATCCCGGCCAACGGGACCTGCCGCAACCGAGGCGTCGCCGCCCAATTTGACCTTGCTGTTGAGAATCGAATCCGCGCCTCTGTTGTTCATAACCAGCAAAACGAGGTCAGTGGCTTGTCCGCCGATCTGGAATCCAACGCTGCCGCCTTCGAGCGCATACATCGCGGGAGCGCCCCACGGTCCTCGGAAGTGTTCGCCGGTTCGGCAAACCATCGCACCGCGCCCATAACTTGCGCCGACCACGAACGCTGCCTTCAGCACTGACGGGAAGACGATGACGCACTCGGCCTTTTCCATGACGTCCTGCGGAATGTTGTCGGGAATATTCACAATCTCTTGCATCACCACGCCGCAATTTTCCAATCGACCTTGTTCTTTATTCTTTGCGTACAGCACCGCTGTTAGAAGCATGAGACAAACAGTGACGCATATTTTGCGAATCATTGCTGACCTCCATGATCAGACTTTCGGTTGTGGAACCACAAAATGCAAACAACTCGCCCGCAGTAAAACGGCCGGCACCCAAACGATTGTCGCTGCACGCATTCCAGCGGATTGGATTCCCTGCTACCGCGCCGGTACTCTCGATCTGCCAGGCTGTAATCTTTCCAACTGAGATGAACCCGGCATTCACAAGAGCCTAGGCGCAGAGCAAGTTACCGTCTGTCCCTTTATGCACACTTTCGCATCGAAGGCTTCCTCCTCTCGTGACCTGTGGACCTCTGGAAGTTGCGATTCGCGCAAGATTTGGTCGTCGATCAAGGGCCTGGAGCTCTTTTTCTGGGCTAGCCGATTTGCCGGAGTTTTACTCGCCATAGGAAAGCCCGGGCCAAAGAGAACCGCATCTGCGCTACAGTTTGAATTGAAGATTTCGCTTTGCGTCGGTGTGAGAAGCGTCATGGGCCTGTTATCGAAGCTGACGAAATCTGCCACCAGTCCCAGAGAGTGGTTGAAGTTGTAGTCGACAGATGTGCTTTCGCTGGGTGGGAATGTAGCCGGTCCGGTTGCCGTTCTGCCTAGAGTCGTGAATCGTTCTTGAGCGTCAGACGAAGAAAGAGATAACCAATCGTACCTGCGGCCAGTGAAGCCGCGAGAACCGCGATCTTCGCCGTTGAAACCGAGGTCGGGTCATCGAAGGAGAGCCCGCTGATAAACAAAGCTACCGTGAATCCCACACCCGCCAGCAGGCCAACGCCGGTGATTCCGGTCCATGAGAGTCCATCCGCCATCTTCGCAAGGCCGAATTTTACCCCGACAAAAGAAAACAGAGTGATCCCTGCCGCTTTGCCAAGTACGAGTCCGGCAAATATGCCAAGCGCAATGGGACTCGACAGCGCGAGGTTCATCTGTTCGACGGACAGTGCGGTTCCAGCGCTTGCCAAGGCAAATAACGGAAGAATGAGATAGCAAACCCACGGATGGACGCCCCGTTCGAGCCGCTCCGCGATCGAATCGCTTCCTCGAAACAGCCTTTTGATTTCCGAGAGAGACGCCTCGGCACCTGACTTGTCTTGACTCAGTATTTGGCGCCGGAAGCTTTCAAGGAGCGGCTGCGCACTTTCGGTCAATCGCTCAGGTGGGAATCTGGGCTGGATCGGCGCCACCAGCCCCAAAATCACTCCGGCAATCGTGGCGTGAACCCCAGAGGCCAAAACTGCGGCCCAGAAAAAAACACTTACGATCACAAACATGGACATCGAAGCGTGACGATGGGCCATGCTTATCAGCAGGATTAACAAAACAGTCGCCACGGCCAGGGCGATCCAGGAAATCGTGGGAGTATAAAAAAAAGCAATCACCAGGACGGCTCCGACATCGTCGACGATTGCCAGCGCCAGCAGGAACAGACGCAACGCGGAAGGAATACGCGGGCCGAGGAGGGCAAGAATTCCCATCGCGAAACCGATGTCGGTCGCCATTGGGATTCCCCACCCGCGCGCACCTTCACTCGAGCGATTCATCGCGAAATAGATGGCCGCCGGAAAGATCATTCCACCGAGTGCCGCCAGGATGGGGAGCGCGGCCTGCCGGAAGGATGCCAGCTCCCCCTTCACAATTTCACGTTTGATCTCGAGCCCGACGACCAGAAAAAACAGCACCATCAATCCGTCGTCAATCCAGTGATGCAAATCCATAGAGAGACGCGGGCGACCGCCCAGTGCGAGCGGCATTTTCCAAAGCGCGAAGTACGATTCGCTCCAAGCCGAGTTCGCCCACATCAGAGCGATTACGGTGGCTGCAAACAGAAGAATGGACCCGAAGCTCTCACTCCGCACAAAACGCTCGAGCATCGATCGGGGACGGGGAAGAAACCGGTCTTGTTCGTTACTTGTGGCCGGCTGTTTCATCGGAGGTATGTGCGTACCCGGGCCAAGCAAATCCACTTCACTATCCCGCATCTTAGCACGCAGAGGTTTGGGGATACGACGGTGCTTCTCGGCGACAGGCCTTCCGCAAAGAGCGCTCCCCTGCGTCGCGAAAATAGAAGCCGGGTGTACTATGGTGCGGGATTCGAGATCGAGGTGAAAATCGCGGCTCCGGGAGGAAATCGAACATGCCGGTAGGACGACTGGCACTGGCTTTCTTTCTTTGTGTTTGCGTGCTGGCGCCGCCGAATGGCGCCGCGGCGCAAGACGTAAAATCCACTTCTGCTAAATCTGTAGATTTTACGAAGTACAAAAAATATACGTGGGGATCAAACTATCTGCTCACGCAACAGCCGAAGGACGTTCAAGAACACATCAACATGGCGATCGTCGATTCCATTAACCGGAATCTGCGAGCCCGGGGTTTCGTAGAAGATGACAAGAATCCAGACTTCAAAATTACCTATGAGGCCGGAGGACTCCCCAAAGCCGACGTGGGCGCACAGCGGAGCTTGTATGCTTCGGACATGGTCGGCTACTACTGGGGTGACATCACGGGAATTTCCTCGGACGTTTGGATTTCCAGCCTGGCGAAATTAAAAATCACCGTCACCGATGTCGCAACGAAAGACGATCTTTGGCAGGCGACAGCGTCAAAAAGGATTAACGACCCCAGGAAGTTTGCGCACAACCTTCAAGAGAATGTGGATAAGTTCATCCAAAAAACCATGAAGAGTTTCCCCCCGAAGAAGTGACTCCCCTCGTCCCACCCGTGCGACCTGTGGCGAAACCCCCGTCAAGAATGCCGGATGCTCCGCTCGCGAGACGGGGCAAAGAATCCGCGCGATCCTCCAGGTGCAGCACCAGTTGCTCTTAATCATCGATCTTCAAATTGCTTCTGAACTTCCCTCGATTAAATAGGGAAAACCAGCGCGCAGAAGCTGTGCTTGTCGAGCACACGAATCGCGGTTTCGGCTCTATCGAGACATGTGCATAGCCAAGGATCTCCCGAACGTTCCGCGCGCTACATCGGGCGCGGAAGCCGGCATCCCGGCACACCCCAGCCCCTGCCCCGCCAGTAGGTTCTTGGTCTTTTTCCGAAGGAGGCCGCTGGCTACCCCGTTACTTTTGCCAGTATCGGAACGAATTTCGCTCCCCTAGTATCCCGGCCTAACACACGGACGCAGCCGATTTGCGCCCGGCATTACGACCCTTTCCGACAGATCGTGGCTCGCGCGAGTTTTTCGTTCCACGATTAGCCACCCTGGGCGTTCTGCGCTAATTCGAATATCGAGATAAGGGAGAATGAAATGCAGAAACATTTGAACGTACCGTCGAAGCCCTACCAGTTCGCGATTGGTTCGATTCTGTCACTCATCCTGTTGACAGTTGGCGCCGCCCCGGCATTCTGCCAGAAAGCGGAAACGATTGAAGCCACCTCGATGGGCACCGGCACGCAGCTTGGACAGAATTTCGAAGTGCGATTGATTATCAACGATTACTCAACGATGGAAGACCGGCAGGTACTGGTGCAGGCATTCCAAAAAGGACAGAATCAGGGATTAGTGAATGCGCTGTCGAAGATGCATTCTGTAGGCCACCTTTCGCTGCCGGGCACCGTCGGATACGACGTCAGCTACATCCGGATGATTCCAACAGCCACAGGCCGCAAGATTCGTTTCGTCACCAACCGCCCCATTACGATGGGCGAGCTCTGGACGGACTCGCTCTCACAGAATTTCAATCTGAGCGGCGGCGAAATTGACATCAACGATCAGGACAAGAGCAAGAGCACAGGCGTTCTGTTCCCTGCCGCACAGCTTGTGATCGATAAGCAAGGGCAGTTGCAGATCGACTTGAACCAGAATTCATGGAAGCTGGTGGATGTTCTCGACTGGAAGGGCACGCCCGGCGTCAACTAACCGCCGCTCGCACTTGGATTCAGGGCCGCCAGAGCGATTTGATGGTCTCTGGTTTTCGAGCCACGACGATCGAAACCGGGCTGAGCGGCCCATGAGCTTCCTCGGAAAGTCATTGGCCGAAGCGAGAACTGCTCCTCATGCAAACGAAAGCTCGTGATCTCTTAACCCACAGCTGGGAGTCGCAGGCCAATATTTCGTTGTTCCTGATTTTGCTTGTCCTGACGATTTTTGTGCTGCCTTCGATTGGATTTGAAGAAAATCACCGGCAACTCTACGGCGATATTGCCTTTACAATAATTTTGATTTTTGGCACCGCGGTTGGGCGGCATAACCCTCGCCTTTTCGCGCCCACTGTATTCATTTCCTTCGCCGCAATTGGCATACGCTGGATGGCCTGGTGGAATCCGACGCACACTCTCCTCCTCGTTAGCCAGATCACCGGCTTTGCGTCCGTAGTCGCAGTCATGATTGTTCTCCTTTGGCAGGTCTTCCGCGCGGGACCGGTGACTTCCACGCGCATTCAGGCTGCGATTGCAGTCTATCTCGCGCTGGCCTTCGGGTGGGCACACGCCTACCAGATCGCAGCCCTGCTCGACTCCGGCGCTTTCAGAATTGCGGCAAACGATCTCTCCGGCTCGATCGACTGGATCGCCTTCAGCTTCGGAATGCTGACCACCGCCGGCTACGAAGGCGTAGTCCCCGTCCACCCCGTCGCGCATTCCCTGGCGTCATCGGAAGCCGTCACCGGCCAGCTCTACCTCACAGTCCTCGTCGCGCGCCTCGTGTCAATGGAAGTGAGCACTTCATTCAGCCGCGCAAAGTAGCGCGACTTCTCGCTGTATCTGCCATGAAATCGCCGTGCGCCGCTTGAAGGTTTGCGGAGTTCGGCCTCGTCAGCGAGCAGCCTTACAGAGCGCGTACCACTCCAACAGCGTATAAGACTTCTTTTCGGGGACGTGTATGATGTTCCTGCTTCGGCGATACCTGTACATCGCATAGACAGAATCCAGGAGTTGTCCGCTTGTTTGCTCTGATTCGCATCCTCGTTCGGCCCTACCGCGGCACGCTGGCGATCATCCTACTCGCGATGATTGTCCAAACCGTGATGAGCGTAGCCGGCCCCTGGCCGCTGAAAATCATCCTCGATAACGCAGTTGGAACACACAAGCTGCGCCCCTGGCTCGACCACTTGCTCAGCCCCTTGATCGGAACGGGCACGAGAATGCAAATCGCGCTGGGAGCGGCGATTGCCGCGGTGATTATTGCGGCGTTGGGCGCCCTTGCGTCCTACATTGCGAACTACTACACCACGAGCGTGGGCCAGTGGGTGGCGAATGATCTCCGCATGCGAACGTACCACCACCTGCAACAGCTTTCCCTCAGCTATTACGACACGCATCAGACCGGCACACTTCTCAGCACGATTACCGCGGACGTGCAGACGATCCAGAATTTTGCGTCCGCCTCCACGATTGATATTGCCGTCGACATGCTCACGATCCTCGGAATGCTGGCGGTAATGTTCTGGCTGAATTGGGATTTCACGCTGATCGTCGTTGCCGTCACCCCTTTCATGCTTTTCTTCATGTCGCGATTCAAAAAAGCCGTGAAAAAAGCGACGCGCGAAGTGCGCAAGCAGCAAAGCAATATCGTAGCGGTCGTTCAGCAGGGGCTGCAGTCGATGCGCGTCGTGCAGGCGTTCGGACGCCAAGCTCTTGCCGAGGAGGAATTGGGAGTGGTGAGCAGGGCGACCGTAGACGCCGCGCTGAAGGCGCGCCGCGTGAAAGCGCTGCTGTCTCCTATTGTCGCCGTCACCGTATCACTATGCGTCGCCGTTGTGTTGTGGCGAGGCTCGGCGCTGATTCTCGCCGGCGCGATGACGGCCGGCGCGCTCACCGTGTTCCTCGCCTATCTCACAAAATTCTTCAAGCCCGTGCAGGATCTCGCCACGATGACAAATGCGATCGCGCAAACAGCCGTCGGCGTCGATCGTATCCGCGAAATTCTTGAAGCCGACATGGTGATTCCCGAACGCGAGGATTCGCAGGAGCCCGAAAAACTCAACGGCGAGATCGAATTCGACCGCGTCACATTTGCCTACGACAAGGACACGCCCGTTTTGCGAGACGTGAGTTTTCGCGTCAAGCCGGGGCAAATGGTGGGAGTGGTAGGCCCCACAGGTGGCGGCAAATCGACGATTGTCAGTTTGATTCCCAGATTTTACGATCCAACTGGCGGCCAAATCAAAATCGACGGTGTCGATCTGCGCGACTACAAATTGCAAGCGCTTCGGAATCACATTGGCTACGTCTTGCAGGAAACCATCTTATTCGAAGGAACCGTGCGCGACAACATCGCCTATGGCCGCGCAGGCGCTACAGAAGAAGAGATCATGAACGCCGCTCGCCTCGCCGATGTGGACGAGTTCGTTTCGCGCATGCCTCACGGTTACGACACCATCGTCGGCGAACGCGGTGAAACTCTTTCTGGCGGCCAGCGCCAGCGAATCGGCATCGCCCGCGCCATCATTCGCAACAACCCAATTCTCATCCTCGACGAGCCGACGGCAGCGCTCGACACTGAATCCGAGAGCCTCGTCGTAAATGCGCTCCAAAGGTTGATGAAGGGCCGCACCGTAATCACGATCGCGCACCGCCTGAGTACCATTCGCAATTCGGACACCATCCTCGTATTGAAGGATGGCGTGGTAGCCGAGCAAGGTTCCCACGACGAACTTATGGCTCTTGGCGGCGCGTACGCCGACCTATATCGTGTACAGTTTGAGTCGTCAGCGGCACAGCCTGCGCCGTGACTTGAATCCTGTGGCTGGAAATCCAGCCGCCGCTGGCGATTGCTCGTATCGCCGTAAAATGGAGATGGAATGTCGCGTTCCTTAATCGTAATGCCCGACGATTCCTCGAAGCCAATTCTCGCCGCCATTAACAGCGCAAAGAAATCGCTGCGCGTGAAAATGTTTATTTTTTCGGACCCGCTCCTCCTGGGCGCCGTGATTGCCGCCAAATGCCGCGGCGTGAAAGTCCGGATCATGCTGAACCCCAGCCGGCGCAGCGGCAAAGCCGAGAACGAAGAGTCGCGAAAAACGCTTATCGCCGCAGGAGTGAACGTAATCGACAGCAATCCTGCCTTCGGCATGACGCACGAGAAATCCATGGTCGTCGACGATGAGCGAGCCTTTGTAAAATCGCTGAACTGGGAAACGAAAAATCTCACCGAAACACGCGACTACGCCGTCGTCACCTCACACAAACACGAGGTAAACGAAATCATCGACTGTTTCGAAGCCGACTGGAAACGCAAATCATTCAATGCCGGGGACGATGCGCACCTCATCTGGTGCACCGGGAACGGCAGAGAACGCATTGCCGAATTTATCGACGATGCTCGCCACACAATTTTCCTCCAGAACGAGCGCTATCAGGACGCGGTCATCATCGAGCGCCTTGTCCGGGCCGCAGAACGAGGAGTGAAAATCCACGTGATGGCCCGCCCCCCTCACAAGCTATCGAAAGAAAAGCTGACGGAAGGCGTCGGCGGCCTCCGCACCATGGACGATGTGGGAATCAAAGTCCACAAACTGAAGCATCTGAAACTTCACGCGAAGATGCTTTTGATCGACGATTGCCGCGTGATCGTCGGCTCCATCAATCTCGCTCCCGGAAGTTTTGACAGCCGCCGCGAGCTCGCTATCGAAGTGGATGACCGCCACATCGTGAAGCGCATGATGAAAGTCGTAAGGCACGATTGGAAGCATTCTCACAAGCTGGATTTGACGGACAAAGGCCTGCTCGCCGAACTCGAGCGCCACAACATCGAAGCAACCGACGAGCTCGCTCTCAACGCTCCCCGCAAGAAGAGAAAGTAATTACAAGTCGCGGATGCGGACTCTGCGGCGGATTACCCATCGTGCTAGCAGCCGCCGCTCGCCAAAACCGCCCGTACATTGAAAACTTGTCACGAGTCCGTCTTCACTTGACACACACTCGTGCTTTGGCAGTATTCTCCCAGCTGGATAGAATTAATCGCGCCGGAAAGATTAACAAAGAGAGTTCGCGTGACTCACACCAACCCGCTACGCATCGACGCCGGATCGAAGTCTGACGTTGGCCGGGTTCGCCATAACAACGAAGACGCTTTCGCCGTGGTTCCGGAAATTAATCTGTGGGTTGTTTCCGACGGGATGGGAGGCGAAGCCCACGGCGAAGTGGCAAGTGCGATCGCGGTCGAGAACGATTGTCGCGTATTGCCGTCAAAGCCGCGGCGACCTGGCACTGCCTAGATTCCGCTGAATCGCATACGCGGCACCTCCGAACGCGGCAATCACTTGCTTGACGCAGCCAAGCTTGCCAATCGTGAAATATTCGATTCGGCCAGCAAGAATCCGGATCGGCACGGCATGGGCGCCACAGTTGTCGCGGCGTGGCTCGACGAAAATCGGCTTGAGCGTCGTCCACGTCGGTGATAGCCGCGCCTACATTCTTCACTCCGGCGAGATCGAGCAGCTCACCGCGGATCACACGCTCGTCGCCGAACAAGTCCGGCGCGGGATCATCTCGCCTCAGCAGGCTGAAACCTCCACGATCCAGAACGTGTTGCTTCGCGCTCTCGGTGTGCGCGCGGAAGTAGAACCGGACGTCCGCGAATTTGAATTAAACCCGGATGAGACGCTGCTGCTTTGCACTGATGGATTGTCGCGACTGGTGAACGATTCCGACATTGCGAAAACAATTCTCGCCGCGGCGGATGCGCAGTCTGCCGCCAACCAACTCGTCGCTCTTGCGAATGAACGCGGCGGGCAGGACAACATCACCGCCGTCGTCGTTCGCTTCAGCGCGAAAAGCTAACGTTGTAGCGGCGCTGACCGGGATCACTTGAAAACGGGAGCCTGCGAGGAAATTCTGAGGGAATTCACGAGCCTCGCAAAAATCGCGAGGCCCGCTTTCAGGGCTGACAATACCGGCCGGAAACCACTGCTAAGGCGTCAGCCGCCATCACGATAAAATCTAAAACCTAGGACAGCGCTTTCTTCAGGCGCTTGCTTGTCCTTTGCAGCTGCTTCTTCAGTGATTCCACTTGCTTCGAAATTAATTCGATCTCTTTTTTCGCCACGGCTCCGGCTTTTTCCACTTTGTAAGCGGTGCGATTCGCCGTGCGGTTTGCTTTCCCCAGCGCCGATCCAATCGACCTCGCTGCTTCTTTCAATCTGTTCTTCGCCATCGATTCCTCCGTTCAAAAACTGCTGTCATCGTACCCGCCGCGCGATGCCTCGTCAATCAAGTTTGAAATATGTGTGACGACGGATTCAGCGAAGCAATTCGCAGCAAACCTCAGCCGCTAGGCCTTAGGTTCCGCGTTTGCAGTGCTCTCGTCATCCAGATATTTCACGAACACAACTTCGTTTTGCGCTTCGTTATATAGAAGATCGTCCACATTCGCCTTCGCAAGCAAAAGTCCAAATCCTCCAGGACGCAAGCCCTTCTGCTGGCGCACTTCATCGTGCTTCGTCGGTTCATCTGCGCGATGACTGATCGCCGCATGTTCGAGCTCGGCAAACTTGAATCCCGGCCCCGGATCCGCAATCCGGTACAACAACATTCGTTTTCCGCGAAGATACGAAATCCGCACCTTCCGGCTTGGATCGAGCTTTCCGCCCCATTCGATTCCGTTCAGAAGCAGCTCGTGAAATGCCTGCCCTACCGACCGCTGCACTTCGTCGGACAATCCCGCCTTCAGGTGCGCCATGAATCCTTCGATGCGCTCCGCCGCCTCCAGCGTGCAGGGCACCGCAAGTTCCACCCATGTGGGACGCGCGGAAATTACTTCGATGGGCAGCGTCTTCGAAGTTCGAGCGAGCGTCTCGCGTATCAGTGCGAGAAGCGCTTTCGGCTCGATTGGCTTTGCGACATATTGATACGCCTCTTCGCGGATCGCGCTCAACAACGTCTCCGGCGTGTCATCCGAAGTCATCACGATCACTTTCGGCTTCTTATTGCTCTTGCGCAGAGCTGCGAGGACCTCGAGCCCGTTCTTCTTTGGCATCCACACATCGAGCAGCGCCAGCTCGAATTTTTCTTCTTTCAATTTTTTCAGAGCTGCTGCACCATCCGCCACCGCCACGACGGCGTACTTCCCGGCGCGCAGAATCTCAGTCAGTAGCAGGCGTGTTGTCCGGTCGTCGTCAGCGACAAGAATGCGCGTCATCTTTTCCTCCGCGGAGTATGAGGCAGGCGGCCTTTTGGTCCGGACCTGCTGGTCTTGGTCGTTTCACCCTTCGTAATCTGCTTGCTCGTTGTGTCCTTTGAATTGCCGATTGCCTGCAAAGCAGGTAGAAGCCGAGCGATATCGTCCTCCAGGGTGGCATACAGCTCCCAGGCGCCGTCGAGTTTACCCTGTCGGCCCGTTTTTTCCATCTCTCTCGCTGTCTCCAGGGCGCTCGAACTCCCAAAATTGCCGACAGACCCTTTCAGCCCGTGAGCCGCATCCGCGAGGGACCTTGGACTCCGCGTGGTGAGCGCGCTGCGGATTTTTGCCATCATCTTGGGGCAATCGTGCCGGAATGTTTTGATTAAAGATTGGAGAAGCTTTCGGTTCCCATCGAATCGCGCGAGCAGAGTTTTTCCATCCATCGCGCCATCCGTCCTTGCGCCGCCGTCACTCGCCGCCGCCTCTGCCACCGGAGAAGCGCCTTCCTCGATCGTGCGAATGAACGATTTCGGATCGATTGGCTTGGGAATGTACCCGTCCATTCCCGCCGCAAGACATCGCTCGCGATCGCCACGCATTGCGTGAGCCGTCATTGCGATAATCGGGATGTGGCCGCTGGCGCTATTTTCCTTGCGTCGAATTTCCTGCGTGGCTTCGATGCCGCCCATCTCCGGCATTTGGACGTCCATCAGAACGAGGTCGAATTTGTGCTTCGCAATGGCGGCGATTGCCTGCTTTCCGTTCTCCGCAACGATCACTGAATGTCCTCGGCGTTCGAGCAAATGAAGCGCTAGCTCCTGGTTAACGGGATTATCCTCGGCCACCAATATCCGCAACCGGCGATGAGCGCCTTTCATCGGCCCCCGAGCCGCCGATGGGCGGGCCTTGAGCTGGCCGGGCACATGAAGCGCTGTCACGATAGCGTCCCACAGCTCCGATTGTTTCACCGGTTTTGTCACAGCTGCCGCTGCTCGCACGGCTTTTGCTCGCGATTGATCTTCGCGCTGTCCCGCGGACGTCAGCAGAAGCATCGTCACTCCGTGCAGGCTGCGGTTCTCATGCACCCGCTCGGCGAGATCAAATCCATCCATCTCCGGCATATGCCCGTCGGCCAGCACAAGCCGGAATGGCGTTCCGCTTTTCTGCGCGCTCTTCAGCATTTCAAGGGCTTCGGGACCGCCGCTCGCGGCCACAGGCTTCATTTTCCAATTCGTGAGCATTTCTTCCAGTATCTTCCGACTCGTCGAATTATCGTCGACCACCAGAACCGGGAGCGCGCGTAGTTCCACAGGCAGGAATGGTTCAGGTGCCTCGATCGCCGCGGGCTGCAATCCGAATCGCGCCGTAAAATGGAACGTGCTGCCGCGTCCCACTTCGCTCTCGACCCAAATGCGTCCGTCCATCAGTTCCGATAGCTGCGACGAAATCGATAGACCAAGCCCTGTTCCTCCGAATTTTCTCGTCGTCGAGCTATCCGCTTGCGAAAACGCTTCAAATATTTGTTTCTGCTTCGCTGCGGGAATTCCGATACCAGTGTCCGTCACAGAAAAATGAACGACTACGTCTTCGCTCGATTTCGACTCCACACTCGCGTTCAATACTACTTCGCCACTCTCGGTGAATTTGATTGCGTTCCCCACAAGGTTCACAACAATGCGCCGCAGGCGCTCCGGATCGCCCACCAGCGCGTCAGGAACCTCCGGAGCTACATGGCAAGCGAGTTCGAGACCCTTCTGTTGCGCTCGAACGGCCAGCACCCGAACCGTATCCTCGAGCACGTCTCGCAATCCCAAATCAATGCGGTCGAGCTCCAGTTTTTTCGCTTCCGCTTTCGAAAAATCCAGAATGTCGTTGATCAAATTCAATAGCGAGCCGGCGGAGCTCTTCACGGTGCCGAGATATTCCCGTTGCTCCGGAGTGAGTTTTGTTTCGAGCGCCAGTTCCGTCATTCCAATCACGGCGTTCATGGGCGTGCGAATTTCGTGGCTCATATTCGCCAGGAACTCACTTTTCGAACGCGTAGCGTCCTCCGCGCTGCGCTTTGCGACTTCCAATTCCTTCACCAATTGCGCGAGCCTCTTCGCGTCTGCTTCCTGCGCATGCCGCGCCGCTTCCAGATAATCCGCGTACAACTTCAATTCGTTCTCGGCGCGCCGCCTTTCCATGAATTGCCCGATTTGACTTCCGATCGAATCGAACATCTCGAGCAGTTCGTCTTCCGGCTTCCGGATTTCCCGGCTCACAAATTCAATCACGCCCACCACGTGTTCTCCGATCTTCACCGGAAAACCAAACGCGGAGTGCAATCCTTCTTTCCTTGCAACCGCTGCTCGCGGGAAATTGTGCTGTCCGGGAACATCCGGAATCCACGCGGATTGCCCGGTGGCCCAAACGTGCCCTGGCATTCCGACGCCGCGCGCATACGTGAATTCTTTCGTGGCCCACTCGAAACCCGGGAACTCCAGTGCCGGCGGGTGCCACATATCGACGCAGCGGAGCACTTTCGCGCCCTCGTCAAGGCGCCAGAACGCGCCCAACTCCCAGCCCAATCCTTCGCATATATATTCGAGGATTAAAGGCGATGCCGACTCGAGCGTTTCCGCCTCAGACAGCACTCGAGTGAGCGCATAGCCGACCGCCATTCTGCGTTCGGCTCGCTTGCGCAGAGTAATATCGCGCGCCACGGCGAAAATTAGTTTCTGGTCGCTGCTCGGAGTCGCGTTCCAGAGCAGCCAAACGTAACTGCCGTCGCCGCAGCGATAACGATTCTCGAAGGAAAACGTCACGATCCCTTCGCCCATGCTCTTTGCTTCTCCCATGGTGGCTTCGCGATCGTCTGGGTGTACGAAGTCGAGGTAGGGCCGCGACAATAATTCTTCTTTGGGGATCCCGAGAGTTTTTTCCCATGCAGGATTGATGCGCTTGAAGTAGCCGTCAAACCCCGCGATACAGAAAAGGTCCAGCGAAAGATTGAAAAGTTGATCGAGCTCGCGTTCAACGAGCCGTCGCTCGCGCATTACTTTCGAAAGGTCCGTGACGCTCCGCCGCAATTCAAGTTCGTTCACCACTAACCGGCTGAGCGCTTTCAATGCTTCGAGTTGCTCCCGCGTAAGCTCTCGCGGCACGCGATCGATCACGCACAGCGTGCCTAGCTCATGGCCTTCCTGGGTCAGGAGCGGCGCGCCGGCATAAAACCGCACATTCGGATCACCGGTGACGAGGGGATTCGCGCGGAACCGCTCATCCGCGAGCGCGTCCCGCACAACCATCACTCCCGGCTCCAAAATCGCGTGCGCGCAGAACGCGAGGTCTCGCGGCGTTTCGTTGTCCTCGATTCCAACTTTCGATTTGAACCACTGCCGGGTCTCGTCTACAAGACTGATGAGCGCAATCGGCGTCCCGCAGATCAGCGCGGCGAGGCGGGAAAGATCGTCGAACTCCTGCTCGGGGAGGGTATCCAGAATGGCGTAGCGATGGAGGGTTTCAAGACGCGCCGCTTCGTTTTCAGGTAGAGGCGCTTTCATGGTGGGTGTGGGCGAGCCGCGCGGCCCGACTGGGCGTAATGTTAGGGCCGCTGCGCTGCGCAAGTCAACGAAGCGATACTAGCGGATCGCTTCGCTCATCCAGTCCGAGATTCGCGCCAGCGCCTTCTGCAAATGTTCCGGATCGCCGCCGAATCCGAAGCGCACGAACGAATCCATTCCGAGTTGTTCGCCTGCCACAATCAGCACGCTTTTCTTTACGCGAAGCTCTTCAGCCATCTGAGCCGAATTGCCCGCATCGCGCAATCCCGCCCACGCGATCGCTCCCGCTTTGGGCGGGATGTGCGAAAACTTGTCCGCGTGCGCGTCCAGCCATTTGCGCATCACCGGATAATTCTGGCGAATCGTTTTTCTCGTGCGATTCAAAATCCATTCGCGCCGTTTTGGTTCGAGCGCAACGGAGGCGAGCCGGTCCGTCAGCATCGTTGGACCGATGCTGGTGTAGTCGTGATAGCTCCAGAGACGCTCGATCATGTCCTCCGGTCCAACTACCCAACCCGTACGCAGGCCGGGCAGGCTGAATGCCTTCGAAAGTCCGCCCGTGCAGAGAATTCGTTCGTAGCCGCCCCAGAGGGTTCGCGTGATCGCGATGTCCGGCGCTTCGCCGGCGACGTTCGTGCCGCCCATCTCAGCGCCGCGATACACTTCATCCGAAATAATCCACGCGCCCACGGTCGCTGCGGATCGGACGATCGCTTTGCGCTCTTCTTCTCCAAGAACTGCACCTGTGGGATTATTCGGATTGCAGATGGCGATGAGCTTTGTGTTTTTCGTAATCAATTGCTGTAGCTCTTCGATATCGATTCCCCACCCGAGCTTTTCGCGCAGCCAGAGCGGCTTGACGGTCGCGCCGAAAGCGTTCGCGAGTCCGGAAATCTGCATGTAGTTCGGAAGCATGAAGACGACTTCATCGCCCGGCTCAAGCAGCGCCCACGTCGACACGTAATTCGCTTCGGAGCCGCCGCATGTGACGAGCACGTTCGAGGCGCGCGCGCCCGGATACATCTCGGCAATCCGCGAACGCAGTTCTTCGCTCCCATTCGTCTGCGGGTAGCCTTGTGGCACGTCCAGAATCTTTCGCAGAGTATCTGCGTCGGGAACGAGCTCCGCCGTCGTGAGCGGATGCACTCCGCTTTCGGAAATGTTCAGCTCGACCTTGTTCTCCCAGACGGACTGCCACCGCTCGAGCTCGAAAGGCTGCAGCTTCATGTGGAGTACCTCGCAACAGATTTGCTGTTATTTTGCGGTCGGATGTGCAAACGCGAGGGTGAGCAGGGTTTTCTGCTCCATCTCGTGCGCTTTGTGCGATCCGGTTGCCGGGCTCGCGCTTGCCGAGCGCTTCACGGAAAGCACACTGCGGCCGTGAGCAAGCCGATCGAGACGCGGCGCCATGAACGCGAGCGCGCCCATGTTCGCCGGTTCTTCCTGCACCCACACGAATTCGCGGGCATTCTTGTGCCGATCCATTTCCGCTGAAAGCTCGGCCTCGGGAAACGGATACAACTGCTCGAGAAATATAATTGCGATTGACTGATCTTTGCGGCGCGCGCGTTCCGCCACGAGTTCGTGGCCGATCTTTCCGGTGCAGAGCAGTACACGCGTCGCGCTGCCATCTCCCCGGTCGGGAATGACAGGGCTGAACCGCGCTTCCGCCAAATCCGCGAGGCTCGATGCGGACGCCGGGGTTCGCAACATGCTCTTTGGCGTAAAAACGATCAGCGGCTTGCGCCACTTGCGCAATGCCTGGCGGCGGAGCAAATGAAAATATTGCGCGGCCGTGGAAGGCTGGCAGATTTGAATGTTGTCGCGCGCCGCGAGCTGCAGGAACCGCTCGATGCGGGCGCTAGAATGTTCCGGGCCTTGGCCTTCGTAGCCGTGCGGCAGCAACAGCGTGACACCTGAAAGCAAATTCCACTTGTCTTCACCCGCCGCGACAAACTGGTCGATGATGATTTGCGCCCCGTTCGCGAAATCGCCAAATTGCGCTTCCCACAGAACGAGCGCTTCAGGAAAATCGCGGCTAAATCCGTATTCGAAGCCAAGCACGGACGCTTCTGAGAGCGTCGAATTGAACACCTCGAACCACGCTTGCTTCGGCGCGACGTGCTGCAGCGAAATGTATTCTGTTTCGTTCTCTATATCGATCAATGCGGCGTGGCGCTGGTTGAATGTGCCGCGCTTGCTGTCCTGCCCGCTCAGGCGAACTGGAGTGCCCTGCTTGAGCAAGGTGCCGAAGGCAAGCGCTTCCGCCATTCCGAAATCGATCGGACGTTTTCCGCGGGCCATCTCGAGGCGCTGCTCGAGAAGCTTTTTCACCTTTGGATGAATGTGAAATCCTGCGGGATAACTTGCGATTGATTCGCCGGTCGCGGTGAGTTCCTGCGGCTGGACGCCCGTGTTCACTTCGTACGTGGGGTTGCAGCGCCCGCCGCAATACGCGTCCCAGTAGGCGGGCAATTTGCGCATCGGCGGATTTTTTTCGAGCTCTTCGGCTTCTTTCTGGGCAGCATCAAGCTCCTGCCGTACCCGTTCGACAATCGGTGCAGCATCCTGGCCGGTTTTTTCGGCGTAAATCTGCCACAGCGGTTGATGCGCCTGAATTTTGCGATAGCGGAGCGGCTGCGTGATCGTGGGATCGTCCACTTCGCTATGACCGTGTTTGCGGTAGCCGATCAAATCCACAACCACGGGTGACGAAAACGCATAGCGATATTCGAGTGCCATCTGCCCCACACGTGCCACAGCTTCTGGATCTTCCGCGTTCACATGGAAAATCGGGATCGGCATGCGCTTGCTGAGATCGGAAGCAAAGCGCGAAGAATGCGATTCGCGCGGCACCGTGGTGAAGCCGATCAAATTATTTACGATGATGTGAATCGAGCCGCCGACGGTAAAACCTTCCACTCCGGCCATGTTCAATGTTTCTGCCCAGACGCCTTGGCCTGCGAATGCAGCGTCACCGTGCATGATCACAGGAACGATGGCCTGTTGGCCGGCTTCACCGATGCGCGTTTGTTTGGCGCGTGCGCGGCCGATGGCGACAGGATCCACTGCTTCAAGGTGGCTCGGATTCGAAACAAGATGGATTTCAACTTTCCTGCCATTCGCAGCGTCGAAGTTGCCGGTTGCGCCCATGTGATATTTCACGTCGCCGCCGCCGAGAACGCTGCGCGGGTCGACGTCCTCAAATCGCGCGAACACTTCGGCAGCGGATCGTCCAACGATGTGCACCATCACGTTTAAACGTCCGCGATGGCTCATGGCCAGCATGGCTTGCTGGACTTTGTGCTCGGACGCCGCGTTCAAGATTGCGTTGAGAAGAGGGAGCAGCGCCGTCTCGCCTTCGAGCGAGTAGCGTTTGGTGCCGAGGTAGCGTGTTTGCAAAACCTGTTCGAAGATGTCCGCGCGAACGAGCGCTTCGAGGATTTTTGCGCGATCTGGCGCGGGCGCTTCCGATTCCATGCGCTCCTGAATCCATCGCCGCCGTTCGGGATCGGCGATGTGCATGAATTCCGCGCCGATCGTGCCGCAGTAAGATTTGCGTGCCGATTCCGCTTCGGGCCCCGCGACGTTGAGTTCGGGAAGCTCGACAGGCTTCAGGTCGCCAAGCGGATCGAGATTGGCTTGAAGGAATCCCCAGCGGCGAAACGCGTCCAGGGTCTGCGATTGCGTTTCCTTGGAAGGCGCCGATTCGGCGACTGCTTGTTGCCGGCTCATAGATGTCCTCGCATTCGAGATTCTATTATAGCGAGGACGGGCGCGGTGGCTAGAGCGGAGGTGGCGGAGCTCTGATTTCTAAACGGCCTGTACCGCCGATTAGAAATTATTAGAGCCCTTTGTTTGCTATAAGTTGATTGAATTTCTAATCGCGGACCCGCGATTAGAAAGGCTGTGATGAGTGATACGTGAGGTGTGACGGGTTCACTGCCTGGACGCAAGTAGGAGTGGTCCAACATCGACTGATATGGGGGTGTGGGAGACGGTATGGGCCGGAGCGAATTGTGAGTAGCTGCCACGACTCATGATAGCATAATGGTAACTAGTTGTCCAGGAGCATAAGTCCGTGTGTCAGCGCTTGATTGCTGAATGAGTGGTCAGAAACTACAGTGAGGTCGCCATGCGCATTGCGGTTGGATGCATAGCCGTCGTTATTGCCACGGTCGGCCTATCGCCGACCTCTCAGGACCTCCGCGACCGGTACGGGCGACCGGACATCGAACGCTTTACGGCGGGGCCGGGAATATCGCTCACCGTGGAATACGCCTCGGATCATCGGGCTTGTCAGATGAAAATCGAACCCACGCAACCTCTCATCCATCCAATGACGGCGAGTGATACCGTCATGCCGGAAGCTGAGGTGACGAAGATCTTGGAAGAAGTCGTCCCCGTTGGATCGAGGGGAAAGCTGATCAAGACTGGCGGATTCCAAGCGTCGTGCGGCCTGGGAAATCTTACCGAGTATGAAAAAGTGTCCATAATGCGCACGAGCACGGCGTGTTCCCACGCGGTTTCCTCCAGTGATGTCGGCACAATGATTGTGTTCAAGCGAGATATTTGTGGGATTTCCAAGGATTCCTCTGGAGTTGTAGTTTGGCATTAACGACGAGCTAAGACGGTACACGGCAATTCGCAATTCCCGGCGCTAAAGCGCATAGGTTGGTCGCAGCGTCGTCCGGAGCGCTGAAGCGCTCCTCCCCCGCATGAATGCGGGGGCTCCCACCGACTGCATGGCTTGGGACGCGGGCTCCCACCAAAACCGGCGGACGAAGTGTCGAAATATCCTGGCAGACTGCGAAATAATCGTCGGACGGACGGGCTCGCGCGAAATGGTTCGCTGGTTCGATGGCGAACGGAATATGATGTGCGCGAAGCTGTTGCGTAGGAGCGTGTTATGACTCGAATGATTTTTTCGCGGCGTGAATTTTCGCGCGGGATCAGCCAATGCTTTGCGTTTGCGCTGGCGGGGCCGAGGCTGCTTGGCGCGTCAAAGGCGGCGATGAATAAGGGGTCGGGCGTTGGCAGGGCAACCGCTGCCGACCCGGATGCGAGTGCGGCCGCTGGCGGCCCCATTCGTCTGAATTACAACGAGAATCCTTACGGGCCTTCGCCGAAAGCGCGGGAGGCGTTTGCGGCTTGCGCGCAATCGGCGGCACGTTATCCGGATCATGCGTACCGAGAGGTGGAGGATGCGCTCGCGCAAGTTCACGGAGTGCAACGCGAAAATATTCTGCTGGGATGCGGCTCGACGGAAATTCTGTGCGTAGCGGATGCAGCGTTTCTTGCGCCGGGTAAAAATGTTGTGGCGGCGGAGCCTACATTCGAGGCGGTGCTGGAATACGCGGAGGTGACGAAGGCGCAGGCCGTGAAGATTCCGCTGACGGCGGATTTTCGACATGACTTGCCGCGCATGGCGGGCGCGTGCACTTCCAAAACGGGCCTGGTGTACGTTTGCAATCCAAACAATCCGACGGGGACGATTGTATCGCGCGATGAAATGGGCGCGTTCTTCGAGCGCGTGCCGCCGGCAACCTTAATTCTGGTGGATGAAGCGTATCACCATCTCGTGGACGACCCTTCCTACGCGAGCGCACTCGAATGGCACGGAAAATATCCGAACGTGGTGGTGGCGCGGACCTTTTCGAAAGTGTACGGCATGGCGGGGATGCGTCTGGGCTATGCCGTTGGCGCGAAAGAAGCGATCCTTGCGATGCGGGAATTCACCTTGCAGGATAACGGCAATTCGGCGGTGCTCGCGGCCACGCTAGCGAGCCTTGCCGATCAGCAACACATAAATGACTCGCAGAACAAGCTCATTCAAACGCGCAAGTGGACGAATGCTGAGCTTACAAGGGACAAGCGGCGATTTATCGCGTCGCAGGGAAATTTTTTGATGATCGATATGGGAACGGACGTGAAGCCGATCGTCGACCGGTTCAAAGAGCGCGGTATTTTGGTAGGGCGGCGGTTTGCTTCGATGCCGAATTACATGCGCGTGACGATTGGCACGCAGGCGGAGATGAAGCAGTTCATGAGCGTGCTGCGCGAGATTGCGCCGGGGGGCGTGGTGAACGCGGAATTGCGCGGCGGCGAGCAACAGGCGGCGTGAATCGGTGAGTGCGAGAGGGGTGGTACGTTGAGATCCTTCGCTGCGCTGAGGATGACAAACCGAGTCAAACCCGCCCGCCTGAAAGCGGCCGCTACAAAGTGGGAAACCTTTTTCGGATTGCGATGCGGCTAGGGATTTCCCGGTGCCCCGAGTCCCTACTCGGCCCGCCTCGCCCTGCGAGGATACGCCCCGGTTCGCCCTAATTCCCCGGCGTCAGTGGGTAACCACTACGCCGTCGCGCCAGCTTGAGTGCCCATCGTGCGCCGCTGCTGAAAACATTCACGGCAATATACGGGACGCCCCTGCGTTGGTTTAAACGGAACTGTCGTTTCCTTGCCGCACTGCGAGCAAACGGTTTTGGTTTCGACCCGCTGTACAGTACTCGAACCCGCCCCGTTCCCCTGCGCCCGGCTGGCCTTGCATGCTTTGCACCGCTTGGGCTCGTTCTTGAAGCCCTTGTCGGAGAAAAACATCTGCTCGCCGGCCGTGAAAACGAACTCAGCTCCGCATTCCGCGCACTTCAGGACCTTATCGTGGTATTCCATTGCGCTGCTCCACCATGCTGGGAGAGGACTGCAGCGAGCAACTCACGCCAGACGATCGGCGGGATACGCTCTGGATCGAGGCATAGCCTGCGTCACGTCTGACGCGAACTGCTTAAATGGGCCCGATTGCTATTGATTTCGCTTAATCCTGCTCACGACGTTGCTTTTTACGGAGACGCTTACGCGAGAGAGCTTCCTTGGCGCGACGCTTTTCCCCGGGCTTCATGTAGTAGCTGTGCTTCTTGATTTCCTTGATGATGTCTTCCGACTGCACTTTCCGCTTGAAGCGCCGGAGAGCATTCTCCAAAGATTCACCCTCTTGAATGACAACTTCTGCCACGCGTATTCACCCCCATCCCTGTTGATGTATGAGTTTGTGTTGCTGGATTCATACCAGTGTAACCGGACAAGAGCTGGCCCGGCAATCAGCAACTTCTATCCAAGGCTACCGCGCAAGTCAAGGAATAAATTGTATAAGAGGCGTTTAGCGTCGTTATGTAACTACATCGTAAATGGTTATCGGAAGCGTAAGCTGCAACAAGCGCGCCGGGCATGCTGTGCGAAGGCTTCGCGGCGCTTCTGACTGAGATTTCCGCCGTCGCGAAAATTCTTGCTGTAGAATGGCCCTTCGGCTGGAATAGTCCGGAGGATTCGTTGTTATGCCTCTGATGCGAAACGCGCTTGGTGTCCTGCTGGCTGGCGGCCAGGGAGAACGGCTGTGGCCGCTGACGCGCGACCGCGCGAAACCTGCGGTGCCGTTTGGCGGCGTGTATCGCATCATCGACATCACGCTCTCGAACTGCCTGAACAGCGACCTGCGGCGCGTATTTGTGCTAACGCAGTACAAAGCGCTCAGCTTGAACCGGCATGTGCGCCGCGGCTGGTCCGTGCTGATGGGACTTGGCGAATTTATCGAAGTGCTTACGCCGCAGATGCGCGTCTCGCAGCACTGGTATCTGGGCACGGCGGACGCGGTGTATCAGAACATCTACTCGATCGGCAGCGAACAATCGAATTACGTTTTCATTTTGTCCGGCGATCATATTTACAAAATGAATTACCAGAAAATGCTGGAGCAGCACGTGGAAGCGGGCGCGGACGTGACTGTCGCGACGCTCGAAATGGACGTGGAGGAAGCGGCGAAGCGATTTGGCGTAATCGAGACGGATAAGAATTGGCGGATCGTCGGATTCGAAGAGAAACCCGCACATCCGAAAGCGTCTCCGATCCATCCGGGCAAGGTGAACGCGTCGATGGGCGTCTACCTTTTTAACACGCAGCTTCTTGTGCCCATTCTGATTGCTGATGCCGAGGATCCCACCTCTTCGCACGATTTCGGCAAAGATGTTCTGCCACGCATCATCAATAAATACCGCGTGTTCGCTTACAACTTTCAGGACGAAAATAAAAACGCAAACTCCTACTGGCGCGATGTGGGAACGATGGACGCGTATCACGAAGCGAATATGGATCTGGTTTCCGTTTCGCCGGTGTTCAATCTCTACGACAAGAGCTGGCCGCTGCACACCTGGCAGCAGCAATATCCCCCGGCGAAATTTGTGTTTGCCGATCCGGAGCGTACCGGGACTGCGATTGACTCTACGGTTTGCGGCGGCTCGATTATTTCCGGCGGACGCGTGGAGCGGTCGATCCTCGGATACGACGTGCGCGTGAACAGCTTCAGCGAAGTCGAGGATTCGATCGTGTTCAATCACGTGAATATCGGACGACGCTGCCGGATTCGGCGCGCCATCATCGACCGTCACGTGAGCATTCCGGAAGGAACCGTAATCGGTTACGACGCCGAAGCCGATCGCGCGCGATATTCTGTGAGCGAAAATGGCATCGTGGTCGTAGTTCGCCCTGAATCGATGCTCGAAGAGCCGGAATAGTTCGCTTATCTCGTTGGACGAACTAGGAATTTCCCGTAGACTGCACTCCTTTGCCCGTTGTCTGGTCAACGCTTCGGAGGCCACCATGCCCGCCAAGATTACTCGCTGTCCACGCGCGTGAAATTATCGATTCGCGCGGCAATCCCACCGTCGAAGCGGACGTTCGTCTCGAAGGTGGCGCGCTCGGCCGCGCTGCGGTTCCTTCCGGCGCTTCCACAGGCGAGCACGAGGCGAACGAGCTTCGCGACGGCGACAAATCGCGCTATCTCGGCAAGGGCGTGCTGAAGGCCGTCGGACACGTGAACGCGGAAATCGCGAAAGCTGTTACGGGCATGGACGCGTCCGATCAGCGCGCTCTCGATCGCCGCATGATCGAGGCCGATGGCACGCCGAACAAATCAAATTTTGGAGCGAACGCGATTCTCGCGGTTTCGATGGCCGCTTCCCGTGCTGCGGCAGTTGCGGCGGGGCAGCCGCTCTACAAATATCTCGCGCGCTTTTCGAGTGACACTTCGGCGAATACTCTGCCTGTCCCGATGATGAATATATTGAATGGCGGGGCGCACGCGGACAATTCCGTGGACGTGCAGGAATTTATGGTGATGCCGCTGGGCGCGCCGAATTTTCGCGAGGCGCTGCGCTGGGGCGTCGAGGTTTTTCACAATTTAAAAGCTGTGCTCAAGAAGAACGGATACTCCACGGCCGTTGGGGATGAAGGCGGATTTGCGCCCAATCTGAAATCGAACGAAGAGGCGCTTGAGCGTGTGCTGGAGGCAATCACAGCTGCCGGATACAAGCCCGGCGAGCAGATCGCGATTGCACTCGATCCTGCGTCGAGCGAATTCTACGATCGAGCCACGAAGAAATATGTTTTCAAGAAATCGGATAAATCGCAGCGCAGTTCCGAAGAGATGGTGAAATTCTGGGAAGGGTGGGTGCGGCAATATCCCATCGTCTCGATCGAGGACGGGCTTGCGGAAGACGATTGGGACGGCTGGAAGATTTTGACGCGTGATGTCGGGAAGAAAATCCAACTTGTAGGCGACGACATCTTTCGTCACGAATCCCAAAATCTTCGCGCGCGGCATTTCCGAAGGTATCGCCAATGCAATCCTTATCAAGCTCAATCAAATCGGCACCGTGAGCGAAACGATCGAAGCTGTCGAAATGGCCCGTAAAGCTAACTACGCTTCGATCATTTCTCATCGATCCGGCGAAACCGAAGACGCGTTCATCGCCGATTTCGCCGTCGCAATGGGAAGCGGACAAATCAAGACGGGTTCCGCGTCGCGCACCGATCGCATCGCAAAATACAATCAACTGCTGCGGATTGAGGAAGAATTGGGATCCGCCGCACGGTTTCCGGGACGCAAAGCTCTCGCAGTTTAGATTGAACGTCACGCACCAGTCGCCACGCGCGATTTAGGTTTTGTAGCGTTCGCCTTCAGGCGGGCGCGGTTTTCTGCGACAATTGCCGGCCGGAGGCCGCCATTCGCACTTGCAATCTTGCACTGATTGGATTTGGTAACGTCGGCAAGGAATTTGTGCGGCTGCTCATTGCGAAACGCAATGAGCTCCGCAACAAATATGACACTGACTGGCGGCTCACGGGAATTGCGTCGCGACGCATCGGTTGGATTGCCGATCCGAATGGCCTCGACCCTGAAGCACTCCTCGCACAGAAGTTTCCGACAATGCCCGCGTGGAAAACTCCGCAGAGCATGCACCAATGGCTCGCTACGGCCGATCCGCACGTGTTCTTTGAAGCGTCTTCGCTCGACTGGCGCACCGGCCAGCCCGCAATCGATCATCTGAAGGCGGCACTTGAATCCGGCGCGCACTCCGTGAGCGCGAACAAGGGACCCATCGTTCACGCCTACCGCGAACTTTGCGCCCTCGCAAAAGCCAAGGGACGAAGATTTCTTTTCGAATCCACAGTGATGGATGGCACGCCGATTTTTTCCATGTTTCCGCATTCGCTTCCGGCGGTCGAGCTTACGCGGGTTTCGCGGCGTGCTGAACGCGACGACGAACGTGGTCCTCACTGAAATGGAAAAAGGGCTTACGCTCGAGCAAGCGGTAAAAAAAGCCCAGGAAATCGGCGTGGCGGAAACCGATCCATCCGACGATCTCGACGGCTGGGACGCTACCGTAAAAGTCGCGGCGCTTGTGATTGTGCTGATGGGCGTCGATATCAAGCTCGAGCAGATCGAGCGCACGGGCATCCGCAACCTTACGCCTCAAGAAGTGCGCGCCGCGCGCGATTCCGGCATGCGCTACAAATTAGTCTGCCGCGCCGAACGGACTTCCACTGGCGTGCGAGCGAGCGTGAAGCCGGAGCAATTGCCGCTCACAGATCACCTCGCGCTTCTCGACGGCACTACGTCGGCGGTCCGCTTCGATCTCGATGTCTTCGGCCTTACGATCATCGAGCACAAAGCAGCGGTGATCGCTACGGCCTATGGTTTGCTCGGCGATTTCATTCGCGCCGCCGCAAACCCGTCGTAAACTACCGGACAATATGAACGCTCCGATCAAGCAACCGGCATTGGCAACGCGTATTGATACCAACTGGGTCCGCGCGCAGTTTCCATCCCTCGCGCAAACCGTGAACGGCCATGCTGCGGCATTTCTCGACGCTCCTGCGGGGACGCAAGTTCCGCAACGCGTGATCGATGCGTTCCGCGAGTACTTCGAATCTTCGAACGCGAACAATGTGGGCCAATTCGCGACGAGCCGCCGAACCGACGCCGTAATCGCAGCTGCCCGCGCCGCGATGGCGGACCTTTTCAACTGCTCGTCCGATGAAGTTTTCTTCGGTCCCAACATGACGACGCTCACGTTTGCACTCGCGCGGGGGATCGGCCGCGATCTGAAGCCTGGCGATGAAATCGTCGTCACCAGTCTCGATCATGATGGGAACGTGGCACCGTGGAGGGCTCTCGAAGATATCGGCATCGTGATCCGGCAGGTGGATATCCGCGAAGAAGACTGCACGCTTGACATGGACGACCTGCGCCGCAAGATCACTTCGCGCACAAGAGTTGTTGCCATTGGCTACGCTTCAAACGCCGTTGGCACGATCAATCCCGTCGCGGAAATTATTCGGCTCGCGCACGAAGCCGGCGCGCTCGCGTTCATTGACGCTGTTCACTACGCACCGCATGGTTCGATCGACGTACGCGCACTCGACTGCGACTTCCTCGCGTGCTCGCCTTACAAATTCTTCGGGCCGCATATGGGCTGCATTTACGGCAAGCGCGAACTGCTACTCCGCTTTCGACCGTACAAAGTCCGCCCGGCGCCTGCGTATCTCCCCGATCGCTGGGAAACGGGAACGCAGATACACGAGGGACTCGCGGGCGTGACGGCTGCGGTGGATTATCTTGCGGATTTAGGACGCCATTCGGATCCGGCGGCGCCGGAAAATCGGCGGGCGGCGCTCGTGAGCGCCTATCGCGCGATTCGCGAGCACGAGATGGCGCTAGCGACGCGCATGATTGCCGGCTTGCTCGAAATTCCCGGCGTGCGTTTCTATGGAATTTCAAATCCCGCGCAATTTGCAGAACGCTGCCCTACCGTGGCGGTTCGCGTGAAGAATCTAACGCCGCTCGTCTGCGCGAAGTTTCTCGGCGACCGCGGCATCTTCACGTGGGACGGGAATTTCTACGCGCTCAACATCACGGAACGCCTGGGAGTAGAAAAAACAGGCGGCCTGCTCCGGATCGGCCTGGTGCATTACAACACGGCCGAGGAAGTAGACCGCCTTCTGGGTGCGATGCGCGACCTTGTGTCGTCTACATAGACGACCGCATAGCGCTACTTCGTGATGTCCTCTTTCGCTTCGAGCCGCTTGATTTGCGCTTCGAGGAACGGCTTCGTCCCGTCGGCGGGTGCGCCGTCGAGGGCGAGCTTCGCTTCTTTCACCGCGCCATCGAAATCGCCGTGCGCACTATCTACGCGGGCAATCCCGAAATGGCTGATCCAGTCATTCGGGAATTTCTTCGCGTTTGCTCGATAGGCAGCCCAGGCTTCGTCCAGTTTTTTGTCGCGCTCGAGCTGGCGAGCATACGTGTAGGACTGAACTGCGTTCGCTTTGTTCAGAGCTTCGGCGTGATATTTTGCGGCTTCGTCTTTGCGGCCCAGGGCTTCGAGGATTTGTGACTTGGTCATCAGGTTTTCATAACGCTCTTCGACGGCAATCGATTTGTCGGAGTAATGAAGCGCTTCTTCGAGATCCACTTTGTTGGTCAGCAGGAAGTCGGCCGCGTCGTTCCATCCGTCCCAGGTGTATTGGGTCAATCCGCGAAGTTGCTTGCGCAAACTCTTTTCGACGACCTCGTTCACGTTGACCGCGACTTTGAATGGGACGGCGATCTTGTCCCAACGCATCGTCACGACGACGGAATCGGGTTTGAGGTCGTCAAAATCGTATGTGAGCGCGTCATGGAAATCAGCCGGTTGTGTTTTCACGGTGACGCGAAGCGCGTCCTCTGCCTGGTCATAGCTAAAGCTTCCCCACGAAGTGGCAGCCTTCGAAAAAATAACGGTCCAATCGCCTTCTACTGGAATCATGTGCAGACCGTAGGTGCCGGCGTCGAGCGGTTTACCGTCGATCGCCACAGGATCGGTGAAGGTGATGGTGGTGTTTTCGTTCGCGCCCGCGCGCCACACTTTTCCGTAGGGTTCCAGGCTGCCAAACGTTTTTCGGCCGTTCACAAGAGGCCGGTGATAATTGATGGTGATATCCGTGATGCCGATTCGCTGGGTGATCACGGCATGCTGGCTCACTCTCGGCAGCAGAATCTGAGTCGACTGCGCGCGGCTCGCGGACGCTGTAAACAAAGCGCACAACAACAATCCAATGCATGAAACTCTTTTCACAGGAATCTCCTCTCGAAATCGCCGGACCCGCGAACTTGCCGTACTATCGCTCGCATCCTGCAAAAAACTCATGGGTCTGCGCGAGTTGCCTTTGGCTTGTCCGCTTAGACGCGCCTACCCGGCACTTCGTAAGCGCGATCAGAGAGTCGCCGGTCGGCGTGCTTTGGGGGAATTGGCACCTCGCCGGCGCGCTTGCATTCATTTTTTCCCGTGCTAGCCTACCGACGGCTATTTGAGCGAACCCATGAGCAAACGTCCTAAACCCATCGTGCTGACTGTGCTTGACGGCTGGGGGTACCGCGCCGAAACGAAAGGCAACGCGATCGCGCTTGCGCGAAAACCGAATTACGACCGACTGCTTGCTGATTTCCCCAACACGCTGATTCATACGTCCGGCCCATTCGTCGGCCTGCCCGAAGGACAAATGGGCAATAGTGAAGTGGGCCACCTGAATATGGGCGCAGGCCGCATCGTTCACATGGACATCACTCGCGTGGACGCACTCATTTCGAGCGGCGAACTTTTCAGGCAGCCACTTCTGGTCGAGGCAATGCAGCGCGGCCGCGAACGCCAGCTTCATTTAATGGGATTGGTGAGCGACGGCGGCGTTCATTCGCACATCCTGCATCTTTTCGAGCTGCTGCGCATGGCGCGTGAAAATAATGTCTCGCGCGTTTTCGTTCACTGCTTCATGGACGGGCGCGATACACCGCCCAACAGCGGGATCGATTTTCTTCGCCAGCTCGGGCAGAAAATGCGCGAGTACGGAGTGGGGCAAATCGCAACCGTGATCGGCCGTTACTACGCGATGGATCGCGATAACCGGTGGGAGCGCGTCGAAAAAGCGTATCGCGCGATGGTTCATGGCGATGCCGAGGCGAAATTCAGCGACCCGATTGCGGCGGTGCGGACGAGCTATGAAAAGGGTACTACCGATGAGTTTGTTGCGCCCGCCGTGATCACGACCGAAGCTGCCGCTGGAAAAGCGGCTGCACCACTCGGCCTGATTCGCGATGATGATGCCGTCATCTTCTTCAACTTCCGTGCCGACCGCGCGCGGCAAATTACTCGCGCTCTGCTGGAACCGGGTTTCAACCAATTCTCGGACCCTGCGCGCCCGAAGAATCTGAAATTCGTTGCGATGACGCAGTATGAAAAAACGTGGCCGTGGCTGCAGTACATCATCGGGCCGGAAAAACTCGAGCAGATTCTCGCGAATGTGTTTGTCGAACAGGAATACAAGAATCTCCGTGTCGCTGAGACCGAGAAATACGCACACGTAACCTATTTTTTTAATGGCGGAGTGGAAAAGCCATTCTCCGGCGAAGAGCGAATCGTGGTGCCCTCGCAAAAGGTTCCGACCTACGATCTGAAACCGGAAATGTCGGCGGCGGGAGTTGCGGACACTGTGGTTCACGCGATTGAGAAAGGCGATTTCGACGCCATCATCATGAATTTTGCCAATGCGGATATGGTGGGCCACTCCGGCAAACTCGAAGCTGCGATCAAAGCCTGCGAGACGGTTGACGCGTGCCTCGGCCAAATTTTTCAGGCGCTGCGGCCGCGCGGCGGCGCGTGGATTATTACGGCCGATCACGGCAACGCCGAAACGATGATCGATCCTGTCACCGGCGGGCCTCACACCTACCACACGACGAATCCTGTACCGTTCATTCTTATCACCGAGGATGGGCGCATGCAGCTCAGCCCGAACGGTTCGCTGCGCGATATTGCGCCGACGCTGCTCGGCGTTCTCGGCCTCGCGTCGCCGAACGAAATGACGGGCCGCGATTTGCGCGTGGTGCCGGGTAAGTGAACATCGTTTCCGCACGCACCGAACCTGGGCAAACGAAGCTCGTGATTTGCGTGTGGCATGCGTTCTCGCTGTGGAACCCGCCGCCGGAAATGCCGGAGCGAATTCGCGCGCGTTGGCCCGAGATGCGTGTTGTTCATTTACCGAGGTATGACAAGCTCGCGGCGGAGCTACCTGATACCGATATTTTCGTTGGCTTTTCACTTCGCGCTGAACAATTTGCGCTGGCGCGGAAACTCAAGTGGCTGCATTCGACTGCTGCGGGCGTCGGCCAGTTGATGTATCCCGAGCTGCGGCAGAGCGGTATCGAAGTGACAAACGCGAGTGGAGTTCACCGCATCCCGATGGCCGAGCACATCCTGGGAACATTGATCGCGCTCGCGCGACGTTTTCCGGATTGCTTCCGCTATCAGCAGCAATCGCACTGGTCGCAGCAGGATTTGTGGAACGCGCCAGTGCGGCCACGCGAGTTGCGCGGACAGATTTTGCTGTTCGTTGGATTTGGCGCGATCGGACAAGAAGTCGCGAAAGTGATTCGACCGCTCGGCATGCGCGTCTGGGCCGTGACGCATTCGGGGCACGCCGAAGCAGGCCTCGCCGAACAGGTTTTTCCCGCGTCGAAACTTTCCGAAGCGTTACCGCAGGCGGACTTCGTAATTCTTGCTGCGCCGGAAACTCCCGAGACGCGCAAGATGTTTGGCGCGAGCGAATTCGCCCTGATGAAACCTTCGGCTTATTTTATGAATGTGTCGCGCGGCGCGCTGGTGGACGAACCCGCGCTGATCGCGGCACTTGAGCAGCACAGGATCGCTGGAGCGGCGCTGGACGTGGTTTCGCAGGAACCGTTGCCGCCGGAAAGCCCACTCTGGAAACTCGATAACGCTTTCATCACGCCGCACATGAGCGCGATCAGCGAACACCTGTGGGAACGGCAAACCGATTTGCTGATGGAAAATCTCGAGCGTTGGTTTGCGGGAAACGAGTTGTTGAATCGCGTCGACCTGAATCGCGGCTACTGAAGATTCGCGAGCTTGCGCGGCGCCTCGGAGTACCGCTACTGCGTCCCGCCGACTCCGGCCGTCACTTTCGGCGTGTAGCCGTTCCGCGCGATGACGATTACCTTTTTCATCTTGCCCTTCTTGTCGGGCAGCTGCAGCAAATTGCCGCTCTCGTCCACGGCTTCCACCTTCAGCTTGTGGAATTTCCCGTCCGGAGGAGTGGTGGGCGAAAATCCCAAAGAATACTGGCTGCGCAGGAACGCCGATACCTGGCTGAATATTTCGGGCATTTCTCCCTGGAATCGGGGGAACCACGCGTAGCCGCCCGTCATCTGGCCGAAAGTGGTCAGTTGATTCTTCGCCTGCAAATAGCTGACACCGCCACCGGTTGGGGAGCGCAGATCGATGTCCTCACCCATGCCCACGGAGAAAATCGGCACGTCCGTTTCCTTCAGGCGCTTGTAGGTCTGATCGAGCGTGTGCTTACTGAACGTATCGAAACCCGTAGCAAGAAGCAGAATCGCTTTCTTGCCTTTTACGCCGCGAAGCTGGTCGAGCGTTTCGAGCACGGCATCGAATAAATCCGCTTCGTGAAAACCTGGAACGAATAATTGCGAGATCGCCGCCTGCACTTCCCTCTTGTCCTGCGTGAAATCGACGAGCACTTCTGCCTTGATGTCGAAAATCTTGAAAGCGATCCAATCTTTCGGGCCGAGGCTCTGCAGAAAACCCCACGCCCATGATTCCGCCTTGTATCCGAAAAATCCGTAATAGCGCGCGCTGAATTCCATCAGCATCACGATCGTAATCGGGGCTTCGGAGGGCGCGAAATTCGTCACCTGTTGTGGCTGGCCATCATCGAGAATCCGGAAATTTTCTTTTTTCAATCCGGTAACGATATTTCCCGCGTTGTCGGTCACCACCGCATCGATATTCACTACGTTTGACTCAACTGCAATAGCCGTCTGCGGAGCCTGTTGCGTTGGAGCCTGCGGACCATTTTGCTGCCCGGTGGGAGGCTTCGGAGGTTCAGACTGCTGCGGAGGTACAGGTTTTGCCGGCCCTTCCTGTTGCTGCGCGTGCGCGCTCCATGCGCCTGACGGCACTCCCAGCGCAGCGATTAAGATCCCGGCCGATACAGCCTGCGTCCATCCGTTGAGTCGCATAAGCTCCTCTTCCCGAGTGGTTTGATGCTGCCATGGGCTTACTTGGATGGTCAATTGCAATCCAGAAAACCGCGCCTCAGCGGCAGCCCGGACGCCTTCCACCCCCATGCTAAGATTAATGACTCATTGAATCGCTTGAAGGTTTCAAATTGCTTGGGAGGCAAACGGATGGCGCGGACGGTTGCTCGAATCGGTCTACTTGTGCTCGTTGGTTTACTTTTTGTGGCAGATTCGAGCTTCGCACAGACTCGCAAGCAGGCTGTCCCAACCTCGACGCATGCGCCGCAAGCCGCTGCTGCCTCGGCGCCGGCGTTTGATCTGGTAAAACTGGATGGCGAAGCCCTGGTCTGGCTCGAAGGGCTGATCCGCATCAATACGACCAACCCTCCGGGAAATGAGATCGCTGCTGCGAAGTACGTCGCCGATATTCTCAAACAAGAGGGCATCAACTCCGAAATCATCGAAACTACACCTGGGCGTGGATTTCTTGTGGCACGGCTCTCGGCAAGCGCGGTGCCGGATCCCTCGCGCGCGTTGCTGCTGATGGGCCATCTGGATGTCGTCGGCGTCGACAAAACCAAGTGGACCGTGGATCCGTTCGGCGCGGTGGTGAAAGACGGCTATCTCTACGGCCGCGGAGCGATCGACGACAAAGCAATGACAATCGCGAATCTCGCTGTGTTCATCGCGCTCAAGCGCTCCAGCGCGCACCTGAATCGCGACGTGATCTACCTTGCCGAAGGTGACGAGGAAGCCGGCGGCACAAATGGAATGAAAGTTGCCGTCGATAAGTATTGGGACAAGATCGCCGCAGGTTTCGCGATTAACGAAGGCGGCTACAATGTGGAGAAAGACGGCAAAGTGCAGTATATGGCCGTGCAAGCCAGCGAAAAAGTTTCTATCAATGTGGATGTAATCGCTACCGGCGTTTCCGGGCACGGTTCGCTGCCGCGGAAAGACAATCCGGTGGTCCATCTGGCAAACGCAATCGCAAAAATTGCCGCTTACGAAACGCCGGTGCAGATGAATTCCGTCACGCGCGGGTATTTCGGGGGCCTCGCGGCGGTGGAAGATGAAGAAACCGCGAAATGGATGCGCTCGCTTGAGAGTTCCGATCGCGGAGAACACGCCGCGAAGTATCTCTCGAACGAAAATCTGCTCTGGAATTCGATGATGCGCGACACAATTTCGCCCACCATGCTGCAAGCGGGCATTCGCGCGAACGTGATTCCGTCTGAAGCGCGCGGTGTGCTGAATATTCGCCTGCTGCCGGGCGATCAGATCACGGTACTGCTGCCGAAGCTCGCAAAGCTCGTCGACGATCCGCAAATCCGCTTCGAAGTGCAGCCGGGAGGGGGCGAAGCGGCCCCGTCGTCGTCGCTTACGTCAGACCTTTACAGCACGATCACGGCCGCATCGAAGCAGCAATTTCCCGGCACTGCGGTAATTCCGTTCATGTCGCCGGGCGCTACAGATTCCTATCCGCTGCGAATGCGGAGCGTACAAGCCTACGGCTTGATGCCCTTCCCACTGATGGAAAATGATTTTCTGCGCATGCACGCAGACGATGAACGTATTCCGGTCGATTCATTCCGCAAGGGCGTCGACTTCCTCTATACGATCGTCAACAATTTCGCGGTCGCGCGATAACTCACATGATCGAACGACGGGCCAAGATCGTTTGCACGCTGGGACCAAGCAGTTCAACACCTGAAATTATCGACCGACTTGTCCGCGCAGGAATGGACGTGGCGCGCCTGAATTTCTCGCACGGAGCTCACGAGGAACACGCTGCGCGCATAGCGGCTGTGCGTCGCGCTTCAGCGCATTACGAAAAACCTGTCGCGATCCTTGCCGACCTGCAAGGCCCTAAGATCCGGACGGGCGCGCTCGCCAAGGGCGTTCCGGTTCAGTTGCACTTTGGTCAGAAATTCACGATTACCACCCGGAAAATCACCGGCACTTCGGAAGGCGTCAGCACCACATTTCGAGAGCTGCCGCACGCCGTTCACAAAGGCGACAGAATATTGCTGAGCGACGGCAATATCGCGATGCGAGTGGTGATGACGCGCGGCGAAGAAGTGATCTGCCAGGTGGAGAATGGCGGCGAGCTGCGCGAACACCAGGGCATTAATCTTCCCGGCGTGAAACTGAAAATTCCATCGTTGACCGCAAAGGATCGCAAGGATCTCGCGTTTGCGCTTTCCATCGGAGTGAATTATGTGGCGCTGAGTTTCGTGCGCACCGCGCGCGACGTCCTCGCCGGTAAAGCAGCGATTGCGCGCGCCGGAAAAGATATCCCAATCATCGCGAAACTTGAAAAGCCCGAGGCGATCGACAACCTCGATGGAATTCTCGCAGTTGCCGACTGCGTGATGGTGGCGCGCGGCGATCTGGGTGTTGAGATGAGTCCGGAGAAAGTGCCGGTGGTGCAGAAACAGATCATTTCGCGGTCCCGCGATGCGCTGGTACCTGTGATCACCGCCACGCAAATGCTCGATTCGATGCAGGAAAATCCGCGGCCCACGCGCGCGGAAGCTTCCGACGTTGCGAATGCTATTTTCGACGGCAGCGACGCGCTCATGCTCTCCGGCGAAACGGCCGCAGGACATTATCCGCTCGAATCGGTGGTAATGATGGATCGCATCATCCGCGAAGCCGAAGCGAACGCGACGGACACGCTGCGTCCGGCGCGCACCGGCGATCTACAAATCAGCGAATCGATCGCGGAAGCGATCTGTCATGCAGCCGAAGAACTTCACATGAAAGCCATCGCCGTATTCACAGAAACGGGAGGCTCGGCGCGACTCGTTTCGAAATACCGCCCGCGTGCGCCGATTGTTGCTTTCTCGCCGAATCAAGACACTCGCCGGCAAATGAGCTTGCTCTGGGGAGTTCTGCCGCGTAGCATCGCGCGCGTCCATGATATCGATCAGCTTGCGAAAATGGCGGAACGCCGGTTGAAACAAGAACGTCTCGTAAAAAATGGCGACATCGTCGGCGTGATCGCTGGCACTCCGCTCGCCACCCGCGGCTCGACAAACCTGATGCGCCTGATCCGCATTGGCGGCTAGTCAATCGATGCCTGATTAGTCGCTTGTCAAATGTCCGATGTATTGGACGCGCGCAAATTCCTTGAGAAATACATCACGCCTACGCGACTTGTTCGCGCCACTTCGTTCGACACAACCTCGGGCGCGCAGGTATCGCTAAAACTTGAAATCGAAAATCCTACGGCCACTTTCAAAGTCCGTGGCGCATTAAACGCGATCCGCTGCCGCTTGCATCGCGGACGCCTTGGAAGGCGTCATCACAAGCAGCACGGGCAATCACGGCGCGGCCATCGCGTTTGCGGCTCGCGAAATGAATATCCGCGCGCGAATCTACCTGCCTGAAAATCCGAACCCGGTGAAACGCGCGAGAATCGCGAAGCTCGGCGCAGAAATTGTGGAAGTAGGGCGCGACCTCGACGAGAGCCGCGAGCATGCCGTGAAGTATACGCAGGAAAGGGGCTGGCCTCTGATCGTCGATATCGATGATCCCGATATCGCCGCGGGCGCCGCTACAATCTCGTGTGAAATTTTTGATCAAGCGCCCGCCACCGACGTGATCATCGTTCCCATCGGCGATAGCTGCTTGATTCGCGGAGTCGCATTCGCAGCAAAACAAATCCGCCCCAGCGTTCGCATCATCGGCGTGCAAGCGGAGGGAGCCCCTGCTTACTACCGATCGTGGAAAGAACGCCGTTCGCTTGGCACTCCTTCGGTCGACACAATCGCAGACGGACTCGCCGCTCGCACGACGACGGAAGAGAATGTCGCGCAGCTCAACTCGCTCGTCGACGAGATTCGCCTCGTCTCCGACGAAGAAATGCTTCGCGCGATCGCTTACCTTCTGCTCAACGAGCATACGTTGGCCGAACCGGCAGGCGCAGCAGCAACGGCGGCATTGCTGAAATCCGGTGGGGAGTTTGCAGGTAAGAATGTGGTGCTGCTGGTGACGGGCGCGAATATCGCGCCGGATATCTTGCGTCGCGCTGCTAATTCCAATATCTGACGCCCAGCGACGAAGTCCTAGTTCACCCAGTTATCCGGATTCGAAGGCGGCTTCTCTTTGTGTTCGCGAACATAGACTTCAAATTTCTTCTTCAAACGCCGACGCTGCCAATCCGAGTACGTGTTGCGAAACCCATATAAATAAGACCCGCGCCGCAGATAAATGTAGCCAACGAGCATTCCGCCCAGATGGCAGATGTGGCTCACGTTGTCGCCGCTTGCGCCAATCGTCCCGAAAAATTCGATCGCTCCCATCACGATCACAAAAATCCGCATCGAAACCGTGACAGGCAACGGAAAAACCCACACCTGCCGGTGCGGCATCACAACTGCGACAGCCAGCAAAATTCCGTAAATCGCGCCCGACGCGCCGATCGTGGGCACCCATGCACTGCCCTGGCCATGAGGATCGAGAATCAGTTTCACAATAACATTTATGATTCCCGCTCCCACTCCGCACACAAAATAGTAAATGTAGAATTTTCGTTTGCCCCAAGCACGCTCCAAGTCCGCGCCAAACATGCAGAGGTAAAGAAGGTTGAAGAGGATGTGCATGATGCCGCTGTGGAGAAACAAATACGTGAACGGCTGCCAGATTCGGAATCCGAAAACCGCCGCGTAAGGAACGAGCCCAAACCATGTCTGCCAAAAAATCTCTCCGGCGCGGCCGAAAAGGAGAGTCGAAAGCTCCTGCAGCACGAACACTGCCACGCAGGCGATGCAGATTGTCTTGATGGCAGGCGGAAAATACTCAGTCAGGTCAAACCGGTAACCGTATCCGCGGCGGAAAACAGGAGTCACAGTGTTTCAGTTTAATGGCTGCGCCCGGCGGAGTCAAAGACGCTTGGTAGTGTTCGAAACGCTCGCATCCAGCGAGCGGCTGCGGCTGAATGAGCAATGTCTTGTTGATTGCCCGGGCGTGTTCTATACTTCGCGGCCAACCAGTCTGAAATTGAATTCATCCTCTCAGAACGCCGACGCGCTTCAGGGAAGATAATCGCAAGGAAAAGGAGAACTCCAGTGAAGAACCTCATGTTGGGCGCGCTGTTGGTGGCGGGAATTTGTCTGTTGCAAGGCTCACCAGCACACGCGCAGAGTACCGCTGCACCACAATCGGCAACCTCGGACAAGGACGCGCAGGCGCTCCGCGACCAGGACATCGAGTTGCTGCGGAAAGACATTCGCTCGAAGAAGAAGCAGTTAATCGCGGCAAACCTGCCGCTCACGGACACGGAAGCCACGAAGTTCTGGCCTGTCTACGACGAGTACATCGCCGATCTTGTGAAAATCAACAACACCAAATACGATTTGATCAAGGAATATGCGGACAACTACACGACGATGTCAGATGTGCAAGCGGACAGTATGACGAAGCGTTTGCTTGATCTGGATGCGTCTGTCGCCCAGCTTCGACAGAAATATCAGCCGAAATTCCGCGCCGTGCTGACTGCCAAGAAGACGGCCACGTTTTTCCAACTCGATCGCCGCATCACAACAATGATCGATCTGCAACTCGCTTCGCAAATTCCGCTGGTGCAGCAGTAGCTCTTTCGTCTTGGGAGAACTTCGGTCCGAAAGCGTACTCGCTGGAGCACGTGTAAGCTGGCGAGTACGCTGACCGTTTTTTCAGGAAGCGGTGAGATCACTCCGACTTCCTAGTGACCCCGTTCGTTGAGTCAGGCGCCGAACTGCGTTAGGTGTCTAGCTTCTTCCTTGCGAAGTAGAAGAGGGATGCGGCCAGCAGAATAAACATAAACAGTCCGAACAAGTTGCTGGTCGCAAGCGACCCAAGAATTTTCGGCCCGAAGGCAAATAAGTCCGGCCGCCAGGGCAAGCCCAACATCGACGTCATCCAGTGCGGCACGCGCGTGGAAATCTCAGGATCTTGCAGCAACGCGATCACGATCCCGAGCAAACCAAACACTCCGCCCGCCGCAATCAATCCGCTGGAATAGAGCGCCCCAGGGCTCGCTTCGCTGTCTACCTTCGATTCCTTCGAACTCGCTTCCACCATCCACCTCACCAGGCCGCCGGCAAACATCGTGGCGGTAGTTCCAATCGAAAGGTAGGCTCCCACCGCAAACGCGAGCGATCGCACGCCGAGAATTTCCACGGCCAGCACAAGCGCCACACCCATCAGCACGAGACGCCACGGCAATCGCTGGTTGAGAATTCCGTTGATCACGGTTGCCATCAGTCGCGCTTGCGGAGCCGGCGCTTTATCGCTTCCGATTCCCTGCACCCACTGGATTTCAATCTGCTTCGTCGACGGATCGTAGAGATACTCGCCGTCGGGAACCGTGCGCGATCCAAGCGCGTTGATCAGCTCGTAATTTTTTCCCTGGTACGTGTAAGAATCGCGCTCCACTTTCACGCCAGTGGGCAATTCCTGCACGTTTACGGGAATCTGCGTTGGCACATATTTCTGCAGGCCGGTGTTCATCAAGTTGAGGGTCGCACCGATCGCGATCGTCGATACCGTGACTCCAATCAACAATCCCCACTGCTGGCGCACCGGTGTCGATCCGACGAGAAACCCCGTTTTTAAATCTTGAGACGTGGCGCCGGCAATCGCCGCTGCCGTACACACCACGCCGCCAATAATCAGCGCCAGGACCGCGTAATTCGGCGCCGTCCATCCGGCTACGAAAAATATCGCGCACGTCGCCATCAGTGTGGCAATGCTCATTCCGCTCACGGGATTGGAAGAGTTGCCTAGCAATCCGCTGATGCGCGCGGCCACCGTGACAAACAAGAATCCGAAGACCACCACAAAAACTCCCGCGAGCAAATTCTGATACCACGTTGTATCCGCGCCCTTCATCGGATGGAACGTCAGCATCACCCACATCATCGCCACGATCACGAGCGATCCGATCATCACAGTCCGAATGGAAATGTCGCGCTCCAGCCGGCTCTTTTCCACCGCGCCACTTGCGTTTTCCGCTCGCACATCTTTTAATCCGGCTCGCAGCGCCGAAATAATTGTCGGCAGCGTGCGCAGGAGCGTGATCAATCCTGCCGCCGCCACCGCACCTGCACCCATCGGGCGGATGTATTGCCGCCACATGTCGTCCGGCGTCATTTGCGGAATCGGAATCGTGGAGGGATAGATCGGCGTATTTCCGGCAAGCTGCCCGAAAAATTGAATCGCCGGCATGATCAACAGCCATGAAATTACGCCGCCTGCGAAAAGTATTCCCGAAACTTTCGGCCCGATGATGTATCCCACTCCGAGATATTCCGAAGTGATTGTTGCGCGAAACGACGCTCCTGGAAACCAACTCGGCCGCCCTTCCGGCTGCGGATTCCACGCCTGAATCGTGTTCATCAAAAACGTATACGCGCCGCCGAGTCCCAGTCCCCAGAACACGCGTCCTGCAAAGGATCCGCCGCGCTCTCCCGCCACGAGCACGTCCGCGCACGCCGTTCCTTCGGGGAACGTCAGATTGCCATGCTCTTTCACGATCAATTGCCGCCGCAGCGGAATCATGAACAGCACGCCGAGCCATCCGCCCAGCAGCGCCAGCGGAAAAATCCGCCAGAATGTAAACTCCGACCCGAATCCTAGAAAGATGAGCGCCGGAATCGTGAACATCACGCCGGCCGCCAGAGATTCACCGGCCGACCCGGTCGTCTGCACTATGTTGTTCTCGAGAATCGTTGAACGCCCGAACGCCCGCAAAATGCTGATCGACAAAACCGCAATCGGAATTGACGCAGAGACTGTGAGTCCGGCCCGCAAGCCCACGTAGACCGTCACGGCGCCGAAGAGCAGCCCGAAAAGCGCTCCCAGCACCACCGCGCGGAAAGTAAACTCGGCCAGGCTTTCCTCCGCCGGCACATACGGACGAAACTCCCCCGGCGGCGCCGTCGAACTCCAAGCTTTATTCGCAATCGCCAAGCATCACCTCCGCAACATCAATTCCCGCGCCGACCACGCCGGAGCCAAGTTTCTCCCTGCAACCGCACAATCCAATTTGGCCCGGATAAGTGCGGGCAACTTAGCACCAGACTCAAACCCAGGCAAGCCGCAAACATCACAGAGCCCGCTATGTTATTCTTGGCATCACTTCGAGGAGAAAAATGGGCTACATCGATCGCATCCAATCCGATCTCACCGCTGCTATGAAGGAAAAGGACGAGCTCCGCTTGAGCGTCCTGCGCATGATCAAATCCGCACTGAAACACAAAGAAATCGAAAAGATGCGTCCGCTCGACGATCTCGAATCTCTTCAGATTCTGCAAACGCTCGTCAAGCAGCGACACGAATCCGTCGAACAATTCACGAAGGGCGGCCGATTCGATCTAGCCGAAAAAGAAAAGAAGGAAATTACCTATATCGAAAAATATCTGCCCGCAGCTCCGTCCGACGAAGAAGTGCGCGCAGCCGTCGAGGCCGCAATTGCCGAAACGGGCGCCGATTCTCTGAAGCAAATGGGCGCCGTAATTAAAGCCGCTCGCTCCCGCCTCGAAGGCAAAACGGTCGATGGCAAAGCTCTGAGCGACCACGTCCGCGACCGGTTGTCGAAAGGTTAGTCGAGAGGATCGCGTCACCTCATCCCTGGTCAGCTCGCGCCGTACTTTGGTGAATCCCCAATTGCTGCGCTGCCCTGGCCCAAATTCCCCGCCGCGCTCCGCAAATTCTCGCTTACAGTATCTCCGTGCCGTTGCCCGACTCCATCCCCGTAAAATACTCTGAAGATGACGCGCAATTCATCAGCATTCGGCCGCTCGTCCGCCAAACCTTCCGGCCCGCCGAATTGATCGACATGATTGTCAGCGTCACCGGAAAAGATTCCGCGCGCGTAACGCAAATTCTTCACTCCGGCACAATCGTTTTCAATTCTTATCGCTACTGGTGGGACGCACTCGACGCCGACGCCGCGGAGCTCGCCAAAATTCTCGCGACCTATCCCGACGCGCAACCCGACCGTCCGTTCCGCGCCGAGGACTGCACCGAAATAATCCTGGAATCCGCTGGGAGCCCGCCGCGCCGCACGCTGCGCATCGCCCGATCTGAAGCGTCACGTAAGCGCCTCTTCCGCACGCGAACTTTCTGGCATGTACTGATGGATCTCGCCCACCGGCACGCGCCGATCTACCGCGAATATTCCTACGCGCAACGCGCCGACGTTTACGCGCTGCCACTCGATGCCGCCGCGATTGCGCACCTAGCACAAGACGGAGCGCGAACCGCTCCGCGCTCCCTGCGCCCCAAACTCGTGATTCTCCCCGAAATCGTGCAAGCAATCCTCATCTGTCCCCGCCGCTAGCGGCGAGCGATGAAATTCCCAAGCAAGTGGCACAGCTCAAGCTAGGGTTTTTCGCGCCGGAGAATCGCGCTGGAATGTTCGTCTGCGGCAATTTGGTGGAAGAAGTCTTTCACTTCGTCAAGTTTCTGCGTCGGCACAATCACGTCGGTAATTTCATATGTTCGCTTGTAGTGCAGTACGTTTCCATTTACCTGCACCTCGCTCTTGTACGTCCCGTAGGGACATTCGGCCTTCACCGGCTTCGGCAGTTCATCCACCACGTATCCCGCCGGAAGCGTAATGTCGAACACATCATCTTGTCGCGTGGCTTCCGGAAATTCGATCGGATATTTCCGCGGCTTTCCGGAAAGAATGCTTGATCCCTTTGTCCCTACCACGCGCGGCTGCACAATCAAGAGGTTTCCCGCCGATTTCGCGTATCCCGCTGACACAAAACTATACTCGAGAGTGAGAGTCTGGTCGTACACGTCCAAATTACCGATCGAAGCGTGCGTCAACGTGAAATTGTTCAGCGTCGTACCGAGATAATCTTCAAAGACCTTCGCTCTTAACTTGGGAGCTACTCCCAGCAATTGCTCCCGGCGCAACTCCGCCGGTGCTCCCCAGCGGTTTTCCTGAACGTTTCCGTCCAAATTCCCGGACTCGCTTAATTTCATCGTTCCAGTAATCAGCAGCCGATTTGTCGCCGCGGGCAGTAGCGGCATCGCCAGCAACTCCCCGCCATCCGGCCCGACCACCAGGCCGAAGTTGTCTTGTAGCGTGGACGGCAAATACCCGAGCGGCGTGTATTCGCTCGTCGGATCGAAAAACAAGAGTCGCCCCAGCGTCGGATGATTCACGATTGCGTACAGCGCTGTCGTCGGAACATTGTCCGGCAACTTGATCGCGAGAATCACATGGTTGAATCGCGTTGATGGAAACGACGGCACTACGATTCCGCGCTGGGTATCCACCAGAACGTAATACGAATCCACGCCGATTTCGTGGAGCATCGCGCTCATCAGCGTTGCTTTATCCTTGCAATCGCCGTACTGGTGCGCGAACACATCCGAAGCGTTGTGCGGCTGAAATCCCCCGATCCCGATCTCGATCGCAACGTACCGGATCTGCCGCTGAACGAATTCCGCGAGCGCCTTCATTTTTGCCAGCTGGTCCGGCGAGTTTGCGGTCAGCTCGGCTGCCTTTTTTTGCATCTGCGGCGAAGGAGCGCGCGACGACGCCGTGAGACCCGAATACCACAAGCCCAAATCCTTCCAAGTTCCCGTTGTCCTCTCCCGCATTTTCGGGTCGCGCGGAAAATATTTCACGTCCATCCTTCCCGCCACCGCCAGCCACGGAGGCATCGCACGTTCCACCTCGATACCCGGCACGTCCTGCACCTGCCATACGAACTGGTTCCCCTCGGATCTTTCCGGATTCTGCTCCGCATGATGCGCCCAATGGTTTGTGTATTCCCAACCCGCCGGGAGCTGTAGCGTGAAGCGCGCTCTCCTCGTTGGAATTCTCGATTGAAACCACCATTCGTCTTCAAAAACAAAGGGCCTGTGCTTCTGCACATATTCGTAGCCGACGATGCTTCCAGGATTGGCTTCCGGAAATTTCAAATACTTCATTTTCTTGTCGCTGTAGATCTCAAAGCTGACCAAACTGACTTCCGTTGCTTCTTTCTCTTTCACCTCAATCGCGGCACCGCTGGAAGTTATCGTCCAGGCTTTTAGATAGGTTAGCTTTGTCTCATTGTCGAAATCGACTCCCACTCCTCCGTAGCTGTCGCGGCCCTCCTGTCTCAGTAGTTTGTATGCTCGCCGGTACCGCGTCTCGATTTCGCCGTTGTCCTTTACGGTCGTGTACTGCTCGTCCACTAGAACGACTGCAACGGTTTCCGCGGGATATTCCGGCAGCTTGTCCTGCGCTGCGGCACGCAACCAGTCTGGCGCGTTGTCGGCTCTTGCGCACAGTCGGCAGCGAGAGCGCCCCAATCGCGAGCAACCACGCCAGCGCACTCGCTCCAGCGGAGCACTTCATCGCGCGGCTAATTGCTCGCCGACTCGGCATTTCGCAGCACAATCTGTGCATCGTCATTGGTTTTTACCCCGGAAAAGAACGCGCGCAATCCCGAATAATTCTCCACTGGCACAATAATCGCGTTCACTCGCAAATGCCGCTTCACTTCCACCGCGTTTCCCGTCAGCGTTCCGGACAGTGCATAGGACACGGCTCCCGGATCGATCTTCTTTTCCGCGGGAGCCGTTTCGATCTTGAATCCCGCCGGCGCATGGAACATCAAGTCGTCCGTCTCTTCAAACGGCACATGGAAATAAACCATGTTCACGCGTTTCGCCGTGAGGAACGCAGTCGAATACCCTTCATGAAAGATTGTCGCCGGCACCAGCATCCGGTGCCCGATCGTGCTTCCCAGTCCGGGAATGCTCACCGTCCCTTGGATCTGCAGTGGTTCCGTCAACTTGTCCCAGTTATTGATAGTCGTCACTTCAAAGGAAGAGCCCCCCGGCAGCCATGCCAGCACCGCCTTCGACAATTCCTTCTTCCGCCCGGCATCGTCGTCATCGCGCTCATCCTGCCGCCAGCTCGCCGCGAAATGGCCGGTGAAATTGACTTCGATCTTTCCGACCGCCGTGCCTTCTGCATCCAAATTGAGGTCGGCATGCCGCACCCAAGTTGCGTCGGCGCTTGTAGGAACCGGCGTGCTTACCACCTGGCTGCCGTCTTTGCTCACTCTTACGCCGCTGGTTGCAGTTTCCACCCACGGAAGTGTTCCGTAAGGATGGAATTTTGCCGAAGGGTCCAGATACATTTCCTTATCGCCCGCGCGCAGCCAGACGAGCTCCGTCGTCAGCTGGCGAGTATCCTGCAGTTCGGGTGAGAACGCAGTCGTGTCCCGCTGCGCCACCCAAACCTCGTTCGCGGAAAACCCAGCCGCCCGCAGCAGTCCGACGAATAGATAATTGATTTCGCGCGCCCATCCGTAGCCATGTTTCAGAACGTCTTCAGCGTTTCCATTTTTCTTGATCTTTTCTTCGTGTTGTTCCTTCTTGGTTTTCTCGTCCTCGAAACTCAAATTCCGGATTTCGCGCACGCGCGCAAAGATCTTCTGCACCTTCACTTCCGGCGTGTCGTCGGAGGTGGTGATCCGCGCGACCTCAGCTTGCATCGCACCCTTCTTATTGGCAAAGCTATCGACGGACTCCGCCCACTGTTTCCCGGTGCGGCGCCAGAATTGGTCCGTATTCTCGTTCGCCGGGGCGGAAATATCCTTGTAGAAAAAACTTACGCGTGCCCGCAGCGCTTGATCGGGCGGCATGTAATCTTCGATGTCCAATCCCTTCTGATCGCGGACCTCCAGGGTCAACGTGCCGTCCGGCTGCCGTTTCGGACCGGTGTTTGGCCCCAACCCGTACACGCGGTAATAGAGCGGCGGCACTCCCATGTCGGTGTCTGGAATGATCGAAAAGCGGCCCAGCCGGGTGAAGTAGTCCTCCTCGACTGTCCAACCAATGCTCCACACGTATAGCGGGTCGCGCTGCGTCCGATACTTATATTCGATGATGCAGCCGGGCTTTACGTCCGGCAGCGAGAACGTCTTCGCTAGAAATTTGACGCCGCTCGCCTTCACCAATGTTTTCTCGTACACTTTCCCGTCGAAATTTTCGACTCGCCCATCCGGCTGAATCGTGCGCGCCCGCACATTTTGGATGCGTCCTTGTGACGGAATAAATGGAATTGAGACGTCCGCTAGATCCCGAACGCCTTCCTGCGTGAAAATCTTGTAGCGGATGTACTCGTCGTCCCACGCTGCTTTCGCATTGATGACGTCTTCGCGATACAGAATCATCGCGTGCGCTCCGGGACTTGCCGGATTGTCCTTCAGCGCCAGATCCTCTTGCGAAATCGGCTGCCACTCATCGCCGGCAGGCGCGGGACGCAACCAGAATGTCGCGCACGAGAAGGCCACAATCGCTATTACGGAGACAAATCGTCGGTTTCGTTTCATGGCAGGCTGGGCCTCCTGTCACTTCAATTCAATCTCTTTGTTCGACACCTGAAGCGATACATAACACAAAAGTGTAGTTCTAACGCGGTGAAGTGTCCGCAAAGCTACTGCTATGACGCGCCTTTGTCAATGGCACGCCGCCCGGACCGGGCACGCGGAGCTATCCCCGTGAGGGTATCCAGATCTTGGGAAGGACCAGAAATTCCGGCGAACTGCAGGCCGCGAAAATTTTCGTGAGACGTAGCGCCGCCTGCGCCGTCTCTACTAGTCTTAGAGTCGTTCCAGCGATGAATCCGGTCGAACGGAGGACCCATGCGGGATCGGAGAACGCAAAGCCCGGTATACTGCAGCTCGATCGCATTTCCGAGGACGCGGATTGCGACGGCTATCCTTACCTTTGCCCTCGCCGCGTTACTCTTCGCGGCACCTTCGAAATCTCAGACCGCGCAAGCTTCTCGCCCCGCTGGCGTCGCCCGGCTTTCCATCATCAAGATCGTCACCCAAATCCAGCGCGCGGACTACGAAGGCGATCGCCCGGCGCTCAAGCGTCTCTTCGCCGAACTCAAACCTTTCCTCGACGACGTAGCGCTCAACACCGACGCAAACGCAGTTCTGATCTCACGCATTCACTATTGGCGCGGCTTCGCCCTTTGGCGCCGCGCCATCAATGGCTTCAACGAAACTGTCGACGCGGAAGAACAAAAGCGAGATCTCAGTGAAGCCGTAGTTGAATTCGCCGCGACCGCAGCGAAAGATCCAACGTTCGTCGATGGAAAGGTGGGCGCAGGCTCCTGCCTCACCTTCCTTGCTTACGGCCTCGGGGAAAAAGATCCCGCGCGCATCAAGGATCTCGCAACCCAAGGTAGTACACTTTTGAAAGAGGCTCGCGCCACAGCGCCGGACAATCCACGCCTCCTCTGGGTGGTCGGCTCAAATCTTTGGTATGTGCCTGCCGAGCGCGGCGGCGGCCAGGAGGCCGCGATGAAACTGTACGACCAGGGGCTGGCCTACATTCGCGCGCATAAATCCGACGCGACGGATCCGCTCGATCCAACATGGGGTGAGCCCGAGCTCTTGATGAATCTCGCGTGGTCGAATCAACACCGCACGACCCCGGATCTACCAGCTGCCGATCGCGACGCCCGTGCAGCTCTGGCTCTCGTTCCCTACTGGCATTATCTACGCGACATTCTCATGCCGCAGATCGCCGCAGCCGAAAAAAAATCCTGATTTTGTAGCGGCGGCGTTTGACACTCGCCGCGTGCGCCGCTACGCTCTTTTGCATGAAAATTATTGTCGCCGACAAGATAAGCGAACGAGGCTTCGCGCTCCTGCGTGAAACTGGCTGGGAAGTCGTTACTCCCGCGGCTGGCGCGCTTGCAACTGACATTGCATCTGCCGATGGACTCATTGTGCGGAGTGCCACGCGCGTCACACCCGAATTGCTCGAAAACGCTCTGAAATTGCGGGTTGTAGGCCGTGCCGGTGTTGGCGTGGACAACATCGACGTCGAAGCCGCCACCCATCGTGGCATTCTCGTTATGAACACGCCCGGCGGCAACGCAGTCAGCGTCGCCGAGCACACGTTTGCGCTCATGCTCGCGATGGCGCGCTCGGTGCCGCAATCAAACGCCGCAATTCATGCAGGGCGGTGGGAGAAATCCGGAGCATCCGGAACCGAACTTCGCGGCAAGATGCTGGGGCTCGTTGGACTTGGGCGCGTTGGCACCGAAGTCGCACGGCGCGCTCGCGGCCTGGAAATGAAAGTCCTCGCGCATGATCCATATGTGACGCCCGCGGCTGCCCGCGAGCTCGATGTCGAACTCGTCTCGCTCGATGAATTGCTGAAGCGCTCCGATGTGATCTCGCTGCACACGTCACTTAGCCCATCGACAGAAAAAATGTTCAATGCCGACACATTTGCCAAAATGAAACGCGGCGCGCGCCTCGTGAATTGCGCTCGCGGCGAATTGATTGACGAAGCAGCCCTCGCCGACGCGTTGAAATCGGGGCAACTCGCCGGAGCCGCCGTCGACACGTTCGCTGAGGAGCCGCCGAAAAACTCGCCGCTCATTGGGCTTTCGAATCTGATCGCCACACCCCATATCGCCGGCTCTACCGCAGAGGCTCAGGAGGAAGTCGGCACGGCCGTCGCGCAGCAGGTTCGCGACTATCTCGCCGACGGGTTGATTCGCAATGCGGTGAACATGCCCGCTCTCTCCGTCGAACAGTACCGCCGCCTGCGCCCTTACCTCGAACTGGGCGAACGCCTCGGCGCATTCATCGCGCAAGCCGCTCCCTCGCCGAGTTTCAGTCACATTCGAATTCGCTACGCGGGAGAACCTGCCGAGCTGGGCTCGCATGTGGTACGCAGCGCGGTGTTGAGTGGCGTTCTGAATTGCGTGCTTTCGGAGAAAGTAAACCTCGTAAACGCATCCACTGTCGCCGCCGAGCGTGGATTAATCGTCGAGGAAACCACGCGTCGCCGCGAACGCGGATTTCCCAATACCGTCGAAGTTGCGGTTTCCAATGAAAACGGCAGCAATAACGCCACCGCCACTCACGATGCTCAGTGTGATCTCACCGTCGAAGGCACCGTCGTCTCCGATGGCTCACCACGAATTCTTTCGCTCGATGGAATCGGCCTCGAAGCGCCGCTGGAAGGAACGCTGCTGCTCACGCGCAATCGTGACGTCCCGGGCGTCATCGGCCAGATCGGAACCGCTCTCGGAAATCTTGGCGTAAACATCGCAACCTTCGCGCTCGGGCGCCGTTCTCCGGTTCATGGCGCCGAAGCGGTCGCAATGGTTCGCTTGGACGGCACGATAAACGAATCAGTACTCGACAAAATCCGCGCCATTGCTTCAATCACCGACGCAAGGTTGATTCGACTGCCGGACGCGCCGAACGCGAAGTAGCACGGACCAAGCCACCGTTCGAGTGGTTTTTCGAAACAATGAAACGATGAATGCTCTCAGCGAGCTGTGCTATTCTTCTGATTGCCCTCAGAGTTGTTTCCTCATCCGAGCGGCAATCGGTCGGGGCGTAGCGCAGCCTGGCTAGCGCGCCTGGTTCGGGACCAGGAGGTCGAAGGTTCAAATCCTTTCGCCCCGACCACTTCTGCCTGCAGGTCCCTCCGCTCGCGGCCCACTGATGGCCTATTCGACACGCTGACTCAGGCCCGCCTTGACCCAACTTGATGCTGCGATAGAATTGAGTTCCCTTCTATAGAACCGACGCTCGGCTACAGGCTGCCCTCTTTCAGCCTTCAGGGTCGTGTCCGGAAAAGAATCCCCCTTTCAAGTTTGGTGCGGAATGAAGACGAAATCGCGGCAGAGCCGCAACGTGCAACTTGCGTTCGGATCTGCAATTCTTGCGTTGCTCATCGTGGGTGCAACCTCGTATCGCGTAATGGCGGTCTCCAGTGAAAGCGATCGGTCGGTGCGCCACACGCACGAAGTTCTCGAAAGCCTGCAAAGTTTACTTTCCGCCATGGAAAGCCTGGAATCGAATGCCCGCGGATTTCTGTTAACGGACAACGAGTCCTTTCTCGCAGCCTACCGCGCGAACGTGTCGCAGTCCGAGGAGCGAGAAGTAATCCTTCGCAATTTGACGGTCGATAATCCCGTTCAGCAGCGCCAGATTCCGGTTCTTGAAAGGTTATCGGCCCAGAAAACGCTACTCGCAGAAAAAGTCTTCGTCGTGCGCCAGACGGAGGGACTGAAAGCGGCCGTTGACGCCATCCTCGCCGGAGGCGGACAGCCGATCATGGAGCAATATCGAGAAGTAATTCGCGAGATGACGGCGGAAGAACAGCGACTGCTCGTTCTGCGCGACGCAAACGCGAAGCGGCGCTTCGTCCAGACCAGAATTGTATTGATCTTCGGGACCATCCTTGGGTTGCTCATCGTTGTCGCGGCGGGCCGCACCGCTCTGCACGACAGCTCCCGGCGCAGCAGGTCGGAAGCGGAACTTCGGGCGAGTGAAGACAAGTATCGGCGCCTGATCGACGGCGTCCAGGATTATGCAATCTTGATGCTCGGCCCCAGAGGCGACATTCGCAGCTGGAATCCGGGAGCGGAACGGATGACGGGTTGCACATTTGAGGAGGTCGCCGGCAAGAATTTCTCGCGTTTTTTTTCGCCGGAAGACGTCAAGCGGCACAGGCCGGAGGAAATTCTCCGGATGGCTGCCGCCAGCGGCCTGCTTGAGGAGCAGGGCGAGCGCGTGCGCAAGAACGGCACGCGCTTCCTCGTGCGAACCACTTTCACCGCATCGCGCGATGCAGCCGGAAACCTGCTGGGGTTTTCCGTGGTGGCCCGCGACTTGAGCCAGACTGCAGACTCGGAGGCAAAATATCGTGGTCTGCTCGAGGCTGCACCAGACGCCATGGTGGTCGTGAACCAGGGCGGCGAAATCGTGCTGCTCAATGTGCAATCGGAAAAACAGTTCGGTTACAGCCGCGATGAACTTGTCGGGCAAAAAGTGAAAAACATCATCCCCGAGGGATTCGCCGAACGAATCATTGCGGACGGGACGCGCTCGGCCGCTGATGCGTTGGCACAGCAGATCGGTACTGGAATCGAACTCAGCGGACGCCGCAAAGACGGAACCGAATTCCCCATCGAAATCATGCTGAGTCCCCTCGAGAGCGCCGAAGGAACTCTCGTGACCGCGGCGATCCGCAACATCAGCGTTCGCAAGGGCGCGGAAAAACATTTGGCGCAGATGGAAGGCAGATATCGCGGGCTGCTCGAAGCGGCCCCCGATGCGATGGTCGTGGTCAACCAGGGCGGCGAAATCGTGCTGTTCAACGTACAAGCCGAGAAGCAATTTGGTTACAAACGCGACGAACTTGTCGGTCAAAAAGTGAAGAACATTATTCCCGAGGGTTTCGCCGAACGGATTATCGCAGACGGAACCCGCTCGGCGGCAGACGCGCTCGCCCAACAGATTGGAACCGGAATTGAGTTGAGCGGGCGTCGCAAAGATGGAACCGAATTCCCCATCGAAATCATGCTGAGTCCCCTCGAAAGCGCCGAAGGAACTCTCGTGACCGCAGCGATCCGCAACATCAGCGTTCGCAAGGGCGCGGAAAAACATTTGGCGCAGATGGAAGGCAGATATCGCGGGCTGCTCGAAGCCGCGCCGGACGCAATGGTCGTCGTAAATCAGAGCGGCGAGATCGTGCTGCTGAATGTTCAAGCGGAGAAGCAATTCGGCTACAAACGCGATGAACTCGTCGGACAAAAGGTGAAGAACATCATCCCGGAAGGTTTCGCCGAACGCTTGATCGCGGACGAAACGCGCTCCGTGGAAGATGCTCTCGCGCAGCAAATCGGTACTGGAATCGAACTCAGCGGGCGTCGCAAGGATGGAACCGAATTCCCCATCGAAATCATGCTGAGTCCCCTCGAAAGCGCCGAGGGGACTCTCGTGACGGCGGCGATCCGCAACATCAGCGTTCGCAAGGGCGCGGAAAAACATTTGGCGCAGATGGAAGGCAGATATCGCGGGCTGCTCGAAGCGGCTCCAGACGCCATGGTTGTCGTAAATCAGGGCGGCGAGATCGTGTTGCTCAATGTGCAAGCCGAGAAGCAATTTGGTTACAAACGCGACGAACTCGTCGGACAGAAGGTGAAGAACATCATCCCCGAAGGATTCGCTGAACGGATTATCGCAGATGGAACGCGCTCGGCAGCGGACGCGCTCGCGCAACAGATTGGCACGGGAATCGAACTCAGCGGACGCCGTAAGGATGGAAGCGAGTTTCCCATCGAGATCATGCTGAGTCCGCTCGAAAGCTCCGAAGGCACCCTCGTAACGGCAGCGATCCGAAATATTAGCGTGCGCAAAGGCGCCGAAAAACATCTGGCGCAGATGGAAGGCCGATATCGCGGGCTGCTCGAAGCGGCGCCTGACGCGATGGTCGTCGTGAATCAGAGCGGCGAAATCGTGCTGCTCAATGTGCAAGCCGAGAAGCAGTTCGGCTACAAACGCGACGAACTTGTCGGACAGAAAGTGAAGAACATCATCCCCGAGGGATTCGCCGAACGCCTTGTCGCGGATGCTCTTCGATCCGCCGAAGACGCACTGTCACAGCAAATCGGTACGGGGATTGAGCTCACCGCCCGCCGCAAGGATGGAAGCGAGTTCCCGATCGAGATCATGCTGAGTCCGCTCGAAAGCTCCGAAGGCACCCTGGTGACGGCGGCCATCCGCGACATCACGACGCGAAGAAAGGCCGAAGCCGATCTGCTGGAGAAAGTGGACGAACTCTACCGCTCGAACGTGGAACTGGGACAGTTTGCCTACATTGCCTCTCACGATTTGCAGGAACCGCTGCGAATGGTCGCCAGTTACACGCAACTCCTTTCCCGGCGATACAAAGGCAAATTGGATTCCGACGCCGACGAATTTATCGCGTTTGCGGTGGATGGAGCCAGCCGCATGCAGCGGTTGATCCAGGATCTGCTGGCTTACTCGCGCGTGGGGACGAAAGGAAAAGACTTGCTCGATACCTCCAGCGAAGGCGCATTGCAACAGTCGCTCGTAAATCTACGAGGCGCGATCATCGAGAGCGGCGCTCAAGTGACGCACGATCCTCTCCCCGCCGTGATGGCCGACGAAATGCAGTTGATCCAGCTGTTTCAAAATTTGATTGGCAATGCAATCAAGTATCAGAACCCTGGAGTGCCCAGAGTGCACGTCTCCGCCGCCAAGATTGGCGATAAAAAATGGATTTTTTCGGTGAAAGACAACGGCCTTGGCATCGACCCGCAGTATTTCGAAAGGATTTTTGTGATGTTCCAGCGGCTCCACAAGCGCGAGGAATTCGCCGGCACCGGAATCGGACTAGCGATCTGCAAGAAGATTGTGGAGCGGCACGGAGGAAAAATCTCGGTCGAATCACAATCGGGGCAGGGCGCTACCTTTCGGTTTGCCCTCACACAAAGCGAGAGGAAATCATGAGCCTAATCGGAGGAGATGGTATGCCCGTAGAAGTTCTCTTAGTCGAAGATAGCCCCGGCGATGTCCGGCTTACACAAGAAGCATTTCGCGACGCCAATCCCTCGATCCACTTGAATGTGGTAGTCGACGGCGTGGAGGCCATGGCGTTTCTGCGGCGCGAAGGCAACCATGCAGGCGCTCCTCGTCCGGATCTCATCTTGCTCGATCTAAATCTCCCGAAGATGGACGGCCGCGAGGTGCTGGCTCTCATCAAGGCTGATGCCAGCCTGCAAACGATTCCCACCGTCATCCTGACAACTTCCGATGCCGAAGCGGACATCGCGAAGAGCTACCAGCTCCACGCGAATTGTTATCTGAGCAAGCCCGTGCAGCTTGACGCGTTCGAGCTTCTCGTCAAGAGCATCAATGATTTCTGGCTTACAAAAGTAAAATTGCCGCAGACATCAAACTCCCGCAGCGAGGATGAAATCGGATGAGCGAGAAATCAATCACGAGAGTTCTCCTGATTGAAGACAATCCGGGCGACGCGCGCCTCCTCACCGAAATGTTCAAGGAACAGGGCCTCAGCAATAGCGAATTGACGCGTGTGGGAACGATGAGCGAAGCGGAGGGGTACCTTGCGAGGAATGTGGTGGACGTGATCCTGCTCGATCTGGGTTTGCCGGACGCGCAAGGTCTGGAGGCAGTGCGACGGGCGCGCCTTGCGGCGACCCATATCCCACTGGTGGTGTTGACGGGGTCGGACGACGAGTCGCTCGCTACGCGGACTTTGCACGAAGGGGCGCAAGACTATCTTATTAAGGGCCAAATTGAGACGCGCGGGCTGTTTCGCGCCTTGCGATATGCGATCGAGCGAAAGAGGGTCGAAGAGGCGTTGTTCACGGAAAAGGAACGGGCGCAGGTGACTCTGAACTGCATCGGGGACGCCGTAATTTGCACCGACCTCTCAGGGAACATTACTTTTCTGAATCCCGCGGCCGAAAAGATAACTGGCTGGACGCGAAGCGAGTCGATCGGACGGCCGATGTCCGAAGTTTTTCGAATACTGGAAGCTTTGGGCCACGAGAGCAGCTCGAAAGCGTCGGAAATGGCGGTGGGTCACAATCGCACGATGCAGCTTCCGTCGAGCTGCATTTTCATCCGGCGAGACGGAGTTGAACTTCCGATCGAAGACTGCGTAGCTCCGATCCACGACCGCGAAGGTCAACCCACCGGGACAGTCATCGTTTTTAGGGATGTCAGCGTGGCCCGCACGATGGCTTTGGAGCTGACTCATTCGGCGCAGCATGACTTTTTGACCGGATTGCCCAACCGTCTCCTGCTCAACGACCGCATTCGGCAGGCGATCGCCCTCGCACCGCGCCATATGAAGAAGGTCGCAGTCTTGTTTTTGGACTTGGATGGCTTCAAGCACATTAACGATTCGCTGGGACACGCGATTGGCGACAAGCTTCTCCAATCCATTGGAACGCGCCTGTCGGAATGCGTTCGCAGTTCGGATACGGTGAGCCGGCAGGGCGGAGATGAATTCGTAGTGCTGTTGTTCGAAATGGAGCAGATCGAAGATGCAGCCATTACCGCGAGGAGAATGCTCGCCGCCATAGCCGAGGCACATTGCATCGATAATCACGACCTTCACGTGACTACCAGCATCGGCGTAAGCGTGTATCCGGACGACGGACTTGACGCTGAAACGCTCGTCAAGAACGCAGACACCGCAATGTACCAGGCGAAGGAAAACGGGCGACAGAGTTACAAGTTTTTCAAGCCGGCGATGAATGTCCGGGCCGTGGAGCGCCAATCCATCGAAGAAAGCCTGCGGCGGGCGCTGGAACGAAATGAATTCGCCCTGCACTATCAGCCGAAGGTCAGTCTCAGCACCGGAGAAATCAGCGGCGCGGAAGCATTGATACGCTGGACACATCCAACGCGGGGATTCGTTCCTCCCGGCGAGTTCATTCCGGTTGCCGAAGATTGTGGACTGATTCTCCCCATCGGCAATTGGGTCCTCCGCGAGGCCTGCAAACAAGCGCGAGCCTGGATGGATGCGGGCTTGCCGCTCGGCAGTATGGCGGTAAACATCTCGGCGATGGAATTCAGGAACGAACATTTTCTGGAAGGCGTGTTTACAATCCTGAAAGAAACAGGCTTGGAACCAAGATTCCTTGAGCTGGAGCTGACGGAGAGCGTCCTGATGAAGCGCGCCGATTCCACGGAATCCATATTGAAGGCGCTTCGGGCGAGGGGAGTGCAACTGGCGGTGGATGATTTCGGCACGGGTTATTCAAGCTTGAGCTATCTACAAAAATTTCCGATCGACGCGCTGAAGATCGACCAGTCTTTCGTTCGCAGGATTTCTACGACTCCGGACGAAACTACGATCGTGAGTGCGATCATGAGCATGGGCAGGAGCCTGAATCTTCGGGTGATCGCCGAGGGTGTAGAAACGCAAGCGGAACTTGCGTTTCTTCAAGCGCAGCAATGTGATGAGGCGCAAGGCTATTTTTTCAGCCGGCCCGTCCTGCCGGAAAAATTTGCCGAGCTGTTAGGCACCGGGCTTGCAGCAGAGAGAGCAATTTCGTGAAGCGAACGCAAACACACACCGGGCCGGGGCGTTGGAACGCAGATTTGAAAGCATGGTTCGTGCGCGACAATTTCCAGAACGATTCGCAGGCACCTTGGTAGAAAATGGCGCAAATACAGAGAGCAAAATTTAGCGAACCCGCCAGCGCCCCGGCTGAACTCCGGAGCTCTCCTCGCTTTCCGTTTTCACAACCCGTCGAAGCGCTCGACATCCAGGCAAACACGCGAATCACAGGCAGGCTATCCGATATTGCAAGAAACGGATGTTACATCGACACGATCAGCCCTTTCGCGGTGAAGGCCGCCGTCCGGTTGACGATCACAAAGGACGGAGAAATATTCACCACCGAAGCCAAGGTCGTCTATTCGCAAATTGGGATGGGAATGGGACTTCTGTTCACCTCGGCAGATTCGAGCCAGCTTCGAGTGTTGGGTACGTGGCTCGAAGAGTTGGCGGGCGCCTCACAAACGGAACCGGAGCGCACGTTGCTGGCGGTCGGACCCGATGCCGGGGCGGACGCCGATAAAGCGCTCCGCGCGGGCCTCACTGAGTTGATTACTCTATTAAGCCGAAAGAGTATTGTAACGGACGCAGAGAAAGAATCGTTGCTGCGAAAAATCACCGGCAATTCCGCTCTTTGACGGCTTCGGCAGAACAAAAGTGCGCCGCGCGATTCAAACCTATTCTGCCGGTTCGGCCTTGCGTTGTGAAATGAACTAGAACGAGCTGGGCGGAAGAGCTGCGGCGCGTGCGACGAACTGGGGCAGATTCTTCTGGACGGCGATTGCTTTTGACCCGAGCAGAATTTCCACTTCGTGGCGGGCGGTTTCAACCGTCTGCAAGTTTTCGCCGCCTTTTCCCGCGAGCAGAATTTCTGCGCGCAAGTAGCAAGCGTAAGCCAATTCCGCAGAAACGCCGTGACGCCTCAGGAATTGGCCGTAGTTGAACCAATCGAAGGCTTCGCTTCGCTCGTCTGATGACCCTGCGTCAAGTGAGAGGCCGCGCTGATAAGAATGGGCGGCACCGGTAAGATCTCCGATTTTTTCCTGGTAGTCGCCCATATGGGAGAGCGCAAGACTTTCGAGTTGCGAATTCTTTTCGTTTTGCGCAAGCGCAATGGCGGAGAGGTAGCCGGCGAGTGCCGCTTCCTTGCGACCTGCGCGCGCTTCGTCGTCCGAAAGCTGGATCGTTGCGGAAATGATCTGCGCAGGCGTGACAGTTGAATCAGCCGAATGCGACGGCGCGAGCTGCAGATAGGCGTTCCAGTGGCGAGCCGCGGCGGCAGATTCACCTCTGTGATCGAGCGCTTCGGCGAGATAAAGCTGCGCGTTCGGGGCGTCCGGCGCAATGTCGATCGCTCTCGACCACGAATCAATCGCCTCGACTGAGTGGCCGAGTTTTGCGGCAAGCAATCCATAATTGATCAACGCGTCTACGTCGCGCGGGAACAGCTGGAGCATGTTTCGATAGTGTTCGTACGCGTCGGCGTAACGGCCGTCTTCAATCATCGCTCGGGCGCACGCGTGTTGAAGGCCTGCGTTGTGCGGATTGATCACAACGGCGCGCGTGAGCGCGGCTACGGCCTGACCCTTTTGGCCCGCTTTCGTCTCTGCGGAAGCAATACGCGCTTCGAGCATGGCATCGTAGGGGTTCATTTGCGACGCGCGCAGAAGAGAGGCCAGATTTCCTTCGTCGGTGCCGAGCGCGAAATGGATTTGGTCGATTCCACCCCAAAGGAACAGCAGGCTGACGAGCCCGATGCCGAAAACAGGCGAGGTGAAAATCCGGCGCGCTCGCGACGGTTTTACGGGAACAAGCGTTGCGGCCGCAGGTCTTGCTGTCAATCGCTTCGATCGCGGTTCCGGTTGAGAAGAAACCGGTGGCGCCTCGGCGCCCGTGCCTGAACCGACCAGCAACGAAGCGATGCGCGAGTCGCGCAATTTCCAGAGCGCGCCATCGAGAAGGAAGTGGTGGATATTGACGAGCGCGGTGAAAATCAGAAAGCTCGTCGTGAAATCGTAATGGAAAATATAGCTGACGAGCCATGGCCCGGGAATGAAGAGCGCGATGCCGCCGGCGATGAGCGTGACGAAATACCCGACCATGCGCCAGCTCGATTGGCCGGCCTCGCGCGCTTCGCGCCGTTGGTAGTAACTCGTAATCCAGAGATACTGCGCCGAATGGAGCACTGCGAGAATGCCGCTGCTGTAGCGAGTCTGCGGGATTTGATAGGCCGCGCGCAATTCGAGAAGGGTGGGCAGTACGAACCAGAGAAATTGCGTCATCAGCAGGGTGAGTGGCGCTGCCATGGCGCGCGCGCCGCTGCGGCGGATCAAGGGGCGGAAAGCGGCGAACGCGAAAATCACAAACGCGCAGCCGAGAATGAGCCGTGCAGGAAGCGTGATTCTTCCGGGAAGACCGAGTGAAAGAATCAGCGGATCGTTCGAGCCGCCCGTCATGAAACTCGCGAGCAGCATCAAGTAGGACGCAACGAATGCTCCGTGTAGCCACTTCCGCTCATTTGAATTGACGTTGGCGCCGCCTCTGCGCGCGAACATCATCATCAATCCGAAGTTCTGGCCCGTGTAATGCCATGGACTCCAGCAAATGTAGAGAGTGAAAACCCATGGAACGAGCCGATAAGAGGCATGCAGTAGCACGCCTGTGAGAACGATCAGCAGCGTGAGATGCAGCGTGAAGAATTTGTATTTTTCGAATTGCTCCCGCGTGTGGTACGCGCGGTAGATCGTCGCCATGAAATGCGGGTAGTTGAAGATGATGGCAAGGAGATAAAAACCGACGGCCCACCCGTGCGTGTGCGCCGGAGTGAGCCATGCAGCGATTGCGAGCAGCGGAGCGGACCACGCGCCGCATCCAACGACGAGATCAAGCCATGGCCGGTAGATCCACGGGCTGGCCGGCGGAGTCACAGTGACGGCGTTACCTATATTGGTGGTAGCGTTCTCCCGCGAGTGCAATCCAAAATCCTCAGGTCGCCAGTCTACTTGGATTGACGGATGCGATTCGTTCGTGGCGTGTTGGGCTTGCTGAATATGTAACTCGCCTACGCGGCATTTCGGTTGTGCGATTTTCCCCAGATGAAAGCGACAACGCCGAGAGCCAGCAGAACGAGCGTGAGGCCGATGATTTTCACTACGGTTAGAACTTTATGAGGCTCAGAGGCGTCCGGAATCACGGAGAAAATAATCGTAACGAGCGTGGTGGTGAATCCGAGGATGCCGAGTGCCGTGGCCACCGGACGTCCGCCCGGAATGCGAATCACCTCGGGGCCTGCAGGTTCGCGCTGAAATCGAATGAGTGCGGCAAAAACAAAAAGATATGGAATGAAATACGAAATGATGCCCATGCTGACGAGCACTTCGTATGCGCCGTAAACGCTGGTTCCCGCCTGGCCCAACACGATAAAAATTACTCCGCAAAACGCCTGCACGAGAAGTGCGACGTATGGCGTTCCCCACTTCGGGTGGATGCGGGCAAACGCTGGCGGAAGATAGCGGTCGAGACCTGCCACAAATGGCAACCGAGCGGAAACTGCGAGCCATGCGCCGAGCGCGCCAAGATTGCTGATTGTAATTAACAGGGCCGCGAGCGGGCCGATGCCAGCGATTCCTACCCGATCCGCGGATTTCGAAACGGCTTGCATGATCCCGCCAAGGCCATTTACTTCGGTTGCCGGCAATGACACGAGAACCGCGATCGTGCCGACGATGTAGCCGATCGTGACCAACACTCCTCCCGCAAGTAGGGCGCGCGGAAGGTTTTTCCGTGCGTCGTGAACTTCATCACCGAGAAACGACGCGGACTCCGAACCTCCCAGCGCGAAAATAATCGTGGCCATGAAGAGGACGTCGCGGAAATGCATGTGCGGGACGACGCTCGATACCGTGAAACTGGTGGCCGAACCGAAGCGGTGAAATGCGATAGCAGCGATGCCGATCAGAATCGCGATCGGCAGCCACGTTGCGATCGCGCCGAGATTGTGCAGCCATTTCCCGACGGACAGCCCGATCACGTTCAGAAACGTGCCGAGCGCAAGGCCCAGCAGCGCGAAGACGAGGAAGTAAGTCTTATTTTCAGCGAGCAATTGCCAACGCGCGGGGCCGATGTACAGCGCATTGCTCGCTGCGAAATAAAGGACGGCGGGATAGTAAGGCAGATTGCTCGCCCAGTACGTCCAGCCGGTGATGAAACCGGGAAATTCGCCGAACGCGCGTTTGCTCCAAACGTACAGGCCGCCTTCCTGCGGGTAGCGGGAAGAAAGTTCCATCACGGAGAGGGCGAGGGGAAGATAAAACGCGCACCACGCAATCAACCAGATGACTACGGCGCTTGCGCCAACAGTTGCGGCCGTTGCGATCCAACGCAGGCTGATGCCGGTGACGATGTAGAAGAGAACGAGATCGCGGAAGCCCATTTCGCGGCGAGGACGAGTTCGTGTGGCGTCATCGTGGGGCAGCGTCATGGCGAGTGGCACATCATGCATCCGGGGGAATCAGAAAGCGAGCAGGTTTGAAGTAGCAATCGATGCGGCTCTTTTGTCGGGCAGCAAGAACTAACACAGAGCTCACAGACAGACACAGAGTTCACGGAGAAATGCAAAACAGCTAGGCCGCGGCGGCCAGGCGCTACGCCTTGGCTTTCTTGTCGTGGTCGTAATATTCGTAGGCGGACATCGGTTTTTCGCCGCCCTTTTTCCATTCACGATTGTCGGCAGAGACTTTTCCAAGCGCGCGAGCCATTTCGCGAATGTGCGATGCGACGGCGCCGCAGCAAGCTCCAATGTAATTCACGCCAATCTCGCGCGCCTTTGTGGCGTATTCCGCCATTTCACGGCGGGTAAGCTGATAGGGGTCGAGCTGATCGGGAAATGCAGGGAGACTGGTGAAATCCCGATGGTCGTGCGTGGTTCGGTACGCCACGGGCTGGCAGGCAATGTAGCCCTTCACGGCGCGCCGCATTTCAACCATGAGCGGCAGAGTGTGTTCGGGGCTTCGCAAACAATTCAGGCCGACGATGTCTGCTCCTGCATCCGTCAGCGCATTCGCGCATTCCGCAGCCGTCTTGCCGTCAGGCGTTACGTCTTCATTTTCGAACGACATCGTAACCATCACAGGGAGTTTCGTTCGCTTCGCGCGTTCGACTGCGAGCAGTGCTTCGCCCAGCCATGAAAAAGTTTCGCCGATCATGAAATCGACGCCTTCGGAGACTTGCACGTCGAGTTGCTCGTCGAAAGTCTTGCGGACACGATCGGCCGCTGCACTGTTGTTCGGTTCGTACATCCAGGTGAGGCTCAGATTTCCTGCGACGAGGCAGCGATCGCCGGCTGCTTGTCTCGCAATGCGAACAGCGGCGCGATTTAATTCTTCCACGCGATCGCCCATGCCGACGGTGGCGAGCTTGTCGCGGCTGGCATAAAACGTCAGCGCCTGAAGAACTTCGGAACCCGCATCGCGAAATTCGCGGTGCAGTTCGAGAAGCGATTCAGGATTGTTGAGCGCTACTTCCGGCGTGAACGGACCGGCACGAACGCGTCCGCGCTTTTCGAGCTCGAGCAGATAGCCACCGTCGCCCAGCACCGGACCTTCTGAGAGTTTTTCGAGGATTCCCTTTTTCTTTTCCGATGCCATGTTCGCTCCTGTCGCTATTCGCTTGCGGAATCTGCTGATCCTACATTTAGTTGGCTTCCTTCTTCACACGTCCACGTTTCAAATCACGCAGCACTTGGTGCGCTGCGTTGTAGCCAGGCGCGCCAGTGACTCCACCGCCCGGATGCGCGCCCGCACCGCACAAGGTAGAGGCCGATTAACGGCGTTCGATATTGCGACCAGCCCGGGATAGGACGCATGAAGAAAAGCTGATCGAGCGAGAGGTCACCGTGAAAAATATTTCCTTCGGTGAGGCCATAGGTGCGTTCGAGATCGAGGGGAGTCAACACCTGGCGCGCGATAATCGAGGTTGGGACGTTCGGCGCGTACTCGGCGATTTTCTTCACCACGCGATCGCCGAGCAATTCACGCTTCTGGTCCCACGTTCCTTCCCGCAATTTGTAGGGCACATACTGAATGAATGTGGTCATGATGTGCTTACCCGGCGGTGCAAGAGTGGAGTCCACATTGGACGCTACAACGCAATCGACCCAGAGTTCTTCGGGGATTTCACCAAACTTTGCGATGTCGTAGCAGCGCTCCGCGAATTCGAGAGACGGAACGAGCGTGAAGAGCGCGCGCTGAGAGGCCGTCCAGCTGGAAGGCATGCCGTTGACGCGCGGCTCCTCGCTGAGCACGAAATTCACTTTCGCGCACGGGCCATTCATCTTGATTCCGGCAATTGCGTGACGGAAATCGGCCGGGAGTTCGCCCGGTTCGACGAGTCCGAGAAATGTGCGCTTGGGATCGGCATTTGATAGCACGACGCGCCCATAAATTTCCGTGCCGTCTTCCAAAAACACTCCACGCGCGCGACCTTGCTGGCAATCAATTTTCGCGACAGCGCTTGACGTGAGAATTTCAGCGCCCAGGCCACGCGCGGCGGATGCAAGCGCTTGCGTAATCGCACCCATTCCCCCGATTACGTGCCCGTAGAAACCTTGCGTCTCGCCATCGCCGCCGCTCAACAGATGAAACAGAAGTCCGAGCGCGGAACCAGGAGCGTATGGGCCGCCGTGTTTTCCGTAGACGTTGTTCGCGAGAAACATGGTCTTGATTTTCTCGGATTCGTAGTTGCGGTCGAGGAAATCACCGAGGCTTCCAGTGAGGAAGGCAACCAGCTGGCCTGCTTCTTCGCTCGACATACCGCGAAAGCGATTCCCCGCGCGCAGAAGTTGCCACAAACCCTGTGGCCCATCGAGCGCAGGCTCAGGAGGCGGCTCAAGAAAAAACGGCTGCAAGTAGCGGGCGAGGCTCTTCAATTCGTCATCCACACGAGCGAATGTGTTCGCGTCGCGCGGCGAAATTTTTCGAAATTCCTCGATCGTGCGTTCACGGTCGGCCCACCACGGCACCACTTGGCCGTCAGGAAACGGCACGAGCAGCGCAGGATCGCACGGAACCATTTGCAGTCCATGCGCTGCGAGGCCGAGCTCGCGAATCACCGTGGGGCGAAGCATGCTGGCAATGTAAGAAGTGGTGGAAGCACGGCAGCCGGGCGCGATTTCTTCGGTGACGCAACACCCGCCAACGATGCCGCGGCGTTCGAGAACAACCGTCGAAAGCCCGGCGCGCGCAAGGTAGGACGCGGCCGTGAGCCCGTTGTGCCCGGCACCGATTACGATCGCATCATAAGACTTGCGAAGAGGGCGCATGATGAATTAGGATGACCGCCAGTCAAACAGTGATTGTGCTTTCTGTAGATAGCACAAGCGGGGAATAATTCCAATGCCACCTTCAACGATTGACCCGGGGTCAGTGCGTCGCGCGAGATCGCGACGCACTCTGCTGGAGCCTCCGGTGCGGTTTCGTCCCGAACCCGGCCCGCGACTCGAAGCCAAGCGAGCACGAATCGTGGACGCCGCGTTGCGGCACTTCGCGGAACAAGGTTATCACGCCGCGCGGATCGAAGACCTCGCCGCACACCTGGGTTTTGCGAAGGGTTCAATTTTTCAATACTTCGGAAGCAAAGCGGGACTTTTTCTCGAAGCGTATAAGAAAGCGGTGCGTTCGTTTCCGGCCTATTTGGAATGCCCGACGAATATTCGCGAGAAGGGATTTTTCGAAATTCTGCGCTACTGGCTGCTGCGCACCGAGAGGCTCGTTCATGAGGATTGGATTCCCTACCGAGTCGCTCTGCTGGGAAATTATGGAGTGGATTTGAGTTTGAAACGCGAGATCAATCGTTTTCTGCTTGCGGAGGATCCCTACGGCAGCGCGGCGTTTGTGAGCTTGGGAATTGCGCGGGGCGAAGTGCGGTCCGACATCGACACGACGCTGATCGTTTCGATTCTAGATTGGACGATGGAGCGATTTCAGGATGCGCTGCTGACCGAAGAACTTGATCCGGGATTGTTTCCTCACCCCGCCGACCCGGAGAAAAATCAGGTGCGAATCGTTCAATTTCTGCAAGTGTTGCGGGGCGCGATTGGCGTCTAAAATATTTCTTGCGGCTTGAGGAGCGACGCGGATGGAACGGACTGTGCAGGAAATTCTCGCTTCCTACAATGCGACAGCGCCGTTGGCGGAAGCGTACACAATTCCGGCAGCGTGGTACACGGATGCGCGCATCGCAGAACTTGAGCGGCAGAATGTTCTTTCCCGAACATGGCAATTCGCGGCGCGGCTCGAACAACTCGAAAAACCGGGGCAGTACGTTACAACGACTGTCGCGGGCGAGCCGATCGTCGTCGTGCGCGGGAGCGACAACCAACTTCGTGCGTTCTTCAATGTTTGCCGGCACCACGCGATGACGGTGATGAACGAGCCCTGCGGCCACACCCCGCACTTGCGCTGCCCGTACCACGGCTGGACGTACAACCTCGAAGGTCAATTGCGCGGCATGACGGAGTTTGACGGCGTTTGCAATTTCGATCGCGCGCAGAACGGACTCGTTCCCATTCGTTTGGAGACATGGGAGCGATTTGTTTTTGTAAACCTGGATTCGAACGCAGCACCGTTGAAAGAATTTTTGGGCAAGCTCGTCGAACTCGCGAAGCCGCTCGGATTTTCGGAGCTGAAATTTGTTGAGCGGCGGAGTTACACGCTCGATTGCAACTGGAAAGTGTATGTCGACAATTTTCTGGACGGCGGCTACCACGTGCCGCACATGCACAAAGGGTTGAACAGCGTTCTGGATTACACGAATTACACAATTGAGAATGTTGATCGCTGTTGCGTGCAATCAAGCCCAGTGACGGTCGACAGCAGTTCGGAAGCGAACGCTGCGGCGACTCGTCGAGGCAATCGCGCGTATTATTTCTGGCAGTATCCGAACTTCATGCTGAATTGGTATGAAGGCTACCTCGATACGAACCTCGTGATTCCACTTTCGGTAGATCGCTGCGAAGTGATTTTCGACTTCTATTTCGGGAATACAGACGAATCGGAAATGTCGTACGTGCGCCAGAGCATCGAGGTGAGCGATCGCGTGCAAATCGAAGACATCGAGATTTGCGCGGGCGTGCAGCGCGGCCTGAGTTCGCGGGCGTATCAGGCGGGGAGGCTATCGGTTCGGCGCGAGGCCGGCGAGCATCTGTTCCATCGTTTACTGGCTGCGGATTTGAAGGATACGCGCACAGCCGTTGCGCGCTGATCGATTCAGCGCGTTTTCTGATTCTCAGTAGTTTCCTAATCGAAAATTACTGTCTTGTTGCCATAGAGCAGTATGCGATTTTCGATGTGCCAACGAACGGCGCGAGAAAGTACGACCTTCTCGAGATCGCGTCCCTTCTGAATCAAATCCTCCAGCGTGTCACGATGAGAAATGCGGACGACGTCCTGTTCAATAATAGGCCCGTCATCAAGCACTTCGGTGACGTAGTGGCTCGTCGCGCCTACTAATTTCACGCCTCGAACGAAGGCCTGATGATGCGGCTTCCCGCCAATGAACGCAGGCAAGAACGAATGGTGAATGTTGATGATGTGGTGCGGCGGAAATTGCTGAATGAAGTCGGTGGAGAGCACTTGCATGTAACGCGCGAGAACGATCAGGCCGATTCCGTGGGGCTTCAAGAGCGCGATCTGTTTGCGTTCCGCCTCGGCTTTATTTTCCTTTGTGACCGGAACCACATGCAGCGGAATGCCGTAAAAATCCGTCCAGCGTTTTACGTCTTCGTGATTGCTGATAACGAGCGGAAAATCGCACGCGAGTTCGCCTGAGCGCTGGCGATAGAGCAGATCGACGAGGCAATGATCGTAGCGCGAGGCGAAAAGCGCCACTTTGGGACGGTAGGTGGAAAGCGCAACGCGCCATTGCATGTTGAACCGGTCGGCAATCGGCTGAAAATGTTTTCCGAAATCGCGCATGTCGATCGTGAAATCGGTGAGGTCCCACTCGACGCGCATCAGGAAAAGATTGCTGCCGATATCCTGGTGCTCATCGGCGTGAAGAGTGTTGCCTCCCGCGCGATAGATGAATTCGTGGACTGTGGCGTTGAGCCCCTTTTGATCCGGGCAGCTGATTAGAAGTGTTGCTGTATTTTTCATTGATGATCCCTTGGAATTGTTTCGTCCCAAGTTTTTGTGCGGATCTGCGCGCCGTTCTCCGTTAGTTGGCGCACGAAATGGTAATAGAAATTTTTTGCATCGCTGCGAAGATCGAGGACAACGCTCCATACGAGAACGCGATTGGGTAGTTCGACCGTGGTCGAAGCTTCACCGTGGACCGTGTTCGCCTCGGGCTTTGAATCCAGCACTTCGTAACTCATCTGCTCGTGATCTTTCATGCCGCCCCAGGGAAAGTGGCTTTCGTCGTTTCCGCTCCAGAAAACGCGCGTCTTTCCGTTCATCAGATCGTGCGTCACGGTCCATTCCTGCGGCGGCCACGCTTCGCCCTTCGACGTGATCTTCTCCGTCATCGGCGGATCGGGTTCGACAGGCGGAAATTTCGGCTGCGAGGATGATTCCGCGGGAACGATGGGAAGCTCGAGCCGCGAAGCGTCTTCGCCGCCAAGATAGAGCGAAGTGGTCATCGATTCGGGCGTAGGCCAGATCATCGGCCAGAGCGCGTTGGAAATTGCGATTCGGATCTTGTGTCCGGGAGGAAAAACCCAGCTCGTCACGTGCAACTCGATCGGAATCGAATATTTTCTTCCGAGGACGCGATCGGCGGGATTTTTCGGATCGTTGATTTGCGCGCTGCTTTGGCCTGCCCCGGTGATCATCGTTACCGTTCCGTCGGGAGCGACGTCTGAAAGGCGCGCGAACCAATTTGCGAGAGGAGCCGTTGCCGAGGCCAGTAGGATTACTTTTGGCCAGCCGAGGATCGCGGTGTCTTTCTTCAGTGGCTCTGAATCGTACACGAGGCTATAAGCGTCGATAGGTCGCTGATCCGTGGTGAAATCGCCCCACCAAAACCCAGCTTCGAGGCCGATAGACGGTACATATTTCAACTCTTCCGCAGGCGTGTCTCGGTTGAGCGGCGCGGCTTCGGCAAGTTGATGGCTCGGCCAGAGAAATAAAGTTTGGGTGTGCGAACCGCTCGGCGGCCACGTTTTTTCCGCGCGCCACTCACCAGGGACATGGGCGATGTTCGGATCGGGCGCGAACCAGTGGCGCATGAATACTTCCAGCCGGGGCTCATCGAGGATTCCGTTCTGCTTCCCTTTCAACCAATAATCCCACCAGCGAGTGGCTTCGTCGCGCCATTCGATTTCGGGGCCAGGAGATGCGTCATGCGGAAACGTGTGGTTCCACGGGCCGAGAATCGCTTTCACGGGAGCTTTCACATTTTCGAGGAAGCGCGGAATGTTGTCGCGGTATCCATCGAGGAATCCGCCGACAAGAAATGTTGGGACTTTGTACTCCGCGTAGTGGTCGGGTGCAAGCGAGGCACGGCGCCAGAATTCGCCGTCCCGTTGTTGACGAAGATAGAGCAGAAACCACGGAGGCGTATCAAACCGCTCGGCCAGAAATTTCTCACTGGTTGGAAAATCAGGCGCGCGTGTGAGCCCGAGTTCGAGATCCATCGCCATTTCGTATTCGTCGGCATGCATTAAGCCGTCGATGTAGTGAATATCGTCGTGAAATAGTTCTTCGGTGGCGCACACGGCAATGATTGCTTTGAGCGCAGGCGGATGGAGACGCGCCATTTGAATCGCGTTGAAGCCGCCCCAGGAAATTCCCATCATTCCGACGTTGCCGTTTGACCACGGCTGTTTCGACAGCCAGTCGATCACTTCGAGGCCATCTTTTTGTTCTTGGTCGGAATATTCGCGGTCGGGTGGAGTTCCTTCGCTCGCGCCAGTGCCACGGATATCGACACGCGCCGAAACATAACCGCGACGGACGAAGTAGGAGTGCAGGGTCCAGTCACGGCTGAGAGTCCAATCGTCTTTGCGGTACGGGATGTATTCAAGTATGACCGGAAATTTCTCGCCGCTCGCAGTCCCCGACAACGCGCCATCGGGCATATATAGGTTAACGGCGAGATGGACGCCGTCTTTCATGGCGATCGTCGTCGGGATTTTCTTCATCGTCGCGTAAGGGGGCGGCGTGGATTGGGCTCGCGCGCTCAAAGTGGCAAATAGAATCAGCCACAGAGGCATTGAGACACGGAGAAAATTGGCCATCTTGAATTGCGGCGCTGACCTGCTTCACGATCCGGGTGTTTTGACCGTTTCGAAGCGAGACGAGATTCTGCGTTGACAAGCCATGTGGATGCGAGAAAGCTAGCACGAGCGGAGGAATTTGTCTGGTGTGAGATGCGTTGAAATTACGGCTCGTCTCGTTTCTCGATGACTGATGGTTATGTTTTTTGCAATGCGACGAACGGTGGGCTAGCATCAGCCGAACGATTGCACCAGGTGACGTCGAGGTCGCTGCGTGGAGAATTGATTTGGCAGCAACTTCATCGGAAGCTGACGACGCATCAGAAAGCGGTGTTGATCCAGGTGCTTCTGGCGTTTCCCGATCAGCGGGTCGGCATATTTTATTCGGCGGCGGCTGAAGACGGGCAAACGTACGCGATGGATTTCATGGCGATTTTCAAGGCGATCGGGTGGGATGTAACCGGGCCGGAGGCCTCGGAAGATGTTCCTGGAAGAAACTAACGGTCTGACGTTTCTGGTCGGCCAGGACGGACAGCTGCCAGCTTGCGCTGAAGCGTTACGGGATGCTTTGAGGATTTATGAGATCGACGTGGGGACGCACATCGAGACGAACAGCAAGTTTGCGGCGAACGCCTTCGTCTTCTGGATCGGCGCGGGGACTTCGGATTAGCGAAACGCCGGGCCGTTGATTTTCGGAACTTCGAGAATACCTAAGCTGCGAAAGCCAAAAGAGCCGGCGAGACGCACGTTCACGGTGTTCAGTGCAGGCCGGCGTTACGGGTTAGCAATCTCGCAGGTCGATTTGGTCGAATTCTCGAGCGATCGCGGATTTATCGCTTGGCAGATTCTTCGAGAAGCTTCGCCCAGTGCGAAAGATGATTCAGGGACGGCGTATCGGTGTGGTCGAGGACGAGCGGCGTGATTGAGATTGCGCCTTCGCGGACGGCGGCGATGTCGGTATCCGGCTCGATGCCTTCTACGAGATGCTGTTCGTGGAGCCAGTAATAGCGGCGGCCGCGCGGGTCGGTGCCGGGCTTCAGAAGATTGCGCGTGATTTTCGACGACTGGCGCGTGAAACGCACTTTGCCGCTCCACGGCTGCGGAAAGTTCACGTTGAGCAGGACGCCGGGCGGCAATCCTTCCTTAATAATGAGCGGCGCGAGGACACGCGTGAAATTCGCAGCCGTTTCAAACTCTACTTCCTTTGTGCGGTAAGACTGCGAGACGGCGATGGCCGGGACCCGGTTAATCGCCGCTTCCCTGGCTGCGCCCACGGTACCTGAGTAATAGATATTCTCACCCATGTTGGCCCCGCGGTTGATACCAGAAATGACGAGGTCCGGCTTTTCGTTCAGCAGCGTGTGAAAAGCGAGAATCATAGCGTCCGCAGGAGTGCCATCGACGGCGTATTCGCGCTCGGCAATTTCGTCGCAATAGATGGGCTGGCGAAGCGTGAGCGACTGGGCGGCAGCACTTCGCTCCTGCAACGGCGCAACGACAGTGACAATCGCGACGTCTTTGAATGCATTCACGAGAGCGCGAAGGCCCGGCGCGTGAATGCCGTCGTCGTTGGTGATCAGGATGCGGTGCATGGAGGTTTTGCTGAGGGTCTCGTCAAGCAAATAGTGTAGCACCGAATGCGAACGGAACAGGACGCACAAGCGGAAGGGTGAGTGTGGTAGTTAGCGGGCGAATATGATCGCCGCCATCATCACGCACAGATATCCCCACATGGCGATGTCCGCACGGCCCATTTCACGGGATGGCTCTTCCTTCGCTCGCATGAAGCGAATCGGACCAACAACGAGAGCGGTAAGAAGGCAAATGGCTTCGAATTTCTTGGGCCAATTGAAACCATGCCAGGCCGTAAAGATATCCAGAATTATTGCAAAGGTCGTACAGCCGCCTACAAACAACAGCTCCAATATTCGTCCGTAATAGGGGTGATTTGAATCCGCTGGGAATTTGAATCCAAACATGAACGCATCTCACCTATCGAAATCTGGAGTAAGGGACAAGCGGAAAAATGGTCGGGACGACTGGATTCGAACCAGCGACCTCACGCACCCCAAGCGTGCGCGCTACCAGGCTGCGCCACGTCCCGACGGACCAGCGTTAAGGAGCGTATCACTCGCGTTCGAGAAGGGTCAAGACAGCGAGGAGTTCTTCGTGCAAATCGAGCAGAAATTTACGTTGCGCGCGCGACGCAGGTTCACGGCGGGCGTGCGTCACCGGTGCTGCCGCATGAGTTTCCGGGCCGACGGCCGCGGCGCTGCCGTTTCCTCCATTAGCGCCGCTCGCGAGGTCGGCTAGATGTTTGCGGGCTCCCGCGATGGTGAATCCCTCTTCATATAGGAGGCGTTTGATTTCGAAGACGGTTTCGATGTCGTCGCGGCGGTAAAGGCGATGGCCGCTGGGGCTCTTCACGGGCTGGAGCGTGGGAAATTCGGTTTCCCAGTAGCGCAGGACGAAGGTCTTCGTTGCCGTCAGGCGGCTGACTTCGCCGATGCGGAAAAGACTCTTTTCCGGTATTTCGGATACAGCTTGCGCAGCGCTCGCCATGTCTTTTGTGTATCGTAGGCCGATTTTGAACGGTGTCAAGGGTGGAGGGTTGCGGAGGCTGTGGAAAGCGGTGCTACGGGAGCGATTTTGCGTGAGGCCGGCGCTGAGATCCTTCAGACCGGGCATCCTGGCCGGATGCCTTCCCTTCCTCACGTCAGGGCGAGCAGGATGACAATGCCCGCTAGCATCGTGGGTGATGATCTTCGGGAGGCAGAAGTGTGCCGGGAGGCTGCTAGTCGCGGCGTTTGCCGCTCCGTTTGTCGCGTTTGCTTGCGTGGCGTTTGCCGCCTTGGTGCTTCCCGAGCGGATGTTTGTTGGAATCGCGCTTGTCGGGACGATTTTTGTCCGGGCCCGGCCGAAAGGGGTGCTCGCGCCGGCTTCGATTGTCCGCACGAGCTTCACCTCTGACGGCGATGTGCGTCGCGCGAGGGGCGCGTTTTTTGAGGCGCTGGTTGAAGCGAAGCGGGGTGCCAACGAAATCGAATGCATTGCGGAGACGGTTCTCGAGGAAACGCTGATAGCTGAAATGCAGCGGCTTGAGCTGATTGGTGAACAGAACAAACGTGGGCGGCGCAACTGTTGCCTGCGTAATGTAGAAAATTTTCACTTCGCGATCGGCGGGTGATGTGCCGCGTTCGAGATCGACGCTCGCGAGCCAACGATTGAGCTCGCCGGTGGAGACGCGGCGCTCGCGGGCCACGGCGACTCGGTCAAGCAAAGTGTAGAGCTTCTCGACGCGGTCTCCCGTGAGCGCGGAAAGAAAAACGATGGGCGCATAGCTGAGAAATTTCAGTTTGGACCGCACGATCGGCTCGTAGTCCGCAAGCAATTTGCTGGGATTCGCGCCTGCGCCTTTCAAGCCGTGTTTTTTCTCGGCGGCTGCTTTTTTCTCGGCTTCCGCTATAGCCAAATCCCATTTGTTCATCGCGATGATTACGGAGCGCCCGGATTGTTCGGCATAACTCGCGATCGTCGCATCGTGCGAAGTGACGCCGACGGATGCGTCAACGACGAGCACGGCGATGTCCGCGCGTTCGAGATGGCGGCGCGCCATGATGACGCTGAGCTTTTCGGCGATGAGCTTCGTCTTGCCCTTGCGACGAATACCGGCGGTATCGAGAAAGCGGTAGGTCTTGCCGTGGCGCTCGACGACCGTGTCGACCATATCGCGCGTGGTGCCGGGTTCGGGCGAGACGATCGAGCGTTCGGCTCCGACGAGTTGATTGAGCAGCGTGGACTTGCCGACATTCGGACGGCCGATGATGGCGATATTGATGTCCGCGCGAGACTGTACCGACTCGCCTTTCGGAAATTCGGCGGTGATCGAATCGAGGAGCGTGTCGATGCCGAAGCCGTGCTCGGACGAGATCGGGAAAACCTCGTCACCGAGCTCGTAGAAAGGCGCAGCCATTACGGATTGATTTGGCGAGTCCACTTTATTGACGGCAATCACGGGCGGTTTTCCGGCGCGGCGCAGCAATTGGGCAAGTTCTGCGTCTAAGGGGACGGGACCGGTGCGGCCGTCGACGATCTGCACCACGCGGGTGGCGTTCTCGATGGCAACTTTTGCTTGGCGCAAAATTTCTGCGGGGATGAGCGCTTTGTCGTCGGGGACAATGCCGCCGGTGTCGACCACTTCGAAAGCGCGGCCTTCCCACTCGGCGGTGCCGTAGATTCGATCGCGCGTAATGCCGGGTTCGTTCGTGACGATCGAACGGCGCGAACCAGTGAGGCGATTAAAGAGCGTGGACTTCCCGACGTTCGGGCGGCCGACGATTACGATGGAAGGCAGTATTTGAGCCATGAGTTTTGAATCCGGGAGAGCATACGCGATGCGCTGCGAACAAGCACAGGGCGCGGTCTTCGGGACGGAATAGACATGATACTTTAGCGCGGGCCGAATCGAACGCGGATTCTTCCGACACACGAGATGGCCAAACCAAATCAAATCGCGCCGAGCATGACCCGCGGAAGCGTGCGGGAGGTGGCGGCGTTTTTTCTGAAGCTGGGATTTACGGCGTTCGGCGGCGCGGCCGGACACGTCGCGATGATGCGGCGCGAGCTGGTGGAGCGCCGGAAGTGGATTTCCGAGCAGGATTTTCTGGACTTGTTCGGGATCATGAATTTAATTCCCGGGCCTTCGTCGACGGAAACGGTGATCGCGCTCGGTTACTGGCGGGCCGGTTGGCCCGCGCTGATTTTGGCTGGAGTGTTGTTCGTGCTTCCGGCGATGCTGATGATTCTGGGGCTCGCTTGGGCGTACGTGCGTTACGGCATGCTCCCGGCGGCGCAATGGATTTTGTACGGAATCAATCCGGTTGTGATCGCGATTGTTGCTGATGCGTTGTGGGGACTGGGACGGACGGCGATCAAGAACGCATGGCTCGCACTACTGGCCGTGGCGACATTGGTGCTGTATTTTCGCGGTGTGCCGGTGGTGGCGATCATTTTGGGGGCTTCAGCGCTCTCTGCGGTCGCCGGTCTTTCGAAGTCTCGCCCCTCGCAACGAGCGCTTGGGATGCTCCCCGCGATCGGAATTGGAACGGGCGCAGCGGCAGTTGCGCTGGCTGCGATTCCATTCAGCATGACGCGCCTGTTTCTAACTTTTCTTAAGATCGGAGCGGTGAGTTACGGCAGCGGCTACGTACTTCTGGCATTCTTGCACGCGGATTTTGTGGCGCATCTTCACTGGCTGACGGACAAGCAGTTGTTGGACGCGATTGCAGCAGGTCAGGTGACGCCCGGACCAATTTTCGCGTCGGCGACGTTTGTTGGCTACGTCACGGGAGGATTGAAGGGGGCACTGCTTGCGACATTGGGAATTTTCCTGCCGTCATTTGTATTCATCGCGATCCTCTTTCCATTTATTCCCAAGCTGAAGAAATCGGCGGGAGCGCGGGTATTTCTTGATGGCATCAACGCAGCGACTGTGGGATTGATGGCGGCTGTGTCCTGGCAACTCGCGCGCGGAGCAATTCTCGATGCGTTCACCGCTGCTGAAGCGGTGATTGGTTTTTTGATATTGCGACGCTTCCGGATCAATTCGGCTTGGCTGATTCTGGGTGGATTGGTGGCTGGATTTGCGTTGAAGTACGCTACGAGCTGACCCGTCTCAAGCAGAGCCAGCGATTCCTCCGTGCTCGTCTCCGTTTTAGTTTATTCTTGTTTGCTCAACTCTAGGAGAGCGCAAACCGCCGGCCTGAAGGCCGCCGCTACAACTGCGGATTTCCTCAGCATCGACGAATGCCCAAAAAAGCAGCGGTGACTAAACCGGAAGAAATAACCGTCGAGGATATTTTCGGGCCCGGTGGAATGCTTGCGAAGCGGCACGCCGGCTACGAATTCCGGTCGTCGCAGCTTGAGATGGCGAAGATTGCTGACGACGCGTTTCAGAAGCATCAGCATGTTGTGATTGAGGCCGGAACTGGTACCGGCAAGACGCTCGCCTATCTAATTCCCGCAATTCGCAGCGGGCGGCGGGTGGTGGTATCGACGGCCACAAAATCACTGCAGGAGCAGCTTTTCCAGAAGGACGTTCCGTTCCTGCAAAAACATTTCGCGCCGAATCTGAAAGCGGCGCTGATGAAAGGGCGTTCGAATTTTCTATGCCGGCAAAAGGTTCACATGATGGCGGACCAGCCGGTGTTGAAAGGAATCGATGAAGTTGATTGGTTCTCGCAAATCAAGGATTGGGAAAAGCTGACCGAAACGGGTGACCGCAGCGAGCTGACTTTTTTGCCCGATGACGCCGAGCTGTGGCACCGCATCGACGCGCGCAGCGATCTTTGCACCGGAAAGAAATGCCCCGAGTTCGACACTTGTTTCGTCACCGCGATGCACCAGCGCGCGCAGGAAGCGGATCTGATCATCGTCAATCACGCGCTTTTTTTTGCGGACCTCGCGATCCGCCAGGATGATTTTGGCTCGATCCTTCCGGAATATTCGGCGGTAGTGTTCGACGAGGCGCATGAAATTGAAGATGTAGCAAGCGACTATTTCGGGCGGCAGATTTCGAGTTACCGCTTCGATGAGCTATCGCGTGATACAGAAAGCATGTTGCGCGCGCTTCAAATTCAGGCGCCCCCTCTGAGACGGCATCTCAGCAGGCTGCGCGAGCGAGCGCACAGTTTTTTTGAGGCATTTTCGGAACGCGAAGGGCGATATCCATTTCAGGAAGCGGAGCGGAAATCATTTCTCGAGCGCAATCGCGAGTCGTACGACGAACTGTCCGCTGCGGTGAAGCGCGTTGAAACTGAACTTTCGGCGCTATCGCCAAAACCTGAAGAGGTGGTGACGCTCGCGAGGCGCGCAGCCGATATGCGGCGTGAGCTGGAGTTTCTGCTCGAGAGCGAAGAGAAGGGTTACGTCTACTGGTACGAGCGGCGCGGCAAAGGCGTGTTCCTCGCCGCGACGCCGATCGACGTGAGCCAGATTCTGCGCGAGAAGCTGTTCGATCAGTTCGACACGGTGGTTCTGACGTCTGCGACGCTTGCGGTCGGCGGCCGGTTCGACTACTTGAAGCAGCGGCTTGGAATTCTCCCGGCGAAAGAAGTGGTGCTGCCACAGGAATTTGATTTCCGCGAACAGGCGCTGCTGTACATTCCGCGCGGGATGCCGGATGTGCGCGATGCGAAGTTTTCGGCAAGCGCGGCGGATGAAATCACGCGAATGCTGGAAATATCCAACGGCCGCGCGTTCTGCTTATTCACGAGCTACGCGCAAATGAAGGATGTGCACGCGCGAGTGTCGCGCGCGCGTGAAGTTTCCGTTGTTGTTGCAAGGAACGGCGCCGCGCACAATTTTGCTCGATAGATTTCGCACGACCCCGAATGCGGTGCTCTTTGCGACGTCCAGTTTCTGGCAGGGCGTAGATGTGCCGGGCGCGCAGCTTTCGTGCGTAATCATCGACAAGCTGCCGTTCGCAGTGCCGAGCGATCCGATCGTTGCGGCGCGCGTGAAGGCTCTTCAAGAAGATGGGCGCAACGCGTTCGCCGAGTATCAGGTGCCGGAAGCTGTGCTCGCGCTCAAGCAGGGATTTGGCAGGCTGATTCGTTCGAAGAGCGATCGCGGTATTTTGGCCATCCTCGATAACCGTATCCAGCGAATGCAGTATGGTAGAATTTTTCTCGAGTCGCTGCCTCCCTACAAGACCACGCAGGACCTGGCCGAAGTGGCGCGTTTCATGGAAAATCATCCGGAGTAGGCGGCCAGGATAGTCGGGCGGCGAAGCGATCAGCATCGACAGGCCCGAAACTCGAGGAACAAATCATGTACGAAGTGTACGTTGACGAGACATTTGCTGCGGCGCACAACCTGCGCGGATATAAAGGTAAATGCGAGGACCTGCACGGTCACAACTACAAAGTGCGCGTCACGCTGGCGGGCAAAGAACTGGATTCCGTCGGCCTGCTCTACGATTTTGTGCATCTGAAACAGGTGATTCAGAGCGTGATCAAATCGCTCGACCACAAATATTTGAATGAGTTGAAGCCGTTTGATGTGCTGAATCCGTCAGCTGAAAATATTGCGCGCTATATCTACGACGAGACTGCGAAGCAATTGCGGCAAACGGCAAACGGCGCCGGAGTGGCGAGCATTACGGTGTGGGAAACGGAAGTGACGGCGGCAACGTACCGACCATGAAGCAGTCACAGTGATCGTTGCCGCCGCGCGCGAATAAAATGAACCGAGCGTTTTACATCATCGCGATCCCCGCCTTTATCACGTCTTTCTGTTGGCTTACGTTCGGATGGGGCTGGCGCTTCGCGTCAATCGTTACCGGAGTGGAGTTGGTTATCGCAATTGGGGCTGTAATTTATCTGCTTCGCCGCGAGAGTACGCAGAAGAAGGGCGCGGAAGCCGGCCGTTAGCTGCTGGATCATTCTTCTATGGTTATCACCGAAATTTTTAACTCCATCCAGGGTGAAGGAACGCGCGCAGGCTTGCCCTGCATTTTCGTCCGGCTTACCGGCTGCAATCTTCGCTGCACTTGGTGCGACACGGCATACGCATTTTATGGCGGCACGAAGATTTCGATCGACGGCGTGATCGAGAGAGTGCACGAACTTGCCGGAGACGGCACGAGCCGTGTTCCCCTCGTTGAAATCACCGGCGGCGAACCGTTGCTGCAAGCCGAAACTCCAGAACTTGCGGCACGCTTGCTTGCAGCGGGTTACACGGTGATGATCGAAACAAGCGGTGAGCGCTTCGTCGGAGCGTTGCCGCGCGACGTGATCAAGATTGTAGATGTGAAATGTCCCGATTCAGGCGAGCCCGGCACCTTCGACATGGCAAATCTGAAAGCGATCGACAAGAAGGATGAAATCAAATTCGTGATGTCGAGCCGCCGCGATTATGAATTCGCTCGCGAGTTCACGCGTGAGTATCAGCTCGCAACTCGGGTGCACGAAGTGCTTTTTTCGCCTGTGTTCCCCGATCCCGCGGGCAAATGGGCCGGGCTTGAGCCGCGCGAGCTCGTCGAATGGATACTAGCGGACGGGCTGCCGGTACGGCTTGGTTTGCAGCTGCATAAGTTTATTTGGGATCCCGCGATGAAAGGAGTTTGACGGCTCGCGATGGCCGAACAACCCAAAGCAATCGTACTGCTGAGCGGCGGCATGGATTCGTGCGTGACGGCCGCAATTGCGAACCAAACGCATCGGTTGGCGATGTTGCATGCCAGCTACGGCCAAAGAACGGAATTGCGCGAGCGCCGCTCGTTCGATGCAATCGCGGACTTCTACAGAATTCGCGAACGGCTCGTCATCCGGCTTGATTCTCTCGCACAAATCGGCGGCTCTGCGCTCACCGATAGGACTGTCGCCGTCCCTGAAACCGGAGAGTCGCTCGGGGCGCACGCGGGAATTCCGAATACGTACGTGCCCTTTCGCAATGCGCATTTTCTTTCGGCCGCGGTGAGCTGGGCGGAAGTGATTGGCGCGAGTGCGATATTCATTGGTGCAGTGGCGCAAGACAGTTCGGGCTACCCGGACTGCCGTCCCGAATATTACCAGGCATTTGCAAACTTGATTCGCGAAGGAACGCGGCCGGAGACTCGCATTGAAATCGCCACGCCGGTGATCTCGATGCGAAAAAACGAAATCATCCGGCGCGGCGTCGAAGTGGGCGCTCCGCTCGAACTCACCTGGTCATGCTATCAATTTGAAGACGAAGCGTGCGGAATGTGCGATAGTTGCCGGCTTCGCCTTCAGGCGTTTGCCGAAGCCGGAGTGGCGGACCCTATCGCGTACCGGGCACGAGTTGCGTCATAATTGGATTGCGGCACGATGTTTCGTCTTGATAGATTGCGGAATTCAATTTCGTTGGAGGAGACAACCACATGAGACGACTAATTCCAGCCTGGATTGCGCTGATGCTCGCGCTTTCGTTCGCTTCGATTGCTGCGGCCCAGGGAACCGGGCGCGTGGAGGGAGAAGTGCTGGATCTGAACGGGAAGCCCTATCCGGACGTCAATGTGGAAATCAAAAATCCCGACACAGGCCAGGCCTATAACCTTAAAACGGACAAGAACGGACGATTCACGCAGCTGGGTCTGATGAGCGGTATTTACGTTGTTACGCTGACGAACGAAAAAGATCATATGACCTACGCAGTGCAGTTTCGCGTTCAAGCGGACCAGGAAAATGCATTCAAGCTCAACCTGAAGGATCATAAGAGCGAGTTGGGGCCGAGCGCGGAGGAAGCCAAGAAACGGGAAGAAGAGACAAATAAATTTACGAACATGAAGCAGCACTTCGATGCCGGAAAGGCCGCGATGGACGATGCCGCAACATTACGTCCTCAGCTCAAAACCGCCACGGCCGATCAACTTGCTACTGTGAAGTCAAAACTCGACGCCGATTATCAGACCGCGATCACCGAGCTGCAACAGGCAGAGCAGGGTGTGCCGGCGAAAGATACGAAGAGCCATGCAGTCGTTTGGTCCAATCTCGGACAGGCATATGAATTCGCGGGACGTTACGATGAGGCGGCCGCGGCGTTTGCAAAAGCGTCCGAACTACAACCTCTGGGCGCGTACTACGAACATCTGAGTACTAATCTTGCGAATGCCGCGGTGGCACAGCCGGCGATAGACAATGCAAAATTAGCTGCAGCTGGAACAGCGTGCGAAAAAGATGCGGCGTTACCAGCGGCTACGCCCGATCCCGCCGGTACGGCACGCTGCTGGAAAAATATCGGCATCATCTTGAGTAACAAGGGCCATCAAGCCGAAGCGGTGCCGGCTCTTCAGAAGGCCACGCAGCTCGACCCGAAAGACGCACAATCCTGGTTCTTGCTCGGCGGAGCGCTCTCCGCAACGATCACGCCGAAACAAGAAGGCGAGACGATGAAGTATGTGATTCCGCCCGGAACCACGGAAGCCTATCAAAAGGCAATCGACGTGGCCCCGAGCGGACCATACGCGCAGCAAGCGAAGGAGAGTCTCGATCAGCTTGCGGCACTGAGCGGCGGCGAAGCCACGTCCGTGTCGAGCAGAAAAACTAAAAAGAAATAATGATTCGATTTCAGGGCGGCGCGACGTTTGGCTCGTTCCAGGACTCCTAGCCTGCACGGCCTGCCATTTCGTTTCACAAAATGCGTGAGGAGTAGTAGTTCTACGCTCTCGACCCATGCGTGCGACGGTGCTATGCTCGTGCTCTCGAAACTTCAGGAACAACGGTGTCGGAAGTGGATCCAATGCATCCCAGCACTGAACGGCGACGGAGCGCGCGTGTGTCCGATGCGCTTCCGCTGGTCATTCGCGGAAACGATCTTCTCGGGCAGCCTTTCGAGGAGAGGACGGCGACGTTAAATTTCAATCTTCACGGTTGCCGATACTCATCGAAGCATCACCTCCCGAAAAACACCTGGCTCACACTCGAGCTTCCGCGCAATGCCGGACGCCGAAACGTGCGGGCCCGCGTGGCCTGGATTCAGCGCCCGCATTCGGTTCGTGAGTTTTTTCAAATTGCAGTGGAACTCGAAAGTCCGGAGAACATCTGGGGGCTCGACACTCCTCCTTTGGATTGGGCTCCCGGTCAACCTGTGTACCAGTCAACTGCCGGCTCTTCCCTCCGGGGAGATTTTAGCGCGCCGATCGAAGCAAGCCCGAGCGCGGTTCCGACGACGATCGTCTCTTTTATGGGAAAACTCATGGCCGATATGAAGGACTCTTCTTTCAAGGCATCGGACGCGGAAGCAAATTCCGGACCCGAATTCACACCCGCGGCAGACAGCCCGTTCCTGCGAGAGTTGCGAGCGGAACTCGACCGGCATGCCGTAAGAGCAGTTGAAACTGCGGCGGCGCGAACCCAGGAACAAATCAAGCAGAGCGCCGAAAAGGTGGAACAGAGGCGCGTGGCTGCGAGTGAGGAATCTTCCAGGAAGTGGCGAGAACAATTCGAGAAAGCGCAAAGCGAAGCCCGCAAACAATTCGACGAACATTTGTCAACTCGTCAAGGCGATTTTCTGAAAGGGTTCAAAGCAGAAGTGGAAGAGAATTTCGGACGGGCCCGGGAACTGATGATCGAGTTCGATCAGAAGCTCCAGACGCTTCGCGACGAAGCAGGGGTTGCGCAGGAAACTATCGGCCGGCTCTCAAAGTCGCGGCTCGAGGCCGAAGCAGCGGAAGTGGCACGCGCCTCCCAAACACCTCCGGAAGCAGCCAAGGAAAATGGCGCGGCATCTGAGAACGACGTTCGCACCTGGCGCGAGCGTTTGCAATCGGAGATGAATCTTGCGCAGGCGCAATGGAACGAATTGCTGCAGTCCTCGCTCGATAGCAGCCTGCAACGGCTCGTCCAGCAACTTTCCGAAAGATCGCAGGAAATTCAGCAAACTGGCGAGCACAGAATCTCGGAACGCTTTGCGGATCTGATGCAGCCGCTTTCGGAGGCGGCGACAAAAGCGGGCGAAACGCTGGCTGAGGTTCGATCGGCGCTCGACCGGCACGTTGCTGATGCGCACTCTTCGCTGGAAGACACCGAACGGTCGGCAGCGCGCATCCGGGAAAATTCCGCTCAATTTGAAGCGGCCAGCCATGACAGCCTGAACGAATTGCATCGCCGGCTTGAAAACATGCTCGATGCTCAGACGTCGGAGATGACTCGCCGCATCGAAGTACTTGCAGCCGGAATGTCGCAGCGGATTTCTCCAGCGATTGAATCCATGGGCAACCAGCAAGTGGAGCGCGCGACCGCTCAAATGGAGACGAAGCTCGCGCCGCACCTGGAGCGAGTTCCTGCGCTGATCCGCGAGCTCGCTGCGCGTGAAGTGCAGGCGGAAGAAGGGCTGCGTCTGCATCGCGAAAGGCTTCGTCAGGCGTCTGAAAACATCCAACGCGACGTGGATTCGCGGATGGTGTTCACTCTTGCCGAGCTTCATCGAGATTTTGAATCGGCACGAACGCAAGCGCTCGCGAAGTGGAACGAAGAATTGGACACGAGCGGCGTGCGTGCTTCGCACGCAGCTACAGAATCGCTGAGCCGGGCTTCCGAATGGTTTCAGCAGGAAGCGCGCTCTCGATTGCAGGTGCTGGTGGAACAAGCACTCACAAACGCCCAAGGTGGTTTCGACGTGAAGGCAGCGGAAGCAACCGAGAAGTTCGAGGCGCGGCTGGCTGAGAAGTCGACGAACCATGTGACGCAAATCAGCCGCGAACTCGAAGAGTTCGGGAATGATTTTGCGGCTCGGACGCGAACCGGGCTCGAGAGCGCTGCGATCGCGGCGGCTTCCTCGTTCGGAGAAGTATTGCGCGGCATATCGGATCAGGAGATCGACTTCTTTGGTCAGAAAAGCCGCAACGCTTCGCAGGAGAAGTTGCAAGAATTCGAGCGAACATCGAACCAGCTTCTGCGGAATCTGGACTCCGATGCGCAATCGTCGATGGAACGCTTCCACCTGCAAATGGGCTCGCTAATCGAGAACCGCATCGAAGAAGGGCGCGACGCGTTCGCGACGGAGTTTGGCAAGTTGATGGATGCCTACCGGGTGGACCGGGACGCGCACGATAAGCAGTGGATGGCACAGCTCAATGACATCACAACGGTGGCGGAAGGCAAATATCAGGAGCGGCTCGAGAATGCATCCGACTCTTGGAGCGTGTCCTCGGTGCGCCGCCTGAATGAGCACGGACAAAATGTGATTGAGTCGTTGATGCGCTCGGCCGATCAGTCGCTCCGCGATTCGTTCGCGAAAGTATTCGAAGGCTTGTCCGCCCTGCTTCGTGAGCGCGCCCCCGGGAACGCTGCGGGAGCTGTTGGTTTCGCTCCCGGATCGAACCGCGAGCCGGGCGACTCGTCTTCATCGCACCATGAGGCGACCAAGCACTAAAATTGGCAGGCCTCTTCAGGACTGCTTCAGGACGACGCCTTTTCCGCCCTTCCGCAACAATTATTCCGGACGCCGCCGGGTTTCGTCGGTCCTGGACGGGCACATACTCCGAGTCCCGTGTCCAGCCGGGTCGGCCAAGTTCCGTCATTGATGTCGAGTGCCAGTCCCGGTAGAATGGATATAGGGCGCGTTGTACTGACGGAACTACCGGGCCTGCGGATGTTTCTACGCAGTGCACACTCAATATATCTGTAGTTACAACGATTCGCGCCGAGGGTGGTGTCTGCCACATGGACGGATCTCTCAGCACGGGCTCCATCGTCATTATGGCTGCCGAACAAATCTCTTGCCCGCTCGGCGAAGAATCGGCAATTCTCAATCTGAAAAACAGCGTGTATTACGGTTTGGATCCAGTCGGAGCGCGGGTGTGGGACCTGCTGCGGGTCCCGCGGAGCGTCGGCGAACTTCGAGATACCCTGCTATCGGAATACGAGGTCGAAGCAGGCCGCTGCGAAGTCGATCTGCTTGCATTGCTTGAAAAAATGCGAAGTGAAGGATTGATTGAAGTTCGAATGGTCTCCGCAGCCTGAGATCACGCGAAAATTGTCCCAGCAAGTCCTTGTGGCCCTCAAGGACAGGTATATCCCAGCCCGGGGCCGTTCCTATCGCAGGACACGACTTTCTTAGAGGTGATGGGTTAAGACGACGATGACGCCGTTGCGCAGGTTTCTCCGACTCACCGGCAGCGAGCGCGGAATTGTGCTCGAAGCGGCCGTGGCACTGCTGGTTACGTGGCTAGCAGGGCGCCTCGCAGGGTTTGGCGTTCGTAGGGCTGCGCTCGCGCGCGGTATCGCTGCTGTAAACACCAATCCGAGCGTTCCGGCCGCCGTCGAGTGCGCGCAGCAAATTGCGCGACTTAACTCCGCGACGGCTCGCAGTCTTTTCGTTCGCGCGACATGTCTCGAACAATCGCTGGTGCTGTGCTGGATGCTCCGGCGTCGCGGGATGAATCCTGTGCTGCGAGTCGGGGCGAGAAAAGAAGCGGACCACTTTGAAGCCCACGCCTGGGTCGAGCTCGGCGGAATCGTTCTCGGTGACGCGGGCGGCGAGGAGCAGCACTTTGTTCCGTTCGAGACTGCGGGAGTTTCGCTGGAGACGCAAACGCATTGAGCGCAATCGTTGGCATCTTCGACCGCAATGGCGCGCCCGTCGATCGGACGCTCCTGCGGGCGCTCGCGCACTCTCTTTCGTATTGCGGGCCGGACGGACGAGAGAGCTGGAGCGAAGGGCCGATCGGGCTGGGCCATGCGATGTTGCGCACCACTCGCGAATCGCAAACTGAACGCCAGCCCGCGAACCTCGATGGGCATTTTTGGATCACAGCCGATGTGCGGCTCGATTGCTGCGATGAACTCCAAACCGAACTGCGCGACGCCGGATGCAAGTTTCCCCTTCCCGCCACGGATTGCGATCTCATTCTTCAGGCGTACGCGGCATGGGGCGGCGATTGCGTTCACCATCTGCGCGGTGATTTCGCATTTGCGATCTGGGATGCGCGCCGCAAGACTCTATTCTGCGCGCGAGATCATTTTGGAGTGAAGCCGTTCTACTACGCAGACCTCGACAACGCTTTCATTTTCAGCAGCGTCCTCAACTGCGTGCGCTCGCATCCGGACGTCTCCGACGCGCTCAACGAAATGGCAATCGGTGATTTCTTGTTGTTCGGAATGAATTGCGAGAGCGCGACGACAACATTTCGGGACGTGCGTCGCCTGCCGCCCGCGCACACGCTCACCATCTCGCGGGGCGAATTCCTGCTGAAGCGCTACTGGACGCCGCCTACCGACGGCCGCATCCGTTATGCGCACGCGGATGATTACCTCGAGCATTTCAAAGTGCTCCTGCAGGCTTCCGTGAAAGACCGGGTGCGCACGGACCGCGCAGGCGTTTGGCTGAGCGGCGGTTTGGATTCGGCCGCAGTTGCCAGCACCGCGCAAGCGCTCTCAAACGAGCGCGGGCAGCGGCTCGATTTGCGGGCCTACACCGTCGTCTACGAATCGTTGATTCCCGATCGCGATGGCATTCACGCCAATGAAACCGCAGAGTTTTTGAAAATTCCGATTCGCTTCCTAGCGATGGACGATTTGAAACCGTTCCAGGGATGGGACGACGCCGACCGGATGTGGCCCGAGCCTTCGGCGGATCCGTTTTTGGGCGGCATCATCGACCAATTTCGGATGGCTTCGGAGGACTGTCGCGTGGTGCTATCCGGGGAAGGCAGCGACAACTTGATGCATTTCGAAATGTGGCCTCACGCGAAGGATCTTTTTCAGCGCCGAGAATGGCGAGGTCTATTCACGGATACCCTCCGCTACGCGGCCCGCCGGAATTCCGTCTGGCCGGGCGTGCGCCGGCGAATCAATGGAATATTCGTGAGGGATCGCGAAGCGCCGGCGTTTCCCCGTTGGATCGCTCCGGAATTCGCGCGGCGCGTCGGGCTTGAGCATCGATGGAATGAAGCAAACAGACTTTCATCATCAGAGCGACATCCGATTCTCCCAACGGCTCACGCGTTTCTCTCTTTGCCGAACTGGGCGTACATGTTCGAACACGAAAACCCCGGAGTGACTCGCTTTCCAGTCGAGGTGCGGCATCCATTTCTCGATCTGCGGGTCGTAAACTATCTGCTCGCGCTGCCGCCGTTCCCATGGTTATACGAGAAGTCGCTGCTTCGTGAGGCAATGGCGGGCCGGCTGCCCGAAACCGTTCGCCGCCGCCCGAAGACTCCCCTTGCAGGCGATCCGGTGCGCGAATGGATCAAACGGCCCGAATCAGCTTGGAAGAATGATGTAATCTGGAGTTCCGAAGTGGAGAGCTACGTGAATCGTGGCGCGCTGAAAGTTTTGAACGCAAGCCAGAGCGCGGCTGAGCTTTCTTCAGGTGTTCGCCCGCTCGGTCTTAACTTTTGGTTGCAGTCCGCTCGCAGAGTCCGGTATAACTTAAGTGCGGAGGCCCGTAATGGATAAGCCCCTACTTCGGGGATTGAAGAAGCCATATCTGTCCCCAAAACTAACCGTTTACGGAACCGTGCAGGAGCTTACCAAGAAGCAGGGCATCCACGGCAATCGTGATAATGGACGTTTTGCGATATTCAGGACGCACGTCTGAGGGCCGCGCATCGGTTTACGATTTGCTTTAGTTTCAGGTTGCAGTGAGTTCCACATACTTTGTTTTTGGCCTCGCGCTGCGTTCCAGCGGTCCGATTCCGGGCTTAACTCCTGTGCCGGATTCTGCGACGACCCCGGACATCGAACTTCGATTGGGATCGTCTCCTCGCCCGATCAGAACCCCGCTGGACCTCTCCGAATCCTTGATCTACACGAGTTCGTACACAGACTCGACCGGCGCTCCGGCGTTACGAATTTGGCGGACCCACCCAGAGGGACTGCTTCATCTCGTATACTTCGACGGCATGCAATTCTGGATGAATCAAGCCGGCTCTGAGCTCTGGGCGGTATGGCCTGCTGAGTCGTCAATTGAGGATGCTGCCACATATCTGCTTGGTCCCGTCTTGGGATTACTCATGCGTTTTCGCGGGGTCACATGCCTCCATGCAAGCGCGGTTGCGTTCGAGGATTCCATCGTCGCGTTTGTCGGCGCAGAGGGCGCCGGAAAGTCGACGACCGCAGCGGCCTTCGCGCGGACCGGGTGCGCAGTGGTTTCAGACGATGTCGTCGCACTCGTTGAGCGCGCCGAAGAAATTTTGGCTTCCCCTGCTTATCCCCACATCTGCCTATGGCCGAACTCGGTAGAGCTACTGTACGGCTCAGCCGATGCGCTGCCTCCCCTTTCGCCAACTTGGGAGAAACGGCGCATGGCGCTGGGCAATGCGGAATTGCGATTTGAAGAGAGTGCTCTGCCGCTTCGCGCGATTTATATCCTCGATGATCACCGCAGCGAGCCTGGTCCCTACATCGAGGCTGTTCCCGCTCAACAAGGCTTACTCTCGCTTGTGGCCAATAGCTACGCGACGAACATGCTAGATAGAGAAATGCGTGCGAGCGAATTCAGGACGCTCTCCAAGTTGGTCTCGAAAGTCCCGATTCGCCGCCTTTTCACGAGCAGAGGTCAACTTTCTCCTGAGGAACTCTGCACAGTCGTCCGCCGGGATTTTGCCGAGCTAACGGCCGGAAAGTAGCCCTTCCTGACGTCCGCACCTCTGAATCGTTCCCAATGGAAACATCGTGATTAGAAGTTTGCTGTGTACCGATGTGAAACGGGTTAGAATCTGCCCCACAGACGGGTGACCGCCCGCCTATGACTTCGACCGGACAGTTTCAGGAGAGCCAACAATGAAGACGAGAATTCGGTGGGCCAGTTTTGCAGCGTGCGTACTGGTAGCCTCAGTAGTTCTCTCACTCTCGTTAATCCCACTCATCCGCAAAAATACTTGGAATGCACAAAAGACTACAACTGCACAACTCAGCAATACCAATGCGATTACCCCGAATTGGGAAAACGCCTATGCAAACTTGCCGATAAGCTTTGAGGAAAATCGCGGCCAGGCGACACGCGAAGTGCGATACGTCGCGCACGGCGCCGGTTACACTCTCGCGCTTTCTCCGCAAGGAGCGGATATTACTTTGCTTCGACGCAAGGCGATGAATGCCACACCGATTCGTCGAGTAGCCGCATTACGTGCCCTTCGGACGGCACGAAAGGCACAGAAAACCAACGTCATTCGGATGCGACTCGAAGGTGCGAATGCCTCGCCCGAAATCGCGGCCGCCGACAGGCTGCCAGGAAAATCGAATTACTTCATCGGTAGTGATTCGAGGAAGTGGGTAACAGATGTTCCGTCGTTCGAACGCGTGAAGTATTCAGGGATATATCCCGGAGTGGATTTGGTGTTCTACGGAACTCAACGCCAGCTGGAATACGACTTTGTCGTGGCGCCGGGAGCCGATCCGAAAACCGTGATGCTCAAAGTGGATGGGGCACATAAACTTGCGTTGAACGTCGACGGCGATCTGGTGTTGAGCATTCCAGACGGCCAGATTGAATTCAAGAAGCCTGTCGTGTACCAAATGGCAGGGAGCGAACGACGCGAAATCGCCGGCAATTACGCGCTTGCTTCCGGTAACCGGGTGACATTTGAAGTTCCGGAATATGACAAGACGCTATCGCTCGTCATCGATCCTCTCCTTAGCTATTCGACGTATCTAGGCGGCGGCGGCGACGAAACTGGTTTTGGAATCGCGGTGGATGCTGCGGGCGACGCTTTCGTTGCGGGATCAACATCGTCAGTCGATTTTCCGACGCATGCAGCCAACGCCATCGCTCCTACCCAACCCGCGGCGAACATTGAGAGCGCGTTTGTCTCGGAACTGAATCCAGCAGGGACTGCTCTTCTGTATTCGACGTATCTTGGGGGAACCGATGGCGACGACTCTGCGTTCGCTATCGCACTCGATCCGGCTGGAAATGTGTATGTGACCGGAACATCGGGCTCGTCTGATTTCCCAACGACAACAAGCGCGCTGATTTCGGCGCCGATCACCAATACAGGCGGAACCGCTTTTGTTACGAAGCTGAATCCTACGGCGGCTACGGGTGCGGCTTCCCTGCTCTATTCGTCGTACATCGGCGGAACGGCTGGGGACATCGGCAACACGATTGCGGCCGACGCAACCGGCAACGCTTATATCGCTGGGATTACTTTTTCAGATCCCGGAACTGCAGGATCGGGTGGGTTCGCAGTCACGACAGGCGCGTTCCAAGCGACACCTCCAAATACTTCCGTGGGAACGCTAGGAACTGGGTTCTTGACAAGAATTGACACAACCAAATCGGGAGCCGCCTCACTCATCTACTCGACGTACTTGGGCGGAAACGCTGACAACAACGCTAGCCTCCAGTTTGGCGAGCAGATTTCCGGAGTCGCAGTCGATACCACGAACAATGCTTACGTAACCGGAACGACGACTTCGACGAATTTCCCGGTTATGAATGCACTTCAGCCAACGGCAAATGTGAACAATGTGACTGGCGGTGCTTTTGTGTCCCGCATCGACACGACGAAAGCGAACGCTGCGTCACTCCCATATTCGACGTACCTGGAAGGCTCCTCTTTCGACCTAGGCCTAGCCATCGCCCTCGGACCCAACAACGTCGCCTACGTTACCGGTTCGACTGATTCAACTGATTTCCCGACGACCACAGGGGCCTTTCAAACGGGGACCACAGGGAGCGGTGTGCCATTCGTGAGCTTGATTGACACTACTTTGAGCGGCACGCCATCCCTCAAGTATTCAACGTTTTTTGGAGGCACGGGAAGCGACAATGGATTTGGAATCCAAGCGGATAGTGACGGCGCGGCCTACATTGTAGGCACCACCGCGTCATCCGACTTTCCGATCACTCCCGGCGTGGTTCCTCCCATGATACCAAACGCGAACGGCACGCCTTTCGTCGCGAAATTGAATCCGGGAGGCAATGGAACAGCGGACCGGGTCTACGCAACTTATTTTGGCGGCAGCGGCGATGGTACGAACGCAGACCAAGGGCTTGCGATTGCCGTCGACGCGAATAAGAACGCGTACGTTACAGGATCCACAGCTTCCGCGACCTCGGTCGCAACCGTTGGAGCTTTCCAAACTGCGTTGGCCGGCACTTCGGACGCATTCGTCGCGAAACTGCCGCTTTTGCTTCCAGTCGTCGTATCGCCAACGAGCCTCGACTTTGGCACGCAACTCGTTGGTTCCACCACAGCACCGCAAACAGTCACCTTGACGAATAATAATCCGACGGCGTTGATGGTTACTAACATCAAGGTCGTAGCGACAGCACCTCCCGCAGCAGCCACCGACTATGCAATATTGGGAAGCTCTACCTGCCCGACCGCCGGCGGCAGCGTCGCAGCCGGTGCTTCTTGCACGGTCGACGTAACATTCACGCCATCGGTTGCCGGTGCGGAATCCGCCAAACTCGTTTTCACGGACGTCGATCCGAGCACTCCGCAATCGGTCACGCTGACCGGGACAGGCACGGCAAATTCGCCGGTGGTAATGCTCACGCCAACGACCTTGACGTTCACCGGCCAACTCGTCACAACGACAAGCGCCGGCCAAACCGTCACACTGAAGAACACTGGCAACACGGTGCTCAACATCGCTTCGATCACCGCTTCGGGTGATTTCGCCGTGTCGAATCCGTGCGGCGCTACGCTAGCGGCTGGAGCGAGTTGCATGCCGAGTGTCACTTTCAAACCCACAGCAACCGGCAGTCGCACCGGGACGCTTACAGTAACGGACGACGCCAATGGCAGCCCGCAAACAGTGGCGCTCACCGGAACTGGAACCGATTTCACAGTCACGGCACCGTCTGCCGTAACTGTATCGCGCGGGTCCAGCCAAATGTTCAACGTCACCGTCACGCCAATCAGCGGATTTAACCAGGCTGTGGCGCTCAGTTGCACGGGCGCACCCACGAATACGACGTGTACGCCCATGTCGAGCACCGTAACTCCCGATGGAGTAAATCCAATCGCCACACCGGTCACAGTCACGTCGATGAGTCTGTTGCCGTCAGCGCCTACGCGTACTCCGCCGCCATCAGGTCGTCAAATGATTCTGGTCGCGCTCGGACTCGCTTTGCTCGCAATGGTGTTCGCGACGCAACGGCTCCGCACCCGGCTCAGTCTTGCGGGGGCGATGCTGGTCGTCTTCGCTGTAGCGGGTTGCAGCGGCGGGGGCCACAAGCCCGTCACAACCAATATAACCTTAACCGGTACGTCGAACGGAGTGAGCCATACGGCCACCGTTGCATTGACGGTGGATTAGTCACAGCAAAGCTTTCAAGAGGCCGGGCGTGGCCTGCAAGCGGGCGCCCGGCCTTTTTTTTAACGCGGCCTGTGCGGTGCTCTTTTATCTTGGCGAGTCTCCAATGATTCCTGCGTGTAGCAGCTGGACGGAGATGGATTCGTTGCGGGCAGCAATCGATCAGTGGATCGTGAACACCAGGTAGCTGAACGAACCGAGAATCATCCCGATCGCGGCGCCTGCCAGAACGTCACTCAAAAAATGCATTCCTAGAATGATTCTCGATGCGGCGATCAGCACCGCTGCGGTCAGCAAACATCCCAGCAATTGCGGATAAAAGAGCCCGATCGAGATGGCGACTCCAAAAGCTGTGATCGAGTGGCCTGAAGGAAACGAGTATTTGTCCGGCGGCAAAATCGACGCCCAGCAATGCGGCTCGATTTCGCAAGGTCGTTTGCGATGGCTGGCGTGTTTGAGCGTGCGAAATAGGAACACTCCCGCGGCCGTCGTCGTCGCCGCTGCGCCGATCGAAGCGAAACGATGCGGACCTCCGTAGAGAACCAGAATTACCCCGAGCATGTACCAAAGCCAGCCGTCTCCGCCGCGCGTCGCAACGATCATTAGAATTCGAAACCACCGGGGAGCGCGCCAGCGATGCACGCGCCGCATGAGCCGGTGATCGTTCGATTGGATCTGGTTCCAGACGGATTGTGCGACCGTCATACCCATTCCTCCAAGTGCTCGCCCAGAAAAGCCGCGGGCTGAGGCACGCTGATCCATCGAGGGCGTTTACGAGTTTGGGGCTGCTCGAGAATTTCTGCCGACCAGCGCCGGCTGAACTTTCGCTCTTCGTGGTAGTTGAAGAATGTGATGGCTGGAAGGATGAGGCCCAGGGGCGCGAGCAGAACGGTCCAGGAGTTTTCGCGCATCATCTCGCCTGCGATGTGGAAGCAGTCGCGCGTCAGCTTTGCGAAGCAGCCTGATTCACCGGCGACACGGGCTTTGCCGGCACGAAGGCCGGCGAAGAAATCTTCCTTGTCGCGGGCGCCCGGAACTTCCGTGTAAGCCGTCCCCGCGGACGGCAGAGCATGCGCGTCGCTGCCACCGATTGCAATCTTGTTCCATTGTTTTGCCAGCGCTTGTGCATGTGTGTTGGACCTTTCGAGCATGTGGCCGTTGCGAGTTTCAATCGCGGGAAAATATTCGCGGAACCATTCGAAGTCCTGACGATCGCGCTCGCCGGTGAGACTCGAGAACACGTGATTGATGCTGAAGAAGCGGCGGCGCTCGGTGAGATACATCAGAAGCGCGACGAGATCGTTGCGCCGCTGTTGAAGCTGGGCGTGCTGGCGTTCGGTGATGTCGTATACACCGACGTGAATCTCGGTGCCGCTCGGCATCCTGCAGGTTAATTCCTCGCTCAGAAAAAAATTCGGGAGGTGGCGCAATTTTTCAGAGCCTTCGATCGAATCGTGGTCGGTGAGCGTGAAGAGATTCATGCCCCGCCGCTCGAGCAACTCGCAGACTTCCACCGGATCGCTGTAGCTTTCGCGGCAAAATTGAGAAAGAAAAGGAATGGTGCAGGCGCCGGAGAAGTACGAGTGAACGTGCATATCGCATCTCACGGGGACAAGGATCGCGCGTCACCATTACTCGCACATGACAATGGCGCTAAACTTCTGAAAACACAGCTACTTAATCGTTTGGACACGCGCAGCTAAATTTTAACATGGCAGTCGTACGGCTTGGGGTGTCGGTTGGCAGACTCCGAGTGATGCCACAAATCGAATTCGGTTTCTTTGACGCAGGAGGCGGCCATCGCGCTGCAGCCACAGCACTTGACCTGGCGATCCGCGGCCAGCAGCGGCCATGGGAAGTGCGCATGACAAACTTGCAGGAACTGCTGGACACACTCGATGTCCTTAAGAAGTACACAGGCATCCGTATCGAGGATTTTTACAACTGGATGCTGCGGTCAGGCTGGACGCTCGGCAGCACGCAATTAATGAAAGTGCTGCAGGCAGTGATCCGGCTGAATCACCGGCCGGTGGTTCGGATGCTCGAAGCACACTGGAAGGAATCGCAGCCGGACATGGTTGTTTCCTTCGTTCCGCACTTTAATCGCGCTTTGGGTGAAAGTTTTCGCCGCGCGTATCCGGGGCGTCCGTTCGTTACCGTGCTCACGGATATCGCCGACTATCCGCCGCATTTCTGGATCGAGCGCCAATCGCAGTATTTCATCTGCGGCTCAAATCGCGCCGTCGCGCAGGCTCGTGGGATGGGCCATCCGGACGATCGCATTTTTCAAACATCAGGAATGATCCTGCATCCCAGATTCTACGAGCCGCCGCTCGGAGATCGAATCGCCGAGCGCGAGAAACTCGGGCTGCAGAGGGACCTGCCGACCGGGATCGTGCTCTTTGGCGGATTTGGATCGGACGTGATGCTTGAAATCGCCGAGCGGCTTGATCGGTCTGGTCTCGAATTGCAGTTGATATTTGTCTGTGGAAAAAACGAGAGGCTCGCAAAAGCGTTGCGTGAGCAAAGATCGCAGCTGCCGCGTTTCGTGGAAGGATTCACGGCACGAGTGAATTACTACATGCAGATTGCGGATTTTTTTATTGGTAAGCCCGGCCCCGGAAGCGTGAGCGAAGCGCTGGCAATGCGTTTGCCCGTTATTGTCGAGCGCAACGCATGGACGCTGCCGCAGGAGCGATACAACGCGGACTGGGTGCTCGAAATGGAGGTGGGAGAAGTGCTTGGCAGTTTCAAAGAAATCGAAGGAGCCGTTGCGCGGCTCATCGAACGGGCGACGCTTGCGCGCTTCCGTGATAACTCTGCCGCGCTCAACAACCGGGCGGTGTTTGAGATTCCTGCCATATTGCAGGCGATTTTCGAGCGAACGGGTGCGGGTGCGCGTGTTGAGACTGGATCTCCGCAGTTGGCAACCCGGCCGTGTTGACCTGACGGAGCCTGTCGAGATTCACCCAGCTTAGCGCCAGCGGGCCGATCCGCCGTGGCTGAAGGCAGACAGCCGCAAGGCCAGAGCCGTTCTCGGTGGGACTGCCGCTCCATCTGATTTGGAATCCATCATTTGTTCAGCCTGGGAATGGCGACTCAGGCATCCGCGTGGAAATGCGGGATACTGACGGCCGAGAAGAATGGAGGGCGATGCGAAAAGCACCCTCATTCTGTCTTTGCGCCGATCGTCATTCCAAAGACGAAAAGCCGGGCTAGGTCATCACCGGCGGCGGCTCGCCGCGAATCGTACCGATTCGATCCGGCCCGTGCCATCCTTGTACAAAGAATGAAGACCCGGACCGATTGAACTGCTCGAGAAGTTGACGAATCGCAAAATGGCGCCTCGGGAAGCGCTCTCCCGCCACGAACGTCCTCTGGGCCTCTCGCGTTTTGAGTCCACTCGAACGAAATTCTTTCTTCTGGATGAATTTCCAATTACTCTTGCGTGCCGGCGTTGCCCAGGAGACTCTTTCCTGTGCGATGACATCATAAGAAGTTCGATCGGCGTCGATTTTGGGGGAGGATGTTGGGAATGAAGAAACTTTTGAGCCTGGTTGGGCTGTTTTTCGTTTTTGCGCTGCCTTCGTTTGCGCAGCAAACACCTGCTTACGAAATCGAAGGCGCGTATCTCTACCGCTACTACTACCCCCCCAACGCGCCGCGCTTGGGCATGAACGGTTGGAATGCGACGATCGATCACAATGTAAGAAATTGGATTGGAGTCGCGGGAGATTTCACCGGGACCTATCGCAATCAAGGCGTCAATGGAAAAACTCAGATTTACACTTTTATGGCGGGTCCTCGAATCTACCCGTTCGGCCATCGTCACAAACTCATACCGTACGGCGAGGTGCTATTCGGCGTCGGGTACAATCGGCTTTCTTACCCCTTGAATTCCGGTTTCCCCGCCACTACGTTTACGAGTACGGCGTTCGCTTGGGCAGGCGGCGGCGGTGTTCAATGGAGAATCAGGCCGAAATGGGCGATCCGTCTGATTGAGTTTGACTACGAGCAAACGCGCTTCTCGAATTATCCGAACCTAGCCAATAGCACACAGGGGAATTACCGGGCTTCCATCGGCATCGTCTATCACATTGGCGAAAAATAAACGTCTTCTCCGGTTGATTCGTCACTCATTTCTAACCCGGCGGCCATCTTTCGTGCGGACCATTTCCGGCCCCCGATCGATTCATTTCAGATAGCGCTTGCCCCAGCACCGATTCCCGTAGGAGATTACGCAAGCGATGGACACCACGCCAGAAGACGCCCGCCCGCGTTGGGCAGTTTTGATATTCAGTCTCGCCATCGCGGCGATCGTCTCGTTTCACGCATTCCGAGTCTGGCTGGCTGATTATCGAGTCCACACTGATCAGATTAGCCGCATGGAGAGCGGAGTGGCTCTCGAACCGGGAAATGGCGCGGCCTGGGATCGTCTGGGACGCGTCCGGCAGGCAGATTTCGAAAACCCGGATCCAGTCGGCGCAGTCGCGGACTTCCAGAAAGCGGTGGAACACGATTCCCTGTCTGCCGACTACTGGATGGATCTTGCCGGCGCTTACGAAACCACCGGGAACCTGCCGCTCGCCCTACAGGCTTTCGATCATGCGAAGGCTGTCTACCCGTCGTCAGCACAAGTGGCCTGGATATATGGCAATTTCCTGCTCCGACACAATGAGTACGATGCCGGATTTGCGCAGCTCAACAGGGCAGTGCTGACAAGTCCGAGCCTCATTCCACTCGCGATTTCCCGCACCTGGCATTCGAATCGAGATGTAAATGTTCTTCTAGACCGCGTGCTTCCGGCGAGCGCCGACGCATACTTCCAGGCTATCGATTTCATGGCAGCGTCCGGCCAAAGCGCTCCCGCGCTCGTCATTTGGCAACGGGTGTTGTCGCTCGGTAAACCCGTCCCGCTGCCGCGCGCATTCCCTCTGATCGAAATGTTAATTCATGCCGACGATGCCGAGGACGCGCGCCGGGTGTGGCGAGAAGCCCTGGGTGCCGCGGGGCTCCCGCGTGAAGATCCCGCGAATGATTCCTTGATCTGGAACGGAAATTTTGCGAGCGACTTTGCGAATGGCGGGTTGGACTGGCGCTGGAATTCTACCTTCGGCGCTGCAATCGATTTTGATGCTGCGCCCGCTTCCGCTGGCCGATCGGTGCGCCTGGATTTTAGCGGAAGCACGAATTTAGATCTCAACCAGCCTCTCCAGTTCGTTCCGGTAGAGCCGGCGCGCACCTATCATTTTCATGCAAACGTAAGAACGGAAGGCATATCGACGGAGAGCGGTATTTTTTTCGCCATCAACGACCCAAACCATCCCGGCGCTGTGAATGGCTTGACCGGAAATCTTACTGGTTCGCACTCCTGGATGGCGGTAGATACGGATATCACAACGGGACCGGAAACCCATTTTCTGCTTGTTCAGTTGCGCCGATTCCAAAGCCGCATGTTTGAGAACAAGCTGCGCGGATCGGTCTGGATCGCCGATGTCTCTCTCACGCCTGCGACGGCGGAGCAGCCTGCTGCCAAATGAAAATTGTCCGCATCGGTCTCTGCGTTCTCTTCGCGTTCAGCGTGCTCGCTCACGGAGTGGTCGAGGTGTGGTCGGAATCGCTCCTGGAGATTGGCGCGTGCGCACTTCTGGTTTACTGGGCCGTGATCGTTTCCAGGGGCGCGAATCGGGGCGCTGCGATTTGGTGGAGTCCACTGTACTGGCCACTGCTCGGTTTCGCGGCAATCGGTCTGGCCCAGCTGGTTTTTCATTCCACGGCCAATCCCTTTCTCACTCAAACGGAATTGTTGAGGCTGGCCGCATATTTCATTATTTTCTTTCTCACTGTCCAATCTTTCAGGGAACGAGCGGATCTCTTGAACCTTGCGTGGTTCCTGATGTTCCTGGGATTTTCCGTTGGGTTGTTGGGAATCATTCAGCATTTTACTTCGGATGGGACAATCTACTGGATTCGCCGGCTTCCGCAGGGCGGGGACGTGTTTGGCCCGTACGTAAATCGCAACCATTTTGCCGGTTTCGTCGAACTGATCGCGCCGGTCGGCTTGGGGTTGCTCGTCTTCCGCGGATTGCGTCGCGATCTTTTCCCGCTGGCGGGATTGCTGACGATTCTGCCCGTCGGCGCTTTGATTCTTTCCGGCTCACGCGGCGGAATCGTGTGTTTCATGTTTGAAGTGGGCGTGCTGGCCCTCCTTGCCCGCACCCGAAGAGGGCCGGAGGGTGCACGGATGGCCGGGGTTGCGATTGTCGCACTCGCGGCTGTCGCGTTGATTGCGTGGCTCGGCGCTGGAAAAGCGATTGAACGATTTTCAACGACGCGCCTGGGTGACGTGTCCCTCAGCCGCCGCGCCTCGATGTTTCAAACTGCGGAACATATTTTTTTCGCTCATCCGGTCAAGGGCATTGGACTCGGCGCAATCGTCAGCGTGTTCCCGTCCTATGACACCGGTTACGACGGTCTGGTGGTCGATCACGTCCACAACGACTTCATCGAATTATTGGCCGAAACCGGACTGCTCGGCGCTTTGTGTGGACTTGCCTTTCTCTTGCTCGTGGCTCGCGCGGCGCGGAAATCCTTCTCTGCCGACCAGGGGCATTTCTCCCGCGCGCTGCACGCCGGCGCGATTGCCGCTGTCTGTGGGCTCTTGCTTCACAGCATGGTAGATTTCAACCTCCACATCCCGTCAAACGCTATTCTGTTTCTCTTGATGGCCCACCTCGCCACGTCGGAGCCCCTCCCTTCCGAAGGGACAAGGCCGCGCCGGCGCATTCGCAGGCGCGAACCGGAATACGCGGAGGGTGAACCAGCGTAGCGCTTCTGAAGTGATCGTCCATTCCGGCAACCCCGCGAAAAACCACACGGTTGACATGACTGCCCACGCTAGGCATAGTAATTAGTGGGGTTATCTCTCTTATGGGCGTAACGGTCCGTTGGGCAATGGACTGGCTGTGGAAGCCTGTCTTTCTCGTACTCATACCGCTTTCTCTGAGTTTACAGGCTACTTACGGTCAGAGCAAAGACGAAACCACCCAGCAAACGAACGAGAAAATCCACAATCTTGCCACCATCGCAAAGCCGAATTTCAGTGACATTCCGATCGGCGCAGGCGACGTCCTTCACATCGAGGTCTTTGACGTCCCGGAGCTCTCTCGCGATATTCGCGTCAGTATTTCGGGCGATATCAGTTTTCCGCTCGTCCACGAACGAATTCGCGCGGCGGGCGTAACGCCGTTCCAACTCGAACAGTCGATTCAACAACAGCTGATTGAAAATGGGCTCGTCTCACATCCCCAAGTATCCGTGTTTGTCAAAGAGCAGAACAGCCAGCCCGTAACGGTACTCGGTGCGGTGCAACACCCGATGACGTATCAACTATTGCGGCCAACCAGCCTGCTTGAGTTGCTGGCCGGTGCCGGCGGCATCGCCGACACTGCCGGTACCGTCGTTTTGATCAGCCGCCGGATACAAACGGAAACGATGACGCCAGTCTCCGAAACATCGGACACGACTTCGGATTCGGGGACGAAGACGATCAAAATTCAGTTGCAAGACCTTCTCGATACCGGCGACACCAAATTTAACGTCCCGGTCTACGGAGGCGACATTGTCAACGTACCTCCGGCAGGAATCGTGTATGTGATGGGTGGCGGAGTTCAACAACCGGGCGGATACGTGGTTCAGAGCCGTGGAGAACAGATCTCCGTGCTGAAGGCTGTTGCACTCGCTCACGGACTGGGCGGCTATGCAAAAGCGGACGACGCGCTGCTCTACCGCGTAAACCCAAAAACGGGCGAGCGCGAAGCAATTCCTGTCCATATCAAGCAGATTGAAAACAACAAATCCGAAGATGTCGCCATGAAATCGAACGACATTTTGTATGTGCCTGACAGTCTGGCGAGAAAAATCGCCGTCAAGGCCGCCGAGGCCGCTGTCAGTATCGGTTCCGGCGTTCTGATCTATCGCACCCAAACCAACAACAATTGAGAAACTGGATCGAACGCACGGTCCTCAAATAGGGATTCGCAGCCAAATGGAAGAAGCATCCAGACTCGCACCGCGCGACCGCAAGGCGCCCGAACCGCTGACGGTAATCCCTGCGCCGTCTTTGCTTCCGTGGGACCAGACCTCACGCGAGCCGCATCTGCTTGACTACGTCATCATTCTGCGAAAGCACCAATGGCTGATCCTTACGTTTCTTCTCACGGTCGTGACGGTCGTTACCATCGCGTCTTTCAAGATGAAACCTGTCTATCAGGCGGCCGCCCGAGTGGAAGTGGATCGGGAGTCGCAACCGTCGTTGCCGTTTCAGGATCCGAACTCTGCAGACGAATTCATGGACATGGAGAATTACATCGAAACACAGTCGAAGATTCTTCAAAGTGAAACTCTGGCGCTGCAGACCATCAAGTCAATGGACCTGGGCCGCTATCCCGAATTCGGCGGCACGGCCAATTCCTTGGCGTGGACACGCGGCGGCACCGCCCAATCCAGACCGCCAATTCTCGGAGCATTTCTCGGCCGCCTCAGCGTAAGACGCGTCCCCTCGACCCGCCTGATTGAGGTTCAGTTCGAAGCTGAGGATCCGCAGCTCGCTGCTCTCGTGGTCAACGCGCACTTGCAAAACTATATCGAGCAAAATTTCCGCAGCAAATACGACGCGACGACGCAGGCATCCACCTGGCTGTCCGGCGAACTCGAAGAGCTCCGGATCAAGGTCGAAAAGTCCGAAGCCGCCCGAGTCGCTTATGAAAGACAGAATCAGATCTGGCGCACCGATGAAAAGGGCGACATCACAACGGAGAAACTCGGAGATTTGAGCAAGTCCGTCACGGACGCACAGACCGCAATGGCGGAGAAGGAAGCCCTTTACCGCATGGCGATTTCTGGAAACGTCGACGCGTTGCCGAGCGCGCAAACGAATCCGGTCATGCAGGAGTTGCTCAAACACAAAGCCGAGCTGGATGAGCAATATCTGGCGGCGATCGATCAGTATGGTCCGAACTACCCGAAGGTGATGCGCCTCGCTGCAGAAAAGAAGGAAGTAGACACCAATCTCGAAAAAGCGAGAAAGACGCTGGTGGAAAGCGTGCAACAGGATTTCAACACCGCGCGAAATCGCGTCGAACTCCTGCAGGTAAACCTCGACAAGCAAAAGGCCGAAGCAAACGACATGGCCGAAAAGCTCGTTCAGTATCAAATCCTCCTGCACGATGCGCAGTCGAACAAACTTCTCTACGACGGCTTGCTCCAGAAATTAAAAGAAGCGGGAATCACCGCCGGCCTGAGATCGAGCAACATCCGAGTGGTGGATCCGGCTCTGACTCCTTCCAGCCCGGCGCGACCTCAGAAAGCCCGCAATATCCTACTGGCTTTCCTCGTAGGACTGGTCGGCGGGGTCGGACTCGCCCTTTTCCGCGAATATCTCGACAACACCGTCAAGTCGCCTGACGACATCGAAGCCCTCACGGGCTTGCCTTCTTTGGCCGTCGTCCCGTCGCTTCCCGGTTTGGATGCCCATCACAGCCTTCGTTCGGGAGAAGCGGCGATTCAGACCGCCTCGGGGCCGCGTGTTGAACTGCTTTCCTATGTACAGCCGAAGTCGCAGATTTCGGAAGCGTTCCGCGCTCTCCGCACCTCGCTGCTGCTCTCACAGGCCGATCATCCGCCGCAGGTGATTCTGGTAACCAGCGCTTTGCCGCGCGAAGGTAAGACTACTGCGGCCGTCAACCTTGCCGTCACATTGGCGCAACTGGGCGATCGGACTTTGTTGATGGATTCTGACTTGCGTAAACCGGGAATTCGGCGCGCGCTCAATCTGACAATTGGGAAAGAGGTAGGATTGAGTTCTTACCTCGCGGGCGTCTCAACCCTGGACGAAGTTCTCGTTCCGCATCCGACCATCAGCAATCTGGAAGCGCTCACCACCGGTCCGGTGCCCCCAAGCCCGGCGGATCTGCTTTCTTCGCACCGTATGCGAGAAGCGATCGCCGAATTGCGGCTGCGATTCAAGTTTGTGGTCATTGACTCGCCGCCAGTGATGGCCGCTACCGACGCTGTGATTCTTTCCGCTCTGACGGATGGAGTTCTGCTCGTGGTTCGCAGTGGAGAAACCCCCAAGGAGGCCTTCACCCGCACCCGCGATCTGCTGGCAGCGGTGAAATGCAGGCTGTTGGGCGTCGTTCTAAACGCTGTCGACTCGAGCGCGCCCGATTATTACTATTCTTACCGGTATTATCCCTATGCGTACGGTTACGGTTACGGTGAAGACGTTGCCAAGGCCTCTCGGTTCCCAGCCGGGCCCGGCAGTAAGGCCAATTCTTAAAAACACGGAGCGATCATGCGCTATCTCATAACCGGCGGTGCCGGGTTCATCGGCTCACATTTGGCGGAGACGCTACTGGGACAGGGCGCCGATGTTTTTATCCTCGATGACTTGTCTACGGGAAGCGTTGAGAACATTCGTCATCTGAAGACGAACGGCCGCTTTCACTACTTCTTTGATTCAATTCAAAACAAGCAGCTTTTGGCGGAACTCGTGGACGAATCCGACGTGGTTGTTCACCTCGCTGCCGCCGTCGGCGTGCGTTTGATTGTCGAGAGTCCGGTGCGAACCCTTGAGACGAACATTCATGGCACACAATCCGTTCTCGATGCAGCCTCGAAAAAGAAAAAACTTGTATTCATCGCTTCCACCTCCGAAGTTTACGGCAAGAGCGACAAAGTTCCATTCCATGAAGATGCCGACCTCGTACTCGGGCCCACTACAAAAGCGCGCTGGAGCTATGCGGCGTCGAAAGCATTGGATGAGTTTCTCGCGTTGTCCTACTGGAAGGAACGAAAGCAGCCGGTGAAGATCGCGCGATTTTTTAATACCGTTGGCCCGCGCCAGACGGGGCGCTACGGAATGGTGGTGCCGAATTTCGTGCAGCAAGCCCTGGCGGGAAAACCAATCACGGTCTACGGCACCGGAAAACAATCTCGCTGCTTCTGCGATGTTCGCGATAGCGTGGAAGCACTCATTCGCCTTCTGGCAAACGAACGCTGCGTCGGCGAGGTGGTCAACATTGGCACGGACGAAGAAATCTCAATCGAAGGGCTGGCGCACGTCGTGAAGGAACGAACCCGCAGCGATTCGCCCGTTATCTTTGTGCCCTATGACCAGGCCTACGAACCTGGATTCGAAGACATGCCACGCCGCGTGCCGTCGCTTGAAAAGCTCGTTAGTCTCACCGGCTTCAGGCCGTCCACTTCGCTCGTTGACATCGTCGATCGCGTCATCGCCCACTGCAAGAAGCGAACGGACGCCAGGCGCGCGCCGATTCCGGATCGATTGACTGCCCAGGCTGCGTCTGACTAGAGTTTCGGCGCCGGGATCCCGATCACCACTCGTTTGGGAATCGACGAGAAGACCCGAATGAGATTATCTGGTAACCCCACCAACAATTTAGGTTAAATACTCGAGTAGAATTAACTCCGGAATGAGTGAAGATACATCGAAGCCGGGCGTAAATTTGCGAGATCAGCGCGTTGAATCGGAACGCAGGTTGCGCCCCGTGACTGGCGAGGCCGTGTACACTCTCGACACAAATCGAACGCGGACTAGCACCAGTCTTGCCGTGATCGTGCCGGCATACAACGAGCAGTACCTCATCGAGACGAGTCTTGCGCGCCTCAAGATTCTCGGCGAATCGCCGCATCTACATCGCGTGCAGGTGATCGTTGTTGATGATGGCTCGCAGGACGCGACAGAGAAAGCGATTGCGCGTTTTCGAAATTCTTTGGAGACCGAGAGAGCACCTCACAAAATCGAGTGGCTATGGTTGCGTCACGAGCAGAATTCAGGCAAAGGCGCCTCGATTCGCACGGCGCTGTCTCACGTCGATACCGAACTCGTCGTCATCCATGACGCCGACCTGGAGTATCACCCGCAGGACTTGCTGCAGATGGTTGAACTGTTTCTGTACGAAGACGCCGATGCCGTCTTCGGATCGCGCTTTATGTCCGGCGGATACAAACGCGCGCTTTTCTTTCGCCACGCTCTAGGCAATAAGCTCCTCACGTTTCTGTGTGATGTTGTCTCCGACCTCAACCTCACCGACATGGAAACTTGCTACAAGATGGCTCGCGCCGATCTGCTGAAGAGCATTCCGCTTGAAAGTTCCACATTCGACGTGGAGCCTGAACTCGCGATCAAACTCGCCAAGCGCGGCGCTCGCATCTTTGAGGTGCCGATCAGCTATTCTGGACGAACGTATCGCGAAGGCAAGAAAATCGGCTGGAAAGACGGCGCTCGCGCGCTCTGGGCCATTCTTCGCTATGGCGTCTCGAGCAACATTTACACCGAGGACGCGCGTGGTGGAGAAATCCTCGAAAGAATGAATCAGGCTCCACGCTTCACGAGATGGATGGCAGACGTCGTTCGCCCTTACGTCGGCGACCGAGTGCTCGAGATTGGCGCCGGAATCGGCAACATGTCGGTGAATCTTATGCCGCGTTCGATCTATTGGGCCACCGACGTCAACCCGTACTACCTGAATTATTTGGAAACGCTTCGTCCGACTCGGCCGTACATGCACGTCGCCCAGACGGACGGCATGAAGCCTGAATCTTTCCCAGTGGGACAGAACTTCGATACCGTAGTTTGTCTGAATGTAGTCGAACACATCGAAGATGATCTTGGCGCACTGCGAAATGTTCGCGACGCCTTAGTTGATGGCGGAACGGCCGTCGTGCTGGTCCCGTTCGGTCCAAAGATCTTCGGCAGCCTGGATGAAGTTCTCGGACATTGCCGGCGTTATACCGAGGAACAGCTCGCCGCAGTCGCTCGCCAAGCAGGATTTGAAGTCGAACATATTCTAAAGTTCAATCGCCCCGGGGTGCCGGCGTGGTGGTTCAACGGCAAGGTGCTGCGGCGAAAAACTTTTGGGTTGGGGCAGATTCGGCTTCTGAACATCCTGACACCGATTTTTCGGATCATCGATCCGTGGCTCCCGCTGCCGCCTCTTTCGCTCATCGCAATCCTGCGGAAACAGGAGAATCGGACCGGTGCAGCCTCTTTGGACGTGAAGGCGGCCTCCTAGGAGGACCGAGGATATCTCTCAAGCTGTTCGAACATATTGGCGTTACGCAAGGACGAAAATCATTGGCCAGGTTTGGCGCGTACGACAAAATTCTACTCCTGATCTTCATTCTCACCCTGCCCCTTTGCAATCCATGGGTGCGGGGTGACGGCGTCGGGTACTACGCCTTCGGTCAGTCGCTCCTGATCGACCACAATCTCGACTTCCGGAATGATTGGCTCGAGGCAAATCAGAGCTTTCGTATGGGGCGAACGGACGCCGCGGGAAACGTCCTCCCCGATCAGTTCACCTCAACCGGTCATTTGGACAACCATTTTTCCGTTGGGCCGGCAATCCTCTGGGCCCCCTTTCTACTCACCACGCATCTCGTAGTCTTGTCCATCGATGCGCTCGGCGGCCACATCGCAGCCGACGGATTTTCCGAGCCGTATCTCAGAGCGATGGCAGCAGGCACCGCACTCTACGGATTTCTCGCCATCTGGATCTCTTTTCGACTAGCTCGAAAATATCTTCCCGAACGATGGGCCTTTCTCGCTGCGTTGGGCGTCTGGTTCGCGAGCTCTCTTCCCGTGTATATGTATTTCAATCCGTCATGGTCCCACGCCCATTCCGCCTTCACGATTGCGCTCTTTCTATGGTACTGGGATCACACGCGCCATGCGCGTACAACGCTGCAGTGGGCAGGGCTCGGTTTGATCGCCGGACTCATGATGGATGTGTATTATCCGAATGCCATTTTTCTTCTTTTCCCGCTGCTGGAATCGCTGGCATTGTATTTGCAAAGTTGGACCGCGAAGCAACCGGAGCTTTTCCGTCGCCGATTTGCGGACAACTTGGTCTTCTCCGGCGCGGTACTTGGAGCTTTCGTTCCAACCCTCATCACAAAGAAAGTCATTTACGGAAGTTATTTTGATTTCGGCTATCGGGAAGCGTGGTTTTGGAACTCGCCTGCATTTCTAAAGGTCTGTTTTTCAGCGCAGCATGGCCTATTCAGCTGGACCCCCATTGTGGTCCTGTCGGTGATCGGGTTGTTTTTCTTGCGACAGACGGATCGTATTCTAAGCCTCTACTCGATTATCGTTCTTACCGCGTTTTTGTACGTGATTGGCTGCTACCAGGATTGGCACGGTCTTTCCTCGTTCGGAAACAGGTTTTTCATTTCCTTGACTGCGATCTTCATTCTCGGATTTGCAGCGTTCTTGAACTATTTCGCACGAGCTCTTGGCGAGCGACGAATCAGAGTTTTCGCTCCGATCACTGTGGCCCTCCTGATACTGTGGAACCTCGGACTTATCTTTCAATGGGGCACGCACCTGATTCCCGGCGCGCGGCCCGATTTCCTGGCGCGATGCTGCCTACAATCAAGTCACAGTCGTCCCGGTGCAGATGACCGGCGTCCTTAAACGCTATCTTACCCGCCGAAAGCAATTGATGGGCAACATCGAGGAACAAGACGTGCAGCAACTCAAATCACAGCACCCTGACAAATCCGAATGAGCGCCATCACCACTGCTGACCAATCACCCAGCGGCGTACAGCCTCCCGTGCTTCGCATTACGCCCCCGACCCGATGGTGGGTCCTGCCGTTCGATGAACTCTGGGCCTATCGCGAGTTGATCTATTTTTTCGTCTGGCGCGATATCAAAGTACGCTACAAGCAAACGGCCATCGGCGCAGCCTGGGCTGTCCTGCAGCCCCTTCTGACTATGCTGGTCTTCAGCCTGTTTTTCGGCAGGCTCGCGCACATTCCTTCCGAAGGCTTGCCGTATCCGATTTTCTATTACAGCGCGCTGCTTCCCTGGATGTACTTCGCGGCAGCCTTAACGAATTCCACCACGACCATCGTCGAGAACCAGCGCCTCGTCACGAAGGTCTATTTCCCGCGACTTGCGCTGCCGCTCTCGTCCGTGCTTTCCGGACTCGTGGATTTTGGAATTTCATTCTTGATGTTCGTCGTGTTAATGATTTATTACCGGATCCATGTGACCTCGGCAATTTTGATGGTTCCGGTTTTCTTGCTGCTCGCGGTGTTGACGGCGCTGGGAGTGGGCCTTTGGCTCTCCGCGCTGAACGCAATCTATCGCGACGTGCGTTACGTCGTCCCATTTCTCGTGCAATTCTGGATGTTTGCTTCGCCTGTTGCGTACCCGAGTTCGCTTGTTCCCATGAAATGGCGCTGGCTCTACGGCTTGAATCCAATGGCGGGCGTGATCGAAGGCTTTCGGTGGTCGCTCGCCGGGACAGGTACGCCTCCCGGCCGTCTCGTTGTTGTGTCCTCCGCGGTGGTTATCGTGGTTCTATTGAGTGGAGTGGCATATTTTCAGAAAATGGAAACTACGATTGCGGACGTGGTCTGAATCTGGTGCAATTCAAACGATGAGCGACTCGGTCATTCACGTCGAGAGTCTTGGCAAGCGCTACCGCGTGGTACAGCGAGAGCGTTACGTCGCTCTGCGCGATGTAATTACCCGCGCGCTGACGTCGCCCCTCAAGCACTCGCGTCGACCTCCCGCAGACTTCTTATGGGCGTTGCGTGATGTTAGCTTCGACGTGGCACAGGGCGAAGTTCTTGGTCTGATTGGCCGTAATGGCGCAGGCAAGAGCACCTTGCTGAAGCTTCTGTCTCGAATTACTCGACCGACGGAAGGGTGTGTGGAGTTGCGTGGGCGTGTCGGTTGTCTCCTCGAAGTTGGCACAGGGTTCCATCCCGAACTCACGGGCCGCGAGAATGTGTACCTGAGCGGCGCCATTCTCGGTATGAAGAAACAGGAAATTTCCCGGAAATTCGATGAGATCGTCGCGTTTTCGGAGGTCGAGCGATTCCTCGACACACCACTTAAGCATTACAGCAGCGGTATGCAAATGCGACTCGCGTTCGCCGTCGCCGCGCATCTCGATCCTGAAATCCTGCTCGTCGATGAGGTTCTCGCAGTGGGAGACCTGCAGTTCCAAAAAAAATGCCTGGGCAAAATGGGAGACGTCGCCCGGTCCGGTCGCACCATCGTATTTGTCAGCCACCAGATGAATCAGATTCGGCGTCTCTGCTCCCGGGTAGTGTGGATTGATGCTGGAGCGATCCGCATGGACGGTGGCGCGCACGACGTGCTCGCCGGTTATGAGTCGGCGATGTTTGGGGGCGAGCGTGCCAATGGCGTCAGGCAAGGCTCGGCGGCGAGCGCTCAGTTTCTTCGCTGGGAAATCGCCGGCGGCCAAGAAGATCGGCTCCACGTTCTTGCGACGACGGATGCCGTAACCATGAATTTTTGGGTCGAGTTGACTCGCCCCATAAAGAACGGCGAACACGGCGTCGCGCTCTTTAATGCCGAGCGCCAGCTCATGTGGGCGCGAGCCTCACAAAATTTGACCCTCGAGCCTGGCATTCACGTTTTCTCCCACTCTTTTCCGACCCTCCCTTTGCGGCCTGGCTCCTATCAATGGCAGGTCAGCGTTTGGGATAATGCAGAGATGCTTGATCTATGGGATTGCTTGCCGGAAATGACGATTGCGACGGAGGTTCACCAGCACCACATGGACCAATGGAACGGCGTGCTCAATATTCCCGCCAAATTCTCACATCAGCCCGCGGAGGAAGCCAAAATTGAGCGCGCCTCGCATATTTGATCAGCAGCACTACCAAAGCCTGAACTCATCGCGAGCCGCAGTGGTTTCGGCCCTCCTCGCTGAACTGAAGGGACCGCTCGACATAAGAACCGCGGTCGATGTGGGTTGCGGCCTGGGATATTTTTCAGGATTACTGACCTCACTCGCACTGGAGGTCACGGCCGTGGACGGGCGGTCCGAAAACGTCGACGAAGCCGCCCGGCGACATCCCGGTGTGAGTTTTCACACATACAATGCGGAAGATCCAGCCATTCGGACACTTGGAAAATTCGATCTCGTCTTTTGCTTTGGTTTGCTCTACCACTTGGAGAACCCTTTGATGGCCATTCGTCATCTTCACTCCATGGCGGACAAGCTCCTGCTTGTCGAGGGTGTAATACTTTCAGGTGAAGAACCGGTAATGGCTCTCGTCGACGAGGAAATACATGACGATCAGGGAGTGAACTATATCGCTTTTTATCCCACCGAATCCTGTCTTGTGAAAATGCTTTACGCCTCGGGAATGAAATATGTCTATGGACTGAAATCGCAGCCCCGTCATCCAGACTACGGTTCGGCGAACGGCACTGCACGCGTGCGGACCGTTCTCGCCGCCGCGGCCTCTCCGTTGACCTCCGCTTCGCTCGAATTCATGCCGGCACCCAGCACAGCCATCAAACCTTGGGATCCGTCGGCAGTGGCACGTCGCCAAAATGCACTCGAGAAATTACGAAGAGCTCTGAAACGCCGGTTTGGGAAGAGTTGAAACCCTTGAACACTATTTTAGAGACTCAGAATAGCAGCTCGCGCGCGGCGGAGGATCGCAGCTGATGGCGGAAAAGCTTCTTGTCCCGATTTATTTACCGGGATGGTTGCACCGCTCGGTATTGAAAGCGAAGCGCGCCATCATCCCCGATGCCCGGCGGGTTTCTTCCATCAATATCTGGGGCGAGCGAAACGTGGAATGGTCGTTTCTAAGTTGCGAAATGCCGGAAGGGCCGGGTGAAGCGATTGAATTTGGCTGTGAGAATGGATACATGAGTCTGCTGGCCGCGTGCCGGGGATTTCACGTGCTCGCCAACGATTTGCAGAATCAGTCGTTCGCCTGGAGGCACGCTCAGGTCGACTTTGTGCAGGGCGATTTTCTGAAGCTCGATCTGCCGAGGAATCATTTTGATTTGGCAATCAACTGTTCTTCCGTCGAGCATGTCGGCGTGCCCGGGCGTTACGGAATCACCAAAGAAGAAGAAGACGGCGACGTGGAAGTCATGAGCAGGCTCGCCGACGTGCTCAAGCCCGGAGGGACGCTCATCATGACCGCCCCTTGCGGAATTGACACGGTGATGGCGCCTTGGTGCCGGGTGTATGGCGCTCAACGGCTGCCGCTTCTGTTCGGACGGTTTGAAGTGAGCAAAGAACGATATTGGATCAAGGATCCGGAGAACAAGTGGGCCGCGTGCAATCGTTCTCAGGCTTTGAATTTTCAGCCCGTCTACGATTCGGCGGACCCTCATGGCTGCGCGTACGCGCTGGGAGCTTTCGTGCTTCGCAAGAAAATGGCAGAGACGAACGGCAACGGCGGAATCCGCTGATGCTCACGATTTTCTCCACTCCGAAACCATTTCTCGGCCACATCGGCACCATCCAGCGCAATGCGCTCCACAGCTGGAAGCTTTTGCATCCGGACGCTGAAATAATTCTCTTTGGCGACGATGCCGGAACTGCCGATGTCTGCAGGGAATTTGGGCTTCGACACGAGCCAATCGTGCAACGCAGCGAATTCGGGACAAAACGCCTGGATTCAATCTTCGGGACGGCGCAGAAAATTGCCCGGCACAACATTCTGAGTTACGCAAATTGCGATATCATTTTGACGCAAGACTTCGTTCGAGCGCTTGGCGAGCTTCTTGCGTGGCGCTCCAATTTTCTGATGATTGGCCGCCGTTGGGACGTGGATGTAACCGAGCCGCTCGATTTTTCGGCCTCCAATTGGGAGACTCGGATTCTCACCCGTGCGAAGTCCGAGGGGCTTCAGCGTCTGCACTACAATATCGACTACTTTCTGTTTCAGCGCGGCCTCTACCCGCGCATCCCGCCGCTCGTGATCGGCCGCATCTGGTGGGATCATTGGCTCGTCCAGAACGCGCATCAGGGCGGCGCACCCGTCGTGGATGTTTCCTCGGTTGTGTGCGCAATTCACCAGAACCACGATTACGGGTACCACCCGCAGGGTATGGCCGGCGTCTGGAACGATGAAGAAGCGCGGCGCAATCTCGCGCTATTGGGCGGCAAGTCGAACTCCCGCACAATTGAAGACGCGGAATTTCGTCTCACCCCGCAGGGAGTGTCGGCAAATCGTTTTTATTGGCTCGCTCCGGCGAAGCGGCGATGGCGAGACATGGCCAAGGTTATCCGCACTTTCGTCCGGCTCAAGATTTGGTTTCCGCTGCTCGCGCTGACGCGTCCGATTCGCCATGCGTTTGGCGTGAAGGCGGAAAACGTCCCGGTTCACCTTCGTAATAGAAATCGCCGTCATTGGTTGGATCAATGAACTCAAAAATTATTTTGGTCACGGGCAGCAGCGGACTCATCGGCTCTCAAGCCGTCGAATACTTTGATGCGCAGGGCCATCGCGTTGTCGGCATTGACAACAACATGCGTCAACAATTCTTCGGGCCTCAGGGCGACACCACTTGGAATCTCGCGCGCTTGAAAAGCGCCACTTCGCACTTCGAGCACCACGACTTGGATATTCGCGACCGCGCTGCTCTTTTCATCCTCTTCAAAGAACATCGGTTCGACGCGATCCTTCACTGCGCCGCGCAGCCTTCGCATGATAAAGCGAAGGAAATTCCGCTCATCGATTTCGAAGTGAACGCCCTCGGTACCGCCAACGTCCTGGAAGCAATGCGGCAGTTCTGCCCCGAAGCCGGACTCGTTTTTCTAAGCACCAATAAAGTGTACGGCGATGCTCCCAACGAGACGCCGATGAACGAATTGCCCTCTCGTTACGATTACTCTGAAGCGGCCGATTGGAATGGCATCGACGAAACCTGCCGGATCGACCGCACGACTCATTCGATTTTCGGAGCCTCGAAGGTCGCCGCCGATGTGCTCGCGCAGGAATACGGCAGATATTTTGGACTCAACGTAGGAGTATTCCGAGGCGGCTGCCTGACGGGACCGAATCACTCGGGCGTTCAACTTCATGGTTTTCTTTCGTATCTCGTAAAAGTTGCAATCGCGGGTGGGACATACACCGTCTTTGGTTACAAGGGAAAACAAGTCCGCGACAATATCCACAGCTACGATGTTGTTCGCGCCGCTGAAGAATTCTTTCTGAATCCTCGCCCCGGCGAGGTTTACAACATTGGCGGTGGCAGAGACAACAGCGTCTCCATACTGGAAGCATTCGACCGCGTGGAACAGATCACTGGGAAACGTATCCGATGGGAATACTGCGACGAGGCCCGGAAAGGCGATCACATTTGCTATATCTCCGATCTCCGCAAGCTGCGCTCCCATTTTCCGAATTGGAATCTGACCTACGATTTGGGAAAAATTCTCGAGGAGATTGTGCGATCGGAGCGGCAGCACTCGAAGACCGCCCGAAGCGTCTGAATCCGCCATGCTCACAATATTCTCGACACCGAAACCCTTCCAAGGACACATTGGCGTAATCCAGCGCAACGCAATCCAGAGCTGGAAGCGCCTTCACCCTGATATCGAGGTGATTCTTTTTGGCGACGATACGGGAGCCGCCGAGGCGGCGGCCGCACTCGGAATTCGCCACATTCCCTCCGTCCGGCGCAATGAACACGGTACGAAATATCTCTCCTCGGTTTTCGATCAAGCCCAGGACATTGCACGCCATGACGCGTTGTGTTACGTAAATTGCGACATCGTTCTAATGTCCGATTTCACCCGCTCTCTGTCCCGTGTTGCAACTCAATTTGCGAAATTTCTGATGGTTGGACAACGTTGGGACACCGACGTGCGCGACGCGATCGAATTCGATGATCCCCAATGGCAGGAACGCTTGCGCTCACAAGCACTCGCAGAAAATCACCAACGTCCGCCTCAATGGATCGATTATTTCGCGTTCTCACGTGGCCTCTACTACCGGAACACGCCTCCCTTTGTAATCGGACGTCCGGGCTGGGACAATTGGCTGCTATGGAAGGCGCGTGCCTCAGAAGCGGCCGTGGTTGATGCGTCATCAGCGGTCCTGCCGGCGCATCAGAATCACGATTATTCTTATCATCCAGATGGAGAAGCAGGCGTCTGGCAAGGCAAGGAGGCGCAGCAGAACTATGCGCTACTGGAAAATGGCCGGTGCTTCCACACGATTGGGAATGCCACGCACCGTCTCACTCCCACCGGCCTTAAGAAAAATTACCGCCATGGGATCGTGCAAGCGCAGCGACGGGTTCGCGGAGTCGCCAGCCGCTTATGGTTTGCTGCCCTCCACTTCTCGCGCCCGCTCCGGCATCGAATCGGATTGCGGAGCGCCGCTGGGGAACCTACGACTGCTAAGCCGTCTAAGTGAAAGGCTTTCGTCATTTGTAGGACAATAGAATCTGATCGATCGACATGTCCAAACCCTTCGTTACCGTTCTGATCGACACCCACAATCACGAGCGCTTCGTCGAGGAAGCAATCGTGAGCGTGCTCGATCAGGATTTTCCCTCATCAGAAATGGAAATCCTTGTCGTAGACGATGGATCCACCGATCGCACGCCCGAAATCGTCCGCAAATTTGAGCCCCGCATACGGTACTTGCGAAAAGAAAATGGCGGACAGGCATCCGCATTCAATTTTGGCATCCCTCAAGCGCAAGGCGAAATTCTCGCATTCCTCGACGGCGACGACTGGTGGGCAGTCTCGAAACTATCGACCGTCGTAAAAGCTTTCGAGGAAAACCCCGATGTCGGAGCGGTTGGTCACGGCTACCACGTCGTCGACGAGGATGGCAAAATGTGCCAGACCATCCTTCCGGAGCAAAACTTCCGGATTGGTCTCGGAAACCTTGATAGTGCGAGGCTTTTCTGCCAGTTGCGCTGTTTCCTGGGGACGAGCAAGGTAGCCTACCGGCGTACCGTACTGGATCAGGTGTTACCTGTCCCGGAAGTCCTGCGGTTCGAGGCTGATGAATACATTTGGACAATCGCTGCGGCCCTGACGGATGCCCTGGTGCTGAACTTGCCATTGTTCTTCTACCGGTTTCACGCTAGTAACTTCTACATGCAGCGCACCCCGGACAAAAAATATCTGCAACGAAGGCTCGAAGTCATGCAAGGCCTAGCCGACGAACTGCCGGCGCCTCTCGAATCCCTCGGCATCACGCCTGAAATCATTGCAATGGCCCTTGAACAGATCCGGATCGACGTAAAGCGCCTCCGCCTGATGACCGAGGGCGGAAACCCGTGGGAAACGTATGCGCTCGAGAAGCAAGAGTTGCGTCGATCCTATCGTTCGAGTCCACTCGGATACCGTCTCTATAAGCAGTTGTCCTTATTGCTTGCGCTCGCATTGCCACCCCAGCGCTTCTACCAAGTTCGCGAGTGGTACGCTGCGAGTAATTTTCGCCGGATGCGAGGCATCTTGGGCGAGCCAAAACCATCGGCACCCGTAATCGAAAGCGTGGTGCAAAACCCGGCGGGAAACGGCAAGCACTGAGAATAGGAGCGCGTCCGCGGGGAAAGCCATGGACGTCGGGTCGGCTGCGTTGGGAGTTATTTCCCGACTTCCCCGGCAGGGTTCGCGTCACAGACGCAACCGATCGTTCATATCGGAGATAGCGGCTAAACATGAAACTGGGAGACTCTTTTTTAAGTCCGAGAAGCATTCGAATCTCAAATTGGCACCGGTAACTCGCGCAACTATGGATCAAGAATCTGCGAAGTGCCCGCTTTGTGGTGGCGGCCGCTCTCGAACCGTTTGGAACCGCGACGCGACCAGGATTGAGCGATGCGCAGGCTGTGGATTGCTGTTTGCCGCAGAACGCCCCGCCGAAAGCGATCTAATGGCTCTGTACGATGGAGAGGCGCTCATAAAATCCTGCTCCGATTCTCCTGCTCCGGCAGGCACGAGGGTTCCTGAGTGGAAACAGGAGGAACATTCCAAGCTTCTGGATGCCATCGCCAGTCTTGGCGTTCGCGATGGGCTCCTTCTCGACGTCGGATGTTTCAGCGGCATGTTTCTTATCAACGCGGAGAAGCGCGGCTATACGCCCTCTGGCATTGAGCCCAACCGGGAGGCGTATCTGCACCTAAAGAACGACCTGAAACTGAACGTGATTCAAGAGAGCCTTTCTGCTGCGCGGTTCCCTGCGGACACGTTTTCTGTCGTCAGCATGCTTGATGTAATCGAGCACGTTTCCGATCCTGTGAGCGAGTTGCAGGAAGTATGTCGTATTCTGCGCCCCGGCGGTCTGCTCGTGCTGAGCACTCCCAACGTCGCGGGACTTCCCCAACGCATCGTGCAAGCTAAACGCCGGCTATTTGGTCAAGAGTGGTGTCCGATCGACGACGTTCCCTGGCATCTCTGGGGATTTACGGCGGACACGCTCTCGCGTTGCGTGGAAAAAGCCTCCTTCAAGGTGAGCCGCACACTCTGGTTGAAGCCTAGCCAACTCTCGACGAATCTTGGGTCCGGTTCATCCCTTGCAAAGCGAATCGGTCTGCGTATGCTTGGAGAAGTGAGTCGACCACCTCACATGAGCGATCGATTTGCCCTATTTGCCCAGAAATAGGTGCCGGACGACGACCGAGCTTGCATCAGGAGTTTGAAATGCGACAGATGACGAAACTTGCCGACTCGATGCGGCAGGATTGGGATGAGCGGGCGCGGAAAGACGCGTTCTACTACATCGCTTCGTGGCGCAAAGACTGGGACGAATCATCGTTCTGGCGGTCCGGCGAGGAGGACTACAATCGGCTCGTCGTGCGCACTCTCGAGCGCCTCGCATTTTCGTCGCGCGGAAAGTCGATGCTGGAACTTGGTTGCGGTGCCGGACGAATGACGCGAACGTTTGCGAAACAATTTGACCACGTCATCGCCTTCGACGTCTCTTCGGAAATGTTGACCTGCGCTCGGTCGCTGAATACAGAGAGCGAGCAAATCCAATGGACTCAGGGTAACGGGACAGATCTCAACGGCGTGCCCACGGACAGCGTTGATTTTGTTTTTAGCTATCTCGTATTGCAGCATTTGCCGGAGGAACGCCTGGTTCATTTGTATGTCCGCGAAATCCTTCGAGTGCTTTCTCCGGAAGGCATTTGTCTATTTCAATTCAACGGGAGCCCTGAGAAAAGCATGAATTGGAAAGGCCGTGCTGCGTGGGCGGTGGTCGACGCGCTTTGGGAAGCGGGTTTTGCGCGGGCGAGCCGTTCGACTGCCAAGCTTCTGGGACTAGATCCCGAAATGGCCGGCAAGAGCTGGCACGGTGTGTGCGTTAGTTCTGAAAATGTGGCGCAAACGGTGCGGGAGAACGGGGGAGCTGTGCTGGAGATGAAAGGCGCGAATACGCCGATGGCATGGTGTTGCGCCAGAAAAATTATTGCCAGCGAACCCCGCAGGGCATGATTTCGATCGGGATCAATTACTCGCAAATGCATGATTCGTCGGCCTGCATCACGCGGGACGGCGAAGCCTTGTTTGCTATCGCCGAAGAGCGGCTCAGTCGACTGAAGAACGATGCGCGATTTCCCGAGCTCTCGATTCGGGCTTGCCTCGATTTTACCGGCGTTCGTCCGGAGGAATTGGACTACGTCTGCTTCGGCTGGCCGCCGATCGCCGCCTCAGTACGTCACGATCTCAAGTGCATGATCGCAGGATCTCTCCCTGTTGATTACGTCGGAGTTGCAAGTCTATTCCGGCGGTACATGAGCTTCACACGCCAACGCAACGGGGAGAGGACATTTCTCGAACGGTTCGCGGCCACAAAAGCGAAATTTCGATTTGTCGATCATCATCTGGCGCACGCGATCAGTGCCTATGCATTCTCCGGATTTGACGATGCTGCCGTGCTGGTGCTGGATGGCCGCGGCGCGTGGGAAGCCAGCTCGCTCTGGCAGGGCCGCGATGGAAAACTTGAACATGTTTGGACAATTCCATGGCCCAATTCGCTTGGACTCTTCTACGCCCAGTTCACGTACTTTCTCGGCTTCACGCCTTACAGCGATGAGTGGAAAGTGATGGGGCTGGCGCCTTTCGGCGAACCCGGAATCAATTTGCGCGACTTCATTATCCCTGACGACAATCCTTACAGGGTTTCGGTGCGGCGTTTGCTCGGGACCAGTGCGGCGCCGCTTGACGGAATCATTTCGCGGCTGGGTCCGAAGCGAGCTCCCGAATCTGAGATCGACGCAGGGCACAAGAATGTCGCTTTCGCGGTACAGGATGCATGCGAACAGGCCATGATGACGCTCGCTCGCGCCGCCGTGAAGAAAACAGGGAGCCGCAACCTTTGCCTGGCCGGAGGAGTGGCGCTCAACTCGAAAGCGAATGGAAAGATTCTTTCCACGGGCATCGTCGACCGAATTTTCGTGCAGCCGGCAGCGGGCGATGACGGCGTCTGCCTAGGAGCGGCGCTCGCTCCGTACATGGACAACGGCGGAAAATTGCCGGTACATAAAATGCGCCATGCATACTTGGGTTCGGCAAGTTCCGACGACGAAATTCAGAAGATTCTTGAGACTTACAAGTTGCGCGCCACGCGAGTGGGCGATCCCGCCGCCGTCGCAGCCGAAATGCTGGCGAACGGAAAGATTCTTGGCTGGTTTCAAGGGCGTATGGAGTTTGGTCCGCGGGCACTCGGCAGCCGCTCGATTCTGGCTGATCCGCGGGATCCCGAGATGAACGGAAAAGTGAACAACGCGGTGAAGTTCCGTGAAGCGTGGCGGCCCTTCGCGCCGTCGATGCTGGCTGAGGTGGCGGATGAATATATTGAGTCTGCGACGGACTCGCCCTTCATGGTGTTGACGGCACAGGTGAGGCCGGAAAAGCGCAGCGTGATCCCCGCGGTGACTCACGTGGACGGAAGCGCGCGGCCGCAAACCGTGGAACGCGACGTGAATCCGCTGTACTGGCGTTTGATTCGCGAATTCGGAGACAGAACCGGCGTACCAGTGGTAATGAATACTTCGTTTAACCTGCGCGGCGAGCCGATCGTTTGCGCTCCCACGGATGCGGTGCGAACATTTTTCAGTTCGGGCATGGACGCACTCGTCATCGGGAGTTTCGTCGTCGAAAAGTAAACGCAGGGAGGAAAGACCGGATTGTTTTGCGGGCCACAGAAGAATCCTCCCACATGCAAAGAATGAGGCAGAAAAGGAATATTCGTAATACTACGCAGATTCAGCGGCGGCCGAGGAACAAAGGGTTGATATTTCTTGCAGGAAAGCGCGATGTCCCGGCCGATGGCGTCCAGGATTACTGCGAGTACCTAGGGCAAGCGTTGGAGCGTCGCGGCATCCAGAGCGAAATTGCGCACGCCGACTGGGATTCACAGGGCTGGGTGCGGGCGCTGAGAAAACTTCGCGATGAAAGCAAGGACTGGCGGGGTCGGTGGGTGATCTTGCAATACACGGCGCTCGCTTGGTCAAGACGCGGGTTTCCCTTCGGCGCGCTTGCGGCGCTGGCGATTGCAAAGCGCTGCGGAGCGCGCTCCGCGGTGGTATTTCACGAACCGTTCGGATTCAGAGGGGCGCGCGCAATCGGCCGCATCCGCGAAGTTTGCCAAAATTGGGTCATACGAAAACTCCACGCTAGATCCGATCTGAGTGTTTTTCCAGACCCGCTCGAAACGGTGAGATGGCTTCCGAAGGACGATGCGAAAGCAATTTACATTCCCATCGGCGCCAACATTCCGGACGAAGCGCCGGGATTGAACCCAGTAGTCCCCGATAAGGAGCGAGCCAACTGTGTTGCCATCTACTGCTTGAGCGAGGCCCCACATCTGCATCGCGAGCTCGTTGATATTGCCGATGCGGTGAGGGTATCAGCTTCCGGCGGTTTGAAAATGCACGTCGTGTTTCTTGGGAGAGGCACGGCGGAAGCGGAAGCGGCGATCAGGCAGGCGTTCGATGGAATTCCGGCGGAGGTGACGATCCTCGGAATCCAAAATCCGCAAGACATCAGGCGGACGCTGACGAAATCCGACGTTATGTTGTGCGTCCGCGGCCCGCTCTATCCGAGGCGGGGAAGCGCGCTGACGGGCGTAGCCTGCGGACTGCCGATTGTGGCTTACGGTGGAGCAGCAGAGGGAACTCCGATGGCAGAGGCAGGCGTCGAACTGGTGCCGTACGGCGACCGGCACGCGCTGGGCGCGGCGGTGCGGCGAATTTTCCTCGACAAGGATCTGTGGCGGAGCCTTCATGAACGAAGCCTGCAAGCGCATGACCGTTACTTTTCATGGGGATTCATCGCCCAAAAATTCGATGAGGCATTAACCTCTGGCGCGGGCGAAGGCCAAAGCGCCGAAAACAGCGGAGCTCGCGCGGGCAAATGAAGGTACTGATCTACAGCGAAGTTTTTCTACCGATATCCGGCGGCGTCCAGACAATCGTGCGGGAGCTCGCGCGGGGGTTGTCTTCATGGGAGCCTGCGGAAGGGAGCGAGCGGATTGAGGTGACGGTCGTGACCCGCACCCGCCAGCGAATGGAAGACGACGAAGAGCAGCCTTATCGATTGGTACGATCCCCTTCCTACGCAAAACTCGTTCAACTCATCCGGGAAGCGGATATCGTCCATCTGGCGGGCCCTGCTTTTTTGCCATTGGCATTCGGTTTACTGGCGCATAAAAAAGTAGTCATCGAACATCACGGTTATCAATCGATATGCCCCAACGGACTTCTTTTATACGGGCCCGATCACAGCGTCTGCCCGGGCTACTTCATGAAAACGCAATACAACATGTGTGTCCGGTGCAATGCGGGTCGCATCGGGTTGCGAAAAAGCATTCGCGATTTGCTGCTCACGTTCCCTCGGCGCTGGATGTGCGGGATGGCAGCACGGAATATCGCCGTGACCGAGCACGTCTCAAAACGAATCGCGCTGCCGCGCACGACCGTCGTTTATCACGGCATCGCCGAATCCTCACTGCCCGCAGAGAACCACAGGCCAGAAACCGCCGGAGAACCGCTGCAGATCGGCTATGTGGGTCGCCTGGTATCTGAAAAAGGGGTTCCGCTGCTCCTCGACGCAGCCAAACGCCTGGATGATGCGGGCTTGCAATTTCGGCTCACAATTGTTGGCGGGGGACCCGAGCGCCGCGAAATTGAAGATTTGGCCCGTACGCTCCAATTCAAGAATAGCGTTCGTTTTCTCGGCGAACTTCACGGAGAAGCACTTGAAAACGCGGTGCGCCCATTGCAGGTGGTGGTGATGCCCTCACAGTGGGAAGAAACGGCAGGTCTCGCGGCCATCGAGCAGATGCTCAGGGGCGGAGTGGTGGTAGCAGCCGACATCGGCGGGCTCGGTGAAGTGGTGGCCGAAGCCGGACTGAAGTTTCCTCCGGGAGATTCCGGAGCGCTCTACGATTGCCTGCGACAGCTCGTCGAGTTCCCCTCACTTCGGAAATCTCTTGGGATGGCGGCCCGGGAGCGAGCGGTGCAGGCATTCAGCAGAGATAGTATGATTGAAGGCCATGCGTCTCTATACCGGGACGTTTACGCCAAGTAACGCGCCGTAGATTCGGAGCCCACAGATTCTACCAGGCGGAGAACTCGATGAGCCTGACGCCGGATTGGGTGCTACAACACCGTTCGGACGCCGCTGAACGGAGCGGCGGAATCAGCTCGGAGGCGATCTACCAGTGCGTGGAGCGGGTGGTCGCTGAAAAAAATCTGACGGGAAGAGTTCTCGACTACGGAGCGGGCGTAGGGAATTTTGCGAGGCGACTTCTCGCCGGCAAGAGATTTCAGCAGATAGCGCCGAAAAAACCGGGCATCCAAGTGACCGGCAGTGAACAGGAATGAAGAGGCACGCGTGTTAGGAAATAGGACTCTCTCGATACGAAACCAGACCTGGATTGGTGTCTGGGTACTCCTCGCAGGACTCTGGGTCGCGTACGAGATCGGCGGAAAGATTGCGGCGGGAGACTTAACCAGCCTCCAATATGGCGCCTTCGTGGTCGCGGGTTGCGCGGCAGCGATCACCATACTTCGAAACTGGCGATCGGGATTCTACCTTTTCCTCACGTGGCTCTTGTTCGAAGACCTGGCACGAAAGTACATGGGCAACAACATGGCGCTGTTCTTCGGAAAGGATGTGCTGGCGCTACTCACGTATATTTCGCTGTTCGCGGCGGTGCGAGCGGGCCGGGAGAAGTCTTTCCGGCCAAAATTCCTAGTATTTCTCGCGCTATTCGTATGGCTCGGACTCATGCAGATTTTCAACCCGAATTCGCCGAATGTGCTGTATGGAATCCTGGGATTCAAGATTTATTTCTTTTACGCGCCGTTGATGTACGTCGGATACGCGCTCATTCGCAGCGATGAGGACCTGCGAAAGTTTATCGTGGTGAATGCGATGCTCGCGGGGGTGATCGCTGTGCTGGGAATGATTCAGGCAATCGTTGGCCACAGCTTCCTCAACCCGACCGTCCTCGCACCCGAACTGCGGGAATTGGGAGAACTTGACAAGTACTCGCCACTGACAAATCAGGTGCTGTCTTTACCGACGGCGGTGTTCGTGAGTTCGGGGCGATTCTCGAATTACTTGATCATTGCTGCGATTCTTCTGATTGGAAGCTCCGGGTATCTGTTGCTCTACACCCGGAAGAGCCAAAAGTTGGTCTTCATAGCGACCGCGCTCGTGGGGGGCGCCATCCTTTTCAGCGGTTCGCGTGGCGCCGTGGTATACGGTGCCGCAAGCGCGCTCGTCATGCCCGTGGCATTTATCTGGGGCGCGCCGAAGCAGTGGCGGCATGCGAACCGGATGATCAAATCGATTCGGAAATCGCTTATGGGAGTGGCTCTCGGATTGGCGCTGGTACTTTTGATTTTTCCGGCGGAGCTCGGATCGCGGCTGGCGTTTTACCAGGAGACGCTTTCACCCAACAGCACCGCCTACGAACTGAACCATCGCGGGTGGGACTACCCGATAAGAAATCTGATGCTTTCGTTTACCAATCCCAACTGGAAGTTGGGAAATGGGATTGGTCTCGCGTCTCTCGGCAGCCAGTATGTGGCTAAACTTCTGCACGAGCAGCCTCCGAATCTCTGGGTGGAGGAAGGATACGGCCAGTTAATCATCGAGATGGGAATCGTGGCTCCATTTTTGTGGATATTATGGTCGGGGGCGCTTTTGTATTACATGTGGCGCGTCTTGCTTGGGCTACGGCAGACCCGATTCTTCCCGTTTGCGTTCGCAATTTTTTGGTACTCCTTCCTGTTGTTGTTCCCGTTCACGTATCAGGGACTGGCGCCGTACCAAAACTACGTGGATAATGCCTATTTTTGGCTTCTGACGGGTATTTTGTTCGCACTCCCAGAAGTCCTTGCGACTACGCCGGTCGCGCCAGAGCTAGGACGCCCGGTGCCAGGGCGAGGTCGAAGCAGATTTCGGTTTTGAGTGCAGGAGCAGCGCAGGAATGCGGTAAAGCGGATCCTCCGGAGTGGAACTCGAGGTGATCGATGCCAAGTAGCGTGGATAAAGCCGTACTACTACAGCGCCAATACTATACCGACACGGCAGCGGAGTACGACACGGCGCATGCCGGCGAAGGTGACGACGATCCGCTAAACTTGCGTTTATTGTTCGGCTTCTTACGGATGATCGAGGCACGCAGCGTACTTGACATTGGTGCCGGAACGGGCCGAGCCGTTCGGCACTTGATGGACAACATGCCGGATGTGTCGGTCAGAGGACTCGAGCCGGTGGCAGCGCGAATTGAGGAGGCCGTTCAGAAAAAAGGAATTCCCAAAGGGACGATTATCCAGGGGGTCGGCGAGGCTCTGCCGTTCGAGAACGCGAGTATTGACGTGGTCTGCGCGTTTGGAATGCTTCACCATGTAAAGCGCCCGGAAAACGTGATCCGCGAGATGATGCGAGTGGCGCGAAAGGCCGTGATCATCGTTGATGGGAACCGATTTGGACTTGGAAGATGGCCGATTCGATTGCTGAAACTCGCGCTTTACAAAGCGGGTGTTTGGAAAATCGTCGACTACCTGAAAACTGCGGGGAAAGGATATATCTACACGGATGGGGACGGGCTGTTCTATTCTTATAGCGTATACGATTCGTTTGATTGCATCGCGGAATGGGCGGGCCAACTGATCATCATCCCCAATCAAGCTTGCAAAGCGAGAAGTTGGCTTCACCCGCTTCTCACGTCCGGCGGAGTTTTCCTCTGCGCACTGAAGGAAACGGTTTAGATCCGGTGTAGGAGCAGGGATTCCAAGACCTGATAGCACGACAGCGCGTGTACTCATGAAGGACAAACCCCGGGTCGCGGTCGTGTCTCCGTTCCTGGATAAACAACACGGCACCGAGCGGCGCGTTGTCGAATGGATTTCTCATCTCGCCGATACTTTTGAGATCCATGTGTACAGCCAGAACCTGGCCGATCTGGATCGTTCAAAAGTTACCTGGCATCGAATTCCGAAGTTGGCTGGTCCGCATCTCTTTAACTATCTCTGGTGGTTTGCCGCGAATCGAATTTGGCGCGAGTGGGATCGACGATTTCGTGGCATCCGGCACGACCTCGTGTTCAGCCCTGGGATCAACTGTCTGGACGCCGATGCAGTGTCCGTGCACATCGTGTTCGCCGAATACGCCCGCCGGAACCGGTCCGAGATTGAATTCGCGCAACACTCGCCGCGGAGCTGGCCACAACGGCTGCACCGCAAACTTTATTACGCGCTGATTGCATCGCTCGAACGCCGGGTGTACACGCGGCCGGACGTGACTCTGATTTTGATTGCGCGGAGGACTGCCGAAGGGCTCGAGCGATTCTACGGGCGCGATGGAAAATTCCCAGTGATTTATGTCGGGTTGGATCACGAAGTGTTCAGTACGGCTCGTCGCGTTGCGATGCGGCGTGCGGCGCGAAAAGAGTTGAAGATTGCAGACGATCGTTTCGTGCTTCTTCTGATCGGGAACGACTGGCGAAATAAGGGTGTGGCGGCGGTGCTCGAAGCGATGGAGTTGCTTCGGGCATCTTCGATCGATCTTGTTCTGGTGGGCCGAGAGGGCGCCGGCGAGTATGACGCCTTGATCCGTCAACATCAGTTGGAAGGCCGCGTGCATTTTCTGCCGCCACGCAGCGATGTCGAATCGTTCTACGCAGCGGCGGATACCTACGTGGGACCTTCCTTCGAGGACACCTTCGCGCAACCACCGGCGGAAGCGATGGCGTGCGGGCTTCCTGTGATTGTCTCGTCGACGAATGGCACCTGTGAAATCATCACGGACGGCGAGGATGGACTCATTCTGCAGGACCCCACGGACGCGAACACCTTGGCCGAAATGATCCAGCGGCTGTACGATGACCGTGAATTTCGCGAGCGACTCGGCACGAATGCAGCTGCAACAGCGCGACGATACACTTGGGAGCGAAACGGGCGGGAGTTAACAGAACTTTTCCAGGAAATATTACGACGGAAAGCCAAGCCGGTTGCGGACTCGGCGGTGCAGGAATTGTGAGTGACGCCGCTCCGTTGCCACAGGGCGCTTCCTCCGTGCAAACCAAACGCATCGTCGGATTACTACCTGAACTGCTGGGTGTAGGAGGCGTGCAAGAGGCGGGGAGGCAAACGGCAGCGGCACTGGATGAGATTTCTCGCCGGACCGGCTGGCCGCTCGATTTATTGAGCTTGAATGATGAATCGGGAGCGGGCACGGTTCACGTGCGGGGCCGCGAAATTCCTTTCACAGGCTTTGGACGCGTGAAAATGCAGTTTGTCCTAGCTGGATTGCGGTCCGCTGGGATGGGCGCTGGAATCGTGCTCGCGGCACATCCGCATCTGGCGCTTCCTGCGAGCATGATGAAAATGCGTGCGCCAGGAATAAAAATGATCGTGATGTCGCACGGAATTGAGGTGTGGAAGCGGTTGCCGTTTTTCCGGCGGCGAGCGCTGTTAAAGGCCGATCTTGTTTTAGCTCCGAGCAGTGACACGGCGCGAAAGCTGGCCGAGGTCCAGTCCGTCCCGTCCGTCAAAATCCGTAAGCTGCCTTGGCCCGTGAACGCGGAGATTCTTCAAATAGCAAATGATTCCGCGAGACCGCTGCGGCCGGCCGGATCTCCGGAAGGACTAATCGTTCTCGCGGTAGGCCGCTGGGATGCGTCGGAGCGCTACAAGGGAGCGGACGAATTGATCGAAGCGGTCGCGCGCCTTCGCCTCTCGATACCAGATTTTCACTTGGTGGCCGTCGGCGGAGGAAGCGATCTTCCCAGACTGCGCGCGCTTGCGGCCGATCGCGGTGTAGCCGAGCGAGTGTCGTTTCTCGAGGGGCTGACGCGCGAGCAGCTTGCCGCATGCTATGCCCGGTGTGACATATTTGCACTTCCCAGCACCGGCGAGGGATTCGGGCTTGTTTTTCTTGAGGCAATGGCATTCGGGAAGCCCGTGATCGGAGCGGACAGCGGAGGAGTACCGGACCTCGTCGAGAATGACGTCAACGGGATTCTGATTTCCCCGCGCAACGGCGAACAACTCGCGCAGGCGCTTCGGCGACTTCTCGCGGATTCGTCTCTGCGCGCGCGCTTCGGCGAGCAAGGCGCAAAGATTGTCCGGCAGAAATACGATTTCGCTGCATTTCAACGGAACCTGGAATCCATCGTCAGCGAGCCGTGTCTGGATTGACTTCCTCCGACGTAGTACTCTCAACTCTCCTCTCGGTGAGGCGGCCCGGCCGATAAACGGGACTTGCGTTCGCATGGCCAATTCGATCCATCGTATGCGCGTTCTGAAAGTAGTTCAGGCCTATTTCCCTTTCCAGGACCGCGGCGGGCCGGTGTTCAAGGTGCGCGCGCTGGCCCGGGGACTTGCGAAGCGCGGCCACGACGTTACGGTTCTGACCGCCGATCTTGGGTTCGGAACAGAGAACAGAAGTCATCTGGAAGTTGTACCGTCAAGGTGGGGCTGGCACGCAAAGGAAGATGGCGTACAGGCGATTTACCTCTCGACCACCGGACACTATCGCGGGATCACACTGAATCCACGGGTCGTAAAGTTCTCGCGGGCGTGCATCCCTCAGTTTGATATCGTTCATTTCTACGGGCTCTACGATCTTCTGGGTCCCTCGGCGAGCTACTTCTGCAGACGCCACGCAGTCCCGTACGTAATCGAGCCGATGGGAATGTACCGTCCGATAGTCCGAAGCATCCGATTGAAACGCTTGTATCACAATTTGCTCGGGAACCGGTTCATTGAAGGAGCCCGCTTTCTGATTGCTACATCGGAGCCGGAAAAACAGGACCTGGTGGCCGGCGGCGTGGATGCTGCCCGCGTTCTGGTCCGCCGGAATGGAGCGGAGGTTCCTGCGAAACTGCCTCTGCGAGGCGATTTTCGTCGAGCTAACGGAATTCCCACAGAAGCAAAATTGATTCTCTTTCTTGGGCGGCTTGTGTCGAAGAAGTCTCCGGATCTGTTGCTCGAGGCTTTTGGACAGTGGCGCGAGAAAACCCGCCAGAGTCAGGACGCGGTGTTGGTGCTCGCGGGGCCCGACGAGGGAGACGGTTTTCTACCGAAGCTCAAATCAACAGCAGACCGCCTGGGAATTGGAGACCGGGTTCTATTCACCGGCCCTCTTTATGACGAAGCGAAGTGGTCGGCCTATCGCGATGCGGATGTTTTTGTCCTCCCTTCGCAAAATGAAAATTTTGGAAATACGGCCGGTGAAGCGGCGGCGTGCGGAACACCTGTGATCGTCACAGACCGTTGCGGGATCGCGCCGCTGGTGGGCGGCGCAGGCGAAGTGATCCCGCACGACCTCGCGGCGCTCCGGAACGCGATCGGAGCGCTCCTCGGGGATCCGATGCTTCGTCAGAGTCGCGAGCAAGGATGCCGGGAGTTTGTAGATCGCTTGTCCTGGGACGAACCGCTGGATCAAACGGAAGCGATGTACCGCCAATGCATTTCGGCCGGCGTTCGGCAATCAATCGCCACTCGTTGTACTGGTTGAGATAGTGTGACTTGCACACGGCATTGGTGATCAGTGCCAAATTCGCAGCGTATTTCGATCGGCTCGCAAGATTCTACGCGTGGAAACTTGAAAAGGCTCTCGCAGAAATCAACGATTTGCAGCGGCGACGAAACGGAAAGCGTCCTCGACTGTTTTCTGGCTGGCCTTAGATCCCATCGAGCTTGTTTCCATCTTTGAGAATTGATGCTGGCGGTGCGGCGAAAAGCTTCCTGGATCGAACGTGCCCTTTTCAAACTGAAAGATCCAAACGTATTCGCGGCGCGCTTTATCTGCCTGGGATTCAGGGATGAGCGCGTTGTCGATCATCGTCATCGGCGTAAAGTCCGAAAATCCGTTGGCCTTGTGAACCGGGTCAGGCATCGAGGCGCCAAAAAAATCCACGTCGTGAGTGAATATGATGACGAAATCCACCGTGGACGGATCGGGAGCGGGGCAAACGCTCGAAAATGCCTTCGCTCTGTTTTGCGCGATCCATTTTGTCTGGTTGGGCGTCAGACCATACGCAGAGAAATAGGACTGACAGGCAGGATCCCCACTTCTCGGTTGCGCGTCGGGAACTTCACTGGAAATGGACGCAGTTTTGGCCGGTGCCGTTGCAACGGATGCGGCCAAAGCCGCCGGGCGGGCTGCGGCACTTTCCCGCGTGGCGGCAGGAGTCGATATTGCCTTTGGCTCAATGGCGTTCGTTGCCGGGACGGGCGCCGGGTTCGGCGAACTGGGAGCGACAGCCGCTGCAATCGAGGCGCCTGGAGGCAAGGCCCGTTCGCTCGCGCTTACCGGAGGGGCCGCAACGATTGCATCCGTGCGCGGCGAAATTCCCGCGTAGCTCAAGCCGGCTGGAGCAATCGCAGCCGCATTCGCAGCCGCCGTCGCTACTTCTTTCGCCTGAATTTGCTTCGCCGCCAATCCGACATCGCGATCCGGCTCTCGATACGATGGGACGGCCGGCAAATCAGCGAACGCAACATCCGGAACGTATCCTTCGACGCCGTTGTGAGCGCGAATTTTCACATAATCTTTGACGCGTTCGATCACTTCCACGCCTTCGCCGCATTTCAGACGGGCATCAACATTGAAAGTGGTCAAAGAATCGTAGACCCAAATTTGATCGTGTTGCGAATTGCATTTGAGGGTGGCGGTGGCGAAGGTATTGGCCGATGCCGAGGCCGCGAAAAGAAAACCACTAATCACAAAAGCAGAAAGCAAACCAACGCGCGCCCTCTCGCCCATTTCTCCCCCTAAAATCCCCGCATTCGATACTCTTGTTCGTAGTGTAGTACTTTGGGACAGGCGAACAACTGGACGATAGTACAGAGAAAGTACAGGTAAGGACAGGTGGAAGGTGCAGGAGTCAATCGTTCCCCAAAATGCGAAACAGCGGCACCCCACGGAGAAAGCCTCAATTCCATTGGGCCAACGTAAAAGATCGCTTTCGCCGGGGCGAAGAATCGGGCTGCCGTGTAAAATGCGAACTAGCGCGACTGAAGCGGAGGCTGGCAAGCTTGAATTATCTTCTGAAAACGGAACCGTCCGACTACTCCTTCGCCGACCTTCAACGCGACGAAGAGGTCCTCTGGGAGGGCGTAACGAGTCCTGCCGGTGTGAAAAACCTGCGAGAGATGGCGGCCGGCGCGCGACTCGTGATTTACGAAACGGGAAGCCGCAAGAGCGCAGTGGGGACGGCCACGGTGATTTCTGTAGACGCTTCGGATCCCAAAAATCCGAAGGTAAGAATTCGAGCAGGAAAAGTGCTCGCCAAGCCAATCTCGCTGGCGGAAGTGAAATCCAAGGCGCTATTCGCAAAATCTCCGCTCGTGCGGGAAGGAAGACTGTCGGTAGTGCCATTGACCGACTCCCAGTACAAATTCTTGACGAGTCAATGAACTGGGCATCGAAACCGGTCACTTGTTTCGTTTTTCGAGTTCACCCCACCGCGCGTACAGATCGTTCACGAGATTTTGAAGCTCCTCGATTCGACTCGACGTTTGGTGCAAAAGGTTTCGATCGGCCATGACTGCTGGATCCAGCATCGACGCCGCATGCGCTTCGAGTTCCCTTTCGGCGTCTGCGATGCGTTTCTCCATCGTTTCAAGTTCGCGAATTTCTCCGAACGACAGCTTTCGCTTCTTGCCGTCGGGCTCAGGCCCGGCTGCTTTCACGCGAGGGCGTTCAGGGCCCGCGGACGTCATCCTTCGCGAATCCTTCGACTGTTGCGACCGCTGCCATGCATCCCATTGCGAGTAGTCAGCGAATCGCGCTGCTTCACCCAGTCCGTCGAGTCCCAACACCACCGTTGAGACGCGATCGAGCATGTACCGGTCGTGCGTGACGAGCACGAGTGCGCCTCCGAATTCCAGCAGGCTCTCCTCCAATATTTCGAGCGTGGGAATGTCCAAATCGTTCGTCGGCTCATCCAGCAGAAGGACGTCCGCCGGCTGAACCATCAGTTGCGCGATCAAGATTCGAGCGCGCTCGCCGCCGGAAAAGCGGCCCACAGGACGATTCAGATCCTCACCCGTAAACAGAAATCGCGCTGCCCATCCGGCGACGTGAATCACCCGGTCGCGATAAATCACCGAATCGCTGTCAGGCGCCAGGGCGCGGCGCAAAGAAACATCCGGATCGAGTTCCCTGTTCTGGTCGAAATAGACGATGCGCAGCGACTCGGCTCTGTGAATCGAGCCTTCGGTGGGTTTCATGTCTCCTCGCAGCAGCCGAAGCAGCGTCGTCTTGCCGCTCCCATTCGGGCCAACAAGCCCCACTCGCACCCCCGGCGTAAGAGTGAAATTGATCCCGTCGAACAATTTGCGCCCGCCGATTGCGTAGCTGACGTCCTCGAGCCGGATAAGCTGCTTCGTTTGGCGGTTCGTCGCGGAGAAGTCGATATCGGCGGTTGTGATGTTGGCCCGGGCGTTCATTCCCGCGAGTTCGCCGATCATTTTGTGAGCTTTGTCGATTCGCGATTTTGATTTCGTCGTCCGTGCCTTCGGCCCGCGCCGCAGCCATTCAATTTCTGTGTGGACCCGGTTTTCGAGCGCTTCCTGCCGCTTTTTCTGCGCGTGCAAATATTGTTCTTTTGCTTCGAGAAACGCGCTGTAATTCCCCCGGACGCGCAGAAAGCCGTCGGCGTAGGCTCGATCGAGTTCGACCATGTCGTTCGCGACGTTCTCGAGAAAATAGCGATCATGGGTGACGACCACGCTCGCGAACGACGCACTCTGCAGAAGCGTTTCGAGCCATTGAATACCGGCCAGATCCAGGTGGTTTGTCGGCTCGTCGAGCAGCAAAATGTCCGGGTCTTCCACCAGCGCTTCGGCAATCGCGAGGCGCTTTCGCCAGCCTCCGGATAACTCAGCTGCGGAAGTCTCTAAATCCTTGAACCCTGCGCGTCCCAGAGTTTCGGCAAGTTTTGCTTGGCGCTCCGCTTGACGTACACCCGCTCGTTCCAGCGCCACCTCAATCACTGATTGCACTGTATCGCCCGGCGCAAATTCCGAAACCTGCGCAACCGTGCTCACGCGGGCACCTTTTCGTATGGCGACATCTCCGCTGTCCGGCTTCACGCGGCCGTGAAGAATGCCAAGCAGCGTCGACTTGCCCGAGCCGTTCGGGCCGATGAGGCCGATTCTGTCACCGGCGGAAATTGTGATTGAAATATTCTGGAATAGAGGTGCAGTTCCGAATCTTTTCGAGAGTCCCTGTGCACTGATGATTGGCGCCAAATTGATTTCACTTCTCCAGTAGCGAGTTTACACTTGAGAAACCCGGCTGTGACAGTTGAACCTGCGGAGGATCGGTGTGCGGTAGCGTGGCGGGATTCGCGAGGGTATGCTGTAAAAAGCGTGGTTCATCGCGTCATATCTCGGTTGCAACGGATGAGCGCGCATTCACGTTCATGTTCAGTCCGATTTCTAGCGTAAATATAAGTAAAGGGCGTTAACGGTCATGTGTGGAATTTGTGGCGTCGTTGGAATTGAATCGCGAGAGGTGAGCGAAGCGCTTGTGCGGCGGATGATGGCTGCAATCGTTCATCGCGGTCCCGACGCGGAGGGAATTCTCGTCGCGCCTCCCGTTGTGGCAGGCAGCCGCCGACTCAGCATCATTGATCTTCCGGGTGGGAGCCAGCCAGTCTGGAACGAGATCGAAACGCTGGCTGTCGTATACAACGGAGAAATCTACAATTTTCGCGAGCTGCGCAAAGAACTCGAAGCGGCAGGACACAAATTTCGCACGCACTCGGATACAGAAGTAGTCGTCCACGCGTATGAGACCTGGGGCGAAAAATGCGCCGAACATTTCGAAGGCATGTTCGCCTTTGCAATTGTCGAAATGCCGCAAGGGCCGGCGGGACGCCCGGCGCGAGTGTTTCTTGCGCGCGACAAACTGGGAATCAAGCCGCTTTACTACACTCTGATCGACGGCCACTTGTTTTTCGCTTCCGAAGTGCGCGCGCTACTTGCGAGTGGTGCTGTGCCAGCGCGACTCTCGCACGATGCGATCTCGTCCTATCTCCTGTTTGGCTCCGTGAGCGAGCCGCTCACTCTGATCGAGGGCGTTTCGTCGCTTCCTCCGGGCCATTTCGTTGATGTCCGAGCCGGCGAGCCAATTCGCGCGGTTTCTCCGCAGCGTTATTGGAGCTCTCCGCAGAAATCTGCGCCCGCGGCGGCCGCCGCCTCGAAGAGTGTTTCCGGAGCCGAGGCTGCATCGCAAGTGCGAGAGTTACTCGAGCACGCTGTCGCGAGCCATCTCGTCGCAGACGTTCCCGTCGGCGTATTCCTCAGCAGCGGGCTCGATTCGACGGCGATCGCCGCGCTAGCCTGTCGCGCGCAGAGTGGAATTCACACCTTCACCGTCGCGTTTCCTGATCTCGAATTCAGTGAAGCGGAAACAGCTCGCCGCACGGCGCGAACGACTAGGCACCAATCACTCCGAATGCACGCTTTCCGGCGACGAGATGCTCGCGCGCCTCGATGAAGCCGTTGCGTCCTTCGATCAACCGAGCATGGATGGCATCAACACCTTTTTCGTTTCGTGGGCGGCGCGCCAGGCGGGATTGAAAGTTGCGCTCTCGGGCCTGGGGAGCGACGAGCTTTTCGGCGGCTACGCTTCCTTCCGCGACACCAGAAAAGTGGCACGACTCGCGGCGGCAGCGCACTGGATGCCCAAGCCGCTACGCCAAATGCTCATCCCGCAATCACAACCTGCCAGAATTCCAGGCGCTTCACCGGACGCATTTCGCAAAGCATCAGCCGCGTGGATTGATCCTTCGGCCCTGCCGCACCCATATTTTTTCACGCGCTCGCTTTTCACTCCGCAGGTCGTCTCGCATTGGCTGCACGAGAACGAAGACACGTGGAAAGCGACTTCTTGGGGGCGATGGCTCGCCGAAGCAGTGCGCGAAACGAACTCGATGGACGAATTCACATCCATTTCATGGCTCGAGCTGCGTTCGTACCTCGTAAATACGCTTTTGCGCGATACGGATTCGATGAGCATGCGACACTCGCTCGAAGTACGCGTTCCGTTCCTAGATTCGGCGCTCGTCGAATACATATTGTCTCTACCGGAAGCGCAGAAGCTTGATCGTGGCCAGCCTAAGGCGTTGCTGATCGCGGCGCTAGGCGATCTGTTGCCGCAGGAGCTTGTTAGCCAGAAAAAGCGCACGTTCACATTTCCGTGGGAGAACTGGCTTCGCGGGCCGCTGCGGGAACGGGTTTCGGCAGGCTTCTCGGATTGGTCCCCGGTTCTCGAAGCGGTTTTTAGAGCCACCCATGCGCGCCAGATCTGGAGCGATTTCCTCGATGGCAAGACGACCTGGTCGCGCCCCTGGAGCCTTTACGTGCTCAATGAATGGGTGAAGCGAAATATCGGCGCGAATCAGCCTGGAAATTCTGATCGCGGGAAAGCGACCGCCGTATCGGTTGCCTGAAACACAATCCAATTGCGCGATACAATAGACACCCTGAAATGATCATTCTCGGCATCAACGCGTACCACGCGAACGCTTCGGCGGCGATCGTTGCGGACGGGCGCCTTCTCGCCGCCGTGGAAGAAGAACGCCTGAATCGCGTGAAATATGCGGCAGGTTTGCCAGCGCTCGCGATTCAATATTGCCTCGACCAAGCCGGGGTAAAGCTCACGGAAGTCGATCACATCGCGATCCCCCGCGATCCGCGAGCCCGGCTCGCGACGAAATTGCGATTCGCGATTCGCATGCCGAGATTTGCGTTCGAACGCGCGCGCGTGATGGCTCGCTTCGCCGGCATTCGCGAAGATTTGGCGTCTGCATTTGACATCGCGCCGGAAACCATTCGCGCGCGGTTTCACCGGATCGAGCATCACACCGCTCACATGGCGAGCGCGTATTTCGTTTCGCCCTTTGAGCGCTCCGCCGTTCTTTCCGCCGACGGGCTCGGCGATTTTGCAAGCGCCATGTGGGCGGTCGGCGAAGGTCCGCGTATGCGGACTCTCGGCGAAATCACGTTTCCGCATTCGCTCGGCATGTATTACACGGCTCTGACGCAGTATCTCGGCTTCTGGAAATTTGGCGACGAATATAAAGTGATGGGCCTCGCAGCCTATGGCCAGCCGGAGTTTCTCGAAGAATTCCGCCACATCGTTCACGCTGACGCACCGCTATCGTTCAAGCTCGGCCTCGAATACTTCACGCATCAGAATCAGGGCGCGGAAATGTCCTGGCGCGATGCCAGCCAAACTCCCGTTCTCGGCCGTCTTTTCTCTCCCTATCTCGAGAAGCGTCTCGGCCCCACGCGAAAGGCCGAAGAACCTCTCGAGCAGCGGCACCTGAATCTCGCCGCCAGCATGCAAGCAGCGCTCGAAGAAGTGCTGGCCGCACATTGGGCGAGCACTTGCGAAAAAAACCGGCGAAAAATCTCTCTGTCTTGCCGGCGGCGTCGCTTTCAACTGTCTCGCGAACGGAAAAATCTTCGACCGCTCCCCTTTTGAGCGCGTCTACGTGCAGCCCGCCGCGGGCGACGCGGGCCTATCTGTCGGCGCTGCATTTGCCGTCGAGCATCAGGTTCTCGGCCGGCCACGGCAGTTCGTGATGGACCACGCCGGATGGGGCCCGGAATTTTCGCCACAGGAAATTCGCGCCGCGATCGAATCAAGCGGAGCGTCGAACGGCGATCTCCACCTCGCAGAGATGGACGAAGACTCCCTGGTGCAAACGACTGCGCGTCATATTGCCGCCGGAAAGATCGTTGGCTGGTTTCAAGGACGCGTCGAGTGGGGGCCGCGCGCACTCGGCCAGCGCAGTATTCTTGCCGACCCGCGCCGCGCGGAGATGAAGGACGTGCTGAACCGTCGCATCAAGCATCGCGAGATTTTTCGCCCGTTCGCGCCATCGATTCTCGAAGAAGCGACCTCGGAATATTTTGAGCGCACGCACCCATCGCCTTTCATGACGTTTGCTTACTCCGTGCGCCCGGAAAAACGTTCTGTGATTCCCGCCCCCACCCACGTGGATGGCACCGCGCGTCTCCAAACCGTCAGCCGCTCCGCGAACCCGCTTTATTGGAAACTGCTGCGCGCGGTCGGTGACGTCACCGGCGTTCCCGTCGTGCTGAACACGTCATTCAACGACAATGAACCAATCGTTTGCCGTCCTGAAGAAGCCCTCGATTGCTTCCGCCGAACGCAAATGGACGTTCTGGTGATGGGAAATTTTGTGCTCGAAAAGAAAGCGTCCCTTACGGCAGCCGCAACAAACACAGAGGGATTTGCCGAGCCTTTGAAGTAAACTTAAGTAGCAGATTGCGTCGGTTCGACGCTGCCGTACTCGTCGCGTCAGTCACCCAGCTCGCGGCGAACCTGAATCGCCAGGCCGTTCATGCACATTTTGCTGTTTAACGAATACTATCCACCGGACACTTCTGCCACGGCGAAGATGGCTGCGCTCGTTGCCGAAACGCTGGCGAAGAAGCACCAGGTGACGGTGCTTGCCGGGCGTCCATCCTACGACCCTGACGAATATTATCCGTTCGCTTTTCTCCGCAGCGACACGCGCAACAATGTCACCGTTGAACGGGTCGGCTCAACCGCGTTCCCGCGCCACAGAATGAAGCGCCGCGTGTCGAATTATTTGACGTATCTCGCTCTCGCCGTTCCGCGCGCGCTCGCAATCCGCGCCGATGTCGTCCTCGCGATGACGGATCCTCCCGTCGCGGGAATCGCCGGTGCGTTCATTGCGCGCATGAGCGGCCGCCCGTTCGTTTACAACATTCGCGACATGTATCCGGACATGGCTGTCGGCGGGGATATCGTTCGCCAAAATTCGCTCGTCGATCGCTGGGAGCAAATGCATCGACACGCGCTGCGTGAAGCCGCTCGGGTGATTGTGCTGGGCGACGATATGCGCGACCGCATTCTCGCGAAGGGAGTTTCGCCGGAGCGCGTCGTGATCGTTCGCGATGGATCGTCTCCATCCGGCCCGATGCCGGATCGCGCTCACCCCGCGGTGCAGGAAGTCCGCAGCGGATTCCCATTCGTGGTCCTCCACGCCGGTAATCTCGGATTTTATGGCGCCTGGTCCACTCTGTTGAAAGCTGCCGAGATTTTGCGCAACGAAAATACAGGTGTTGTGTTTGTAGGTGACGGAGCAAATCGCGCCGCGATGCAAGCGTCCGTGAATGGTTCGCCAAATGTTCGCTTCCTGCCGTTCCGTCCGGCCAGCGAGATTCCCCACGTGATGATGGCGGGCGATTTGCACATCATCACCGTGAAGCGAGGCCTCGAGGGAGTCGTGGTTCCGAGCAAGCTCTATTCAACGCTTGCTGCCGGGCGTCCGGTGCTGGTTGTCGCCCCGCTTGAGTGCGATGCGGCTCGAATCGTCCGCGACAACGGATGCGGCATCGCCGTCGATCCAGACGATCCCAATGCTGTTGCCGCTGCGATTCGCGAGCTTCGTGACGATCCCGAGCGCCTCGCCGAAATGGGCCGGCGGGCCCGGGAAACAGCGGAGAAATATGCTAGAGTAAATGAGCTGGAAAAATTCGCATTTATCTTGGAAGAAGCCACGAAAAACAGTCCGGGAGGGCGTCATCTGGAATCGTAAAAAGGTTCTCGTCACTGGCGGTACGTCGTTTATCGGCTCGCATCTGGTTGATGCGTTGCTCGAACGCGGCGCTCAGGTTCGCGTGGTGGACGACCTCACGAGCGGCCGGCTCAGCAACATCGAGCATCACCTCAAGAGCGGACGCGTCACATTTGTGGAAGCCGATCTCCGCGAGCCGGGTGTCACGCGCGCAGCGATGAATGGCATAGAGGTTGTGTTTCATCTTGCCGCTGATCATGGCGGCCGCGGATATGTGGATCTCCATCAGGCAGGGCCTGCTTCGAACTTGTTTCTCGATGGCCTGGTTTTCTGGGAAGCGGTAAAGGCCGGCGTTGAAAAAGTGGTTTACGCTTCATCCGGCTGCGTTTATCCGAACTATATGCAGACCGACGTGAAGAAAGAAATTTATCTTCGCGAAGAAGATGTGAAACCGCCGCACGACGCAGACAATATGTACGGCTGGGCAAAATTGATGGCCGAGCTCACGCTCCAGGCCTACCACCGCGAGCATAAACTGGGCGCAGCCTCCTGCCGCTATTTCACGGTGTACGGTCCGCGCGGCGTCGAAAATCACGCCGTCATCGCGATGATTGCGCGCGCATTTGTCGGCCAGAATCCGTTCGAAGTGTGGGGCGACGGCACTCAAATCCGAAACTGGACATACGTGGACGATATCGTCAGCGGCACGATTCTCGCTGCCGAAAAAATTAACGATGGCACAGCCGTCAATCTCGGTACCACAGAACGCATTCGCGTGATCGACGCGGCAAAAATGGTTCTGGAGTTCTCAGGACAGAAAGCAGAGATCCGACTTCGTCCCGACATGCCCACCGGCCCCGCCAACCGCGTTGCTGACAACAAGCTTGCGAAACAGCTTATGGGCTGGGAGCCGAAGACAATGTTTCGCGATGGCCTGAAGAAAACGATGGACTGGTATTTCGAGAGCAAGAAAAGAGATGAAGTGCGCGGCGTTCTCGAAAACATGCTAACCGCGCGCTAGTCGAAGTAATCCTGATCCAACAATGACGATCCATGCAGACCTAATTGCATTCGGAGTCGCGCTCCTCGCGTCGCTCGGACTTACCATCCCGGTGCGTCACTTTGCGTTGCGCATGGGGCTCGTGGACCATCCGGGACCTCGCAAAGTCCATTTGAAGCCCATTCCGCTTCTCGGCGGAATTGCGATCTATTTGGGATTCGCTGTAGCTATGTTGCTTTCTCAGCACGGAGCGATGCAGCAGCAAATGGTGGCAATCCTCAGCGGCGCCACGCTTCTCGCTGTTGTCGGGTTCCTGGACGACGGAGGTCTGCTCCATCATCAAGTGAAGTTGTTCATTGGCATGCCGGTCGCGGCTCTGTTTCTCCTGGCATCAGGCATCCGAGCGCAGCTTTTTTCGCAATTCATTCCCGGAATCTTTGGCGTGATTCTCGATGGCTGCTTAACGGTGGTCTGGGTAGTTGGTATCACTGCGTCCTTCAGCATTCTCGACCACATGGACGGCCTCTGCGCGGGCATCACTGCGATCGCAGCCGGATTTTTCACCATTTCAGCCCACATGAACGGCCAAATAATCGTTCAGACGCTGGGCGCTGCTACGCTCGGCGCGGCACTCGGATTTTTGCGTTGGAACTTCAACCCCGCGAAGATTTTTATGGGCGACGGCGGCGCGATGTTTCTCGGCTTCCTGATGGCGACTCTCGGATTGAAAATTCGCCCGGATGGCGCTCCATTTCCTGCCGGATGGCTTGTTCCGGTATTGATCCTCGGGGTCCCGATCTTTGACACCACTCTCGTCTCAATCTCCCGCGCTCGTCGCGGCCTCTTGCCATTCACTTCGCCAGGGAAGGATCACACCGCACACCGTCTCTCGAACCTGGGCCTCGGGCATCGAGGCGCCGTGCTTGTTCTCTATTCGCTCGCGGCAGTGTTCGGGACAATGGCCGTGTTTATTCCGCGCTTCTCGACCGGCACGAGTTACGCCCTGGTTGGCGCTCTGGTATTGTGCGGCCTCATCGCTGTATTTTTCCTCGAAACGGCCCCTTTCGAAAAGCAAGCGAAGCTCCAGAAATCTACTTCGCCGCTTTAGGCCTTTTCATAATTTCCGGTTGGGTCTTCCTCGTTGGTGGACTCTCACCTGTAGGATATACTTTCTCATCTCTGGTTCTGCGACGCGGAGGCACCTCAGCGAGTGTTTTCTGCCTTGATAAATGCACGGGAAGCGCCGCGTTGCTTCTTTCCGGAATCATTGCTTACGGGATACGCCAAAGTCATGTTGTTAACTCTGATTGAGGAAGATCGTGCTCGAATCGCGCGACGTGAACAACTGTTCCACCTCTACCTTGCGCGCAGATAGCCGAAATGTCGCCGTAATCGGCGGGTCCGCCGCCGGGTTATTCACCGCTTCTATCCTGGCCCGTAATGGTGTGCCTGTTTGCGTGTTCGAACGCGTGGAAACGCTCGAGCCTGCCTCCCGCACTTTAATCGTTACGAATCACATGAAAACGCTTCTGGGGCACGCGGCGGAGGCCAGTATCGTCAACGAAATCCGTCGCTTCGAATTATTCACCGATGGCCGCACCGCCAATGTCGCTCTGAAGCAGCCCGATCTGATCATCGAGCGGCGAACTTTGATCCAAGGCCTCGCGGACGACGCTCAGAAAGCGGGCGCAAAATTGGAACTCGGACACCGATTCCACACGCTTCACCCCAATGGCCGCGGGCTTGTAGTGGAAGTCGAGCGCTGCGCGAACGGCGAACACAAGGAAGTGCGCGCGCAGACTGTGGTAGGCGGAGATGGAGCTTCGAGTCGCGTCGCGCGTGCAGCCGGCTGGTCGCCGCTTCCCACCGTACCGCTCGTTCAAGCCATCGTCAATTTGCCGAAGGACATGTCGCCGGACACCGCGCGCGTCTGGTTCGTTCCGGAAGATACTCCGTATTTTTACTGGCTCATCCCCGAATCACCGACTCGTGGCGCCTTGGGCTTGATCGGCGAGGGCGGACCGGACACTCGCCGGCATCTCGAGCGTTTTCTGGAAAAACGAAGGCTCGACCCGATTGAATTTCAGGGCGCAAGAATTCCCGTATATACCGGGTGGGTACCGGTGAAGCGGGACGTTGGAAACGGGTCGGTTTACGTCGTTGGAGATGCCGCGGGTCAGGTGAAGGTGACTACGGTCGGCGGAATTGTCACTGGATTCCGCGGGGCGATGGGAGTAGCGGAGGCTATACTCAACGGCGGCGCAAGCGGTGAGCTGCGCTCGCTGCGCCGCGAACTGAACCTTCATCTTCTATTGCGCCGCTCGCTCCATGATTTTCAGCAATCTGATTACAGCCGCCTTGTGGACTTGTTAAGTGCTCCTGCGATTCAGTCACTCGGCGAATATTCGCGAGATGAAGCGTGGAAAATCCTGTGGCGCATTTGCCTGAAACAGCCACGTCTGGTCCTGCTCGGACTGCGTGGGTTATTGACGCGCGGGCGGCCGCTTCGTCAGCCTCGCGGTTGACTTCTTCGCGTCAAGCCTCCCTCAAGTGAACGAACGCCGGGGGCATTCTGCGGTTCTCCTGCTATTCTGAGTGATGAGAAATCTTGAATTTTCGCTTATCGTGGGACAAACGCTTGCCGAAATACAGATCATTCTTGGAACCTCGCTAACATGTACATCCTGGGCCTTTCGGCCATGGAACACGGTCCGGCCGCTGCGATAATCGGCGACAGCGGTGTGATCGCAGCGATCGAAGAGGCGAAGCTTGCGCGAGCTCGGTTGGTGGAAGGAATACCGCGACTCGCGATTCGGTACTGCCTCGATCGCGCCGGCGTCAAGTGGCAGGACGTTGATCGGATCGCCATCGCCTCCCGCCCTCCTCGCGCGTGGACTCGGAAAGTTCTCCTCCGCGCACGGCTCGCGCCACTAGCACCCCTCTCCAGCGTTTATTTTCTCAATAAAGCTTCAGGCGAGTTAGGCCGCGAGCTAAACAATTTCCGAATCGTTCGGGAGATGGCCGGAGGCCGGCACGACCGAGTGAAGGGCTACGATCATCACCTGTGCCACGCGGCAAGCGCCTATTTCGCTTCGCCATTCGATCGTGCTCTGATCGTCACGCTCGACGAACGTGGTGACGGCCGCTGCGGCTTTGCAGGCGTCGGAACCGACCGGCAGATTCGCGAAGTTGCCGGCATTAATTTTCCGCACTCGTTAGCATGGGTTTACACGCAGGTCACCCGCTTGATCGGTTTTCGTCCGCATGGCGATGAGCACAAGACCCAGTGGCTCAGCACGACTGGCGATGCCGCCTTTACAGATCTTTTTATGGCAATGCTTCAGCGGTCTCCGCAATCTCCTCCCCATTTGAATTCGAAGTATTTTCAGCGCGACTTTGCCGGTGAGCTGTCTTTTAGCGGCGAATTTTATCGCAGTATTGGAATTTCCCGCGAAGCAGAATTACATCTCGACAGCAAGCTTTGCGCCAATATCGCGGCCGGCCTGCAGCAAGCCTGTACCAGGATTACCGTCGAATGGCTTGAAGCCCTGCGTAAGCAGACCGGAGAACGGCAGTTGTGTTTGGGAGGCGGCCTCTTCTTGAATCCCCTTCTGGTCGCCGCGATCGAGAAAACATCAGGGTTCGAGAGTGTTTTCGTCCAACCCGCGGCCGGCAACGAAGGCACCGCGCTCGGCGCGGCGTGGCTCGAATGGCACCAATCGCAAGCCCAAACGCGAGTTGCGCCCCTAACCAATCTCTATCTTGGTCCCTCTTATTCCAACGAACAGATCAAACAAGTCCTCGACAATTGCAAGGCGACCTACCATTGGTGCGATTCGGAAGACCAGAAGATCGACGCAATCCTGCGCTTGGTCGAGGCTGGGAAAATCGTGGCGTGGTTTCAGGGAGCGGCGGAATTTGGTCCACGCGCGCTTGGGAACCGCAGTCTGCTCGCGTCGCCTTGGGCTCCCTACGTGACAGAAAATTTGAACGATTTTGTAAAGCATCGCGAACCGTACCGTCCGTTCGCCCTATCGATCCCTGCTGAAGACTGCGCAGAGTACTTCGAGTGCTCGACGAATGGCCGATTCATGACGACGATGGCAGTCCCCACCTCCAAGATGCGCAAGTTGCTGGAACCGATTCCCGCCGGGTTCGTTGCGCGGGACAGCGTGCGCCTGCATGTTGTCTCGCGGGACGACAATCCGCTTTTCTGGAAACTGCTGAAGCGCTTCGGCGAAAAGGGGCCTGCGCCGATTCTTGTAAATGCGTCGTTCAATTTATTCGGCGAACCTCTCGTAGTCACCCCGCGTGACGCGGTTCGCAGCTACTTCTGCTCAGGCGCAGACGCGCTGGCGGCTGGAAGTTTTCTTCTGACGAAACGATAGGTAGTGTGGTTGCCACCGAAGAATCCCAAGGTGAGGATGCGGTAAACGTCCTCCTTCGGACAGCCTTCTGGATGGCAGTGCGAGTGGGGTACCATCTAGAAGTAGATTCGTTTGAGTTTGTCCAAGACCATTTGCGGGAGATCCGTTGAAAATTTCGGTGATTGGAGCCGGTTACGTTGGCCTGGTGACAGGCGGCTGTCTGGCGGAAATTGGACACGAAGTAGTCTGCGCGGATAACGATGCCGCGAAGATTGCGACGCTCGACTCCGGGCGCCTTCCCATTTACGAGCCGGGGCTCGATACGGTCATCGCAAAGGCCCGCAAAGCGGGCCGCCTCACTTTTAGCGCGAAAACAGTCGACGCAATCGCGGCTGGGGACACGATCTTCATATGTGTCGGAACGCCCCCGCTACCCAATGGAGATGCGGACCTGAGCGCGATCGACCATGTCGCGCGGCTGGTCGCGAGCGAAGCCCGCTCGCCGAAACTCGTGGTCGAAAAAAGCACTGTCCCCGCTCAAACGGGACAGGAATTGAAGCGCGCACTTTCCGTTTACGGGCGCAAGAGCGGCGTCACATTTCGCGTGGCCTCCAATCCTGAGTTTTTGCGTGAAGGCACTGCGATCGCTGATTTTCTGCATCCCGATCGGATCGTCGTAGGCGTGGAAGATGAGGTTGCCGAGCGGCAGCTCCACGAAATTTACCGCCCCGTAATCGAGCGCAAATTTAACTGCCCGATGCATGCCCCGGCAGCCTGTCCGGATGTTCCCGCCCCGGCATGGCTCGTAACCACGATTAACAGCGCCGAGTTGATCAAACACGCATCGAATTCCTTCCTTGCACTAAAGATTTCCTACGCCAACATGGTCGCCGACCTGGCGGAGCGTCTCGGTGCCGACATTCAGGAAGTGGTTCACGCAATGGGAATGGATCCGAGGATTGGGCGCAGTTTTCTAAATGCAGGTCTCGGCTTTGGCGGTTTTTGTTTGCCGAAAGATTTGCAGGCCTTCGTCCATCTTGCTGAACGCACCGGCGTGGATTTTTCACTCTTGAAGGAAGTGGAAAAGATCAACCACAAGCGCGTGGGTCATACCGTCGAGAAAATTCGTCGTGCCCTTTGGGTGATCAAAGGAAAGCAAATCGCCGTGCTGGGCCTCGCGTTTAAAGCCAATACGGACGACATTCGTTTCTCGCCTTCCATCGATTTGATCCGGATATTGGATACCGAGGGCGCGCATGTTCGCGCATACGATCCGGAGGCGATGGAGAAAGCACGGCCGCTCCTGCCCAACATCCACATGCCGGCTTCAGCCTACGACGCTGCGCAAGACACAGAAGCGCTGGTCATCGCAACCGAGTGGGCCCCATTTCGCGACCTTGACTGGGCGCGCATTCGCGACTCGATGACGCGGCCTCTGATTGTGGACGCCCGCAATCTGCTTCCCGCGGCTGAGATGAAATCGCTGGGCTTCGAATACTATTCGGTGGGCCGGCCGGATTGAAATTTGGATGGCGCCCCGCATGGCGCTACCGCGCGGGCTCGGCGACCTTGTCCCGAAAATATTCGTAGGTTCGCTTGAGCCCTTCTTCGAGATTGATCTTCGGTTCCCATTTCAGAATACGACGGGCCTTCGCAATATCCGGGCAGCGCTGCTTGGGATCATCCTGCGGCAGTGGACGAAACACAATCGGCTTCTTCGACCCAACCAGTGAGCGTACACGTTCCGCAAATTCGAGAATCGTGATTTCGTGCGGATTGCCGATGTTCACGGGGTCGTGCTCGTCTGACTCGAGCAACCGGTAAATCCCATCCAGCAAATCAGAAACGAAACAGAAACTCCGCGTCTGCTTTCCGTCGCCATACACGGTGATGGGCTCGCCGGTCAACGCCTGGTACAAAAAATTCGGCAGAGCGCGCCCGTCGTTCAGGCGCATGCGCGGGCCATACGTATTGAAGATGCGAACGATGCGTGTGTCCACGCCATGATAACGGTGGTAGGCCATCGTCAACGCTTCAGCGAAGCGCTTCGATTCGTCATAAACGCCGCGCGGTCCGATCGGATTTACCCTTCCCCAGTAGGTCTCTGGCTGCGGACTCACTTCCGGATCGCCATAGCACTCGGACGTTGACGCCAATAAAAATTTAGCTTTCTTTGCGAGCGCCAGTCCGAGCGCGTTGTGCGTGCCAAGCGCGCCGACTTTCATCGTTTGGATCGGCATCTTCAAGTAGTCGGGGGGGCTTGCGGGAGAGGCGAAATGCAGCACCGCATCGACGGGACCAGCGACGTCGATGTAGCGCGAAACATCCTGGCGCGCGAAACGGAATTTTGGATCCGGCAGCAGATGCGAAATATTCGAATCCGCGCCAGTGACCAGGTTGTCCATGCAGAGAACTTCCCAGCCCTTCCCGAGAATCAGCTCGCAGAGATGCGAACCGAGAAAACCCGCCCCGCCCGTTATGACTGCGCGCAAATTAATTGCTCCCTTCGTCGCGACAAACTGGATTCGTGTCCGCTGCGGCCATTATCTCGTGAATTTCCGCCTCGCGCTTGCGCTTTGCGGTTGTTATTTCGAATCCGGTTTCGGCGTGGCAAACCCTGTGGTGTGGTCGACGACGACGCGCCAGCCTTCCGGAAATTTGCGCAAGTTTAGAGTAAAGATACCGGCGGGATTGTCTTTCTCGCGCCGCAGATGATATTCGCCAATGGCATACGCCGAGTTTGGACATTCCACGCGGATTTCCAGATTCGCAAACGAGAGAATTCCCATCGCTTTGCGATCCGGATAGCTGCGCTCATAACGATCGAGCAACGCTTGCCAGCCGCGCGATATTCCTTCGGCGCTGACGAACTCTGTTTCGTCAGATTTCCAATATCCAGCCATAAAGCCATCTATGTCGCCACGATTCCAAGCGGCAGTTTGCTCCACGAGCAGGGCGCGAATTTGGTCCTCGTCGGGAGTTTCGGGCGACTTTGCAGATGAGCGCCATGCGGAAGCGATGCAGAGCCCAAGAAGAAGCGCCGTAAACACCGCGATCTGGGCGGCACGCCTTCCGCGTCCAAGATTTGGTTGGTTTTCAGGATTCGGCATTGAGCGATCCTTTTGCTGCGCTCGAACGGTTTTGACCTCTAAGTTAGGATTCGGTCCTCGTCCGGCCAAACCGTTTTATACGCACCTTGTAGCTGAATCAACCCTCGCACGTTACGAAGCGAAATTCAAACGGGAGTTGATGGCACGATCTTTCTGCAGTAGGGCTCACCGGGCGCCAGACCGGCGCGCTCGGTGGCGCGTTTTTGGCGTGGTTTGGACACCGTGTGGACACCGGGTTTATTTCGGTGCTGTTTTGTTGGGGTTTCTGATGGGATGAATAGTACCGTCGTTCCATTGCTCGCGGCGATGGTAGGCGCCAAAATGGGGATGGTCAAAAGACATGCTTACTTCGGCTTTCATTCTCGTGATCTCAATGGCGGCGCTGATGCAGTTCGCGGCGTTTACGTGGCGCGCTGCGTTCTTGAGCATCGCGACCGCCGAACTGCCCGAGAATCGAGCTAAGTACATTGAATTGAATAGCTTCCAAGACGCATCGACCTATGAACGGCTGCTACCTGAGCTTGGAGCCAGTTCCGACGGCAATCTTCGCACCGTCAGCATCTACCACGGTTTCTTGCAGTTCCTGGCTTCAGTGGGGGACACAATTCTTCCCCCGGCGTCCGGTTGGGCACAGCGCGAAATGGCGCTTTGCACGCGTTATGCGACCGTGGCGCTGGCTCAGCGGATGGAACGCAATCAGTTGATGGCTGCTGAACTTACCTCGTTTTAGTCACCTTCGAAGTTTCCGTTTTTGCGCGCTTGCCATGTTTCAAACCTCGACGCAGAATCGCCAACGCACTCGAGAGGAGGCAGAATGGCGCGCCCCGCCGCTACGATTGACGAAACACTAAGAACTCTTCGAACGATCCACGGCGCCATGTTCTTCGCGATGGTTCTTTACGTGTACATCGCGGAAAAGGTGATCCCTCACGAACTCAGAGATCTCAACAGCACGATTCCGGAATCATTTGGGATCGTTAGTTTCGCGCTCGTCGGGTTGGCTGTGTTCTTCCGGAAAACAAAAATTCAACCTGCTCTCGAAGCTTTGCAATTGAAACCGGTCAATCCTACGGCGCTTCAGCGATGGAGAACAGGCGGGATCTTGACCGCAGTGCTACTCGAAGGCGTAGTTCTATTTGGTTTCACCCTTCGGTTTCTTGGAGCCTCATCGAGGGTATCGCTTCCATTCTATATTGTCGGAATTGCGTTGATGGTCCTGTGGTGGCCTCAGCGGCCTTGAAACCGAACGGACGCGCCTTGCAGCGCCCTTCCTACGTCTCAATTAACCCTTTCAGCGATTCTTCGAATGGAGCACGGGCTACGCCTCGCTCGGTGATGATGGCTGTGATGTAGCGCGCTGGCGTTACGTCGAATGCCGGGTGCGCGGCTTGCACGTCGTTCGGCGAGATCTGAATGCCTGCTAAATGCGTGACTTCCTGCGAGGAGCGCTCCTCGATCGGAATTTCTTCGCCAGACGCGAGCGACATATCGAGCGTGGAGATCGGCGCGGCCACGTAAAACGGGACACTGTTTTCGCGGGCGAGGACGGCGATGCCGTACGTTCCGATCTTGTTCGCCGTGTCACCATTGCTCGCGATCCGATCGGCGCCGACTACAACGGCGTTCACACCGCCAGTTTTCAGAAAATGTCCCACCATGTTGTCAGTGATGAGCGTAAGCGGGATGCGGTCCTGCTGCAATTCCCAGGCGGTGAGGCGCGCACCTTGTAGGTACGGCCGCGTTTCGGGCACCAGCACTTCGATGCGGTAGCCGCCTTCGACAGCCATTCGAACGACGCCGAGCGCGGTTCCAATTCCGGCAGTGGCGAGGGCTCCTGCGTTGCATTGCGTCATCACGCGGCCGGATTTGCCCAGAAGTTCCGCGCCAAATTTTCCGATGCGGCGATCCGCTTCGCGGCGCTCTTCGTGCACCTTCTGCGCTTCTTCAACGAGTGCAGCGCGTAGGGTTGCGAGGCCGCCGCTTCCGTTGCTGGCAGCGGCTGCTGCTAACTCTTCAAATCGCAATTTGAAACGATTGATCGCCCAGAACAAATCCACGGCGGTGGGGCGCGTCCGCGCGAGTGTGTCGCAGATCGTCGCGAATTCAGCGCGCAGATCCGGCAGCGATTTTGCCTGCGACCGCTCGACGCCCAGCGCTGCTCCCATCGCTGCGGCCACGCCAATCGCGGGCGCGCCACGGATGATCATGTCCTTGATCGCTTTCGCGACGTCGCGATAGTCCGTGTAGGTGTGGTAGACAACTTCGCCGGGCAGACGAAGCTGGTCGAGGATTACGACGCCTTCGGGCGTCCAGCGGATCGGTTCGACGGTGTGCAAGTTCTTCTTTCCTTGCTGTGATGGACGCAACGTGATGCCGCGTCGCAAATTCTATTCTAACTGATTCCGGGATTGCTTATTCTGCGCGAACCTACAACTACGTCAACACCTGCCGGTCTGAAGCCCGGCGCTACAAAAGCGCTAAGCCTATGTTGGGCCAACGGGAAGGTGTCGTAGGCCGTGCGATGCGACGAGAAATGCGATAAACAGGAACGAATTGTAGCTGACGTGGAGCAAGTAGCTTGCGACGACTGTTTGCGAAATCGCTCGCGCCGCTGTGAAGACGATGCCAACGACGATTAGAAGCGCGATCTGGCCCCACCCTCCCCACAGTTGCGGCGCGTGGAGAAGGCCGAACATCGTCCCGTGATTACAATGCCGGCGCGGATTCCAAAACTTCGCGCGACGACCGGATAAATATATCCGCGGAAAATTGTTTCTTCCACGAGCGGCGCGACCAGGACACCCATCAGCATCAGCAGAAACGCGCTTCGGCGATCCTGAAAAAATGTCTCGATCGGCATCTTGGCTTTGTTTTGAAGCGCGGCCGAAGCGATTTGAATCAGCAGGGAAAGCGCGAAGCCGCCGAGAATCAAGCTGAGATACACCACGCGTCGCGGAATCGTTCCCGTGTCCAGCGGGCGCCACCCGATCGTTCGCCAGAACGGCGATTGAAAGCGGACACGCATTTGCGCTGCGAGATAGGCAAGCAGGCCGAGTGAGAGCAGCGTTTGGTTGATGATCAGGAACAGGCTCTTATCGTTCGCGGATTTTTGCAGCACGGAGGGCGTCAACCCAAACGCAGCAAATCCTCCGACGAGAATAATACTGATGACAAATGTTCCGGCGAACGTGATCAGCACAAGAAGGAGCAAATCGATCCAGTTCCACGGGCCGCGCAGGTCTTCGGGAAACTGGCTGTACAACGGCGCTGAGATTTCGCCCGGTACCGGTGCCAGCTGATCCTGAAGTAATTCCGCTTCCGGCGCACCAGAATGCGTCGGGGGTGCGACCGAAAAGTGATCCGGCAGGAGCGGGTCTTGATCGTCAGGAATCATTATTATTCGTTTTCAGACGTGCGAACTTTGAATTGAGCTGGCGTGGACTGCGCCACCCGGTTCAGCGCCGTTTCCATTCCCATCTGCGGCTGCGTGCAGGGCGCGAGCCAGAATCTGGCCGGTGAATGATTTTTTCACGCGCGCCACTTGCTCCGGCGTGCCCTGCGCGACGATTCGCCCGCCGTCATCGCCGCCTTCAGGACCGAGATCGATGATCCAGTCCGCTTGTTTGATCACGTCGAGATGATGCTCGATGATCAGCACGGTGTTGCCGAGCGAAACGAGACGATTGAGCACGTCGAGAAGTTTTTTTACGTCGTCGAAGTGCAGGCCCGTCGTAGGCTCGTCGAGAATATACAGCGTGCGGCCCGTCTGGCGGCGCGAAAGTTCGCGGGCCAGTTTGGTGCGCTGCGCTTCGCCGCCGGATAGCGTGGTGGCAGACTGGCCCAGCTGAATGTAACCCAGACCAACGTCGACGAGCGTTTGCAGCTTCTGCTGAATCGCAGGAATATTTTCGAGCGCCTTCAATGCTTCTTCGATGGGCAAGTCCAGCAGGTCGGAAATCGTCAGCCCCTTGTATCGGACGGAAAGCGTTTCCGCGTTGTAGCGCTTGCCGCGGCACACTTCACACGTGACGTAAACATCGGGCAGAAAATTCATTTCGATGCGGCGCTGGCCGTCGCCCTGGCACGCTTCGCAGCGGCCGCCTTTCACGTTGAAGCTGAAACGTCCGGGGCGATAACCGCGTTCGCGCGATTCCGGAAGCATGGCGTAGAGTTCGCGAATCGGCGCGAATACGCCCGTGTAGGTGGCGGGATTCGACCGCGGCGTGCGGCCGATCGGGGCTTGATCGATTTGAACTACCTTGTCGATGTGCTCGATACCCGTGATCGAGCGATGCGCGCCGGGCTTTTCCATTGAACGATAGAGTTTGGCGGCAAGCGCGCGATACAGGATGTCGTTAATCAGCGTCGATTTGCCTGAGCCGGATACGCCGGTGACAACGGTGAGCAAGCCGAGCGGAAACGTGACGTCGATATTTTTCAGGTTGTGCCCGTGCGCACCCAGGATCGTGATCGCTTTACCGTTGGCGGCGCGACGATGGTCAGGCACAGAAATTCTTGCGTGACCCGAAAGATACTGGCCCGTGAGCGAAGCGGGATTCGCGGCAATTTCCTCCGGTGCTCCGGCGGCGACGAGATATCCGCCGGCGCTTCCAGCGCCCGGGCCGAGATCGACCACATAATTCGCGCGGCGAATCGTCTCTTCATCGTGTTCGACAACGAGCACTGTGTTGCCGAGGTCGCGCAGAGTTTCAAGCGTGCTAAGCAGCCGTCCATTGTCGCGAGCGTGCAAACCGATCGAAGGCTCATCGAGCACGTACAGAACACCGCGAAGGCGCGAGCCGATTTGCGTAGCAAGCCGAATGCGCTGCGCTTCTCCGCCGGACAATGTGGCGGCCGAACGGTCGAGCGTGAGATAGCTGAGGCCCACAGCGAGCAAGAAATCCAGGCGCTCGGCGATTTCCGCCAGCGGACGACCGGCAATCTTTCGCTGGCGCAAGGAGATATGGCCGCGAATTTTGTCGACGGCAGCGCGAGCATCCGTAAGCGACAGCCCGGTGAAATCCGCAATCGAGAGTCCCGCAATCCTCACGGCGAGGCTTTCCGGGCGCAGACGCCGTTCGTTGCACGCCGCGCACGGCGCAGGTGACATGTACTGCGTCAGCCATTCTCGGTAGGTATCTGAGTTCGATTCGTCGAGACTCTTTTCGAGATGCGTCAGCACGCCCTGGAAATTGAGTCCTTTCACGCCCGTTCCGTCGGAAGGATTGCCGTGGAGGATCAGATTCTGAACCTTGCGCGGAAATTTTTCGAATGGCGTATCGAGATCGAACCCATGCGCAGCGGCAGCGAGCTTCATCGTGCGCTGCACAAATGTGGATCCGGACCCTGGTCCGAGCCCTCCTTCGAAGAGCGGCTTCGACCAATCGACAATTACTTTGGACGGGTCGAAATCATATTTCGAACCCAAGGCCGTGGCATTCAGGACACGCGCCGTAAGGCGAATTGAAACTGAACGAACGCGGCTCGAGCTGCGGCACGGAAATTCCGCAATCCGGACACGCAAGCTTTTCCGAATAGACGTGCTCTTCGCCGCCAACCACTGAAATTGTGACCAAACCGCCGGTGAGTTTCAGCGCCGTTTCTACCGATTGCTCGAGGCGCTGCGCGATTCCGTTCTTCAAAAGCAGGCGGTCAACGACCACTTCGATCGTATGATTCTTGCGCCGGTCGAGAGGAATGGGCTCGTCGAGGTTCACGAGCTCTCCATCCACGCGCGCGCGGACATAACCTTCCTTCGCATATTTCTCAAATTCCTTCTTGTACTCGCCTTTGCGCCCGCGAACCACCGGCGCGAGAACCATGATTCGGTCTTCCGGCTTGAGAGCAAGAACGGACTGGACGATCTGCTCGGTGGATTGCCGCGTGATGGGCAGGCCGCACTTCGGGCAATGCGGAGAGCCGATCGCGCTGTATACAACACGCAGGTAGTCGTAAATTTCTGTAATCGTGCCGACGGTCGAACGCGGAGATCGCGTCGTGGTTTTCTGCTCGATCGCAATCGAAGGCGAAAGGCCCTCAATCGAATCCACATCCGGACGTTCCATCTGGTCGAGGAATTGCCGCGCATAGGCGGATAGCGATTCCACGTAGCGGCGTTGGCCTTCGGCGTACAGAGTGTCAAACGCGAGCGAGGACTTACCCGAACCGGAGAGCCCTGTAATGACCGTTAGCGAATTTCGGGGAATCTCAAGGCTGATGTTCTTCAGATTGTGCTGCCGCGCGCCGCGAATGACGATTTTCTTTAGACCCATGGGATGTCGGTAACCGGTTGATCCTCCCTCCTACAGACGGGAGCAATGCACAGTGGGCAAATTGCGCCCAAGCTAATCTTTAAACATAGCAAGCGTGTCAAGCGCGGTCAAGAATTCAGCGTGAGAATTCGCAGGCGAAAGTGGGCGAAACGCGTTCTAATATTTTTCCTCCGGATATTTTACCGGGGGGCTTGGATTTTTTACGCATCAGGTGATTCTGAAGCCGTTTGTTTTCAGGTCGTTAGTTTGGTTTCCTGCGTGCGATATGTATCAGGGTCAGGGGGAGGAAAGCCGAGAATCCCTTCGGGGATTGAGGGCTGGGCCGGCTTCCTTCCCCCGGCCACCTACCGCCGCTTCCCCTTCCTACCCCTCTGATATCGGTGGCGGAGGTGTCTTCTTTCTACGGCCTCGCCTCTCCCAGACAACGACCCACCAAGACGTCTACTGTTTGCGATCCGGCGAGTATCCCTGCTAGACCGTGACAACAATCTTGCCAATCTGCTCGTTTGATTCCATATAGCGGTGCGCTTCGACGATCTTCGCCAACGGAAACACGCGATCGATGCGCGGCTTGAATTTACCAGCCTCGATCTGATCGAAAACGTATTTCTCAGCCGTGGCTTTCCGTTTGGGATCCGCAAATACTTCCCGGAGCGTGTACCCACGGACGGACAGCCCTTTGCTCAAGGCCAGAAACAATGGGAACGGAGTGGGCTCCGGCGCGAGCGCTCCGTATTCGAAGATCGTTCCGCCGGGAGCGGCGGCTTGCGCCAGCAGCTCAATACCTTTTCCTCCGATGGGATCGAAGATGACGCGCGCCCCTTTGCCGCCCGTGATTTGATTTACGCGCGCAACGAAGTCTTCTTCACCGGTTGCAATCACGTGCGTCGCACCGACTTCCGTCAGGACGGCTTTCTTCTTGGATGTCCGCGTCGTCGCAATGCTGATTGCGCCTTCCGCTTTCGCCATTTCGATCGCGGCAATTCCCACGCTGCTGCTCGCGGCCGTGATTATGACGAAGTCGCCTTTTGTAATGTGGGCATACTGGATCAGCGCTCCGTAGGCCGTCAGATACTGCATCCAGATGGATGTTCCCTCTTCTGGTGTGAGCTTCCCCGGATAAAGCGCAAGCGCGGCCACCGGAACGATTGCCACTTCCCCGTACACGCCGTAGCTCGTCATCACGAACGCCGGAACGGTGCTGGCTTTTTTTCCAATCCAGCTCTTGTCCACATCGGGCCCCACCGCCTCCACTACACCCGCCGCTTCGTAGCCAAGCTTTGAAGGCAGGACAGCGGTCTCCAGATACAGGCCACTGCGAAACATCACTTCCGCCCGGTTCAGCCCAATTGCCTTAACTCTCAGCCGAACTTCACCCTTGCCCGGCTCGGGGATTGGCTCGTCTTGTATTTTCAATACCTCTGGACCACCTACAGCATGGAAACGGACAATCTTTGCAGTTTGATTCGCCACGTGAGTCTCCTCGCGTATTTTGATCGCGCGGAAAGGAATAAAGATTCATCGAATCTCGGACAGATCGCTTGCGCCAGCGTGCGATCGCTACTGCTCCGGCAGCTTGTCCTTCAGCTCGCTCGCGAGCTTATGCACGTCCGTGGTGGCACTGAATCCCGCTACTTGTTGGCTGGAAGACTTCACGTCGACGCCAGCGTGCTCGCAGAGTTTGTGAAGCATCTGGATCATCACGGTGAGTTCCTGCTCGGCAAGCATGCCGACTTGCAGGTCGAGATGCGAGCGCCGTTGCGCTTCGCGAGCCATCCGGTTCTGGCTGATCAGCACGAAAATGGTAAGGAAAACGCTCTCCGCAGCAAGCAATAGCGCCAGAATTCCGAATGGAAACGGATCGAACGCACTAACGCCGGGGATCAGACTCAGGTTTACGGTACTCCAAATCGCAACCAGCAGGACGTGCAGCAACAGGAATGGCGTGCTTCCGATCGACTTTACAATTTCGTCGCTGGCTCGCTCCGCACTCGTACGGCGGCCGAGAGCTTCTTCCTCCATCTTGGCGATCGCTCGGACGTTGTACTGCGTGGGATTCCTGGCGGTTTCATCCGCCGTTGGTTGATTCATTGAGCGAGACTCCGGCCTCGACTTTCATATCGGCCGATAACAAGATTTTGCGTAGTCTCGAGCTCGCTCCATTACATGTGGATGTACGCGCTCGTGCTGTTGTAACCTGCCGCCAGCGCAACTCAAACTCTAAGATTGGGCTCTGCGAGAGGCAAAAATGCTGGCAAAGAGCAAGATGATGGGCTTCGTTCCGACGAAGGACTCAAAAAAAGCGAGAGAATTCTACGAGGGCAAACTTGGATTTCAATTTGTGAGTGACGACGAGTACGCGCTCGTCGTAAAAGCCGGCGACTCGATGATTCGAATCGCGAAAGCCGGAAATTTCGCGCCGGCGCCATACACGATTCTCGGATGGCAAGTGCAGGATATCGAATCGATCGTGCGCTGGCTCACGGAGCGCGGCGTAGTGTTTGAGAAATATCCGTTCGTGCAAGATCAGGAATTGGGCATTTGGACTGCGCCCTCGGGAGATCGCGTCGCATGGTTCAAGGATCCGGACGGAAATGTGCTCAGCGTTAGCCAGCATCAATAGCTCAAAAGGAGGAGAGTCATGAAATCTTTGGTGCTCGGAACGATCCTCGGTGGTCTGGTTGCGTTTGTGTGGAGTTCGATTTCCTGGGAAATGATCGGCTGGCACGAGAAGACGTTGGTTCGCTTTCAGAATGAAGACGAAGTCTCCGCCGTGATTGCATCGCACGCAGCGGTAGATGGAACGTACCTCCTGCCCGCCGGCCCCTCGACCGATGGCATGGCGCCGGATCAAAAGAAGGCGGTGCAAGCCGCGACGATGGAGAAAATGCAGAAGGGTCCGATCATGTTCGCGACCGTGCGTCGCGGAGGATTTGGGTCCTTCACGCGTGGCTTGATTGTCCAGCTGCTGAGCCTCATGGCCGCTGCATTCCTGCTGACGTGGTTGCTGCAACAAACAAGCGGGCTAAGCTACGCGCGAAGCGTCGCGTTTCTCGCGATCGTGGGTCTTTCGGCCAGCGTGATCATCGATCTGCCGAATTGGAATTGGTGGGGATTTTCCGGTGCTTACACAGCCGTGAGCCTTGTCGACTCGATGATAACGTGGCTGATTGCAGGGCTTGTGATTGCAAAAATCGCAAGACCAAAAACAACTTAGTCCTGCCGCTTCGCTTCCTGGCGTGGTGCGGTTAGAATTGGAGCGCAGCGGTTGGGGCGTGGTCCAATTGGTAGGACACCTCACTGTTAATGAGGACGGTGTTGGTTCGAGTCCAACCGCCCCAGCCAGTTTTCTGTTTTGACTTTTCGCGACTCGGTAGAATTAGTCGCGGATCGTAGGAAACCCCGCTTCGGTCCAGCCGCGCCAGCCGCCATCCATCGAGATCACGTTGCGGTAACCCATCTTCTGCAGATTGTCAGCCGCAAGGGCGGAGCGATAACCGCCGCCACAATACAACACCACGATTGCTTCCTTGTCGGGGATGGCTTTTTCGATGTCTCGCTCGATCACGCCTTTTCCCAGATGCACCGCATTCGGAATGTGACCGCGAGCCCATTCGTTGTCTTCGCGCGTATCTACGACAATCATTTTTTCGCCGGCATCGAGCTTCTTCTTGATGTCGCGAAAGTCTTCTTCCTTGATGCGCGTTTTTGCTTCTTTCACGAGCCTTAGAAAGCCTTCAGGATGATCCGCCATATTTCACCTCTCGGTTCTATCGTGGTTCTATGCGCGAAATTTACCATATCAAGCGTCGCCCGACAGTACAGCACGTACTGTACCCACGGCTATTTCATGTCGCGCCAGTTAGGACCTACCTTAGTCTCAGCAACGACTGGGACGCTTAGTTCGTGAACGCCTTCCATCACTTCTTTCACCAGTTTTTGCAGACGAGGGATTTCCTTTTCGGGACCTTCGAAAAGAAGCTCATCGTGGACTTGTAGAATCATCTGCGATTTGAAGCCATCCTCAAGACGCTTATGAAGTTCGATCATCGCAAGCTTGATCAGATCCGCAGCGGCGCCCTGCATCGGCGTGTTCATAGCGGTGCGCTCGGCGAAATTCCGCATGTTCGGTTGGGGCGAATTGATCTCCGGAATTTCGCGGACGCGGCCGAACAGCGTCTTTGTGTGGCCGGTTTTCCGTGTTTCGGCAATCTGCCGGTCGAGATATTCTTTTACGCCGCTGTAGCGCTCGAAATATGCGGCGATAAATTTCGCGGCTTCTTTTGTATCGATATCGAGCTGCTGCGCGAGACCAAACGCGGACAAGCCATAAATCACGCCGAAATTGATCACTTTTGCGACGCGCCGGTGCTCGCGTGTCTGCGCGAACGGCGCCACATCAAAGACTTCCTGCGCCGTACGCGAGTGAATATCTTCGCCGCGGCGGAATGCTTCCACCAGAATCGAATCCTTCGAAAGATGCGCCAGAATGCGCAGCTCAATCTGCGAATAATCCGCTGACAGCAGCAAATTCCCTGGAGACGCCACGAACGCAGCGCGAATCTCGCGGCCCAGTTCCGTTCGTACCGGAATATTCTGCAGGTTTGGATTGGACGAGCTCAGCCGACCCGTCGCCGTTCCCGTCTGATCGAATCGCGTGTGCAATCGGCCCGAAAGCGGATGAATCAATCGCGGCAGCACATCCGCATACGTCGACTTCAGTTTGGTCAGCTCGCGATACTGCAGCACCTTCTTCGGCATTTCGTGAACGAGCGCGAGTTCGTCGAGCACGTCTACCGCCGTCGAACGCGCTTTGCCGCGCGATTTGCGTGGTGGCTGCAGGTTCAGCCGGTCGAAGAGAACCTCCGCCAGCTGTTGCGGCGAATTGATCTTGAATTCAAATCCGGCAAGCTCGTAGATGCTTTTCTCGAGCGCGCTGATTTCCTGCTGCATCTTCGTCGAGATGCGGTCGAGTTCTTTCGAGTCCACTCGAACGCCCGCCGCCTCCATTCGCGCGAGGACCGGCGCGAGCGGCAGGTCAATTTTCTCGTAGAGATGCAGCAAGCCCTGTTTTTCAACTTCGGCGCGAAGCAGCGGTGCGAGGCGCATCAGAAAATCGGCGCGCTCGCCCGGAGCGCCGGAAAGCGTGAAATTCAAATGTCGCAGAACTACTTCCGCAAACGCGTGATTCGCCGTCGTGGGCCGTAGCAAATACGAATACAACATAGTCGCGTGACGAATCCCGGCCACAGAACCATCGTCATCCTTCGAATCCGGCGCGGCAAGCAAGCGGAAAAGCTTCGGATCGTGAACGATCTTCGGCCGCTTCGCGTCCGCGAGCCATTCCTTCATCGCGCCGAGCGCCTTGTTTTGCACGTCATTCGCAGCGGTGCGAGCCATTCCATGCTTGCTCGAAACTTCGACCTCAAGAACCTGCGTGCCAAATCCTTCGTCGTCAGGTTCCTCGGCGTCGAGCTTGAGCCAGACGGCCGCCTCATGCCCTCGAGGAATTGCGCCAACGAATTTTCCAAGAGCGAGATGTGAATCGAGCGCGGAGTAGTCGGTTTTGCGTTCGTCGCCGACAGGCGCAAATTCGCGCAGTAGCGACGTGAATCCCAACTCGCCAAAAAGTTCGCGCAAGGCGTTCAGATCGGGCTGCGGCATTTTCAGTTCATCTAGGACGAGAGGCACAGGCGCGTCGGTGGGAATCGTCGCGAGCTGTTTGCTTAGCATCACGAACTTCGCGCACTTCTCCAGAGCCTCGCGATAGTTCGCGCGTTTCACTTCGCTCGCATGCTTCAGCGTTTCTTCGGCGCTGCCGTACTGCTGGATCAGCTGCCGCGCGCCTACTTCGCCTATTCCGGCTTTGCGCCGCTCACCCGGGGGCGGCTTGTCATTCGGATCACGCGCGCCAGGAATGTTGTCGATCGAATCGCCCATGAGCGCCATCACGTCGGGAACCTGGCTCGGCGGCACGCCCATCAGCTCTTCCACTTTTTTCGCGTCGATGAGCAAGTCGCCTTTCGCAGGATTGAGCATCAAGACGCGCCCGCCTACAAGCTGCATCAAATCCTTGTCGCTCGTGACGATATAAACGTCGATGTCTTCCTTCTCAGCTTGTTTCGCGAGTGTGCCGATCACATCGTCTGCTTCGTAGCCGGGATATTGGAGCATTGGCAGGCGCATCGCTTCGCAGTATCTGCGTACGAACGGGAGTTGCAGCGCGAGTTCCTCCGGCATCGGCTGGCGCTGCGCCTTGTAATCGGCGAAAAGCTTGTCGCGGAAAGTCGGCGCGGAAACGTCGAAGACCACGCCGAGATAGTCCGGCTTCCAATCTTTCAGAAGCTTGCGAATCATGTTCGCGAAAACATACGGAACGTTCGTGGGAACACCTGCCGCGTTCCGCAGGCGCATCGGCATGGGCGCATAGAAGGCGCGAAAGATGTAGCCCATCGCATCAATCAAAAAGAGTCGTTTTGGATTTTCGGCAGGCATCACGTTTCGGAACGTCCTGGGCTTGAGCGATTCGCGACGGTCAAATCGCGCTCATCGAATCGCACAGTACGAGCAAGCGAGTATAGCAGACGGTTCGCAGCGATTTCGGTAACCGAATTCAGGGAAGAGATTTCGTCGTGTCGATTCCGTCGCCGGATCTTCCGCATCGCGATGACGCACAATCAATAAAGTTGGCTTGACTCTCCGACCGTTCGGCGCTTATAGCTATTGCATAGCTTTTTCGGGTGGTTGGGGGTTGAGCTGTGACTGAGGGACCGACAATCGCGCACCGAAGTCCGCCTGCCGCAATCTTGCGCCTGAATCCTGTGTTTGTTGCGAATTCTCGGAGGAAAAAGCCATGAGCAATCTGACTGGTAAAGGTGTGCGCTCTCTCTTTATTTGTTTTGCACTTTTGCTGCTCGCGCTGAGCGTCACGTCCGCTTCAGCGCAAACCTTCCGCGGAACCATTCTCGGCACAGTGACCGACTCGAGCGGCGCCGCAATCCTCCACGCCAAGGTCACAGTCCGAAATGTCGACACAGGTATCGAGCGCATAACCGATACGAACGCCGACGGCAGTTTTTTAGTCCCCGAGCTCGCTATTGGCACTTATACGGTGACTATCGAAATGGCCGGATTTCAGAAAACAGTTACCACCGGGGTGACGGTCGACATTGCTTCCGAACGGCGCATCGATGTTTCACTGAAACCCGGACAGATTAACCAACAGGTGGTCGTAGAAGGAGAAACCCTCCCTCAGGTTGATACCACCTCTGACACTCTCGGTGGAACGATCGAAAGCCATCAGATCGAAAGCCTGCCGATCAATGGCCGCGACTATACCAAACTGCTCATCATGGTTCCCGGTGCCGTCGGCGAGCCGAACGGCGGCGGCGATTCTCCCGGGTCGTATGGCCTGTTCAGCGCGAATGGGAGCCGAGGCCGCTCGAACAATTACTTGCTGGACGGTACGGACATGAATGATGGCTATCGCAACCTTCCGGCGATCAATCAAGGCGGCGTGTTTGGCGTACCCGGGACGATTCTTCCCGAAGACTCCATCTCCGAATTGAGTGTTCAGTCTAACTTTCAGGCCGAGTACGGACGTAATTCCGGCGCTGTCGTAAATATCGTGACGAGGAGTGGAACGAACACTCTCCACGGCGCAGTCTTCGAGGATTTTCGCAACGCCGTTTTGAATTCGAGAAATTATTTCAACACGACCGACCAGCCGAAAGATGCATTCCGCAACAATCAGTTTGGAGGGGCAGTCGGCGGACCAATTGTGAAGGATAAAGCATTTTTCTATCTCTCCTACGAAGGCCAACGGGAAGGCATGGCGATCACGTCGATCAATTCAGTTCCTACCCTCAACGATGGTGTGGAGAATGATCCCAATGACTACGCGCAAGCGATTCAAAGCATCGGCGGCAATCCAGCCGTTTGCACCACCACGGTTATCGCTTGTATCGACGGGCAAGCGCCGGGAGTAATCAATCCTGTAATCAAGAACCTCTTCGATCGGTGCGCAAGCACGGGCGGATGCTCGGGCGGGCAAAATGTGTGGCCCACCACGTCCCAGATTGGCGGCCCGGCGAGCAACAACCTGGACAGCGTGATCGCAAAGATCGATTACAACCTGAATCAGTCCAACCAGATTTCAGGGCGATATTTCTTCGGCAACAGCCATCAGAGTTTCCCGCTCGGCGTAGGAGGAGGAAACAATCTTCCCAACACCAATACCGATGCGCCTATCCGCACACAACTCGTGTCGGTGAGCTGGATTAAGAACATATCAGGTGACAAGACCAATGAGGCTCGATTTGGTTGGAACCGTTACCGCAATGGTTTTTTCCCTCAAGATGCCGGAATCTTTGGAAATCCGAATGACACGCTGGAAATGAACACAGGTATAACCGACCCCCGTGATTTTGGGCTACCCACAATTAAGGTTGGCGGACTGGCTTCGCTTGGCTCCTCTGCCTTTGCCAACCCTCGTAATCGCGTGGACAGCAACTGGCAGGCCTTCGACAATTTCACATGGACGCTGAATCGCCACGCAATCAAGGTTGGGTTCGAGTTTCGTCGAACAACAGTTGATTCCTTCAATGATTTGAACGAACGTGGCACTCTGAAATTTTCAGGCGGCCTCGCGGACTTTCTTACCGGAGACTTGAGCGGCGGCACGCTCGTGGCGGGCAACACATCGCGAAACACATCTCAAAACTCGGAAGCGCTGTACATTCAGGACAGCTACCGCGTGACGAGCCAGATCACTGTGAACCTCGGCCTTCGCTGGGATTATTTTGGAGTCATTGGCGATAACGGGCAGTTCAGCATTTACGATCCAAACGTCGGCCTGGTTCTGAAAAGTCAGCTGTACCCGAAGGACTTCAATAACTTCAGCCCGCGTGCAAGCGTAGCGTGGGATGTGTTCGGGAAGGGAAAGACCGTAGTCCGAGCAGGCGTTGGCATTTTCTATGACGGTTTTTCGCAGGATTTCTTCACCGGCCAACTCGCCGAGAACACATTTAACACGGGCCCGGCATATAACGCGATCGGGCCGAATCCCGTCTTCATTACGACGGCGCTCAACACCCCTACCTTGCAGCCAGGCGTACCCATTTTTACCGGGGTTGCTCCCGGCGAAGGAAACTCCACGACCGATGCATTCAGCGTTGCACGAAACCTTCGCACGCCTTACGTTTACAACTACAACTTGAATCTCCAGCAGGAGATTTTCCGCAATACTGTCTTGCAGGTTGGCTACGTTGGATCTGCGGGAAGAAAACTATTTCGCTTCCGGGACATAAACCAGCCGAATCAGGCGCAAATCACCGCGATCGACACGTTCTGCGGCACTACGGACGATCCAAACGCACGCGGCTCGGAGGAATGTCCCGGTGCTCCGGTGCAGGGCTTCACCACTCCGCTCGGTGCGCTTGCACCGAACCTGCCCTTCTACGTAAATCAACTCGAGACGGAAGCGACGTCCAATTACAATTCGCTTCAGGTGTCACTCTCGCAACGAAATTGGCATGGCCTTAACACTCAAATTGCATACACGTGGTCGCATTCGATTGATACCGCGAGCGACGGCCAGGACTTCGTCCCCAACGCGGCTCAGCCGAATGACAGCACGAATCCGGGCGGGAACAAGGGACCTTCCAACTTTGACGCTCGCAATCGACTCGTTTGGTCGTCCACGTATGACATACCCAAGTGGGAGAAGATCGGAAAATTCGGGGAAGGCTGGTCGCTCAGCGGCATATTAACGATAATGTCCGGCCACCCATTCAATCTGAACTATGCGTTTGAAGACGACTACAGCGGTAGCGGCGAGTTCTTCGATCGGCCGGATGTTGTAGGGCCAATCGTCTACAATCGAAGCAACCCTTCGCAATATCTGCTGATGACTTCCTTTGCCACGCCCTGCACGATGCAGGAACCCTTCGACGGTTTCGCGGATTCTTGCGTTCCTGGCACCCGGCACTTCGGCGACATGGGGAGGAACTCGTTGCTGGGTCCCAACTATCGCAACTTCGACTTTGCGATCAGCAAGATGACCTCAATCAATGACCGGTTCAAACTGCAATTTCGAACCGACTTCTACAACCTGACGAACCATCCAAACTTCGCGAACCCGCTGATGCCGGCGTTCTTTGCCGATGCCGGATTTAACGGTATCGGCGGCGATGGGCGCAGTCTCGGGTTCTATCCCATCACGGCGACTTCGGACGTCGGCTTGGGGAATCCCGTACTCGGCGGCGGAGGACAGCGCAGCATTCAGTTCGGCTTGAAGCTGCTGTTCTAGCCAAGGTTCGAGGCCACTGTAGGAAACAAGGCGGCTCGGGGCCCGAAATGGCCACCGAGCCGCTTCCATTTTTGAAGCATTCCAAAACTCCCCGCGTATTTGCTAGGCTGATGCCGTAGCGCGCCTTCAACCGGCGCCAAGCCCATCCATTTGCAATACATCTGTAATATTTCGAGGGTTCGCTGCGTATTACTCCATGGAGAGGCGAAATATCACCGGAGAGATGAGCGCCGCGGAATTAGCGGAGGTGCTTGCACAGGTCCGGGGCGGTGACTCGGAGGCCTGGGGAGAGCTCTATCGCCGCTATGCTCCGGCGATGTTCCGCTTCTGCCGGCGCGCGCTTCCCACGCCGGAAGACGCAGAGGACGCGACCACGGAAATCTTCATGAAAGTGCGGCAAAAACTCGGCACGTACGACGCTTCGCGGCCCTTCACCTCCTGGCTCTACAAAGTCGCGAGCAATCACTGTTGGGACCTGCTCCGCCGCCGCCGCATTCGACAGGATCTCGAAACCGGTGACATCGAAACGATGCCGCTCGAACATCCCGATCCCGGCCAGCTCGAGCGTTTGCAGGCCGAGCACAGCACGAAAGAAGTTCGCACAGGACTTGCGAAGCTGCCGGACCGCGCGCGCATGGCGCTCGTCCTGCGCTATTACTCGGATATGAGCTACGACGAAATTGCGGAAACGCTCGGCGTGCGCCGTGCGTTTGTAGGTGTGCTGCTGCTCCGCGCGCGGCACCAGTTGCGCGAAGTGTTGGCCGGAAGCGGAGCCTCCAGCGAGTTTGGCGCCGCGGCAGGGAGAAGGGCATGAATCATATCGACGAGATGAACGTGCTTCTCTATCTCGAAGGCCAGCTCGATGCCGCTCATGCGCAAGATGTGAGGGCGCACGCTGCGTCATGCGCAGAGTGCCGCGAGTTGCTGCACGCGCTTGAGACGGAAGGTGTCTGGCTCCGCCAATCGCTCGGCGCCGAAGACGAATCCGTTCCCGCGCGCCTGGTCTCTGCTCCCGAGCGCGGCTCGGCACCGTGGGGATGGCTCACTGCTCTTGGGCTCGGAGCGGGCGGCGCCTACACAGTTTGGACTGGGATTGTCGAGCCGTGGCAAACGCAAGCGGCGCAAGCCGGCTTTACGCAGGGAAATTTGCTGACGATGCTTTTCTTCAGCGGTGCATTCTGGAAAGGATGGGACGCGATGCGAAGCCTGATGGAATTTCTGGCGATGGGAACTTTGGGACTCGTTGCGATATGGCTGCTGCGCCGCCACTTTCGCCGCGCGACGGCGCTCGCCGTCGTGATGAGCGCAGCTCTCTGCGCGCTCGCGCTTCCTCGTCCCGCCTCCGCCGGCGAGATGCGTCGTGGCGATCCCAGTTACACATTGCCGGCCGGGCAGGAAATCAAGAACGATCTCTTCGTTACTGCCGATCGCACCATCATCGATGGCGATGTGGACGGCGATCTGTTCGTTTTCTCGCGGAACGTTGTCGTCAACGGCCACGTGAAGGGCGACATTCTCGGCCTCGCGCGATCGCTTGAATTCAACGGGATCGTCGACGGCAATATCCGTATCACCAGCGAAGAAATCACAATTGCGGGCACCGTCGGTAAGAATGTCACCGACTGGAGCGGCCATCTGACTCTCGATCCCAAGGGCAAAATCGGCGGAAGTCTCACGGTCGGTGCCGGTGACGCGAGCCTCGACGGCCACATCGGCGGCGATCTGCTCGCTTTCCTGGGTGAACTCGAAATCGATGGCTCCATCGGCGGCGGCGCGCGCATTCAAGGGCGCAAACTTACGATTGGTTCGGGTGCGGTCATTGCCGGCGCAACACACTTTGAAGGCCGGAATCCGGCCGAAGTAGCTTCGGGCGCAAAGCTCGGAAGCCCGATCGTGTTCGTTGAGCACAAGCACGGACCCGACCGCGCGTCACCGATCTACTTTTGGCATCAGGTGCTGCTGTGGGGCGCGAGTTTCGTTTTCGGTCTCGTCTTGTTGCTCGTCGCTCCGGGATTTTTCTACGATGTTGCCAACGCCTGCAAGCGAGTCGGCCCCACGTCCGGCCTCGGCGTGCTGTTCCTGCTGGCCACACCAGTGGCTGCAGTTCTGATTTGCATTACGATCGTGGGAATTCCTGTGGGGATAGCCACGATTCTTCTCTACGTGATTGCGGTGTACTCCGCGCAAGTTTTCGTGGGTACGTGGCTCGGCGAAAAGATACTCGGCGCTGCCGTCGGGATTGGCCCCACGCTCGGACGGCTCGCTCTCGGGCTCGCGATCCTACGCGCCATTCGAATCGTCCCTTACTTGGGAGTCTTAATCGGATCGATGGTCGTCGTCTGCGGCTTGGGCGCGCTCGTGCTCACACTGTACCGGTACATGCGCCCGCACCTTGCGCCCGCGGCGGCGTAGGAGACAGCCCTCTGCGGCTAGTGGAAGTAAGCCGTTGTCATCCTGAAGGCATCCGACCAGGATGCCTGAAGGATCTCAACGTTCAGCCCATGCCACCGCGTCACACCACGCCGAGCTTTTTCCCCGCTCGCCCGATAATCTCCGCAGCGCGCTCCAAATCCGCGCGCTTGTGCGTCGCCGTCACGATCGTGCGCAGCCGCGCCTTCCCTTCCGGCACGGTGGGAAAACCGATCGCCATCGCCAGCACGCCTTCGGCAAACAGTTCGCGCGAAAATTCGAAAGCCTTGCCTGCGTCACCCACCATGATCGGCGTGATGGGGGTTTCGCTTTTACCGGTCTGAAACCCGAGCTTTTTCAGCTTGCGCTTGAAGAATTTCGTATTCGACCACAGTTTCTTGATCAGCTTTTCGCCTGCTTCCGAATCAAGCAGCTCAAAAGCCGCCTGGCACGTAGCCGTCACCGACGGCGGATGCGACGTCGAAAAAAGAAATGGCCGCGCGCGATGGTACAGAAATTCGATCAGATCCTTCGACCCGCAAACGTACCCGCCAATCGAGCCAATCGCCTTGCTGAGCGTGCCCACCTGAATATCCACGCGCCCGTGAACTCCGCAATGATCGATCGTTCCGCGCCCGCGGCTCCCCAGCACGCCCGACGCATGCGCGTCATCCACCATCATGATGCAATTGAACCGTTCCGCTAGATCGCACAGCTCGCGCAGGTCGGCCACGTCGCCTTCCATCGAAAACACGCCGTCGGTAATCAGCAATTTCTTACCGGGCCAGTTTTCCGTTTCTTTGAGAATGCGCTCGCAGTCCGACAGATCCTTATGCTTGAAAACTTTGATCGTGGCACGCGAAAGGCGGGCACCGTCTATGATCGACGCATGATTCAGTTCATCCGAAATAATCAAATCTTCTTTGCCGAGGATCGCAGACACCGTTCCCGCGTTCGCCGCAAATCCCGATTGAAACACCACGCACGCTTCCGACTGCTTGAATCGTGCAATCTGCTCCTCAAGCTCCATGTGGATTTTCATCGTGCCGGTAATCGTTCGCACCGCACCCGATCCCACTCCATATTTTCGAGTCGCGTCAATGGCCGCTCGGCGGAGCCTGGGATGAGTGGTGAGGCCGAGATAATTGTTCGAGCTGAGGTTGATCACTTCCTTGCCGTCAAACGTCGCGACCGGCTTCTGCTCGCCATCGAGCACACGCAGATGGAAATACTGGTTCTTCGTCTTCAGGTCGTCGAGAGCCGTTCGCAGATACTGAAGTTGCGGACGCGTGCCGGTCGTCGTCATGATTCCCCCAAATCGGAATTTGCAGCAGCCTTTAGCGGCGCGTTACTTCGCAGAGCCATTCGGATAAAACAGGATTTTCCCGGCCTGGCCGGATTCGAGAAGCGAAAACGCATTTTCAAACTTTTCGAGCGGCATCCGCTCTTTGAACAGCGGCTCGAGGTTTAGCCGTCCATGCTTCAGCAACTCCGTCATCTGCACCCACGTCTCAAACATTCGCCGCCCGTAAATTCCCTGCACCGTCGCTCCCTTAAAAATCACGTCGTTCACAAGATCGAGCGTCACCGGATCCTTTGGAATTCCCAGCAGCGACGCGCGCCCGCCCGGCCGCAGCATCTGAAATCCCTTGTGAATCGCGTCGGGATGGCCGCTCATTTCGAGCATCACGTCGACGCCCGCACCATCCGTCGCATCCAAAATGTGCTTCACCACATCGCCGGTAGAAGGATCGAGCGCTTCGTCCGCGCCCATTTTCCTCGCGAGTTCGCGCCGGTGCGCATTCACTTCCGTCGCGAAAAGCGTAGCGCATCCGGAAGCACGCGCCACCGCAATGGCCATCAACCCAATCGGCCCCGCGCCCGTTACCACCACGTTGAGCCCCGCGATTTCTCCAGCGAGAACTGTGTGCACCGCGTTTCCGAGCGGATCCATGATCGCCGCGTAATGTTCCGGAATCGCAGGATCGACCTTCCAGATATTTCGTTCTGGAATGCGAACGAATTCGGCGAAGCAGCCCTCGGAATCGATGCCGATGATCTTCACGTTCTGGCAAACGTGCGGCTGCCCCATGCGGCACGGCCGGCAGTGTCCGCAATTCACGTGCATCTCGGCGCTGACGAAATCGCCCGCACGGACCGTCGTTACTTCATCGCCCACCGTTTCAACCACGCCGCAGAATTCGTGCCCAAACGTGAGCGGCGGATGAATTCGCGACGCCGACCAGCGATCCCATCCGTAAATATGGAGGTCCGTGCCGCAAATCGACGCCGCGCGCACGCGAACCAGAACGTCTGTGGGACCAAAAGCAGGGATGGCGATATTCTCGAGCTGTGCGCCTCTTTGCGGGCGCATCTTGCGCAGAGCCTTCATCGTTGCAGTGGGCATTCGGCTATTCGGCGCGGCAAACGGCATCCCGCCAAATTCAGGATGTTAGCACACGCCCCCAAGGTGCCGAAAGCAGGCACCTCACAGCTCAATCGTACACTTCGTTCGGAACATTGCAGCCCTCGCCGACGTACCTAACATATCGAAGCTGCGCCGGCGTTTGCGGGAGTTGAAGGATTGCTTTCGCGCAAGCGAGCGGAGGGCTCCGAATCCAGATCCGCAGGAGGCCGGGCTTACGAGTTCCGGATAGACAATCATGTTCAGCGATCAGCTCAGGCAGGTTCTGCGGCGGCTGGGGCGTGCTCCGCTTTTCACCGCCATCACTTTGATTACGCTCGCTGCAGGAGTCGGCGCCAACACCGTGATCTTCAGCGTCGTCGAAGGCGTGCTTCTGAAGCCGCTGCCCTACCCGCATCCTGAACAGCTCATAGGCGTCTGGCATACCGCCCCAGGCATCGGCATCAAAGATCTCAACATGGCTCCTTTCATTTATTTCACCGATCGAGAGCAGAACACAACCTTCCAGGATATTGGCGCTTACACAAACGATTCGTTCAGCGTCACAGGTGTTGGCGAACCTGAACAGGTCCGCGGTCTCGACGTCACCGATGGCACGCTGCCGCTCCTCGGAGTAAAACCTGCGCTCGGACGTCTCTTCACTCGTGAAGACGATTCGCCGGGCACGCCTGAAACTGTGCTGCTCTCATACGGCTATTGGCGGCAGAAATTCGGCGGCGCAACTTCCGTGATTGGCCGCTCGATCACCGTCGATGGAAAGCCGCGCGAAATCATTGGCGTGCTACCGCAGCAATTTCAGTTTCTCGACGAGCGGGACGTCTCACTGATCGTTCCGTTCAAATGGGACCGCAACAAACTCAAGCTCGGCAATTTCAGCTATCGTGGCCTGGCGCGGCTTAAACCCGGGGTCACGATGGCGCAGGCCAGCGCGGACGTCGCGCGGCTGCTGCCGGTCGCCGTTCGAAGTTTTCCTGCACCGGAAGGGTTCAGTGCCGCTCTCTTTGACAAAGCTCAATTGTCACCAAACTTGCGTCCGCTCAAACAGGACGTGATTGGCGACATCGGCAACGTGCTGTGGGTGCTGATGGGATCGATCGCGCTTGTGCTCCTGATCGCCTGTGCGAATGTGGCGAACTTGCTGCTCGTCCGCGTGGACGGCCGCCGCCAGGAGTTGGCAATTCGCGCCGCTCTCGGCGCTGGCTGGAAGAGAATCGCTGGAGAACTGCTGTTCGAAAGCCTCGTTCTGGGTGTGCTCGGCAGCCTGCTCGGATTAGCAGTTGCTCTCGTCGCGCTGCGCGTGCTCGTCGCCATGGCGCCAACAGGACTGCCGCGCCTCCACGAAATTAGTATTGACGTTCCCGTGCTGCTCTTCACTCTCGGAATCGCCATCGTATCGAGTTTGCTTATCGGTTTATTTCCCGTATTCAAATACGCCGGCTCGCAATTGAACACTGGACTGCGCGAAGGCGGACGCGCGCTGAGCCAGAGCCGCCAGCAACATCGCGCGCGTAATGTGCTAGTGGTCGTCCAAGTAGCGCTCGCCCTGGTTCTGCTGATTTGCTCGGGCCTGATGATTCGCACGTTTCGCGCCTTGATGCACGTTCCGCCGGGGTTCACCGGGCCAGACTCTGTCCAGACATTTCGATTCTATTTGCCGGAGACCGAAGTGCCGGATTCGGACGGAGAGCGCGTCGTCCGCACGGAACAGCAAGTAACCGACAAGCTCGCCGCGATTCCCGGAGTCTCTCAGGTAAGCTTTGCAACCACGGTCCCGATGGACGGATACGATTCGAATGATCCCGTCTTCGCGCAAGATCGCGCTTATGCCGAAGGCGAGATGCCTCCCTTGCGGCGTTTCAAGAACATCGCGCCCGGTTTCTTCTCGACGATTGGAACTTCCCTCATCGCAGGCCGCGATCTCACTTGGACGGAGACGTACCAGAAGCTTCCCGTCGCAATCATTTCCGATAATTTCGCTCGCGAGTACTGGCACGATGCGTCGAATGCGATCGGCAAACGAATCCGCGTCGGCACAAATGACGATTGGCGCGAAATCATCGGTGTTGTCGCCAACACCTACGACGATGGAGTGAACATGCCGGCGCCCACTTCCGTGTACTGGCCCGTAATGATGGATCGCTTCGAAGGCCAAAAACAAACAGTCCGGCGAAATATTGTGTTCGCAATTCGCAGCCCAAGAGCCGGCTCGGAAGAGTTTCTCAAAGAAGTCCGGAAGGCGGTATGGTCGGTGAATTCATCCATTCCTGTGGCCGACGTCCATACGCTCGGATATTTCTACACGCAATCGATGGCGCGCACTTCGTTTACACTCGTGATGCTCGGAGTTGCGGGATCGATGGCCCTTCTGCTAGGCATCGTGGGGATTTACGGCGTGATCGCATATTCGGTGTCGCAGCGCACCCGGGAGATCGGCATTCGCATGGCCCTCGGTGCGCAGCAGCAAACGCTCACCTCAATGTTCGTCCGCCATGGATTGTTGCTCACGGGAATTGGCGTCGCCTGTGGCCTCGTCGCATCGTTCACCGTAATGCGGCTGATGTCCTCGCTGCTATTCCATGTGAGTCCAGTCGATCCGATTACATACATTGCGGTAACCGCCGGCGTGATCGCAACGGCGTACCTCGCCTGCTATCTGCCATCGCGCCGCGCCGCCCACGTCGATCCAATCGACGCTCTGCGCGCCGAATAAACTCGATCGGCGGCGTCTTTCGCTGCGCAATGAGAGGCGGACGATTGCGCGGCCCTCTGCAGGTTTTGCATCCGCGAGCAAAATCGACCAAGAGCTCCGCCCTTCCGGACGCTTCAGTTGCAGACCCGTAACGCCAGCTTGCCCTGAGCGCAGTGAATGGACGTCTCGCTGGCTCTTTTCAATTTCGAGCCGGCCCGCCACACCAACAATCAACGGAGAATCCGCGCACGAGCGAGATGCTCGCAAACGTAAAATCTGCCTAGGCCTAGTACCTCAAGATTACCTCGCAGTTACCCTCCCAATTCGACGTTAAGCCTTGTGTACTCAATAGATTGAACCAAATCCACGTTCCTGGCCCTCCAAATGCCACCTATCAATCCGTCGACGGTGTTTAGCTCCAATTCGCATCAGGTAAACACTTCAGACAAATTTTGCAGTTTTTAGAAGATTCGGAGATGTTGGAGGAATCACAACATGAGCCACCATCAAAGAATTCTTGAATCGCAGCCGAAAGTTATACAGTTCCCGCAGAATCAAGAACCCGACGATCGAAGCGAACGCGACGAAGAGCACAGTGAGTTCGAGAATGACGTAAAAGATCGCTTGCAGCATGTAACTGATCTCGTCGCGGGATTTGCCACATCTCCCTCAAACCTCGTTCTCGTCGAAAAAAGACCAGTGCGTGAAGCGCTCGAAGAACTAATGGTCAAAGAAGCTGCCCTGCAGTGGATCGTGCGAGTCGCTTCCCACTCGGAAGGCCCGGTAAGAGAAAAACTCTGGGCTGACATTGATAAGGCTGTCGCGGATCTCGAAAAAATTGCAAATGTCTATCAAGACCTACGCGAAGATGGTAATCAATTATTCCGACTCGACCGAGCTCATCTTCCAGAACGAAAAAGGCGGTCGCGTCGCTTCATGATCATCTCTTCTCATCGAGACTGATTCAATCAACCACACGCCGCGGACGCGACGAAAAGCCCTGCCTCGGCCCTCGAAAGAAATCCCACAGCCCAGCCAAGAGATTCCGATACAATCGCGCCCGGCGCGGCCTGCAATCAGACAAGCCGCGTCGAGGAGCGCCTTTTGAGTTTCTCCCAGCGGCTCACAGAAATTCGCGAAGGCTTCGAACCCGCGTTCTGGGTCGCCAACTTCACCGAAATCTTCGAGCGCGTCGCGTACTACGGAACCACAGCAGTACTCGCAATCTACCTCAACGAACAACTCCATTTTTCGAGCGAACTGACCGGCTGGCTGTTTGGCACGTTCGGTCTGGTCGTTTGGTTTCTTCCGATTCTTGGCGGCACTCTCGCCGATCGTTTCGGATTCCGGCGTGCGTTGATGTTCGCCTACCTGATCATGGCGCTCGGATACTTCCTGCTTGGTTCGCTCGCGGCGCCGTGGATGCAGCCGCTGCGCCAAGCGCTCACCGACAAATGGCTTGTGCTCGCAATCCTGATGATTCCGGCACTCGGCCCCGGCGTCGTGAAACCCTGCGTCGCCGGAACTACCGCCCGCGCGTCGAATGAAAATGTCCGTTCGATCGGCTATTCGATTTACTACACGCTCGTAAATATCGGCGGAACCATCGGACCGGCGATGGCCTTTCTCGTCCGCAAGCAGCTAGGCTGGGGAATTGAAAGCGTGTTCCGAGTGGCGTCTCTCAGCGTTTTTCTGATGTTCTGGGTTACGCTCTTTTTTTATCGCGAACCGCAGCGTTCCGGCGAGGAACAAGTCGCGAGCGTGGCGACTGCAATCAAAAATATGCTCGTCGTTCTCCGCAACGTGCGATTCGTGGTGTTCCTGTTGATCTTCTCGGGATTCTTCGTGATTTTCTGGCAGCAATACATTTCGATGCCGCTCTTCATTCGCAAGTTCGTGAATCCGAATGCGGATGTCGACTTGCTTCTGATCGTCGATGCAGCCACTGTCATCTGTTTTCAAATCGCCGTCACCTTCCTCACGCGCAAATTGCCCGCGTTTACTGCAATGGCGCTCGGATTTCTAATCACCAGCCTCGCCTGGATCATTCCCGCGCTCCGTCCCACCGTGCCGATGTTTGTCGTCGCACTTGTCTTCGTCGCGCTCGGCGAAATCACCCAGGTCTCGCGCTACTACGAATACATCTCGCGGCTCGCACCGGCTGGTCAACAGGGTCTTTATATGGGCTACGCGTTTCTGCCCATCGGGATCGGATATTTTATCGCGGGCCCGCTCGGCGGCTATCTGGTGGAACACGCCGGTTCGATGAGCCGTCCTCAACAAATGTGGTGGGTAATTGCGGGAGTAGGAATTCTTTCGACGATCTCTGATGATTCTCTACGATCGGATCGTGAAACCGGGTACGGCGGCCACGCCATCGTCAGGAACTTAGCGCGAGCACGCGTTTCAGTTCAACATGCGGCGAATATTTTCAATGCCCTGTCGCGCCAGCGTGTAATCCGGCTCGATGCTCAGCGCTTTCTGAAAATATTCGCGCGCGCGATTGATCATGCCCTTCGAATAATAGGCGCGGCCTAAATTGAAGTAGGGATAGTGCCGAGGCTCGTAGCGCGGCGCTTCGAGCGCGCGTTCGAGCCACGGGATCGCTTCGTCGTAGCGCTTCAGCTCGATCAAGTACGATCCAATGTCGTTGTAAGGATTGCCGAAATCGGGATCCACTTCGATTGCGCGTTTGCACTCTGCGATCGCTTCGTCGATTTTTCCCTGGAAGTGATATGTCCAACCAAGAAATGTGTGCGCTTCAGCGGTGGGATGCTTCTCAAGCGAATCCTTGTACAGCGTGATGGCCCGATCGTATTCGCCTTCCATCTGCGCGCGGTACGCCTGCCGCAGCAACTCCCACGCTTGCGTAATATTTTCAGATGGCATTGTCTATCCAGAACGGTGCGAAAGGCGCAAATTCAATTTCATTTCCAGCGGATCGATCGCGAAGGCGCTCACCGGTCAGCCGGCAGCGGCTAGCCGGACGGCCTCTTCGGTGGTCAACAATTGCGCGCCCAGTGCTTTCAGTTCGCCAAGCGCCCGCCCGCTCTCTTCCGCTTTCAAAGTCTCGATCGCGTCTGTCACGACAAAAACTTTGCGGCCGCGATCCAGCAAACCCTTCGCCGCGAAATGCACGCAATATTCCGTCACCACTCCAAACACAACAAATTCCGCCCCGTCGCCAAGGCGTTTGACGATCTCGTTCGTGTGCGGATTGCTGAAAACGTCGAGCTCCTGCTTTTGGATCAGCACCTGCTCGTGGTCAAACACGTCTGCGGGCAACTTCGATGCGGCGTCATTCCGAATCACGACGAAATCCGGCGCGAGCCCTTCAGGAACGATGCGAGCGCCGTCTGTCCCGCGAATACAGTGCGGCGGAAACGTCGCAAATTCCGGATCGTCAGCCGCGTGCGCGCATCCACTGGAAACCAGCAGGATGTGCCCTTCACGCGCCGCATCCACGAGCCGCTTGATGTTCGGTATGATTTTTTCAGCTCCGGGAACGTAGAGCTTTCCGCCCGGGAGCATGAAATCCTTCTGTGCGTCTACTTCCCAAAAAACAATCCTGCGCGGAGCCATTGCTCACCGCCTCTTCCGGCGGCGGACCGGCTTCGAAGCCGATCGCCGGACGCGCTGCCGCACTTTTTCAAGCAACTTCTCGAGTTCCTTGCTGTATTTCACGGGATACTGGGCGCTGCGGTCGATTCGCCGGTAACGCTCAGGAAGCCGCGCGAGCTCGGCCACGCACCGATCGTGCAATGCAGTGATAGGTTCCGGCGGAGCGATGCGTTTTCCACTCCGCATCACCTGCACCAGTAGTGGCTGGCCACCGTTCGCAGGTTCGCCTTCGAGCGCGATCCGGTCGTGCTCGTACTGGCCCGCGCGATTCGAATAGCGAAACACCTGCTTGCGTCCGGGATATGTCACTTTCGCTTGCGTGAGTTTTGCGGCGCCCTGAATTTTTCCGGCGCGGTCCACTTCCACGAGTTTGTAAACCAAATTCAGAAGCGGCGCATCGCTCGGCGTTGCAAGCGCGGAACCCACGCCGAACGAATCAATCTCAGCGCCCTTCGCAAGAAGCTCCGCAATTTTGTCTTCGTCCAGATCGCCCGAAGCAAATATTCGAACGTCCTGCCATCCTGCCTTATCGAGCTCCCGGCGAACCCATCGGCTGTCTTTCGCCACGTCACCGCTATCGAGTCGAACGCCGGCGGGCTTGCGTCCCATTCCAATTATTTTTTTCACGGCATCGTGAACGTTGTACGTATCGAGCAACAAAAACGCCCGCTCCGGAAACGCATCGAGAAAATGTGAGAACGCGTCCGCCTCATCGTCGTGCGCCATCACCCACGAGTGTGCCTGTGTGCCATACGTATAAATTCCATATTGCTGCCCGGCGAGAACATTCGAAGTGCCAACGCTGCCGCCAATCGACGCGGCCCGCGCAGCAAAGAGCCCTGCTTGCGCGCTGTGCGCTCGACGCGCGCCAAATTCCACCACGCGCCTGCCCTGTGCAGCGCTCACAACGCGCGCCGTCTTGCTCGCAATCATGGTTTGGTATCCGAGCGTCGCGAGGAGATATGTCTCCATGATTTGCGCTTCTGCAATCGGCGCGGACAATCGAAGCATCGGTTCGCCCGGAAAAACGAGAGTGCCTTCCGGTACGGCCCAGACGTCCCCTGTGAAATGAAATGTGCTGAGGTATTCGAAGAATTCGCGCCCGATATAACTAAAAACGTGGTGGGCTCGCAGGTACGCTATTTCTTCCGCGTTGAAATTCACATGCTCGAGAAATTCAACGGCCTGCTCGAGTCCAGCGGCGACAAGATAGTTCCGGTGCGGTGGAAGATTCCGCACGAACAATTCGAACGTGGCGCGCGCTTCAAAGCCGGTCTGCAAATAACCGGCGGCCATCGTGAGTTCGTACAGATCGGTTAACAGCCCTGAATGTTCGCGCATCGCTGTGTGGTTTACCTGTTTGAGTTAGCCGCGCCTACCCGCGATCGCGCCGCAAAGTGAGTCCGCCATCCACCACGAGCGTTTGACCCGTGATGTAGTTGTCCGGTTCCAGAAAGAATCGTACCGCACGAGCTACATCTTCGGGATGGCCAAATCGCGGAATCGCTCCGCTCGCCACATGGCGATCGTACTTTCCCGATTGAACGCTCGCGGCTGCCATTCCGGAAAGTGTTGCGCCCGGCGCCACCACGTTCACGCGCACTCGATTCCATTGTTGCGCCAGTATCAACGCGGCATGTGCAAGCGCTGCCTTCGGCGCAGCATAATTCAGGCTCGAAGGAAACACCGCGTGCGCTTGCATCGTGGTGAGCAGCACGATGCTGCCGCCCGAAGTCGATCCCTCCAACCTTTCGCCCAGATCTTTTGCCAGCAACACTGGCCCAACGTAGTTCACGTCGAGCGAAGCAGTGATCGCTTCGCCGTCCAGCTTCTCAAACGCTACGCGCGCCGGATCACCTGCAAAAATTGCTGCCCCCGCGAAAGGAACGCCCGATTTGTCCGTCGCTTCGATGTACTTGCGGCGAACTTCCGCAGAAGCGATATTGCCTTCGATCAAAATCACTTTCGCGCCGTATTGTTGCGCGAGCGCGACAGAACATTTCTCCGCGCGATCGCGGTCCTTGCGATAACCAATAATCAGTTGCGCGCCTTCGCGCGCAAGTAACGAGCGGTGGCCGACTCCCAGTCCGCCAGTCCCACCGGCAACGATAACCGCCTTGCCCGCGAGCGTATTTTCGGGGAAGTCGAAGCGAAACTCAGAATAACCATGAGCGCGAGCGTCATCCCAATACGGCGACGTCATTTCCCCTCGTGTTTCATTGGGATTTCTCGCATTTGACTGTCCGCGGATTCTGCGAAAAATGCTCGCTCAGACGCCTAGAAAGACAAAACCCCCAAGCCTCCGGTCGTTTTTCGGACCGGGCATGCTTGAGGGTTCTACCTCGAATCTGTGCGCCGGGCCGAACTACTTCAATACGGCGTCTTTGAATGCTTTCGCTGCGCGCAAGCGCACAACGGTCTTGGCCTTGATCTTGATGGCCTCGCCTGTAGCCGGATTGCGGCCCATGCGAGCCTTGCGGTGCGCCTTCACTGCGCGACCGATACCGGGAATTACGAATTTTCCTGCTGACTTCGCTTCTTTTACCGCCAGGTTAAACAGCTCATCAAAAAACGCGACGACCTGCTTCTTCGACACAGGCTTTTCCTTGCTGCTCAACTTGTCAGCCATGTGCGCAATGATCTTCGACTTGCTCATCGGGTTTGCCATCGAATTGCGTTCTCCTCCTCGGATGTAGTTACAACGATTGGTCCCGGTCTCCGGGATACCGCGTGGGACTATAGCCGCACCACCGCGTGAACGCAAGCGAAAAGCGTTAAAAAGCCCGGAAAACAGGGCGTTTCTTCACTCTGCGATCGGGCACCGAAAATTACTGCGCGGCGAGTTCCTGATAAAAAAGCGCGACGGCTTTGATTCCGCCAAAATAATTCTCGAGCGCGATGTGTTCGTCGGGCGCGTGCGCGTTTTCATCCGGAAGTCCGAAACCCATCAGCACGCACGGCACCTTGAACGTATCGTGCATCTGCGTAACAAACGGAATCGAACCGCCTTCGCGAATGAATACCGCCTTCTTCCCAAAGCCCGCTTCGAGCGCGTGTATCGCTTTCTGAAAAATCGGATGCGAGTACGGCGCCACCCACGGCTTGCCCATGCTGAGAACTTCGAATTTGCACGTGACGGTCTTCGGCAGCAGCTTGCGAATGTGCTTTTCCACGAGTTTCGCAATTTGAACGGTGTCCTGCTTCGGCACAAGCCGCGTGGAAATTTTCGCGTATGCTTTCGACGCGATCACCGTCTTCGCACCTTCGCCCGTGTAGCCGCCCCAAATCCCGTTCACTTCGAGCGTGGGTCGAGTCCAAAGCTGTTCGACGATCGTATATCCTTTTTCGCCGCACAGGCCGGGAGCGCCAACCGTCTTTCGAAATTCCTTTTCCTTCCACGGCAGCGAATTGAGAGCCTTCCGTTCCTGTTTCGATAGCGTGGCCACTTTGTCGTAGAAGCCGGGAACCGTCACATGAAAATTCTTGTCGTGAAGTTTCGAAATCATCTCCGCAAGAATCGTAATCGGATTCGGCACCGCGCCACCAAAAACTCCTGAGTGCAAATCCTGCGCCGGCCCCGTGATCTCCACCTGGTAATAATTCAGGCCGCGCAGCCCGTACGTAATCGAAGGAACACCTTTCGTCAGCATTGATGTGTCGGAAACCACCAGCGCATCCGCCTTTAATCGCTCGCGATTTTTCTGCACGAAATCCCACAGGCTCACGCTGCCGACTTCTTCTTCTCCCTCGATCATCACTTTCACGTTCAGGGGCAGTTTGCCGGAAGTTTTCAACAGCGCTTCGAGCGCCTTCAGGTGGATGTGCACCTGGCCCTTGTCGTCCGCCGTGCCGCGACCAAAAAGATTCCCATCGCGCACCGTGGGTTCGAACGCAGGGCTCGTCCAGAGATCGAGCGGCTCTGCCGGCTGCACGTCATAATGGCCGTAAAAAAGAATCGTCGGCTTCCCCGGCGCGCGCAGTGATTCGCCGTAAACAAGCGGGTGCATTTTCGTGGGGACAATCTCGATGTTCTCAAGCCCCGCCGCTCGTAATTTTCCAGCCACCCATTGCGCGGCGCGCTCCACGTCCGGCTTGTGTTCGCTTTTTGTGCTGACGCTCGGAATGCGAAGAAATTCTTTCAACTCGTTCAGATTTTCGTCACGCTTCGAATCGATATACTCAGTTAGGTTCATGCTGGGCCCCCAGGAATGCCGCTTCTCTCGCGAGTTTGCGCCCCGTGTACCCCAAGACTCCCCGCAAACCCGCTAAGACAAACATGCCATTCTAGGAACCTTACTCAATTTCAGCAAGCTATTTACTGACTGTGTTTTTGGACACGCGCCCGTTCCCCGCCGTTGACTCGGCTCGCCGTGCGTTGCACGATAATCACATGACGCCCGACATCGAACCGCAAGGCAGCCAGCGCCGCAGCTCCCGCGTTTTCACCCGCATTCCTGTGAGCGCGGCCGGCAAAAACGTCCTCGGAAAAAAATTCCGCGAGAATAGCCAGACGATCGTGATCAACGCTCACGGCGGCCTGCTCTATTTGCAGGAAGAGATTCAAATCGGCGCGGACGTGGTGCTCATCAATCCTGCCACCGAAGAAGAGCAGGAATGCCGCGTCGTATATTTGGGCGACACGTCTGAAAAAGGCACGCGCGTCGGCGTTGAATTTCTTTCGCCAGCCCCGCATTTCTGGGGCGTTGAATTCGCTCCGCAGGACTGGCCGTCCCGCGCCGCTCCCCGGCCTGTCGCCTAGAACTGCTCCCGCCCCGCGCCTGGATTCAGCGAATCGCCATCTTGAAATCTTATCGGTCCGGCTTGCCATCGTAATTTACGGCTGTGCGCAATCTTGCCGACTCGCGATACTATTGGATTGAATCCAGGCGTTTTTCTAGGGCGCGCGCCGGCGGCACATGACACTTCAAAATACTCTATTGGACGTCTTGAATTTTGCTCCCGGCGATCACACCGCCATCATCGTTCCCGAACTCGATCGGCGCGTCTCCTACGATTCGCTCCGCCAACAAGTTATCGATCTCGCTGACGCTCTCGCAGGTGCAGGCATTCGCCGGAGCGATCGTGTCGCGATGGCGTTTCCGAACGGTCTCCCCGCCATCGTGAGTTTTCTCGCCGCGTCCATCTGCGGAACGGCCGCACCACTCAACCCCGCGTACAAATATGACGAGTTCTGTTTTTTTCTCGAAGACACCTCTGCCCGCATTCTCCTCTGCCCGCCCGACGGAGCAGATGATGCTCGCCGCGCTGCCGCCGACCGCAGCATTCCCGTTTATTCCGTCGAGATGGATTCTGAAGCTCGTGTTCGTCTCGCACTGGCTCCCCAGGAATCCGCTTCACCCACGCCAGCCGCGGGCGACATCGCTCTTATCCTGCACACGAGCGGAAGCACGGGCCGCCCGAAGCGCGTACCTTTGCCGCACGCCAACGTCGCCATTTCCGCAAAAAATATCGCAGCCACATACGCGCTTTCGCCCAGCGACGTCTCGCTCTGCCTCATGCCGCTATTTCACGTGCATGGACTCGTCGCTTCCACGCTTGCCACGCTCGTCTCGGGCGGAACCGTGGTGGCCCCGAAAAAATTCGACGCAACCGCATTCTGGCGGCTCGTTCGCGAGTATCGCGTCACTTGGTATTCGGCTGTGCCAACAATTCACCAGCTCCTGCTGGCGCGTCTCGGTAACAAAGAAAAACCAGCGGGAGCGGAATCGCTTCGCTACGTCCGCTCGTGCAGCACTGCGCTCTCGCCCGAAATTATGCACAAACTCGAAAATATGTTCGGCGTCCCGGTGCTCGAAGCCTACGGCATGACGGAAGCCGCGCACCAGATGGCTTCGAATCCCCTGCCGCCGCGCGCGCACAAAGCCGGCTCCGTTGGTCCCGCTACCGGAATTCGCATCAGCATCATGGACGATGCCGGCAATCACCTCGCTGGTGACGAACGCGGCGAGGTGGTGATTCAAGGTCCCAATGTTTTTCATGGCTACGAAAACAATCCTGAAGCCAACGCGAAATCATTTTCAAATGGCTGGTTCCGCACCGGCGATCAGGGCTTTCTCGATTCCGACGGCTATCTGCATCTCACCGGGCGTCTCAAAGAACTGATCAATCGCGCCGGCGAAAAAATCGCACCCCGTGAAATCGATGAAGTTCTTCTCACGCATCCAGCGATTGCCGAAGCCGTCACGTTTGGCTGTCCGCACGCCACTCTTGGCGAAGAAGTGGCAGCGGCAATCGTCCTGCGCCATCCGGAAGCCACCGCCGAAATCCTGAAATACTGCCGCGAGCGGCTCGCCGAATTCAAATGCCCAAAAAAAATCTACGTGGTGCAAGCGATCCCGCTCACCGCCACCGGAAAAATTAAACGTAGCGCAGTTGCCGAAGCCGTCTTGAGCGAGAACGCGTGAGATTCCTGATCGCAGGCGCTGGCGCCATCGGCGCTTACATGGGCGCGCTCATGGCTCGCGCCGGGCAGGACGTCACGCTCTTTGCTCGCGGCCCGCATCTGCGCGCGATGCAGGCCAACGGAGTGCGGGTAAAAAGCGTCGACGGCGATTTCGACGCGCATCCCAAAATTGCGGGAGATTTAAGCGAAGTAGGCCCGGTCGACGTCGTCTTCCTCGGCGTGAAAGCCCACGGCCTCACGCAACTCGCGCCCCAACTCAAGCCTGTGCTGGGTCCGGATACGACTGTCGTCGGCACGCAAAATGGAATCCCGTGGTGGTTTTTTCAAGATTGGCAGGGCGGGAACAAGAATTCTTACGACGGAATGCACCTCGAACGCGTCGATCCGGGCGGCGCGATCGCATCGGCCATCGAACCACGCCGCGTCCTCGGATCGATCGTTTACTTCGCCACGGAAATCAGCGAGCCTGGTGTAATTCGTCACACGGCAGGCGATCGCATCTCGCTCGGCGAACCGGACGGCACGCGCTCCGATCGTAGCCGCCAGATTGCAGAAACATTAATCGCCGCGGGACTGCGCTGTCCCGTCACCACACACATCCGACAGGAAATTTGGGTAAAAATTCTCGGCAACGTCGCTTTCAATCCCATCAGCGCGCTCACCGGCGCCACGCTCGTTCAAATGGCTCGCGATCCGGACGTCCGCGCGCTCGTTCGCAAAATCATGGAAGAAACCGAAGCCGTCGGCGCAAAACTCGGACTTGAGCTCCCCATCACAATCGATCAACGCATCGCGGGCGCCGAAAAAGTCGGCGAGCACAAAACTTCGATGCTGCAGGATCTTGAAGCTGGCCGTCCCATCGAACTCGAAGCCGTAGTAGGCGCCGTCGTCGAACTCGGCGAACGCCTCAACATTCCCATGCCGCACACCCACGCCGTCTACGCCTGCACGAAACTCCTCGCACACACCCGTGCCGCGGCGCAATCTTCGCGTCCAAAATAGTTTGTCGTTGATGGGACCGCGGTGCAGTAAGCGTCGGACTGCGGCTCAAATCAAGAAGTATTGCTGGTAGCCACGACGAGCGCACTCCTCGTCGTGGGTTTTTGCCGCGCGTGCGAATTTGCAGTTATTTCGCGCCGTGTGCGGCGGACGCAGCCGGCGCTGCGTCATACTTCTTCAAATCCACTTGCTTCCATTTGCCGGCCATGATTCCGGCGCGGATTTCGGCGGGCGTCTTTCCCAATTTCGTTTGCTGATACGAGTACGCGGCTTCCTTCTGGCAAACTTCGCAAATCGATCCGTGATTGTCGCCAAAACAATCGAGCAGGCTGGTGTGGCCCACTTCGCGATCGCAGTGGCAGTAGCAGGGCTGCTGATAGAGGACAGGTTTCACCTTCGCGGCGAGCGCGTACAGATTCTGCGTGCGCGCGTCGGGGAATTGCTTCGGGTCGAGCGTCGCGGGCAGAGGCCCTGTGGGAGCGGTTGCGTGATACGCCGGAGTGTCGTCTTGCGCGCTTGGAGTGGCAGCGGATTGCGCGGCGGAGGCGCTCTGTTGCATGAATCCAAATCCCAATCCAAATCCGGCCAATGCCATCGCCAGCACAACGCCAAAAATGAGAGCTCTTTCTTTCATCTCGCATCTCCCTGCCAGCCGGCCAACGACTGAATACCGGCTCGTTTTCGACGCCTCAAATCGTATCACGGAACCAGCGGCGCTCAGCTTCGCCCCGCGCGTTCAGTAATGTTGACTCGCGCGTCTCGCTGGCATAACGTTTCCGCGAGCACAAGCCGCAAACACCCTCGAGGACAACAACATGGCTGACTTCCCGATCGTCGACCTTTCTTCATTCGCAAATGCGTCGCCCGCCGAAAAGCAATCACTCGGCCGGCATGTGGACGAAATTTGCCGTCAAACGGGATTTCTCGCTATCACCGGCCACGGCGTTCCCGACGAAACAATCACGCGCGCGTGGAACGCAGCCCGCAAGTTTTTCGATCTGCCCGAAGAAAAAAAACTCGCGGTGAAAATGCGATATGCTGGCTATCCGTACGGCTACTCGCCGCTTCAGTCCGAAGCGCTCGCGAAATCAAAAGGCGAAGAAACACCACCGGACATCAAGGAAAGTTTCAATATCGGGCCGCTCACGGTGCCGCCGCACACGGGAAACGAGCCGTTCGCCGATTTTCGCTACGCCACGAATATCTGGCCGGCGGAACCTGCCGATTTCGAGGCTGCGTGGTCTGACTATTACCGCGCGCTTGGTGCGCTTGCCGGCCGAATCATGCGAGTGTTTGCCGTCGCGCTGAATCTGCCGGAGAATTTCTTCGACGCTGCGGTTGACGATCCTATCAGCGCGGTTCGTGCGCTGAATTATCCTCACCAGAACGTCGCGCCCAAGCCGGGCCAGCTTCGCGCCGGCGCCCATTCCGATTACGGCAGCCTCACAATCCTGCGCGCCGACGCCGCGACGGGCGGCCTTGAAATCTTCAACCCGCAAAAACAGTGGCAGGCCGTTCCGGTGATCCCAAACGGTTTTGTCGTCAACATCGGCGACTTGATGGCTCGCTGGACGAACGACCGCTGGGTTTCAACGCTCCATCGCGTCGTGAATCCCGCGCCCGATGCAAGCGGCTCCACGCGCCGCCAGTCCGTCGCCTTCTTCCATCAGCCCAACTGGGACGCCGAAATTTCCTGCATCCCCACGTGCCTAGGCGCGGGTGAGAAAGCGAAGTACCCGCCCGTCCGCTCCGGCGAATACTTGATGCAAAAATTTCACAGCACCGTGAAAATCGGCGCCGCTGCGGCAATTCCGGGAAGTTCAGCAGGCACTTAGGAGTTGGCGAGCGAGTTATACGCAACGGCAATTTGTGCCGCCACGCGCGCGTTGTTCAGAAGCAATGCTACGTTCGTCGTCAACGTTTTTCCGCCGCTACCCTTCGACATTGACTCGAGCAAGTACGGCGTGACGCGTTTGCCTTGAATTTTTTCGGCGGCGGCGGAAACGAGAGCCTTCTCGATCAGTGCTTCGAGATCATGCCGCGATAGCGCGCTTTTCTCCGGCGGCGGATTTCCGAACACGATTCCGGCTGAAAGTCCCAAGCCCCAGTGTGTGGCCATTAGTCGCGCTGCTTCCTTGGGAGAATCGACGCGGCATTGCAGCGCGAGGCCGCTTTCGCGGGAATAAAACGCAGGCAATTCGTTCGTTCCGTAGCCGACGACGGGCACGCCAAGCGTTTCGAGCATTTCGAGCGTCCGCGGCAAATCGAGGATTGCTTTTGCACCTGCGCACACGACGGCTACCGGGGTTCGGGCAAGTTCGGTGAGGTCGGCGGAAATATCGAGCGTTTCCTCCACGCCGCGATGCACGCCGCCGATTCCACCCGTTGCAAACACGCGAATGCCCGCGCGGGCTGCGATGAAAGCGGTCGCGGCAACTGTAGTAGCTCCTGGTTTGCCGGACGCGACCACGGAAGCCAAATCCGCGCGGCTAACCTTTGCGACGTTTTTCGATTCCGCAAGGAATGCCAGCTCTCCGGCGGATGTTCCGACGACGAGTTTTCCGTTGAACACGGCAATCGTCGCTGGTACCGCGCCGCCTTCGCGAATCGCAGCTTCCATGCCGCGCGCTGTCTCGAGATTGTGGGGCTGCGGCAGACCGTGCGAAATCACGGTGGATTCGAGCGCAACGACCGGCTTCTTTTCGGCAAGAGCCGCAGCGACTTCTTCATGGATGAACAGCAAGTTATCCAATCCGCCCTCCAAAGCCCGGACGCTCTTGCGAATTAGTTGTGATTGTCATGAATGCGACGAAGCACGCGCTGCCGCTGCTTCGCGCGCCGGCATCACATTTTTCATCAGCGCGCGAACGCGATTTACGTCGACTTCATTTTGCATCACGCCATCTTTTTTCAGGCTCGTACCGACGATGATGCCATCGGCGTGCTGGAGAAATGCCGCGACGTTCTCCGCGCTTGTGCCGCTGCCAATCAGGATGGGGCGCTTGGCGAAGGATTTTGCTTCGCGCACTTTTTCGACGTCCGGGGCGCTGCCGGTAAATCGTCCGGAAACGATCAGCGCGTCGGCGCCGTAAAATTCCGTCCATTCGATGTGCGTGCGCAGATCGATTCCCGGAAATGGCACGGAGTGTTTCTTGTCCACATCGGCAAAAATGTGGATTCCCTCGGCGTGCAGTTCTTTGCGTTTGCGCATCAATTCGGCGGCACAGCCATGATCGAATTCGCCCGTGTCCCAGACGCGCGCGCCGGTGAGAATGCAGACTCGAATCCATCGGGCGCTGGCGGCGAGAGCGATCGAAAGGCACACGGTGCCGCCGTTGTGAATCACGTTGATGCCAACGGGCACCGGAAAATTCTTCACTACTTCGGCAGCAGCGACGGCATGGGCCGTCATCGCTTCGGGCTTCACGTCGTTGCCGACGTAGTACGGCAGGTCCCACATATTTTCGACGGCGAGGCCATCGACGCCGCCTTGCACGAGCGCGTCCGCGTCGCGGAGCGCGTTGTCGACAATTTTCTGCATGCCGTAGCCGGTGTAGCCCGGCGCGCCCGGCAGCGGCCAGAGGTGGACCATGCCGATGACGGGCTTAGGAACCGGGAAAAGATCGGCGAGCGATTTCAAGCGCGGGCGATCCAGTTCTTGTTTCCATTCGGGCAGCGAATTGCGATCCGGAAGCTGAGTTCTGTCAGGCGACGGCGTCATGTGGACCTCTTTTCGAGCGATTTGCGATTTTGAAGGAGCGCGAGAACTTGCCGCCGTACGGCGTCCCACTCGCCGCGCATTTTTTGCGAGCGAAGCAGCGCTTTCACTTCTCGCGCACCGGGAAGTGTTTCTCCGGCGCCGACAAACGAGACGGCTGCAGCACCGCCGGCAGAAGCGGCAACGGCGGCCTCCGCGAGCGGCCATCCGCGCAAGCGCGCTTGCAAGAATCCGGCGACGAAGGCATCGCCTGCTCCGGTGGAATCGACCATTTTCACGTCGAACGACGGCACAAGCCGCGCCGCGCCATTTTGCGATATCAAGCAGCCGCGCTTTCCGAGTTTCAGAACCAACTCGCGCGCGCCGGCCTTTTTCAGCGCGGCAAACGCGCGATGCGGGTCGCGCGCGCCCGTGAGCAGCGTGGCTTCGTCCAAACTCAGCAGGAGAATATCGACGCTGGGAATGATTTGCAAAATTTTTCGCGGGATTTGCTGGCTGGGGGCCATACCCACGTCAAGCGAGACCCAGCCGCCGCGCGCGTGAATCGTTCGCATGACTTGCCGTGCGGCAACAGCGGGGCCCGGATTGAGAAAATTGTAGCCGACCAAATGCGCGGCCGCTGCTCCTTTGCAGAGAGCTTGCACATCGCGCAATTTCTTCACGTGGCCATTCGCGGCGCGGCTTCCGAAAAATGTGCGTTCGCCGTCGGGCGTGACGTTGATATAGAAAAATCCCGTCATCGCGTCGGAGGTTCGTTGAACCCAGCGCGTGTTGACGCCGCCATTTTTCAGGCCTTCGAGCACGTAGTCGCCGAAGCGATCGCTGCCGACACATCCTGCAAGTCGAACGTCGAGTCCCCAGCGCGCGAGAGCGAGCGCAGAATTTGCTCCCACGCCGCCGCAATGCATTTCGAGGTGCGGCGCAAGGCAATCCTGGCCGGGCTTCGGCCAGGCGGCAACGCGGCCGAGCATGTCGACGTTGATGTCGCCGAGAACGACGATGGAGGGATGGGGAGGAGCGGAGGCGCGCGTCACGATGGCTCCGCAGAGCGCAAATGGGAAGCTGCTTGCGGTAGCGCGAGTAGGCGAATACCGCCGATTAGAAAAACTTTAGTCCTTTGGATTGAGCTAGTTAATTCGAATTCTAATCGCGGAATCGCGATTAGAAAACTCGTGCAGGGCCTGGTAAGGGCGAGGCGCGCACGCTGAAAATCTTGTTCGCACCTCGGCTGCGGACGCCCGGGCGACTTACCTACCGAGGTGGCGCAGACTGCCTCAATTGGGCTCATTAGTGACACACGAGGACGCTAGCACGGTGCAACGCGCTTCGCCACTGCATGTTGGTGTAAGGATTTTAAAATCGATGCGTAAGTCGAACGCACTACAGTTCTTAACTGCGTGCAAAAAAATCGAAAGGGTTGCCGAATTGCGAATATTCGGCAGGAAGAGAATTATTTCGCGCGCGCGAGCGCGTTGATTTGGTTTTGAGCGAGTGCAATCCGCCATGGATAGACGTCGCTATGCCATTTGGTCGCCTGCAAGTACGATTGCAGTTCGCTCTTGGCGAGCGCGTTCTGCCCCGTAGCTTCATACACTTCGGCAAGCTCCCAATGGACTTTTGAGTTGTTCGCGAGGTCGCCGGTGAGAGCGATGCTTTGCGATGTGACGGGCGTGAGCGCGAGCTCGGCTTGAAACGCGGTGATCGCATTTGCGTACGCCTGCTGCTTCGCCGTTGGATCGCTGGCTTGCTGCGCTTCGATCACGTAGGTTTCGGCGATCAAGGTATTGACGCCAAGTTTTTGCGGATCGATTTGCAGCACTTCCTGGAACAGCTCGATCGCGTTGCTGGGATTTGTTTCACGCAACAGGTTGCCGAGCCGCAGCCGTACGGTGAACATGCATGGCGCAGGAGTCATCTGCTGCGGAACCGTGCCGTTCACTAAACTCGCTGCTGTGACGATCTGGCACGTGTGGCTTTGCAAGCTGTTCATCGCAAGTGAGGTCTGGTAGTCGTTGATGGCGTCCGGAATATCGTCCATGTCGTCCTGGAAATGGATGCCGCGTTCCATGTAGTCCCAGGTGGTTTGCGGCTGCGGGATATTGATCAAATTCCAGTCGATCTTTCCTTCGAAGTAGAAAGGATTTGGTTTTGGATAGTAAGGATTCGCGCTTTGAAATTCTCCGGGCGTGTACGTAGGGGAGCTTTGCGCGAAGACGGCGACAAGCACGAGCGCAACGGCTATCACGATCAAGGCCGGATATCGGTATCGAATTTTCATGGCGTCGTCAGACTCACAGTAATGTCGTCGGAAGTGATGTTCTGAACATTTTTCAACAATGTGTCGATGCGATGTTCGTTCACGAGATTTAGATCGTGACCCGCTGGCCCGTTCGGGCCGGTGACTCCCGCTAGGAACCTCAAAAAGAGCGGCGGGAAATGCTCGAAGTTGATTTGTGCATGGACGTGCAGCGGGCCCTGAATCGTTACGCCCATGGCCTGAAGCTGCTGCTGGGTGGGAAGTTGAATTTCGTAGTTGTACACCCGCGGATGCAGCGGCTGGAGCGAACGGAAATTATCAACGGAGTTCGCGAGCGCCGCTTGAAACGTTTCTTCGAAGTGAGCGCCCTTGGCAGTTATTGGCTGTCCAGTATTTGGATCGATGCGTCCGATTGCCTGCCCCGGAAGGAAAATGTGCGTCAACTCATTGCGGAAGAGGACGAGGCCTTCCTGCGCGCCGACAAATACGCGCGCATCGGGACCATCGTCCGGGCCTGACTCGAACAGCAAATTGTTGCCGCCGTTCGTCCCGGTACCTGCCGTGAACGTGGCTGTATGAGTGCCCGGATCGACGATGGCGTGGAGATGTTCGAGGTCTTCGTCGTCGAGATTGCCGTCGGGCGCCGCCTCGCCCGTATTCGGATGCGGTTTGTCGACCAGATAGCCGGACTGGTACAGAAGGAATCCGTTGTTGTCCGTGACGGCCATTTGGACGTAGACGGTTCGCTCTTGCGAAAATCCCGCAGGGAGCCGGTGGCCGGTGAGTGAAACTGCTTCGAGCCTCACTGTGAATTTCTGGCCCAGTTGCGCGGATGTATCTGTCTTGCTCAGCGTGAGCCGCGCGGCCGCCTTCATCAGATCTTCGCGACGAGTAGAGAGGCCGTTGGGCACGCCGTGCGTGTCCATTCCGGTTGCGTTGGGATCGGGATAGGGACCCAACCGTGAGCTCAATTCATTTACGGTGAGGAGGGGAACGTCGACGCCCGTGAAGTAGTGTTCGACGACTTTGCGTTGCGGAAGCGCAGCGTTCTGGTCCGTCGAAACTCCCGGAACCGCGGCGTAAGTCGGTGGCAAACATACCCGGCGTGGGAGTGGTCACGGTCATATCGCCGACCTGATAGGTGGTGCTGCCGGCGTATGGGAACAGCGACATGTGGCAATCCTGGCAACGAACGATCTGGCCGAATGGATTGCTCGTGCTGTTATAGGGACCGACCTGCCACTCGGTGCTCAAATTTTCGAGGCGGAAGTAGCTGACGTTTTGACCGCCAGGATTCATGTTGTGCTCTTCAGCGGTCAAGTTCCGGTTAGGAACGCGCACGTCATGGCAAGTGTTGCAGAAAGCTCCTGCGCGCAGGAATGCGATCTTGCCGGAGTCGTTGCTCACGACGTGGAAATTATTTTTGACGGCTACGGGAAACAGGAACGGCCCGGTTTTCAGGGTCGTCTGGTTCAGCAACAGGCTGGTGTTCGCGAAGCCGTCCATCTGCAAGCTGCGATGGAGGTCCGGCCCGTTTTCGTCGTGGCAGAAGTCGCAAGAAATTCCGGAAGCGGCGAGAGAAGGCATAGAGCCCGCCGGCGGATCGCCACCCGGTACCGGCGGCAAAGTCTGATTTCCATTCGCGTCGACGAGCACATAGTCCCGCAGCGGCCGGAACAATTGCGGCTGAAAACATTGCTGGCCCGGGGGCGGCGCAGGATTACAGGTGCCCAGGCCGGGAATCTGCGGAACTTCCCGCAGGGCTGGATTTTCGCCCAATACTTCGGCATTCGCATTGTGACAAGTAAAACAAAAACCCGCCTGCACCTGGCGCGTTTCGGTGAGGACCGGCGAGCTATACATGTTCGTATTCAGAAGCGTGCCATCTGGAAGGACGATAGTGCTGTCCTTGTATACGGGGCGCAGCAAGCCGCCATTCACGAGATTGCCGGCCGATTCGAGGCCATTGAACAACGGGCTGACGTTGCGGTAGCCCGATTTCACGGCACTGTGAAGCTCGTCATACTGGCGCTGGTGGCACGGCAAACAATTTTCCGACGGTTGAAACGACTGCGGCTGAAAAGAAACGACCGGAGGATTGGGAACACTTTCAACCTGCGTGCCGCTGCACCCGAGCTGCAGGATGCAAAGGAATGCAGTACCAGCAGTCGCAATGAGAGCCCGGAGACGCAAAATCGTTTACCTGCCGGAAAAGATGCTGGAGAGCGTATCGCAGTCGCTCGGATTATTGCAATTGAAATGAGTCCGCGAGGGCTTATATCCGGCGCAGAATTTCATTCATGTACCTCTGTGAAACTCAGCGAAGCGAAAACAGACGCTGCATCACAGACAATCTAGTAAGGTCGGATGCGGGTGATTACGGAATGATCGCAGCGGTCAAGATTCGAAGAGCTTTTCAGTTGTGAAGTATATGTTCCTATGTAAAATGAGGCCCCAACGGGGGTTGTGCCCGATGGATACCGCTCAGAGCTGACCCTCCGGTTTTTGTTTTTGCGACAGCGCTTCGTGTAGTGCGCCATTCAATAGATTCGAATCTGTCAGCAGGTAGATCTGGATGTTGCCGTGGATTTGGAGCAGCGTTTTTGCCGGTCGAATCGCGACCGCAGGAAAAAGCGTGCCAAGGCAGTCTCGATATCTACTTTCGTTGAGCGTTTTCGCGCTGGCGCTTTCGTTCGCAAGAAGCGCGGGCGCACAGCAAAGTTCGTCTCCGCCACTTCCCGATAAAGCCGAGAAGTCGAATCAGAATATTGCGGACGACTGGGGAAGCCTGCTGCACGACACGATTCCACAGACGCAAGTCGATCCCAACCTCGCGGTTCCTCAAAATGCATTCGAGCACACCGCCGGGCAGGATTTTCTGGACCACTTCTTCTACGAAAGCCGCCTGGATTATATTCGAACGCAAACGTATTTTACGGGGAACCCAACTGCGACGGGCGTAATCGACGGTCCGCCCAGCCCGGTGCAGAACCCTAACGGGATTGTCGATCCGGCAGTTTTTCAGCCCAGTACGAACATGATGTACGCGTTTATGAATTGGGGCACGCGCGGCTGGCTATCGGACCGTCTGAACACAAATTTTTCGTTTCGCTACGAGCAGAATCTCACGCATGTGGACGACGGATCGCCTGGGCAAAGCATTCTCACCACGTTTCCTTCGAGCCGGAGATTGGAATTGCTTTCAGGCTATGCGGAGATTCAGGGGCGCGCTTCGGACGGGGTGTTTGCCGGAACTTCGCTTCGTCTGGGGCGGCAGAATATTTATGGCGCGGAAGTGGCGTCGCTGGACGGCGCGTCGTTTACGATGGCCCGAAAGAGATATTCGTACACGATATTCGGCGGGCGGCGTTTCACGTACTACTCCGATCCGGCGCAGCGAGCGATCGGCGGCGGGAGCCTCGACCTGCACTTCGGAGATAGCGGAATTTTTCAGTACGAAGCGCTTTTCTACATCAAAGGCAGCCAGGTGTTTTCGTACCGGCAGCGATTCGGCCGCTCGTGGATGTTCAGCACGTACTACAAAATGATTGGCGGCGCGGCGATCGACTACGGCGCGAATGCGATCTGGACTCCCGGCGGCAGCGGGAAAACGATGGTGCGCCTCGGCTACCTCCAGAAGCTCACCGACCAGGATTATTTTTACGATTACACGGAAGGCGCGCGGGACCACGATATTCACAATCCGGTGTTGCGTCTGAATCTGGGTACGTTTTCGCCGTACAGCCAATTTCTGGTGGATGCGCGACGGACCGTAAATTCCCGAGTTTTGTTGAGCGGCGGAGTGATTGTCCTTCACCTGAACGATTCGAGCCAGCAGGGGCCGTTCGATACTTCGTACCAGGATTATCGCGCCGACGCGCAGGTGTATCCCGGCAGGCAGTACGTGTTGTTTTTCGAGTACCACGAAAGAGACTCGGATCGATTGAGTTCCGCCAACGTGACGCAATTGAGCGATATCAGCACGACGGGCGAAACGAAAATCCGCGATTTCAGCGTAGAGCTCGGCCACACATATATGGATGGAAGGCTCACGCTAAAAGCCGGCGGCTTCTTCCGGCTGCTCAACTTTCAAGACGCGTTCACGATCATCAATGGCGCGCACGATTTCGGAATGCTTGCGACCGCGCAATTCAAACTGGACCGTCGAACGCGTTTCTATCTCGATTACGGGCTCGATAGCGATTATTTTGTGTTCCGGCCGGATATTCAGAACGCCCAGACGTTCCGTGTGGGCATGGCGTGGACATACTGACGAAATGAGCGGACGCCTCCAACGAATTGCCGTCGCGCTGCTTGCGCTCGTGGTGTGGCTGGGGTGCGTTCGAATTTCCGGCGCGCAACAGAGTGCGCCCGCACCGGCTGCAGCAGCGCCCGGACCTGCCGCCGCGCCTGCTGCGAAACCTGCTGCGCCAGGCGCTGGCGCGCCCGCAACGCCTTCGAACGAACCTTTTTTTCTGCACGCGTACCACATGAAGACCGTCGGCCTTGAGTGCGACACGTGCCATGTCCCGCAGAAAGAGGGTTCGGTGGTGTTGCAGCGGCCCGGCCACGACCAATGCACTCCATGCCACGAAGAAGCGTTCAACGAAAAGCTAAATCCCAAAATTTGCGCGCAGTGCCATTCGGATTTTCCGCCCACGAGCTCGGACGGCTTGTTTCCGTATCCGCGTTTCAAGGGCCAGCGCTCACTGCTGATCGATTTCGCGCATTCTCGCCACGTGGATCCGCAAGGGCGCAACGATTCCAGAACCGGTTTTCGCGCGGATTGCGCTTTCTGCCACAGCTTCGACGCGCAGGGGCTCTATGCGAAATTCCCGACTCACGCGCAATGCACTTCGTGTCATGCGAAGCCCGGCTTCAAGCCGGTATTGAGCGCGAAATCGACGACTGCGGATTGCCGCGGCTGCCACGCGCCGGAAGAAATTGAGAATCCGGATTCGGCTACGCATCACGCGGAGCTTTCTGCGCAGGTGCTTACCGGAACTTATGCGGGAATTCGTTTCTCGCATGTGGCGCACAACAAAGTTCGCGATGAATACCACGTGAATTGCACCACCTGCCACTCGGATGTGTTGAAGAGCACCGGCCTTGCCGATCTCACGCTTCCGAAAATGATCGATTGCGTCGGCTGCCACGACACGTCGAAAAGCATTCCGGCACAATATTCAATGTCCAACTGCAACGTCTGTCACGTGGATGTGAAGAACGGCCCGATGCCTCCGAGCCACAGCCGCTACGTGAAGCCCGCTTTCCACGATGAAAGTTTCCGCCAACATCACTCGGAACAGGCGTCTGAAGCCAACGCGAAATGCTTTGTGTGCCATACGAACGTTTCTCCGTCGGCGACCGTGAAGCAGCAATGTGTTTCGTGCCACGAGGTTTCGCGCCCGATTTCCCACACGATGCGGTGGAACGACGATATTCACGGAAAATACGCGGCGATCGATCGAGTGTCCTGTGCGCTCTGCCACCAGGCGGATTATTGCAGCCGGTGCCACAATCAGCTGCCGAGGAGCCATCAGCCGCTGCCGCAATTCAAGAATGGCGGACATGCGAATCTGGCGATGTTGAATACACGGGCTTGCTTCACGTGCCATACGTTCGAAACTCCTTGCGCGGAATGCCACGTGGAACAACTGCAGAGAGGTACGGTGAAAAAATGACGTTTCTCAAGTGGCGGTTGAGCATCTCGCCGCAGCGCACGAACGTTCGCGAGCGGATTGATGTTTTTCTGCGGTACTGCATGGTGCTAGCATCCGTCGCACTTCTTCCCGTCGCAGTCATTTGCGCAGGAAGAAGGCGCGAAATTTCAGCAGGACCCGGTCGATCGCGTCGCATCGCATTTCTTGTTCGCGGTGGTAGTGGTGGGGATCGGACTGGTTCTTTTCAGTTTAATTCGCTACCGCGGTGGAACAGCGCGGGCCGGTTCGTGGGCTGTGCTCATCGTTGGCGTTGGCATTCTTCCGATGATTTTGTCCGGAGTCGGCACGATTTTGGTATTTCAGCGGGCGGAACGAGTGGATTTCTGCCTTTCATGCCATTTGACGATGAAGCCCTTCGTCACCGACATGAAAAATCCGAAGAGCAACAGCCTTGCCGCGATTCACTACACGAACCGCTACATCCCGGACGATCAGTGCTACGTTTGCCATACTTCCTACGGAGTGAACGGGACAGTCCAAGCGAAAAAAGAGGGAATGATCGACGTGTATAAATATTTTACGCATACCTATCATCTCCCGATTAAGTTACGGCATCCCTATCCCAACAATGATTGCTTGAAATGCCATGCAGGTTCGGCGAAGTGGGCTGTGGCGCACACTGATTTCAAGGATGCTCTTTTTGCCGGGTCCATGACTTGCATGCAATGCCACGCGGACAGCAATCCCGCGCACAACGTGGGCGACTGACATGAACAAAACCCAAATCTCGCGAATGAAATTCGACTCAGGATTGACGAAAACGCTTTTGATCGGCGCGCAAATTCTTGCGCTTCTTGCGTACCTCATGGGTCTGCGCTTCCTCATCAAAACGACTGGCGGGACGCTGTTCTTTTTCGCTACTATTGCGCCAGTGCTGGTGGGCCTCGCCGTCTTGATGCTGCTCGGCGTGCTGGCATACCGGTTTTTCAAGCGCCACAGTCTCTTCGGCATTGAAACGTACAATCCGGGCGAAGTGATTTTCCGTGAGGGCGAAGAAGGCGATAGCGCCTATTTCATCCACGACGGCGAATTCGCCGTGATCCGGGAAGAAAATGGCGCTGAGAAAGTGATCGCCCGGCTATCCACCGGACAATACTTTGGCGAAATGGCCTTGATCAGCAACGCAGCGCGAAATGCGACGGTGCGTGCGGTAACCCCGGGGAAAGTAGCGGTGCTCGGAAAAGAAAACTTTCTGATGATGCTGAAAGTGATGCCGTCAACGCAGGAAGACATAATAAAGAAAGTGAACGAGCGGGCGATGAAGCAAGTGAAAAAATAAATCATCTCAATCCAAGTCGAAGGAGATCGGGCATATGAAGAAGTATTATCTGGGAATCCTGGTCACAGCAGTTGCCGTCCTTGCTGCCGCCATCTCACTCCCATCCGCTCAAAAGGGCGACGCCACGGCCGGTAAAGACGTGTTCACGAAGAAGTGCAAGATTTGCCATGGCGCAGACGGCTCGGGAAATCCTGCGATCGCAAAAGCGCTGGGTGTGACGTTCAAGCCATTCAGCTCGGATGAAATCCAGAAGAAGTCGGACGCCGAGTTCAAGAAAATCATCACCGAGGGCACGGGAAAAATGAAACCGGTGAAAGATATCACCGACGCGGACATGGACAACGTGATCGCGTACGTTCGCACACTGAAGAAATAAGGAGGGTCAGCCGATTGAACCGGCAGCGGCCTCCAGCGGCAAATCCAAAATGCTTGGTGGCCGCCGATTTGCGATGTTCAATTGGTTCGTGAGCCGCCTGGAAACTATCCTCCCGCCATCGCTCCAACGATCAGGAAAGGCTCAGTCCCTGCCGCCACTGCAGCGGGCAACGGCGTATTCGTCGGTTCATGCGAGTAATCTTCCGCGCAGGCAAAAAATCTGACGAAAGGCCGACGTTCCTGCGTCACCTGATCGCGAATCGTTCCCCGCAGCATCGGATATTGCGCTTCGAGTGCGTTGAGTATCGAGAGGATCGTCGGCTGGCCTTCAACATCGAGACTGACTTCGCCATTTACGCGCGCGAGTGTACGCAAATGCGCCGGAATTACGACGCGAATCATGGCAGCGTCTGGACCTCTACGGAAAGCACAGCCGGCAAATCGCGCACGATCGGATTCCAACTGTCTCCTGCATCGGAAGATCCGTACACTTGGCCTCCGGTGGTTCCAAAATAGACGCCGCAAGAATCGAGCGAGTCGACGGCCATCGCATCGCGCAGCACGTTCACGTAGCAGTCGCGCTGGGGCAGTCCTTTCGTAAGTGGCTCCCATTCATTCCCGCCGGTTCGGCTGCGGTAGACGCGCAATTTTCCTTCCAGCGGAAAATGTTCCGAATCGCTCTTGATCGGAACCACATAAATTGTTTCCGGCTCGTGCGCGTGAACGTCGATCGCGAAACCAAAATCAGTCGGCAGGTTTCCGCTCACTTCGTGCCAGGAGTCGCCGGCGTTGTCACTGCGCATCACGTCCCAATGCTTTTGCATGAACAGAGCATCCGGGCGCGAGGGATGCATCGCGATGTGATGAACGCAGTGGCCTACGTCGGCGGTGGGATCGGGAATTTGAGCGGACTTCAGACCGTTGTTGATCGGCTTCCAGGTTTTTCCTGCGTCGTCGCTGCGGAACGCGCCCGCTGCAGAAATCGCGATGACGATTCGATCCGGGTGGATGGGATCAAGAATAATCGTGTGCAGACACAGTCCGCCCGCACCCGGTTGCCAGCGCGGTCCTGACCCGTGTTCGCGCAGCCCGGGAAGTTCTTTCCACGTTTGCGCGCCGTCGGTTGAGCGGAACAATGCGGCGTCTTCGATTCCGGCATACACCGTGTCAGGATCTGTGAGCGATGGCTCGAGGTGCCAAACGCGCGCGAATTTCCAGGGATGAGGAGTGCCGTCATACCATTGATGGGTGCCGGGGACGCCGTCGTACTCAAATTTATTTCCGACCGGCTCCCAGGTTTTTCCGCCGTCATTGGAGCGCTGGATTAACTGCCCGAACCAGCCCGTCGATTGCGACGCGTACAGCCGATTCGGATCCACAGGAGATCCCTTGATGTGGTACATCTCCCAGCCGGCAAAGTGAGGGCCGCTGACGTCCCACTTGTCGCGCTTTCCATCCGAAGTGAGAACGAACGCGCCCTTTTTTGTTCCCACTAGAACTCGCACTCCGCTCATTGATTGCTCCTTCGGGGATTTCAGCTCGTCTACGCGGAACTCGGTATCTAACTCGGGCCGGGTGCCGTGCTGCCCGCGAGGGCGGCTCTCTTCTACTGACGGCGCTCCAGCTTGCTGGTGAGCAAGAGAACCAGCTGAACTATTTTCGCAGTTCGCGGCAGGTTTCGGCAAGCACGCGAAGTTTTTTGCGGGTGATGTCGAGCGGGACGTGCCCGAAGCCGCACTCGCTGGTGAGCAGGAGTCGGTCGGGCGAAAAATATTCGAGCGCGGGCGTCATGCGTTCGCGGATGACTTCCGGCGTTTCAATCTGGTCGCTGCGCTGATCGATCACGCCGAGCGCAAGCTCGCCTTTGAAGTCCCACAGCTTCCACAGATCCATCAGGTCGTAGCCAAGCGTGCAGTGTTCGAGCGAGACTTCGTCGATCTTGACGGTGCGGAATGCAGGCACGAGATCGGTGTACTTGGTGAAGTAGATTCGCTTTCGCCGCGGATTGCCGCCGCAGACGTGCAGGGCGATTTTCACGCGAGGCAGCGAGTCGATCAGCTCGTTCAGGATTCCCGCTGACCAGTCGCTGTCTTCGGGCGACTCGGTCCACATCGGTTCGTCGAACTGAATGTAGTCGCAGCCGGCGGCGATCACTTCTCGTAACTCCTCGGCCAGGATTTTCGCGTAGGCGCGGCAGAGCGTCTGTTCGTCCGGATACAGATCCGGACGCTGGTTGACGCTGAACCGTGTGAGCACGTGCGGGCCGGTGACGGTTTGTTTCACACGGCAGCGGGACGGAGCGGCATCGCGGGCAAGCTTCCAGTTGCGCGCCAGCTCGAAGCGCGGATTCTTGATCTCGCCGACGACGCGCGCGCATTCGATGCCGAAGCCGGCCGTGCCGAAGGTTTGCTTCAGCATGCCCTCGAATGTGACTCCGTCGAGGCGCTTCTGATAGAAGTAGTACATGTTCTCGCGATAGCCCTCGCCGTCGGTGATGACGTCGAGTCCAAGATCGGCCTGATCGCGCGCCGCCCATTGAATGAGTTCGTCGATTTCGGCGCGGTGAGCGACGGCTTCTTCATCGTGTCTTCGACGCTGGTATTTCGCGGATAGCTGCCGACGACGGTGCTGATGAATGGTGGCATGGTCCTCGTCTTCTTCCTCGTGTTTTCAAACGAACTACACAGGCGGCAGGCCCGCCGACGACCGGGCTTCGTTGATGTGCGCGCGAACTCCGTTTTCGAGCGCGCCGGGCGTGAAATCGATTTCGCGAATCAGGCGCGTGCCGTCCTGATTGTCGATCAGCGGAGTGCCGGGGCCGTCGCCAAAATCAATCTGCGCACCGGGAAGCCATTTCTTGACGATCGCGGCGAGTTGCGCGGCGGAAACGCATTGGCCGCCGTTGTTGTATGCGAAGTGCGCGAGCTTCGGTTTGAGCGCAAGGCGTACGAGCTGCTCAGCGCAATCGTCCTTGTAAATCCACGTGTCGCGCGTCTCGGGCCGAACGGAAGCGTGACGGGCTCACCGATCGCCGGCTTCGACGCGAAATGCTCGGCCCACATCACGGCGCTGCGCTTGCGGCCGTGACCGAATACGACCGGCGGGCGCGTGCACACGATGCTTGCCTGATGGCGTTCGACGTATCGCCGGCCCATGTGTTCGTTCAGAAGTTTCATCACCGCGTATGTGAATGTGTGCGAAGTCGGATCGCAGAAATCGTCTTCGGTGACGGGCGGTCGCCGTATGGCTTCTGCGACGGACCGTACACCGTTTCGCTGCTGGTGAAGACGAGGCGCGCGAGCTTGTGGTGTACGGCGGCTTCGAACATGTGCGTCATGCCGAGGATGTTCACTCGAATTGAGAGCGACGTATTCTCATCGACCAGCGGCCCCATCACGTAGGCGAGGTGAATCGTGTGCGTGATGTCCGGGATGCTTGTGAAACACGCCCATCACGTCGCGGAAGTCGCTGACGTCCATCGGGACGGAATCAAAAGTTGCGCCAGAGCGGCTCGGCGGCGGCACGCAAATTCGAGAGAGCTTCCGCTTCGGCCGATTGCGTGGGTGATTGATCGGCGGCTACGACCGGAATACCGCGCTGCAAGAGATTGCGCACCACGGACTGGCCGATGAAACCGAGTCCGCCAGTGACCAGAAATTTTGTCGCGTTCGCTCATCGATTTGTTCGCCTACTCTTCCGCCGCCGCAAGCGTTGGCTTGTAACCGCTGAATGCAAAATAGATCACGATGATGTAACAAAACAGCGGAACTCCGAAGGCCGCCTGAATCGAACTGTGGTCGGAAATATAACCCATTAGGGCGGGAATGATCGGCACCACCGATGATTGACATCACGAACAGCGAAGATCCGAGCTTTGGTGTAGACACCAAGGTTCTTGATGCTCAGCGCGAAAATCGTGGGGAACATGATCGAGTCAAAGAATCCAAGGAGGACGACAGCCCAAACGGACAGCGCTCCGGCCATGAAAACCGCGACGACTGTGCAAATCAGCGCGGCGATGGAAAAAATACCGAGAAGAGTGTGCGGCGCGATGCGCTTCATGATCGCAGACCCGTGAAGCGGCCGATCATGAAACCGAACAGATGCCATCAGAGGTAGGTCGCGGCGTCATTTTCGGGAGTACCTGGAAGCGCGTGTTGCGCAAAGCGAATCACAAAGCTGGTGATCCCGACTTGAGCGCCGATATAGAAAGAATTCGGTGATGACTCCGCGAATCAGTGTTTATGATGCCAGATATTCTCGTGCATACTTTGGGGCGGCCTCTGGTACCGCCAGTGCCTCACCGGTGGCCTCGCGCACTTCCGGCAGACGCGCGAGGAAAAGACAAAATTGCGACGAACAGGAATATTCCCGCGATGGCAAGATACGTTCCCGTTACACGATGTGCTTCGGAAGCGGAATAAATTTGCCATTGCGCGGGCGTCATCGCGGCTAGCGTGGCGGCTGAGTATTCGATTCCGGAAAGGATGAACATCTTTGCCGATGAACGGGGTGACCACATGCGCCAACGGCGTTAAAGGATTGCGCAAGATTCAGTCGGCGTTCGGAGGATTCGGGAGGGCCGAGGATCGTCACATAGGGATTGGCGGCGACTTCGAGGACGCCCTGCCCGCAGGCCATCACAAATAGCGCGAACAGAAAAAAGCTGTACGTGCGAATCGACGCGGCAGGAATGAAAAGAAGCGCGCCGATAGCGCACGTTCCGAGACCGACCAAAATGCTCTTTCGGTATCCGATTCGCTCCATCAACCATCCGGCGGGTAGCGCGGCGAGGAAATAGCCGCCAAAAAAAACGATTTGAATGAACGAAGATTGCGATATCGGTGAGGTTGAAAGTTTTCTTCAGATGCGGAATCAGAATGTCGTTGAGATTGACGCCGAGGGCCCAAAGAAAAAACAGGCTGGTGACGAGGACGAAGGGAACCAGATACTTGCGCTCTGTGATTGGCGTTGATGAGTTTCCCATGCGACTCCGTTCGATCTTAGTCTGGGTCTAAGTCAACGCCCGGTCGAGGTGCACGTAACCGCCGTCCACGTACATGTGCTGCCCGGTGATATGCGAAGCCTGCGCGGAAATCAGAAACACAACCATTGCGGCAATCTCATCCGCCGTCGTCATTCTTTTTTCGAATGGAATTTTGGCTGTGATGGTTTTTAGCTTTGCTTCCGGGTCGGGAAATTTCGAGAGCCACTGCTGGTAGAGCGGCGTCATCACTTCGGCGGGGATCACAGCATTGACGCGAATGCCGTAGGGCAGAAGTTCCACCGCCCATTCGCGCGTCAACGCGAGAATTGCGCCCTTCGACGCGACATAGCCAGAGGTATTTCCCTGCCCGGTGACGGCCGTTTTCGAACTGATGCTGACCACCGAACCGCGCGCGCGCTTCAGATGCGGAAGCGCGTAGTGGGTCATGTTGTAGTAGTGCAGCAGATTGAGCTCGAGCGATGCGACAAATTTTTCAGGACTGCCGTTTTCGAGTCCTACGCCGTCGTTCACGCCTGCGTTGTTGATCAGCGCGTCGATGCGGCCAAATTTCTTGGCGGCATCCTCCACCGCCTTCTTGCAATTCTCAGCGGACTGAAGTTCGACGACCGCGTAATGCCCGCGGCTCCGATCCAGTTTCAATTCGGCAAAAAACTTTTCGCAGGCCTGCTGATCCCGATCGAGAATCACGGGGATGGCGCCTTCGCGAACCGCAGCGCGCGTGATCGCCGCCCCAATGCCCTTCGCGCCGCCGGTGATCAGCACCACTTTGCCGTTTAACTGCAAATCCATGCACTACTCCCGGGCCGGCCGAGGCGAATGAAAATTATTGGCCACGCAGATTGAAGAATCCCCCGTCTATGGGATAGTCCACACCCGTCAGGAAGGAGGCTTCGTCGGAGCAAAGGTACAGAGCGAGGGATGCGACTTCGTGCGGTTCGGCCATCCGCCCAATTGGCTGAGAGTTCGAAAGCTTGCCGAACATTTCCTTTTCACGGCCGGGATAATGCTGCTTGAGGTAGCCGTCAACGAAAGGCGTGTGGACACGAGCAGGAGATATACAGTTGCAGCGGATGTTGCAGGCGAGATAGTCCTTCGCGACTGAATACGTCATCGCGATCACAGCGCCTTTGCTGGTGGAATAGGCAAAGCGGTCCGCGAGGCCCGTAGAACCGGCAATCGAAGCCATGTTGAGAATCACGCCGCCGCCATTTACTTTCATGTGTTCGACGGCGGCAAGCATGCAGTTGTAAAAGCCCTTTACGTTTACCTCGTACACTCTGTCGAAGTCGCGCTCGGTGGTAGTTTCGAGTTTGCCGATATGAGAGATCCCGGCATTGTTTACGAGGGTGTGGATTCGCCCGTGGGCCGCGAGCGTGCGAAACAGGGCCTGTACTTCTCCCTGATTTGTGACGTCGCACACGTGTGCGGATGCATTGCCGCCCGCGTCTAAAATTTCCCGAACCGTCTCATCAGCCTCTTTCGCGCGGATATCGAGCACAAATACATACGCGCCGCTCGCCGCAAACCTTCGGGCGATGGCGGCGCCGATTCCGCTCGCGCCGCCCGTGACGATGACGTTCTTGCCATCGAGCCGGAATCCATCTGAGTGATTGGCCGTATTCTTCAGAGCGACACTCCTCGCTTCCACGGAATAAAATCGTTTTGAGACAGCAATTCCGCTTTCGTCTGCGTTTCCCCGCTCGCTACTTGCACCACGAGCTTCAAGATCGCTCCGCCCATCTGCTCGATCGTGGCTGCGCCTTCGATGATGCCGCCGGTGTTGATGTCTATAATGTCGGGCATCCGTTGCGCCAATGCAGAGTTCGTGGAAATTTTGACGACAGGCGCAATTGGATTTCCCGTCGGCGTTCCCAAGCCGGTCGTAAATAGGACGACGCTCGCTCCCGCACCCACTTGCGCGGTTACGCATTCTACGTCATTGCCCGGCGTGCACTGAAGATTTAAGCCCGGCTCGGAGGAATATTCGGGATAGTCGAGAACGGCTGTAACGGGAGAGGTGCCGCCTTTTTTCGCGGCGCCGGCGGATTTCATTGCATCCGTTACGAGCCCGTCGCGGATATTTCCCGGCGAGGGGTTCATGTCAAATCCGGAGTGGACTGCCTTCGCTCGCGCTCCGTAGTCGCGCATCAGTTGAATGAAGCGATCGCCCACTTCTTTTCGCGTGCTGCGATTTACCAGTTCCTGTTCAACACCGCACAGTTCCGGGAATTCCGAGAGGATCGAGCGTCCGCCGAGAGCGGCGAGAATATCGGACGTGTGGCCGATGGCAGGATTGGCAGAGATGCCTGAAAAACCGTCGGAGCCGCCGCATTTCAATCCGATGCACAGTTTGGAGAGAGGCGCAGGTGCGCGCTTGCTCGATTCGTTGATCGCGATGAGCCCTGCGAAGGTCTTGCGGATCGCTTCCGACATCAATGTTGATTCCGAACCGCTTTGCTGTTGTTCGAACATCAGCAAGGGCTTCGAGAAATTCGGATCGCGCTTCTTAATCTGTTCGAGAAGTATCGCTGGCTGTGCATGCTGGCAACCAAGGCTTAAAATCGTAGCGCCCGCCACATTGGGATGGTGGATGTAGCCTGCGATTAGAGAACAAAGATTGTCCGAATCCTCGCGTGTTCCGCCGCAACCGCCTTCGTGCATCAGGAATTTGATCCCGTCTATATTTTCGAATACTCGCGGACTCGACGGGCGTGCTCCACTCGTGGCATCTGCGCGACCGTTGCCAGTGACCGCAATTTCGTTCGCGCGACCACTTCGATAAAGCCGAACGAATTCTGCCACCTGCTGGCGATAAATCTGCGGCGCTGCGAATCCGAGTTCCTCTTCGAACGCCTGCTTTAGAACTGCGATGTTGCGGTTCTCGCAAAAAACGAGCGGCACCACGAGCCAGTAGTTTCGCGTGCCCACCTGACCATCCGCGCGGTGATAGCCGAGAAAAGTGGTTTGGCGCCATCGCGATATATCGGGAGGAGTCCAGCGAATATCCTCGGATTTTTCGTGAAAGGGAGCAGCCTGATGATGAGTGTTGCGCGGCGTCAGAACTTCGCCCTGTGCGATCGGCTCCATCGCCTTTCCTACAAGAACGCCGTACATGATGACCTCATTGCCGGGCGCCAGAGATTCCGTAGCAAATTTGTGTTTGGCGGGAACGTCCGTTGCAAGCACGTAGCTCGAACCTTCGAAATTAACCGTCTCGCCCTTACGCATATCTGCAAGGGCGACCAGCACATTGTCTCTGGGGCTAAGTTGGAGCACGCGTTCTTGTTTGATGCTGTTGCCTGACGCAACCATAGCAAAGCACCCACCGGACGGCGACAGACTGCAAGAATCAATCACTCGTGGCGCTTCAGCGATATAGCAAGCGGGTTCCCGATATTCAAGATAAAAAATTCAGTTTTCACATATCAAAATGTGGAGTATATAGTCGGAACCACCACGAGGGCTTTCCGAATCGGTTTCGGAATGAGCGGGGTTCCGGTCGTAGAAATTATCGCGGGGGCCATATGATTCGCGCACGGCAATCGAAATCAGCTCCAGTGGGAGTGGTGTCGAAGGTCTTGAGAGTGTTTGAAGCGTTGAGTTCGGCGCCTGAGGGATTGCAGCTGAAAGACATCGCGCTGCGAACCGGCGTGAATAAAAGTACGGCGTACCGGTTTCTCGCGCATCTCGAATTTGAGGGCTATCTGTTTCGAGACGAGAAAGGCGCGTATCTAGTTGGGCCAAAACTGGTGCGCCTGGGCTCCGGAATCAGCTATCAGACTTCGCTTCGGAAAATCAGCCGCCCTGTGCTACAGGATTTGTGGAAGGTAACAGGCGAGACCGTCAATCTGGGAACTCTCGACGGGCAGGATGTTTTTTATCTGGACGTTCTGCAAAGCCCGCATCCGTTCCGAATGGCGTCACCCGTGGGATCGTGGCGGCCGATCTATTGTACGGCGATGGGGAAAGCGCTGGCCGCGTTTCTGCCGCCGGAGGAAAAAGAACACGTCCTCGGAGCGATGAAATTCGAGCGGCTCACCCCGCACACGATCACGCAATCGTCACGACTCAAACGCGAACTCGACAGCATCCGGGAGCGCGGCTATGGCCTCGATGACGAAGAGGCTACTTTGGGCGCGCGTTGCATCAGCGCTCCGGTGGTGATCGATCAAGGAAAAGTGGCAGCAGCGATCAGCGTGGCCGGGCCCGTAACCAGAATCGGGCGTGACAAGATTCCATTTCTCGCGAAAGCGGTGATGACAAGCGCGAGAGCAATTTCTGCACGACTGGACGCGTCTGCGGTGATGGAGATGGAAGCTTCGATGTAACCGACGGAAGTTTGATTGGAACGCCACTCGAGCGAGTGAGCGACTAGCGTTCAGCGAGGAAGACCAGTAGTCTGCGAGGGCCGTGCGCGCCCATTACGAGGATTTTTTCGATGTCCGCCGTGCGGCTCGATCCCGTAATCAAGCATAGAAAAGAATTCTGAGAAACAGTTCCGCGCTGCTGAACCCGCACGAGCGCAGTCTCGATGTCCGCCACAAGCTGATCCACTGACGCGACGACGATGTGTACGGGCGCAATCACCGATGCGCCCCGGCCTCCGCAAGCAGCCGATACAAGAACCGATCCCGTCTGGGCCACGAGTGCCTCGGCAAGAGTGATGGTCGCTTGCGATGCTTCGTTCGGCGCGCCTTCACTTGACCACCGGAACTCGCGGCCGTCCTGCCAATCCGTAGCGAATTGTCGCAAGTCGGGCGCGTCCTGCACGAAGATTTCTCCCGGCGGGAGTTCGGCAAGCACGTTCCTGATTGCGGCCGCGCACGCCCGCAGATCCGGCAGCAGAAAGCACTCCGTGATATTGATGACGCATTCTTTCTGAAAGCGTTCGAGCAGATCCGTCACGGGCGCAAAAATCTCTCGCGCACCCGCGGATTCGTGGCGGTGAGAAGGCTCGCGCAGAGCGGTCCGAATGCGCGCGAGGATTTTTTCGCGGCCCGCGTTTTCAGTTTGAGGCATTGTGCTTTCCCCACAGGGCGCGAAACGATTTCTTCGGAATCGGCGGCGCTGCGTGATTGATCGACCAGGGCCCCAGCGGATCGAGCGCCGTGCCGTCGAGCCCGATGCGATGCGCCACCCGCATGGCCACACGCGCCATCCGTCCCAGAATGCGGAAACGCGCGGCGCTCTGCATCGTCCATCGCCAGACTTTGAAACCAAAGCGCTCAGCCCAGGGGCGGCTGGACTTTTCAACTGCGTCACGCCGGTTCTCAAGAAGATGGTGATGAAGATCGATTTTCACCGGGCACGCGTCTGTACAAGCGCCGCAAAGTGACGACGCGTAGGACAAATGTTGGAATTCATTCAACCCGCGCAGATGTGGAGTAAGCACGCTGCCGATCGGGCCTTGATACGTGGTGCCGTAGCTGTGGCCGCCCACCGTACGAAACACGGGGCACGCATTCAGACAGGCGCCGCAACGAATGCACTGCAGCACTTCGCGCTGTTCCGCGTCCGCGAGCAAATCACTGCGGCCATTGTCGAGCAAAATTACGTGAAACTCTTCGGGACCATCGGCTTCATTCGCCTTGCGCGGGCCGCCAATCAGCGTGTTGTAACAGGTGATGGGCTGGCCTGTGCCTGCCGTGGCGAGCACGGGCCAGAGGATTCCGAGATCCTGCAATCGCGGAATAACCTTTTCGATTCCCGCAATCGCCACATGAATGCGAGGAACGCTGGTGCACAGACGGCCATTGCCTTCGTTCGTAGTAATCGCGATCATCCCGGCGTCCGCCACAAGAAAATTCGCTCCGCTGATTCCCATTTCGGCTGAAAAGAACGCACGGCGAAGCGCACGGCGCGCTGCGGCGACGAGTTCTGCGGGATCGTCGGTATCCACATCGCCCAACTTTTCCTTGAACAGCTCGGCGATATCCTTGCGAGTGAGGTGCATCGCGGGCGTAACGATGTGGTACGGGGGTTCGTTGCGCAACTGCACGATGTATTCGCCCAGATCGGTTTCGATCGCCTCGATTCCGGCTTCCTCGAGTGCGGGCGTGAGATGAATTTCCTCGGCGACCATTGATTTCGATTTCACCACTTTATGAACGCCGCGGCTCGCAGCCAGCTCAGTGACGTAGCGACAAGCGTCCCCGGAGTTTTCCGCCCAATAGACCTGGCCGCCGCGTTCCTTCACGCGCTGCTCAAATTCGAGCAGATACCGGTCAAGATTGTTCAGCGCCTCCCACTTGATTTCGTGGCAGCGTTGCCGCGCCGCTTCCCAATCCGCAAAACGGGCGCGTCCCCGTGCATGGGCGCTGTCGTACTGATCGATGCCGCGGCGAATAATCTGGCGATGGGTAAGATCGGAGGATTTTTTCGCTGCACTGCGCAGAAATTCCTGAGCGGCAGTGGTCATCGGGCATCTCCGGTCGCTGGCGGGCGGAGTTTCTCTCCGTCGGGATTGGCGATTACTGTTTGCGCGAGGATGCTGCCGAGATAAATGGTGCGCACGGGCGAATTCTTGCGGCGCAACATGCCGTCAATATGAAGCAAGCAACTGGGATCGGTGGAGGTGATGTACTCGGCGCCCGAGACTGCGGCGTTTCCGATTTTCGTCTCGCCCATCGCGCCAGAAATCATCGTAAATTTCGTGGCAAAGGTGCCGCCAAAGCCGCAGCACTCTTCGCTGTAAGGCATTTCGACAAGCTCCAGGCCGCGGACGTGGCGCAAGAGCTCACGCGGCTCCTGTTTGAGCCGTAATTCACGAAGGGCATGGCAAGCGTCGTGATACGTGACGCGAAACGGGAACGACGCGCCCACGTCGGCGACTTTCGCCACTCGCGACAGAAACTCCGTAAACTCGAACACTTTTCGCCCTACCTCGATCGCTTTCTCGCGCATCGGCGAATCGGCGAGCAGCTGCGGATAAAAATTTCGGACCATCGTCGTGCAGGAACCCGACGGACACACAACAATCTCTGCGGAGTCGAACACTTTCAGGAATCGCTCCGCGAGCGGCTTCGCATCATTCCAGTAACCGGAGTTGAAGCCAGGTTGGCCGCAGCACGTTTGTCCCTGGGGAAAATCCACATCGTAACCGAGGCGGCGAAGAACGCGAACGATATCGAGACCGACTTCGGGAGTCAGCTGGTCGACAAAACACGGAATGAACAGGGCCACTCTCATGAGCAAATGATTATAGTTCCGGATCGCGACTGACGGGAATTATCATCACTGGCAAATGCGCTAGAACTTTGTACTCCGCGCCCGGAAAATGTCCAGCAGTTTGTGCGAGCCGGGCCTTGTCGTTTCAGTGCTTGAAATTAATTACACGAAAAAACCGAAGACTCACTTGAACGCGCCGAATTAGGTAAGTACCATTCCTTCTCGACAACCTAAACAAGGAAACCGAAACTCATGAAACTCGTTCGATTTGGCGAATTGCATAAAGAAAAACCCGGCCTTCTGCTTCCCGACGGAGCTCGCGTCGATATTTCCGGCAGCGGCATGGATTACAACGAAGAATTTTTCGGTGACGGCGGTCTCGACATATTGCGGCGATGGCTCGAAAAGAATCAAGCGAACGCGCCGCGGGTCAGTCCCTCCGTTCGCTGGGGAGCTGCCATCTGTCGCCCCAGCAAAATCGTTTGCATCGGACTGAATTATCGAGATCACGCGGCCGAAGCAGGACTGGATGCTCCAAAGGAGCCGGTAATTTTTCTAAAATCAACTTCATCGCTCGTAGGTCCGAACGATCCCGTAATGATTCCCAAGGGCTCGACGAAGCTCGATTGGGAAGTGGAGATCGCGATTATCATCGGAAAAGAAGCCCGCTATGCGGAGAAAGATTCCGCACTCGACTTCGTCGCCGGTTACTCGCTGCACAACGATTACTCCGAGCGCGCTTTTCAGCTCGAGCGCGGCGGCCAATGGGTGAAAGGCAAGAGCGCGGACACGTTTGCTCCGTTGGGGCCATTCGTTGCGACGCGCGATGAAATCGCAGACGCAGGTCATCTCGATATGTGGCTGAAAGTGAATGGCACGATGCGGCAAAAAGGCAACACGGGAAATATGATCTTTGATATCCCTACGATCGTAAGTTACGTGAGCCAGTTCATGACGCTTCTTCCCGGCGATGTGATCAGCACGGGCACGCCTGCCGGAGTGGGCATGGGTCTGAAACCGCCGACGTACCTGGCGGCGGGAGACTTGGTTGAGCTTGGGATTCAAGGGCTTGGCGAATCGCGACAGAAAGTGGTGGCATTCAGCGCATAATCGCTCTGCTCCGCCGATCGAAGTGGGACGGAAGTTCTGTTGCGAGGTCAATCGATCCATTGCATAGAGCCTTCGCGAAACGCTTTCTTGTCTTCCTTCTGCTGCCCTGCGCAATCGTTGCAGCGGCTTTCAGCGCGACTCTGCGAACGGGTGCTCAATCTCATTCGAGCCAGTCCTCACCAGCTGCAGTTAAACCCGGCGCCGTTCATTTCGAAGATATTGCCCAGCGCGCCGGAATCACGATGCAGAATTTCTACGGCAGCGACACTCACAAAGAATTCATCATTGAAACAACCGGCAATGGCAGCGTGGTGTTCGATTATGACAACGACGGCTGGCCAGATATTTTTCTGCCGAACGGTTCCACCGTCGAGGGCTTTCCCAAGGGCAAGGAACCGACCGGGCATCTCTATCACAACAACCACGACGGAACATTTGCGGACGTCACCGCAAAAGCCGGAGTCGGGCGCGCGGGGTGGGGGCAGGGCGGCTGCGTGGGCGATGTGGAGAACGATGGAAAGCTCGATCTTCTCGTGACGTACTGGGGCCAGAATGTTCTCTACCACAACAACGGCGATGGCACGTTTACAGATGTGACGGAAAAAGCCGGCCTGAGAACCGCCCGCGATGAATGGAACACCGGATGTAGCTTCCTCGATTACGATCGCGACGGGAAAGTAGACGTTTTTGTCTCGCGGTATGTGGACTTCACTTACGATTCGGTGCCGCGTCCCGGCCAGGGGCAATGGTGCCAGTGGAAAGGCTTGAACGTGATGTGCGGGCCGCGCGGCCTGAAAATTCCCGTGAACGCGCTGTATCACAACAACGGCGATGGAACATTTACTGACGTCTCGAAGAAATCCGGAATCACGAACACGTCCGGCTGCTACGGCTTCACATCCGTCACGGCGGATTTCGACCACGATGGATGGCCGGATATTTACGTCGCCTGCGATTCCACGCCCAGCCTTCTCTACCACAACAATCGTGACGGAACGTTTACCGAAATGGCGAAGAGTGCTGGCGTCGCTTACAACGAAGACGGCACGCTCCAGGGAAGCATGGGTGTTTCCGCGGACGACTTCAATCATTCGGGCTTGCAGGATATCGTCAAAACCAATTTCAGCGACGACACGTCGACGCTCTATTTGAATCGCGGCAATAATTTATTCGACGACGTGACGCAAATCGCCGGACTCGCCAAAATCACGCGGCTCCTGGGCTGGGGTGTGCAGTTTTTAGATTTCGACAATAGCGGCTGGCCCGGAATTTTCATGACCAACGGGCACGTGTATCCAGAGGTCGACGGCAAAGGACTCGGCGCGAGCTATCGCGAGCCGAAAGTGGCTTACTACAATTTGCGCAACGGAAAGTTCGCGGACATCACGACGCAGGGCGGTGCCGTCCTGAGCGAACCGCACTCGGGGCGCGGCATGGCGCTCGGCGACCTCTTTAACAACGGGCGCGAGTCAGCCGTTGTGAACAATATGAACGAGACGCCCTCGCTCTACTACAACACCGCACCCGTCGGAAATTTCATCAGCCTTCAGCTTGTGGGAGTGAAATCAAATCGCGCCGCGCTGGGCGCGGCCGTCACGCTCGAGCAAGGCTCGGACAAGCGCGAACAGGAAGTTCGCAGCGGCGACGGATATATTTCGCAAAGCGATCTGCGATTGCATTTCGGCCTTGGCAACGCGGCGAAAGCGGAAAAAATCGTGATTCGCTGGCCGAGCGGTCTGGTGGAGACGCTGAAGGATCTGCCCGCGAATCAGTATTACGTGGTCACTGAGGGCAGCGGCGTGGACGCGAAGCAAACTCACGGAGTGAGCGCCGTAGCAATCAAGAGCACTGCGAGCAGCGCGAAGTAAATTTTTTCAAGACGCGTTGCCGATCGAAATCAGCACGATGGCAAGCACCAAAATTCCAACACCTGCCCAGCAATATCCCACTGCGCGCCGGCTTGCCTGTTTCCATTCTCCCGTCACCGCACCCCAGAAAATTCCGGCGATGATGTCGAGAATCATGAACATGGGCCAGCCTACGATTCCCCCGAGCTTGCCCATCGACGCGGCTCCCATTCCGTAGGCAACCACGCCGCCGTACCAAAGAAGGCCCATAAGTCCGCCGAGCAGCCAGTAGGTGGACGCATTCCCCTCGCGATACACGCCCCAGGTCTTGTTCTTGTTCAGCAGGTACACGCAGTAGACGAGGTTTGAAAGAAAGCCGCCCGTAACCGTGAGCGACCAAATCGGATTCGCAGCCATGGAACTGCTCGCCCCTGCTGCGAGCGCGCGAATTCGGATTTCGTCGCCAAATACGAAGCTGAAATTCAGCATCGAAGAAAAAATCCCGGAAAATATGCAAATCACAAGACCCAGCGCGAATCCGGAGCGCGCCTCGCCGCCAGTTCCCATGTCGCGCTCGCGGCGTTTCCCTGCCAGCGCGAGAAAAAAAAGTCCTACCAGCATGATTGCAGTTCCGATAATTAATGCTTCGCCGCGCTTAGAATGCAATTCCTCGGGATGCAATATGGCGAGCGGAAATAGCGAACCGAACGACGCGGTGATTCCGAGAATGATCGCAAAGCCGAGAGCCATCCCCACGCGGCTGATTCCAATTCCGAAAAGCGTGGAGCCCACTCCCCACGCAATTCCGAACAGAACGACCTTCCACAGAGTCGCCGATGTCGCTGCCGCATACACTTCACCTACGTGAGGAATCGTCGCGAGCGTGATGATCCACGGAAAAATGATCAGGCCCGTGACGGCAAAAATCAGCCAGCTATTCTCCCACCGCCACGCCGGCATTCGCTTCATCGGAGCTGCGAAGCTGCCGTTCAAGAGGCCGGCTAGAATCACCAGGCCGATTCCTACAACGAGCTGTTCACTCACCGATCACCTCGCAATGCAAATGCACGGAGGAAGCGCAAGCGCGCACAAAGTGAGGCATGCGGCCGCGAACGTCAAGGCAAAACCCTGATCGCTCACCGCCATTTCATGATCTGAAATTGCGATTTTATTGACGACACCTGCTCCTTCCGCTAGATTTGCCGCGCGTCTTGCGCAGGCGCATCCCGAACATTCTTGCTCGCGCTCGAGAGGTCCGACCACCCGTGCGGATAAATTCCATCGAAATTCGCGTTTGCCAGAACACACGCCCGGCCATGACCGATTCAGAAATGCGTGTCGGCGGTAAGTCCACATTCGATTTTCTCGTAATCACGATGACGACCGACGAAGGGATCGAAGGTCGTTCCTTCGGTTTCGCCGGCCGCGGCGCGGACATGGCCGGGGCGATTGCGGCGTCCGTCCTGAAGCCGTTTTTTCTTGGCAAGGATCCGCTCCTGCGCGAAAAACACTGGCAGGATTTTCGAATGTACGATCGCTGGTGGAATCACGTCCCGATTTATTCCTACGGGCCTTTCGACATTTGCCTGTACGACATCGCCGCAAAAAAAGCAGGCATGCCGCTTTACAAAATGCTCGGCGCCTTTCGCGATAAAGTTCCGATCTACGCCAGCTCGTTTGCTTTCGATAAACCTGAGGACTACGCCAAGCAGGCCGTCGAAGTGAAATCGCGCGGATGGCACGCGTACAAGCTTCATCCCCCGGGCAAGGTCGATTTGGATTTGAAGGCGTACCGGCTATGCCGCGAGGCTGTGGGCCCGGACTTCAAGCTGATGGCTGACCCCGTCGCCGCATATTCGTACGAGGAAGCGTTGCGCGTGGGACGCGAGCTCGAGAAACTAAACTATTACTGGTTCGAGGAGCCGCTGTTCGACGTTGACTTCACCGGACTCCGCAAGCTTTCCGACAAGCTCGACATCCCGATCTGCGGAACGGAAGTTCTGGCGGGCTCGCACTATTCGACCGCTGAATGTATTGCCAGCCGGGTGGTGGATATCGTCCGCACGGATGTTTCCTGGAAGGGCGGCATTACACCTGTGATGAAAACGGCGCATCTGGCGGAGTCGTTCGGGATGCATTGCGAATTGCACACCACGATTTACCATCCGCTTGAAATTGTGAACCTTCACTGCTGCGCGGCGATTTCGAATTCCGAGTTCTTCGAAGTGTTGTACCCACTCTCGTACATGGATTTCGGAATGAAAACTCCGATTCAAGTGGACGCCGAAGGATACGCTCATCCGCCTGAGCTGCCGGGAATCGGCGTCGATTGGGATTGGAATTTTATCGAGAAGTGCACAACAAAAATTGTGTAAACGGAGATTGTCTCGGATCGCTTTTCAGCGCGCGGCGAAATCATCTTGCCAGCCACGGCCCTTGGGTTCAGGATGCAAGCGATGCGCTGGAAGATGTGCTGTAAGCTTTGCCGGAAAATGTTCAGGGGATTGCTGCCGGCGATTTTCTTCGGGATGCTGCTCAGTGCGGGAACGCCCGCCGCAGCGCAGGACATCGACACCGTCGTCACCACCACTAGCCGCAATCCTTCCACCGTCGCAGATCAGATTGCTGATCCCGCAGAGCGCGCCGCATTTCTAAGTCTTTACAACCGGAAAGATCCCGGGGAGATGTTGCAAGCCGCCAAAAACTTCCTTCAGCAATTTCCTCAATCTGCATTTCTGGCGCAAGCGTATGAAGTGGCAGCCGACAGCAGTTTCGATCTTCACGATTACCCGGGCGGACTCGACTACGCGCAGAAATCGCTCGCTTTCCTGCCGGAGAATCCGCAATTGCTCGTCGCCGTCGCAGACGTTCAGGCGCGCCAGCACTTGAACGATGAAGCGATTTCGAGTGCCCGATCGGCGCTCGAATATTTCGATTCGATCGGAAGGCCGGGCGCAATCACCGAGAGCGACTGGCCCGCCATGAAGCGGAGTCTGCAAGCGTCCGCTAAATTTGCCTTGGGGCGTGCGCTGCTGCAGCAGGCAGTCGTCGCACCCGCCGGAGAAAAACGGGACGCTCTGCTGAAGGAGTCACGGCAGGCGCTGACGCACGCGCGCACTTTGAATCCTGACGATTGGGAAATTGTCTACGTTCTAGGCTTGGCGCGACTTTCATCCGGAGATTTTCAGGCGGCGGCCGCAGATTTCGCCGAAGTTTACGAACAGAAAGGCGCGCTCGCGCCAAAAGCACTGGAAAAGTTGCAAGCGATCTACAAGACGTTCGATCCCAAATCGAGTGGCGACTTCGAGTCGTTCGTCCAACATGCCGCGGCAACGAAATCGCAGGCCTCGAAGGACGTAAAGCCGCAACCTCGTGTTCCAGCTGCCGAATTATCCGCGTATGCCGGGTCAGAATCCTGCCGAAGCTGTCACGGTGGAATCTACCGGAACTGGTCGCAATCGGGCATGTCGAAAATGCTCCGGCCATACGCCTCGCAGAACGTGATCGGCGATTTCACCACCAACAATCAGTTCTTTACCGGTGACGACGCCGAATATCAGGACGGAAAACTCCGAGTGGTGCGCGGGGAAAATCGTTCGCCGTTTGCACGAATGGAAATTCGTGAGGGCAAACATTATTTCGATATTTTTCAGTCTGATGGAAAATGGCACACCTATCCCGTCGACTACACAATCGGATCAAAGTGGCAGCAAGCCTATGCAACAAAGTTAGCCAACGGACAGATTCACGTCTTCCCGATTCAATACAGCGCCCTTGAAAAGCAGTGGCTCAACTACTGGAAGGTGATTGACGCCGCCGGAAGCCCGCGTGCCGATCTCCACACGTGGGAGAAACTGGATCAGACGACGAGTTATCAGGCTGTCTGCGCGGTCTGCCACACGAGCCAATTGCGCAACGTGAAGAGCGAAGGGTTCGCGGCAGACAATCTCGAATTCCGCGAGCCGGGAATTAATTGCGAGATGTGCCACGGCCCATCTGCCAGGCACGTAGCGTCGATGAACACGGGAGAGGAGTACAAGAAAGTCCCGCTCGATCCTCCCGTTGATTTCAAGAAAATCAACAATCGCGATTTCGTCGCAATTTGCGCGCAGTGTCACATGCAATCAGCAATCCGCACTCCCGGCCCGCACGGTGAACTAAACTACTCGACGACGGGCGAATTTTTCATGCGCGACCCCATGATTCCTTTCGGCGAATTCTCAAGAAAAGGCTTCTACAAGGACGGCCGCTTCCGCCAAACCACATTTATTGTGGAAGCGCTCGAGCGTTCGAAGTGTTTCCAGAAAGCAGAAGTAAGCTGCGGGACTTGTCATAACCCGCACACGCACGACGAATCGTCAAATCGAACGGCGCTGAAATTTCCCGACGATCCCAATCAGATGTGCACTCAATGCCACACGCAATTCCAGGACATCGCAAAATCCGCGGCGCATTCCCGCCATCCGGCCAATTCCGAAGCGAACCAGTGCGTCTCCTGCCACATGCCGCGCATCATGGACGCGCTTTTGTTCCGCGCGCGCACTCATCAGATCGACGATATCCCGGATCCGGATATGACGCAGCGGTTCGGCCAGTCCGAAAGCCCCAACGCGTGCCTTCAGTGCCACACTGAAAAGACCGCGCAGTGGGTGAAGCAGCAGATTTCGAGCTGGAAGGCTGCTGACTAAGATGCGGATCCGCCAATCAACCGATCAGCTGCCGACGCGCTCGCGCTTCGAACGCGGCATTCGCCTAACTTTCGTAATCAGCACAATGATTCTTACGCTCGCGGCAGTTTCTTTTTCCGGGATTCGCGAAAACCATTTAAATAGGCCGGAACAACAGAATTCAGACAACACAAAATCCCTTTCGCAAAACCCGCCCGCCAGTCGACAAAATGCAAGCGCCGGCGGCTACGTAGGCTCCAGAGTCTGCGCGCAGTGCCACGCGCCGATTGCGAGCAAGTATTCGCGAACGGACATGGGCCGGTCCATGTCCGAAATCAATCCCACGCTGCTCGAAAAAATCCCGACATCCGCCTCCGTCGTCGACGAGCGTCTCCATCGACATTTCGATGTCCACGTCGAAGACGGCAAACTTTTTCAGAGCGAATACGAGCAAACGGATGAGGGCAAAGATGCGTTCCGGGAAACTCACCAAATTGACTGGATCATCGGGTCGGGCGCCAACGGTTTCGGTGCGTTGCTGAAGCGCGACGACTTCATTTTCGAAGCACCGCTGTCGTTTTATTCGAAAACGCAATCCTGGGCGCTTTCGCCGGGCTACGAATTTGGCGATTACGGCTTCAATCGCCCGATTCTTCCCGGCTGCATCGCGTGCCACAGCGGCCAGCCGCAAGCCGCGCTGAATGGCAACGGACGGTTTCTCGATCCGCCGTTTCGCGAAGTTGCCATCGGATGCGAAAATTGCCACGGCCCCGGCGAGACGCACGTTCGCGAAATGCGGGAAGGCGATTCGACGAGCGGCAGCGCCACTCATTCCATTGTGAATCCGGCAAAGCTCGAGCCCTGGCTCGCTGACAACATTTGCATGTCGTGCCATCAGACCGGCGACGCGATGGTGCTGCGACCCGGAAAAGACTATCGCGACTTCAAGCCCGGCGCGGCGCTCGACAACACCCTCGCAATTTTCATGGTCCCGCCACGTCGCGACTCGCCGCAGACCGATCTGCTCGAACACTATTTTTCGATGACGCTCAGCAAATGCTACCGCTCAAGCGGCGGGCGCATGAGTTGCATCACCTGCCACGATCCTCATGTGGAGCCTGCGAAACAAGATGCGCCGGCGTACTACCGCGAGAAATGCCTGTCCTGCCATACCCAGAAAAGCTGCGCGCTTCCGGCTGCGGTCCGGCAGCGCAAGACTCCGCCCGACGATTGCGCCGGCTGCCATATGCCGAAACGAGATGTGCAAACGATTGCGCACGCTGTCTTGACGAATCATCGGATCGTCGCGCAGGCGGAAGAAGCGTATCCGGAAGCGGCATTTCACATGACGTCGCCGCAACTGCCCGATCTGGTTCACCTCAGCGCCATCCCTGACAAGCGTGACGAATCAATCTCGCCGCTCGTTTTGCTACAGGCTTACGCGCAGCTGATGACTCCGAATCCCGAGTATCGAACGCGATATTTCGCGCTCGCAACGCAGCTGGAGGCGGCAAATCCCAATAATGTAGATGTGCTGGAAGCACTCGCGGCTCGGTCACTCGAACAGAAGAACGATGAAGCGGCGATCAATTACTTCAACCGCGCCGTGAAATCCGGCACCACGTCTCCACAAACCTACGAGCAGCTCGCCACTCTGTTGGTCCGCACAAAGCGATACCCGGGCGCAACAGAAGTTCTGGAACGCGCTATCAAATTGCTCCCGTACGACGCGCTCCTGTACCGGCTGCTCTGTGCGAGCTACCTCGCGCTGCACAAAAACGCTGAAGCAAACGCACTGCTGCAGCAGGCCGTTCAAATTTTTCCGCAGGATTCGATACTTCGCAAACTCAAGCAGGATTCAGATGCGGGAGGCCGAGCTTCGAAAGGTCCGTAGATAATTCGGCAAATCGATTGGCAGAGTATTTCAGCAGGAGCAGCGACTTCCTATCGGGCCGAATGGAGCTTTAGCGGTTCATCGAGGATCGCTTGCTCTTGCGGGAACCCCATCGCCCTTGAAATGGCCTTGGCCGCTTGCAACGCAGCCGCCGCCAGCGCACCTACCTGATCGCGGCCCACGCGAGTGACCGGCCCGGAAACGCTGATCGCCGCGACCGCCTCTCCGTCAGCACCGAGAATTGGTGCGCTGACGCAACGCGCTCCAACGGTCGTCTCCTCGTCGTCCACTGCAAACCCCTGGTGCCGGACCTTTTCCAGCTCCTGCCGGAATTGCACCAGGTTCATGATTGTTTTCGGAGTGAGAGGCTGAAAATTCAATCCGCTCAGGACTTGCTCGCGGTGCGTTTCGTGGAGAAATGCCGCCAGCGCTTTGCCGAGCGCGGTGGCATGAAGCGAGCGCCGGCTGCCTACTCGCGAAGAGAGTCTGAATTCGTGCGGACTCTCGAGAACTTCGAGGTACAGCACATTCCCCTGGTCGAGCGTCGCAAGGTTTACAGTTTCGCGTGTGGATTTCCAAAGTTCCGACAAAATAGGCCGCGAGACAGCCTGCAACGTAGCGCGATGGTCCGCGCGCGCGCCCATTTGCGAAAGCTTTGGACCGATCAAATACTTGCCGCCTTCGGCGCGAATCAGGTATCCCTCGCGCTCGAGGTGCTTGAGAAACCGATGCGCCGTGCTCTTGTTCAGGCGAGTGGCGTCGCATATCGATTTCAATCCCAAGCCTGAAGGCGAAGCTTCGATCGCCTCGAGTATCCTAAAGACCTTCGAGATCACTCCCACAGCCACGGCGTGTCAGCCTCCCTGTCGTTATAATTACGCCAATTCCTTCGAATATACAGCGATGGCGAAAAGTTTCAATAGTTGAAATGTAATTTTCTTAGCTCTCGATCCCGCAACCATTTTCGTAAGGCTTTGCGCAAGAAGTTCAAACAGCCGTACTTATTCGTATCACTATTTGAAACGCTGTTCAAACAAATAAAAGTTTTTTATTGACACTATCCCAAATTATTGTTAATCAACGCACCATTGGGGTTGTCTATTTGCGCGTCACGGGGTTTCTCGAGTCAAAATTGGGCGGTTTTGCGACCGCTTGAAATTTCCAAGGGAGAATGAGCCGCTCCTTTGGCATTCGCTTACGGCTGGGAGAAGCGATGATGACAGCTAAGAATGCTTGCCAGATTTTGAATTTCAGGTCGCTCGGATGGGTCGTACTGCTCTGCGCTGCCCTTTGCTTCCTGCTGCCTGGGACTGCCCACGCGCAGTCTAAGTCTGCGATCAACGGAACAGTGCATGACACGTCCGGCGCCATCATTCCAGACGCGTCCATCATCCTGCACAACAACGACACGAACCTCGACCGGCCGACGAGCACGAACTCGGTCGGCGCGTACGTGCTCACGGACGTCCAGCCTGGCAACTACGATCTCCGCGTCAGTAAAGACGGATTCACCACGTCCGTCCAGTCCGATATCAATCTTCTCGTCAATCAGACGGCGACCTTCGATTTCACGCTGAAGACCGGCTCAATCAAAGAAACGGTAACGGTGCAGGCCACCGCCGCCGCGCTAGAAACTTCTACGTCCGAACTGGGCGTCGCAATTGTCCGAAAGGAAGTGAACGACCTCCCGCTGAACGGCAGGAACTTCACCCAGTTGCTCGCTCTCACTCCGGGCGTCACCACGATCAACGTTTCGCAAAACAGCGGCGGTGGCGGCGTGTGGTCTAACCCCGTCGGCGATTACAGCTACCCGGCGATTAATGGCCAGACGAATCGCAGCAACTTGTTCATGCTGGACGGCGTAAACAACCAGGGATCATTCGGCAGCACCTACGCTGTTGCGCCGATCTTGGACGACATCCAAGAATTTAAAGTTCAATCGCACAATGACGACGCATCGTTCGGCGGCTCGCTCGGCGGGCTCATCAACGTGATCACGAAATCAGGATCGTCGCAATATCACGGATCGGCATGGGAATTTCATCGCGGCGCCAGTTTTGACGCGCTTCCGACGTTCCAGCAGCCCGGAACTCCCTACTCGTTCTCGCAGAATCAATTTGGCGCCGCTGGCGGCGGCCCGATCGTAATACCAGGGCACAATTCAGGCGCTCCGAAAACTTTCTTCTATACCGCGTACGAAGGCTATCGCTTCAATTTTGTGCCACCCGCGGTTCTGTACAACACACCGACGGATGCTCAACTGGCGGGCAATTTTTCCGATGTCACCAACCAGCTTTACAATCCTTACAGCGCCACCCCCAGCAACATGAGCGCAACCGGATACACGAACATGCCGTTCTTGTGCGTCGGAGGAGCTCCCTCCCCGTTAGTTCCGGGGACCAAGACTCAGGCCGTGGGTACGCCTTGCAACATGATTCCGTCCCAGCTGATCGACCCGAACATGGTGAATTATTCGAAGACGATCTTCCCTGCACCCAACCTGACCGGGAACCCCAATTTTAACGGCGTTGATTCAACTCCGACGAACACGCGGCAGGACACGGGCACCTTGAGAATCGATCATCAGTTCACCGAGCGCGACAACTTGTGGGCCCGCTATGTGGGCTTTTGGCAGCCAGTGACGGGTTCCGGCGGATTCGAAGGCCTGCCTCATACCCAAACGACGAACGGTTTCAATATAGGTGCCGGCTACAGTCACGCGTTCTCGAGCAGCAGCTTGGTCGATTTCACGTTCGGCCGCGTTTTTCTGACAATCAATCAAGGATCGAATCCGTCGGGCGCGCCACCGAGCTTTGGCCAGACCATTTTCAATCCCAATTTTGCCGCCAACTTCAGGGGCGGCGTCGAAATGATTCCCATCGTGGCGATTCCGGGCTATCTCGGAAACACAAACGCCAGCGCTCACAATGCCGCTCAGGTGGACTACACAAAGGCTTCCGATATCTGGCAGTACGGCGGCAACTACACCAAGACCTATCGCCGGCACACGTTCCGGATGGGCGTGAACTTCGCTCGCAACAACGCGAATGCCGTGTATTTGAACTCGTCTGTCGTTTTTGGCTCTTCAAACACGGCGCAAGCGTTTGCCAGCCTCGATCCCAACGCACCGCCCCCGCCTCTAACCGGTAATGCCCTCGCTTCATTCGTACTCGGCATTCCGAATTCCGGCAGCCGCCGCAACGTACTTGAAACAGAACACGGCGGGTGGGTGGATGGCGCTTATTTTATGGATTCGTGGCGGGCCACCGATAAGCTCACCCTCAATTTTGGCCTGCGCTACGATCTCACCCTCATGCCAATTTACGGCAGCAACCATTTCGAAAACAATTTCGTTGGCGACTTGGACGCGCGGCACGGCATTTACTATCTCCAACGGAATGCTCCCGCTTGCGATCCTCCCGACGTAGCAGCTCCCTGCATTCCCGGCGGCGTGCTTCCGGCGAACGTAGCGCTCACCCCCCTAGGAAATGGGGCGATCTACCACAACGACCTTACAAACTTCCAACCTCGCATCGGCATTGCGTACTCGTTGCGCGATACGACCGTTATCCGCGCCGCATACGGCCGGTTCTACGACAATTGGGCAGCCATTACTCAAACTGCTCAAAACTTCGAAGGTACTTGGCCCAGCCTGGATCAGCTCGGTGCCACGAACCTCAACCCGCTCAACGGCGGCGTCCCCACTGTGTTCGCAGAAGACGTACTGAGTCAGGGGACTACGATTCCGGTTACCGGAGCTACTCCGTTCAACCAAACAACATGGTTCGCCGATCCCTACATGAAGCGGCCTTATGCTGACCAGTGGAATTTGGGCGTGCAGCAGCAGTTTGGCTCACATAACGTGCTTACTGCGAACTACGTCGGCTCGCACGGCGGCCGGCTCGATCTCGGGCCATATGCCAACACGATCAACCCGGCAACGGGCGTGAAGCCGTTCAGCTTCATTACTCCCACGCCTTGGGACTACAGCGGCGGCCGAAGCCATTACAACGCCCTGCAGGTTTCGTTGGACGGAAAGTCCTACAAGGGCCTGACGTACCTGATTTCCTACACCTGGTCGAAGAGCGTGGATATCGGTTGCAGCGGCTGGTACGGAGTAGAAGGTTGCGGAATTCAGAATCCATACGACGTGAATGCTGACAAGGGGCCCTCGGCGATTGACATCCCGCAAATCTTCACCGCGGCTTGGGTCTATCAGCTTCCCTTCGGCAGCGGCAAGCGCTACTCGTCAGACAACAAGGCGGTGAACTACATCATCGGCGGTTGGGCGTTCAACGGTATCCTGACGCTCACCTCCGGCCAGCCCTTCGACGTGGGTGTTTCCGGCGACCAGGCCCTGACCCAGAATTTCGGCTGCTGCAACGGCTACTATGATCGCTTGAACCGGGTTCCGGGTGAGCCGCTCTACGCCCACGATAAGGGACCCAACGCGTGGCTGAATCCAGCTGCTTTCTCTACTCCGCCGCTGGCATTCGGTTCTTTCGGAGATTTGGGACGCAATTCACTGCGGGCCGATAATTTCAAGAATATCGACCTCTCCGTGTTCAAAGAAATTCCGATCAATGAACGGTACCGGTTTGAGTTCCGGTTCGAGGGATTCAACTTCTTCAACACTCCGACCTGGAATCCTCCGGACCAGAGCATTTCGGACCCGACGTTTAACGTAATCAAGTCCACTCGCAGCAACGCGAGACAGCTGCAGTTTGGCTTGAAGTTCTACTTCTAGCGCAATCGACTTACCACCCGCGCCGGCATCCCCTCAGATGCCGGCGCAAGAATCCGGGAGTGGCCCTCGCAATTTCACGTCGCGGCCGGCGAATCGAATGCGCGCGACGTAACCCCCGACCACCCCAGCGGCGTTACTCCCGGAATTCTTGCTCTATAAGCGGTATCGAGCAGCAATCGAACGCTCTGTGGAGCTGGAGTAGACCCAACGAAGAGATGATTCACTTTCCAATTTCCTCGTGCGAACTCGCGGTGGCGAAGCGCTCGGCAGCGTGCTACCGTCCTCGCAGAACGATGGTGATTCGCGCTACAACCGGTTATAGGACATGCCTTGCGCTGCTGAGCCTCTCTGCCACCATCTCCTGCTTCACGCCTTGCTCAGCGCAAACACCGCCTTCTACGAAGCCGACCACCCCGGCAGCGACAGGTTCTGCAAATTCTCTTCCCAAACAATGCCTCGCGTCACAAAAAAATTCCGACCAGATCGCGACGCTACTCGAAACCGTAAAAGACCACGCAACCGCCGGTGCATACAACACCCTCGGCGCACTTTTCGCCGCAGCCGGCAGAGTTGACTGCGCCGTCCCGGCTTTCCAGTTGTCGCTCCACCTGGACAGCAAAAATTGGGAAGCGCACTACAATCTGGCGCTCGCGCTGCTCACTTCCGGCGATCCGGCTCGCGCGGCCACCGAACTGCGCGCCGCGATCCGCGAGAAACCCGATTCAGCCACGTCGCACTTCGCGCTCGGCACGCTTCTCTACAATCAGAAGAAACTCGCACCCGCGCTCACCGAATTCGACGCCGTCCTCAAAATCGATCCGAATTTCCCCGGGGCCGTCGTAAGCCTTGCGCAGGTTCTGGTGGCACAAGGTAATTTGCCGGCAGCGATTTCGTCGCTCGAGAAAGCGTTGGCGCGTCCTCCGGCAGCCGAGCAGGTTGTATCCATTACCGTGGCGCTCGGTTTGGCGTACCAGCAAGCTGGCCAGGCGGTAAAGGCCTCCGAAACGCTGCAACAGTTGGTCTCAGCGCACCCGGATTCCGCGGATGCGCATCTTGGGCTGGGCCTTCTCGAAATTAGTGCAGAGCCACCCAATCTCGATGGCGCGATTGCTGAATTTCGCACATCCCTGCAACTCGATCCGCAGAAAGACGAAGCCCGTCTCGCCCTAGGCCACGCCCTCAACACGCAGGGAAAATTCACGGAAGCGATTCCACCTCTCAAGGAATATGTGGAGCGCCAACCGCTCGATTTCCAGGGCTACTACGCTGCGGGAATGGCCTACAAAGGACTCCGCCAGTTCGATCCCGCGATCGAATTGCTGCAACGAGCCGCGCGCTTGAGCCCTGCGAACTTCGACGTTCGCTACGACCTGGGGACGACACTCGCGGAAGCCGGCAAGAACGAGCAAGCGATTCGTGAGTTGAGAGCAGCGGCGAAACTTCGTCCGTCCGCGCCTGATGTTCATGAGCAGCTAGCTCGTTTGCTCGCAGCCACCGGCCAGAAGGAACTTGCGCAAAAAGAACATTTGGAATTTGTGGCCCTATCGTCACGTGGTGATTCGCATTCCGCCGCAGGCTCATCGAACGCTCGCGCGAACCAACTTTTGGCGTCCGGAAACGCGCGCGGAGCCGCGTCTGCGTATCGCGAAGCTCTACGAGCAGATCCGAAGAATCCGCAGTTGCACTACAACCTCTCGCTTGCGCTGGAGAAGCTGGGCGATGAATCCGCCGAACGCGCCGAACTCGAAAAGGCGATCGCGCTCAATCCAGACCTTGCCGTCGCTCACAATCAGTTGGGTGTGCTGGCAATTCAACGCGGTAAACCTGTGGAAGCGGAAGCAGCGTTCAAGAAAGCCATCGCCAGCGACCCGCAATACGCCGAGGCGCAGAACAATCTCGGCGTCCTCTATAGCCGCGAAGGCAAGGATTCAGACGCTGCCAGACTCTACCAGCAAGCCATCACAAGCGATCCGAAATATACGAAAGCATATGTAAATCTGGGACTGCTGCTCGCGCAACATGGTCAAGTAGAGCAAGGCGAACAGCAATTGCGCACCGCCATTCAGATGGACCCCAACGATCCGGCGCCATACACGGCTTTGGGAATGATTCAGGGCAAGACGGGCCGCGCCGCAGAGGCTGTAGAGAGTTTTCGCAAAGTAGTTACGCTGCAGCCGGACTCCGCAGACGCGCACGTGAACCTTGGAATCGCACTCGTGGATCAGTATGACCGCACCGACGGTCTGAAAGAGTTTATGGAAGCGAAGCGGCTTGATCCTAAATCACCCAGCGTCCATTACAACCTGGGGCGTTTCTATTTCGAGACTGCCAAGTACGACGATGCGCGCAAAGAGCTCGAAGAAGCGGTGCGACTGGAGCCGAACAATGCTCCGGCGCTTTACTTTCTCGCGCTCGCCGCGAAGCAGGACAACGATCTCGATCGCTCGAATGCGCTCTTCGAAAGAGTCCTCGCGCTACAACCCGGAAATCCAGATGCGCAATTCCTGATGGGCCAGAATCTCGAGCATCAGGGAAAAACCGCCGATGCAATCGCGCATTGGAAACTCGCGCTGCAGGCGGACCCCAACTATTCGCAAGCACTCTTCAATCTGGCGCGCGCGTTGAAAAAATCGAACGATCCGGAAGCCCAGCAATATCAGGACCGCTACGACACGCTTCAGAAGAACCAGCAGATTACCGACCGCGTCCAACAACTTGGAAATTTTGCGCTCGAAGCGTCGAACGCTCAGAACTGGCCGCAGGCGTTCGATCAAATGCAGGAAGCGCTGAAGCTTTGCGGTGAGTGTTCTGAAGCCTCGCACCTGCACAAGAATCTCGGAATGATGTACGTCCGCACTGGAAAGCTCGAGCAAGCTCAAAAAGAACTCGAAACGGCGCTTCAGTTAAATCCCGACGATGCCGATGCAAAACAGGGGCTTGCGGCTATTCAGAATGCTTCCGCGGCGCAATCGAAATGAAGTAGCTTTTGTTCCAGAGCAAACGAAATCGAAAAGTACACGCACCTCAAACTCGGAAAAGAGGGCCACAACATGTCTGAAGTCGTTCCCGCATCTCGATTACAAACCGAAACTTGCCGCGCAAGCTCGACCGCGGAATTGGAATCATCGGCGCCGGAGGAATCGTCAACTACGCCCACCTGCCCGCCTACAAACGCGCCGGCTTCAAAGTAGTCGGCATCACGGACAAGAACGCCGAAGCTGCGGAGAAAACCGCGCGTGATCACGCCATTCCGAAAGTCCATTCGAGCGTTGAGGAACTACTGAAAGATCCGCAAGTCGAGATTGTCGATATCGCCGTCTATCCCGCAGCGCAGGCTGAAATCGTTGAGAAAGCCGCCGCTGCCGGAAAACACATGCTGTGCCAGAAACCATTCGCCGATGAATATTCGAAAGCGGTTCGCAATGTCGCGCTTGCTGCGAAGGCAAAAGTGAAGATTGCAGTGAATCAACAAATGCGCTGGGACGCCGGCATCCGTTGCGCGCGATTGCTGATCGATCAGGGCTGGCTCGGCACTCCGTTCTACGGAACGATTCAGGTTCATTGCAAGACCGACTGGAGTATGTGGCCGTGGATTTACGCGGGAAAGCATCTCGAAGTGATGTTCCACAGCATTCATTACATTGACTCGCTGCGCTACCTGCTCGGCCAGCCTAATTCCGTTTTCACGAGCGGCAGCCGCGACCCGGGTGAAACGACCACCGCCGAAACAAAAACCCTCACGGTCTGGGAGTACGCTTCTGGCCTTCAGGTGCTGATTGACGTCTGCCATTCCACATGGATGGACGATCCGTACGCAATTTTCAGGCTGGAAGGAACCGAAGGCGTGATCAAGGGAACGATCGGCCTGATGTACAACTATCCAACCGGACGCCCCGATACGCTCGAATTCATGTCGAAGAAAAATCCGAGTTACTGGTTCTCCGCGCGGCTCGACACGATGTGGATCCCCGACGCTTTCGTCGGGCCAATGGCATCACTGATGCGCGCGATCGAAGACGATTCGGAGCCGGAAACGAGCGGCCGCGACAACTTGCAAACCCTTCAAGTGGTATTCGCAGAATATCGCTCGATGGCGGAAAAGCGCGCGGTGCGCCCGGAAGAAATTACGGCATAAGACTTCAATCGCGTCGCCGGCTGCAGATAAATGTCGGAAAGGACAGAAACCGATGAAACGGTATGGCTCTGTGATCAAGGTTAGGCCTGAATCGCTTGCCGAATATAAGCGTTACCACGCTGCAGTCTGGCCCGACATTCTCGACATGATCAGGAAATGCAACATTCGAAACTATTCGATTTATCTCAAAGATGGTTTCCTATTTGCGTATTTCGAATACCACGGCACCGACTATAAAGCCGACATGGCGAAGATGGCTGCCGATCCACGCACGCAGGAGTGGTGGGCTGTAATGATGCCGATGCAGCAACCGCTCGATACACGCAAGGAAGGCGAATGGTGGGCTGAGATGGAAGAAGTGTTTCACACGGACTAGCTGAACACCAACGCCGAGGCGCCGCGAAATTATGCGAAGTTCCGGCTACACTTAGGCGTGGCAACCGGCGTCGAGCGACGGCGTGTCCTGGTGCTTGTACATCACGAAATATTCGCGATGGCCGAGCGCTTCCGGTTTGCTCGGCGTTCCCGAAGCCACCTGTGCAACTAGGGTCGCCAATTCGCGCGCGGCTTCTTGAATCGTGAGATCGCCCAGCAGCACGCGGCCCGCGTTGAAGTCCATGTCGTCGCGCATCCGCTCAAACGTCCGGAAATTCCCTGTCACTTTGATCAGCGGCGCGACGGGACTTCCGATCACGCTTCCGCGCCCGGTGACAAAAAGAATAATCTGCGCGCCCGACGAAATCAGATCCATGATCCCTTCCGTGTCGTTCGGATTTGTGTAACCGAACTGCATGAAGTGCTCATCCGGCACCGAATCGAGAATCCAGAGTCCGGGCTTCGGAGGTTGCTGCGCCACTCGCACGACACCCTGAATCGGGCGGGTTCCGCCTTTGGCGAATGCGCCCATGCTTTTTTCTTCGATCGTCGTCAATCCACCGGCGAAATTTCCAGGCGCTACCGAATACTGCCGCACCGCCTGGCAGTAACGAACCGCCTTTTCGTAGGTTGCTTCGAGTTCCTTCGCGGCTTCCGGAGAAGCGGCGCGCGCGAGCATGATGTCGCGCAATCCGATCATCTCGACGGTCTCTTCGAAAATTGCGCGCCCGCCGTAGTCCACCAGCGCGTCGTAAAATGCGCCGACCACAGGATTGCCTGCGAGGCCAGAAGTTCCGTCAGACCCGCCACACTCTGCTCCCACTGTCAAATCCGCCCAGCCCATCGGAACGCGAACCGCCGATTGCGCTGCATCGTCACGCAATTTCGCAATGACGCCTTTTCCGCGCGCGATGCTGGACGGTGTGCCGCCGTTTTCCTGAATGTAAAACCATTCGGCGGGGCGTCCCGATTTGCGCACGACTTCTGCAATCTTTTGCGGTTGCGTGTACTCGCAGCCGAGGCCGACCACTAGAACCGCACCGACGTTGGGATGAGTCGCCAGCGCCAACATCAGGCGAATCGCATAATTATTGTCGTAGCAACCGGGAAAACCGAGGACGTGGACATCGTCTTCGCCGCGCGCCACCTCTTTCGCAACGTGGCTCGCGCATTCTACCGTGTAAATCACGAGCACGATATTTCGGACGCCCTTGCGTCCGTCGGGCCGAAGGTATCCTGTCCAAGTGAGTTCATTCATAAACGGTATCCGTGGTCGCTCCCGAATGCGGATCGAGCGAGGAAGAGCGAACGTCAAGCCGGCTGTGGCAATTCTGCAAGTGAACCCATTCACCTTTCCGAATGTCGCGGGTCGCAATGCCAATTGGAACGCCGAACTTCACAATGGACGTACCTGCAGCCAAATCGGAAAGTGCGATTTTGTGTCCCATCTTGACGGCGCCAACGATTGCAAACGATGCGTTGCGTCCTGCACCCAGTACTTGCACGAGCTCACTTTCAGCGTCGTCGAGCATTGTCGAGACGTTGTCAGCGGCATCGACTTGGAAGCAGCGCTTCATCTGGTGAAATCATACACCCGGCTCGCCGCGGGTGCTTCCAAACACGCTCGGATTTTGCGTGTTGAAATGCAAAAAAACCCCGCAAGAACAAGCGAAGTAAGTTGACGCTGCTCAGCCATTTCGGTAGATTCGCGCCGCGTCTCTATAGCGAATCCCTAAACCGCGATGAAAATCGTAGACACCCACCAGCACCTTTGGGACAAAGACCTCTTTCACTATGCGTGGCTCGAGCCGCTGCCGAAACTCGATCGATCGTTCCGCTTGAACGACTACCGCGAAGCGTCGAACGGCATCGACATTGACAAGACGGTATTTGTCGAATGCGATGTGGACGAGGCGCAAGTGTTGGGCGAAACGCAACATATTGCGCGGCTGGCAGACGATCCCAGCAACCGAATCGGCGGAATCGTTGCATCAGGGCGGCCGGAAAAAGATGGATTCGAGGCGCATCTCGAAAAGCTCGCAGCGCACCCGAAAGTGAAAGGTGTCCGCCGCATTCTTCACACCGGACCTGATGAAGTGGGCCTCGCAAGAACTTTTGTCGAAAACGTCGCTCGGCTCGAAAAGCACAATCTATCGTTCGATATTTGCGTCCTCGCGCGGCAGCTTTCTGTCGCAATCAACCTCGTGTCGAAATGCCCGGGCGTCTCGTTCATTCTTGACCACTGTGGAGTCCCGGAAGTGAAAGATCAGGTGCTGCATCCGTGGCGCGAACACATCCGGGAAATATCGAAGTTCCCGAACGTTTCATGCAAAGTCTCCGGAATTATTGCTTATGGCGATCCTGAAAACTGGAAGCCGGACGACCTGCGGCCGTTCGTCGATCACGTGATTGAGAGTTTCGGATGGGATCGCGTGATGTTTGGAAGCGATTGGCCGGTGTGTAACCTCACTGCGGGATACAAGAAATGGGTCGAGACACTCGATTCGCTGACGCGTTCCGCAGGCGAGGCAAATCAGCGGAAACTTTTTCGCGACAATGCGCTTCGGATTTACAGATTGAGCTGAGCTCGGTTCCGAAGGCCAACTGAAAGGTGACACCACAAATATGAGCGAACAAAAAGCGCTGGGGCTTGTCGAAAGACTCTCGAAGATTCCCTACACCGGAGCCATCAGCGACATTCTCGATGAAATGGGATTTCACAGCCAGGTGCTACCTAAGGAAATTCAGTCTCTGCATCCGGGGCACACGGTTGCGGGCCGCGCTTTGACGATTTTGGGCGAACCAACGACAAGCGAAGACCCGGAAATAATTTTTATTCCGTTTCTCAAAATGCTCGGAGACGTGAAACCCGGCGACGTGCTCGTCAATCAGCCGAACGACAATCTCGCCGCTCACTTGGGCGAGCTTTCGAGCGAGACCGCTCAATTTCGCGGAGCGCGCGGCGCAGTGATCGATGGCGGGGCCCGCGACACCGATTACATCCTGAAGATTGGCTTTCCGGTTTTTGCCCGATATAAAACTCCGGTCGACATTGTCGGCCGCTGGCGCCTGGTTGCTCATAATGTTCCGATCGATATCGGCCGCGTCCATATCGACCCGGGAGATTATATTCTGGGCGATCGTGACGGCGTGCTCGTGATTCCGCAGAAAATTGTCGAAGAAGTGGTGACGAAGGCCGAGGCCGTGGTGGTGACAGAAAATCTCGTCCGCAAATCAATTCTGAAAGGGACGCATCCGGTTAACGCGTTCCGGGAATTTGGCAGATTCTAAATTCGCGACGTTACAGTCCGAATTCGTTCGCGATCTGAGCTGTTTGCTCTCCCACCTTCGGTGCAAGCTTTGGGCTCGACAATACTTCGCGATCGATTCGGAACGGGCAGCGCGTCGTCATAATTTCCAAGCCCTTTCCATTTGCCAGGGTCTGAAGCATTCGCAATTCCTTGAAACCCGCGCTTTCCAAAAGCTTTGGCCAGTCGAGAACCTCGGAACACCAAATGTCCGCGGCGTCGAGAATTCCGAGCCAATGCTCGGTTGTCTCCTGGCGCAGCCGATCCGCGATCATGCGCTTGATTTCGTCTCGCCGGCGAAATGGATCCGCCGAATATTTTGGCTCAGCGAGTTCGGGAATGCCAAGCAGCGAACCCAGCGTTGGCAAGTGAGTCATCGCGAGCGCCAGATGTCCATTTTTCGTGTCATACACACCGTAGGGCGCTGACAAATAGGAATGAGCGTTGCGAAATGCGCCGCGACGAGGCGGCCGGCGTCCATCGTTCAAGTGCGTGGTGAGAACTTCGAACTGAAAATCGATCAGCGATTCGAGCAGGCTCGTTTCAACAAGACCTCCGCGCCCGGTGATGCCGCGGCGAACGAGACACGCGAGAATTCCCTGGCACAAGTTGTGGCCGGTGAGCATATCGGCAATCGCAAGGGCGAATGGAGTTGGCGGATCGCCTTCGTTTCCGCTAAGCCACATGATTCCGGAGCGCGCCTGCGCAAGTAAATCCTGCCCTGGCCGGTCGCGCCACGCGCCTGCTTCTCCGTAGCCGCTGATCGATCCGTAGACGATGCGCGGATTCGATTGCGAAACGCGCGCGTAGTCGAGCTTGAGCCGCTCGATCACACCGGGCCGGAAATTTTGAACCATCACGTCCGCGCGCGCGATCAATCGGCGCAGCTTTTCCATGTCTCGAGGGTCTTTCAAGTCAGCGGCAAAGCTTTCCTTATTACGATTGATCGCGTGGAAGAGGGTATTCTCGCCGTTGATGTCTGTATCGCTTAGATAGAGCGTTCGGCCGAGATCGCCTTGCCCCGGCCGCTCGATCTTGATGACTCGAGCGCCCATGTCCGCCAGCCGGAGAGTTGCCAGTGGCCCCGATAGAAATTGGCTGAAATCGAGCACCAACAACCCTTTCAGTGGAAGTTCGCTGGGAGTGTTCTTCGCACCAATCTGATTTGCAGTGATATTCATTGCTGCTCCATGGAACAAGGGCGAGCCCGCATCGCGCACGAGTCGTCTCTAGAGAGTATTGCATATATGAAATGATATTTTCATTAGGGAAATTATAGTGTAGGCTAGGTTCGTGCCTGCCACAGCTCCGCGGTTCAAATCCAGCGTTGCTCGAAAAAACCGCACGCTCCCTCGTCCGCAGCCCGCGCGCTATGCCGCGCCAGCCCTCGACAAGGGCTTGGACATCCTCGAACTGTTTGCGACGGAGGCGGCGGGACTCACGATCAGCGAGGCGGCGCGGCAGCTGGGACGCAGCGTCGGCGAGATTTTTCGCATGCTGGTCTGCCTCGAAGGACGCGGGTATATCTCGCAGGCCGGTGACGACGAACGCTACGAACTGACTCTGAAGCTATTTGAACTCGCACACAGGCACCAGCCTCTCCACCGGCTCGTAGCGGAAGCGCGTCCGCTGATGGAAGAAGTCGCGCATGCGACTGGGCAATCGTGCCATCTCGCGATGCTGAGCAATGGGGAGGTGATCGTGGTCGCGCAGGTGGATGCGCCGCAAACCGCGGGTTTCGCGCTGAGACTCGGCGCAAGAATCGACCTTTTGAATACTGCGTCCGGGCATTTGATTCTTGCGTTTCAACAGAGCGAGATGCGGGAACGATCACTTGCCGAATGGAAACGGCGAACAGGCCGGGCGGTGCCTCGCGATCTCGACCTGCATCTCAGTCGGATTCGCAAGAATGGGTTTGAAGAAATGCCGAGCTATCAGGTGAGAGGCGTCACGAATATCGCGTTTCCGATTCTGAATCAGCATGGCGACGCGATTGCGGCGCTTTCGGTTCCATATCTCGCACGCATTGGCGATCGCATCGGGCCGGCGAGCGTGAAGTCCGCGCTTCGAATCGCAAGCCGCGCGCTCTCGAGCGCGATGGGCGGCAAGAATTGCTGAAACGACTGAAGAGCCGATGAGAAGGAGTGGACGTCGATGGAAAAGATTGAATATTTCGAGGACTACACGGTCGGCGCCCAGCGCAACACTTCAGGCCGCACCATCACCGAGACCGACATCGTCGTCCATGCCGGCCACTCCGGCGATTTTTTCCCTCATCACGTGGATGCCGAGTTCGCGCGCAAGACGCCCTTCGGTCAACGGATCGCGCACGGAACGATGACGTTCGCAATCGGCGTGGGACTCACGGCCACACAAATTAATCCTGTCGCATTCACATACGGATATGAGCGTTTGCGCTTTCCGAAACCGGTTTTCATCGGTGACACGATCCACACCCGCGTGACGATCAAATCGAAAGAGGAAGACGCCAAGCGCCCGGGATTTGGCCGCGTGGTGGAAGCGTGCGAAGTGCTCAATCAGCGCGACGAAGTGGTGCTCTACTGCGAACACATTCTAATCGTGCAGATAAAAAGCGGGGCGGCAAAATAGAGGTCGGCGGGATTCTTCGCGCAATCATCAGATAAGAAAAAAGCTCCGGGAGAGAATCTTGGCTGCAATTTTGAAAGGTCTTACCTGGGATCATCCTCGCGGGTACGCTCCGCTGATCAAGGGCGCCGTCGAATACCAAAAGCTTCGCCCGGAGATTGAAATCCGCTGGGACCGGCGAACGCTTCGAGAATTCGGCGAGGCTCCCATCGAGCAATATCTCGATCGGTACGACCTCATCGTGATGGATCATCCGTTCGTGGGATTCGCAGCTGCGCATGATGCGCTCGTCGAGCTTGCTCCATTCCTTACGGACTCCGAGAAAGCGGCATTCGCCGCCGATTCGGTTGGCCCTTCCTGGGAGTCCTATCATTACGCGGGTGGGATCTGGGCGCTTCCGATCGATGCTGCCACGCAAGTGGCGTCATATCGTCCAGACCTCATGTCGCAATTATCCGCCGCCCCGCCGCGGACGTTCGATGAAGTGTTGAAGCTCGGCGAAAAGGCGCGAGCCAATGGAATGTTCATCGCCGTCGCAGCGTGTCCTATCGACGCGATAAGTCTGTTCTTTACACTGACTGCGAATCTCGGCCATCCCATTGCAGAACGCGCCGATCCGTTTGTAGAGGAGGCGGTCGCAAAAGAAGTGTTGCGCCGTTTGCACGCGCTCGTTGAAATTGCCCACCCTAGTTCAACCGCGTGGAATCCAATTCAGATGTACGACCACATGGTGACGGCTTCGGACACCGTGTATTGTCCATGGGCATACGGATATTCGAATTATTCGCGGCGCGAATCTCTGGTTCCTCTGAAATTCGTCGACGCGCCCGCGGCCGGCGATCGCGGGTGCGCCGGCACGCAACTCGGCGGCACGGGAATCGCCATCAGCAAAAAGAGCGCTCATCGCGACGAGGCCGTCGCCTACGCAAAATGGCTTGCGAGCCCGCAGCACCAGCGCGGTACGTACGTTCGTGACGGTGGACAGCCGGGAAGCCTCGCGGCTTGGACCGATCCGCAAGTCGATTCCGAAGCTGGCGGATTCTTTTCTGGGACTCTTGAAACACTGCGAACTGCTTACGTCCGGCCGCGTTTCGACGGATTCGTCCGCTTTTTCGAAGCTGCAGGAATCGAAATCAATCGCGCGCTGAAAAATCTGGTGACTGATGCGGACTTGATCGAATGGCTCAATGCGCGTTTTGCTGAAAGGCTCGCACACTCGGCGACGCGCTCGTAGCAAAATCCACGAAACGACGGCAAAGGAGCGCACGTGACGAATCCAAATCCCGATCCTGCCAAACACAAGCAAATCAAAATCTGGAATCAGGAGGACTGGCTATACGAAGATTTCGAAGTAGGACTTCGCGCGCGCTCCATCCGCCGCACGATTTCCGAGGGCGAGAGCATGGCCTTCAACGCGCTCGTTCTCGATATGCATCCGTATGTGGCCGATGAAATTTTCGCCAAAGAAGAAGGCGTTTTCGGGAAGAGGCTCGTTGCGGGGGCCATGGTATTCAGCGTCGGTCTGGGGCTGATGGCGCACAACAATGTTGACACGTTCAGCTACGGATATGACAAACTGCGCTTCATCAAACCGGTTTTTATCGGCGACACGCTGTACACCGTGCGCACGAATCTGGAAAAACGGCCGAAGTATCCGACGATGGGAATGGTTCGCGTTTCCTACGAAGTGTTCAAAATGCCGGGCGAACTGGTCCTGTATTGCGAGCATTTGCAGACCGTGAAATACCGCGATGCATCCAAGTTCGAAAATCAGATCGAGAAAAAATAGACGGCGCGGGAGAAGCGGCAAACTAGATGATACTTCAGGGCAAAGTGGCACTCGTCACAGGCGCTGCCAGCGGTATCGGCCGCGCGATCGCCGAGCGTTTCGCGCGCGAAGGCGCGCGCGTCGGAGTGAATTATCGCAGTTCGCGCGACGAAGCCGAGAAAGTGGTGGCCGAAATTCGTGCGGCCGGGGGCGCGGCGACTGCGATCAGCGCGAACGTCTCTGTGGAATCAGAAGTGCGCGCCATGATCGAGCAAGTAGAGCGCGCAGTTTGGACGCCTCGATGTGCTCGTGAACAATGCCGGCTGGAGCACGCGCGTTCCCCATCGCAAGCTCGATGAGCTGACCGACGAAATTTGGAATAAGACATTCGATACGAATCTTCGCGGCGTCTTCTACTGCGTGCGAGCAGCAGTCCCGCTCCTGCAGAAGCAATCCGGCGCATCGATCATCAACATTGCATCCGTCGCCGGCTCAACCGGCGTGGGAAGTTCAATGGCGTACGCAGCCGCCAAAGCAGGTGTATTGACGATGACGAAATCCCTTGCCCGCGCCCTCGCTCCCGAAATTCGCGTCAACGCAATTTCCCCTGGCCTCATCCGCACCCATTTCGCAGGACGTCCGGATTCAGATTCGGCGTTCGGTGCCGAAGAAGCGCGCACGCCACTCGACAGACTCGCAACCGTCGATGAGTGCGCGGACGTTGCGCTTTTCCTTGCATCCACATCAACCGCCGTCACCGGCCAGAACATCCTCGTTGACGGCGGCTTATACGTTCTCGGTGCAAATCCCGCATCGTAGCCGTCAGTAGTTGGAATTCTGTCTCCAGCAAAATAGAAACAAATCTGATGCGTTTTTCAAATCTCACGGCTTGGTGTAACTGATATGCTTCCGCTTGCGCTTTCTTGCGAACCTAGCGCAAGCAGAGATTTTCTGCATCGGGCAAGAGGCACAAAATGATTAAAGAATTTGCCCTCCAATGGCCGGTACTTCGGCAACTCCTTCACGGCGGCGACGGCACGGGCCCGGAAGCCATGAGCCAGCGCACGCAGAATCTCCGCCCCAAGAATGAAGGCGCAAAAGTTGCGCATTCCGTGTGCCCGTACTGCGCGGTCGGCTGCGCCCAGCTTGTCTTCCACAAGAATGGAAAGTTGATTTCGATCGAAGGAGATCCGGAGTCTCCGGTTTCGCGCGGACGCGTCTGCCCGAAAGGCGCGGACAGCTTTGAACTCCTGACGCATTCCAAGCGGCTTACGAAAGTGAAATATCGCCGGCCATTCTCGAAAGTATGGGAAGACCTCGACCTGAACAAAGCGATGGAGATGATCGCGGATCGCGTTTGGGAGAGCCGCGAACGCACTTTCGTGGAAACGAAAGACGGCCAGAGCCTGATGCAAACGACCGCAATCGGTCACCTGGGCGGCGCCACGCTCGATAATGAAGAAAATTACTTGATCAAGAAGTTGTTTACCGGCGGCCTCGGGATGGTCTGCCTCAGCAATCAGGCCCGGATATGACATAGCTCCACCGTGCCCGGTCTGGGCACAACCTACGGACGAGGCGGAGCAACAACATCACCGAAAGACTTGCTGAACTCCGACGCGATCCTGATCATGGGTTCAAATATGGCGGAAAATCATCCTGTCGGGTTTCAGTGGGTGATGGAAGCCAAGGAAAATGGTACGCAGGTGCTGCACGTTGATCCCCGCTTCAGCAGGACTTCCGCCGTCGCGAATATCTGGCTGCCTTTGCGGGCCGGCTCGGACATTCTTTTTCTCGGCGCGCTGATCCAATACGTTCTCGAAAACGAATTATTCTTCCGCGAGTACGTCCTGCACTACACGAACGCGAGCGTCATCATTCCCGAGGAATTCAAGGATACCGAGGATCTGGAAGGTGTTTTCTCCGGCTGGAGCGCAGATAAGAAAAAATACGATCCCAAAACCTGGCTCTACGAAGGGGTCTCACCCGACGATGGCGGCGAATCCACATCTGGCGACAGCGCGGACGGCGGCCACGGCCAGCACGGTACTGATGCATCGCCGGATCTCAACCACTATCGTCAAGATCTTACGCTCCAGCATCCGCGCTGCGTTTTCCAACTTCTAAAGAAGCATTTTGCGCGCTACACGCCCGGGATGGTCGAGGAATACTGCGGCGTCTCGAAAGAAGCCTTCTTGCACGCCGCCAAGACGTATTGCACCGCATCGGGACCTGAAAAAACCGGTGCTATTTGCTACGCACTCGGATGGACGCAGCATTCCAGCGGCGTTCAAATGATTCGCTGTGCTGCAATCCTTCAATTGCTCCTCGGAAATATGGGCCGGCCCGGTGGCGGAATCATGGCATTGCGGGGACATGCCTCGATTCAAGGGTCGACCGATGTGCCGACGCTGTTCGACATTCTTCCCGGCTATCTGAGCATGCCGAAATTCGGGGACGAATCGAAAACTCTCGCGAACTACATCGCGAAGTACGGCGCGCGCACGGGCTGGTGGTACAACTTCGACAAATACATCGTGAGTTTTCTGAAAGCCTACTACGGTGAAGCTGCAACGCCCGAAAACGATTTTGGATTCAGCTGGCTGCCACGCGTGACGGGAGATCACTCACACCAGGGCTACTGGCTCGACATGCTGGACGGAAAGATGGATGGGCTGTTCGTCATGGGCCAGAATCCTGCCGTAGCTGGTCCGAACTCAGGGATGGAACGCCGAGGCCTCGGCAAATTGAAGTGGCTGGTCGTTCGCGAAATGGTGGAAACCGAGACGGCTTCCTTCTGGTATGAATCGCCCGAGGTGGTGCGCGGCGAATTACGGACCGAGGATATTCCCACGGAAGTTTTCCTGATGCCTGCCGCAGGGCATGCCGAAAAAGATGGCACGTTCACAAACACCCAACGATTGCTGCAATGGCGAGAGAAAGCTGTGGAACCGCCCGGCGATTCGCGAAGCGAAAATCATTTTATGTATCACCTCGGCGTGCTGCTGAAGGAAAAGGCAAAACGCGATCCGCGTCCGCGCAACGCCGGGCTACTCGCTCTCACCTGGGACTATGCGATGGAAGGGGAACTTAAGGAGCCGGTGGCCGAAGAGATCTTGCAGGAAATTAACGGCTACACGGTCGCGACACGCGAATTGGTTCCTGGCTTCGCCGCGCTCAAGGCTGACGGTTCCACCGCCTGCGGTTGCTGGATTTATTCGGGCGTTTATCCGAGGCCCGGCCAGAATCGCGCGAACGAGCGCGCCTCCAAAGATTTCTACGGCCACGGATGGGGCTTCGCGTGGCCTGCCGACAGGAGAGTCATCTACAATCGCGCGTCGGCGCGCCCCGATGGAAAACCGTGGAGCGAACGAAAGAAATTGGTCTGGTGGGATGAGGAAGGCAAGAAATGGACTGGCAACGACGTCCCGGATTTTACGGCAACGAAAGCGCCTGACTATAAACCTCCGGCGCACGCTGTCGGTGATGCCGCGCTCGCGGGCGACAAACCCTTCATCCTGCACGCAGACGGTTTCGGCTGGATTTGGGTTCCGGTCGGATTGAACGACGGTCCGCTGCCATCTCACTACGAGCCTCTCGAATCGCCGGTCCGAAATCCGATCTACCCGAAGCGCCAATCAAATCCCGTGGCAGATATGCGCACACGCGCAGGAAATCAGTACGCAACTTCGCCCGATGGCCGCTTCCCGTTTGTGCTGACGACGTACCGGCTCACCGAGCATCACACCGCCGGAGGGATGTCGCGAACTTTGTCGCATCTCGCGGAATTGCAGCCGGAGATTTTCTGTGAGATTTCAATCGGGATGGCGGAGGAGCTTTCCATCACGCCGGGCGAGTGGGTGACGATCGTCACCGCGCGCGGAGCGATTGAAGCTCACGCGTTAGTCACGCCGAGAATCAAGACACTGACGATTGAAGGCAAGAATGTATATCAAGTGGGACTTCCTTATCATTGGGGCTACAACGGCCTCGTGAAAGGCGATGTCGCGAACGATCTAGTCGCCATCTCAGAAGAACCGAACGTGCGAATCATGGAAACGAAGGGTCTGCTCTGCAATCTGTATCGCGGCAAACGCGGAGACAATGCCAAGACAATCAGCGAACTGCAAATGGGGCAAAGGTAGGCGCGAATGGGTCGCACTGCATTCCTTACCGACGCCACAATCTGCATTGGTTGCAAAGCCTGCGAAGTGGCCTGCAAGGAATGGAATGAAGTACCCGACGATGGAATGTTGTGGAGCGGGCTTTCCTACGACAACACCAAGAGCCTCGGCGCGTCCACATGGCGGCACGTTCTCTTTCTCGAACAGCCGCAGCTCGCCGGGCCGCAAATTTCCGATAGGAAGGATCCGTTTCGCTGGGTTTTTCTGTCCGACGTCTGCAAGCATTGCGCCAATGCCGGATGCCTCGAAGCGTGCCCGACGGGATCAATCGTACGCACGGAAGTTGGATCCGTGTATGTGCAATCGGATGTATGTAACGGCTGCGGATATTGCGTCGTCTCGTGTCCGTTTGGCGTGATCGACAAGCGGCCTGACGACGGTCGCGCGTTCAAATGCACATTTTGTTACGACCGTCAAAAAGCCGGCCTCGTTCCCGCTTGCGCCAAAGCTTGCCCGACGCAATCGATTCAGTTTGGCGATCTCGACGAGCTGAAGCAACGCAGCGAAGATCGCGTGCAGGAATTACAACAGCGGGGATACCAGGATGCGCGCGTGTACGACCCGCAAGAAACAAGTGTTGGCGGAATTCACGCGTTCTTCGTAATCCTGGGGAAACCGGAAGCGTACAACTTGCCTCCCTCGCCCGAGGTGCCGACCATTCACCTGAAGAGCGCGTGGACATCCGCGGCGATTTCGGCTTTGATTCTGATCGGAATTGTTTGCGCGGCGTTTGCGTTTCAATTTTGATGTGATTTTCCATCGCGCGGATTTATTTTCCAGCAGCTCACGCATATGACATTGCTCTCGAAACCCAAGGCGACCGAGGAACGGCTTGATGCAATCCGTCGAGCAGCGGAAGAAAACGCGAATGCGTTCATCGGAGTGCCCACCGGCGTTGCAGCTTCCGGCGAATCGCAGATCGTGTCCACCAGCGAGAGTTACTACGGCTTGCCGGTTCTGAAAGCGCCTACATGGACGTGGGAAGTACCACTTTATTTCTTTTGCGGCGGCATCGCCGGCGTCTCGACGTGTATCGCATTTATCGCGCAACTGTTTCGTGGCGATCCTGCGCTGGTGCGGCTTTGCCTCTGGGTCGGGTTGATCGGAGCGGGAATCTGTCCTGCTTTGCTCATTTCCGATCTTGGACGGCCAAGCCGTTTCTTGAACATGCTGCGCGTGTTCAAGCTTCGCTCGGCGATGTCGCTGGGCGCGTGGATTCTTGTGTGTTTCTCAGGGTGCGCGTTTTTCGCAGTGCTTTCATTTGAATTGCTGCTGCGCGGCGTTGCGCCGTCCTTCTTCACTCCTCTGCTTTCGCTCGCGGAGGCAACCGGCGCGGTGATGGGGCTACTTCTTGCAAGCTATACCGGCGTATTGATCGGAGCTACCGCGATTCCGGTGTGGTCGGAAAACCGAAAATTGCTTCCTGCGCATTTTCTGACGTCCGGTCTGGGCTGTTCCGCGGGAATTCTCGAGCTGGCAGGATTCCTGATTCCCGTCACGCAATTCATTGGGATTGCTGCATCAGGGATTGAGACGGCGATTGGCGCACTCCTCGAAATACAGAAGAAGCCCGTCGATGCACCGCTTCATCATGGCCGGTCGGGCTGGACGCTGCGGATCGGCGGCGTGCTTGAGGGTCCGGTGGCACTGCTGCTACGTATTTTTTGGGGCTCTCTGCCGGCAGGACGCGAAGCTGCCGCGATCTGTTTCCTGGTGGGCGCTCTTCTCAGCCGGTATGCGTGGATTTGGGCGGGACGCGCATCGGCGCACGATCCTCAGGCGCTCTTTCAGATTCAGAAATAACCCGGCCCAGAGTTAATTCGAAGCCCGAATCTGCCCGATTTTCCGCCGCATTCGGGCACTATTACCAGCTCTCTATTGGGTTTGGTCTAACTTCGATCTTCTTACGCGTTGGGCCGCATGGTAAGGTGGCGCTTTCGCAGAGCGGGCAAGACCTGAAATTTCAATCATGAAGCGCATCGCCATCATCGGCGCCGGGCAATCCGGCTTGCAGCTCGCCCACGGCCTGCTCGATTCGGGCTACGAGGTCACGCTTGCTGCCGATCGTTCAGCGGATGAGATTCGCAATGGACGCGTTACGTCAAGCCAGTGCATGTTCGATGGAGCTCTGCAAGCAGAACGCGAGTTGAATCTTAATCAGTGGGAACAGGATTGCCCGCGGATTGAGGGAATCAGCTTCACAGTTCCAGGCGCGCATCACGAAAAAGCGATTGATTGGGCGGCGCGGTTCGATAACTACGCGCAGGCCGTCGACCAGCGCATCAAGATGCCGCAATGGATGGCAGAATTTCAGAAAAAGGGCGGCCGGCTGGTTATCGAAGCGGCCCAAGTGGCGGATGTCGAAGGGTATGCGCAAAACCACGACCTGACGGTCCTCGCAACCGGCAAAGGCAGCCTCGGGCGGTTGTTCGAACGGGACGCGAGCCGTTCGCCGTACGAGAGTCCTCAACGAATTCTCGCGCTCACGTATGTGAAAAACATGGCTCCGCGTGGCGCGTTCCCGGCGGTTTGTTTCAACCTGATTCCGGGAGTCGGCGAGTATTTCGCGTTCCCAGGGCTCACGACGACCGGCCCGTGCGAAATCATGGTCTTTGAAGGCGTTCCCGGCGGTCCGATGGATTGCTGGGGCGATGTGAAAACTCCGCAACAGCATCTCGCCAAATCAAAATGGATATTGGAGACGTATCTGCCGTGGGAAGCAGAACGGTGCACGCGAATCGAATTAACGGATGCTCTGGGAATTCTGACGGGATCGCTCACTCCTGTGGTCCGAAAGCCCGTTGCGACGCTGCCTTCCGGCCGGAAAATTCTTGGGATGGGCGACACGGTAGTGTTGAACGATCCGATCACGGGCCAGGGTTCGAACAATGCCGCAAAATCGGCCCACATATATTTGAAGAGTATCGTCGAACGAGGAGACGCACCCGCCGACGGGGAATGGATGGAACAGACCTTCGACCGTTACTGGTCGGGTTACGCACGCTGGGTGACGGAATGGACAAATCTGCTTCTCAACCCAGCGCCGCACGTTCTGAAGATTATGCAATCAGCCGGCAGCTTGCCCGGTGTTGCCGACGCGATCGTGAATGGGTTTGACGATCCGCGTTCTTTCTTTCCCTGGTTCATGCAGCCCGCGGAGGCCGACGCGTTTCTCGAAAAAAGCAAAGGAGCGGCCGTAAAGGAATTCGACCGTCAGAGATTTTCGGCGCGCACTGGGGCAGTTCGCGACCGGCGTTACGATTGTGAGCGCTCGCAGCGAGGACGGCCGGCGTGTCGGCATGACCGTGAACTCGTTTTCGTCCCTGTCGCTTGATCCGCCGCTGGTGCTCTGGAGTTTGTCAAAGAGCTCATCAAGCTATGGGGACTTTACGAAGGTAACTCATTTTGCGGTGAATGTGCTCGCCGCCGACCAGCATCATCTCTCGCGAAGGTTTTCATCTCCGATGCAGGACAGATTTGTGGACGTCGAGTGCACGGAGGGCCCGGAAGGATGTCCGTTGCTCGCCGGAACCACGGCGCATTTTGTTTGCCGCCTCGTTCGGAAGTTTGACGGCGGCGATCATGTGATCTTTCTTGGAGAGGTTCTGGATTACCACTGGCGCGAAGCCGAGCCGCTCGTGTTTCATTCCGGCCGGTACCATGTGACGACGCGCCACCCGGATTTGCCGGAGTAAATCGCAATTCAAAAATACTTCCGTCCTAATTCCAACTGGGAGAGACATCGTGAACCAATTCGCAAAGCTGAATAAGCAATACATCGGCGGCAATCTGGCGGGATGGCGCCAGCACCAAGGTGCTGACCGACCGCAATCCTTACAACGGCAACGCGATCGCCGAAATCAAATTGGGGACGCTCGCCGATCTGGACGAAGCCTACGCCTCCGCCGCCGCTGCGCAAAAAGTCTGGATCGAAATCAATCCGTACGAACGCCGCACGATCCTGGAAAAGGCGATCGCGTATATCGAAAAAGTGGAAGCGGACATCACCGACATCATCATTCAAGAACTCGGCGGCACGCGCCTGAAAGCGTTTTTCGAAATCGGCCTCGTTAAGAACATCATCAAGGAATCCGCCACCTATCCTCTTCGCATGACCGGCGAGATTCTTCCGTCCGTGATGGATGGCAAAGAAAACAGGCTCTACCGCGTGCCCGTCGGAGTCGTCGGAGTCATCAGTCCGTTCAATTTTCCGTTTTATCTGAGCATGCGATCTGTCGCCACCGCTCTCGGCGCCGGAAATGGTGTAGTGCTGAAGCCGCACGACGACACTCCGATCACCGGCGGCACCCTCATCGGAAAGATTTTCGAGGAGGCTGGAATTCCGAAGGGATTGCTCAACGTGATCATGGCGGACATTAAAGACATCGGCGACGCGTTTGTGGAACATCGCATCCCGCGCGTGATTTCGTTCACGGGTTCAGAGAAAGTGGGCCGCCATATCGGGATGGTTGCGGGACGGTCGCTGAAAAAAGCGATTCTCGAACTGGGCGGAAATAGCGCCATCATCGTGATGGCGGACGCCGACCTCGACAACGCTTTGAACGCCGCCGTTTTCAGCCGTTTCACGCACCAGGGCCAGATCTGCATGTGCGCAAACCGGATCATTGTGCATCGCAGCGTCTACCCGCAGTTTCTCGATCGATACGTCAAGCGCGTGTCAGCTCTGAAAGTTGGCGATCCGAACGACATGCAAACGGACCTTGGCCCGTTGATGAACAAGACGCAGGCAGACACGCTTTCGAAGCAGATTCAAAAAGGAATTGCGGAAGGTGCCCGGCCCGTTCTGCAAGGCAAAATGGAAGGAAATCTCGCATCGCCCACAATTTTCGCGGACGTGAAATCGACGATGTCCGTCGCGCAGGATGAAATGTTTGGCCCCGCGGTTTGCGTGATGCCATTCGACTCCACCGAAGAAGCAATTCGCATTGCCAACGACAGCGCTTTCGGTTTGAGCGGCGCGATCCACACGAAGGATGTGGAGTACGGCGCGGAACTGGCAAAACAGATCGACACAGGAATGGTCCACGTGAACGGCGGCACGATTGACGATGAGCCGCTCGTTGCGTTCGGCGGCGAAAAAGCTTCCGGCGTGGGCCGTCTCAACGGGCGCTGGGCGCTCGAAGAATTCACCACTTTGAAATGGGTTTCGGTGCTGCACAAGCCTCGGCACTACCCATTCGAAGTTTAGCGAGATCGAATTTCGAATCTCGCGAACGGAACGTTTCTCGCGCCTGCAGGCGAAGCGTTCCGCGATTTCACCCAATCGGTAGCGTGTTTGCCCGCCAACGATTAAACTAGATGTGTAATCCCACCCGGAGGAACAAGAGACATGTCAGAATCCGCTCAACAGCCAGCCAAGGAAAATCAAAAGCCGCAGACTTCCACTGCGAAAGCGTTCGCAGCGCAAAGCCCCACATCCGCGATTGCGCCGCATACGGTGCCAACGCCGCGTCTCCACGCGCGCAGGACGTTCAAATCGAAATTCTCTATTGTGGAGTTTGCCACTCTGATCTTCATCAAACCCGCAACGAATGGGTAGACGCTCGCGCCGACGGTGTATCCCTGCGTTCCGGGCCACGAGATCGTCGGCCGCGTGGTGAAAACCGGCAGCGCAGTGAAGAAATTTAAAGAAGGCGACATCGCCGCGGTCGGCTGCATGGTTGATTCCGATCGCGTGTGCCCGAATTGCCTCGCTGGAGAGGAGCAGTACTGCGAAGGCGGCGCGACGCTCACCTACAATTCGCCGGATAAAGTTCTCGGCGGCGTCACCTACGGCGGATACTCGGACAGCATCGTGGTGGATGAAGCCTTCGTGTTGCGCGTCTCGGATAAATTGAACCTAGCCGCTACCGCACCGCTGCTCTGCGCCGGAATCACCACATATTCGCCGCTGCGCAAATGGAAAGTCGGCAAAGGACAAAAAGTCGGAGTTGTCGGCCTCGGAGGCCTCGGGCACATGGGCGTAAAATTCGCGAAGGCATTTGGCGCGCACGTGGTGCTCTTCACCACGTCAGCAAACAAGACAGAAGACGCGCTGCGCCTCGGCGCGGACGAAGTGGTGCTGTCGAAAAACACCGCAGAGATGCAGAAGCACGCGAACAGCTTTCATTTCATCCTCGACACGGTTTCGGCCCAGCACGATATGAACGCGCTTCTCTCGCTACTGAAACTCGATGGCACGCTTACACTCGTCGGCGCGCCGGAAAAGCCGCTGCCGATAGCAGCGTTCAACCTGATCATGGGACGCCATCGGCTCGCTGGCTCCGGCATTGGCGGAATCCGCGAAACCCAGGAGATGCTCGATTTCTGCGCCGAGAAAGGAATCACCGCAGACATCGAGATGATCCGGATTCAACAGGTCAATGAAGCGTATGAGCGTCTGCTGAAGAGCGACGTGAAGTACCGCTTCGTGATCGACATGGCGTCGCTGAAGTAAAACGCGTCGAAAACGCTCGCATCGAAGAGCGCCTTTGAAGCGGGGAGGCTTGCGCATGTTGCAGAAATCCTGCTTACCGCGGATTGGTGTGACCGTCCTGATCGCTTCACGCGAAAAATTGATGTCTCGTTCAATCTCGTATTGAAATTAGAACGCCCACCCGATGGCTGAACTCAGTCCCAATTCATTTTTCTTGGCCGTCACAGGCGGGCGGCTGTCGTAGTTATCCCAGAATGAAAACGTAAAGTGGAAATTGTTTGTAAGTTTAATCACCAGCGAATTGTTCGTGGTGGTACGAATGCGCCCAGAGTCAGTGATGCCTGGAAAGACGAGCGCTTGCAAATGAATCTCTCCTAGTTTGAAGCGGTAGGAATCATAGGCGATGCCGAGCAAACCTTCGGCATTGCTGTCCGACGGCGCAGTCTCGGTGGCAAATGCTTCCTTTGTGTACACAATCCCTCCGAGCCAGCGTAGATCGGTATTCGTGGTGCGTTTAAAGTATCGTCCGTAACCGCCTCCGACTGTGGTGCGCAGATCCAGATCTTGTTGGCTGCTATGCAGAAAATCCAAGAGTCCGCCGAGATATGCATTTCGACTCAGAAAACGCTGGCCCGAAATCGTGGCGTCGTTGCGATTCGTTTTCGATCCTCCGGATTGATTGTTATAGGACGTTCCGAGTGCCGCCGTCGCCGACCATTTTATGGCCGAGTACGTAACGTTCAAATCTGTGTTTGCGGTAGTCTGGCTGTTGCCACTGGTAAAGCTCACGCCTGTATCGATGCTGCCCTTGAGTTGGCGCCAAATCGACGGTTTCTGCGACTCGATCGCCACAATATTTTCGGACGGAGTGTGCATATCGGTGCTTCCACCCAAAATTGTCACGTCTTCCGCGTGTTCTTTCGTTTCCGGAATTCTCTCAATCTTTCCCGTAACATGCGTGCCATTCGCGAGGGTGATCAGATAGGTCGCCGTGCTCTTTACCGATAGAACTTGATTCCAGTCCACGGCGAGATTGTTCGATGAATAATCGGTTTCGATAAAGAGAGTTCCGCTCTGGAGACTTTTTACTTCGCCCGTGAGCCGGTCGCCATTCTTCATCGTGACGATATCGCCGCGAAGCGTCTTGGCGCTCGCGCAATGACAAGCCGACAATGCGAGTGCTGCGAAAACAGCAATTCGAACGGTAGTAGCGCGCTGCCGCGAGTAGGAAATCATGAAGTTTCTCCAGACTATGAGAAGACGCGGCAGCGGCACAGATTTCGTCCGGCACCGATTTTTAGATCAAGAGAGAGCGGAGGCGGCCATCGTGCGATAGGCCGCACCAATTCTTCCCGCCGAGAGTACTACCGTTTCCTATCTGATTCTTCAGCAAATACTGGAACGCGAATCTCAATGCCCCGCCGGCCGATGGCGTTGCGACGGCCAAATCCGCTGTCGTCTTCGAGTCGTTCGTGCTAGCCTATTTTCGCTCTCGCGCCCCTGGATCCCTCGATGGCTAAGCCCGCTGTGCCGAAAACAACTGCCGCCAAAACGATGCAGGCCGCACCGCGAAGCCCGCGTTTGGCCGCTGCCGTCCTGATTGCACTCGCGATCGTTCTGCTCGTCGGGGCATTTGCTTGGAGAAATAAGAGCCGCCCGCCGACGGCCGCGGCAAATGCAGCACCTGGTCCCACCGCGATGAGCGCCAATTTTGAATCCACCGCAGAAAATAAAATGGCGGCAACGGCCAGCGCTCCGGCGGGAATGGCATGGATTCCCGGCGGCGAATTTTCGATGGGCGCACAGCAGGCGGATTCGCTGAACGATGTGGGGATGAAGGCAACGGAAGATTCGCGGCCGATTCACCGAGTTTTTGTGGATGGCTTTTGGATGGATAAGACCGATGTGACGAATGCCGAGTTCGCCCGGTTTGTAAAAGCGACGAACTATGTGACCGTCGCCGAACGCAAACCTCGCGCCGAAGATTTTCCTGGCGCTCCGCCTGAAAATCTCGTAGCAGGGGCTGTCGTTTTTTCGCCGCCGGATCATCCGGTTCCGCTCAACAATCATTATCAATGGTGGTCTTACGTGCGCGGCGCGAATTGGCGGCATCCGGAGGGCCCCAAGAGCAGCTTGAAGGGTCGAGATAACTTTCCGGTGGTCGATGTCGCCTACGAAGATGCAGCAGCCTACGCGAAATGGGCTGGAAAACGCATACCCACGGAAGCTGAATGGGAATTTGCGGCGCGCGGCGGGCTGTCTGGAAAACTATATCCCTGGGGAGATGAGTTTCGCCCCGGCGGAAAATGGATGGCTAACACGCACCAGGGCTCGTTCCCGGTAAACGATACGGGTGAAGACGGCCACATCGGGGTGAGCGAGGTCGGTCTGTACCCGCCGAACGGATATGGCCTGTACGACATGGCAGGTGACGTGTGGCAATGGACTTCGGATTGGTACCGGCCTGATTACTACGCGCGGCTCATGGCCGCAGGCGGCGTCTCGCGCAACCCTCAAGGCCCAAGCGAACCGTACGATCCAAGCGAGCCCGCCGAAAAAAAGAAAGTGCAGCGCGGCGGCTCATTCCTCTGCACCGATCAATACTGCTCGCGATATTTGGTTGGAACACGCGGCAAAGGTGAAGTCAGCACCGGAACAAACCATCTTGGATTTCGCTGCGTGAAGAGTTCTGCCCCCGCTGCGCTTGCATCGAGCGATTGAAAATCCCGGCTCTAGCCGATCCTCTCCAGCGGCCGCGAATACTCTGCGCCCGATGCTTTCTGCCGTCCTGCCGAAGCACGATACTTAGATTATTCACGGTTCAGCACACACTTTTCTTGACTTTGAATCATACGGGGATGACAATTTCGCCAGATTCTCGATCGCAGGAAAGCACCACCGAGAATTAATTGCTGTTTTCCGTATCAATGCTTTTTGCACACAATCCGACCCCCCTTTAAACGCATAGCCCGCGCTGATGGGGATATCTTCCGCGACTCGATCCAGATTCCCGACGCATCTCCAGACTGGATCGTGACTGAGGAGTTACATCTATGTCGACCATTGAACGAATTGGGCTGAAGAAATCGCAGAGGACTTCACCGTTGCCGTTTTTGCCGTCGGTACTCTTGCTGGTGACTGCCTTTTTGTTACCCCAAGCTTCGTTCGGCCAGGCGAAAAAACCAAACATTCTCGTCATCTTCGGTGATGACATCGGCCAAACGAACTTAAGCGTCTACTCGAAGGGCCTGGTGGGTTATAGAACGCCCAACATCGACCGCATTGCCCATGAGGGCATGATATTTACCGACTATTACGCCGAGAACAGTTGCACCGCGGGCCGATCGTCATTTATCACTGGCCAGACTCCCAAGCGCACCGGACTCTCGAAGGTCGGCATCCCAGGTGCTCCGGTCGGACTGCAGGCGCGCGATGTAACCATTGCTCAGGCTCTGAAACCGCTCGGTTACGCCACCGGACAATTCGGCAAGAACCACCTCGGAGACCGGAACGAATATTTGCCCACAGTCCATGGATTCGACGAATTTTACGGCAATCTCTACCACTTGAATGCCGAAGAGGAACCTGAACGGCCCTACTGGCCAAAGGATGACACCGCATATACGAGCACTAATTCTCCTCGCGGTGTGCTCCGTTGCAAGGCGACTGACAAGGACGACACGACCGACGAGCCGCACTGGGGTCGAGTGGGCAAACAATCATGCGAAGACACAGGCCCGCTCACGCGCAAACGAATGGAGACGATTGACGATGAAACAACGGGCGCCGCGATCGATTTCATGGGCCGTCAAAATAAGGCCGGTAAGCCCTTCTTCGTGTGGATGAACACCACTCGCATGCACGTCTTCACTCACGTTCGTCCCTCGATGCTGGGACAGAGCGGCATGCCCGGGAACGAATACGCCGACGGCATGATTGAACACGATGGCGACGTCGGAAAGCTCCTCAAGACGCTGGATGATCTGGGAATCGCAAACGACACGATCGTTGTGTATTCCACCGACAACGGGCCCAACCAGTTCAGCTGGCCCGATGCGGCTACCACGCCCTTTCGCAGTGAGAAGGATACGAATTGGGAGGGCGCATTCCGCGTACCGGCAATGGTGCGATGGCCAGGACACATCCCACCAGGAGTTGAGTCGAACGGAATCGTGTCGGGCTTGGATTGGTTTCCAACATTGTTGGCAGTGGCCGGTGATACCGCGATCAAGGACCGCCTGCTAAAGGGTGCAGATATCGGCGGAACCACATATAAGGTTCACCTCGACGGTTACAACCAGTTGCCCTATTTTACCGGGCAGCAGAAAGACAGCGCCCGAATTGATTTTGCGTACTTCAACGACGACGGCGTGATGGTTGCGTACCGGCACGAAGCCTGGAAGGCGGTGTTCTGCGAGATGACAAAACCCGGAGGTTTCGCAGTCTGGTATGAGCCTTTTACGTGCCTCCGCATTCCGAAACTCTTCAATCTTCGTATGGATCCGTACGAACGAGCTGACATCGTCTCCGATCAGTACGACGATTGGCGAGTTCAGAACGCATACCTGATGGGCTGGATGACGTTCCACGCGGCTACGTTCCTGGACACTTTCGTCGAGTATCCACCGAGCCAGACGCCGGCGAGTTTCACGATCGACCAGATCCAGAAGGAAGTGGAAGCAAAGATCCGAGCCATGGCCAGAACTCCCAAAACCCAGTAAGGACGAAGCAGATTTTTATTCCAATTCTGACGATTACGATATCAGAGTAGTGGTGTATTCACGCACGTTGTTAGCCCGTCTCAAGCACGATCTGGTTTCGAATAATTTCTCGCAGGTAATCCCTCCGCCGGCCATTCCGGCGAAACACTCCCTTGTGATTTCGAAATTGACCGTGGCGAACCCGGCCGGTGCGCTGGTGTTCGCTTTCGCTCTCGCATTTTCGATTTCGTAAAGGATCTGCGCCGTGAGATTTGAGTCGCACTTCTTTTTTCTTCAACTATCCGAATTTCAATAACAGGGATTCCCATAATTCGAACAGGGGCGATTGATTGTGATTCCAACCGGAGACGTTATCGGTCGATGTGACTTGTGGGAGGAAGTTTTCCCGCGAAGCCGCTCCGAATCACGCGTAAGTACTGAAGGAATCAGATGCACGCGGGCTCGCGATCTCCAAAAGATCGGATCGCATGATGGATCGCGATGCCCGTTCAAGTGGCATAGGTCTTGCATATATGTCGACAGCGCTGTTCCGGGTTTCGTCTCGTGGTGACGAGAATCCGTTCGGTCTGTTCGCTCGTGGGATAGCGAATCGCCGGGTCCTACTGGGGTGGGTCCAGCCGCTTACGTGCAGCCAAATTCTAGGTGAGGAGCTTCCGTTATGAGAGAAGTTCGTGTAGCACTGCGGGCATTCGTGTTCCTGGTGGCAACGCTTTTCTTTTTCGCTGGCTCGCGCGCAATGGCGCAAGCGACTTCCAGTCTCACCGGTGTTGTCACCGATCCTTCCGGCGCAGTAGTTGCCGGTGCCGACGTGAATCTCGCGGACACCTCCACTAGCTTCACCGCGTCCACCACCACGAACAGCGCGGGCATCTATCAATTCAAGGACGTTCCGCCGGGAGCGCATTACGTTCTCACTTTTACAAAGGCAAATTTTCAAACCTTTGTAATTCAAAATGTTTCGCTCGCGGTCAGCACAAAAGAAACGAGAGACGCCAAACTTGAAATCGGCGACACGAAAACGACGATCGAAGTGAAAGCCGAGGGCGAAGCCAGCCTGAATACAACCGATGCAAGCATCGGCAGCGTGATCGACGGCGACCGCGTGCAGGACCTCCCCAGTCTTTTTGTTGGCAACGCAGCGGCACTCCTGCAACTCGCGCCCGGCGTGGTCTCGGGAACTGCCGATAGCTCTCAAGCGGGAGTCGTCACTGGAACTCGAGGCGATCAAGCCAATATCACGCTGGACGGCCTGGACATTAACGACAATCGGATCGGTCAGGCTTTCGTCACCGTCATCAATACGCCGCTCGATTCGATTCAAGAGCTCCGAACCACGGTCGGCGGCAACGATGCTTCCTTCGGACACAGCGCCGGCGGGCAAGTGGAACTCGTCACGAAAAGCGGTACCAACAATTTCCACGGACAAGTCTACGATTTCAATCGCGTAACGGCGTTTGCCGCAAACGACTATTTCAATAACCTGAATGGCGTTCCCCGCCCTCAACTAATTCGAAATCAATTCGGCGGCGATGTCGGCGGTCCGATCATCAAGGACAAGCTCTTTTTCTTCTTTACTTACAATGGCCTTCGCGCCAAGCAAAGCCAGGAAATTAACGCGGTGGTCCCGATGGCGCCGCTGACCAACGGACAACTCAACTACATTAACGGCAATGCAGGCTGCGATTCTTCGTCGAACACTGTAAACGCTCCACAATGCATCAACACCACTCCCCTGGCCGGACCAAACTCGCTCACGGCGTTGGATCCCGCAGGCACGGGTGCCAATCAACCATTGCTGAATTTCTTTAAGACCGGGCGTCCCTACCCGCTGCCAAATAACAACAGCGTCGGCGACCTGATCAACACGGCCGGCTTTCAATTCGCCGCGCCCGTTCAGAACAAGGACAACACTTTTCTCGGCAAGGTCGATTTCCAACTCAGCAAAAATCATCGCTTGTTCGCGCGCGGTACTTGGGACCGCAGCAACGACGACGACAGCGCGAATCACGTGATTCAAGTATTTCCCGGCGACCCTGCACCCCTTGCATCCATCATCGATCATTCAAGGTCATGGGTTGTGGGAGATACGTGGACAATTTCGCCGACGATGAGCAACATCGTCTCGTTCGGAGAAACGAATCAGGTTCTCGTCTTTCCTCTTAATTCCAAACCTAATTTCCCCAACATCCTCGACTTCTTCTTTAATGGAGACGTCATTACTGCTCCGTTCGTTGACGGCGCCCCCATCGGCGCCATTCCCGGATCCTCGTCATTCAACGAGCAATTTCCAATCGTTCCTGTGTATCAGATCCGGGACAACTTCACATGGTCGCGCGGCCGTCACACTCTGCAATTCGGTGGCGTGATCAAGCCGACGATCTTCAAGTCCGGAAACGTGACGGACTTCAATCTCTACAACGTGGGACTGGGAGGCGGCGTCACCTCGCTTTCCTCGAATCTTCGCCCTTCCGATATCAACACCAATTCGAGCGTCGCGATTGGTGAGTGGGATGCACTTTTCCCGCTGGCTCTGGGCCGCATCGCATCCTTTACAGCCGGATTCAATTATGACAAAGCCGGCAATCCGATTCCGCAGGGTTCGGTGGCCAACCGTGATTACCATGCCACGGAATACGAATTCTTCGCGCAGGATACATGGAATGTTCGTTCCGATTTCACGTTCACCTATGGCCTCCGCTGGGAGTTCCACAATCCCCTCACGGAGGTAAACGGTTTTGAAGCCGTACCGAACATTAACGCGCAGGATCTCTTCAGCGTAAGGCAGGCAAACGCCGCCGCTGGAATTGAAGGCGCTGACGCAGCGCCTCTCGTCTCGATGGGTTTGGGCGGCTCCGCGAACCGCGCGCCCGGATACTATCAGCCGTCTTACAGGAACTTCGCTCCACGCATCGGTCTCGCGTACTCGCCCTCGAAAACGTCCGGAATTCTCGGCCGCGTGTTCGGCGATCGGAAGTCGAGCATTCGCGCCGGTTTTGGAATTAACTACGACGTGAATCTCATCGGGCAAGGTTTCGAATTGGACGAGACAAGCTTTCTCTTCAACAATACGGTCGGCGTACAGGGCAATAGTCTCGCAACTGACCCGCGATTCTCGGGGTACGGCTCGCTGCCCACTCCTCCTCCTCCTGGAACTTCGCCGCGGCCAAGCGTCACCCCCAACGTGGATGCGAATGGCATTCCCATCGGTTTCAATTCCGGTGGTTTCGGTCCCGGCAGCGTGATCCTTTTCAATTTTGATCCTCGTTACAAGACGCCCTACGAAATGAGTTTCAACCTCAGTTGGCAGCGGGAATTGCCTGGCAGTTGGCTCATTGACGTCGGCTACTTCGGCAAGTTGGGCCGCAGACTCACGGCTGTCGGAGACACGGCTCAGACTCTGAATTTCAAGGACAATCTGCATCCCGGAAGTTCGACCAATGGCCAATTCCTCTACGACGCCTTTGGAAAGGTCCAGACGCAGCTGCAACAAGGCGTTCAGCCTGGCTCATTGACGCCGCAACCATGGTTTGAAAGCCAAATCGGCGCCGGAGTGCAATCGGCTTTTGGAACCACGTGCGCCGGGCTGTCAAATCTCGCTTTTGGCCCGGGAACCAACCTCGACTGCACGAATCTGTCCGCAGCGTTCACGCAGGGCGTCTGGACGAACGGAGACATATCGTCAACCCTGGTAAGCCTCGCCAACATCAACGGTGGCGATCCAACGCAAAGCCTGCTTCCGCTGAACGCCGGCCAGCTTGCGCAGAACGGAGCGGTCGCCTACATCGGCAACTACTCTTCCTCAAATTACAATGCGATGTTGGTTCGGCTCAATCACCGATTGTCCCATGGCCTCGCGTTGGAGTTCGATTACGCGTATTCCCACTCGATCGACAATGACTCGGATATTCAAAACAGCCTCATCAACTTTGCCGGAAACGGGCAGGCGGAAGTTTGCGATCTCCGCAATCTTCGCGTCTGCCGCAGCAACTCGAATTTCGACGCGAGGCACAACGCCTCCGCGAACTTTGAGTACGCCCTGCCATTCGGTCGCGGCCAAGCCTATGGCCACGACGCTGGCAAGCTCCTCGACGAAGTCATCGGCGGCTGGAAAGTATCCAGCATCGTGATCGCGCATTCAGGCTTCCCGATAAAAATCGATACGGGCACGTTCCCAATCGATTTCACCCAGACGGCTGGTGCCGTCTTCGTGGGATCGCAATCCGACGTGAAGCGTGGAATCCACCCCGTCACTGCGGGCGGCCAGACGACGCTGCAATATTTCTCGAGCGAAACGAACGCGCTCGGTGCCTTTGCGTTTCCGTTCGGCGGCGCAACGGGCGACCGCAACGTGATCCGAGGGCCGCGCTTCGTGAACACGGACTTTGCGATCCTCAAGGATTTCAAGATGCCGTGGTCGGAGAGCCACTCCTTGCAGTTCCGCGCCGAAGCGTTCAATCTCTTCAATCACCCGAACTTCAACGCGCCCACCACCAACATCGGGAGCCCGGGAAACTTCGGAACCTTGAACTCCACCGTGCCAACCGTCAACGGAAACGACAGCGCGCGCCAATTGCAGTTTGCACTTGTGTATCGGTTCTAACGTAGCGGTTTCAATGCGAAGGAGGGCCCGACATTCGGTCCCTCCTTCGTAGCTTCAGGACAGAGGTGGCACCAGCCTCTTGAGTCCCCGGTCCGGTAATTCATCGCGTACTCCGCCACCGCCACACCGAGTCCGATCACATTCCCGCGTGGCGATCAGCCGGTGAAACCCTGTTCGTCATCCTCGCTGCATATCAATGCCGAAAAGCTTTCACGACACCAACGCAATATTCGCGGAAAGATATGAATAACTGCGATCTCGGCGGGGCGCGCGTAAATGCTAGAATCTGTGGGAGCGGAGGGGTAGGAAAGCGGTTGACTCCGGCGGTCTTGAAAACCGTTAGGCCCGAAAGGGTCTCGTGGGTTCGAATCCCACCCCCTCCGCCAGCCAGTCCGGTCAGTTCTCTCTGTTCCACTAATTTCACGAGAATCCGCAAATTTCGCGCGCAATTGATGGATTCTCGGGATCCCGGTCAGCTCTGTTCGATCGCAATTGTTCGCAAAAGAGACATGGACCTAGTTTTTCTCCCGATCCAACCGCGAGGTGCACTTCCGCGCCATTGCAGATTACGGTTACGGACATCACCGGGCACCGTGCTGTTGCGGATGCCGGCAACGACGAATGTTGACGATGGATTCGATTCTGTAATGCATTGAGCGCGCTCTTCCAAACCCTATTCCCGAATTATTCGAACTCTTTGCGCTATTTTTCCTGAAGTGATTTGATGTAGTTGCTGAGGTTAGTAATCCGTAGTGTCACCTGGGTGGAATCCAATTGGCCCCTTGCCCTAAAATCGGAACCCCATCTAGGCATCTCCGCCGGACCGTGAGCAGGCAGCACCACGCCGTTCCGCATTACGTCCTCAAAATATTGGTCAGGGAACTTGCCTCCGTGACGGCGAGCGAGCTTGGTCAGATCGGGAGGTACATTTCTGAATGGAGGAGGGGCAGGGCCATTCCCCTTCAAGTCGTTTCCATGACACACGGCGCAGTTCTGTTGGTAGAGCTTTTCGCCGGAAGGAAGATTTTCGGCCGAAGATGGATTGAGCGGCGTTGCGTCGCTCGAATGAACTGTTTGTATTGATTTTAAATATTTCATCAAATTTTCTAATCGAACATTTCCTCGGTCAACATCGTCGTCCACTTGATGAAAGATCGGCCCCCACACCGGCATCTCGCGCGAGCCATGAGCAGCAATCATCCCCTCACCCAGGACGATTCTCGTTATCCGCGCCGTCGGAAAATTGTTCCTATTGTTGATCGTGATTACCGTCAAGTCCGGGACCGCCGCCTTCAGCGTCGGGGCGACTGGGCCGTTTCCTTTGCCATCTTTTCCGTGGCACGACGCGCAATAGGCCCTGAACAAGTCTGGTCCTTCCACGGAGCGAATCAGCTGCGGGAATTGCGGTTCTGACGTATGTTCCTGTTGTGCCTTTGCGCCGCTCTCGCCACGCGCTACCCAGATGAGTGCAAAGCCCAACAAGCCAAAAACAGCGATTGCAAGTCTCCATCCGCGAGTTCTCATTAGCCACCCCCAAAGCGCGATCGCCTAATTCGTTCAAACGCAGTTCAGTGTTTCCAATGTCCGGCTTCCCTTCTGGCGAAATACAGGACGATGACCATCAACAGGAGAAAGAGAAAATCTTGGTGAACCATGGCCGCCTCCCTTTTTTCTCTTTGCGGGAGGATTGTCACGCGGCCAGCTGAAAAAGCGAGGTGACGCACGTCACAAACCCAGGTGATGCGCGTCAATGACCCGATATCTGCTTATAGCGTACAAGACATGAATCATTAGAAAGGAGTTGATCATGGCGACCAAGACGCGAGGACTGGTTCTTGAACGTAAGCTGGGCGAAAGCAAGACAATGAAAGCCCTCGTTTTTCGCGGGGCCAACCAAATAGGCGTTGAGGAAGTGCCCATTCCGAAACCGGGGCCCGGCGAAGCCGTGATCCGCGTGACTCTCACCACGATTTGCGGAACCGACCTCCACATTCTGAAGGGCGAATATCCGGTGAAGGCCGGTCTCACAATCGGGCACGAACCCGTCGGAGTGATACATCAAATTGGGGTCGGCGTGACGGGCTATCAGGTCGGCGACCGCGTCCTTGTCGGCGCCATCACCCCGTGCGGGCAGTGCCGCGATTGCCTTCGGGGAAACCTTTCCCAATGTGGCGGTCCCATCGGCGGCTGGAGATTCGGCAATACGATCAACGGTGCGCAAGCTGAATATCTGCTGGTCCCATTCGCACAGGCAAATTTAGCGAAGATTCCTGACGATCTCCGAGATGAGCAAGTGGTGCTTCTATCGGATATCGCCTCCACCGGAATTTCCGCGGCCGAGAGCGGAAACATTCAAATCGGCGACTCTGTGGCGGTGTTCGCTCAGGGACCTATCGGACTTTGCGCGACGGCCGGAGCCAAGCTGAAGGGTGCTGCTCTGATTATTGCGGTCGATTCCGATCCCACGCGCTCCGTGATGGCGAAAAAGATGGGCGCGGATATCGTGTTGAATCATCTCGAACGGGATGTTGTAGCCGAGATCAAGCGTCTGACTGACGGAAAAGGAGTGGACGTTGCGATTGAGGCGCTGGGCACCCAGGCTACGTTCGAAAGTGCGCTTCGGGTGCTACGGGCGGGCGGGACGCTCTCCAGTCTTGGCGTCTATTCCGGAAAGCTCTCGCTGCCGCTGGAGCCTTTTGCTGCAGGACTGGGAGATCACAAGATCGTCACGACCCTTTGCCCGGGCGGCAAAGAGCGAATGCGACGCCTGATGGAGCTAGTTCGCCATGGAAAATTGGATCTGGTGCCATTCCTTACCCACACTTATCCACTCGAGCGCATCACAGATGCCTACCAACTTTTTAGTGAGCGACGGGATGGCGTAGTTAAAGTTGCGATTCGCCCTTAGCCACTCTGGGGATTCCCGGCGAATTGGTGGCCGAATAAATGGTACCGAATTACTAGTGGAATATGGAATCGCGCGGATCGGAAACTTGCGGTAGCCTATGAGCGCTTGTCCGATCTGCTTGTCCTTGGCGTTCGCGAAGCTGCAGCGCGCATTCGCGCGGCGTCACATTTGGAGTGAGCAACCACGCACAGGTGGTGGCGCACCAGCAGTGCCCCGTTCTCATCATACGTCAGTCAACCGAACGGAAGTGGCGCACTCCTACTCGGCTTGACGAGAGCAAGTCATGAGTAAAATCCACAGTGCGATCGCCGGAAACCGGCCAGGAATCAATAGAATGCGAGCGGTGTTGTCCCGCGGCTCCCAAACTGCCATTCAGAGGCGTCGGCCACCTGCGTTCAAGATGAAACTACCTGCACTCATAGCTGCGGGCGGAATTCTGCTTCATCTTGTTCTCCGCTTCATATTTCATGCGACCGAAGCGATTTCTGTGGCGCCTCTCTTTCTAGTGCTTCTGATGGCGGGAGTTCCTTTGCTCATTGGTCTCGCGCGCCGGATTTTGGCACGGGAATTCGGTTCGGATTTGCTCGCTGCTATTTCGATCGTTACCGCAGTCGTGCTGCGCGAATACCTGGTGGGATCCATCGTCGTGCTTATGCTCTCGGGTGGCTCGGCCTTGGAAGAATTCGCGTCGCGTCGCGCTTCCTCGGTTCTCGATGCGCTCGCGCGACGGATGCCGCAGTCCGCTCATCGGAAAGACGGAACTCGCACGTTTGATATCCCAGTCACGGAGATTGCAATTGGGGATCTGCTGGCTGTCTTCCCGCACGAAATTTGCCCGGCGGATGGCTTGGTTGTGGAAGGTCACGGAAGAATGAACGAGGCTTACCTGACGGGCGAGCCTTTCGAGATCTCAAAGACTGCCGGATCGCCTGTACTTTCAGGAGCGATCAACGGTGAAACCGCGATCACAATTCGCGTTGGGAAAAAACCTGTGGATTCTCGCTACGCGCGGATCATGCAAGTCATGGAGGACACTCAACATCGTCGGCCTCGTCTCCGCCGGCTGGGAGATCAACTGGGCGCCTGGTACACACCGATCGCGGTGAGTGTGGCGGTGCTGGCGGTTGCGTCCACCGGGAATTGGAGCCGATTCCTTGCGGTGCTGGTGATCGCCACGCCTTGTCCCTTGCTTATAGCAATTCCGGTCGCCGTGATTGGTGCCATTTCGCTCGCGGCGCGGCGTGGGATCATCATAAAGAATCCGGCGATTCTCGAGCAGTTGGATTCCTGCCGGACCTTTATTTTCGACAAGACGGGAACTTTGACCTACGGCAATCCGGCACTCCAGGAAATCGTATGCGCGCCGGGTTTTCAGGAACTTCAAGTATTGCGCATGGCGGCGAGTGTGGAGCGATATTCAAAACATCCACTGGCGACCGCCATCCTTCGCACGGCTCAGGAGCGGGGACTCACTCTGAGCACTGCTTCGGAAATTCGCGAACCGGCGGGTGAAGGGCTGAAAGGGCTTGTGGAAGGTCGAAACATCGCAATTACCGGGCGTGCCAAATTGTCTTCCAGGAAATTTGCGCTACCGCCCCCAAATCCGGGACTGGAATGCATTGTCCTAATTGACGAAGTGTTTGCGGCAGCTCTTAGTTTCCGCGATGCACCACGCAAGGACAGTCGGATATTCCTGGAACACCTCGTACCCAGCCACCGGGCTAAGAAAGTGATTCTCGTATCAGGCGACCGCGATACAGAGGTTCGCTACTTAGCCTCGCTGTTGAATATCGGTGACGTTCATAGTGCCAAAAGTCCGGAGCAGAAAGTTGCAATTGTCCGATCCGAAACTGAGTCTGAAAAGACGCTTTTTGTCGGGGACGGAATCAATGACGCTCCAGCCATGCAAGCGGCTACGGTGGGCGTAGCGTTCGGAACAGCGAGTGATATTACTTCCGAAGCCGGAGATGCGGTGATACTGGAACCCTCGCTCGGGAAAGTCGATGAGCTAATACATATCGGCCGAAGAATGCGGCGAATTGCGCTCGAGAGCGCAATCGGCGGGATGGCGCTCAGCATCCTGGGCATGATATTGGCGGCATTCGGCCTGCTGACGCCGCTGGTAGGGGCCGTCGCTCAAGAGGTGATAGATCTGGCCGCCGTGCTCAACGCGCTGCGAGTCGTGTTTCCGCGAGAAGAACTGCAGGATTTCTAGGAATTCCTCAACACCGTTGAGCGAGGTGGCGCTTACCTAGTCAGGCGGAGGGAGAAGAAAATGTGACTTCGGCGCTGCGTCGGATCGGGCAGCCAACGACGGCGCCTGTCACGAAACATGCAGCCGGACTAGACACCAACCTATGAATCGTGATCTGAGTGCCGAGTTTGATCTCCTCCAGTCCAGCGGACCATTTCAGCCAAAGTCTGGCAAGTTTTTCAGGGGCGGACGTCGAAAATGTTCCCTGCAAAATGAGGTATGCCTTTTAGCCGCTCACAAGGCTTATGCAACCTTCGACTTTCTTTACCGCCTCGTCGTTCGCACATTCTCATTGATAGATTTCATCCTTGTACAGTTGCGGGAATCGGCTCGAGCCATGGCGTTTTCTCCTCGACGATTTCGTAGGTCGTGTGCAGGCTTGCCGTTTGCTTCACCATCGCGCCAACTGAGCAGTACTTCTCGTCGGAGAGCCGGATCGCTTCCTCGATTGACCGAGGATCTATATCGAACCCAGTGACCACATGGTGGAGACGGACCGAAGTAAACACTTGCGGCGGACGTTCGGCCTGATCGGCTTCCACTCGCACTTCGTATCCCGTCACTTTTTGATGGTACTTCTGTCGAAGGACGGTGATGACATCGAATGCCGTGCATCCTGCCAATCCGACTGCGACCAGCTCGATGGGCTTCGGGCCGGTGCCCCCGGCCGCGTCGTCGAGCAGCATGTGGTGTTCGCTAGCAGTCGTCGCTGTGAACTGACGTTCCGTCCTAAGTGGCTGAGTAAGCAAAACCTTAGCGGTGATCATATGTGCCTCTCTTGGGCTTCACTCATTCGAAGCCACACCAATAAATGCAAGGGAACAGGCTCTGTTACGGAAAAGATGAGCCGGAATTCAGCGGAATCGCTCCACCTAGCTCCGCTTCTCGAGAGTCGGAACCAGATCCCTTCTGTTGGTTCTGCTAGTGACTCTTTCCTCGCGACCAAACTGGGATACCCTGCGCGTTTCTCAGCTTCCAAGTGTTGCCCGCTTTCTTGACCTGGCGCGCGATGATCACATCGGCTCCCTGGTATTTCACTTTTGAACCGATTACCTCTATTTGGTCGTCCTTTGCGAAAGCATACTTTTGCTGTTTTAGGTACCACGTCGGCCCGACATGTACATCGACTACTTCGTTTCCGGCCTTGACGACCACGTGTGTACCGTCCCCCCAACCGGGACCAGATACTTCCTTCACTTCCTGGATTACGCCGGTAATGGTGGTTTCTGTTTTTGGATCGTAGGTCGGAGTTCCCGTGCCACGGCCTTGGCCAGATTGCCCGTATGCTACGACCGCGCTCAGGGCCGCCATGAAAGTGACTGCCAGTATTGGGTTACGTGAACCGAACCGAATTTTCATTTTCTCCCCCCTTTCTTCTGGTGAGGGTTCCTTCGGAAGATGCCCGATCGAGGTGGTTTCAGCCGCACGAGGCCGCAAACACCTGCGTTGCCGGGACCCATTCCGGGACCCATCTGAGCACGAAGCCTGTCGTCTCTGCCCTGACAAGATTCACAATTCAATGGGACGGCTAATATTCCACGCCGCTCCCTAGAGTCCAGTTCTCAACACCAATCGGTCACTGGCCACTTGGATTTTTTTTAGCAAAGTTTCCGGAGCAAAACATTAGTTTCTCCGCGCGTCCGGCAGTTTCTTGGCAGGCCCATCGGATGGATTTTCAAGCCAAAGCAACTTGAGTACAACTCCGGACTCTTCGTCATACACCAGCGTGAAGATATGACTGCAGTTTTCGCAGAGCCAAAAATGTTTTCCTCCGTGCATGTTGTTGAGCTTATCGCCAAAATTCGCGCTCAAACCTCGACCACCGCCATCGGGACGGAAGCGAAAGAACTTTCCACCTTGCAGCCAATGAAACGAAGTCGGACACGCTGGGTTCGCGCATTTGGGGTGAGGATTCTGATGCAATGCGATCCCGGTCATGACCTCTCGATCCGCGGGCGATTGTTCGCAAGTAGCGGGATGAGCGCTTTCCTTCCTCTCTTCTAAATGGGCAATCGTAGTCACCAGCCAATTTCGCAACGTTTCTTCAAGCTCATGTTCATCGGCCCATCGGTAGAGAGAATCTAGAGTTTCGCCCTCCGCGTTAAGCGGGATTTGACGGCACGGCGTCTTTCCCACGCGCAATTCGGGAGGCACTAGCTGCATCAGCACGCAATCGCTGCACGGCGCGGGGTTTGTCTTGCAGTCGTAATTCATGCATGTCGGAGAATCCTCGAATATGAATACAGGTCGCCAGGATTCTCGCGTGGAACGGCCGTACCCACCCTTTTCCAGGAAATTGAACTCGAACTTCAAAACTTCTAATAAATCCCGTTCATCTTTTTGCATGACTGCCTCCTTCTATTCTCCCTCCACACTAGTTCAAGTCCCGGAGCGTTGGATGCGTCATCAATCACAGGCTCATGTGACGCACGTCACAGCGAGAATTGCCGCCCGGGCATCTACTGAAAACGAATGGAGGTGATACATGAAAGCAGTTCAAGCAAAAACCCGCGTTCAGTTTAAGAATATTCTGTTTGCCACCGACTTTTCCCCCGCAGCCAGTGCAGCGGTTCCGTTTGCTGCGGAACTGGCAAAACGATATGGGGCCAAGCTGCACGCTCTGCACGTTAGGCCGCCGGTCGTCGATGCCATGACTCCTCCAGGAACGTGGCGAAGCATGGAGGAAGCGGCAAAGATTGAAGATATGCAGCACGAGAAAGATCTCGCCAACTCATTCGCGGGGCTTCAGCCGGAGATTCTAATCAAAGAGGGCGATCTATGGTCGAGTCTGGCTGCCGCAATCGAGGAAAGAGATGTTGACCTGATCATCATCGGCACACGAGGCCGGTCTGGCGTAGCAAAATTTGTTCTCGGCTCGGCTGCGGAAGAAATTTTTCGACAGGCGCCTTGCCCGGTTCTGACAGTCGGACCTAACACTCCTGCTCCTGGAAAACGAGCCGGCGAGATCTCCAGAATCCTTTTTGCAACCGACTTCAGCCAGGCATCCAATGCTGCGGCGCCCTACGCCGCATCGCTCGCACAAGAATGTCAGGCCCACCTCACTCTGTTGCACGTAATTAAAAAACCAAAGGCAGGTGAGTTCGTGCAAGCGACCGATCTAGTTAAGGCATCGCACGAACTTTTGCGAAACCTCCTCACCGCCGAAGCGGCACTCTGGTGCGTTCCTGAATATTCGGTAGAACAGGGCGATCCGGCCGAAAAAATTCTAGAAGTTGCCACGAGAACCGGAGCACAGATGATTGTCCTAGGTGTCCGCCAGCCGACCGGCTTCCCGGGAGCGGCAATGCATCTGCCGATCGCGACTGCGCACAAGGTCGTGTCGCACGCCACTTGCCCGGTCTTGACGGTACGCGGATAGCTCAGAGCATCCGAAGTTCGATTCCGGCGATCGCCACAGCCGGCAGTTCTACTCCTCAGCGGAGCAACAATCCGCAATATGGAGTAAAGGAGAATAAACATGAAAGTGAAAGACGTGATGATGAGGACGGCAGCAAGCTGTAATCGCGAAACGAATCTAGGGGCAGCGGTAGAAATCCTCTGGGACCGCAACTGCGGGGTCTTGCCAGTCGTTGATGGCGAGCAGAAAGTGATCGGTGTGATCACCGACCGGGACATCTGCATTGCATTGGGAACTCGGAACAGGTTGCCCGGCGAGATCACTGTGGGTGAAGTAACGTCGGGAAGGCTATTTACCTGCGTGTCCGAAGACGAGATTCGAGCTGCAATGGCGACGATGGCACATGCGAAAGTGCGGCGCTTGCCGGTTGTGACAGCGGACGGCAAGCTCGAAGGAATCTTGTCGATGGACGATCTTGTGGCGCGCTCCGAATCGAGGTCCGCAAAATCGCCGAGCGAACTTTCCTACGACGAAGTTTCCGAAACGTTGAAGGCAGTTTACCGGCCTGAGCTTCCTCAAGTGGTTCAGCGAACTGCCGCTGCAGCGTAGAGGACTGCAAAATTTGGGACGGGCGCTCTGCAACAAGAGACTGCCTCCAGCACCCAAAAGGGAGTTCTCTGGCAGCTGATGCATTCGTCGCACAAGGCGGTTTCCTGACGCAACCCAGTCCTGCGGAGCGCAACCGCGTTCCATCTCACGGGCGCGCTTTTCAGACGATCCAGGCATCTCAATTTCCGGCAGGAAATTACTGCGGGGCGGCCGGCGCGTTGTTGTTTGGCAAGCGATCCAGCATCCGGCACACATCCTCGTCTGCAAGTTGTGGAAAGGCGCTGTAGAAATCACCGACGGCGCGAAATTCTCTGGGAGTCATTAAACACACCGCTTCGTCGGTCTCTGCTTCCAGAATCATGTAGGTGGATAGCGGTGCGACCCCGGCAGCCACGATAATGCGCGCAGGACCGAGTTTTCTCACAGCGGAGACTGCAACCCGAATGGTTGATCCCGTAGCGATGCCGTCATCAACAAGAATAACAATCTTATTGCGAACGTCGAGCGGCGGACGTGCCCCCCGGAAAACATGCTCACGGCGCTCCAGTTCCCTTCGCTCGGCAGCTGCGACGCGTCGGACCACGCTGCCCGAAAGATCAAATTCCTCCACGACGTCTGGATCGACTAACTGCTCGCCACCCATTGCGATTGCTCCCAGTGCAAGCTCTTCGAATCCGGGCACGCCAAGTTTGCGTACGAGAAAGACATCGAGCGGCGCGTCAAGAGCTTCAGCAATTTCTCGCGCAACGGGTACGCCTCCGCGCGGTAGAGCAAGGACGATCACGTCCGATCGGCCCTTGTACGCAGCCAGCCTCTTGGCCAAAAGGCGGCCTGCTTCTTCGCGATCTCTAAATTGAATATTCATGTCTTTTCTCCATGTGTTCGACTCTCCGCTGCGAATCCAGGTCTACTCAAACTCCCAATTCCGGATGCGGTTCGAGTGCGTAGTTCTTCAGTCTTAGATCCTCCACTCTGCGAGCCGCTCGCCGGCCGGATCGAACAGCTCGATGCGCCTTGAGCTGCTTTGTGGCTTTTCGAATCGTCGTTTTGCGTTTCACTGTCGTCACCTCCTCGCAGGTCTATCTTCACCAGGGGCCGCGAAAGATATGCGCGGCGTACCAGAGCAAGAGCGCTGCACTGCCGATTGAGACGATCATCAGTGCGAGGAAAACTCCCGAAGTCACTCGCCGAATCGCGAAACCAAGCGTGAAGGCTGTGGCAGTTACGATTCCAACGAACGCGATCAAGCGGGACACCTCATACAAGAACCACACCGCTGACGCGGGCGAGGCATTGCGAGAAAGCGCAAACGCACAAATAAACGCGAGGCCGCTGGGCGTGAGCAAGAACAGGATCCCGAAGAACCATTTCGTTTGCGCATCGGCACTCGCTCGAATCTCTCCCTCCATTTCGCCCTCCGTTCCGGCGGTCATCATTTCCACATTCCGCCTGCCGTCAACTCCTCCAGTTCGCTTTTTAAGATCGCGCTATCGCAGAGATAGCACCGTGACGAGCGTCACCGGCTGTTGTGATCGCTCAGGGAACCGATTCCAAGCTAACGCCCGGCCTGCTTACCTTGACGCCAGCATTGTCTTCCGTATTCGAATTGAACGCTGTGAGCTGCATCACTTCCCGGAGTGGTTCGTGCTCAATTAACTCAGCTCTTGCTTCACCTTTTCTCTCGCCGCTAGACCAGACTCGAGCGCAGTTGTGGCTTATGCAGATCTGAACAGAGGTATTCCCACGAGCTTTGTTTTAATGTATAGCTGATGGCACAACCCTGCGCCGGTGGGACATTTCAAGACAATCGCCGAAGTGATCATTGATGGTCATGGACGAAAATTCAACCGAACGTAATCGCGTCGAGGCGACTCTCAGCAACAGCGAAGAGAGCTTCCGCTTGCTCGTCGAGGGTGTGAAGGATTGTGCGATTTTTATGCTAGATCCGAGCGGGCGTGTAGTCACCTGGAATCCAGGGGCACAACGCATTAAAGGCTACAGGGCAGACCAAATAATTGGTCGGCATTTCTCCCAGTTCTACACACAAGAAGATATCGAAAGCGGCAAGCCTGACCGTGAATTGAAAATTGCCGCGTCCGAGGGACACCTGGAAGACGAAGGATGGCGTCTCCGCCAAGACGGCTCTCGCTTCTGGGCCAACGTAATCATCACGGCCATCAAGGACAAGAATGGTGAATTGCTCGGGTTTTCAAAAGTCACTCGCGATTTTACCGATCGCAAAACCGCAGAGCAGGCCCTCCTACAAAGTGAACAGCGCTTTCGAACCCTGTTCGAATCCTCGCCCGATGCAATCATCGCCATCGACCAAGAAGGCAAAATCACGGAAGCAAATTCCCAAGTCGGGAGATTATTCGGTTACAGTCGTGTCGAATTGTTGGGTCAGCCCGTAGAGGTGTTGATCCCCGAAAGATTCCGAAATGTCCACACCAGTCATCGAAAAGAATACTCCGATCAACCGCGTACTCGCCCGATGGGGATTGGTTTGGATCTTCACGGACGCCGCAAGGATGGCTCCGAGTTCCCTGCGGACATCATGCTCAGCACCGCCGAATCCGTTGCGATCAGCACCGTACTGTGCGTGATCCGTGATCTCTCAGAGAGGGCACGGATGAAGGAAGAGGTGGAACGAAAAGAACGTGAAAACCGCTACCTCGAACAGGAACTCTACACGGAACACACTTTTGAAGACATCATTGGCGAAAGTACGGCTCTTAGAAAGGTTCTGAAACAGGTTGAAACCGTCGCGACGACGGACGTCACAGTTCTCATTCTAGGCGAAACTGGTACGGGAAAAGACCTGGTCGCTCGGGCGATTCATCAGCTCAGTTCCAGGCGGGTACGCACTCTCGTGAAGTTGAATTGTGCGGCGATCCCAACAGGTCTGCTTGAGAGCGAGCTCTTCGGGCACGAGAAGGGCGCCTTTACGGGCGCGATCTCTCAGAAAATCGGCCGGCTCGAACTGGCTCATCAGGGCACGCTCTTCCTCGACGAAATCGGAGACCTTCCGCCCGAACTTCAGCCTAAAATTCTGCGTGCCCTTCAAGAAAAGGAATTCGAGAGGCTCGGCAGCACACGCACAATTCCGGTTGACGTCCGGCTCATCGCAGCTACGAATCGTAATCTTGAAAAGATGGTCGCCGACCGGGAATTTCGGAGCGATCTTTACTATCGCCTCAGAGTGTTTCCCATCACGATGCCTGCCTTGCGCGAACGCCGCGAAGACATTCCCCTCCTTGTCCGCTACTTTGTGACCAAGCATGCCCGCCGCATGGATAGGCAAATAGAATCGATCCCTCCCGATGTAATGAGAGCCCTGACGAACTGGGATTGGCCCGGAAACATCAGGGAACTTGAGAATTTCATTGAACGCGCCGTTATTCTTTCGAAGGGACCAAATCTTCGCGCACCTCTTTCTGAGCTCGAGCTCCCGCCGGAAAAGAATTCTGCCGACGATGCAACCCTCGCAACCAGTGAACGGGAACATATCCTCCACATTCTCCACGACACCAAAGGCGTGATCGCCGGGCCCCATGGGGCCGCCGCGAGGCTAGGCCTGAAAAGAACAACGCTGAATTCCAAGCTCAAGAAGCTGAGTATCAAGCGCAGCGACTTCTTGTAGTCATCACTGACGCTATCCCGTCAGTGTCCGTCGTCACTCTTCTCAGTGCTCTCCGTCACGCCCGCCTCAGAAGACGTTAACTCCTTTCTTACCGCCGCGAAATTTACCCACTCGACGCCACTCGCTTTGGCGCGTCGCGTGCCATTAGTGACTGTGTGGCGCAGGATGAGCCGAACTGATGTTGAGGATCACGATCAACGAAGAACCTGAAGCAGCGATCTTGAGACTTGAAGGAAGAGTTGCTGGTCCGTGGGTAGACGAACTGGATCGGGCATGGCGATCTCTTTCTGCTTCGCTCGGCTCGAAAAGACTCCTCGTTGATATATGCGGCGTCACCCACATCGACAATGACGGCCAACGACTTCTTGCTGCAATCCACAACGGGTCCAGCGCGAAATTTCTAGCAGATACGCCAATGACCAAGTATTTCGCGGCCGAAGCACAGCGCACGAAAAAGACACAGACAAAGGAGATCGGCTAAAATGCGAGGACCCTACGGTTTTGAAATGAGCGAGCATTGCCAGTCATGCACCCTCAGAAAGTCCAGTTTCTTTTGCCAGCTGTCTCCGAAAACCATCAAAGATTTCGATGCAATCAAATCCTCTTCCGCGTTTCCCGAGGGAGCCATTCTGTTTCTAGAGAAGCAGGATCCGCGCGGCGTTTTTGTTCTCTGTGAAGGTGAGGTCAAGCTCACGATCAGCTCCAGCGAAGGGAAGACGCTCATCCTCAGAATCGCAAAGCCAGGCGAAATTCTCGGCCTGATGGCTACGCTCTCAGGCAAATCCTATGAAGTCACGGCCGAAACTCTCCGCCCGTCTCAGATCGCATTCGTTCGCCGCGACGATTTCCTGCGCTTCATCGCCCATCACCCGGAAGCGTCGCAGGGTATCGTGAAGCAGCTCAGCTCCAACTACCGCGGCGCGTGCGAACAGCTCCGCACCGTCGCTCTTTCAGCGTCCGCTCCCGAAAAGCTCGCGAAGCTCCTTCTGGAATGGGTCGCGGAAGCAGGGGAGACGAAGGTCGGCACTCAAATCACAATGCATTTAACGCATGAGGAAATCGCCGAATTCATCGGCAGCACGCGAGAAACGGTTACCCGCACCTTGAGTGACTTCAGGAGCCGTCGCCTCGTTACCCTCAGGGGTTCCACTTTGTCGATTCCTAACCGAGCCGCACTCGAAGAATTCGTCGCCGCCTAGGCCTCTGGAGGACTTCACTGCTGTGGAATCGTGGGGGCCGTAGGCGGCGATTCGACCAAACCCTGAGTTGCACATTCGGCCGGAACCAGCGATGACAATCGCAGAACCGCTGCGGCGGCGGTAAATCTTACCGCAGCGTTCTTGTCATTCATGTACGGTATCACCGCGCTGATCAGCTTCGTGTCGCCATGCCGCGCAATTGCTTCCAGCGCAGCCACTCGAACTTTCCGGCTCTTATCGGACGTTGCTTTCAAGAGTGCTTTTCCGATCCGAGGATCCGGATCCATCGCAAGTTTCCTCAACGCGTCCACTTCCACCGGCGCATGATAGTTCTTCGCAACGATTTGCAGCACCGCCCACGGATACCCGGCGTAAGGAATGAAACCCACCCCGATTCCAAATCCGAACCAGGCCAACTCCTTCGGATTCTCGAACATCCTCTTGTACTGTGTCGTGCAGTTCTCGCCTGTCTTTCGCTCGCCGGTCAAGACTTCGTAATAAACTTCATACCCCGCTGAATCTCCCAGCTCGAGCAGGGAATTGGCGGCAGCGAAATACACCCTGCTCTCGCGGTCCGCGAGCGCTTCCTTCAAAAGTGGAATCGACCTTCGCGCGCCCATCTGCCCGAGTGCGACGGCCGCCGCCGCACGAACCACGGTCTTCCGGTCCCTCAGCGCCTTTTCCGCAAGCTCCTCAGCCCGGCGATCACCCTGCAATGAACCGAGCGCGCGTACCGCCGCCACCCGATCGTCTCTGCGATGGTCATCCGCTCCCGCTTGGATGATCGCCCAGGCCTTCTCCTGCTGACTCTGTGCGGCCGCCGCGCCACCGCAAAAAATAAACCAGAGGCAGCATGCAACAATTCTCGCTCTCGTCCGGCTCCGAGTGGGCCTACGCGCCCCACTCGGCCTCCGTCCCTCCGCTCGAATTGCTCTCCCTCTCATCGCGGCCTCGCATCCGCCTCACGCTCATCTACAACGATTCTTTCGTTATCTTGCTCGGGCGGTGAGAACGGGGCATCCCGCGTGCGCCACCACTCTGTGCGCTGTCGCTCGCTCCAAATGCGTCGCCGCACCAAGACGTCCCGCCGCATCGCGCACACCCATCACAATTAGATCCGCATGACGTTCTCTCGCGGCTTCCACAATCCGCTCCGCCGGCGCTCCATATTCCACGCCTACTTCCAGCGGATAGGTAAACTCCGTTCCCTTCGGAACGATCTCGTAAAGCCGATGAATTGCCTCCGCCACCGAAAGTTCGAACCGGCTCTCCTCTTCGGCGTTTTTTGACTTCGGGTGCTGCATCACGTGCAACAGAACCAGTCGCGCGTGATTCTCCTGCGCCAGTGACACGGCGTATGGCACCGCTGCCAGGGACTCCGGCGAAAAATCCGTTGCGAAAAGCACACGATGAAAGCGCCCGCCGCTGTGCGTACCCGTGCGGACGCCCGGCCCGATCGTCAGCACTGGCACTCGCGAAAGCCGGAAAATTTCCTCAGCCACAGATCCCAGCAGGAATTTCTCCGCGCCCGTACGGCCGTGCGTTCCCAGCACAATCAGGTCGATGCCGTAGTCCTTGATCGCCAGCTCCACCGCCGGCCACACTCCGATCCCTCGCTCGATAATGATTTCATGCGACAATCCGGCAAAAGCCGCATCCACCTTGCACATTTCCGCTTTCGCGCATTCGTCTTCCGCTTCAATCGCCGGCGCCGCATATTCCGGCGTCGTGTAAAGATACATCGCAGGGATAATCACGTTCAGCGCGTACGTTTTCGCTCCGTATCCCCGGGCAATGGCCGCCGCAAATGGCAGTGCTGCTTCAGAAGGTGCGGAGAAGTCAGTCAAAAAAAGTATGTTTTTCAGCTGAATATTCTTCAACGCAATTCGCGAACTAGATTGGGCAACGCTCATAAGTCACCTCTCAAACCAATCCTGCTCTTATGCCTCCCGCCCCGCCGTGACGTACGTCCTAAACGAATGTGATCTCCGTCACATCGTCTCCCCCGTGATTGCTCGAAAATGAGACGTAACGAAAAGCGAAAAGGAGGCTGCCATGGTTCGCCAGGATCTTCTCTTCGTCGCGTTGATGATCATCCTCTTGTACTTCGCCAAACGGGAAGTAAACCATTGGAAACACTGAGCAACTTTGTTGGGTTGTGAGTAGTTGCAACTTTTGGAGCCAGCGAATGAGAATGCGCGGACCGAAACTGAAGTTTGCTGCCGCAAGCTGCTTGGCATTCGCTCTGATGTGCGTTTCGCGCGGCGAAGGCGCTCGAAGCGCTCAACAAGGCCAAGAACAGGGACAAGGTCAGGCACAAGTTGCGAGACAGGTAACGGACCCGCAGTTTCAACAACTGATCCACTCCGTCGAAGGACCAGACTTATTCAGGGCTTACTGCGCGTCGTGCCACGGACAAAATGCCAAAGGCAACGGGCCAGGGGCGCCCATGTTGAAAGCGACTGTGCCTGACCTGACTTCGATCGCGCAGAGTAACGGCAAGAAATTTCCGGCAGTGCGCATTGGCAGAATTATCATGGGCGAAGGCATGATTGCCTCGCACGGTTCGCGCGAGATGCCGGTGTGGGGACCGGTTTTTCATCAGGTTGAGCAGGATGTCGACCGCGGAAACGTCAGGCTAGAAAACCTCGTGAAATATCTGGAATCGATTCAGGTACTCAAGCCCGCCGAAGAAAAGCCAGCTGGCGAACCTTCCGCCAAAAATGTCCCCTCGGGCAAGCAGCTCTTCAAACAAAATTGCGCTGCGTGCCATGGAAATGATTTAAAGGGAAACGGCCCCGCTCCGCCGCCTTTCAAAGATGTCCCGCCGGATCTGACGATGCTAGCTCGCAGTCACGGCGGAAAATTCCCGGAGAAGTATGTCGAGGACGTGCTGCGCAATGGCGTTGTACTGCCGGCACATGGCCCAGCCGAGATGCCCTGTTGGGGAAGGAATTTTCGAGCGCGCGATCAAATGGATTCCGCGCAGGTAAATCAGCGAATTACAAATCTAAATAACTACATCAAATCGCTTCAGGGTAAATAGTACCGTGATTTCCAGCGATCTCAGTTCACGCTGCAAAAACATTGTCATTCTTTGGATGCGGAACGATCTTCGGTGAATAGGCCGGAGCTCTTTGCCTATCGATAGATATAATTTGGAACGATTGTAGAAGCTGTCTGCTCTTCTTCAGGAGAAGCGCGCGAGCCATTCGATCCACGACCCCTTTCCCTCAGTGAGCCGAAGGTCAAACGTTTGTACTTTGCCGCACGAAAACTTCTCCACACCTGACTAATCAACCGCGGAAAATCCGTGCCGTGCTCGGTTCCAACATCGGACCAAGTGAAAAAGCCATCCACTGAACTCCCGGTTTGTCAGAGGATCGACAGTAGTCTCGTTTCTTGTTCTGCCCGATTGAGTGGTGTCTTACTCAGAACTTCTTTGAGCATAAAGTTGCGCCGATGTTGGCCTGTCAGTAGAGCTTCGGTTATCCGTGGCGAAAGATTTGCGCACCGCAGAATCCGCCTGACGTATCGTCGGATCAGTCCTGAGTTCTTTGCTAGCTGTTCGACAGTCGAAGCTTCGCGGCAATGACTTGATCGAACCAGATGCGCGCACGAGCGACGGCCTTGATCAATGCCGGTACTCGATTTTCTCGGTAGCCCGTGCCGCTCTGAGGAACAATCATACGAATCTCGCCTCCGCGACACAAAACCTGAAAGTCAACAGCCAGCTTTAAGATTTCTGGTTTGCCGGCACACGACGGAGCGTAAGTCTCGGTTTTCATAACGCGTAGGGCTGCTCGCAGCTTGCTCTTATCAATTTCGGTCCACACTGTTTTCTCACCAATCGTCGCTCGTCTTAAAATGTTCCTAATGAAGTCATGGTGCTTCGTGGTCCCAATGCTCAGCCACTTCTCAGCAAGATTTTTGGCATCGCTCAGTTCAAACTGTGGTCGAGGTGGATGACACGACAGAACGACCTTCTTCGCGCTCCAGCATCGGATCTGGAGTTACCTATTTTTAGCTATCGGCTGCCAAGTGCGTTAGCGAACGTCGCTCCTGCGCCTCTGGATTTCCCACGACAACCCGCCGTATGAGCTCCCAATCATCTCGCATGATCTGCGACTTGAACTTCACACCAGAGGAATGTAGCTTTCGAGCCTGCGAATCCGGTCTAGTTGATTCAGGGCTGCGGGTATTCGCACGAAACAGGTCGCCAGCTATCGCGGATCCACTTTGAAGAGAAGTTTCTAGCGCATCCATTGATGCTCTCCTTTTCTGTGATTGCTTCAGTTGATGGCAATGCATTTTTAGTGCCGATTCGATTCTTACGTTGGTGGGTTTGTACGTAACCGAGAGCAAAGACTCAGGGGAGATTTGCAGTCTGCGATTGAGCTGTGATTTCAGTCACAATGTGCTTACCGGACAACATTCGTTAGTTGAATGACACTGTCGGCCGCTAAGACCTCTTCGCCCGCGGCGTCGTCGCAAACGAGTCGCAAGCGCGTCCCAGTCGAATCCCAGGCGCGTCCCAGTAAATCAGCTTTGGCGGTTAAACGCTGGCGCTGCCACGGTCGGTGGAAAGTTCGGGTTCACGTCGTGCCCTCAGGGCGATGCATTTCTCGAAGATAACCCGGATTACTACCATCAACGGAATCGAGAGATAGATGCCGACAATTCCACCGACTTCGCCGCCGACCATTACTGCAAAAATTACCAGCAACGGGTGGATTTCCAGGTTTTCTCCGACGACACGCGGTGAGATGAAGTAGTCCATGAAAACTCGCCAGAGGCCCAGGAGCGCAGCCATCCAGATCACGTGGGAATGAGTGAAAAAACCAACAAGGAGGATCGCCGCGGCGGAAGTCATCCAGCCCCCGACCGGAATGAACTCCAAAACTCCGCCGAGGAACCCCAACGCAATCGCGTGAGGAAAACCCAACAAGAGCATAGACACTGAATAGAACGCAAATGAACAGACCCCGAGAATTACTTTCGCCCTGATGTATCGCTTGAGTCCGGTGTTGAGCTCGGCGGCGATTTCAGTCAGAGTCTGGCGATCATCTCCGGAAGAGAAAGCATGGATAACGGCGTCAGCCATGTGCTTGCCGTCAGCAAGAAAAAAGATTGCAAGAATTGGCACCACGACTAAAACAGCCAATGCGTTCGAAGTGAATCGCTCTGCGCTCTGCACCAATCGTAATGTCTGGTCTCGATGATTTTGGAGAAACTCTTTCAAGTGCAGCGTTCGAGAATCGCTCCAACCATATTTATTACCGATACTGGTCGCAATTTCTCCTGTGGAAAGACCTTCAACCACAGCGGGGGCAGAACGAAGTAGTTTGCTATTGAAGCTTATCAGCCGAGGGGCAAACACATGCGCGACGAGCACGAAAAACAACAGAAACGCCAGGTAGGCCTCTGCAACATGCGGTCCCCTGAGATTTTTGAAAAAGAGGGAGTGCCTCTGCAAGAACTGGACCACTGGATCGATCAAGTACGCAAATAGGATGGCGAAGGAAAAAATCATGATGACGGAGCGAGCAATATAGATGATAACGACGACAACGGCGAAGAGCAGGGTGGTCAGCAGGATGTTGAGCGTGCGACGATCAGGGAAATTCATGTGTCTCCTGCTTTCAAGAACACGCCACCGCGAAAATTAACTCGCTGGGGTCTCTAGTTTCTGTTTGATCGATGCGAGCGCTCGCTCCAGCGATGACCGGGTCTTATCCACGGCGACCTTGCGCACGATTCCTCCCTTGAATCCCGTGAGGCCTGCCTGTTGTGAAGACTTGAGGGTGATCAGGAAAAAGCCTGGTCGCTCCGGTTTGGCAGTGTCATTGAGGCAGACGGTCAGGTCCAAAGCGGATTCGAAGTAGTGACTTGAGTAAAGCTGTTTAATAGCGATGGCGTATGCCGGTTTCGTGGCGACGGTTCCTTGATACAAGATTGCCTGCACAATACGTAGCGTAGGCTTGAGTCCGAAGCTAACCTTTTCCCAATAAAATTCGGATTCGATATTGGCCGAATTTGCGGACGGGTATTCGAGCAAGTAACTATTGAGGCCGGGAAGATACACCGGAAGCGCTTTCGACCGGCTCAACAAGGACTGGAAGGTTTCGGCCACAGCTGCGGGGTGATTCTTGTCGCGATAGGTTCCCAGTGCTGGATTTCCACCCTTCTCGTACTGGAGGAGAGCTTCCAGAGCCATCTTTCGAGCCACGCGGTTTACCTGGTCCGTAACATCCGGCGCGGACCAATTCACCGACTTTTGAAATTCTTCCATGGATTCGGCCGGCAGCTGAATCTCGCAATGCCCTGCCCTGCAATCCTTCAACTGCTTTACGTCTTCCGCTTCGAGCGTGAAGCCATCCAAATCTGCCAGCACGGGCGGATCGCTGAACTTTCGAATTGCGAGATAGCTGGGAAGTTTTCGCAGAGCGTCCACATCGGATGCGAGTCTTAGGTACTTTTCCGGAGTCGAGTCAATGTGTACAGCGCCAAAAACGACGATCTGATCCGCCGATCCTGTGTCTACGATCTTCGCCAAAGCCTTTCCATTGCTAATCGACTGAATCTGTTCGTCGTTCAGCCCGGCATACTCGCGAAAGAAGTTGAATGGTTCGGAACTGCTGGCGTCTCCCGCACCCATTCCTGCTTTGCACACGAGGAAGATGAAGAGGAGCGCGGCCGTAAATTGAATTCTCAGTCTCACGCCATCACCGCGATTCTTTGCGGGTCAATGCATGAATCAACGCTTCGAACGATGCCCAGCTTCTTCATTCGGAAATACAGGGTCGAACGGTTCAACCCCAAGCGGGCTGCTGCGCCGCCAGGTCCGGAGAGAACCCAGCTGGTCTCCTTGAGTGTCTTCAGGATATGGTTGCGCTCCACCTCTTCCAGCGTTTGATGGCGGTCTGTGTCTTGACCGGGTGTGATCCGGGATTTCAAGTCCCGAGGCGAAAGCCGGAGCACAGGACCAGGGCTTAAAATCACTGCGCGTTCGATTACATTTTCCAACTCTCGGATGTTGCCAGGCCATCGATAGTGAATCAGAGCCTCCATCGTTTCCGAAGGAATCGCGTCAATCGCCTTGCGCATTCGTCGTGTGGCTTGTTCCACAAAATGTTGCACCAACAATGGAATATCCTCCGGTCGCTCGCGCAAGGGAGGAACATGAATGGGGAAAACGTTCACGCGATAGTAGAGGTCGCTGCGAAATTGCTTCTCCAGGATCATTCCTTCCAGGTCACGATGAGTCGCGGCCACAATGCGCACGTCTACTTTTTGCGTCCGAGTGCTCCCCAGGCGCTCAAATTCCCGTTCCTGCAAGACACGGAGAAGCTTCGGTTGTAGCTCGAGCGGTATGTCGCCAATTTCATCCAGGAACAACGAACCTTGATGTGCAAGCTCGAGCCGTCCGATCTTCTGTGCGATCGCACCCGTGAACGATCCGCGCTCATGCCCAAACAGTTCGCTTTCGAGCAACCCGGTCGGAATAGCGGCACAGTTCAGTTTAACAAGCGATCGATCACTGCGAGGACTGTGACCGTGAATGGCGCGCGCGATGAGCTCCTTGCCCGTGCCGGTCTCGCCTAGCAAGAGCACCGTCGAATCTCCCCAAGCGACGGTTTCGACCATCTGCAGCACGCGACGAAGCCCCGAGCTTCTTCCAATGATCCCTTCGAAACTGGTTTCTGAGTTCACTGTTTCGTCGGTTCGATCAAGCTCAATCGTGACCTCCCGGTCACTCTTAGGCCGTAAGTTCTCGTACTGCAGAGGATACGTGAGACTATTTAAGCCCATTGCGTTGCTCCCTTGTTCGCAGTTTCCCCGTGCGAGCGTTCACTGTTTTTTTCGCCTCGCCCGTCCACTTTCTCCCCCAATCCATTCACGGACGTAGGGCGGACAATTCTCAAGCTTGATGCTGTCCGCTTCACATTCAGTCAAAAACTTGATTGCATCGCGGTCCACGAGTGTCACGTCTTTCAAATCCAGAGCGATCTGGCTGCCGGACCCTTCCAGCTCAAGGAGGCGGCGCAGTTCGTCGATATCCTCGGCCTCGATTCGACCGCTCAGCGTGAAAGTAACCTTACCGTTCGCTTTTCTCTGGATCTTCAGCATTCCAAGTCCCTTCAGGATGCAGCTGGTCTTGAGTAGCAATCGAGCGCCCTTTAGTAAGTTGCTGAAACTACACTTCTTACCTCACCGCACACTGGCGAGTTTTCGACAATTGGCGAAATCCCGCGCAACATTCGTATGAATGCTTGCTCGCACACCCCCACACGCTTGGCGAAGCCATCCGACATTTCTTCCTGCTCGTCACTCATCTCGTGTCCGAAAGCGCTCGCCATGAGAGAATCTCACGTCTTGACGGGCCATATTTCACGGTGAGGCTTTGGAAAGTCCTTCAGAAAACTCTGAAAAAAGATGAAAAACTCTGAATCGCCCGGTAAGCTACCCAGCTTCCTATGAGCGAGGTGTACCGTTTCGCAGAGTTTGTGCTGGATCCGTGTAGGCGCACGCTCGCGCGCGCGGATTCACCCGTTTCTCTCACCCCGAAAGCTTTCGACGTCCTACTTTTCCTGGCCCAAAACCCCAATCGCCTCGTCACGAAAGAGGAATTGCTACAAGCCGTGTGGGGCGACGCTTTCGTCGAAGAGGGGAATCTGACTCAATATATCTCGCATCTGCGCAAGGCTCTGGGTGACAACTCCGAAGACAATCGCTTGATCGTCACCATTGCTCGGAAGGGGTATCAGTTCACGGCGCGTGTCACCGCCGCCGAGGCAGCAGATACCGCGAGGCATTCCACGTTTCAGGCTGTTGCGACAGAAACTTTAGAAACCGATGTTCGACCCGCGGAATTTCTGAGCAGAGAAAACATTACCAAATCGCCGCCTCGTTTCCGATTGCGCAAATGGTTCGCGGCGGCCGCGCTGTTGACTGTTCTCGCTGTGGGTTTCTGGTTGTACTGGAGTCACCGGCACCAAGTGACACTCTCCGGCACGGATACAATTGTTCTCGCCGATGTCATAAACGAGACCACCGATCCCGTGTTCGACGATGCATTAGATACAGCTTTGCGCTACGAACTGGGGCAGACCCCCTATCTGAATGTTCTGGGCGACGACAAAATCCTCGGGACACTGACGCAACTGAACCTCCCGCCGACTACAAAGTTGACGCCCGACGTGGCTCGCCAGATCTGCGACAAGACCAACAGCAAGCTGGTGATCTCTCAATCGATCGGCGATGCCGGCAATAGCTACCATTTGCAAATGAGGGCACTCGACTGCGGGTCGGGAGCAACCTTGGCGAAAGAGCAAGTGGACATCGCTAAGCGGAATGAGGTCGTACACGAATTGGGAGTCACAGCCGCACACCTTCGGGCGAAGCTGGGAGAGCCCGCACACTCGCTGGCGCGCTTCAATCAGCCGCTGGAAAAGGCGCTTAGCGCTTCGCTCGAGGCTTTGCAAGCCGCCGCGCAAGGGGGCAAACGCTACCTCGCCGGCGACGTTGAGGGAGCGCTCAAACTCTATCAGCGCGCTGTCGAACTTGACCCTAACTTTGGAGTTGCTTACGGAGCGATTGGCTCGGCCCACGGCGCTCTCGGACATTTTGATCAAGAGGCTGCTTCATTCGCGCGCGCCTACCATTTGCGCGACCGCATGATGGAAAAGAGCAGGCTGAATACCGAGCTTATCTATTACAGTAACGTAACCGGAGAACTCGACAACGCCTACTCCGTTCTAGTTCGGGCACTCGAACTATTTCCTCGCGATGTTTACTTTCATAGGAATCTGGCGAACACCCTGTTTCCGCTTGGCCAGCTCAATCGTGCGGCCGACGCTGAGGATGAGACGGCGCGGCTGGGGCCAAGTCCACTCCATTTTGCTTGGGCGGCCTTCGGCAACATAATCGCGAGTAGGTTCAACGAGGCGAGGTCATGGCTGGCTCAAGCGGACGCCCTTAAATTCGACAGCCCCATGCTAAGGATGCAAAAATTCCGACTGGCTTTCATCGAAGGTGATCGGAGCACTTTCGGCCGGATCTTCGATGGCGAAGCGGATGGCCCCAATCGAGTTTTGTTCTTGCGCGAGCGAGCGTTACTTGAAGCTCAGCAGGGTCACTTCGATTCCGCAGATCGCTTGCGGCTACAGGCGTCGGGTCTGTCCTCGGATCCGGAAGACATTTCCACGGACCTCGTTTTTTCGGCCCTCCAGAACGCAGAGGCGGGCAGGGCCATCCAAGCGCGCAAATCCCAGGACCAGGCATTGCAGAGGAAATTGGAGCGAAACGGGAGAATGGTATTGGCTCTATCGCTCGCCCGGTTGGGGAGAACCCGCGAGGCCAGACCGGCTCGCAGACGAAGTCAGCGAGGAAGCGCCACTAGACACGATTGTGCAGAAGTATCTTGTTCCCACAGTTCGCGCCGCGGTCAAGTTGCAGCAGCACGATCCCGCCTCCACCATCGACCTGCTTCGCGGCACCCTCCCGTACGATCTGGCGATCACTAAGTCGTTCGATTTTCTCTACCCGGCCTACATCCGCGGCCTGGCCTATCTGGAGTCAGGCGATGGCCGTTCAGCTGCCAGCGAATTCCAAAAGCTGATCGATAATCCGGGTTTGTGCCTGTGGTTTGCCACCGGCCCTCTGGCCCGGCTACAGCTTGGCCGCGCGCAGAAGATGATGGGCGATGAAGCCGGTGCACGGAAGTCCTACGAGGCGTTTTTAAATTTGTGGAAGAGCGCCGATCCCGACATCCCCATCTACCAGCAAGCCAAAGCCGAATACGCGAAGCTCCGAAAGTGAATTATACAATCGTGAAGGCGGATTGATCGAAACGAAAGTGGATGTTTTGCGGAAGAGTTGCATAACGACGCCCGCTTTGCCGCGTCCTTGAAGAAACCAACTTGCCGACCTGAAATATGTCTGGCCCATTCAAGAGAAGTTTTTCGGAAGTGGGACTCCTCAAGTTCCCGGGATAGCCCTGAAACGATTCTTGTCAATTTTCAGCGATCGAATCTTAGATTCCAAAGTGGACCGCGGTATCCCCAACTTGGCCGCCGCTCCCGCGGGACCAAACACGCGCCCGCGGCTTTCTTTCAGGGCCGCCTCAATCATGCTTTTTTCTTGCGCCACGAGCGTTTGAGGAAGCTCGGCCTGAGTCCCCGGCTGAGTAAGAGGCGACGGCTGCGGTAACCAGTTTTCGTCGATCGAGAATATCTCTGTTTCGCAAAGTATCACGGAACGCTCGATGACGTTCTGCAGTTCGCGAATGTTTCCGGGCCAGGGATACGACTGAAGCAATTCCAGCGTCTTCTTGTTGACACGTCTTATGTTCTTGCCCGCTTTTCGCGCGTAGCGATCGATAAAGTATTCCACCAGTAGAGGAATGTCCTCGTTTCGTTCTCGAAGTGCAGGAATCTCGATCGGGAAGACATTCAGGCGATAAAACAAATCACTACGGAAGGATCCAGCGCCGATGGCGGCCTGCAAGTCACGGTTGGTGGCTGCGATCACTCTAACGTCCGCGCGGATTCGACGAGTACCGCCGACGCGTTCGAACTCGTGCTCCTGCAAAACACGAAGCAGCGCGATCTGAGTGTCGGCTGGAAGTTCTCCGACTTCGTCGAGGAAGATCGTGCCTCCATTTGCTAATTCAAATCGACCCAAGCGCTGCTGAGTCGCGCCCGTGAAGGCGCCCTTCTCATGGCCGAACAACTCCGACGCGATCAGGTCGCGTGGTATCGCAGCGCAGTTCACGCTAACGAACGCGCGCGACCTGCGATCTGATCGTCGTGGATGGCGCGTGCAACAAGCTCTTTGCCCGTTCCCGTTTCACCGGTGATGAGAACGGTAGAATCACTCGGTGCAACTTTGGAGATGTGCGAGAGCACAGTTCGCAAAGCTGGAGACGTTCCAACGATCTCCTCGAACATCGAGGCCTTGTCGATTTCTTCTCGCAGGGCAACGTTTTCGTTTTGAAGTCTCTCCTCTGCCCGCTTGCGATCGTCGATGTCTATAGAGGCAGCATAAAAACGCTTGATCTGTCCCTTTTCATCCTTCAATGGGACACAACGGGTGAAGAACCAGCGATAAGTTCCATCAGCTTTGCGCAGTCGCAGCTCCATCTCCTCGACGGAGCCGCTGGAAAAAGAACGATCAAAAAGATCGAGCACCCGCTCCCGATCATCGGCATGAAAGTACACACCGCGATCGGATGCCTGCTGCCATTCCTCAAGAGTAAGACCGATATAATCGAGCGCAACGCGGTTGGCATACAGGCGCTCGCTGTTGGGTCCGTACACCGCGACCACTTGAGGCGTAAGGTCCAGCATCTGCCGGAACTCCATTTCCTGCTCCCGGATCTTTTCTTCGGCGCGCTTTAGTTCGGTCAAGTCGAGGACGAACACGACGCCCTCGTTCGCACTTTCAAACCGCGCGCCACCAATCAGCACGGGCACGCGGCTGCCGTCTTTCCGGAAATACTCCTTCTCGTATGGCTGAAAAACCCCAGTTGCCAGGAACTCCGACATAGATTGTTCGTCGCGCTTGCGCCATTCGGCCGGCGTCAGATCCGCCCATCGCAATCGACCCGAGACGAGATCCTGTCGGCCGTATTGCAGCATTTGTAGAAACGCCTGGTTGGCCTCAACTATTTCACCCTCGATGTTCGCGATGAAGATTCCCAGAATGCCGGCTTCGACCAGGCGCCGGATCTTGTCTTCGGTGGACTTGCGTTCGGTGATGTCGGTCACGGCCCCGACAAACTCTCGATTGCCAGATGCATCCATTGAAACGTGGGCTAGGGCTTGGACGTGTTTCACTCGTCCATCAGTCATCAATAAGCGGTAGGCATGCTCGAACTCTGGCGCTCCCACAAAAGCGCGATTAATGACTTCTTCGACGTCGGCGCGGTCTTCGGGATGGACGCGTTGCGCCAGTGAATCTATTGTTGGCTTGACCGAGCGTTCGAACTCGAAGATTCGGTAGGTTTCGTCCGACCAAACAATCTCGCCAGTGTCAGGTTTCCAGCCGAAGCTGCCGGTATGACTGAGCGATTGCGCCTCGGTCAGGTATGCCTGTTGGCGCTCCAGCTCTTGAGTCAACCGTGTGTGCTCAGTGACATCCACGACGGTGCCGATGATTTCCGTAATTTCACCCGAGCCGTCTCTAAATGGATGCGCAACGGAATGGAGGTACTTTAGAGTTCCATCTGGAAGAACGATTCGGAAATCACCGTGCGAGTTTGTCCATTCCCTCCCAGTCGCTTCCATTTTCGCTCGTTGTTCAATCTGTGGCCGATCCTCAGGATGAACCCTTCTTAGGAATTGCTCCCAAGTGGGACGGACTTCCTGCGGGTTATAGCCATAGATGCGATAGATTTCTTCTGACCAGTACAGTGTGCCGTCGCGCGTGTTCCAGGCCCAACTGCCCGTGTGGCTGAGCCTCTGCGCCTCCGCCAGGTACGCCTCGCGGCGATGCAGATCCTGTCTCAGAAGCTCGTGCTCGGTAACGTCCATCGCGCTGCCGACATACTTTTTCAGACTTTGGTTTTCTAGAACAGGAGCGGCGACGCAGCGAATGTACCGGAGCTCACCATTGGGGCGCACGATACGTTTTGTGACATCGAAGGGCGAAGCTGTCGCCAGAATTCCCTCGATCAGGTTCGCCATGGAGTCGCGATCCTGTGGGTGAACAAAATCCAGGTATTCCTGGACACTAGGCGGTTTGCTGGCCGGATCGAGGCCGTGCATCCGGAACAATTCAGGAGACCAGTAGTAGAAGCCATCGGGATCGAAAGCCCAGCTTCCCATGTGGCCAACGCGTTGCCCTTCGGCGAGATAAAACTCGCTTCTTTGCAGCGCGTCGGTATTTCTGCGGAGCTGCTCTTCCGCAGTTTTGCGCTCGTCAATATCCAAGCTCGATCCATACCACTTGACGATGTTGCCGCGCTCATCCCGAAGCGGCACCTTGCGATGGAACATCCAGCGGTATTCCCCGTCTGCCCGCCGGACCCGAGTTTCGTATTCGAAGATTTCTCCAGTCGCGAGCGATGCGCGCCATTTGGACACAATCCCGTCAACATCTTCAGGGTGAATAAAGGCGGTCCAATTCCAGCCGGCCACCTTGTCCAAAGTGACGCCCAGGTATTCCAGCCAAGGCTTATTGAAGTAATCGAGGTAGCCGTCTGGCCGGGCGGTGTGAATCAGCGCAGGGATCGAGTCGACGAGAAGCTGAATATTCAGCGGCTCGGATTCTGGTCGGGGGGAGCCCATGGCGGGCATTATATTCCTTTTGATCATTTTACTAACCTTTCTGACGTGCTGGCTGGGGCCTGCTCCTGTCAGCATCCTGACAAGTGCCGGAATGTGGGCACCAACACTCACTGACGATGGAAGTCTTTCGACGGCAACGTGCTTCTTTTCATGGACATCGAAATATTTCAGGCAGGAACTCGGAATGCTCAATGCGAATTCGGAGAACCGAAACGTGGTTCGATCCAAACCAGGCCGCAAACACAAGAGGAGCATTAAGGATGGCCACTGCGGGCACACCAGCTCCTGGAAGGGCACCGGAACAGCGGCAGGATCACGTACAGCCTAAGTCGACATGGCGGAAATTCGTGGTGCCCGCCTTGGTGGTGCTGCTCGCCGCTGTGATTTTCGCAACGATCACTTGGAACTGGAACAGTTGGGAGGGTGGGCGGACAGAACAGGTCACAGATGATGCTTATGTACGCGGCGATCTGACTCCCCTAAGCACAAAAGTTGCGGGCATTGTACGGGACGTGAAGGTCTCGGATTACCAAAAGGTGCGCAAGGGCGATTTGATTGTCGAGTTGGATGATGATGATTTCCGCGCACAGTTAGATCAGGCCACCGCTGCGGTTGAGGCTGCGAAGGCCGCAATTGAAAACAATCGCAGGCAGCGCGAGCTTCAGGACACGCGGATTGAGCGCGCGGCCGCCGGCATCGATCAAGCAAAGGCACAAATCGCCGCCGCCCAGGCCGGTATTGAAGCCGCGCAGGCAGACGTGCTGCGCGCGCGGGCCGAGCGTACACGCCAAGAAGCGCTCCTGCAAACGCGCGCGGCCACGCAGCAGAAAGTCGAGCAGGCTGTCGCCGATGACGATCGGCTCACAGCACAACTCGCCAGTCGCCGGGCGGATCTGGAGCAGGCAAAGACTCTGCTTCGCAGCAACGAAGACTCCGAGGAAGCCGAGAGACGCACGAAGGCGGTGTTGGAATCTCAGGAGCTACAACTCGTAGCTGACCAGCATGCGAAAGAAGCGGCGCTAAATGGGGCTAGGGTAAATCTCGGCTACACAACCATTGAGGCGCCGGGTGATGGCATCGTGGGGGAGAGGCAAGTGCGGCCCGGGCAACTCGTCTCTCCAGGAACACAAGTTATCTCATTCGTGCCGCTCATCAAGTGGGTTCAGGCGAACTATCGCGAGACGCAGCTCACGAATGTGAAGGTTGGCGACGCGGCGGAAATTCGCATCGACGAATATCCTGGCCGCGTGGTCCACGGCAAAGTACTCGAGATTGCTCCGGCCAGCGGCTCGCAATTTGCACTTCTACCTCCCGATAACGCGACCGGGAACTTCACCAAAGTCGTCCAACGGATTCCCGTGAAAATAGCACTCGAGGACTCGAGTTTTGCGAACAGCTTACGCCCCGGACTCTCCGTAATCGCTACTGTCCGGACGAGCCGCTGATCGGAGCGTAGGATGTCTGCTTCCTCGATGGCCCTGCCGCAGCCCAGTCCGGAACAGCTCGCACGCGGAATTGCCGGCGCCGTGCCTGGCGCGCTTTCGAAGAGTCCGCTGCTTGGAATCCTCGGCGTCATTACAGGCGCGGGCGTCGTCACTCTCACCAGCCGAATGATCTCGCTCGGCATTCCCGACCTCAGGGGCCACTGGGGATTCGGCTATGACCAAAGTGCCTGGATCGGTACGGCGTTCGACGCCGGCCTGATGTTCATCGGCCCATTCACTGTGTATCTCGGCGGGCTAATGGGGCCACGGCGAATTCTGTTGACGGCCGCGGCGGTGTTCACACTGATCTGTGTTTTCTTGCCCTTCATTCACAATTACGGCTTCCTCATTTTAGCGATGGCCTTGGCGGGCTTGGCGTCAGGCACCTTCTATCCCCTGACGCTCACCTTCGCCCTGCGCAACATTCCTCTCCGATATCTTCCCTTTACGATTGCTCTGTACGCCTCGTTCGTGGACGGCGCTGTAAACATCGCGCCATCGCTTTACGGTTGGTACAGAAATCATCTCTCCTGGGAATGGATGTTTTGGAATTCGGCGGTGATTACGCCGCTGATGATGTTATGCATCTACTTGGGCATACCGAAGTCTCCTCCCGCAAAAGAACGCGGCGAGGCACCAAGCTTCGCGGGATTTTTATATGCGAGCGCGGGGTTTGCATTGATTTTGGTTGCGTGCGAACAAGGTGAAAGGCTCGACTGGTGGCATTCCGGGACATTCACCGCACTCTTCGCCAGCGGCTCATTCCTCTTGTTGTGCGCTCTCGTTGTTCGCCTGCTCGGCCCCAATCCTCTTGTCGATATGCCCTACCTCCGGCAGTGGAATACGGTTCTATTGGGCACCGGACTGTTCTTTTTTCGTTTTTTTCTAGTGACAACAATCATCCTAATCCCGCAGGCTCTGGCCATCCACGGATTCGAGCCGGACCAGATCGGGCCGGCGGTGATTTGGACGGCAGCTTCTTTTGTTCCGTTCGCGTTTCTGGCTGGTTTCCTTTTACTTTCGAATGTGGATCCGCGCTTGCTGCTCGCGTCAGGATTCGCCGCAATGGCGGTTGCCTCTCTCTTGAACGCTGGGATGACCAGCGCCTGGGCGGCATCGAACTTCTACCGAACCGAATTTCTGATGGGCTTTGGCCAATGCTTTGCGTTCACTGGTTTAGTCGCAGCGATTATTTTGCAGGGGCTTTTCTCGGGCGGACTGGCGAAGGCTTCGCGGATTCTCACATTTTCTGCCTTCTTTCATACCATTCGACTCTTCGGAGGAACGCTCGGAGCTGTCCTGATGGGGCGGTTCATTGCTGAGCGGGAGAAGTTCCACTCAAATCTGCTGGGCTTGCATGTACAGCACGGAAGCTGGATCACCGACGGAAACATTCGCCAAATGACCGCAGGTCTCTTTGCCAAGTCTTCGGGCTTGGCTGAAGCGACCGGCCGCGCCGTGGATGTGGTAGGCGGGCGTCTGCGTCTCCAGGCCTACACGCTGAGTTTGATCGACGGATTCTACTTGGTCGCCTGGGCGACGGTGATCGCTTTGATTCTCGTAGCTCTCTTGCGAGAGCCGCCGCTGAAATATGGCGACCTCAGCGGGATTCAACAGGAAGTGGTTGCGGCGAAGGGGGAGAAGTAATGAGTTTCCGCCGAAGTGGTCTGGGCATCGCACTATTTGCAGCGAGTTTCGCACTTTGCGCGAAAGCGCAGAACGCGGAACCGGCTCCGCGGCACATTACTCTTTCTGAGGCGGTGCAGTTGGCCCTGAAGCATAACCATCTGGTGCGTATCGCGGGACTCCAGGTGCAGGAGAAACAGCATGCGAAGGAGGCTGCCCGGAGTGGATATTTTCCAAGCATAACGAACGAGAGCCGAGTCTTGCGTGTGACCGACACACAATTCATTCAAATTCCTGCGGGGAGCCTGGGAAGTGTAGCGGGAAGCCCAATTCCAACGGAGCCGGCGACACTCAATCAGGGTGGGAGGACTTTTGTCACAAGTGGAACGGGGCTAGTGCAGCCACTCACTCAGTTGTTCACAAGAGTGAAACCGGCGAATGATTTTGCCCGCGCCGACTTGGACGCTACCCGAGCGAATGAGAAGGAGACAGAGAACGACATCGCTTTGAAGGTGCATGAGATTTATTACCAGATTTTGGTCACGCAGCTGCACAGGCGCGCAACGGAAGCGAAAATCCGCGCTGCCCAGGACTTGGAGAGTGAGCGCGTGCAGCAGGTGAAGTATGGCAGCGCGCTCGATGAGCAACTTATCGAGAGTCGCGCGCAAACGCTCGAAACGAAGCAGGATTTGCTCTCCACCGAGTTGCAATTTTCTGATCTGACTATGCAGTTGAACGATGTGCTGGGATTGCCAATCGCCACCCAACTCGACCTCGATCCCACTATCCCCGAAGTCCAGGAGATGTGCCGCCGCGAGGAATGCGTCCGTGCGGCGTTGGCATCGCACCCGGAAATCGTCGCGGCACGAGCGGAAGTAGAGAAAGCATCGGCGGGCGTTCGCCTGGCAAAGGCAGATTACTATCCCGAAGTGTCGGCGGTTGCGCGGTACAGTTATCAGGACAACGTCCCTTTCCTCGCCCGCAACTTTGGAACGTTCGGAGCGCAGCTGACCTACGATTTATTCGATGGAGGCCGACGAAAGGCCCAACTGGGCGAGGGCAACGCCCGTCTCGCACAGGCGCGCGAAAACCTCGCTCGACTAACGGATGAGGTTGAGCGCAGGGTTGAGTCGGCCGCCAACAAAATGGCACGCACGCGAGAAATGGTCGAGGTGTCGCAACAGATACTTACACTACGGACCGAATCGAGCCGGGTTGCAGCACAACATCTCGAAAGAGGGGAGGCTCTCCCGTCGCAAGCCGATGCCGCGATCGCTCAGGAATTCGATGCCAAGACTCTGCTCCTTCGATCTCAGCTTGAATACGTCCAGGCGAGGGATGAAATGAATCATGCAATGGGTCGCACCCCCTAGATGGAACTCTGAACCCGAAAACCAAGAATCAACCACCGGCCGATTGAGCACACTCTCGACTCGCTTGCCCTGAATTAAACGCAACAATCATTTCCCGCCGCAAACAGATCGAAGCTTGCAACCCGGCAAAAGATATTGGGTGGGTGTCAATATCTGCGCACGCGTGAGCATGCTGACAACAAACTCTTGCAGCAATTCCGCTAGTAGAAGCTAAGCCATTCTCCTTCAGCCGGCCAGACCGACTTTGCATTGGGCGATGAAATGCCTAATGACCTGCGGCGACGCTTTTACGCGTCGCGGTGAGCAAGGGGCGGAGGAGCAATGATCAGCGAATTGTCGCAGGTCGCTGTTCCTTTCGTCTCGTCGTAGAGAGAGGTTTCGCAGAAACATGGCCACACTTACGTTGGACCAAAAACAGACCGGAACACAGACGCGTGCATATGTCATCGCCTGGGCTTTCACGGTGGTTTTCTATTTCCTGGAATATGCCGTGAGATCCAGTCCAGCCGTGATGATTCCAGAGTTGGAAAACTCATTTCACACCACCGCGCTCGGCATCAGCGCGATTCTAGGCGCCTACTACTACACCTACTCCACAATGAGCCTGGTCGCCGGAGCGGCCCTCGATCATTTGGGAGCCAAGCGAACTGTTTCAGTTGGCGCTGCAATCTTGGCGATCGGATGCCTCTTCTTCGGCGGAGCTTCCGTACTGGCAGGCGACGCCGGACGATTGCTCCAAGGAGCCGGCTCAGCCTTCGCGTTCACTGGCGCCGTTTACCTCGCCGCGCACGGATTTTCAGCGCGCTACCTGGCGACGGCGATTGGTGTGACGCAGTGCGTTGGAATGCTGGGCGGTGCCTCGGGCCAGTTCGTTGTGGGACCGATGATCGAACATGGATTGAACGTGCACGCAATCTGGATCGGTTTCGGAGTCTTAATTTTCGCGAACGCTGTGTTCTTGTACCTGGCGGCTCCTAACGAGCAGACTGGACCGCACACGCAAGCAGGAGGCGTGGGCTCGCTCCTGACGCCGTACAAGATTGTTTTCTCGAATCCCCAATCGTATCTCTGCGGAATCGTTGCCGGACTGTTGTTCGCACCGACCACGATCGGCGACATGATTTGGGGCGTAGCCTCATTTCAAAAAGATCTGCAACTTTCCTATCACAACGCAGTGCTCATCGCCTCAATGGTTCCCCTCGGATGGGTTTTTGGATGTCCGCTGATGGGATGGTTATCGGACCGCATGGGAAGGCGAAAGCCGGTGATTATCGGGAGCGCGACGGTGATGATTTTGGCTGCAGCGCAGCTCGCGCTCAAATTTCTGCCCATTCCGGTGCACTTCGCGATGTTCGTATTCGGCGTCGCATCGGGCGCGGCAATGATCCCTTACAGCATCATCAAGGAAGTGAATCCTGACAACGTAAAAGGCAGTGCGACGGGCGGAATTAATTTCCTGGTCTTCGGAATTACCGCATTCCTTGGCCCGGTTTACGCAAAGCATATCGGTAAAGGCATCGGAAACTCGATAAACCTGCAATTGCATTTTCAGCACGGCGCATTTTTTTGGATTGTTTGCTGTGCGGCCGCGATCGTGGTGAGTTTCTTCCTCCGCGAGACCGGACCGGCCGCGCAGGCGCCAGCGCAATCGAAATAGCTACGCACTTGGGTACGGCCTGAAGGTGACCAGGCCGCTCTAAATCGAAATTATCTCGTTTCAAGAGTTCAGAAACAAATAAGGGAGGCAGAAAAAATGCCACACAGGATTGCAGATGAATTGGTTCGCAGACTTGCCGAAGCCGGCGTCGAAAGGATTTACGGTGTAGTGGGCGACAGCCTGAATCCGGTGACGGATGCACTCCGGCTAAACACCAAAGTTAAATGGATCCACGTGCGCCATGAAGAAGCCGGCGCGTACGCGGCCGGTGCGGAAGCGCAGCTCACCGGCAAACTCGCCGCTTGCGGGGGAAGCTGCGGCCCGGGCAACCTGCACCTGATCAACGGCCTTTTTGACGCTCATCGAAGCAATGCTCCAGTGCTTGCAATTGCATCGCATATTCCCACCAGTGAGATTGGAACTGGATATTTTCAGGAAACGCATCCACAAAATCTTTTTCAGGAATGCAGCCACTACTGCGAAATGATCACGAATCCAGCTCAGTTTGAGCGCGTTCTGCACATCGCGATGCAAAGCGCGCTCGGAAAAGGCGGGGTTAGCGTGATCGTGCTGCCCGGCGACGTGGGTGGTGCGGACTTTCCTCCCGAGGGGACACCCCGTTCTTTAGTCGGTCGCAGGCCGAGTATTCGTCCAGGTGAAAAGGACCTGGCGCGTTTGGCAGACCTGATCAACTCCAGTAGGAAAGTTGCTCTCTTCTGCGGCATCGGGTGCGAAAGCGCCCACGATGAGGTGGTCGCACTCGCCGAGAAGGCGAAAGCGCCGGTTGGGCATTCCTACCGCGGAAAACCGTTCATCGAATACGCCAATCCTTATGACGTGGGGATGACCGGAATGATTGGTTTCGGGATGGCTTACGAGGCGATCCACGATTGCGACCTTTTGCTGCTTCTCGGCACCGATTTTCCGTACGACAAGTTCCTGCCAACAAAAACGAAGATTGCGCAAATCGACATCCGGGTCGACCGTTTGGGACGGCGAAGCAGACTCGATCTCGGAATTTGGGGCGATGTGCGCGAGACGCTACAAGCTCTGCTGCCGATGTTGAATGCAAAGTCGGACCGCGAATTCCTGGATACCACGCTCCGCAAACACAAGGAAAAACTTCGAAAAATGAATGTGTACGTTGACCATGTGGGAACGCGCACGCCCATGCACCCGGAGCCTGTGGCAGCGGCTCTCAGCGAATTTGCGGCGCCCGACGCAATCTTCACCGCGGACACCGGTATGTGCAACGTCTGGTCTGCCCGGTATATCAAAGCGACCAAGGACCGGCGGATCATCGGTTCCTTTAACCACGGTTCCATGGCCAACGCGCTCCCCCAGGCCATTGGCGCCCAATGTGCCTATCCCGGACGCCAGGTTGTCGCCATGTGCGGCGATGGTGGTTTTGCGATGAGCTTGGGCGACATCCTGACCGTGACGCAATACAACCTCCCGATCAAGTTCGTGGTGTTCAACAACAGCGCTTTGGGAATGGTGAAGCTGGAAATGGAAACTGGTGGACTTCCAGACTTTCAAACGGACCTGAAGAATCCAAACTTCGCGAAGCTTGCCGAAGCCATCGGCATCATGGGTGTGCGAATCGAAAACCCGGCTGATTTGTCCTCGGGCGTTAAGAAGGCGCTGCAGCATTCAGGGCCGGCGCTCATTGACGTCGTGACCGATGCGAATGCTCTTTCGATCCCTTCTCATGCCGACCGATCGCAAGCCGTGGGCTTCGCGCTGGCCATGGGAAAGCTGATCCTCTCCGGGAACATCGAAGAAGTGGTGGCCACAATCGAAGGCAATGTTCGGCATGTCGGCGAGTCACTGGAGTCGCTCTAGTCCGATATTCGAGATCGTGGCCGTCGTTGCCGACGCAATTTTCGTCGGACTGCAACTGCCGCAGGATTGCCGCACGAACAGTTGGGCGTGTGGCAATCCCCCGGCAGCTCGCATCGGTGACGAATTGAGGCGAGTGTCACACACCGAATTACATAGGGGTTAGAGATTTACGATGCGATTCCTTTTACGAAGTGCATGGCTCATGTTGATGGCACCTAACTTCATGTACGGCCAGACTGCCGCGCACCCGGTCGATTCTTCTACGAACACGCCAGACCTTGGGGGTCAGCTGGACTCTTTCCGATTGATTCGCGGGAGAAATCGCAAACGTGGAACTTTATAGCGTGAGCGAAGAATGGCGACCAATCGAACGCGATGGTCGCGCTGGCCGGTCGTAGTCCATTCCGTAAGAACGGGAGTGGCGACTCTCGCTTCGCTTTTGGTCGCGCGGCTGTTCCGTTTGCCGGAAGCTTACTGGGCTCCGATTACAACCATCGTCATCACTCAGTCATCGCTGGGAGCAGCGTGGGAAGTTTCCTGGCAACGTTTCGTGGGCACCGTGATCGGAGCATTGCTTGGTGCGATCGTCGCGAGTTATTTTGGGCCACGCGCTCTTGTGTTCGGAGCCTGCGTTTTTCTACTGGGTCTACTTTGCGCGGTCGGTCGCACGGACCGAAGCGCGTATCGCTTCGGAGGCATCACACTGGCGATTGTGATGTTACTGCCGCACGCACGATCTCCGTGGATTGCCGCGTTTCACCGGTCTGCGGAGGTCTCCATCGGAATCGGTGTGGCACTGATCTTCGCTTTGGTCTGGCCGGAAAAAGAAGAGATGCCACTCGAGGGAAATCCTTTCGCTTCCCTACCGAAGTCCGGTAGCAACGACATTCAGGTGCGCACATGAAGCAACTACTCCAAGTTGTGAAGGATCGAGGCGAATGCGCAAGTCCATTTGCCCGAGTTGAAGACGCCATAGCCGCGATACGCGCGGGCAAAATAGTGATCGTCGTTGACGATGAGGATCGCGAAAACGAAGGCGATCTCACCATCGCCGCTGAGAAGATCACGCCTGAGGCTGTCAATTTTATGGCTCGGCACGGTCGTGGATTAATTTGCCTGGCGATGTCGCCGGAGCGGCTCGAGGAACTCGAAATTCCACTGATGGTTCCAAAAAACACCTCTCGCTTTGAAACCGCGTTTTGCGTGAGTATCGAAGCAAGAAACGGTACGACAACCGGAATTTCGGCGGCCGATCGCGCCACTACTGTGCTCGCAGCAATTGACCCGCGGACGAAACCTTCTGATCTCATTCGCCCGGGCCACATCTTCCCCTTGCGCGCGCAGAATGCTGGGGTGCTGGTGCGTGCCGGGCAAACCGAAGCCGCGGTGGACCTCGCTCGCCTTGCTGGTTTGGCGCCCGCTGGCGTGATCTGCGAAATCATGAACGAAGACGGCACGATGGCCCGCGTGCCCGAGCTCAGTTCCTTCGCAAGCCGCCACAATCTGTTGATGGTCACCGTCGCCGATCTGATCACTTACAGGACTCGCACGGAAACGCTGGTTAAGACTGTCGCCTCAACGAACTTACCGACCGAGTACGGTGATTTCCGACTGCATGCATTTGAAAATCAGATCGATAAAAAAACGCATGTCGCTCTCGTCCACGGTGATATCGGGAGTGGGGACGACGTGTTGGTGCGGGTGCATTCGCAGTGCCTTACTGGGGATGTATTCCATTCTATGCGTTGCGATTGCGGTGCCCAACTCGACGAAGCTCTCTGGCGGATCGCCGACGAGGGACGCGGTGTGTTGCTCTACTTGAATCAGGAAGGCCGAGGAATCGGCTTGGCGAACAAGATTCGCGCCTACGCGCTACAGGACGAAGGGCTAGATACCGTGGAGGCCAATGAGCGGCTCGGATTTAAGGCCGACCAGCGCGACTACGGCATCGGCGTTCAAATCTTGCGAGCGCTCGGCGTGCGGTCGATGCGACTGCTGAGTAACAATCCTCGCAAGCTCGTGGCCATCGAAGGATACGGGCTCTCTGTAACGGAATGGCTGCCCCTCGAGATCCCCGCGTCCGCGTCCACGCTGCGTTATCTAACGACGAAGAAAAACAAGCTCGGTCACACCTTGACTGGGCTCTGAAGCTCTCACTCGGGAGGGCGCTAAACTTTCGCGCACTCGCGACGAACCCGATGACAACGACTGCGCACTTGTCAGCAGGTTGACACCCGTCTATTATCGCGACTTCAAAGCTGCAGAGTAAGTCGCGTTTCATCAATGCCGCAGATCTAGCCGGTTTGGGTTGAGAAGTGCCTTGTATTTTTTGGTCTCACTTCGCACGAGGCTAAACATCTATTCATGGTACGTTCCGACCAAACTCGAAAGCTGCTCAGCAAGGCGGCAGGAATCGCGATACTGATCGCAGGCGGGTTGCTTGCGGCATCGCTGTGTTTTGGCTCTCCCGGTGAACCGTCTCCGGTTCCCAGCATTTTTGATCCACGCTCGACGCCGGCCAAATCGATCTACAATCTCTCCCATTTCGTCCTTGCGGTAACGGGCCTTATCTTTGCGGTCGTCTTCGCTTTATTAATTTACGCAGTGGTGAAATACCGCGAGCGCCCAGAAAATCACGGTCGCGAGCCTGCACAGGTCTACGGAAGCACACAGATTGAACTGGCGTGGACCGTGATTCCGATTCTCATCGTCGTTGTCTTGTTTCTAGCGACCTCGCGGGTGATCCACTCCGTTCAGGATGCTCCGAAGCCAGGGACTGCAGTTGAGGTCGTCACGATCGGCCATCAATTCTGGTGGGAGTTCCGCTATCCACAGCTCGGCGTCGTCACCGCAAACGAGCTGCACATTCCCGTAAGTGAAGCCTCCCACCCTGCGCCCGCTTTTTTGACACTGCTTTCCGCTGACACGGACCACAGCTTCTGGATTCCACAATTGGCGGGAAAAACAGACCTGATTCCAAATCGCGTAAATCACATGTGGATGGATCCGTCCCAGACCGGCATCTTTCTGGGCCAGTGCGCTCAATATTGCGGCACGCAACACGCGAAGATGCTGCTTCGCGTTTACGTTGACAGCTCCGAGGATTTTGCGATCTGGGTCCGCGGCCAACAGCAGCCGGCAGCGCTCGACGCGAGTGTAACCGCCGGCAAGCGCGTCTTCGAAACAACGGCTTGCATAAATTGCCACGCGATTCGAGGCACCGTCGCTGACGGACGCTTCGGCCCGGACCTGACGCATTTGATGAGCCGCCAGACAATCGCGTCCGGCGCGGCTGAGAATACCAAGGCGAACCTTCGCTTGTGGATTCAGAAACCGGATGCGATCAAGCCGGGTTCACTCATGCCTGCGATGCAACTCAGCGACGCTGACGTAGATGCGCTCGTCGGCTATCTCGAGACGCTTCGGTAGCCAAAGGATTTGGGAGAGCACTGATGTCATCGGACGCGATGGCCATTCCAAATGCAAGCACAGCGACGCGGCCTTGGGTCGAGGTGGCGCACGAATGGGTCACCACGGTTGATCACAAGCGTCTGGGAATTCTCTACATCGTCTATGCGCTTGTTTTTCTCGTTGTCGGTGGGATCGAAGCCACCATCATTCGGATCCAGCTGATTCGGGCGCATAACGATTTTGTTTCACCGCAGGTTTTCAATCGCATGTTTACGATGCATGGGACAACCATGATTTTCTTCGTGGCCATGCCCGTCCTCTTTGGTTTTGCCAACTATCTGGTCCCCTTAATGATTGGGGCACGCGACATGGCGTTTCCACGGCTGAACGCGTTCAGTTTCTGGCTGACTGCCTTGGGAGGATTTCTTCTTTATTTCAGTTTCCTGGGTGGGAACGGCCTCTATGGCGCCGGCAATGCGCCCGATGTGGGCTGGTGGGCATACGCACCATTGACGGCGAAGGCCTTTTCGCCGGGCCCAAGCTCCGACTATTGGACAATTGCTCTTCTCGTCTCCGGATTTGGAAGTATCGGTACGTCCATCAATCTCATCGCGACAATCCTATGCGTCCGCTGCCCTGGGATGACGCTCAACCGAATGCCGCTGCTCGCTTGGCTCAACCTGGTGATGTCCGGAATGGTGCTGATCGCGATCACTCCGCTTTCCGCAGCGCAAATCATGCTGCTGGTAGATCGTTATTTGGGAGGGCATTTCTTTGATACACAGGCGGGCGGCTCAGCCACAATTTGGATGCACTTCTTCTGGATCTTCGGTCATCCGGAAGTTTACGTCCTGATTATTCCTTGTTTCGCTTTCATGTCCGAAATCATTCCGGTATTTTCGCGCAAACCAATTTTCGGGTATCCCGTAATGGTCGGAGCGACAGTCTGTATCGCGTTCGTGAGCCTGAGTGTGTGGGCGCACCACATGTTTACAATCGGAATGAATTCCTACGCCAACAGTTTCTTTACGATCACCACCATGGCTGTGGGGGTACCGACAGGAATCAAGATTTTCAATTGGCTGGGAACTATGTGGGGCGGAAGCATTCGGTTCAAGACACCAATGCTCTTTTCCGTCGGATTTCTTTTTCAATTTTTGATCGCCGGTCTGACAGGAATCATGCTCGCGTCCGCGCCTTTTGATTGGCAACTCAGCCTCTCGTACTTTGTCGTGGCACACTTTCACTATGTAATCGTGGGTGGAATCCTCTTTGCACTGTTTGCGGCGTTTTATTACTGGTATCCGAAAATTACGGGAAGAATGCTCAGCGAACGGCTGGGCAAGCTCCATTTCTGGCTTTTCCTGATTGGCTTTCACGCGACATTCGACGTGATGCACTTTGCCGGAATCCTCGGAATGCCGCGCCGTATCTACACCTACGAGCCTCGCCCTGGCTGGGAAACCCTCAACTGGATCGTTACGATTGGCGCATTCATTCAAGCCGTAGCCATTCTCGTGTTTGTCGCGAACCTCGTTTATTCCTATTTCAAAGGACCAAAGGCCGGCAACGATCCGTGGGACGCCTGGACTCTGGAATGGTCCGTAAGTTCGCCGCCTCCGAATTACAACTTTGCTTCCATTCCTTCGGTTGCGAGCCGGCGGCCCCTGTGGGACCTGAAGCACCCAGAAGATCCGGACAGTCGCTATGAGTAGCGCTATGACTAAAAGGATTGAGAAATGAGTGCCGTCACGAATCCAGTCCTCGAGAAATCTCTCGAGTGGAAGCTTCCATACAAGGGCAAGGTGGGGATGGCCGGCCTTATTGTCGCCGAGTCTGCAATCTTCACAATTTTCGTCGTCGCCTACCTTTTTTACCTGGGAAAAAGCACCACCGGACCCACTCCCCGCGAAGTGCTGGAGACACCAATCTTCTTTACGATCTGTCTATTGTCCAGCAGCCTCACGATTCACCTCGCGGGCAAGGAGCTTGAAAACGGTCATCGCAGGTCGTTCCTCATTCTGTTGTCAATCACCATTGCTCTCGGGGCTGTCTTTTTAGTCGGCACTGCATTGGAATGGCGCCGGCTGATCTTCGAACGCGGACTCACTATCTCTACGAATCTTTTTGGCACAACTTATTATTCGCTCGTCGGCTTACATGCCACGCACGTAACTGCAGGACTCGTGATGCTCACTGTCGTGCTGCTTTTCGGTCTTGCCGATCGCGTTGGAATGGAGCAGTCAGCGCGCATAGAAACTCTCTCGATGTACTGGCATTTTGTGGACGCAGTCTGGGTCGTGGTATTCACGGTCGTCTACCTGGTGGGGCGCTGAGGAGCATCCATGGATACATACGCATCCTCGGAACATTCCGGCGAAAGGTCAGGGCTCCCTGGTGTGATTGAAATGCCTGCGCCGACGGCATGGCCTCTTGTTTTGGCGTTTGGCTCCACCTTGCTGTTCGCGGGCTTGTTGACAAATGTCTCCCTCAGCATACTCGGCCTTGTCCTTGCGTTCGCCGGGTGCGCCGGCTGGTTCAGGGAAGTCTTGCCTCGCGAGAGGGAAGTGACCGTTACGGTAGCCCCGGAGGTACTCCGCATTGAGACCGAACGCACGGTTGTTGAGCGCGTGCCGGTCGCGCCTGACCTTGTTCGAGCGTGGCTTCCCATCGAAACCTACCCAATCTCGGCCGGCGTAAAAGGTGGCTGGGCGGGCAGTGTGGCGATGGCGGTGCTGGCATGCACGTATGGACTTCTGAAGGCCGGGAGCATCTGGTATCCAATCAATCTTCTCGCCGCGACCGTTTACTCTCAATCGCTGAAGCTCGATCCCTCGCAACTGAATTCGTTCCACTTCGACAGTTTCGCAATGGCTGTGATCTTGCACGGCGTCGGCTCTACGCTCGTGGGCGTGCTCTACGGCGCCATGCTGCCGATGTTTCCGCGTCGCCCCATTTTGCTGGGAGGATTGATTGCTCCGGTGCTATGGTCCGGCTTGTTGTACTCGATCTTAAACCTGCTCAATCCACTGCTTGCGGGCCGAATCGACTGGGTCTGGTTCATGGCTTCCCAGGTGGCGTTTGGCGTAGTCGCAGGTCTAGTCGTGGCGCGGCACGAGCGCATCTCGACGCGAGAGAATCTGCCGTTTGCAATGCGCGCGGGTGTCGAGGCTCCTGGAATTATGGCGGAGAAACGTGGCAAGGATAAGTCCCGATGAAGATCGGCCTCCTCGTTTCCGCGGCATTGGTCCTGTCCACCGTTTTGTGCGGGTGCGCCAACGCACCGGGGAAGCAGCTTGCCGCCAGCACGCCAATCGTCCCGGGCGAGATTTCGGATTTCAATGTTCTCTACGGTGAAAACTGCGCCGGCTGCCACGGACCAGACGGGCGGGGCGGTGCTGCAATCGCGCTGGGTGACCCAGTGTACTTAGCGATCGCAGATGACTCGATCCTGCGCCGCGCGGCGACGAATGGAATTTCCGGGACATCCATGCCCGCGTTCGCGCAAAGCGCCGGCGGAATGCTCACCGAAAAACAGATTGATGTGCTCGTCCGCGGAATTCGAGATCGTTGGTCGAAGCCGAACGTATTGAGCGGCACGAACCCGCCTCCGTACTCGTCCACTACTCCGGGCGACGCTTCGCGCGGCTCACAGGTGTACGCGACGTTCTGCTCCGCTTGCCACGGAGCTGACGGCAGGGGAGGACCGAAGGGAAGTTCCATCGTCGATGGATCTTTTCTTGCGCTGCTCAACGATCAGCAGCTTCGGACAATTGTGATCGTGGGGCGGCCGGATCTCGGCGCTCCGGATTGGCGTAATAACGTCCCCGGCACACCGATGTCGGCGCAAGATGTCTCCGATGTCGTTGCGTGGCTCGCTTCGCAGCGCTCTCAATTCCCCGGCCAGCCTTATCCAAGCTCACCGAAATCGTTAGGAGAAGTTCGATGACTGTACCAACGGGTCTCAGCAGGCGCGCGCTGCTCATGAAGCTCGGAATTTTTCTTAACAGCGTTGTCGCCGTGATTTTGGCGGTGCCGGTCGTGCGTTACCTTCTTTCTCCGATCGCTCGCGGCCGAAACAATGGTTACGAATCCTGGATTACTCTCGGCAATCTCGATCAGTTTCCTTCCGGAGAAACGCGCCTGGCGACCTACCGAAACCCGGTAGTAACTTCCTGGGATGGTGATACTGCCGATATTGCCTGCTGGGTTCGCAATGTGAACGGACAGAGTTTTCAGGTATTTGCAATCAATTGCGCACACCTCGGATGCCCTGTCCGCTGGTTCCCGCAATCGAGTTTGTTCATGTGCCCTTGCCACGGAGGAGCCTATTACCAGGATGGCTCACGCGCCTCTGGCCCGCCAGAACGTGGATTGTTCCAGTACCACTACAAAATCGATGACGGAAAGTTGCTCATCCAAGCCGGCGAAATGCCGACGCCGGGCCAGGCTTCGAATATCGTTCGAGAGATAACGCCGTGCGCCTGATTTCATCTATCGGCGAATGGTTGGACGAGCGCTTGCAGCTTGCCTCCACCATCCGCGAGACCGCCGAGCATCCTGTTCCGCGAAAAACCGCCAGTTGGTTCTATGTTTTTGGAAGCGCTGCTTTCGCGGTGTTCATCCTGCAAATCGTCACCGGCATCCTGTTGGCGCTGATCTATGTACCTTCGGCCGGCGAGGCTTGGAGCAGCCTTCAGACGCTAAATCACAATGTCGCGCTCGGCTGGTACATCCGCGCACTCCACGGATGGGGCTCGGATTTCATGGTCGCCATCGTCCTGATTCACATGGTGCAGGTTTTTCTATTTGGCGCTTACAAATACCCGCGTGAGCTCACTTGGATTGTGGGTGTATTCCTTCTGCTCGTTACGCTTGGCATGGCGTTCACAGGCCAGGTTCTAAGATTCGACCAGGACGCTTATTGGGGATTGGGAATCGGCGCATCGATTGCCAGCCGCGTTCCCGTGATTGGCCCACTCATGGTCAATCTACTACTCGGCGGCCCGATCATTGCTGGAGCAACGCTTTCGCGTTTTTTCGCTCTTCACGTATTCGTCATTCCGGGTCTGCTCATCGCGTTTGTCGCTGTTCACCTGCTGATGGTCGTGAAGCTTGGAATCAACGAGTGGCCGATGCCCGGACGCGTGGTGCGCAAAGCGACGTACCTGAAGGAATATCACGAGCTGACGAAGAATGACGGAGTGCCATTCGTGCCCGGCGCGATTTGGAAGGATCTTTTTTTCTCTGCCTTGATTCTTTTCTCGCTCGCCTTCTGCGCCTATCACTTCGGTCCTTTCGGTCCTTCAGGTCCTCCGGATCCCACGATCATTCAGACAGCTCCTCGCCCGGATTTCTTCTTTTTGTGGCTTTATGCGGTCCTCTCATACCTTCCGGCATCGATGGAAACGCCAGCTCTGCTGATCGGCCCGGTCATTGGGATTCTTGCTCTCCTACTGCTGCCATTCGTATCAGGCGAAGGTGAAAAAAGCTGGCGCCGCAGACCGGTCGCAGTCCTGACAGTCCTCTTGGTCGCGGTAGCGCTCGCAACATTCACGCATCTGGCACAGCACACGCCATGGAGTCCGGTGATGGACGCATGGAGCGCGATTCCAATTCCCAACCAATTTCTGCAAAAACGCACAGCGCTCGAACGGCAAGGCGCCCTCGTTTTTCAGGTCAAGCAATGCCACAACTGCCATTCACTCGCAGATCAGGGTGGAAAGCGCGGACCGGCCCTTGATTCAGTGGCCGTACGCTTGACTCAAGATCAGCTGATTAGGCAGGTGATTCAGGGAGGCGGCAATATGCCCGCGTATGGCAAGAATTTGAGCCCAGCGGAAACAACGGCGCTCGTCGCGTTCTTACGGTCGTTGCATCCGCCGGGACAGCCGTCAGCGCAAGACGCCTCGCGGACGCTGGCAATTGATGCCGGGACGGGAGGGGCGGGTTCATCCTCACCCTAGGCCTCGTTATGAATTTAGATGCCCAAGTTGTCTTGCAATCGTGGTCCGCTCCAGTTGCGGTAAATGCAACGCTTTGTCTCGCCGCACTGTTCTATGCAAGAGGTTGGATTCGCCTTCGGATTGCATCCAACCGCCAATTTCCAGTTTGGCAACTCGCCGCCTTTCTAGCTGGAGTGGTGGCCGTCTGGATTGCAATCGCCTCGCCGTTGGCAGCGTTGGACGATGTTTCGCTCACCGTTCATATGGTGCAGCACCTGCTTCTGACGGCCGTCGCTCCTCCTTTGCTCTTGCTAGGTGCTCCGGAGTTGCCGCTCCTTCGCGGACTTCCGCAACCGCTGGTCCGTGGCGTCGTGAGTCCATTTCTTCGATTGTCTTTGACGAAACAATTCGGCCACCTTATTTCCAATCCTGTGATTTGCTGGTTAGTCCTCACACTTGCCTTGATCGGTTGGCATATACCTGCGGCGTTTGAGCTGGCATTGAGGTGGGACTGGCTGCATAAATTGGAGCACGCTTCTTTTTTGGGTGCCGGCCTGATGTTCTGGTGGCCGGTAGTTCAGCCCTGGCCGAGCACGCCAAGATGGCCTGCGTGGACCATTCCTCTGTATCTTTTCACTGCGACGCTGCCATGCGACGCGCTTTCCGGTTTCCTCTCATTTTGTGACCGGGTCGTCTACCCGCCTTACATTTCTGCGCCCGGAGTGTTTGGCCTTTCTCCGCTTGAGGATCAAGAGTGCGCGGCAGCCCTAATGTGGGTTGCCGTAACGATTATTTTTCTCGTCCCCGCTGTGCTTATCACGCTCAAGATTTTGTCGCCTAGCAAATCGGAGTTGCCTGGTGATGCCGCGGCGGAACGGCAGAGGTTCTCAGGAAAGTCGATGCACGCTTCGAACGCGGAGGTGGGCTGACGTGGCAACAGATCCGGCGATCGCGGTCTCGAACGACGGGAGCGAGACCCACGAAAGTCGGGTGAGCCAGTTCTCTTCGGCAATCTCTGACTATTGGGCCTTGACCAAGCCGGAAGTGAATTTCCTGATTCTCATCACAACGTTTGCAGGTTTTTACCTCGCTTCCGCAAGCGGCTTTGCTAATTTTCACCCGCTCCTCGCTTTTCACACTCTTCTAGGAACGCTGCTTGTTGCCGGCGGGACGGCGAGTCTTAACCAAGCTCTGGAATGCTCCTTTGATCGGCAGATGCGAAGGACAGCGCGCCGGCCGGTGGCTGCGGACCGGATTCAACGTTCTCACGCTTTTATCTTCGGAGGCTCACTCGCGATAGCAGGCGCAGCCTACCTGCGCATCGAAGTGAATGGCTTGGCATGTTTGCTGGCGATCATCACGCTTGCGACCTATCTTTTGCTTTACACGCCGCTCAAGCGCGTTACGCCTCTGTGCATTCTCGGCGGCTGCCACTATCCCAAACGGAGGAAGAGCTCCGCAATTCTCCCAATCCAATCGCGCGGGGTGGGACGCTGTATCTGGAATCCCTACAGAAGATTTTGCTTCGTCAGCTCTTTCACAATGAGCTTGACGAGCCCATCGATTACTTTCTTCGCTGATTTCGGATTAAATGAATCGCTGGTGCCGGTCCAGACGAGTTCTCCATCCGGCGGGGTTGCTGCATAAAAATTAGTTTCCACACGAACCGTCGTTTCTTCACGCAGGTAGTCGGGAGTATAAACCTGCCGGTAGACCGCGCCGTAATAACCATAGAACGAGTGATAGTAACCGTAAGGGACGGCATAACTATGGCCGGGTATGTAGGTGGTCTTTTTGTCGACTTTGACAAGCCGTGAAACAAGGACGGCATCGATCTTGAAGTCGCGAATCTGGCCTCTCAAATAGTCAGGTTCCAGCTCGGCAGAATGAGGGCGAAACAGGATCGTGTTTCCGGGAATCACCTCAAGGCCGTCGTTTGCGAGTGCAGAAGAAAGATCGTCTTCGAAGTCCGCGCGCACTTCCGGATTCTCACTCATGCCGATGACAAGAATCCGATGAGGCTTCTGGCCGGAATAGTCGGGATTCTTCCAACTCACGAGAAGCTTAATGCCTTTGGCATTCACAACGGGCAACACGGAGAGGGAGCACAGTATCAGTGTCCAGATCATTGCGGCTGCGATGACCTTGTGTAATCGCGCGAAATTCATTTTCGTTTCCTTTTCGCGTCAGCCGTGTGCGACGGCCTGACGGTTGGCAGCCATCTGCCCGATTTCAACCTAACTAAAGCTGGCGAATCATCCTTAAACTTGCTCGAATTTTTGAACGAGCTGAAATTACTTTTTCTATCATCCGAACGTCAGACCCGCGACGTAGTGCACTTATCGTGGATTAATCCTCCGTTGTCAGCGAGCAATGCGCCTATCCGTCCTATTCACTCGTTTATTTTCGACTGTTGCTGGACCCGGGCGCGACGCCTGGCATCAGCAACTTTCGTCGCTGGAAAGCCAGTCCCCGGGAGAAACGGCTAGTGAGTCTCATTACCCGGGTGTCGTTGCGGTATTACCAACTCGATATCAGTCGTACAGATTCCGCTATATTAAAAAAGATGTTCCCATTTCTTAGACCCAGTCCCGCTGCACGACAACTAGGGGAACCCCTAGTAGAGTCGAGGCTTGGAAGCCGATCTTCTCGCGCCTTGGCTGGCCCTGGCCATCAGAGATTCGCAAACGGACTCGTCGAATGGCAGTCGACCTGACTGACTACAGCTCGATTGGTCGTTGAGCAATTCGGCTTCGATATGCGTTAGACGGCGTCGCTATGTAGAAAGTACCCACGCAGACAGCATCCACCCGCCGCTCCTAACCGCCATGATCACATAGTCCATTTTCAGGGAGGTTGAAGGCGGTTCTAAAGTGGGCGCGACCAGAAATAGGCCCGCCTACACCGTTACTTTTGACAATAGGCAGACATTACAACCTGAGTTATTAGTACGATGCAGAAGGTGGCGGCACCGCGCCCCAAAAAACCCGACGAGTAAGCGAAGCAAGCACAACTCGTCAGGCAGGCTAGCTGCGATGCTCCTTAAGCGTTCTAATACCATGGAAACTTTGTCCGCTGACAAGGGCCGCCCGCGAGTCCTAATCGCCGATGATCACTCGATCTTCGCTGAGGCTCTAAAGTCATTCTTGGAACGAACCTACCCGATCGTCGGGGTGGTAGCCGACGGCCGTGCTTTGATCGAGGCGGCGCGCAAGCTGAAACCCGAGGTCATTGTTGCCGACGTCGCGATGCCTATTCTGAACGGATTGGACGCCGCTCGCAAAATTACTAAGGAAGACGCTCCCCATGCAAAGTTCATTTTCTTGACCATGCATGTCGATCCAAATCTGGCGGCCGCGGCACTCGAACTTGGGGCGATCGGGTTCGTACTCAAGCAGGCGACTGGGCCAGAGTTGCTGAGAGCGATTGATCACGTGTTACATGGTAAATCCTATTTGAGTCCCCAAGTGAAGGCCGATGATTGGGCTGCCACAAGAATTCGGGCGCGCCAATTTACAAAGGAACTGACGCCACGACAGCGGGAGATTGTTCAGCTCTACGCAGAAGGACGGCCCCTGAAGGAAATTGCGGCGTTGCTCGATCTGAGTGAAAAAACAGTAGAGTTTCACAAGCACAATATCATGGCGGCTTTCAACCTCAAGAGTAACGCAGGACTGGTACTGTATGCCTTGAAACACGGGCTTGTTTCTGTTGATGCCGAACCGACTGGGCGAGCTCGAGCTGCACAACACAAGAAGTAACCCCCGTCGAACTGCCGATTGTTGGCTAGGGATTTCCCCAGTAGCGGAGTACTTCTACACCTCCTAAGATCGTCTCAAATCTGATGCTGCACCGCAGCACTTGCGCCACGAACTCGGTGCACCGGAGTCTAGAACGGAGGCGAAGAGTGATTCGCCCGCGCATATTCCTGGCTGACGACCACCACGAACTGCTCGAAGCCGAAATCGCTCTCTTGCTGCCTCACTTTGAGCTCGTGGGCGTAGCGACCGACGGGATGTCGCTTGTATCGGAGGTCGAGCGCCTCCATCCAGACGTTGTTGTGGTTGATATCACAATGCCACTAATGAACGGAATTGACGCCGTCCAAAAATTGATCAACTCGGGTTCGACGGCTAAGTTCGTTTTCCTTACGGTAAATACCGGCCCGGAATTCGTGAAGGCTTGCCAGGAAGTGGGTGCTCTGGGTTTTGTCTGGAAATCCCGAATGAAAGCCCACCTAATTCGGGCAATTTATGCCGCACTCGAGAACCTGATATATGTCTCTCCATTAACTTCCTCCTAGCGGTTGGAATTTTCCTTGGAAATCGAAAGTCGCTCGGCCGCGGTAAGTGGCATTGTGCGAAGCGGTAATTTGAATGTGGTTGATCAACGGCCCGCGTTATGAAAAGCAAGGACTTTCTCACGCTAGGGATTTCCCTAGTTGTCGGAATCGTAGAAACAGCTTAAATGCCTACGTAGCCGGGCGGAGTGTCGAAGTGGAATATACGAGGGAAGGTTCAGTCATGATGAAAAAGGCTCTTGGAACAAGACATCCCTGGAAGATTGCGCACGAGATTGTCGCCGTTCTGTGTTGTGCGCTGCTCGCGCCGGGAGACGTTATTTCAGCGCCTCGTCCGCAGCAGCCGGCGACCCAGTCGGACCAGCAACAGGCTGTTAATCTTCCGCCGGATCAACTTGACTCGCTGGTGGCTCCGATTGCGCTGTACCCGGATCCGCTGCTTGCTCAAGTGCTCGCCGCTTCGACGTACCCCTTGGAGCTTGTTCAACTCCAGCAATGGTTGGCGAAAAATAAAAATTTGAAGGACAAAGCGCTCGTAGATGCCGTGCAGAAGCAGCCCTGGGACCCAAGCGTCCAGGCCATGTCCGCACTTCCAGACGTAGTAAAGCGCTTGGTGGATGACGTCCAGTGGACGACTGACCTTGGCAACGCATTCCTGGCTCAGGAAAACGACGTCCTGGATGCCGTTCAGCGCATGCGCAAGAAGGCCCAGGAAAAGGGAAACCTGAAATCCAACGAGCAAATGAAGGTCGAAACGAAGGTAGTAGAAAGCAAGCAAGTGATCATTGTCGAGCAGTCCAATCCACAGGTCGTCTACGTTCCCAGCTACGACCCAGTCGTGGTGTATGGCGCGCCAGCTTATCCCTACCCACCAATCTACTATCCTCCTCCCGGCTACTATGCGGCGGGAATGGCGATATCTTTCGGCGTTGGCTTGGCAATGGGAGCGGCTTGGGGCGGTGGCTGGGGCTATAACACCGGATGGCACGGGGGCAACAACACCATCAACATTAACAACAACAATAATTTCGTCAACAACTCGAACAGACAGAATGTCAATAACCGCCCCTCGCAGCAGCCCAACCGCGGAGGAGGAGGCAACAACTGGCAGCACAATCCGCAGCACCGCGGCGGAACTCCGTATGGGAATAAGGCCACGGCGAATAAGTACGGCGGCACAAGTCGTGGAGCTTCTGCCTCTGACCGTCAAGCCAGCGCGCGGCAACAACAATCTCGTCAGCAGGGCGGTCGACAACAAGCCGGCACCATGGATCGCGGCGGCGCTGGCGGTGGTCGACAGCAAGCGGGTGCCGGCGACCGTGCGTCGGGTGGCAGCAACCGGGTAGGTGATCGCCAAACCTCCGGCGGCGGGTCAGGCGGGAGAAACTCGGGTGCCTTCGGCGGTTCTTCCGGAGGAGGGAGTGCAGCAAAAGCCAGCAGCTCGCGCGGTAGCTCAAGCATGGGAGGCGGTGGCAGCCGCGGTGGCGGTGGCGGCAGTCGCGGTGGCGGTGGTGGTGGGAGACGGAGGTAGAACGCTATGGAGGTCGAGATTCAGATGACATCGAAAAAGGTCAATCGGTTTGTGCGGAATGCATTCGCGGGATTTTCTATAACCGCCGTTTCTTGCGTCCTTGCGCTGCTATGCTCCCTGAATTTGTTATCGCAACAGAAACCATCCGATACGTCGTCGCAAAGCCAGAAGACTTTCGCTACTCCGAAAGAGGCCGTCGATGCGCTCGTGCAAGCTGCCGGGGCCTTCGATGTGCCTGCCATGGAACAGATACTCGGCCCGGGTAGTGAAGACTTGGTCGCTTCGGAGGACACCGTAAGAGACAAGAACATCGCTCTTGCCTTTGCAGCAATAGCTAAAGAGAAAAATTCAGTTGTCGTAGACCCCAAGAATGCGGCCCGTGCCACTCTCGTGGTCGGAAACGACGATTGGCCGTTGCCGATCCCCGTCGTAAAGAGGAATGGTAGATGGCTTTTCGATACGGCTGCAGGCCGTGAGGAAGTTCTCCGCCGTCGCATTGGAAGCAACGAATTGGATGCCATCGAAATCTGCCGTGGCTACGTGGACGCCCAGCACGAATATGCGATGGAAAAACACGACGGCTCCAAAGTAAATCAGTATGCACAGCGAATCATCAGCACCCCTGGAAAGCACGACGGTCTGGTGTGGTGGAATCCGGATAAGACCTTGGGCGGGCCCATTGCCGAGAGTATCGCCGATGCCCTGCAGGAAGGCTACACGGATAAGTCCAAGCCTTATCACGGATATTTTTTCAAGATCCTGAAAGGGCAAGGCTCCGCGGCGCCGCTCGGCCGATTGGATTTTGTCGTGGAGGGGGCGATGATCGGAGGCTTTGCTCTGGCCGCCGCTCCGGCAGATTATCGCGTTACGGGCGTCAAGACATTCATTGTCAGCTACGAAGGAATCGTCTACCAGAAGGATTTGGGCGCAGATACTCTCAAAATTTTCAGAGAAATGGAGCTCTATAACCCGGATAAATCGTGGACACCCACGAATGACAATTGGCCGCCGAATGCATTGGCTGACTAACTCTCGGCGGGGATCGCCGGAATCACTGTTTGCTGATCGATCCAAGCAGTGTCACTCAAAATCCAGGGTCGCGAGATCAATTCACAATTCGGTACGTGCAGTACGCAAACATTCGTTGGCGATTCAATAGGAGCATCTCTCGGCTCGATGCTTCATATTCAGCGAGATTGGCCGATCTTGATTGAGCCATCCCAGCGCGAAATGATAGAAGCGGACAGGAATCATTGGTTCAAATCACTCTGGGTCAATTCAGACGCCTGGGGAGTTTTTCTAGACTGGCGGAACCCATTCAGAACGACCAGCTTTGTGTGATTGATGGACGATTCCCGCCCGAACCCGGAGGCGAAACGGATGACCGTAGAATCCCAATGTTTTGTTCCGCTAAGTCCGAACCATAAGAGAACCTCGATACCTTCTACGGCGTACAATCGTAAGCGAGCAACTAATCCCTCACGATTCTTCTGCGTATCGCTGCTGCTTTCTTGCGCTCTTTCCGGATGTACTTCCAAGGAAGAAAAGCCTGCCCCTCCACCTCCTGGTGTGACGGTCACACCAGTTGTGCGAAAGGATGTAGAAATTGCGCAGGAGTGGGTGGGAACCACGCTTGGCAACATCGACGCGGATATCCGCCCCAAAGTAGATGGATTCCTGTTGACCCAGCTCTACTCGGAAGGCTCGTATATCAAGAAAGGACAGCCGATGTTTCAGCTGGACCAGCGCCAGGCTCAAGCCGCCGTGCAGCAGGCGCAAGGGAAGCTTGAACGCACCCGAGCAGCTCTGGCGCAGGCGCAGATCGACGTGAAAAGGTACACACCGTTGGTAGCGCAAAGGGCTGTCAGTCAAGCCGAACTCGACAAAGCGATGAGTATGGAGAGAGCCGCTACAGCCGAAGTGGACGCGGATCAGGCAACCCTCGACAACGCGAAGTTGAATCTGGCCTGGACAACCGTGACCTCGCCAATCTCTGGGATTGCCGGTATTTCCAAAGTCGGCGTCGGGGATCTCATGACCCCAACAACGGTTATGACGACGATATCGAATGTAGATCCCGTCTACGTTGACTTCAGCATCGCCGAACAAGATTACATGCGCTTCCGTCGCGATAAATCTGGTCAGGCCGCAGGGCGATCCCTGCAATTGATTCTAGGCGATGGCACGCTATACCCACACAGTGGCCGCGCGCTTCTTGTGAACCGCGAGGTGGATTCAAGAACCGGAACCATTCAGGTGAGAGCAGAGTTTCCGAATCCTGGCAACATCCTACGCCCGGGACAATACGCTCGCATCCGCGCTGTCACGGAAGTTCGTAAAGGAGCACTTCTGGTTCCTCAGCAGGCGGTTTCCGAATTGCAAGGCATCTATCAAGTCGGAGTCGTAGGCCAAGACAACAAGGCGACGATCAAGACAGTGAAACTCGGCCCGTTATCCGGAGACAAGTGGGTGGTCGAGTCCGGACTTGAGGCAGGAGAGAACGTAATCGTGGACGGATTGCAACGCGTGAAGTCGGGCATGACTGTTGCACCTGCACAGTTCAAGGATACACAGAACGACGCACCGAGTGGTGAGAAGTAGCCATGTCGAAATTTTTCATTAACCGGCCGATTGTTGCGATCGTCATCTCGATTATCACAGTGATCGGCGGCGTCGTGGCCATGGCAAAGTTGCCGGTTGCCCAACTGCCGGACATCGTTCCTCCCCAGATTAACGTTTCTGCGACTTATACCGGAGCTGACGCACTGACGATCGAGCAATCTGTCGCCACACCCCTCGAGCAACAGATGAACGGCGTGGACAACATGCTCTATATGATGTCCACAAACGCCAACGACGGCACCATGACCCTCAAGGTGACCTACGACGTTGGAACGAATGTCGACATCGACCAGGTAAATACTCAGAATCGAGTCTCTCAGGCCAGCCCCAATCTGCCCACTTCAGTCAATCAATACGGCGTGACCGTCAAAAAGTTAATGGGGCTTCCCCTTCTGGTGCTTTCCCTTTACTCGCCGAACGGAACCTACAGCGGGCAATTCCTGGGGAACTACGCCACGATCAATGTCAATGATGCGCTGCTTCGAGTTCCTGGAGTCGGGCAAGTCACGAACTTCGGAGCAGCGGATTATGCGATGCGCATCTGGGTAAAGCCGGATCAGCTTACAAAACTAAGCATGACCGTTTCTGATTTGACGGCGGCGATTCAGCAACAGAGCGCCGTGAACCCGGCAGGCCAGATCGGTGCAGAGCCAGCTCCCAAGGGACAGCAGTTTACTTACGCGGTTCGCGCTCCGGGCCGGCTCGTCAATGCGGAAGAATTTGGAAACATCATCGTACGCCAGAATCCGGATGGCTCCACGGTGCGGCTGAAGGATGTGGCGCGGATCGAGTTGGGTTCCATGGTCTACCAGCAGATCGGACGGTACAACGGCAAACCAGCGGTGATTGTTTGCGTGTACCAGGCTCCCGGATCCAACGCCTTGGCGGTCGCGAAACAGGTCAAGGCGCAAATGGAAGACCTGAAAACTCGGTTCCCCGAAGGCCTGGAATACGTGGTTGCCATGGACACAACGCTGCCAATCACGGAAGGCATGAAAGAGATTGTTACCACCTTAGTCGAAGCGATCATCCTGGTCATCATTGTAGTGTTCCTTTTCCTCCAAAACTGGCGCGCGACGCTCATCCCGCTGCTTGCGGTGCCCGTGTCGCTCATCGGCACGTTTGCTATCTTCCCCATGCTTGGTTTTTCGATTAACACGCTCTCTCTCTTTGGTCTGATTCTCGCGATCGGACTTGTTGTGGACGACGCCATTGTAGTCGTCGAAGCCGTCGAGCATCACATTGAACATGGCTTAGCACCGAAGGAAGCAACGCTGAAAGCGATGGAAGAAGTGTCTGGTCCGGTGATTGGCATCGCCCTGGTGCTTTCTTCTGTATTCATCCCCATGGCAGCATTAGGCGGCATCAAGGGTTTGCTCAACCAACAATTCGCCATCACGATTGCGATTTCCGTAGTGATCTCGGCGTTCAATGCATTGACGCTTTCGCCAGCACTTTCAGCTCTCATGCTGAGACCGCGAAAGAAGTCGAAGGGCCCGTTAGCAAAATTCTTCGATTGGTTCAACAAGTGGTTCGGAATAATGACTGGTGGCTACGTGAGTTGGAGCCATGCACTCATTCGTCGCTGGGTGGTGGCGCTGATTCTACTCGTGGGAATCTCGGTCGTCGCCGGGGGAATGGGGAAAAGTCTTCCCACCAGTTTTATCCCGGAAGAAGACCAGGGCTACGCGTTTGTCCAGATTCAACTTCCCGACGCCGCTTCGCTGCAACGGACCGATGCGGTAATGCGCAAGCTCGATGACATACTCGCGCACACGCACGGAGTTAAGAGTTTTAGCGGCATCTCCGGATTCAGCCTGCTGTCCAACACGTCTGCCTCGTACACCGGGTTCTTCTTCCTCCAACTGGAGCCATGGGAAGAGCGCGTTACCGCCGAACTCTCCGCGAACGGGCTCATGCAAAGCCTCAACCGGAAAATGGGCAAGGAAATCCCCGAGGCGATAGCCTTCGCGTTCGGTCCTCCCGCGATCCCGGGTCTGGGCACGGCGGGTGGGTTCACATTCATGTTGCAGGATCGCAGCGGCGGAACCGTGCAACAACTTTGGGACACTCTTGACAAGCTGACGCAAACCGCGCGGAAGCGCCCTGAGATTGCCTCTCTTGTCACCACTTTCCGGCCGTCTGTGCCACAACTCTACGTGGAAGTTGACCAGGATCGCGTTTTGAAACAGGGCCTGCAATTCAGCGATGTCTATCAGACTCTTCAGGCCTTCCTGGGTGGCTCCTACGTCAACCAATTCAATCGCTTCGGCCGTCAGTGGAAGGTTTACCTCCAGGCAGAACCGGAATATCGAACGAGCGCCGACAAAATCAACAATTTCTACGTCCGGAATTCTAAGGGCGATATGACGCCACTCGCCTCGCTCGTTTCGATCAAGCGTGTGTCGGGGCCGGAATACACCAACCGCTTCAACCTGTACAGAAGCATCCAGATCAATGGTTCGCCGGCTTCGGGCTACAGTTCCGGGCAAGCCATGGCCGCCATGGAAGAGGTTTCGCGCGAAGTCTTACCTGCAGGATTCGGCTACGCCTGGAGCGACATGTCGTACCAGGAAAAGAAGGCTGAAGGCGGCCAGGCGATGGTCTTCGGCATGTCTTTTCTGTTTGTCTTCCTGATCCTGGCCGCGATGTACGAAAGTTGGTCGCTGCCATTCAGTGTGCTTCTCTCGGTTCCCGTTGCAGTTCTCGGCGCCTATGGCGGATTGCTGTTACGCAAGTTTGACAACAACGTGTTTGCGCAAATTGGGCTGATCATGCTGATTGGGCTCACGGCCAAGAATGCCATCCTGATCGTTGAGTTCGCGATATTGGAGCACTCCAAAGGCAAGGAACTGGTAGACGCCGCACTCGAAGGAGCACGCTTGCGGTTGAGGCCGATCTTGATGACTTCCTTCGCGTTCATCCTGGGATGTGTTCCTCTTTGGACGGCGAAAGGGGCAGGCGCAATCGGTCGGAAGGTGTTAGGAAGCTCCGTCATCACGGGAATGATGGCCGCCAGCTTTCTTGGAATATTCTTCGTCCCCGTATTGTTTGTGGTGGTCGAGCGAATCGCTAAGAAAAAACCTCACGTAGCTGTCGTTGAGCCCGCCGCGCTCGAAGGAGGACACAGCTGATGCGAAGAATTTGCACAGCTGCTGTTCTGTCACTCCTCTTGGCAGGCTGCACCGTGGGTCCCAAGTACAAGCGTCCCCCACTCCAGCCTCCCACCGACTTCTATGCGGAGCGACAAATAACGACGAGTTCCGAGGCGGATTTGGCCTGGTGGGACCTCTTCAAGGATCCGGTTCTACAAAGCCTCATTCGGGAGGCGCTCCAGAACAACTACGACGTGCAAGCAGCTTTGGCCCGAGTAGAGCAGGAACGAGCGCTTGCCGGTGTGGCTCGCTCTCAGTACTTCCCTCAAGTGGCCTATGGTGCAAGTGTTTCCGGGCAGCAAGCTCCCCTCCTTTCAAATCACACTTACTACGCCTACAACTTCAGCACAATCTGGGAGATTGATCTTTTTGGACGCATCCGAAAACTGAATGAAGCACAACGCGCTGTGTATTTTGCCAGCGAGGAAGCCAAACGCGACGTTCGCCTTTTAGTTCTCGCAGAAGTCGCTCAAGGATACTTTCAATTGCGTGCGCTCGATGCCGATCTCGAGATATCACGCCAAACGGTCAAGAGCTTCCAAGAGACTCTAGACATCTTTCAGCGCAAGTTCGAAGGTGGTGCTGCGTCCGGCCTTGAGGTTGCGCGTGCGCGAGCGGCTCTCGCGAATGTCGCCGCTGCAATCCCCGACCTCCAACGGCAGATCGTTGCACAAGAAGTGGCGTTGAATTTTCTCTTGGGGCGCAATCCCGGCCCGATTGTTCGTGGCAGCACGTTGGCAGAGCAGTTTGACCCGCCTGAGGTGCCTACTGGATTGCCGTCACAATTGTTGGAGCGCCGGCCTGATGTTCGCGAGACTGAGGAAAACCTGGTGGCTGCAAATGCCAATGTCGGCGTTGCCAAAGCCAATTTTTTCCCCACGATTTCGTTAACAGGTGCGTTCGGCGGAGTAAGCCCTCAGCTCTCGGAACTCACTGGCGCGGGCAAAGCATGGAGTCTCGCGGGCAACCTGGCTGGACCGCTGTTTACGGCGGGCCGCTTGAAGAATGAATATCGGGCCGCTCTTGCGCAACGCGACCAAGCAAGAATCGCTTTCGAAAAGACAGTTACACAGGCATTTGGCGAGGTTTCAACGTCACTGTCGGCCCATCAAGCACTGGCTATGGCGTACAAAGACCAGCTGGCCTCCGTGGAGGCCTATCGGGAGTCAGTCCACCTGTCGAACATTCGGTATGACAGTGGTCTCGCGAGCTATCTCGAGATCATCGATGCCGAGATTCAAATGTACCCCGCAGAACTGTCCGCAATCATCTATGACCTGGGCCGCAAGGTGGCCCTCGTCAATTTGTATCGAGCGCTGGGCGGTAGCTGGAATCTGAACGATTCGCAGTGGATCAATGCGACCTCCGCACCTGCGCAGCCACCGAATCCTTAGAAAAGCGCTGACTGGAAAGTTGTGTAGGACGGTTCTCCGATTCAAGAATCAGATCGCCAGACGAATTTGTGAAGGGCGGCAATATCCTTGGATCGGTACGCCGTGTCGACTTCTGGAGCTCATTCGGAGTGGAGAGGCTGAGCCTGATGGCCAAAAAAGACACATCACACCAAGAACCCTCGCTGAAACGTAAGAAATACGAAAAAGAACTTAGGCGGCTGCAGGGAGAACTCTCTAAATTGCAGGATTGGATTAAATATAGAGGACTGCGCGTTATGGTCGTCTTTGAAGGACGCGACGCCGCGGGCAAGGGCGGGACAATTCGTGCGATTACGGAACGCGTTAGTCCGCGCGTGTTCCGGCTGGTTGCGTTACCAGCTCCGTCGGAACGCGAGAAAACTCAGATGTACATGCAGCGATACCTTCCGCATTTTCCTGCCGCTGGAGAGATCGTGATCTTCGACCGCAGCTGGTACAACCGAGCCGGCGTCGAACGAGTGATGGGATTTTGCAACGAGGAGCAGTACCGCCAATTTCTTAAACTTTGCCCCACTGTCGAAAAATACATAGTGGATTCAGGCATTACGCTCATCAAATATTGGCTGGAAGTCGGAAAGAAAGAGCAACAGCGGCGTTTCGAGGCTCGCGTTAAAGATCCTCTTCGCCAATGGAAACTGAGTCCGATGGATCTGGAGTCCTTTCGCCGCTGGTATGAATACTCGCGGGCCCGAGACAAGATGCTCGAGGCGACCGATTCCAAGCACGCACCTTGGTACCTGGTTCGCTCCGATGATAAGCGCAAGGCGCGTCTGAATTGCATCTCTCATTTTCTCAGCATGATTCCGTACAAGAAGGTACCGCGGGAGAGAACCAAATTGCCCAAGCGTTCCGAAAAGCATAGTTACGACGATCAAATATCGATGAAAGCACACAAATTCATACCGGAAAGATATTAAGTCGATCGACTCCGCTCGAGATACGCACTCTGCACGAGATGCTCCTCGCAAACGTTCGGTGACGAAAGGGGCGACTGGGGCGTTTCAAAAAACGACTCTTATGATGCGCATAATTAGTTCTTCAGGAGAAAAAACTGTAAGCATAAGAGGCAAAAGAGGAGCTGCGGTGGCGGCGGCCAGGCGTGTGATGTCCTCGAGTCCGAATGGTATCGAACGCATGTCGCGCACGCGAGCGTAGCTGTCGTCGAGATCGGCAAGCGATTGAATATCAGCCGATCCCAGGAGTTCCTCGCGGGAATTTCCGACGACCCATTTCTGCGCGAAGCTCTCGACGTAGCGCTGCGCGAGTTGGCCGTAGTCGGCCAACCCCTTTCTTTTTGCCCGCGCCATCGCCGGAGTAAACATCACGAGTGGACCGAGGATGGCAATGACGAAAAAAACAATGAACCCGCCGATCTGTAGCTTGAAGGACACCAAGCTCTCTCCCCTGTAGAGGACTCGACTGGCAACGACACCGGCGAGCATGGCTCCCTGTGCAAAAAGGACTGGACCGAACGCGTAGGAACTTCTGCCGATGAAAGCAAGACCGGCACAGCGATCGGGGTGGATCGGAATAAGGTTCAAGTCGATCCTGGAGACCTGCCAGAGAAATCGAAACCAGATAGCGAGCCTCAAATACCAGCGGAGGAGAAGAAACTGTAACATGGGGATGCTCACGAACACGTACCAGATCCCAGCGGGCGTCAGATGCCAGCGCCCGCCCGGCAGGGCATACCAAGTCGGTGCGACGATCGCGAACCGACTTCGCCAAAGCCAGAGGCCAACTGTGTACACGATTGCCAGGAGCCCAAGCTCCACTGGAATCGAGTTGCGCAGCGATACCGCGGAGTCGATCGCTCGCTCAAAGCGGGACAAATCCTGCGGCATGACAATCCGTCTCTCGACGAAACGGCTCACGACGGGACGTATGCGCCTGTGAACAATCAACTCGGCCGCGACGAGGACCGGAAGTGCTATGAGGAATCGAACATGCACTTCAACGTCGTGAAGGAAGGATAGCCGACCAGCGCCCCCTGCAGAGCGGCTAAGACTCGAGAGCAGCAACAGCGGCAACCATGCGAACAAGGCGATAATGATCAGCCGGCGATACAACATTTCCAATGCATTTCCGGCGAGATGCGACTTAACAAAGAACTGGTAGGTCGGACCGCCCAATGCGAGGGAGAAATCGTGTGGTTTCTCAAACAGGTTGGGTTCCGTCACAGTTCGTGGCCTAACCGAGTGAAGTGACTCTTTTGAGGTCGCATCTGGGTTGTCTAATTTTGCGGGAGATTCCAGTCGCCCCTCAGCGTGACGACCCGCCTAGTTGCCCTCGCCTGTAACGACTTTTTCCGAGTCCGTCGATCCGCGCATTCCGTAGATCGTTTCGAAAATGCATGCGTCCACCGGAATGTGCCCCTGCTGGTCCAGGATTTTAGTCACGGCATCAGCTCGAACTTGCCCTTCCTCCCTGGTAACTTTTGTTAGCAGGCTTCGTGGCGCTTCATGTCATATCGCTCAACGCGTGAAAGCGGTTATCTTTCTCCGCAATACCACAAGTGTTTTTTGAATTAACTTAGGTCTGGGTTGCTTTCGGCACAACTAGGGAAATCCCTAGGAATGCCCTCGGCGACGGTCGCTTTGGTCGCATAACCGGAGACTTGAGTAGCAATGCTCTGTCCCGGTCACTGCCTATATCGAGCGTTGACTTCAATCGGCGATCGATAAAGTTGGTCAGAATCCTCATTTCACCGCTGAACCGTGGATCGTGGACTTTTTAGATTGTTTGCAAAGGTTCTTTCTGTCCGTATCACGTACCCTGAACCTGTTCACGAGTCATCCGCGCTGCGACTTCGTCCTTGGACACCTGGAGCAAATCCTCAGCGGTCACACGTGCGAACAAATCGAGCGTCCGCGCGATGGTTCCTGTCCACCCGGTCTGGTGGCTGGCCCCAAGACCGGCACCATTGTCTCCATGGAAATACTCGTAGAACAAAATGTAATCCTTCCAGTGCGGGTCTTCTTGAAACTTTTTGGTTCCACCATAGACTGGACGCTTTCCGCCCGCGTCTCTCAGAAAAATGCTCGACAGCCTTCGGGAGACCTCTTGAGCCACCTCGAACAATGTCATGTATCTGCCTGACCTCGTGGGACATTCAACCTTGAAATCATCGCCATAGAACTGATAGAGATTCAGCAGCCCCCGGATCAATAGCACGTTCACCGGCATCCAGATGGGTCCCCGCCAGTTCGAATTGCCGCCGAACATTCCGGAGTTCGATTCCGCAGGTAGATAGCGAACTTGGTACCGCTCCCCTCCGAAATAAAACTCAGACGGATTCTCCAAGTGGTAGCGCGACAAAGAACGAATACCGTAGGGACTGAGGAATTCGTTCTCGTCGAGCATGTAGGCCAGGATTCGCTCAATCTTTTCTTTACTGCAGACCGACAAGAGACGACGTTCTGCGTACCCGATGAACGAGCTGTCCGCCGGAGCAATTTGCTTCAACAGATCGGGGTGGCGCTTCTTAAATAGCTCGAACAATTCCGCCATCCGAGGATGCCGGGACAGTATGTCAGATTCGAAGACGGTCGAAGCGCACAGAGGCAGCAACCCCACCATGGAGCGCACTCTTAGGCGCATTGCGTCCCCATTGGGTAGATGCAGCAAATCGTAGAAGAACCCGTCCTTGGCATCCCACATCTCGTCACGATTTTCTCCGATCCGATCCATCGCATAGGTGATCCAGAGGAAGTGCTCGACAAACCGAAAAGCAACTTCCTCATACATTGGGTCGTATTCTGTCAAAATGAGCGCAATCTCCAGCATGTTTTGGCAATAGAACGCCATCCACGCCGTGCCATCCGCCTGGTCGAGATGCCCACCAGTAGGAAGCTGAGCACTGCGATCGAAGACTCCAATATTGTCCAGCCCTAGGAAGCCCCCTGCGAACACATTCCTTCCCTGCGGATCCTTTCGATTCACCCACCAGTTGAAGTTCAACATCAAACCCTGAAAAGAACGCTCCAAAAAGCGCAGGTCCGCCCTGCCCAATTCTCTCTCGATGTTGAACAGGAACAAGGTCGCCCAGGCGTGCACTGGAGGATTCACATCACTGAAGTTCCACTCGTAAGCCGGGATCTGTCCGTTGGGGTGTGCATACAGATTCCTCAGCATCAATAGGAGCTGGTCCTTGGCAAAATCAAAATCCACCAGAGAAAGTGCCAATGTATGAAAGGCAAGATCCCAGGCCGCGTACCACGGATATTCCCACTTGTCGGGCATTGAAATAATGTCGCTGTTCAGCATGTGAAACCATTCGGTGTTTCGAACATTGCGATGAGTCGCCCCCTGCAGTGGATGGGCCTGATGCTCTTCGAGCCATTTATCTAGATCGAAATAGTAATATTGCTTCGTCCACAGCATCCCAGCCAGCGCCTGCCGGTGGACACGACGTTCATCCTCACTTAGCGACCGGGGAGTGATCCGGTCGTAGAATTCGTCCGCATCCGCGAGACGTGCAGCGAAGACATTTTCAAATGGGCCAAACGGATCGGCCGTTGGATTCGCACTCAACCGCAGTCGCACGACCTTACTACCCTCGCCGGGTATCTCCAGACGGTAATGCGCAGCTGCTTTCGTCCCAGTTCGAGAGGGGTTCACCGCCTCCTGCTTGCCAGAGACCACGTAATTGTGAAATGCATCCTTTATATATGGGGATGGGTTCGCTTGGCCCCACAGGCGGCTGGAGTTCGATTCGTTTTCCGTGAACAGAAGGTCCGGACTGCCTTCGCAGTAAAGCAGGTGATCTCCCAACTCCGCATGGCTAGCCAGGATGTTTGCCTGCGTGCCTTTTCGGAGCACAGGCTTGACTACGTTCGGACTCCACGACCAAGTGTTGCGAAACCAGAGTGTCGGAAGCAGATGAATATTTGCTGTTTCGGGACCGCGGTTGTGTATCGAGATGCGAACCATGATGTCTTCTGGACCCGCTTTGGCATATTCGACGAACACATCGAAATATCGGTCAGCATCAAACACGCCCGTGTCGAGTAGTTCATACTCGAACTCCTCGCGCGATCGGCGCCCATTCGTTTCCTCCAGGTCGCGATACGGGAACTCCTGTTGAGGATACTTATACAGATATTTCATGTAGGAGTGCGTGGGTGTGCTGTCGAGATAGAAGTAATACTCTTTCACATCCTCGCCGTGGTTCCCTTTGCCATTGGTCAAACCGAAAAGACGCTCTTTCAGGATGGGGTCACGTCCGTTCCAGACCGCGATCGCGAAGCAGAGCTGCTGCTTGTCGTCAGAAATTCCTGCGAGACCATCTTCTCCCCAACGGTACGCGCGGGATCGAGCCTGGTCGTGAGTAAAGTAATCCCACGCATTCCCGTCCTCACTGTAGTCCTCGCGAACCGTGCCCCACTGTCTCTCACTCAGATAGGGTCCCCATTTCTTCCACGGGACGCCGGTCTCTCGCGAGTCATTTAGGCGCTTCTGCTCGTTGGTTTGGGCGTGATCGATGGTCGACTTATGCTTCGATTTCATTCGTTCCTCCGTACGGCGCCTCCTGAAATTGAGTCGCGTCGGTCCTAATGTTTTGTTCGTGCACAGACACTGAACGAATATAAAGCTCCATGGCCCGAGTTCCAGGTAGAAGCCCTTCGACTCCATCTCATCCACGTAGCATGAATGGGTAGCCGCCGGTGACGCATCGATTCAATTTCATCGGACCGGCGAGGCCCGGTGTGGCGCACGAAGCCCTCCCCAGTCTTCAATCGAAGCCTCTTTTTAGTTGGGAACCTTTCGACGGCGGCGTTCAGTGATCAGAGTTTGCCATCCCAATGCCATCGCGACCATCTGCGGTCAATTGCAAATATTTCGCGATCGCGAGCTCGAGACTAAATTGCATCCCTTCGCGTCCCATCGCCTTCCCGAGAGGCGATTTCCGGACCATTTGCAATACGCCGGGATTCAGTCCTACCAGCCATGTGACTACCCCACGCTCGCGTTGCCGTTTCTCTCCTTCGCTCAGTGCTTTTAATGCTGTGTACTCAAGATCGAACACGGGACTAAGATCGAGCACGACCACTTTGGGCTGCGCTTCGTTCACCAACAGCCTTATCTTCTGTCCGACTTGCGACGCGTTGGCAAAAAAAATGCGCCCCTCGAGTCGCAGCAGCAATAGCCCGGGATAGGTTTCGTCTTCTGGATGCTCCTCAGATCGAGGCCGAAACACGTTGGTCCCCGGCTTGCGCCCCAAAATGTACACGGGCGGATCGGCCACTTGCGCGGCAAGCGCCACGAGCGACAACACGATGGCAACGATGATTCCCTTCAAGGTTCCCAACAGAATTACCCCGGCGAAGGCGGTCAACGCCCAAATAAACTCAGTTCGCCGGATCTCTAGGATCTCCCGGAACTCTTTTGGCCGAATCAATCCGATCGAGTAGACGATGACCACCGCTGCGAGTGTGGCCTGAGGCATGAGTGCCAGAAAAGGTGCGAGCAGTAGAATTGTGGCCATTGCGATTGCGGCGCAGACCATCTCTGCGAGTTGTGTGCGTGCCCCCGCACGCCGGTTAACTGCCGTCTGCGTCGTACCTCCGCCAGCGGGCATCGCTCCCCAAAAAGCGCCGCCCGCGTTTGCCAGACCCGTCGCTAACAACTCTCTATTTGCTAGCGGCGGTGGCTCCTCGCTCTTGGCGAATGCTCGGCCGGCAGCAATCGTCTCGGTAAAACTCATGAGAGCAATGCCCAAGGCCCCGGGCCAGAGCTTCCCCGCAAGTGAGAATTCAGGAACGGTAAGTGATGGCAGACCCTGAGGAATGCGGCCGATTAGCTCTACCCCGTACGCGTGCAATCCCAAAAAGCGCGCACCCAGAATTCCCGCTGCCACGGCGATCAACGGCGCCGGCGCCCGCGGTAAGAATCTCTCGATCCCTACCAATATTGCGATCATGGCGATCCCTACGATTAAGGTCGCCAATGACACTTCGGGAATACCGCGGATGATGGCCGCCACGTTGCGAAAGAAAGAGCCCCGCGGAAAATGAATGCCAAGTATCTTCGGCAACTGATCCAACACGATCACAACACCGATACCCGCTTTAAATCCGACCAATACCGGTTCAGAGATGAAGTCAGCGATAAAGCCCACGCGGAGCAACGACGCTAGAACGAGGAAACTTCCGACCACCAGTGTCAACATTGCCGAGGCCCGAAGGAGGGACGACATATCGCCTCCCGGCACAACTCGGCTAAGCTCTGCTGCGGTTAGAACAGAGATGGTTGTGGTGGTGCTTACGCTCAACGGGCGAGAGGTTCCCAGCACAGAATAGATCGCCATCGGGACTAAAACCGTGTACAGCCCCACTTGCACAGGAAGTCCCGCGATCGTTGCATATGCCATTGCCTTGGGAATGACCACGGCGGCCGCAGTCATCCCCGCGATTAGGTCTGGCCGCAACCAGTCTTTGTTGTAATTGAACAACCAATCCGCAATTGGCAAGTAGGTGAGACTTTGACGGTTCGTCGATGAGTTCTTTCTCACAGGATGTTCCGGTTTCATCCATTCGTGCAGTACGGCAACCTACAGCCAGAGCCGTTTTCAACCGATCACGACGCCTGCCCAATTGGCCAAGTCTGATGACGAGCTAATTTCGAATGCTAGCAACCGAGCTTCCTTTGTGCACCTGGGGATTTCCCTAGTGGCGCTTCGCTCGCGCCGCCGCTTAGGTAGCCAGTCTTAATCGAACTGCGTGGTTAAAAGCTAGCTCAAGTCCGCAAACGCTAACCGGCGTGGCCGAGTTGAACTCGAAGAACCGAAGAGGAGATCCAGACACATGCAACGTGTGTTGTCGCCTTTCGTGCTGCAGCTATGATATAAAGCTCTTCTACTCGTGCTCTAGTAAAGTAAGTCTCTGGCGAAGCGTCCCATGTCTACCCGGATTTGTTCGCTGACTGTGTCCTTTCGACTGCATAACGATCCACCTAGGGTTGCGGAAGTGCCGATTCGATCTAAGCAGCCCCACAATCCTCGGAGAGCTGAGGTTGTGAGGAGTATCGATTTCAAGAATAGTTAAGTCTCAAAACGCGTATCACGGAAAAGAACTCATGCTGCGGCTGATTTTGCTGGTGTCGGTTCTGCTCACTTTCGTCTTGTTGAGGGAATCTAGCGTTTCAGCTCAGGACCCGTCGAAGAAAGACGTTTTGATTCTCAACGAAGTGGGCTTTTCGCATTCCCTAACCGACTCAGTCACCCAACAAATTGTCAGCGGCGTGCCACGGACGCCGCAGGGAGACATTGAGTTCTTCTCAGAAAGCCTCGACCTACTTTCCTTTCCTCGCAGACCAACTCCTCTCGAAATGAGAGATTGGCTTGCCAAGAAATATGACGGTAATGGATTAGAAGTTGTCATAGCCGTTGGACCAGACACAATTAGATTCCTTGCAGATTATGGCCATGCCTTATTCTCGGAGGTACCCATTGTCATTGTCGGAAGTGCCGCGGACCAGGCGGGTAATCCGAAATTAGATTCGCGATTCACGGGAACATGGCAAAAACGGGAGCCCGGGAAGACGCTCGAAGTGGCCTTGCATCTTTTTCCAAATACCCGCCACGTGTTTGTGGTTGGAGGAACTTCGGTTTTTGACAAGGTGGTGATGGCCGCTACAAAGGAATTCTTCAGCTCTTTCCAGACAACAACTGAATTCTCCTATCTCACTGATATGGAAATGGGGAAATTACTCGAACAGTTGCCGAATCTACCTGAGAATTCCATCGTGTTTTATACCTCTTTCTTCCAAGATTCCGATGGGAACAGATTCCTCAATGCCACTAAGGCACTTCCTATGATCGCGTCTGCTGCCAACGCCCCGGTATTTGGGATGTCGGACACGTACTTGGGACATGGCATCGTCGGCGGCGATCTGATGAATTTTCAGGAACAAGGGAAACTCACCGCACGAATCGTTTCGGAACTCCTGGAGGGGAGAAAACCAGAAGATATCCCGATTGAGACGCTTCCAAGTATGTTCATGTTCGACTCGAATCAACTGAGGCGCTGGAACATTCCAGAAAGCCGACTTCCTCACGGCAGTGTCATACTTTTTCGCCCGCCAAGCCTTTGGGAACGCACCAAATGGTTTTGGATCACACTCGCGACCATTTTTGCTATCTCGACCTTGGCTAGTTACCTGCTACGCAGCCAAAAACAATTGAGGGTGGCCAAACGGATGCAACGACAGCTGAGCAGTAGGTTGATTAATGCAGGGGAACAGGAGCGGCGTCGGATAGCCTCGGAACTTCACGATGACTTTAGCCAGAGACTGGCAGTACTGTCACTCGGTCTGGAGAACGTAGGTGAAGTAACGCCCGCCTCGCTGCACGATGTCCATAGCCGATTGCGCGAGCTTGCAAAATCAACAAACGATCTCGGCACTGATCTCCACACCCTATCTCACCAGCTGCATTCAGCGACACTTGAGAACCTCGGACTTGTTCCTGCCGTTGCAGCCTTGTGCAAGGAATTCAAATCCCAAGGCATCAACGTAGACTTTAGGTCGAATGAGATTCCCCGATCCGTCCAACCTGAGACAGCTCTTTGTATTTTTCGCGTCGTTCAAGAAGGGCTTCGAAATTTGAAGAAGCATAGCGGTGCGGAGGCGGCAGAGGTGGAGCTTCAATTGACCGGCCAAAGACTCGAGGTCACTGTGCGAGATGAAGGGTACGGATTCGAATCAAAAAGTCTGGCCCATAGTGACGGGCTCGGCATTCGCAGCATGGAAGAGCGCGTGCGTTCGCTGGGCGGCAAATTCGAAATTCATTCGCGACCTGGAATGGGGACAACGCTTAAGGCTTGGGTACCGCTCCGGCTTGACACAGAATTATCGACAAGCTAAAGGTGTGGCGAGGATCATTCCAATGTCCCCTGAATCTATCGAGAGAGATTGAAGGCCGCATCCTGCAGCCAGCAGTGTTGCTTCTTCTACCTCTGGATCACTCCTTGCCACGGGCTCACTGGCTTGAACTGTTCCGCCGGGATGGGGAACAGTTGCTCAATCACGGTTTGGTGCGTGAAGATTTGGTTACAGTAATCGCCTCAATGGCTATCACGCGATCCCTCTCGACATCCCTCCCCCGGCAGTAGAGAAGCCACTTCTTTTACAGTTGCAATGCGTCGTTCGACGATTTCATTCGCATCGCGGAAGGCTAGGGATTTCCCTAGTTGTGGGTCACGGCCTCGTCCTCTGAGAATGCGCCAGAATTCGATCTCATAACTACGGTGCGCGACACTCGTCGACGTTTCCGCAAGCAGCCGGTGCTATGCGCATAGCGGAAGTTTGTTTGGCGCTCACTGACCACGGAGAAGCTGCCTCATGATTCTTAACTACTCCCGATTTTCTCAACGACTCCTGAGATTCTTGATCTCGGCGCTGTTTCTCACGCTGGCTGGGGAACCAGCCGCCCAGGCACAAAATCAGACTTCGCAAACGCCAGACCTTCAACAGATGCAGAAGAAGATGGAGCAGCTTGAAAAGGAACTGCTCGAACTAAAGCAGCAGATGAACGCCGTCGCGGGACAATCGAAACAAGCAGTGCCCGGCCCAAGCGTCCCCGTGACTACCGACACCCGCCAGGCGGAGGAACACGCGGAGCAACCGAAGCCGTCAAGCTCCGTCAATTTTTACGGCTATGCTATGGCGGACAGCGGCTTTAATTTTGGTTCCATCAACCCCGACTGGTTTGATGTCGAGCGCCCCACACAACTACCGGCCGCCAACGGAGAGTTTGGTCCTGACGGCAGTACTTTCTTCGGAGTTCGACAGACCCGCTTCGGGGTAAAGACTTTTACTCCGACGTCCCTGGGAGATCTCAAAACTATCTTTGAGTTTGAACTCTTCGGCACCGGCGTCGATGCCGGACAGACTACTTTCCGCTTACGCCACGCTTGGGGCGAGCTTGGCCATTTCGGCGCCGGACAAACTTGGAGTCCCTTTATGGACATCGATGTCTTTCCAAACTCCCTGGAGTACTGGGGACCCAACGGCATGGTGTTCTTTAGAAATGTGCAAGTACGTTGGACTCCGATCCAGGGTGCGAGCAACATCGTAATTGCTCTGGAACGTCCCGGTGCCAGTGCGGACGGAGGACGATATGCGGATCGCATCGACCTGCAAAATATTTTTCCGCAATTTAAGTGGCCTGACTTGAGCGGTCATGCCCGCCTTGCCAGAAACTGGGGCTACGTTCAAGTTGCCGGTATTGTGAGGAAAATCGCATGGGTCGACACAAATCCAGATCTGCCCGACCTCAGCGGAACCGCAATTGGTTGGGGAGTGAATGTAACCTCTAATCTCTACTTCACCAGAAATGATGTCGGCCGGTTCGAGGTCGTGTACGGTAAAGGCGTCGAGAACTACATGAATGACGCTCCGGTGGACATCGGCGTCAAAAACAATTTCTCAAACCCCTCTACCCCATTCAAAGGCGTGGCCTTACCCATGCTCGGCGTCGTTTCCTTTCTCGACCACACCTGGAGCGACCGGTTCAGTACTTCGATAGGCTATTCCATGTTGAATATCGAAAATTCGAATGCTATGTTGGCCGACGCTTTCCATCAGGGACACTATGCGCTCGTAAATCTTCTCTACCACCCGGTAAAACAAGTAACGATCGGCAGCGAATTTCAGTTTGGTAGGCGCGTCAATTTCGCCGACGGCTACAACGTGAACGATTACAAGATGCAGTTCTCTTTCCGGTACGACTGGAGTAAGGCTTTTGAGTTCTAGCCGCTTCAGTTCAAGTCCGAAGATTTTCGCGAATCACTCGAAGGACACAACCGCTCCGAATTCAGGAGGAAGCAAAATGTTCAGATTTGGTTCTCGAATTGGGACATTGGTCTTGGCTGCATATCTTCTGGTCGCAGGTATTGGGTCCGTGCCCACGCTCGGTCAAACCCAAAGCAGCCCGGTGGCTCCTAACCATGCGCGAGTGGAAACGGCAGTGCGAGAGGCTTATGAGAAGTTTCGCAGCGATACCGGCGGCAAGAATGCAGATTATATTCCATATCTGGCGCAGGTGGACTCAAAGCTGTTCGGCGTGGCCATAGTGACCACGGACAATCAGGTCTTTGAACTCGGTGACGTGAAGTATTCCTTCTCCATCCAATCGATTTCGAAAGTGTACACACTGGCGTTGGCGATGGAAGAAATTGGTCCCGACAAAGTATTCCAGCGGATTGGTTCCGAGCCTACGGGCAGGGCGTTCAACTCCGTGCTTGCCGTTGTCGACATGCCGACGCACTCAGGCAACCCATTTGTGAACGCCGGCGCGATTGCCACTACGAGTTTGATTTCCGGTAAGAACGAAGATGACAAATGGAACAAGATTCTCGATTTTTACAGCAAGGCGGCCGGGGAGAAGTTGGCCCTGATCGATGAAGTTTACAAATCGGAGGCCGCTACAAATGCCGGCAACAAGGCGCTGTCGATGCTGCTCGCCAAATACGAGCGTATCTATGCCGATCCCTTCGAATCCGTCGACATCTATACGAAACAGTGCTCCGTCGGTGTGAATGCGACCCAACTCGCGCGCATGGGTGCCGTGCTCGCCAACAACGGCAAGAATCCCGCAACAGGCGAGCAAGTCATCAAAACCGAAGACGTGCCGTTCATCCTCTCCACGATGACGATGGCCGGACTCTACGACAGCTCCGGTTCTTGGGCTTGGCACGTTGGCCTTCCTGCAAAGAGCGGCGTTGGAGGTGGAATTGTCGCTATTGCTCCGGGCAAAGGCGCCATTGCCGTATTCGCTCCACGCCTCGATGAAGCGGGAAATAGTGTGAAGGCACAAAAAGTTATCGAATACGTTGCCGACAAGCTGAATTACAACCTCTTCTCGCCAAGCTCGGTCGGATTGAAGTAGCCCCAGAACATGGACGGCGTAACGGGGACGTTCCTGCAACGTCAGCAGCTGGCAACTCTGTCTGTTCGCTCTAAGTGCTGCCGCAGGCTTTTCTATGCTGCTGGAATGCAACAGCAATTCAATCGAATGAGGTTCTAGTCCTTTGGCTCCTGTACGCCTCGTCTAGCAGTTGATGCGCAGTCTTCGCGCCGACCGCTATAAAGGAACAGATCAGCACCATCCCCAGTCGCAGGTTACCTTCGACGTTCTCAAGAAAATCGATCCGCTCGTTCAACAAAACGAACAATTCGAGAAATGACCGCTATCGGAACGTTTTCTTCTTGGAACAGACGGACTCGCTTCTCCGAATCTGGGGGAGTATCTTCGGGTTTGGCGGCAGCCCTTTCCCGGAGCGGTGCAGCCGGATAGAGATCTCGAAATTTTCCGTGCGGGTCGTCTAGAATGCCCATCCAATGGCAGAACTCAGTCCCAATTCATTTTTCTTGGCCGTCGTCGGAGGACGGCTGTCGTAGTTGTCCCAGAACGAAAGCGTAAAGTGAAAATTGTTGGTCAGCTTGATCACTAAAGAGTTGTTCGTGGTGGCGCGAACGCGTCCAGAGTCGGATAGGCCGGGGAACATCGACGCTTCTAGATGAATTTCGCCTACCTTGAATCGATAAGAGTCATAGGCGACACCGAGCAAACCTTCTACGTTACTGTCTGACTGTCTTGTTGGCGTCGCGAACGATTCTTGCGTGTAAACCAATCCTCCCAGCCAGCGAAACTCGGTGTTCGTGGTTCGTTTCCAATAACGGCCGTAACCACCGCCTGCAGTCGTTCTAAGATCCAAATCTTGCTGGCTACTGTGCAGAAAATCCAGCAGGCCACCGACGTACGCGTTTCGACTCAAGAACCTTTGCCCACCGAAAGAGAGATCGTTGCGGTTCGTTTTTGTTCCCCCCGACTGGTCACTAAAGGATGTGCCGAGAACTGCCGACGCTAGCCATTTTGGCGTCGAGTACCTTACGCTCAGGTCCGTGTTTGCATTTACCTGACCGTTGCCGCTGGTGAAACTGACGCCGGCATCTACGCTGCCCTTGAGTTGTCGCCAAACCGATTGCTTTTTACGTTCCATCTCAACGACAGTTGGATAAGGAACATGCAATTCTATGTTGTCGCCGACGATCGTCACGTCCTCGGGATGTTCCTCGCTTCCCGGGCCTCGTTCGATCCTTCCAGTAACATGCACACCATTAGCAAGAGTGATCAGATAAATCGCTGTGCTCCTCACTGTCAAAACCTGATTCCAATCCACGTAAAGATTCGTCGAAGAATAATCGGTTTCCACGGACAGTATCCCGCTATCGAGTCCGTTTACTTCTCCGGTGAGCCGGTCGCCGTTCTTCATCGTCACCACGTCTCCGCGCAGCTTCTTGGCAAGTGTAGAATGGCAGGCCGAAATGAGCAGAATGGTGAGAATAAGGGCGTCGCGCGATAGTCGATGAGAAATCATAAAGTTTCTCCAGAACGGCGAGGACGTGGAATGACTCTCTATCTCGATGGTGTTCCAGTTAAACCACTGGCCCGATGCCCCCCGCTCGCCCATCAATTACGACTGGGACAACGAAAGTGACAAGAGTTCGAGCTTTAGCGAGCTAACTGACGGTCGTCAGCACCGTCGAATTTGGAGGCGAAGAGTCTTCAGTACGTTTGAAATAGTTGCTGCAATTCAGCGGTGGTCCGCGGCTTGAGTAGAGCAAGCATTAGAAGGATTCGCGACTTTTGAGGGTTTAGCTCGTCGGAAGCCACAAACCCCATTTCGTCATCGTTGACTTCGACGTTTCGCCCCACGGTCCCTGTGGCCACGCGACTGCTCCTAACCACTGTCGTGCCTTTCTTGACAGCTCGCGCTGCAGCTTCCAGCGAGGATTTGTTCATGTTTCCATTACCGACTCCAGCGATGACGATGCCTTTGGCCCCATTCGTAACCGAAGCATCGATCAGATCGGCAGACATGTCTTCAGAAGCCATAAATAATATCGACGCGAGGAAGTCTGGTTACGTTGGCTATATCGAATTCGGAGGAGGATGTGTGTTTCCAACTGGGCGTGTTGTAGAAGTCGTTTTTCCCATAGCTGGAGACACCGATAATTCCGCGCAACGGAGACATGAATGTCTGAATGGCGGTCGTGCTCGTCTTGGTGAGCGAGTGCGCGCCATGGATCCAGTCATTCATCACCACAAGCACTCCGCGCCCTTTCGCATTGGGATCCGCAGCAACCGCAACACCTTCGTACAGGTTCAATGGACCGTCCGCACTAACGGCCGTTGACGGGCGCATGGAACCAACCAGGACGACTGGTTTGTCACTCTTCACCACGAGATTGAGAAAGAACGCAGATTCCTCCATCGTATCGGTCCCGTGTGTGATGACGATCCCGTCGTAGAGCCTTGTCGGCAAGAATTTCATTGCAGCGCTTCGCGACGGTCAACAAGATGTCGAAGGTCATGTCTTGGGAGCCGACATTGGAAATCTGCTCCCCCGTTATGTTGGCAAGTTCCTTGATTCCAGGTACTGCTGCGAGCATCGAGTCGATCGTCACCGCTCCCGACGTGTACCCGGCTTGAGTGCCGGTCGCTGCAGCCCCGGCGATTGTTCCGCCCGTGGCCAGGATGACGATGTTCGGCAATTTTTTTTCCTGAGCAGCGGCGAATTGGCCGCTGTCCAGAACCAGAAGCACTCCTAGCAGAATGAAGACTCGATTTCTCAGGTTCATGAACTTTTTCCTTTCGAGCGTCCGCTTTCTGCAACTGCCGGCTATCATTGGTCGCAATTAATTTGGTTTGATATATGTGCTTCTCGAGGCCTGTCTGCTCGACCGGATCGAGCAGTTCCTTGGATCTGGGCCTCCGTTGAAATTCGTTGTTCGCGTTTGACTTGCAGGACCCGATCGCGCTCCGCTCTCGGTTTGTCCTGAGCCGTGATTGCACGCACTGTAACTTGCGGGGAGAAGGCCACGAACTGAGGTCTTGTCCAGCGCATGACCCCTCCGAGCCGGAGCAGTCAACTTGGATCTGAGCTGATCTGGCGGAAGTGTTCGGACGCCATCTTGCGAAAAAAGGCGAAACTTTGCCTACTAGGGAAACCCCTAACCAGAAAACCCACGTAGATTGGGAGAATTCAGCAGGTCCGCACTACCCCGATGGTTTTAGGGGTTTCCCTAGTTGTGTATCGAGGAAATCAAACCTAACGTCTCCTTACAGATCTCAAGGCAGCTTTCACGGAGCGCCGCGAATCCACGAGTGCCGGCGCCAACTAACAGCGATGTCATGCTGAATTTTGTGAACGAAAAGGTGCGCTAAGCGCAGGAGACATCTCGGTCCGAAAGCGAGATTCGTATTCCAGGACTGACAGATCTGAGGGAGACAGCCGTGCTAGTGCCCCGGACCTCGTATTCAGTCCCAGTTGTCGCGAAGCGGAATTGCCGATTCCGAGGAGAAACGTGATGCGGCAGTCCGTTCAAACCTGGCGGGATCTTCTGCTTCTCTTGTCCTTGCTACTGCTCATTCTGCTGTATCCCGTGCTAGACCGCAGTGACCTTCAGAGAATGCTTCTCGGTGGTGTAATGTTTGCGCCACTCATTTTGGCGACGATCAAGGTGGCGCAACTCAAGAGTTTGGCGTGGCCCATAGTCCTGATATTGGCCTGCGCGGTGGTCTGTGCTGTACTCAGTATTTTTTTCCCCTATGCGATCATCTTTGGATTGAAATGGATGATGTTAGCGGCATTTTTCGGGCTGAGTGCCGTCGGTCTGTTTAGCTATCTGAGAGAAGCTCAATCCATTAGCAATGGTCATCTCTACACCGCCATCAGCATTTACCTGCTGCTCGGTTTGCAGTGGTTTGGGCTTTATAGTGCTATCGACGTACTCATTCCGGGATCCATTCGACACAGTAGTGCCGGCATAGCCGATCGCCATGCCGAGCTCCTATACTTTAGTTTGATCACTCTCTCAACGATCGGTTACGGCGATGTTGTACCTGTTCAGGGTGAAGTGCGCATGTTGGCAGCCCTTGAGGGCATCACCGGTGTTCTTTATATTGCGATTACAGTCGCGCTGATCGTCAGTGCATACAAGCCACGTTCTAGTTCGACATAAAAGATACTGAACGCAAGGAATGTCTTCGCGACAGAAGTTGGATTTTGATTTCGTCAATCGAAGCAGTGATTGCTCGGCCACCAGTAGTGAGTGTGTTTGCAGAATAGGTTTTTAGTTCCGTGATGAGTAAGCTTTCGTTTCGAGTTTGGCCAAAGTTTTGTCGTGTCCGTAAATGTCTTCAAGAAAGAAAACCTGCGCACCTTCTTCCGCAATCGCAGTGTTGTCTGCCATTCGCTCGAAGCCAGATGGTCAGCTACCACTACTTGGTAAGCATCACGATGATCGGCCCACATGCGGTCAGCAGAATATTCCCGACCGCATACGGTACCGTGTAGCCGAGCGCGGGTAACTTACTCCCGGCCTCATCCTGGATTGCCCGCAGCGCGGCCGTCATCGTTCCCGCGCCCGCACAGGCGCCGAGGAGGATGATCGGATTCATATTCAATACGTAGCGACCGAAGATTAGCGCCACCATGTGCGGTGTGACGGCGACGAGCAAAGCTACCACGAGGAGACTCGGCCCCGTGACGCGCAGACCCATGATGAAGCCCGGTCCGGCGTTCAAGCCAACGATGCCGATGAAAACCGCAAGGCCAATGGTGTCGAACACCCAAAGCGCCGGCTCGGGAATGCGACCGAACGTTGGGCGTACGGATCGCAGCCACCCGAACACCAAACCCATGATCAACGAGCCACCGCTCGCCGTGAGGCTGAGCGGCAAGCCGCCGATCTTGACCGAAAGCAAGCCGACCAGTCCTCCCACGAAAATTCCGAGGCCTACGAACACGACGTCTGTTTCGCTTGAGGATCGCTCGATGTAGCCGAGAATCTTGCCGACACGCTCCACACTCTGTGTGTCGCCGGCGATGCGAAGAAGGTCGCCGCGTTGCACGGTGGTCTCAAACGTGAATGGGATTTCTTCCCCACCTCGAATGATCTTCTCGAGAACGACGCCGCGACCGTACTGCTCGGCAAGTGTTGGAATTGTTTGGTCCACGACAGCACGATTAGTGACGACAACATCGGCCGTCGTCATAGGAAAATCCAGCAACTCGCGGTCGTGGACCTCGACACCAACGGCGAATCCTTCGCCGAGCAGCACGCGACGCCGGGCCATGATCACAATCACGTCGCCGGCGCGCAGCACCGTATCGGGTTTCGCATCGACAAGCTGGGAGTCGCGACGGATTCGCTCCACAAACACGCGTTCCGGCACAAACGAGTTCTCCAAATCGGCGATCCGACGACTCGCAAAAGCGTCCGCTAGGCGATACGCCCGCATGTCCCACTCCTGGTAGCCGGAGCGCTTGTCGGACTGCTCGGTGGGCTTCGCGGACATTTTCGCTTCGAGCTTCTTGCTCTCCGCTTTCAGATCGAATCCGAGCAGTTTCGGCGCAAGACTCGAGAGGAACCACACGACGAAGGCGGTGCCCACAAGATAGCTCACTGCGTACGCGACTGGGATGTTGTTCAGCAGCCTCTGTTTCTCGGCAGCTGGCAGACTCAGCCGGGCGATCGTGTCACCCGCCGTCCCGATGACAGTGCTCTCTGTGAAGGCGCCAGCCATGAGGCCCGCAGCGGTGCCGCAGTCGTACCTGAGCAATTTCGCTGCGACGATTGTCGCCACGAGGCTCGTACCACACAGCACCAGGGTCAGCAACACTTGCGGGAGCGCGTTTTTCTTGAGCCCTCGAAAGAATTGCGGGCCCACCTTGTAGCCGGTCGCGAAAAGGAAAAGGTCGAAAAATACGACCTCGACGAGCGGATGTACCTTTATATCGAGTTGGCCGATGATCACACCCGCGAGCAATGTTCCCACGACATTTCCGAGCTTGAACGTCCCAACCCGCACACGTCCAAGCAAGAATCCGAGCGCGAGCGTCAGAAAGATTGCAAGCTCGGGATGTTCTCTTAGAGACGCGACAAGATTCGCGATCACGCGCTCCTCCTAATTCGCGTTACAGGCTCATCGGGATTTGGCGTGCGCTCACCGTTTCGGATTGACATGAATATAGACTTGCTCCAATTGAGACGCGTCATACCAGCTTGTCTTTGGAATTGCGAGCCTACGATACATCGCCTTGGGCTGCGCCCGGTACCGGTTCGATGGCTTCGGACAGCCAAGCCAGAAACAGTTTGTATCCAACCGCCAAGACAATAGGGCCGACAAAAAGACCGATGATGCCCATTGCCATGAAGCCGCCGATAGCGCCTAGGAAGACAACGACGACAGGAACTGGAACGCCCCGACCGAGCAGCAGAGGCTTCAGAACGTTATCTATGAGAGCGACGAAAATGCACCAAATCAGGAAGGCCACCGCCTTGGCCATAGCGGTGGTCGCAAAAATATAGACCACAACGGGGATCAGAACCAAGGCACCCACCTGAAGCACAGCCGCCACTAGGAATAGCAGTGCCCACAAGCCCGCCCCAGGGAGCCGAACCATCAGAAAACCGAGACCGGCAAGCAAAGATTGGATTAACGCCACGCCGAGGATACCAGTCGTAACGCTGCGTACCGTCGCCCCTGCGAGTGCTTCAAACTCCGGGCCCTTATTGCCGAACAAATGTATTGCAAGACCTCTCGAAACCCTCGCGCACTGGCTGGAGTTGGCGAGAAGAAATCCCGCAACCACAATCGAAGCAAAAAACTGCAGCACGCCCAGGCCAACTCCGGCAGCGGCCAGGAGCAGTCCACTTGCAGCCGCTTTGAGCTGCGGCGCGAAACTCTGAAGTGCGGCAGATAAATTGATCGAAGCCAAGCTCCAGAGTTCGCTTAACGGCTTGCCAAGCACGGGCCACGTTGCGATGTTCTGCGGCGGCGGCGGAATCGTTAGTGTTTCATCGTGAAGGTGTGCTGCGAGAGATTGGAAGCCATCGATGAGAGTTTGAGCGAGCAGGGCGATCGGCACGATCAAGACGGCAAGGAGTAGGACAGTAAAGAGGACGGACGCAAGAATACGTCTCCCGCCGAGTAGCTTCTGAAGCTTGCAGTATCCTGGGTAGCCCGCGATCGAAATGATCAGTCCCCAAACGGTCACCGCGATGAAAGGTTTCAGGATGAGTAGGCAGCTCACCGCAAGCAAGACAAACAGGCAGATGTGAATGGAAACCTCCAGCGCCCGGTTCAAATACGCCCTGTCGGGCGCCGGTTGGTTAGAACTAACGATGGGTCCTCCTGTCAGATCAAGCGCGCTCTTTGGCTAATTGCAACTTGCGTGTCGCCGGGGCCCCGGCAAGCAGGACCTCAGGTTCCTTTTCATTCGGACTGTGTTCTCCCACCGTCAGCAATCCACACAAAAAGAGATATCACGTCGTTCATGTAGACCGGTGCTCGATTCACATTTTCATGCGTGAAAACCGTTTGTCTTTTCAATGGCGTCTGTCACCACGACCGAGTCATGACCGGTATGGACTTTTCATAGGTCGTAGAGCGAATTAGCCATTCGTTTTAGGCCGCGATCGCGGGCGATAATGTCGAGGTGAATTGAAGTCCAATCTGCCAGCAGGACACTCTCGCTCCCCTCTCCCACATAAGTCTTGAGATAGGCGCTGCAGGATTTACAGTAGTCAATACGAAGGAGGTCCTCCGTCTCGATCGATAGGGCGGTGAGCCGATGATCGTCGCCGTTTTCGCAGAACGGGCACCCGACTCGCCGGTAACGCCAGCGCGTGCTGCAGCAGCCGCAAGAGAGCAGCCGCATGCGGCCAGGATCACAGCCGACCAACTGCGCCATCGCCGGGGGCGATCCGCAAGTGGGGCAGTACTCACAAAGCCAGTGCTCTTCGTCGCGCCAGCTACTGAACGCATCCACAATCGGGCGAAGGTGTCGAGAGAGCGCAGTCCAGCCCAGGTAGCGAATTAGACCTGGGTGCGCCGGCGTGAAAACGTCGTTGTCGAGTAACCAAGCGATTGCTCGACGCGGTGCATTCGTTTCGCCGTGCAATTGAGAGATCGAAACCCGACATTCCGCCGCCAACTTTTCTGGCAATGGCTTTGAAGTCAAACTCTCGACGAGCAGCACAAGGATCGCCGCCGCGGGTTCGAAGTCGATTGCAACATGGGAGCTCTGCAGCAGAGGGATGCCCGCCTGATAATCACCGGCGTAGTCATCCCAGTTTGGAATGTACGCTCGGCCGCTCGGAACGCTGGCTGCGGCTGTCGCCACTTGAGCGTCGAGGTCCGCGACGAGACGTAAGTACGGATGTGCCGCGAGCCAGGCTTCTTGAGTCATTGATCCGATAGTCCTATCAATGTCCGGTCTCTTCTTTAGGGAGAATGGGCAGGAATCGTATACCGAGCCCGAAAAGGAAGATGCTTGCAGCAATGAGGCCAACAGAAACGCCCCACTCAAATAGGGATGGGGTGTAGGACGATGGTGCGACCCCAGGCATCGGCCCTTTCAAGTCCATGGCTAGAAGAACCACATTCACGCGATTGAAAACCACTCCGGCTGCGGCGAGAAAAGTCCCGAGAAAGAGCACCGCAGGGCGGGTTCGCAGCGAAGCACGAGCAAGCAGTGCCAAGGGGAGGACGCCGCCGACGAAAAGTTCGACCGCGAAGAAGACGCCCAGTCTTCCAGAAAATGCGCTAGCTAACTGGCTCCGAACGCCCATGTCTCCCAGACGAAAGGCCCAGTAGCACAACAGCGACCAGAATGAGATTTCACCCATTGCCGCCAGTTGCGTGATTTGGAGCCGCCTTCCCCACGCCTTGGCGATCCACATCTCGACCAGAACGACAACGGACGTACCGGCCGCGATGGCGGACAAGAAGAATGAAATGGACATCACCGGAGACCACCACTGGGGAGCAAGCTGGTCCGGCATCAGCAGGAATAAAGAGCCCAGCGAACTCTGATGCATTGTGGACAGCGTCACTGCGGCGATAGCCAAAATGATCGGCTCAAATTTCTTGTCCCGGGCTCGAAACGCCCAGGCAAGGAAGGAGAACAAGACCGCTGCGAGCAACGCATACGTCAGCTGTCGCGAAAGCAGATAGACAAACAATGTGACCGCACAAGCTACGTAGTAGCCGGACCACCGCTGCCAGATCTCCTTCGCCTTCTGCAGCCCCCATCGTTCGAAAGGCACTGGCAGGAACTCCAGAAGCAAGATCGTGACATAGAGGCCGACACACCACGACACCTCGAACATCGCCGATTGCTCGGGAGACTGCATGCCAAGCTGATAGAAGTGCCACGGCAAGCCAAGATCAGCAACCAGCGTGACTGTGACGAACGAGTAGCTCAACAGACCCATGAGCACGGCTGAACGGCCCATCGAGTACAGATCCTTGCGTTGAAATACATAGATGATTCCAGCAGTCGCGAATGCGCCGGCAGCCACTGCGATCCAAATCAAATCGAAAACGATCCAGAGTCCCCATGCGTAAGTGTCCGAAAGGTGGGTGCTGCCACCCAAACCCAGGACGAACCGGGCGATGATCGAAATCAGGCCGAAGCCCATCATTCCAAGAAGCACCCAGTTCCACGGAGTCAGCATCTTGTGCGGGAGCGGCTCGAACTCCAAGTGAGGGCCGTGAGCCTCCATGTCTGCCGCTGCGCCCGGCCCGGCAGCCATTGCAATGGCTCTCCGTTTCAAGAATGCGTAAGTGCCACCTAGCATTGCTCCCAGAGCCAAGACGGCGGGGGGAACAGCGTGGATAGCGAGTCTGGTGAACCCGGGATACGCTTTGTTACCAACGTCGGGAAAACCAAGCTTCGTGAAAGGCACCGACGATAGGTACAACACACTGGTGCCGCCGGCCTCTTTTTCTCCGTATATATGGTCAACATACTTCTCCGGATGACTGGAAACCCGATTTCGCGCCTCCTGTAATATGTCGTCCCGGGTGCCGTAAAGCAGCGCTTCAGCCGGACAAGCTTTGACGCACGCTGGTTCGACGATAGTGTCGCGATACCGTTTACTCTCAGCAGCCGTAAGTGCCAGTCCATTGCGCGCCAAGGGTATGGGCTGATCAGCGCGGTCCGCGCAGTGGGTACACTTTTGAATCTTCGGAGCGAGTGAGTCCCATTCCGCTGTGGGCACTCCCCAAGGGCACGCCCATTCGCAGTAGCGGCAGCCGATGCATTTATCGGCATCGTAAGTGACGGGGCCATCGGGTTGCCTGGTCAGCGCTGTTGTGGGGCAAGCTGAGGCGCATGCGGGCTCCAGGCAGTGCAAACATCGCCGCATGGTGAAAAGGTAATGCAATCCGCCGGGCGCCGATTCGTCCGGCAACTCGTGAAATGTAATCAGGGTCAGAGTCTTTGCGCTGAGCGTAGCGGGATTCTGAAAACCCAGCTCCGACTGAAACTCCGTCAGTTCTCCTTCGCGATCATTCCACTGCTTACAGGCAACTTGGCACGCCCGACAGCCGATGCATTTCGTGATATCGACGAGCGTCGCTTTGAAAGCGCCCGTGTTCGCTGGCTGACTCGTGCTCATGCGTTGCCCTTTCGCGCAGTAGACGATCGTGCGCCAGCCTTATGCATCTTGATCACGTTAACTAAACAAGCCTTGGTTTCCTGGGTCCCCGCTCCCGGATCGACGGCATCGATTGTGAGAACGTTTACGCTCGGCCCGACCGAAAGACCCTTGAAGCCCCAGTTGTAGGGCATCCAAACGATCGTAACTTCTCGTCCATCAGCTTTGAGCGTTTGCATTCTCGGAGTGACCAGGGCTTTCACGGTTAGTTCGCCGCGGGCGGAAGACACCTTCACCCAGTCCCCGGACTCGACCGCCAGTTTCCTGGCGAGGGACACAGGAATTTCAATTACAGGCTCAGGGACAAGTTCATTCAGCCACGGAATGTTGCGCGTGGAGGAGCCCCCGCACCAGTGCTCGGCCACGGTTGATGTCATCAGGACGTAGGGAAAATCCGCAACGGTGCCGATGGGCTGATGCCCCGCGACGCGCGGGTACTTGAGCATCGGGTTGCTCTTCACGCGCGGGTGAAGAAAATTTTCCACCGGGCTCTCGACGGGCTCGTACATCTCCGGCAACGGACCGTCCTTCGGGACGTACGCCACGTCGCGCGGATACCCCGGATGTTTTTCGTCGGGGTCCGAGTAGACGGCCGCGAACAGGCGTCCGACTCCCTCCGCACCCAGATGGAAGGCCCTCTGACCATTCGGCGTATCCGGCCCGTCGGTCGCGACAGGCACGTCCGGTACGTCATATCCGGCCCAACGCTTTGCCTTTTCGTCCCACCAGACGATGCTCTTCGAGCCCGGATAAGGCTTGCCGTGCCGGTCGCACGACGCCCGGTTGTAGAGGATGCGCATGTTGTTGGGCCAGGTCCACCCGAAGCCCGGATAGAGGCCCAAGCCTCCCGGATCCGTTTGAGAGTCGCGGCGCTTCGAGAGATTCTCGCCGTTGGCGAAAACGCCCGCGTAGATCCACGCTCCGGACGATGTGGAACCGTCGGCCCGAAGATCGCTTACCTTGCGTACGAGATCCCCCGCCTTGAGGCCGGTTTCCGGGTTGTCGCGAAGGGCGTACCCGTTGATCTCGCGCAGAACGTCCTCGGCCGTGGTGTAAGTCCAGAAGGCTTTCCGGATGATCTCGTCCCTCGGCTCCGTCGAGTCCTTGACAAGATCGCGCACCGTGCGGAAGACGAGGTCCACGATCTCGCCGTCGGACTTGGATTGCCCCGGAGGCTTCACGGCGGCGTGGCGCCATTGCACCATGCCGCCCGAGTTGCTGATGGTTCCGTTCTTTTCCATGAAGAACGCAGCGGGTAGGAGGAATACCTCGGTGGAAATGGACTTCGGGTCGACGCCGGGCCGGTACCAGAATGCCGCGGTTTCGGTCTCCCAGATCTCCTGGACCACGAGCGTCTCGAGCTTCGCCATCGCGTTGAGCGTCAGACTGAGATTCGGCACTGTGACCGCGGGATTTTGGCCGACGATCCAGAGCAGCTTCAGCTTTCCGGCGAGGGCATCCTCGAACATCGGCAGGGTTCCGTAATCCTTGGAAGCGTTTCGCTTGGGCAACCAGGCATACGCGTAATCGTTTTCGGCGGTGGCCGCCTCGCCGAAGAATGCCTTAAGCGTGTTGACGAGATACCGGCTGTCGGCGATTCCGTTCTTGCGAACGTAGTCGTGAATCGTCGGCTCGGCGTTCGACGCAGAGTTAAGATACCCTGGCATGTAGTTGTAGAGCACTGCCATGTCGCAAGCGCCTTGCACGTTCGGCTCGCCGCGTAGCGCGTTGACGCCGCCGCCCGGCTTGCCGATGTTGCCGAGTAAGAGCTGCAGGATCGTGAACGACCGGATCCCCTGCACACCGGTCGTGTGCTGCGTCATGCCGAGCGCGTAGAGGATGGACCCCGGTCGATTCTTCGCCATCATCTCCGCGATCTGCCGGATCTGCTCGGCTGGAATGCCGGTGATCTGTTCGCCCGTCTCCAGCGTGTACCGTGAAACGAAGGTTTTCAGGCGCGAGAAGACGCAGTGCGGGTCATCCAGGCTCTTCGCAACACGGGGCTTTCCCCTGGCATCGAGTTGATATCCCCAAGTCTCCGTGTGGTACTTGTGGTTCTCCGCGTCGAACCCGCTGAAAACGCCGTCCTTGAAGCTGAACGCCTCATCTCCCAAGAACAGCGCGTTGGTGTGCGTCACTACGTAGTCCTCGTCGTACAACTTATTTACGAGGATGTAGTTGATCATCGTGTTTTGGAACGCCGCGTCGGTTCCGGGCCGGATACGCGCGTACACGTCCGCTGCCGCCGAGGTCCGTGTGAATCGTGGATCGACGTGAATAATCTTTGCTCCGTTGTCCTGTGCCTTCCGGATCCACTTGAAAGCCATAGGGTGGTTCTCGGCAACGTTGCTGCCCTCCACCAGGATCGTCTTGCAGTTCTGGAGATCGACCCAGTGGTTGGTCATCGCCCCCCTTCCGAATGAGGCCCCCAGACCGGGGACCGTGGGGCTGTGTCAAAGTCGAGCCTGGTGCTCGACGTAAGCCAGGCCCAGCAGCCGGGCCGCCTTCTGAAAGAGGTAACACTCCTCGTTCGTGTTCTGCGCGCCGCCGAGGAAGCCAATCGCATCCGTACGATTGACTGGAACCTCTTTGTCTCCGACCTTTTCAGTGGCGATCCAGGTCGCGTCGCGCGTTTTCCGAATCTTCTGCGCGATCCGCGTGATTGCGTCGTCCCAGGAAATGTCCTCCCAATGGTCGCTGCCGGGTGCACGATAGCGAGGCGTCTTGAGACGGTTCGGAGAGGCGTGAGTCGCAAACATGGATATGCCCTTCACGCACAGGGATCCACGATTCACTATGTGGTCGAAGTCTCCCTCCATGGTAATCAGCTTCCCTTCGCGTACGGAGGCGACCATGCCACAGCCGCAGGAGCAAAAATTGCAGGAGGTAGTGAACTCGCTAACTTCGGAGAGCTTCAGTTTTTGCGTCTGACCTTGCACAGCCGCCACGTCAACAAGGCCACCTAGCGCCAGCCCGGCGCAACCACCAGCGGCCGTCTTAAACCACTCTCTCCGCGTAACCCGTGTAAGAGTCTTTGGTGACTCACACGCAGTGTTTCCAATCCTTTTATTCATTCCAAGTTCTTCAGTCTTGTTCGGACCCAAGGGACGCTCCGAATTTCATGGTTCTGGATTTTCGGGAACAATCGCGGTGTCAAAGGAGCCCGCGAAACGTCTTCGGTCGCGCGGAGAGTTCAGTGCTGAAACGCCCGGTTTGGCAAACTACCCGCCTCTCCGGCGACCACTCACCGCTGGAAGATATGGGTTCAGCCTGCCCGATCGCTACTAGGGAAACCCCTAGTCGACATCAGAAACTCTTCCAAATATCTTGACTGTCGGGAAGTTCGAGCACTCGAGGATCTATTGGCGTCCGACAGAAGGCGGACGCAATGTGATTCGCGTGGACACGGGGTTTGTCCACCGGTAGTCAGAGGACTTCTATGAAGTTTCGGCAGCGGCTTTCCATTTCTTATCTCTTGGCGGTACTGATTCCAGCGTTGGCAGTTCCGTTTGCTTATTCTGCCGACAAAAAGAAAGCTGCTCAGCAGACCAAGTCCTCCAAGCAGGCCAAATCATATGTCGCGCCGACGGATCCAACACTCTACGTAGGTTCCGACACCTGCAAGACCTGTCACGAAGAGATCTATACGAATTTCGCCACTACCGCTCACTCCTCCACCGAAATGGATGCCAAACTTGACGCACATAAAGGCGTGGAATGGCACGGCTGTGAGGCTTGCCATGGGCCAGGGAAAGAGCACGTAGATGGCGGAGGCGATAAGACCAAAATCTATACCTTTAAGGATTCCTCGCCGCAAGAGACCAGCGCGCGCTGCCTGCGCTGCCATCAGTACACCGAAGAGCACGGGAATTATGACCGCTCAATGCACCTGGCCAACGGCGTCGCCTGCATTGATTGCCACTCTCCTCACCATGCCAAGGAAAGTCAGTTCCTCATGAAGGCGAAATCGCCTCAGCTCTGTTACACGTGCCACATGGATGTGCGCGCGGAATTCGCACGGCCGTTCCACCACCGTGTGAATGAGGGCTTGATCTCATGCAACGATTGCCATAGCCCCCATGGCACGTTCAGCCCCAAGCAACTACGCACGAATGCCTCCGGCGACGAGGTTTGTTTCAAGTGCCACAGCGAGAAGCAGGGGCCGTTTGTGTATCAGCACGAAGCGAAGGTGGAAGGCTGTGCGATCTGCCACTCGCCGCATGGTTCGACGAATCAGCGGCTGCTCAAACTAAATCAAGTCAACTTGTTGTGCCTCAGCTGCCACGCGCTGCCCGATGATATTGGTCCGCCGGGAACGCCTACCTTCCACAATCAATCCACGAAATATCAGTCGTGTACGCTGTGCCATGTCGCCGTCCACGGCTCCAACACCAGCAGCGTGTTCTTCACGCCATGACGGAGATGACGATGAAAAACACACGCAACAACAAACTGTGGTTGGGCCTGAAGAGATTTAGGTGTTTCGTCGGTTCCTTCACTCTGCTTATTTTGTTTGCGGCGACCAGCGCTTTTGCGCAACAAACCGACGAGGAAAAAGGCATCGACCAGGGGAATTACAACGTCAAGCAATCGATCGAATTTGGCGGACGCATTACAAGCATCTCCGGCGATTTGCAGACTTACGACACCATGGTGAACTTGCGAGACGGCCCGCGCTTGCTGGATTTCACAACCGAAATGCGTTCGCTCGATCAGCGCGGCACTATTTTCGATCGACTGTACTTCAGCAACTTCGGCTACGGCGGCGATCCCAACGTCGTCAGCGTCCTGCGTATCAACAAGAACAAATGGTATATGTTCGACGCGATGTTCCGGCACGATGAGAATTACTGGGATTACTCTCCGCTTGGCAACCCATTTAATCCCGCGCCACCTCCAGCAAACGCTCCGGCGGGATTCAATCCGGTAGCCAACGCGCCCGCCAATCTCGCGAATACGCAGATCGTTGGTACATCTCCGAACTCGTTTAATACGCGCCGGAACATGCAGAACTATAACCTCACAATCCTGCCCGACTCGAAAATCCGATTCCGCCTCGGCTACAATCACATCACCAATGTTGGCCCGGCTACCTCGGACATCCACGAGGGTACGGAGCAATTTTTGCTTCAGGATCTTTCCGCAACCATGACGCAGTACCGACTTGGTGTGGACTTCCGGTTCCTGCCGCACACGAACATCAGCTATGACCAGATTTGGAGCTACTACAAGACGGACCCCACTGCGACCGACCAGAACCAGCAATTCAACGTCGGAGCTGGATTTCCTCCTGTCGACCTTGGTATTTCCTGGAACGGCCCGCCTTGTAGTCCGGCATTCCAACCGGGCGGACTCGTCACCCCAACCTGCAACGCCTTCTATGACTACCACTCGCACTGGCGCTCGCGCACGAATGCGCCCACCGAGCAGATCAGTTTGCAATCCAATCCCATTGCATCGGTACAGATTGCTGGAAGGTTCAGCTACACGGGCGGTGACCTCAACGTATCTGACTACCAGCAGTCGTTCGACGGCCGCGTCTCAAAGAGTAATCTCTCGAACTATGTGGAGTCCGGGCCGATACGAGGCCAACACGTAGCTGCCTACGGCGATTTGGGGACAACGTGGAAGATCACGCACAACTTCAGCCTCGTGGATTCCTTTCACTACGGAAACTGGAATGAGCCCGCGAACTACACGTCCACGCAATGCTCGCTGTTCTCCACGAGCTTGCTCGTTCAGGCGGCCGTCTTTCAGCCGACTGCGACGCTGCCTAGCACATCCTGCGTCGCGCCGCCGGGTCTCGCGAACGGCACACCGACGCACACCACCAGTTCCGGCCCGGATATTCTGGTGAACCTCGACAACAACTTCCTAAAGCAACAGATCATCACGAATCTGATCGAGGGCCAGTTACAAATTTCGCCAAAAGCGGGGGCTTATTTCGGTTACCGATTCACGCACCGGGTGATCGCGGATGATTTCAACAATTCGCAGGACTTGATTTATTTCCCCGACAATGCCGCGCGGAAAAACTGCGCTTTGGCTGACGGAGTCCTTCCCCTGGGCTGCACACAGAATGCTGATGGTTCGATTTCTTTTCAGACGCCGGACCCAACGTTCGCACCAGCCAATTTGACTGATATTAACTCGAATTCGGCGGTGTTGGGTTTGTGGCTGAAACCCGTCCCGCACTTGAGCATAAACCTCGACGCGGATTTTGGAACTGCAGACACCACATTCACGCATCTGAGCCCGAAGAACTATCAGGAATATCGAGCAAGAGCGCGATATCGTGTAAATACCTGGCTGAATCTCAACGCCTATTTTCGGACCTCGGAAGGCCAGAACCCGATTGCCAACGTGAATGGCGCACAGCACAACCGCAACGGTGGATTCTCCTTATCGGTCACACCGACGCAAAAGCTTTCCGCGCAGTTCGGTTATAACTACACCAACATTGCTTCGGAGCTTTTCATCTGCTTTACCAGCAGTCAGGCGCAGCCGGGACTGCCCGCTTGCCCGGGCTTATCCGGATTGCTACAGCAGTTCTCGCCCTATCACAGCTCCATCAACACCGGCTTCATCGACGTGCTCTGGACTCCGGTGAACCGTTTGTCGGTTGAATTGGGAGCAAACTTGTCGGGCGTGAGCGGCGGCGAATTAAACCTGAATCCACTGAGCCCGATGGCCACACTGCCGACGGGGGCGCTGAACTCGGATTGGTATCAGCCGTATGGGTCCGTCGCTTATCATTTTGCAAAACATTGGACCGGACGGGCTCGCTGGGACTATTACGGATATCACGAAGATTCGAACGGCTCGTATCAGGATTTATTTGCGCCTCGCAATTTCCGCGGCAACCTGATCACGCTGTCAGTCCGATTCGGTTTTTAGAACCACGACGAGATGTGAGCGTGCTCTGTATCGGATACTGGCACGAAGCGAGCTTCGTGCGAAGGAACAAACAAAGGAGGAAGTAATGAAACTTCTGCCAACTATCGCAATTGCAGCAATGTTGTGTCTGGCCGTGTCCGTCTCACGCGCTCAAGATGCCGCAAGCGGGGAGAAAATCTACAAGGCAAAGTGTGCCGCCTGCCACGGGGCTGACGGAAAGGGTAAGGCTGCGCTCAAGACCCAGGATCTTGCCTCTGCAGCAGTCCAGAACATGAGCGACGCCGAGCTCACTTCCATTACCACGAACGGTAAAGGCAAGATGCCGGCGTACGGGAAAAGCTTGAAGCCCGATCAGATCAAGGACCTCGTCGCTTACATTCGATCGTATGCCAAGAAATAATCTCAACACGGTGTAGCAGGCTGCTGAATAAACAGCCCATCCTAACTATGGATACGGACCAATGCCTCACGCGACTGCTCTGATTGTCGGTCTGGTTTTGTTTAATGCCGTAGTGATCGGGGTACTGGTGGCCTACCCTGACTTCGTGGCGGGCCGCGGCGGGAAAATTCTCGCCTTCATAGCCATGTTTTGCCTCCCGATCTTTTGCGGCCTCTTGGGTTTTTCGAGCGAAATGGGACGATCCAAAACCACCGCTTTCTGTTTGTCCTGCCACACGATGGAAGACTACGGCAAGAGCCTGCTCGTCGACGACCCCACCCATCTTCCCGCCTCACATTTTCAAAATCACCGCGTGCCTGCCGACGAAGCCTGCTATTCCTGCCACACGCAGTACGCTATGTTCGGCGGCCTCAAAGTAAAGTTGTACGGACTAAAGCACGTCTTCATCTACTATTTGGGAACGCCTCCCGCCCCAGCGGACATCAAGCTGTACGAGCCCTACAGCAATCGAGAATGTCTGCATTGTCATCTCGGAGCTCGGTCGTTCGAAGAAGGGGTGGTACACAACGCCGATCCGGCCACGCTCCCTGCGCTCAAATCCAATCAACTTTCATGCCTCTCCGTTGGTTGCCACGACACAGCCCACGATCTCGCGCATCTGAAAGAGGCAAAATTCTGGAAGAGAGGCACCTGATGTTGAGCACAAGTCGTTCTGAAAAACAGTTGCGGCTTGCCGGCGTCTGTCTCGCAATCGGCCTCTTGATTGAAGCGATCTGTTTGATCTGGGCCACCCCAATCGCCTTCATCGTCTTTGTGGCGATTGGAGGTCTGTTGATCTTTATCGGCCTGTTGCTTTATCTCCGTTTACAGGTCTCAACTTCCGCTGCTGGTGATTGACCGTATCTCGAACCAATAGTCCCCGCCATCGGCCTGGTGCGGAAACCGTAGCGGGTGGCCCTCGTGTATCAAGGCCCGCAAAGGTATTAAGGGGATTGTGGTTAAGGCAAGCGACTCCACCATTTCGCACTTGGTTTGATAATGTTTGCTCACCTCGTCCTTGCCCCGGCTTGTGGGGAACTGAAGCGCCGGCCCGTATGAAAAATCTGCCTGAATCCTTATCCTGCAGTCTGAACTTCAGCTCTTCACTGAAAATACGGAAATCACGGAAAGGGATGATACCGATTTGCTAATGGCTCCTCGCGCGAAATCTATTTGGATTCGAGCACTTCGCGATGGTTGAGCTTCTGTATAGGGCGATTATCGTGTGGATACAGCTTCGTGATGATCGCTAATTGTTCGTTGGAGAGGCTCGATGGAGATTTCAATACGTACCAGGTGACTCCCTCCGTACAGGGCGGCGTGGTGAGCGAGCCGCTGTAGGTGTAGTAGCCGCGTTGAGGCGGCATGAGTTCTTCAACATTCACAGTGACGGTAGAAACCTCAACGGTTTTGTTTTTCTCTGGCGGAATATTCTTCCAGAGAGTTTCCAAAAGGCGATTGGAAACTCCGGCCCTGAACAGGATGGCCACGACAGCAAGGTGGCCGTCCGCGTCAGCGTGGACGAGGTGTGCAACCATGTCGTAGCCATTCCCGTTGATGTACTCTTCGCTGGGATGGTGGAAATGAAATTGTTTGAGGGTATAGGTCTTGTTCCCGACAGCAAGCGTACTGCCCGCTGCGTAATTGACCATAATGGTGTGGCCATTGTTGATGATGCTGAGAGGGACGGCCTTGTAATCGAACTTGAGCTCAGGTAGCTCGGCGATCTTGGGGTGACTGATGTCGATGGGAGACTGGCTGTGGCCCATCCTGCAAGTGGCGTACGACGGATCGAGCGTTCCCCAGTGTGTGGGGTCCTCCTTGCCTTCATAGCTCCAATGAGGAACGTGCGACTCCTGGGCGCGAGAGATTGCGGGCGCAAGTGCAAAGCAGATTGCAATGGCGAGACCGCTTATCTTTCGTGTTGCATGAAAGATCATTGGGAACCTCCGAACGACAGGACCCAGGCGGATGAACGGGGAACCGTGGAGCCGGCATTTTCTTTTCAACTTCCGTGTAATTCGCCGCGCGCGGAAATTTCTGTGTTTGCCCTCGAAAACAAAACCATACTACACCCTTGTCGCCTGTTCGCCGTACTGTGAAATGTTTCCAGAAATGGGTACGCTGACGAACCTGGCTATGCGCGCAGTTGCGCCAGTTCATTACCTGTCGCGTGCGTTGCCGGTAGCGCTCGTACGCAACCTCCGCCTATGATTCTCGATTGTTGCTCTCTCGCGGTTGTAAGTGCTCAGACCAGCCCGGTGAAGAACCCCGGCGGCGCGATTCCCTGTTCGCAACACCTATCGGAATCTCAATGTCCAATAACCGAATTCATCAAGACTGACTTCCAATAGAGATTATGCAACCGGTCATCGCCGCCGCACCTGATATTCCTAGGGAATTCCCTAGTTGTGCTCGTGTCGAGCCAATCCTATTCTTGCCGTGCTTTCGGAGCGTGAACGGTAGCAGCTTCAGTTCGCCCGCAGGAAATGGTTGACGGCAAGTATGTTACCCGCGTGCTCGCGTAGACCTGGCCAAGAGCTTTGCTTCGGAACGAAGAAGGAGCGCAAATGAAGGCTTTCACTCGAGGACTCGCATCCATTTCGTTGTGCTTGCTGTCAGCGGTATCGACTTTAGCGCAGAAGGTCGAATTTTCAGCCGACATGCGGGTATCGGATGGCACTGGACGAACGCAAACCCTGAAACTCTTTGTCGGGAACATGCGGGCACGCTTCGATCTTCCGAAACAGGGGGATGACCCTAGCGGAATTGGCTCAATCCTCATCGACTTTGATCACCAGCTCATATACCTGCTTGTTCCGCAAGCAAATCTATATTTACAAATTGAGGGGTCGGCAGGAACGCCATTCTATAGCGGGGCTTGGATGTTCAGACCCTACACCGCGAAATATCCCTGCAACGACTGGGTGTCAGAGGCGGACCGGCGCGGAATTACTCTACGATGCAAGAGCGCAGGACAAGACACCCTCGACGGTCGACAGACGCAGAAGTGGGACGCGACGACAACAGAGGGAGGATACGGTTCTCTCTGGTTTGATCCGGAACTAAATTTCATCGTAAAGGTTTTGCGGAGTTCGAAATCGGGCGTCCAGTCTGGATATGAATTGCAAAACGCGAAACAAGGGACGCAGCCTACGACCCTTTTTGAAGTTCCCAGTGGTTTTCGCAAATTCACCCTCACCAGGTTTGCCGATGTACTTGCTGGGCTTGGACAATGGTAGCAGCTTTCGAAATATGCTCGTACGTTTCAGCTTTGATCCGGCACAAGACTACGACTCCTCAACTATCAGAGAGTGTTGGTCACATGTGTGCAGATCGCCGTGATGGAAACGGTGGCAGATATCTACTCCGGTTTTTCGCCCGGAAATGATACCGGCTTGAAATTAGCTCGGCGCATTGCCTCAATGAGCTTCGTGTTGCGTTCTTCGGAAGGCAGACCTTCGAGCGCAGTTTTGTCATTATCGCAAAGCCCCAACCGCGCCAGCGCTACTTCGTCGCCGGACAGCTGCAAATCATACACTTGCTCCGTTCGTTCGCCGCAAATCGCGCACGACATTTCCATTGCGTACACGCGCTTCATTTCCATTGTCGTCCTACCCGAGCACCATTGCTCTCGCTGTATCGCCGGTGTGCTGGCGCCGCGCGGGATGCAGTGTTCCCAGCCCTTGGCATCGCATCTCCGCGTCACACCCTACCGGGGAGGGTGAATCCCATGTAGCTAGAGTTACTCCGTCCCGACCCTATTGGAAACTAGGGATTTCCCTAGGTGGTTGGAAAAGGACCACGTCTAAGAATTAAAAGACACGCACCCATCCTCAGGGGAGTCAAAGCGGATTACGCGAAGCTTTTATAACTGCTAGCACTCAGGATCCATGCCGTTCGCCGCAACCTGATCGTTAGCTTCGCGTGTAACGATTCGCGCCATTCGTTTTTCCGCGGCGGGCTTCCGTCGCTCTGCCCTTCATTCCAGACACAAAAGCCCGTTGGACGCGATTGAAACTGCGCCCGCGCAAAACCGCGACAACGATCGTCCGGGTCGCTTGAGCGTCACTGAGCCGCACATAACGGCAGCCCACGTTGCGGTCGATCGCCATTTCAGGGATGAGCGAGACGCCCACACCGGCCGCAACCATTCCCAAGAGGCTGCTGAACTGGCCGCTTTCAAACGCAATGTGTGGTGTCACGTGGGCGCGGGTGCAGGTCGCTAGGCTGAGATCCCGGAAACAGTGGCCGTCCCGCAACATGACGAACGATTCTCCGCGAAGATCTTTCAGGGCCAGCGATGCTGCGGAGGCGCGTGGATGATCTCTTCTCATCACAGCGAAGATAGGCTCCGTGCGGATAGGAAACAACTCCAGGTCCTTGTGGCGCAATGGGAGAGCAAGAATCGCTACATCAATGGAGAGGTCCCGCAGGCCTTCTACCAGTACCGATGTTTTTTCTTCGACGATGCGCAGTTTGGCGTCGGCGTACTTCTTGGCAAAAGCCGCCGCATAACTCGGAATCAGATAGGGTGCAACCGTCGGAATCACACCCACGGCTACGCTGCCGCGAAGGTCTGCGTTTTTGTCGGCCACGCTCAGCCGCGCCACCTCGATCTGCTCCAGAACCGTGCGGGCGTGCGTAATAAAAGCGCGACCGGCTTCGGTAAGGCGAACGCTGCGCCCAAGGCGGTCAAATAGCTTCGCGCCGAGGTCTTCCTCGAGTTTCAAGACCTGCTGTGAGAGCGACGGCTGGGCAATCCGGCATCGCTCAGCGGCGCGACTGAAGTTGCCTGTGTCCGCGATGGCGCAAACATACCGGAGTTGGTGAATTTCCATAGGGTTTGCCTATACCTAGAATGGGATTTTGGTATTGGAACTATCTCCTCATCCGATGCTACCCTAAGTCCGTCGAGATCGCCGCGCGAATTTGAACGGTCTCATTCCTTGAGTCGAAATATTGGAGGAGATTACGCATGTCAGCCGAAGCGAAGTGCCCTTTCCATCATAGCAGCAGCGCCAACACGACCAACCGTGACTGGTGGCCGAACCAGTTGAATCTCAATCTGCTGCATCAGCATTCAACGCTGTCCGATCCCATGGGCAAAAATTTTAATTACGCCGAGGAGTTCAAGAGCCTCGACTACCCGTCCCTGAAGAAAGACCTCGCGGCATTGATGACAGACTCTCAGGACTGGTGGCCTGCGGATTTCGGCCACTACGGTCCGCTATTTATTCGCATGGCGTGGCACAGCGCCGGTACGTATCGCATTGGCGACGGTCGCGGAGGCGGCGGCAGAGGTCAGCAGCGTTTCGCTCCGCTCAATAGCTGGCCGGACAACGTCAACCTGGATCGAGCTCGCCGTCTTCTCTGGCCAATCAAACAGAAATACGGCAAGAAAATTTCCTGGGCCGATCTGATGATTCTCGCCGGCAATGTCGCGCTCGAAACGATGGGCTTCAAAACGTTTGGCTTCGCCGGCGGACGCCCCGACGTCTGGGAACCAGACCTCGACGTGAATTGGGGACTTGAATCCACCTGGATGGGGACCGACAAACGCTATTCGGGTGAACGCGATCTCGCCAATCCATTCGGCGCAACCACCATGGGTCTCATCTACGTGAATCCTGAAGGCCCCGAGGGTGTTCCCGATCCACTCAAAGCAGCGAAAGACATCCGCGAAACTTTTGCCCGCATGGCGATGAACGATGAAGAAACTGTTGCTTTAATTGCAGGCGGCCACACCTTCGGAAAAACTCACGGCGCCGGCCCCGCAAAACAACACGTCGGGGCCGAACCGGAAGGCTCGCCGATCGAAGAGCAGGGCCTTGGCTGGACGAATGCCTACGCCTCTGGCATCGCAGGCGACGCAATCACTAGCGGCCTCGAAGTAACATGGACCAGCACGCCCACAAAATGGAGTAACGATTTCTTCGACCACCTTTTCAAATACGAGTGGGAACTGACGAAAAGTCCGGGTGGCGCACACCAGTGGAAGCCGAAGGGAAACGCAGGGGCCCATTCCGTACCTGATGCGCACGATCCCTCTAAGCGCCACGCGCCGGCTATGCTCACCACCGATCTCTCTTTGCGTTTCGATCCCGTCTACGAAAAAATCTCCCGACGCTTCTATGAGAATCCGGCTTTGCTTGCGGATGCCTTTGCTCGTGCATGGTTCAAGCTCACTCACCGCGACATGGGACCTCGCGCTCGCTACCTCGGTCCGGAAGTTCCGAAGGAAGAACTCCTCTGGCAGGACCCCGTCCCAGCGGTGAATCATGCGTTGGTCGATGATCGGGATGTCGCCTCGCTCAAGGAGAAAATTCTTGCCTCGGGGTTAACGGTCTCGCAACTCGTCTCTACTGCCTGGGCGTCGGCCTCCACGTACCGCGGATCCGACAAGCGTGGCGGCGCAAATGGCGCGCGCATCCGCCTTGCCCCACAGAAGGATTGGAAGGCGAATCAGCCAGAGCAGCTGCAGAAGGTGCTGAAGGCGCTCGAAAAGATTCAGAGTGACTTCAACGGATCGCAAGACTCGACGAAGTCCGGCGGCAAGAAAATCTCGCTGGCCGATTTGATCGTCCTCGCTGGTTGCGCAGGCCTCGAGAAGGCCGCGAAAAACGCCGGCATCACCGTCACCGTTCCATTCAGCCCCGGGCGCATGGACGCTTCTCAGGAGCAAACCGATGTGCATTCCTTCGCGGTGCTCGAACCGGCCGCGGACGGCTTCCGCTCCTACGCAAACGGAAACGGAAACGCGGAAGCGACAGCCGAGGTGGAACTTCTGGACAAAGCGCAACTGCTCACGCTGACCGCTCCAGAATTGACGGTGCTGATCGGTGGCATGCGGGTGCTGAATACCAACTTCGGGCAAACCAGGTTCGGCGTCTTTACCAAAAAGCCCGAGGCGCTGACCAACGACTTTTTCATCAACCTGCTCGATATGCGCACCGTGTGGAAAGCGACCTCAGATGCGAATCACACGTTTGAAGGCCGAGATCGCAAGACTGGGGAAGTCAGGTGGACCGCAACGCGAGCCGACCTCATTTTCGGTTCGAACGCGCAACTCCGGGCGCTCTCAGAGGTTTATGGAAGCTCCGACGCGCACGGTAAGTTTGTCCAGGACTTCGTCGCGGCCTGGAACAAAGTGATGAACCTCGACCGTTTTGACCTCGTCGCGCCACTTAAGTGAGGGAAACAATCGCTATTGGGATGCTTAGAAGCGGTACGTATATCCCGTTCCGATTTGAAAGTTGCCTTGCGACACAATATAGTCGGTCGAGATCACGCTTTTTTGCGGCTGCCTTGGGTCCACGATTCCTGTGAGGTATCGCACCACAGTCGCTCCTGCGTCGATTCGAATCGCCGAATGTGGCGACGTATGCCACTCAAACACCGGACCGACATCGAACGCGAATCGTGTCGCCGACGTGAAGTCAACTCCGCTGTCCGCTGTCAGCGTTTTGTCGTAGTAGATGAATCCAGGCCGTACCTTCAGATACAACGACCACGATTTTCCTGTGAATCCGTATCGCGGACCATATAAGCCTTGGATCGTGTGCCCTTTCTCCCCAAAGTTTCCTGAGCCTGGAAAAAAATTGGTATCTGAGTCAATCCATAAATGATTTGTAATCCGGTAGGCGAGATTGATTCCGAATCCGGAATTATTCACGCGACATTTCGTGCAGCCTTCCCAATCCATCGGCAGACTCAGAAATGAATAGTGTCCGCCGAGTTCCCATCGTTCCACGTTTTCCCACGAAAATTTTGGCCGCTCCGTGTATTTACGGCCGAAAATCGATCCTCCGTCGGGGCCGTCGATCCGGTAGCGATACCAGGGTACCTTGCCCGCCATGAAATTCGCCATCACATGGCCCGGACTCAATCCCGCCCGCAGCAGCTTCCATCCCAGTCCAGTATCGCCATTCGCCAATCGATCGACGATCTCAGTTTCGATGGCGTCTTCCATCACGATCCAGCCAGTGCCAACCACCGGAGTCACCACAAAATCAACCCACCCTGTATTATTCGTGATCGGATTGTTGCTCGGGTGTTCGCAAGTAATATCCGGATCGCAGCCCTTCCTGTAAGAGTACCCGCCTTCACTCCCGATAGCAGCTTCGCTCAACATCGGCCCGGCTTCGAACTGCGCGCTGTACACCGCCGACCACGCCATCGCTCTCAGCCGGCTCATCCAATACGCTTTCGACCGTCCGAACGTGAGGCTCCGTCCTTTCGGGTCATTCACGATTTCGATATTCCCCGTCACCGCTCCCTGCAACGGATGTCCGATGTAATTCACTAGGAAATCGTCACCATCGCCCCATCGATCGAAGTTGAAATGTTTGGTGGAAATCGAATAGTCCCGCCAGAACGGTTTGTGCCACAGCAGGTACCGAAGAAACGGATCGGACGCGATTCGAACGGCGTGCTCAAATACCAAAAAGTTGAACGACTGCTGCAGGGCAGGCCACCAGTGAAATCCCTCATGCGCCGCCTTCGATGAACTGGACGGATCGTCGCTCTCGCCGTCCGTTCGATCCCGACGAGAGGGGCTTGTGAACTCAGGCCAAAATGAGTCGTATTGCGACTGGGAGGGCAAAGCAAAAAAGTCCCGGTTTACAAAAGGTAGCTCTCCCGTGATGCCATCATACGTCCGCGCATCGACGTTGGCGCACCGCCCGGTAATTTCGCCACACGGCTGCAGATAATATCCGGAGAATCGATCGTGCTTCTTGGCGGAAGGCACACTCCGGCTCAGACAAGCAGTGACCGCACGAGCCGCAGCCGCGAATGACCGATCGCTTTGAATGCGACGACTGCTTCTTGCGGCACCGCTATCGCAATGTACTGAAGCCTGAAAAATATCGCGTTTGGAAATCTCGGCCCAGGTTTGCGAATGCGTGGCGCGCGGCGAACTGAAAAACACAAGCCCGACCGCCACAACCAGCCGCCATCGCCCAAGCCTCACGTGGTTCTCCTCACTCATTTATCGGAGGCCTGGTTTCACCACAGCATGTCGCAGCGGACACGAGTAGTCCCCACTCCGTACAGTTGGTTCTCGCCAATCTCGGGCCTGATTCTCAATTCCGATCCGGCGCGGATGGCACGGTCCGCTATCTCGGCTTGCCCCAAAATCTTCTGGTCGCGGTTTCTTCAGCGTAATGGTACACGTTTCCGCCGAAAGTTAAGATACTGTAATGCGTAGTGACATGTCGTTCACTTGCCACGCGAATTGTGCCGCGTCATGCAAAGTCAATTCCTTGGCGATGCTGGGCCGTACCTTCATCGAACCTCGTTTCCGGACTTCTCAACCTCTGTGCTAGAGTCAAAAATCCAATGGATGCCGCGATTTCCACCGACGGTTTGACGCGCCGTTTTGGCGAACTGGTTGCCGTGCAGGATGTAAATTTGCGCGTCGCTCCAGGCCAATTTTTTGGGTTTCTAGGCCCTAACGGCGCCGGAAAATCTACTACCATCAAGATGCTCACGGGACTCCTTGCTCCCACCGCCGGGCAAATACAAATTCTCGGTCTCGACGTCGTCGGCGATGCGATCGACGTGAAACGCCAGATCGGAGTGGTCCCTGAGGGCATGGCCCTCTTCGGACGTCTCACCGGTGCGGAATATCTTAATTTTGTCGGTCGAATGTACGGCCTCGATCGCCAAACCGCTGCGAAACGCACCACCGAACTCCTCGAATTCATGCAGCTGGCCGACCAGCCGAAAAAACTCGTCACCGACTACTCGCACGGCATGCAAAAAAAGCTCGCAATGGCCGCTGCGGTGATCCATGGCCCTAAAATCCTTTTTCTCGATGAGCCGTTTGAAGGTGTCGATGCAATCGCGTCCGGAACTCTAAAAGCAATGCTCCAGCGAATGATCTCGCGAGGCGCAACGATTTTTCTTACTTCTCACGTCCTCGAAATCGTCGAACGTCTTTGCAGCCATCTCGCGATCATCCACCGCGGACGTCTTGTCGCGCAGGGCTCGCTCGACGAGCTTCGAGCCGGGGTCGAAGCGCAAGCCGCTGCCGCTCTCCCGGCGAGCGATCCTTCTCACGATGCCGGATCCGCCTACGAGCCGGGCGAAAGGCTGACGCTCGAGGAAATTTTCCTCCGCATCGTGGGCGGCACCCACCCCGCCGATCAGGAACTCTCGTGGTTGAGCTGACGCTCGCCTCCAGCACGCGCGCGCAGCTCGCCGCCGTCGCCACCGTCCGATGGCAGCTGTTCGTCAATTCGCTTCGAACGCTTCGCGGGCGCCTCGAACTCGTCTCTCATATCTTCATTAGCATTGGATTTGCCCTCGGCGGAATCGGCGGTTTGATCGCGTCGGGCGGCGGCGCCTGGTATGTGATCTCGCACGGAAATGCCGAGTGGCTTGCGGCGATCCTGTGGCCCATTTTCATGTTCTGGCAGCTTTTCCCCGTCGTCGCCACTGCATTCACCGAGAATTTCGATTCGTCGAACCTGCTTCGCTTTCCGCTCAGTTTTCCCGCGTTCTTTCTGATCCGCGTTGTCTATGGTTCGCTCGAACCGGCCACCGCCATGGGCTCGCTTTGGCTCTTCGGCGTTGCTGTCGGGATTGGAATTGCTGCGCCTGGCCTTTTCCTGTGGTCCGCGGTTGTCCTGGTAGCGTTCGCAGCGCTGAATATCCTCATCGCTCGTACGATTTTTTCCTGGGTGGAACGCTGGCTCGCCCAGCGCCGCACACGCGAGATTCTCGGCGTGCTTTTTTTACTGTTCATGATCAGCTTCCAGCTGATTGGCCCGATGATCAACCGGTACGGAAATCATTCGCACCCGGAAGCTTTGCAACTGGCACATCGAATCCTTCCGCTGCAGCGCCTGCTGCCTCCCGGCCTCGCCGCCGAAGCAATCGCCAGCGTCGACCGTTGGGATTTCAAAATCGGTATCGCTGCCCTCGGGCTGCTCTGCGCATACGGTGTTGCGGTTTTCTGGCTGTTGGCCATCCGGTTGCGCGCGCAGTTCCACGGTGAAAATTTGAGCGAAGCTCCGATTGCTGTGAATTCTTCGCGGCTGCAGAAGACCGAACGGCTCGGATGGACTTTCCCCGGAATTCCCGGAGCGGTCACGGCGATTTTCGAAAAGGAAATACGCTACCTCTCTCGCAGCGGACCGATGATATTCACCCTGATCATGCCGGTCTTTATCCTCTTCATTTTCCGGCTCACTCCCTCGACCTCCGGAAAATCTTCCGGCTCCTTGCTGGGCCGCGCCTCCGATATGGCATTTCCCGTCGGCGCCGCCTACGCCCTGTTGATCCTGACGAACCTTGTCTATAACAGCCTTGGAGCCGACGGTGGAGGCATCCAGCTCTTTTTTACGGCGCCCGTGCGATTTCGTTCCGTGATGGCCGCAAAAAACATGGCGCATTCCGGCATTCTCGCCATCGAGACAATTCTCGTGTGGATGGGCGCTTCCCTGATGTTTCAACCTCCGGCCGCTGCTATCGCTCTTGCCACCATCGCAGGACTTTTGTTTGCCTTGCCTGTGAATCTCGCCGCCGGCAATTTTCTCTCAATCTCTTCGCCGAAGAAAGTTGACTACGGCACGTTTGGCCGGCAGCGAGCATCCAACACCACGGTTTTTGCGAGCTTCGGCGTTCAAATTGTCGTGCTTGGCCTCGCTGCTCTCACATTGATTGTCGCGCGCGCCTACGGCAGGATTTGGCTCGCAACCCTAATCTTCCTCGCTCTCGCCGTCATCGCGTGGTTCGTTTTTTCCCTCGCATTAAAAAGCGTTGACAGTAAAGCCCTCGGCCGTCGCGAAGAAATCATCGCCGAACTCACCCGCGCATCGTAGTCCGTCATTTGAAATAGACACTTTGACGCTCTGTAATACAATCAGTCCGCGCGAAAATAATAATGTAGAATATCCGCGACGTTGATCGTCAAATCGCTCTGCGACGCTCGGGGAATTGAAATGAAACTTCGCTACACGGTCATACTCGTTTGTCTGTTTGCTTTCTATCCCTTCGTTTTTGCCAGGTTCGCTTCCGCACAATCCACCCACGCCAATAGTCAGCAGGATCCTCGCTTCGAAAACCTGAAATCGCTCGTGGAAACTCCGGCGGTTTCCGGCTACGAAAAAACGCTCGGCGATCAAATCGCTTCGCGCCTCGGCTCATTCCACCCCGAAGTTGACAATCTTGGCGATGTCGTCATCACACTTGGCAGCGGCTCGCCTCACCGTCTCCTCGTCACTGGAATTGACGAGCCCGGCTTCGTCGTCAGCGCCATCACCGATGATGGCTACATCCGCGTTCAGCGCCTGCCCCAAAACGGCCTCACCCCCATGTTCAATGAGTTGTACTCCGCGCAACCCGTGAAGATTGGCACCGCAACCGGCGCGTTGACCGACGGCGTTGTAGCCGGCCTTTCCGTACACCTCGCTCCCGGCCGCGTGAACCCGCCAAAATCGAGCGACCTCGACGAAATGTACATCGACGTCGGGGCATCCTCAGCCGACGATGTTCGCAAAGCAGGCATCGATGTTCTCAGCCCCATCGCAATGAATCGCCAACTCTTCAATCTCGGCGGTTACGAATTTGCCGGCGCTGCCGTCGGCGACCGCTTTGGCGCCGCCGCACTTCTGGAGCTGCTCGCAGATGTCGACCCCGCAAAAATAAAAGGCACCCTCACGCTCGCGTTCGTCGTGCAACAGCGCACCGGCGCACGCGGCCTCCAGCGCATCCTTACCACGATGCAGCCGGATGAAATGATTTACGTCGGACAGCTTCTCGCCGGCGGCCCGGTCACAGGTACCGAAAATCTGCGTCGCGCTCCGCGCAAAGAACCAGGCAGCGGCGTTCTCGCCGGCGCTGACGAAGCCAACGCATCTGTCACCGGTTTCCCAGCCGAGCTGAAGCAACTCGCCGACACGAACAAAATTCCATTCGCTACGGATTATTCCGCCGCCGTCATCCCTCCTAGTTATCTTGCTGGGCCTCCGATGCCTTCAAAGTGGGCGCACCTTGGCATCGCCACTGCATGGGCAGACACGCCCGCGGAAACGATCAACGCAGCCGATCTCGACAATGTCGTAAAGCTGCTCGAAGCCTACACCCAGGCATCGGGCAAATCGCAATTCAAGCTCGTACAAGATCTTGCTTCCACCACTGCGGGAAAAACCAAAAGCTCCATCAATGGCTCGTCCGTCATCGATGTCTTGCAACATCTCACCGAAGCCTACGGCGTCAGCAATCACGAAGAGCGCGTTCGCGAAACAATCCGCCCGCTTCTCCCCCCCTGGGCCGTCGCCGAAACCGATGACGCAGGAAATCTGGTTGTCCGCGTAGGCACGGCGCCTCCGGGTTCGAAAACGCCTCGCCTCCTCGTCGTCGCCCATATGGATGAAATTGGTTTCGAAGTGAAATCCATCGCCAAAGACGGCCGCCTCGAAGTCGAATGGAAAGGCGGCGGGGTGCAAAGCTTTTTCTCCGGCCATCCGGCTCTCGTTCACACCGGCACGGGAGATCGCGACGCAATCGTCGAGCTGCCCGAGAATTGGGACATGCCGAAATATCAGTGGCCGCCCGATGCCGGCAAATCGATCCGTGTGGATGTTGGCGCTCGAAACCCGGATGACGTTGCGAAGCTCGGCATCCGAGTCGGCGATTCAATCACGATCCCGAAAGCCTATCGGCCACTCATAGGTTCATGCGCCAACGGCCGCAGTTTTGACGATCGCGTCGGAGACACCGCTCTCGTTTCGGCTCTCTGGGCACTCGGCGGCCCGCTCAAAGATCGCGACGTCACTTTTGTCTGGTCCACAGGAGAAGAGCTCGGTCTGGTAGGAGCTGGTGCGATTGCGAAACGCCTCGCCGCCGAAGGCCGCGAGCCGGATTTCGTATTCGCAGTCGACACCTTCGTCAGTGCCGATTCGCCGATCGAATCAAAACGATTCGGTGATGCTCAAATCGGTAAAGGCTTCGTCGTTCGCGCCGTCGATAATTCCAACATCGTTCCGCACGCGCTCGTCGAAAAAGTCCTGAAGCACGCGCGTGCCAATCAGATTCCGGCGCAGTTCGGCGTCACAGGCGGCGGCAATGACGGCTCTGCGTTTCGTCCGCTTCGGCTCGGTTGACGTCGCACTCGGATGGCCGCTTCGCTATTCCCATTCGCCCGCGGAGGTAGTCGACACGCGCGACGTCGACGCACTCGGCCGCATCATCGCCGTGATCGCTCGAAGCTGGTAACGCGGCATCGTCACGCAGGCACGCCGGACGGGATGCCTTCTAAACAATCGCGCGTCCGTATGCTAACTCTCGCTCGACCGCAACACTGCTTTCCCGCGTGCCTCGAGCTTGTCATTCTGAGGCCATCCGATCAGGATGGTCGAAGAATCTCAGCGTCCGCTTCAAGCATGCTGAGAGTTGGAGCTCGTTTTTCCGACAATCGCATTGCCGTGATACCTCGTAGACTGCCTTCGTGTTTCACCGCAGGCTGCCTTTCGCGTGACTTTGCTATAATCGCGCGCTGTGACCGGCCCCAAGTTCAAACCTCCGCGCTACATCGTCGTTGAAGGCCCGATTCGCGTTGGTAAGTCCACGCTCGCGCGCGTTCTCGCCGAGCAAATGCACGCTCGACGCATCTTCGATTGCGAAGATAATCCGTTTCTCACCGAGTTTTACAACGAGAAAGCAGGCGCCGCTTTCCGCGCCCAAATGTATTTCCTGTACGAGCGCCATCGCCGTCTGATGGAATCGCATCTCGAAGACAGCGCTGTTCCGGTCGTAAGCGACTTCCTCTTCGAGAAAGACAAGATTTTCGCCTACATCAATCTCGACAATGAAGAGCTGAAACTCTACGAGCGATATTTCGACATGCTCGCGCCGTCTGTACCGACGCCCGACCTGGTCATCTATCTACAAGCCAAGCCCGACATCCTCCAAAAGCGCGTCTCAAAAAAAGGCGATCCCTCCGAAACCGAAATCTCACCCGAATATCTCGAAGCCGTAGCCAACGCTTACGAACATTTTTTCTTCCGCTACTCCGCCTCAAACCTTCTCGTTGTCGACACATCGGAAATTGATTTCGTCGAGCGCAATCAGGATCTACAGGAACTCCTCCGCCGCCTCCGCCAACCCGTAAAAGGCACCCAATATTTCCTGCCCCTGGGCCAAGGCTAACCGCCGCGATTTTGCCTCAAGTAGCACAGGCACTCCTGTTTACCCTGAGGAGCGAAGGGCCTGTGCCTCAACACAGATCACGCCACGCACACAATCAGCTCAGGATCGAGCAACCAAGTTCCTCTCTTGATTTTGATTTGCCGCGCAGGACGAAACCAACACAACTCCACATACGGAAGGAATTTCCAGCAGAAGTTTCAGGTAGGCAATCTAAAAGCAAAACCAAGCATCTCGGGACGGAAACCCCCGCCAGGCGTCCGTCCCGGTCAGCTCAAATTACAACCGACCGAATTCAGAATCCCTGTTCAAGCCCTTCGCCCTACGCTGCCTTATAAGGACCAGTCAACTGGTGCCGCCATCGCCCCAGCGCCCGGTTCACAGGATGGCTCCGGTGCAGGAACGTGAGTACCGGCTGACGTCGCACGCCAATTCTCTCCAGCGCGCGGCGAATCCGGAAATCCCGGCCCGCCGAAACCATACCCTTCTCGAGCGTTTCAATTGCTTCCGACGTGCGCCCTGCCTGGTGATACACCTCAGCCAGATTCAGGTACAGCTGCGCGTGGTTCACGCGCATGCCCAGCGCCTCACGGCACAGCGATTCCGCATCGCCAAAGCGCTTTTCGGAAACAGCAGCCAGCAGGCCCGTGTACGAAAGATAAAACGGATTCTTCGGAGCAACTCCAAGAGCGCGCCGGGCATGCAGCAAAGCTTCCTCTGCTTGTCCGTCGCGTAGATGCTTCAGGCATTCCTTGAAATCGATCATTCCCGCATCGGTCGGGGACGTAGTTCCTATCCAGTGGGACATCGGCTCCTTCCTTTCCCCCGCCAGCTTCAACGAGGACGCTAAGGAAAGGCTACAGTCCCTCCGCGCCGGTGCATATAGAACGCGCGGCCAGATTATGGGCTAGTCCATTTTCCTGTACGGAATGACAGGCGAAAGCCCCAATGACCGCAAGAATCGGCCTTAGAACCGCCTTCTCGATCCGCTGCTCGCCGCCGCAGACAACCCTCTAGATCGCGCTGTCATTCTGCTTGCCCTGACGCAGGAAGGGAGGGCATCCGTGCAGGATGGCGGAAGAATCTCAAAGTAAGCCGCTCGGTAGCTCGCGCGCAAGGAGCACCTCCGCCCCGCCCTACTTCCCCGCTCCCAGATACTCCCCGAACCACGAAACGCTCCGCTCGAATCACATCCCGGCTGTGCGCCGGATCCGCGAACATGTGCCCCTCGTTCGGATAAATCACAAACTGCGTTGGCACCCCGAGCGTCTTCAGCGCGTGCCAGAATTCATACGACTGCGGCGAAGGACATTCTCCGTCCCGGTCACCCACCACAATCAACGTCGGCGTCTTCGCCTTCTTGATGAAAGTGATCGGCGAGCTCTTCGCATACACCGCCGGATCGTCGTACACCGTCGCGCCAAAATACGGAATCATCCACTGGTCGATTTTATTTTCGCCGTAGTAGCTCGTGAAGTTCGAAAGACCCGCGCCAGACACCGCCGCGCGAAACCGGTTCGTTTGCGTCACCGCCCACATCGTCATGAACCCGCCGTAGCTCCAGCCCGTGATCCCCAGCCGCTCCGGATCGACGGGCGCTTGTTTGATCGCCTCATCCACTCCCGCCATGATGTCGCGGTAATCGCCGTACCCGAAATCCTTCACGTTCGCCTGCGTGAATTTTTCACCCTGGCCGTAACTCCCGCGCGGGTTCGGCTGCAGCACAAAATATCCGTGTGACGGCAGCCCAAACGCATACTGCCAGCGCGTCGGAAACGTCGGCGTGATCGCCCACGCAGGCCCGCCGTGCACATACACTACCAACGGATATTTCTTCGAAGGATCGTAGTCCCGCGGATACGTCAGCCAGCCTTGCACCGTCCCGATATCCGTCGTCCAGTGCAAACTTTTCGCCTCGCCCCACTGCGGTTTCAGCGCCGCATTCACGCGTGTTAGCTGCTTCCATTCGCCGATCGGTCCGGTCCATACCTCGGGCGCTTTGGCAAAACTCTCGAGCACCACTGCGGAAGTTTTCCCGTCGCTCGCGAGTGACACGTACGGCACAAATCCACCGCGCGTTGGCGTCTCCGCGCCGGTCCAAATTTGAGTCGCTGTTCCGTTCGAATCGAGTCGCGAGACGAACGCCTGCCCATCTGCGATGCCCGTCACAAGAATTCCGCCCGAGTTCGGCAGCCACCCAAGCGATGTCGCCGTCCATTTCACTCCCGACGTTAGATTTTTCGACGTCCCGCCACCGGCCGGACTTGAATACACGTCGCCGCCGGGAATCGGCTCATCGCTCATCAATCCACCGATGAAAATAATTTCCTTTCCGTCCGGCGACCACTTCGGCCCCGCAATTTGCATGCCCGGTTTCGGCTGCACGTCGTGCATCGTGCCGGAAGCTGCTTCAATCGAAAACAGTCCCGCCACGTACCAGTTATTGTCGCCATTTCCTCGCGCAGCCGTGATCGCCAGTTGCTTTCCGTCCGGCGACCAGTCGAATTCGTACACGTACAAATCTTTCGGAGAGATCTGCCGCACCTTCGCCGTCGCCGCATCCACCAACGTCAACCGCTGCTCCAGAAATTCCTCTGACACCACTCCCTCGTCCGGTGTTTCCGCCACCAGCGGTCCCGCTGCGCGTGTCGCGTTCTCCGTGAAAAGCACCGCGATCGTTTTGCCATCCGGCGACCATCCCGGCCCCGCGAGAAATCCCTTCAGGTGGGTCAGCTGCCTTGCTGCGCCGCTCCCGGCTGCATCCGTAACGAACATTTGCAGCTGCCCGATTTTCGACGCGTCGGAAAGAAATGCGATCCGCTTGCTGTCGCCCGACCACGCGATGTCGTGCTCTTCATGTGCAGCCTTTCCGTCTCCCGCGGTAATCCGCCTTCGCGACGAGGGCGCCGCAATCTCCGCCACATAGACCGCCGAATTCGGTGACGGCGCACCGCCCGCTCCCGGCAGCGATTCGACCCACGCCACGCGCTTGCCGTCCGGCGAAATCTCTGCCTGCAAAAATCCGCGCACAGCGAACATCGCTTCCACTGCCACATCGTGCGCCACTTTCGGCTTCGTCTTCTGCGGCGCAGGCGCAGTCTGCGCCCCAGCGCTCAAGCTCAACATCGCAACCGCAGCCAGCAGTCCCAAGAAAGCCATTCCTCGCACCATCCGCTTGTTGAGTTTCACAATTTCTCCATTTCGCCGCTTCCGCCGGCCGCTTGCGACCCACCGCGCCGCACCGCACGCCCCGTGCGAACCGACATGTTGAGCCACGCCACGCCGAATTTCAACCCGCAGTTGGAGCCTTCCCGATCCTCAGACGCGCTACTCGCCCGCCCGCCGCTTGTTGAAGAGCTACGCCCTTCGCTTTCCGGCCCATATGTCGCCGCCATCTCATCTCTCATCCGTTTTGCAAACCCCCCGCGACTCTCGGCTTGCGACGAATCCATTTGGCAGCTATCCTCCGCTGTCGCTCCCCGGAGGACGAATGAATCGCAGCAGAATCACCCTCGCATCGCTGGCCCTCGTTTGCGCTCTCTCCTTCGCACCCCTATCAATAGCCCAATCGCCCGCTCCAGCAGCGACTCAATCCGCCGCAGCCATCGTCGAACACGGAAAATTCATACTCCACAAAATGGAGCAGCCTCTCGGCGAAGAAACGTTCGACACCACTCGCGACGGCGAATCCTTCCTCACAAAAATCACTTTCAAATTTGTCGATCGCGGCACCGCCGTACCGCTCGCTGTCACTCTCCGCACTTCCAGCGATCTCACGCCGCAATCCTTCGAAATCAAGGGCAAATCGGCGCGCCCCACTACGATTGACGAAGCCGTCGAAGTGCAGCTCGAAAAAATCCGCCTCCGCAATCGCGACAAGTGGACCGAAGCTCCTCGTCCCAAACAATTTTTCACCATCGCCGGTTATGCTCCGGCAACGATGCAAATGTTAATGGTCCGCTACTGGGCGTCGCACGGTTCGCCTGCCGAACTCGATACGCTCCCTTCCGGCCGGGTGAAAATCGAACCGCGCGGCCACGATACAGTCACCGTGAATTCCAAAGATGAAGACCTCGAGCGTTACACCGTCGAAGGCCTCATCTGGGGACGCGAAACTCTCTGGTTCGACTCGAATCGCAATCTCGTAGCAGCTGTCACGATCGACGCTGAATTTGACCACTTCGAAGCCATCCGCGATGGCTACGAAAGCGCGCTCGGAAAACTTGTCGCCATCGCAGGCACCGATAACATGGCGGCGCTCGCCGATATCTCGAAAAAAATCTCCGGAAGCCACGCGGACACGCTCGCCATCGTCGGCGGCCTCTTGATCGACGGCACCGGCAGCGCGCCCGTTCCCGATTCTGCCGTGCTCATCGAAAAAGGACGAATCGTCGCCGCCGGCCCGCGTTCTCTCGTGAAAATTCCGCACGGTGCTATCGAAAATCGACGCGCGCGGAAAAACAATCCTCCCCGGCCTCTGGGACATGCACGCCCACTTCGAACAAGTGGAATGGGGCCCGATCTACCTCGCCGCAGGCGCCACCACCGTTCGCGATGTCGGAAATGAATTTGAATTCATCACTGCAGTTCGCGATGCCGTCGCGAATGGCCGCGGCCTCGGCCCGCGAATGCTTCTCGCAGGAATCGTCGACGGAACGGGCCCGCTCTCGCTCGGCGTCGAACGTGTTGACACACCAGAACAAGCCAAAATGTGGGTGGACCGCTACCACGACGCGAATTTCCAGCAGATTAAGATCTACAGTTCCGTGCAGCTCGATCGCCTGAAAGAAGTCACCGCCGAAGCTCACCGCCTCGGCATGTCCGTCACCGGCCACATCCCCGAGGGCCTCACCGCCTATCAAGGGGTCGACGCAGGTATGGACCAGATCAATCACATCGAATACATTCAGGAAATAATGTACAAGCCGCTCGCCGCCGATGCGACAAGGCTTGACCGCCTCAAAGCCAGCGGCGACGTCGACCTCGATTCTCCCGAAGCCAAAAAGGCCATCGCGTTCCTCGTGGAACATGGCACCGTTATCGATCCCACGCTCGCGCTTTTCGAGCTGTACACCGCCAACTCCACGAAACACGCAGCGAGCTTTGAGCCTGGCATTGAAAAAGTAGCGCCCGAACTCGCCGAGGAACTCTCATTCGACGCGCCGCCCACGCCGATGTCCCCAACGATCGAAAAACTCGTCGAGAAGAGCATTCAAATCGTTGGCGCTCTCCACCGCGCCGGAGTTCCGATCGTCGCCGGAACCGATCAGGCCGTCCCCGGCCACAGCCTGCATCGCGAAATCGAGCTATACGTCCAGGCAGGCTTCACGCCGATGGAAGCAATTCAAGCCGCCACGATCGTTCCCGCCCGCGCGATGGGCGTCGACAAAGAAACCGGCACCGTGGAAGCGGGCAAACGCGCCGACCTGATCATTCTCGGCGCAAACCCGCTCGATGCGATTCACAACATTCGCTCGGTCGAGTCCGTCATAACAAACGGCACGATGTACAATTGCGCCGAGCTTTGGCGCAGCGTTGGCTTCAAACCATGAAGCAAGCATCGCGGCTTTTGTAGCGCCGGCATCCTGCCGGCTCTTTTGACTTACTGGACCCGCTCGGACGAGAGCACGATTTCGGGAGACGACGTAACAGGACTTGTCGAGCAGACCAAGAATGGGAGAAAAAATGGAAAAATGGACACGCAGGAAATTCTTCTTTTCGACGCTCGCCGGCAGCATCGCCGCCACCACGAGCCGCCTTTTCGGCGCAACGCCGGCGCTTGATTCTGCGGCTCCCGCGCAAGCGCCGCAAGGCTCGCGCCCGCTGATCATTTCTTCCGCGAACGGCCTGCACCATCTAGATGACGGCATGGCCATCCTGAAATCCGGCGGCGACACCCTCGACGCCGCGCTCGCCGTCGTCACGAAAGTGGAAGACGATCCCGAAGACGATTCAGTCGGATACGGCGGCCTGCCCAACGAAGACGGCGTGGTCGAACTCGATGCCAGCGTGATGCACGGGCCACGACGACAGGCCGGAGCCGTCGGCTCGATTCAAGGCATCAAGAATCCGTCGCTCGTCGCGAAAGCTGTGATGGAAAAAACAAATCACGTCTTCATCGTCGGCACAGGCGCGCAGCGATTCGCCCTCGATGAAGGTTTCCAGACCATGAACCTTCTCACCGACCGCTCGCGCATCGCGTGGCTCGCATGGAAAGCACAGTCTTCTGAAAACTGGCGGCCCGGTCTCGATAGCCCGCAATGGAAAGAAACACTCGCACAGCTTCTCGACACGCCGGAAAAACTTGCCTGGCGCGAGCACATCGAACGAGTGGTGATGCACCCGATTACCGGCACAATCAATTGCCTCGCCGTCGACGCGAAAGGCGACGTCTCCGGCACCACCACCACTTCCGGACTTTCATGGAAAATCGCAGGGCGCGTGGGCGATTCGCCGATCATCGGCGCGGGACTTTTTGTCGATAATGAAGTGGGCGCAGCGGGTTCCACGGGCCGCGGCGAAGAAAACATCAAGATTTCCGGCGGCCACACGATGGTTGAAATGATGCGAAAAGGAATGTCGCCCACGGACGCGTGCCTCGAAGCGCTTCATCGCGTCGCGCGAAATTACAAGGCGTTTCCGGAACGCCTGAAGCGATTCCACATCCAGTTTTACGCCGTGAACAAAAACGGCGAGCACGGCGGCGGCTGCCTGTGGAAAACTTCCGCGATCACCGGCCGTCGCGTCAGCTACGCCGTTCACGACGGCACGCAGGCAAAGCTCGTGCCGTGCACTCCTCTGTTCGATGAAGCAGGCGGCGATTACTAGCACAGCTTGGCGTGAAGAGTGAAGTTACTGCACAACATCTGACGCGAAAACCAGCCGGATGCCGCGGGCTTCCAGGCGCGGCACGCCTTCTGCGAGCGCCGCTATCGTCACCGGATGCGGGTGTCCGATCGCAATTGCAAACCCGTCACGCTGCGCGTCGCGCGCCGCAAGTTCGAGTTGCGCGAGAATCGCCGCGCGGCTCTGCACATCATCCAGAAAAACTTTGCGCGAAGCCGACCGCACGCCTGAGCGCTTCGCCGCATCGTAAGCCACTGTCGCCGCGGTCGTGCGGCTGTCGATAAAAAACAATCCGCGTTCGCGCAATGCCGGCATCAAAGCAGCCATCAACGCAGGATCGGCCGTCGCGCGTGATCCTTGATGATTGTTCACGCCCGCCGCATGCGGCACCGTTTCGAGCATCCCCGCGAGTTCCTGCTTTACCTGCTGCGGTTTCATGCCCACGCGAAGCTCAACCGGCTCGCGTTTTGCGCCCTCAGCTTCCGCTTCCATCGGCAGATGCAGCAGAACCTGGTCGCCGTGGAGATGGGCTTCCTCGGCAACTTCCGCGGAAAGCGGCAAATTCGGAATCACCGAAATCGTGACCGGAAAAGGTAGCCCGAACACCGCATCGGCAGCCGCGCGGTCGTAGCCAACATCATCAAGAATAATCGCCAGCCGTGGCCCCGATCCATTCGCTTGCTTCCCAGGCGGATGGGCGCCGGCAGCTACGGGCGTCACAACGTGGATCGTGTGCGTGCGCGTTCCCTTGAACAGAAAATCGAAGCGCGCAGCACCGCCCGACTTGGTTTCGGATACCGTAAGCTTGTGCCGGTGCGCAATCGAATCGAGCGCCTGCGCAAGATCTCTCGCTTGCGAAGCATCCGTCAGCGTGATGTCGATTTCATCTCCGGCGAGACGGCTTGCGTTGGGCGCGCCCGGCTGAAGCTCCGGGCGAATGGCGATTTCCGATTTGTGTTGAGTGATTTTTTGCGCTGCCGACACAATCTCAGAAGTGATTTCGCGTAGCTCGCCCTTGCCAAGTGATTTTTCGCCGCAGCCCGCGACGTATAAAGCGGCAACAATCAGAAGTACGAAGAAAATTCCAAATTTCATCGGGGAAGAACGGGCACACGATGCGCTAAGTGCGATGTTTCGGTGGGAAACTTGAAACGGGATCGAGCTCCCGCGCGATCCCGTCACGAACTATGCGGCCTTTCGCGCCGCACCCGCGCCTTGAAGCACTTCAATCGCCTTCTTCACGGCAGGATCGTCAGGCGACACTGCGCCGTTGGTTGGCGTCTGGTCCTGGTCATTACTTGCAACCGAGTCGTCCGCCGAAGCCTTCAGCTCAACCGTGGGCGCGACGCCGTCCGCAGGAATTTCTTTCCCGCCGGGCGTGTAGTACGTTGCAACCGTAAGAATCAGAGCCGCACCATCGTCCAGCTGTACGAGCTTTTGCATGGATGCAGTGCCATACGTGCGATTGCCGATCGTATCTCCTCGATGATTGTCCGCGATCGCTCCGGCAAGAACCTCAGCCGCTCCGTCCGTTCCGTTTCCGATCAGCACTGTCATCGGCTGCGACCAGGCAACTTTAGAAGCATCGGCGGTCGAAACCACGGGGGTAATGGTTTGTCCCTTCAAGGTCGTAATCGTGCCGGAAGGAAGAAAAAGCTGCGCCGTGGAAATTCCTTCCTGAATATCGCCAAACGCGCAATCGCGCAAATCGAGAATTAATTTGTGCACGCCCTCGTGATCGAACTGCGCAAGCTGCTCGCGAATTTGTTTCGAGGTTCCCGGATCAAACGCGTGTACGTGCAAATATGCGATGTCGCCGGAAAGTTTTTCTTCCACAAGTTTCGGCGGCGCAAGTTTCGCCAGCGTAATTTCCATATCTTGCGGTTCCGCTTTTCCGCGACGAATCACGGCGAGCTTCACCACGGCCCCGGGTTCGCCCGTCAAAAGCACCTGCGCCTGATCGAGCGCCATCTGATTCGTGGTAAATCCCGCGATCGATTCCATCAGATCGCCGATGTGCAAACCGGCTTTCTGCGCCGGACTATCGGGCAGCACGGATATCACGCCGATGTAACCGAAGCGCTTCGTCAGCGCCACTCCTGCGCTCCCCTTCGAGTGGTTGCCGCTCTTTTCTTTGTAGTCCGTGTATTCGAGCGGGCTCAAGTAGGCGGATTGAGGATCGAGCGAGTCGAGAAGTCCGTGGAGCGCTCCGCTGGTCACCTGGTGCATGTTCGGATCGTCCACGTAATACCGCTGAATGTGATCGAGTACTTCGCCATAGACCGTCAGCGCGTGGAATGCTTTGTCGTCCGAAGCGCGCGCGCGCACATAACCGGTGGCCACATACGCGATAATGAGCAGCGACAACCCGACCACAAACTTTTTCGCCAGAGAGTTCATGCTATTTTCCTTGACTCCGCCCCAGTGTCGCGGCTCAGAACGTCTGATGCAACCGCGCCAGCGCCGGTTTCACGGCTCTCGCGCGCCCCGAGCATCATTATAATAGCATTCGCCGCAGGCTATTAGACGGAATTGCCGGCCACTCGTTTAGAGAAAGAATGCCGGATGCCGAATCGTAACCCTAATTGGTAGAGCGAGTTGCAGATGGGCCGAGCGCTCTGAATTTCCACAGCCGCGACAGCCCGGCTATTTGTGAGCAAACGTATGGCGGCCGGGCGGCACCTCGAAAGCGTCGCTATCTGCCACTGGATTCGCAGCCGTCAGGTACGTCTGTGAGATGCGGTCCTGCCACGTGAAGCGATCCTCGTCCCAGAGCGCCCAGAGAAAGCCCAGCATCAGCGTCGCTCCGGAAAGCAGATACCCGAAGCTCCGCCACAAGAAGCTGCCGCGTGTCGGGAAGCGTTCCATCCAGACGAACGATCGTCAGGCCGCGAAGTTGCATTCCCGGTGTGGCTCCCGCAAATGTGGTGAACAGGAAAAAGTACTGCGCGTAGAGCAAGAAAGAAAGTCGTAGCGAACACGATTGCATCTACTTTCTGGAACACGACTTGTCCACCAAGCGACCGAAAAAGGCCGAGGAACCCCGCGTATGTAAGCAGCAGAAAAAATGCGTCGAGCGCGCCCGCAAGACGGCGCTCAATGAGATCTGCAACCGGAACGAGCGCTGTTTGTGGATGCGCGCGATCATCGGGAAAACTCGAGAAATCGAGTTCTGGCTGGATGCGAATTTCCATCCGCTCCGCCTGCCGCGGCCGGGCCGCAGGGCGCGGACGAGGGCGTTCCGGAATCTGGATTTCCTCTTCGAACTCCGGTTCGCGAACGAACGGAAGCCCTGACTGGGAATCATCGGGATGAAGCCGGCGTCGGCGCAAGCGATACTCTTCGAGACGCCGGCTCACTTCGCGGCGCCACTCCGGTTCTGTATCGGCCTCTTCTTGCGCGTAGCCGACCGTGACGGGTTGAGGAACGCTGTCTACTTCGACGAGCGATGCGTCACAAAACGAGCATGTATCGGTGTCCTCGAGCAGCAAGGCACCACACTTCGGGCATATCTGTATCACTGGTCCGTTTTGCGCTGCGGAAGTTCCAGTGAGGAACGGTGTAATGGTAGCACGATGTGAAATTCGCGGTTCGCTGCACTTGCCAGTCAACGCAAATGTCGCGTATCAGGCAACCCGAGCTTCGGCGGCTACTTCTCATGCCTTCGTGAGCTTCCCGGTCGATTTTTTGGCCAATTACGCGCACATCGCGGAACCTCGGCCGCACGCGGCGCCGATTGCGAGCGCGATGGGCGCATGTTAGGCTCATTTCTCTTTCGAGTTTTCACTCAGGCGATGCCGAGCGCGACAGTCTCAAAATTTCTTCGCGGATTCGCGATACCCACCGCGCTCATCCTGATTTTCTTTCTATTGCCGCGTTCCGCGTTTGCCCAAGCCCCGCCAAAAAAGTCTCCTCACGTTTCCCAAACCGCATCAAAAGTCCGCCCGGCGCGATCCGCAGATGAAGGTGTCGCCTCCCTCGAAGCCGACCAGCAGCGGCAAGTGGGGAAAGTCTTTTACGCCGACGGGCATGTGGACGTGAGTTACGAGAACTATCGCATTCGCGCTGATCACGCCGAATACAACAGCGAGACAGGCGTCGTCAACGCCGCCGGACACGTCCAACTCGATTACCTCACGCAGCACGTGGAAGCCGACGACGTCCGATACGAACTGCGTACCGGCCGCGGCTTGTTTCATCACGTGCGTGCCACGTTTGCCGTGCAGCGGCGCCCAACCCCTACGCTCCTGATCAGCCCGAATCCGCTTTATTTCGAAGCCGACGAAGCCGAACGCGTGAACGAGAGCACGTATCGCGTTCGCAATGCATGGATGACGGTGTGCGATCCGGATCGTCCCACTTGGAAATTCTACGCGCCGAGCGCCACTGTGTATTTGCGCAAGTCCGTGCATCTCGAAAACGGAAATTTCCGCGTTCATTCGATTCCCGTGATCTATTTTCCGTACGCCACATTCCCCGCCGAGCACCGCCGCGATTCCGGGTTCATGATTCCGGACGTCGGCGACAGTTCTCGCAAGGGCGTGGTGCTCGGCGAATCGATTTATTGGGCGCCGACCGATTGGGCGGACGCCACGGTTGGTGCCGCCTACTTCAGCAAACGCGGATGGAGTCAGTCCGCCGACATTCGAATGCGTCCCTGGGAGAATGCGCGTCTGGATTTTACGTATTACGGAGTAATGGATCGCGGACTTCCGCAACCGGACGGGCCGCCGATCAACCAGGGCGGCCACGAGCTTCACCTGAAATTCGTCTCGGACTTGGCGCATGGCTGGCGGGCGGTCGCCGACTTGAATCAGCTTTCTTCCCTCACGTTCCGGCTGGCTTTTAGCGAAACATACTCGCAAGCGGTGAATTCGGAAGTCCCGAACACCGCGTTCTTGAACAACAATTTCAAAGGTTTCAGCCTGGGCTTCGCCGCGCTGAGCTATGAAAACTTCCTGAGCGCTTCTCCTGAGAGCGACATCCGATTGAGGACCGCGCCCGAAGCGAACTTCAGCTCCGTCGATCAAGCGCCTTTCCGCAAGCTCCCCGTTTATTTTTCGTTCGAATCATTTATCGGAGCGGAGCATCGCAGTGAAAACGTCACGCCCTTTGAAACGCCTGGTTTTGTAGAAAGAAGCGAGATTGCTCCCACCGTGACGGTGCCACTCCATTGGGGACCGTGGCTGGACGTCACGTCGATGTTCACGCTGCGCTCCACTCACTACGGCGGCCAATTGCAGAACGGCAACTACCTGGGCGAGGGATTCTTCCGCACCACGGAAGAATTTTCGGTGGATGTGCGTCCGCCGACGCTCGAACGCATCTGGCGCGGCTCGAAGACGAAATGGAAACACGTGATCGAGCCCGAATTTTCCTATCATCTCGTCAACGGTGTGAACGATTTTCCGCGCTTCATCCGCTTCGACGAGGACGAAACCCTTACAGACACAAACGAGATCGAGTACGGAGTGACCCAGCGACTGTACCGCCGGTCGAGCGATGATGAGGACGCGCAGGAGCTGATCAGCTGGCGAGTGGTGCAAAAATATTTCTTCGACCCCACATTTGGCGGAGCGCTCATTCCCGGGCAGCGCAACGTTTTTCAAACGCTCGACGCTCTGACGCCATTTGCGTTTGCCGATGAGCCGCGAAACTTTTCACCGATCGTCAGCGACCTTCGCATTATGCCCGGCAAACATTACGACGTGCAGTTTCGCGTCGATTACGATCCGAAACGCGGCAAAGCAACCGCGATCGGCACATTGCTGAAACTCAAGCCCTACAAGGAGTCGTTCCTCACCCTCGCGCATTTCTCCACCACGAATCTTCCCACTCCGCTTTCGGAAAATCCTCCGGGCTTCGAGTTCCAGTCCCGCTCCAACCAAATTCGCGCTCTCCTCGGCTATGGCGATCTGAATCGACGCGGGTGGAATGCCACCGTCGGCGCGAGTTACGATTTCGTGCAGAATGTGTTTCAGAACCAGGTCGTGCAGGTGGGATACAACGGCTCCTGCTGCGGGCTTGGCTTCGAATACCGCCGGCTTTCTTTCGGCGCCATCCGGAATGAAAATCAATACCGCATCGTGTTTCTGATCGCCAATATCGGTTCGGTCGGCAACCTCCGGCGTCAGGAAAAAATCTTTTAGGACGCGAATGTCAACGCTCTCCGAATCGGAACTCGCTTTCCTCTCGATCGAACAAGCCGCGCGTTTGCTGAGGCAAAAAAAATTATCGCCGGTGGATTTAGTAGAGGCGGCACTCGCGCGCATCGAGCGGTTCAATCCGCAAATCAACTCATTCATCACAGTGGTGGCCGACCGCGCCCGCCGCGATGCCCGTATCGCGGAAAAGAGATTTCGCACCGGACGCGTGCCCGGCATTCTCTGCGGCATCCCGATTTCGCTCAAAGACAATTTCTCCACGCGCGGCGTCCGCACCACCGCAGGCTCCCCCATCCTCTCGGATTTCGTTCCCGGCGAAGACAGCGACGTCGCCGCAAAACTCACTCGCGCAGGTGCCGTCCTCCTTGGCAAGACGAATATGCACGAATTCGCCTACGGCATCACCAGCGAGAATCCCCATTTCGGCCCCGCGCGAAATCCATGGGACCTCGATCGCGTGACAGGCGGATCGAGTGGAGGCTCGGCGGCGGCTCTCGCCGTGGGCATCGGTTATGCGGCCACCGGAACCGACACAGGCGGATCGATTCGAATTCCATCGGCGCTGTGCGGCATCGCGGGGCTGAAACCCACTTTCGGGCTTGTGAGCCTTGCAGGCGTTATCCCACTTGCGAAAACTTTCGATCACGCCGGCCCAATGGCGCGAAGCGTGACCGACGTCTGCATCATGCTCGAAGCGATGGCTGGCTATTTCCCGCGTGGCATCATCCGGCCTGATTATCGAAAACTGCGAAAAAATCGCCCGCGCAGATTCCGTCTCGGCTGGCCGAAGCAATATTTCTTCGAGCGCATCGATGAAGAAGTCCTGAAGGCCGTGGAATCGGCCGCGAAATGCTTTGAATCACTTGGCGCCACGATCGAGGAAATTTCGCTTCCCGGCGTCGAAAATTCAGTTGAGCCCAGCACGAGCATTGCACTCGCAGAAGCGACGCAGTATCACCAGTCGATGGGATATTTCCCCGCGTATGCCGGAAAATACGGCGAAGAGGTTCGCCGCCGGCTTGAATTGGGGCGCGACGTTCGCGCGGTGGACTACTTGAACGCGTTCGAGGTGAAGCGCGCCGTCACTCGGGAGTTTGACGACGCCTTCGAGAAAGTGGATGCGATACTCGCGCCCACTTTGCCGATTGCTGCGTCGAAGATCGGCGAGAAGGATATTTTGATCGGGGCTGAGAAAGAAACTGTGCGCTCGGCACTCGTTCGCCTGAACCGCCCCGCAAATCTCACCGGCCATCCGGCGCTTTCCATCCCTTGCGGATTTACGCGTACAGGCTTGCCGATCGGCCTGCAGTTGATCGGGCCGAATTGGACCGAACTCCGCTTACTTGCGATTGCTTTAGCCTACGAAGGCGCCACCAACTGGCACAAGCGCCGCCCGCAGATGGCTTGAAGCCGGAAACTTCTTCGCCGCAACACTCTGCGCTATCCTTCACTCACTTCAGGAAGAGCGCCACGCCGTTCCATCAACCAGCCTCCCGCCGCAAATCCAATCGCTCCCACAACGATCCCGGCGAGGACATCCGCCACATAATGATAGCGTCCGTAGACAGTCGCCACGCACATGCTGATAAAAAATGGCAGGCACGCCCAGAAGAGCCAGCGTCGATAGCGCCACGACGCCAGAATCGCAACCATCGATCCTGCCACGTGAGCAGACGGAAAAGCGCCGCCGTGTACGCGCCCGAACCGCTCGATCAAATCAATCGTCGCCGTGATGTAGCCGCCCACGAGCGGCTTTGAATTCAGCGCAGCCAGCGTGTGATACGGACTCTCGATCGGAAAAAGCACCGCGATCGCATAGACTGTGTAATTCGCGACCGCTGTCGAAACCATCACGTTCCAAAACGCGAGCCGGTCTTTTTGTGCATACAGAATCGCAGGAAGCAGAACGAGGTACAGGAAATATGTCATGTACGCGAACTGCATGAAGTCGTTGAGCGCGGGACTCGAAAAGCGCGCCATCCACACAGACGGATGCACGCCGGCGAAATTGTAATCGAACTGGATCAGCCAGCGGTCAAACCAGCCCGGAAAAATGATGTGCACCAGGCCTTGCAACTCCTCAAAGAAAAATATGTACAGCGGCAGCGGATACCAATCGCGCGCGAATTGCAGGACGGGGTGCAGGACGGAGTGCTGCACGAAGTCCAGCGCGGAGTACCGCGAATCTGCGGCCGCCCACGCGAGGCAGACGATCCCGAGCGCGATCCAGCAATGGATCACGAAATATCGCGACGCGTGCACAATATTCCGGTGAAAGAGCGCCAAAATCACGTTGAGCCACATGAGATATGCAAACGTGACCCACTCGAACGCGCCAATAAAACGCCAGATCCCGTCGAGCGTGCGCGTCGAGCCGTGCGAAACGGACGTGGCTCGAATTTCTGGCTCCCACTCAATCGCGTCGCTGGATGGCATCCCGCGAGATGCGCGGCGCTCGAACGATTGCACCGGATTCATCGCGCCGCCATCGGAGCGAGCGTCGCGCGGCGCGCACTGTGTCCTGTCTCGCGCAATTCATTCCATTTGTAAGCGTCCCATCCGTTCTTTCGCGCCAGCCGTGCCAGCCGCCATGTTGGATTCACAGCCACAGGATTGCCAACCGCTTGGAGCATTCGAAGGTCCGACAGCTGATTCCCGTACGCATAGCTCCGCGCAAGATCAACTGCATTCGCAGCGGCAATCTCCTGCACCGCGCGCGCCTTTTCGCCATAACTCATATGCGCGCCGGACAAACGACCGGTGAAGCGCCCGTCGCGGGCCTCGATCTCAGTCCCGCAAACAGCCACGCCGCACGGCATGAACCACGCCACGGCAGGTGCCAGCGGCGCAAGCGTACCGGTGACGAGCCACACTCGGTGCCGCCGTTCGAGGTGCCACTTGATACGGCTCGCGCCTTCGCAGAAAAGCGGCAGCGCGCGCGAGTCAAGCGAAACCTCCCAATCCGTCACCACCGATTCCGGAATCCCGGCGAGATAGCACTTGTTCCCGAATGTCGCGCCGCGCGGGTCGCGTAACAAGTGCTTGGCCGCCTCCGCGAACCATCGCGCCACGTTCGCTGTCCCGATCGCGTCGATCGAAAGCAAATAATTAATAAAGCGCCACTCGAGCGACGGCGGCCCCAGCAGCGTCCCATCAAGGTCAAAGAACGCGCCAATCCTTTCGCGGTCACTCATCGCGTCACTTCCACGGCAACCGGCAAAGGCGCCGCATTGTCGGCTGCTATCAGATATGCGCGCCCCTCCAAGATCACGGGAATCGCGCGCACGATGCAAAACCCCGCCGTCGCTAACACAAGCGCGCGGCCAACCCCGGAAAACAATTCACGCGACCTCGCATCGAACCACGCGATCGGCAAATGCGCCATCGGAAGCAGAAGCCCGAGATAACAGAAACAAACGCATTTCAGCACTGCGTAGGACGCGCGGCTCACACGCGAAGCCACAAGACTTCGCCCCCACCACGATTCGATCATCGAGCTCTTGCCAAAGCCGCTGCGCCCAGCTCGCCCCGCGAGGCTGCGCAAAAAATCGGTGAGCGTGCCACGCACAAAAAACAGCACCGGCACCCAGAATGAAATCAGCCCGCTCGCCGCAAAAAATGTGAAGAAAAGATTTTCAACGACGCGATCTCCCAAAATATCGATCTGCGCGCCGAGCGGCGTCGCCAGATTCCGCTTGCGCGCGATGTAACCGTCCACACCGTCAAGTGCTATCGCCGCAATCGTCAGCACCACGGCTGCCGAATCCGCGGCCAGCGTTTCATGTCCAAATGCAAAGAGCGCGACAGCTGCGAATGCTGCCAGCACGCGTCCAACCGTCACTTGGTTTGGCGTCATTTGGGTTCCCTCGCCGCCACAGCCTCGAGCCGAGTAGCTCCTTCGCGCCGTAGCCTTCTCGTACTTCACTTGCGATCTATCGTCCCGGCGCGATTCAAAGTCGCCGGCTAGATGCCCGCCAGACGTCGGAAAAAGCAACGGGCCCGTCTGCGCATGCGGCAAATTTCTTTGCCGTTCCCGGCTCCAGCGAGCGGGCCCGCCTCGCTACGAATTGCATTCGGGCTGCCACGCAACGAATCTCGCGGAGCCGTTCGTTTTCAGTTGTTTGCGCGAAGCCGCCGGTCCGCGCGCCGTTTGAATGTGCAGCGCCCACACTCCATCTGTCGGCTATTCCTTGCATTGCTCCAGCCACAAAAAGCTTGGGCGCGCGTCTAACGGATGTGGGAAAATAAACGTTTCAATCGCAATTATTTGCGGGGTTGGGCATCTGAGAGCCCGGAAGCGAGTGTACCCAGTCTGATGGAAGTTTCCATTGTTGCGGCCTTTTTGGCAGGTCTGGTTTCATTTCTCTCGCCCTGCGTGTTGCCGCTAGTGCCCGGTTATATTTCGATGCTCTCGGGAATCGGCGTCGAACAGCTGAAAGAAGGCCACACGCCGCGCGGCGGGCTGTTCGCTTCCGCGCTGGCATTCGTTTTTGGTTTTTCGATCGTCTTTATTTCGTTCGGAGCGTCCGCGAGCGCCGTCGGAACGTTTCTTGTCCGCAATCGTAGCCTGCTCGCGCCTGTGGCGGGCTCGTTGATCATACTTTTCGGATTGCATCTCATCGGTTGGCTCGCAAAAATCACGATTCGCGCCGGACTTGTGACCGGCGCTCTTCTCGTCGCGATCGGAATTGCGCTCGTGATGCACCCGGGACTTTTCGGCAGAATGCTGAAGGCAGTTCACTTCTTCGCGATCTCGCTGATTTTTCTTCTCGGCCCCACGCTTACGCGCTGGCTCAATCGCGATATTCACTTCCGCAAACTCGGAGGCCAGCCCGGAGCTGTGAGCGGCTTTTTGATGGGCTTCGCGTTTGCGTTCGGATGGACGCCTTGTATCGGCCCGATCCTCGCTGGCGTACTGGCAATTGCGGCCACTCGCGAAACGGTCGCGCAGGGAGTATTCCTGCTGGCGTGCTACTCGGCGGGCCTCGCGATTCCGTTTCTAGTAACGGCGCTCGGCATCGGCGGCTTCCTGCGCTTCTATCAGCGATTCCGAAAGCACCTGCACACAGTGGAAGTTTTCAGCGGAGTATTGCTGCTCGCGATTGGCGGCCTGGTTTTTTTCAACCGCCTGATATGGCTTTCCGGAAAACTGACGATGTTGAACCGGTTTTCGCGATGATGAATCAGAGCATGGGAGCGTAGCGAATGTTGAAAGTCATCAGGATCGTATTTTTCCTGGCGCTTGTAGCAGTGACGGCCACGAGCTTTTCCGGCTGCAATCTGAGCAGTTGGTTAAAAGCGTCGGCCCAGGAGAGTGGCGCAAGCAAAGGCCCGCTGCCGGCCGCGCCCGACGCCACATTCAAGGATTTGGAAGGGAAAGACGTCACACTCTCGAGCTTGAAGGGAAGAGTGATCGTTCTGAATTTCTGGGCCACCTGGTGCGAACCCTGCCAGGTAGAAATTCCCTGGATGATCGATCTCCAGCAGAAGTATGCGGAAAAGGGATTCACGCTTCTCGGCGCGGCGATGGACGATGAAGGCAAGAGCGTGGTCGCGCCGTTCGTGCAGAACACCGAATTCGACGTCGACGGCCATAAGATGAAAATGAACTACCCGATCGTTCTTGGCACGGACGACATCGCCTCGAAATTCGGCGGACTAATCGGCTTGCCCACTACCGTCGTGATTACCCGCGATGGAAAAATCGCCAAGCGCTTCATCGGCCTTGCGAATCGCGAGCAGCTCGAAAAGCAAGTGAAGGCGCAGCTCTAATTCGCGCCCTGAATCTCGATTTCTTGCTCCGGCTCGCGTATCTGCGGTAACCTGCCAGTGGAGTGACGCAACACTTTTGCGCAAATTCATATGACAAACATGGACGAACACGAGTTCCAGAAAAAATGTGACGCCGCCTTCGAAGCTTTGCGCAAGCGCCTCCTCGAAGTCGGCGACCAGCACGATTTTGAAGTGGAAGGCGGCAGCGGCAAGCTCGAAATCGAATTTGAAGACGAAGACGAGACGCGCTTCGTCATCAGCCCAAATACGCCCGTGCGCCAAATCTGGATTTCCGCGCTCACAACAAGTTTTAAGCTGGGCTGGTCAGATTCAGCAAACGCCTTCGTGCTCGAAAAGACCGGCGAAACTTTGAACCAGTTGATGGGCCGCATCCTCAGCGAAAAACTCGGCCTGGCGGTCGAGGTTTAGCATCGAATGCGCCTCCGCCTCGTGACGTTGTCCCTCATTCTGCTACTCGCCCTCAATTCCATCGCAACCGCCTCGCCTGCCGAAAGCCTTCGCGCGTTCTCACAAGCGGCTACCTCAAGCGCCGCAGCAGTCGTGAAACCGCAGACGTATGTGTCGCTCGAACCGGTCCCGCGCGGAAAAACTTTCGAAGTCGCAATCGTCGTTGAAATTGCGCGTGGCTATCACATGAATTCGCACAAGCCGACGGATCCTTACCTGATCGCGACAACACTCACACCCCAACTTCCCGCTGGTTTTGGAATTCTGGATACGGTGTACCCCGAAGGACAGCAGGAGAAATTCGCATTTTCGCCAAATAAGCCGCTGAACGTTTACACGGGTAAAGTCACTCTGAAACTGCGCGTCGCAGCGCATGCCGATGCGCCTCTCGGCGCATCTACGATTCCGATAACCTTGCGCTATCAAGCCTGCAACGACACCACGTGTCTCCAACCGGTCAAAGTTCCAGTCGATGCAAAATTCACGGTCGCCGCAACAGGCACAAAATCACACGCCGCGCACACGGATATCTTCGCGGCAACGCCTCCGAAGACTTAATTTCGTCAACCATCCCGATCGCTCACTGAGTCGTAAGAGCAGAATCGCAAGAATTTCAGCTTGGACTAATCTGAGGCAAAGCCCGGCGCAGGCGCGCGACCACGCGTTCTTTCCCGAGCACCACCATCGTTTCAAAGAGCGGCGGCGCCACCGCCCGGCCGACGATCGCAACGCGCGTCGCATTGATCAGCACGCCCGCTTTCACGCCTTCCGCTGCAGCCACCGCACGCGATGCCGCGTCACACGCGTCGTGGTTCCAATCGGGGAGCGCGGCAAGCGCTTCGGTGAGCTTTGCCAATAGCGCTGGAATCTTTTCGTCTTTCCAGAATTTGGCGCGCGCTTCCGCCTCGTACTCAAAATCATCCGTAAAGAACGCACGAGCCCATCCAGAAAAATCGTGCACAAACCGCGTTCGCGGCCGAATCAAATCCACAGCACGCGCGAACCATTCCTTCTCAGTGCCGGCCCACGCATCCTTCCAGATCCCCGCGCGCTTCAGTTCCGCTTCCACGTAAGGCAAGAGTTCTTCCACCGGCGGCTTCTGCAAATATTGGGTGTTGAACCATTCCAGCTTCGCGCGGTCGAAAATTGCGTTCGTGCGGCTCACGCCCGAGAGCGAGAATCTCTCAATCAGTTCATTCGTCCGCATGTATTCCGCGTCGCCGCCCGCCGACCATCCCAGCAGCGCCAGAAAATTCCGGAACGCCTCAGGTAGAAATCCTTCCTCCGCGTATGAGCCAACGCTCGTCGCTCCGTGGCGTTTCGAGAGCCGCGTACGATCCGGGCCGAGGATTAGCGGCACATGCGCGAAAATCGGCGCCTCAGCTCCAAGCGCCTGATAAATAAGCACTTGCTTTGGCGTATTCGACAGGTGATCGGCGCCGCGAATGATGTGCGTGATGCGCATGTCGATATCATCGACTACCACGCTCAACTGATACGTGGGCAGGCCCGATGATCGCAGCAACACAAAATCTTCAATCTCCGCATTTTGTACTTCGCGCGGGCCGAACACCGCGTCTTCGAATTTCGTCGTACCGGTCCGAGGCACCTTGAAACGCACCGCGCGTGGAATTCCCTGCGCTTCTTTCGCGGCGCGCTCCGCGTCGCTCAAATCGCGGCACGAGCAACCGGCAATCTTCGCCGCCTTCGTGTTCTCGTCGTCACCCTCGCCTTCGTGATCTTCAGGCGCTGCGTCGGCTCCGCCGTAGGCAACCGGTTTGCAGTAGCAAGCGTATCCCGCTCCGCTCGCCAGAATTTTTTCGCCTGCTGCACGGTACATCTCAAGCCGCTGCGATTGCAGGAATGGACCTTCGTCCCATTCGATTCCAAGCCATCGCAGGGCTTCGAGAATGCCGTCGACGAGCTCGGGCCGGTTGCGTTCCACATCGGTATCTTCAATCCGCAGCAGGAGCGTCCCGCCTTCGTGCCTTGCAAAAAGCCAGTTGAAAAGCGCCGTACGCGCGCCGCCCACGTGGAGAAATCCCGTCGGTGAGGGAGCAAAACGGACGCGCGGTTTCTGCGGAGAACTCATTCAGGTTATCCCTCTTCAAGTTGAGCGTTGCGCGCCAGGAACTTTACGCGTATTAGAGAACACTCATCTTAGCGGATAGCTCCTTCGAAATCGAGCCGACGCCACGGAAACGGATGAAACGACAGCAGTTGGTACTGCGGTACTCTTGACCGATGCACCCGCAAAACACATAGTTATTCTTGTACGCTGTCAGCCCATTTCTTGACGATTTTGTCCCGCCGTCGTGTGCTCGATCGGACGTTGACCGCCAAGAAACTCGACTGGACACGTCTCCGGAAGGCTGCCAATTTTCTGATATTCTCGGCGAAGGCTGTAGTTTGAGGGAAAGGGCGCTAAGTTGTTGAGCCAACTGAATCCGAGCTCGTTAATACCACTGGCTAGCGCCTTCCTGCTCGCTATTTTTTTTGCCTACGTATACCTGCAAAAACGGCAGCAATATCTCCTCGTCTGGGCAGCCGGCTGGCTCCTGGTTTCCGCTCACTTCGCGACGCGCGTTCTAAGTCCGCAGGTTGCCTTGCCGAAATGGGCCGGAACGGCTAACGACTGGCTCTTGGCCGTCGCCGCGCTCACTTTTTATTGCGCGGCGCGAATGTACGGGCGTCTCGAGGTATACATCAGCGCGATTGTAGCCGCTGCCGCAGCACTCGCCGTGTACGGTCTCGCGTTCGAGCGGCATTTGACTCCCGCCCCACTCGGATTGTTTGTCACCCTGATCTTTCTGCTGATTGCTCGCACGTTCTGGGAAGAAGGCCGCAAACAGGAATCGCGCGCTGACTCTCTGCTCGCGATCACGTTTGTTTGCTGGGGAATTCTGCGCGCTGTCACCTATTTTCAAGCGCGCATCGGTCCGCTGGCCAACAAAGATCTGCTTCCCCTCGTGGTGCTGCCGGAACTTTTTGCCGGCGTGCTGATGGTCATGGCGGTGTACGAGGAAGAGCGCCGTCGCGTCGAGCGCAACATGCTCGCGCTTTCGAATCTGAATCTCGCGACTTCGAGTTTTGTCGGCGGCGAGATTCAGAAAATGCTCGCGCAGGCTCTTGACCGCGTTCTGAATGTGGTTCGCATTCCTGCCGGAGCTTTGTGCCTGCATTACGGCGACGTCGACGGGCCCACTTCCGTCGTCGTCACCGGCATGGGAGACGCGTTCTGCGCCGCGGTGCAGCAGGACGATCTGGATCAATACATCGTGGATCTGGTGGCGCGCCTCGGCGGACTGGTGGTGCTGCGCAACCTGGTGAGCGACTCGGATTATCTGGCGCTCGAAAAAGAAGAGCAGTTCCGCCACGTTCGCAAACTCCTGCTCGAACAGGGGCTGCGCACGGTCGTCGGGATCAGCCTGCAAGCCAAGGAACGAGTGTTCGGCGTCCTGCTCCTCGGCACGCCCGACAATCGCAACTTTACGGCTGCGGAATTGCGCTTGCTGCTCGCCCTCGGCCATCAGATCGGCATGGCCGTCGAAAATAGCTACTTGATTCAGCAAACCGCGCGTCGCAGCGAAGAGCTGCACATCCTCAACGAAATCGGCCGCGCGCTCAGCTCCACGCTGGAACCCGACATTCTCTTCGAGCGCATCTACTCCGAAATCCGCAGGCTGCTCGACGTGAGCAGCTTCTTCATCGCGTTCTACGACGGCAAAGAAGAAGAAGTGCGCTTCGAAATCGAAGTCGTCGATGGCGAACGCCAACCCAAGCGCATGCGCGCTCCGGGAAATCATCTCGTGGAATACGTGGTGCGCACGCGCCAGCCGTTGCTGATCCGCGATCATTTCCTCCAGGAAACCGAAAAGCTCGGATTCAAGCCTGCTCGTGAAGCAGGATCGATTTGCGTCGTACCTCTGATTCTCTACGATCGCGCCATCGGCGTGATGGCCGTACACAGCCCGAACGAACGCGCTTTCGATGAAGGCCACGTGGAGCTATTGCGCGTGCTCTCGAGTGAAGCCGGAATCGCCATCGAGAATGCGCGCCTGTTCGCGCGAAGAACAGAAAAAATCGCGGCACCTCACTCTGGTCAACAATATTTCGAGCCACGCGATCACCACGCTCAATCCCGAAGAAATGCTCGCGAAGATCGCCGCAGAAATCGAAAACGGCCTCACCTACGATCACATCGGCATGGCTGTCCTCGATTACTCCGCGAAAGAACTCGTCATTCAGGCCGAAGCCGGAGCGCGGCATGATGCCGTCGGACGCCGCATCCTTCTCGGCGAAGGACTCATCGGCCAGGTGGCGCGAAGCGGGCAGCTTGCAATCGTTCGCGAAGTGAGCGCGACCACTCCGCGACTGATCTGTCCCCGGGAGCGTGTCGGCGATTGCATTGCCGGTGTCGTACGCCGATCACCTGCTGGGCGTTTTGTACGTGGAATCGTCGGAGAAGTGCAAATTCCCGGATGAGGAAGTTCTGCTGCTGCGCACGCTGGCCGATCTGTTTGCCGGCGCGCTCCACAACGCCCTCACGTTCCAGAAAGCCCAGGAACAGGCCATCACCGACGGCCTCACCGGCGTCAAGACCCATCGCTTCCTGATGGAAGCGCTCTCGCAGGAATGGAAGCGTTCGACGCGCGCAAACCGGCCGTTCTCGCTGGTGCTGATGGACCTCGACCGCTTCAAATTTGTAAACGATTTCTACGGCCACCTCGAAGGCGACGTGGTGCTCCAGCGCGTCGGTCACATTCTCGAACAGAATTGCCGCCGCTCGGACGTCGTGGCGCGCTACGGCGGCGATGAATTCGTCATCCTGATGCCGGAAACGACCGTCGAGCAGGCCCGGCAACTTGCAAGCAAGCTGCGCGGTTGGATTGCTTCCGATCCGCTGCTGCGCGACAAGAATATTACCGCCAGCTTCGGCATCGCCGGATTCCCCGTGCATGGCTCCACGCCGCAGGAACTGATCCAGGTCGCCGACTCTTCGATGTATCTCTCCAAACACCAGGGCGGCAATTCCGTTTCGAGCGCGGAACAAACCGATCCGAACGATACCAAGCGCTGGAAGCAAGACGTTCTCGAAGCGTATCTCGGCGTCACGCTCAAGCGCCTGTTTTCCACCGGCCCCGAAGCGTTCGAAGAAATCTACCGCCGCCTCGAACAGTTCACTCGCTCGCTCACCGAGCAGAACACGGGCGGAACCTCCGAAGCACTGCCGCCGGCAGTGGTCGATACCGTAACCTCGCTCGCGCTCGCGATCGACGCGAAGGATCACTACACCCAGGGCCACTCGCAGAAAGTTTCCGCCTACGCTGTGCTGATTGCGCAGGCCCTCGGAATGGAGCAACCGGAAATCGAAGAAATTCGGCTCGCCGGATTGCTTCATGACATCGGCAAAGTCGGCATCCCCGAACCGATTTTGAACAAGTCCGGCCCGCTCGATGCCGCCGAGTGGGAAACCATGAAGACGCACACAGAACTCGGCGCAAAGATTCTAGAGCCGCTCGTGGCCATGAAGCGAATTCGCCTGATGGTCCGCCACCATCACGAGTTCTACGACGGCACAGGTTACCCTGACCGCATGGATGGTGAACGGATTCCCTACGGCGCGCGCGTGATCGCGATTGCCGACGCGTACGACACGATTACGTCCGAGCGCACTTACAAGAAAGCGCGCACTCCCGAAGAAGCGTTCCTCGAACTCGAACGCTGCGCCGCGAACCAATTCGATCCCGAACTCGTTCGCGTCTTTATCGAAACGATGCGCCGCGCCCCGCGGCAGACCATCGAAGCGGGCGTCACCGTGCCCGACGGCCCCAGCGATTCCGCTCTCGCCTAGCCCGCCTCCCACTGGACGCGCGAAATTCTTCCCGGTAAAGTTCTACGGAGCGCGAACGTGTGTGCGCCGGAGCCGCAATGCGAACCGCAACAGTGAAATGGGTAGCCGGGGAAGAATTTCTCGCGACGATGCCGTCCGGCCAGGCGGTCACATTCGACGCCGCCGGCGACCACAAGAAAGGCCCCGGCCCGATGGAAGCCCTGCTCGGCGCGCTGGGCGCGTGTACGTCCGTAGACGTGGTGATGGTGCTGCAAAAAAAGCGGCAGAAGCTGACATCGCTCGAGGTGGACGTTTCCGGAGAACGCGCGCCGAAACCGCCGCAAGTGTGGACCAAAATCGAGATGGTGTACCGGCTAAAAGGGACTCTCGACGAAAAAGCGGTGCGCCATGCAATCGATTTGAGCCAGACGAAATATTGTTCCGTGGCGGCGATGCTCGGTAAGACCGCGAAAATCACCTATCGCTTCGAAATTCTTCCTTCCGGCTGAAAAAATACCCGCGCAAATTCCGGGTTCTTGCTTGTCACGCTGGTGCGCGATTGCATACAATCGCCGGATTATTGCTGACCGATGGAGAGTGTAATGGCACATCGCATTGCGGCGAAGATCACCGGGGTCGCTGGATACGTTCCGCCGCGCGTCATGAACAATTTCGACATGGAGAAGATTACCGACACCACGGACGAATGGATTCGCACGCGCACCGGCATCAACGAACGCCACTACGCCGATCCCGGCGTCGCATCGTCGCATCTCGGCACCGAAGCGGCAAAGAAACTCCTCGCGGCGAAGGGCGTCTCTCCCGAAGAGATCGAAATGATCGTTCTCGCAACCGTCACGCCGGACATGTTCTTTCCCTCCACCGCTTGCCTGATTCAAGATCGCCTCGGCGCAACGAAAGCCTGGGGCTTCGATCTTTCCGCGGCGTGTTCTGGCTTCGTCTATGCCCTCACCGTGGGCGCGCAATTCGTCGGCTCCGGCGCGCACAAAAAAGTTCTGGTGATCGGCAGCGACGTGATGACCTCGATCCTCGACTTCAAGGATCGCGCCACCTGCGTGCTATTCGGCGACGGCGCAGGAGCTGTGCTCGTCGAACCGGCCACGTCCGATTCGGAAGGCATCGTCGACTTCGTCAACGACGTGGACGGCTCCGGCGGCTGCAATCTCTACATGCCCGCCGGCGGCTCGCTGAATCCGTCGTCGCACGAAACCATCGACAAGCGCATGCACTACGTTCACCAGGAAGGCCAGCAGGTCTTTAAATACGCCGTGCGGCGCATGAGCGAGCTTGCTGTGGAGATCCTCGAGCGAAATGGACTCACAAGCAAGGATCTCGCTCTCGTGGTCCCGCATCAGGCTAATTTGCGGATTATTCGCGCCATGCAGGAACGCCTCGGCGTCGACGATTCGAAAATCCTAATCAACATCGATCACTTCGGCAACACCACCGCCGCCACAATTCCTCTCGGATTGATGGACGCCCTCGCACAGAAGCGCATTCGCAAAGGTGATCTGATTCTGCTGATTTCTGTCGGCGCCGGATACACCACAGGCGCAATGCTCATGCGCTGGGCCTATTAAAAATTTCCAAACCGACTGAACCGCGCGCCGCTCCGCGCAAATCCACCTTGATCTCAAACAAAAACACCAATGGCTCCGGTTGCCCGGAGCCATTGGCTTGGGGAGTACCAAAGCCGGCTCGCAAAGAGGGGCGCGAGCCGGCTCTGTTTTAAAACTGCAACTTCAAGCCCCACTCAATCGTGCGCGGTGCACCGAAAGCGAAGACGCCGGTGCCTGCGCCGATCCGATCGGGGCGGCCAGCCTGGACCGTGCCGTTGATCGAGCCCGACGAACCATTGAGCTGGCCCGTGAGCGCGTTCGCGGCGGAGTCAAAGTTGGCAAAATTGAACATGTTGAAGAAGCTGACGCTCGGAGTGATCGCCAACCTCTCGTGGAACGCGTGCCCAACCCAGCTGACGGTCGTGTCAAAGCCCTTCAACCAACCGTAGCCAACGTTGCCGTCTGGAGGCAGCGGCACCGCAGGAGCCACCATTCCCAGCTGCTGCAACTGGGAAAGCGTCATCAAGCCGCTGTTGATAAGGGTTTGACCCGCCGGAGTGGGTAGGCCTCCATTGGCGTTGGCAATGGTCGCATTGTAGTTGTTGATGGCGTTCGTCAGGCCGTTCGGGCCAATCTGGCGCATGAAAGCTCCGATGTCGTAGGTGGAATAGTCGCACGTTCCGCCTACTGTTCCGCAGCTTGCGTCCACTGACCGAGGCAACGGGCTGCCGATCTGTCCGCTCCCGAGGAAATCAGTCTGGAAGATTCCATCCGTCGCACCGCTCTGCGCGCCGCCCGGAGTCGGAAGCACTTGCGGAGTGATGGCCAAAGGAGACCAGAAGTGGGTAATGAGCCCGAGGCGGAAACCCTTCGGTAGATCCGCATATCCACCGATATTGAACTGGTGGGTGCGATCCAGAGCGCCGGGTCCGCTGAGAGCGAGCGGGTTTCGGTTGTTGATTGCGTTGCCGATGAAATCCTGATCTCCACCGGCAGCGTTGGTGCCCGACGTTGTGGTTCCCGCATTCGTATAGCGGGACAGCGTGTAGGCAAATTGGAAGTTGAGATACTTCACTCCCCGGAACGGATGATTTACGTTCTCGACGAGCTTGATATCCATCCCGTTATATACGGAACGCCCACCGGGACGATACTGGTAGACGTGACCGACGTTCGGGTTCGTACCGCCGAACGCGCAGTTGTTATTCGCGGGATCCCCATTGGGCAAGGACGTGTTAGCAGCGCACGCACCGGAGCCCAGGTCATATGGTGAATCGAGCCCAGCGTGAGCGTAGCTGCCGCCCGTTGCTCCGGCGGCGATTGCGCAATCTACTCCCGCAACGCCGGTTCCGCAGCCGAAGCTGCCGTTGACGAGATTGATCGCGTTCGTTGCGGCGTTCTGGTTAAAGAACGCAACATCGCCCGTGTGGTTGATGTCCTGTCCGATGAGGTAGTGCAAACCGACGTTCCGCAGATAGTCCACGGTCAGCACCATTCCCGGCCGGATTTCTCGCTGCACACCGACGTTCATCTGAATCGACCGAGGCGTCTTGTAATTCGGGTCAAGAAGCCCGGTGGTCGTGACGGCGTTGTTGCGCCAGCGAGTTGGGAATATAGTTTGCGTTCGCCCCAACCACTCCTGCATAGGACGTCTGGAAATCAGTCTGGAAGTTAGCCAAACAGTTTGCAAACGTCAGGCCAGAGCAGTTACCGGCATTTCCACCGAGCGTGCCGCCCAGCGGTGTTCCCACTCCCGCGGGCGTTGGACAAATCACGCCTGCTGCAGCACTGCTCCCGCCGATGAATTGCGTGCTACCGTCACCGAAGGGAACGCTGGCCGGGCCGAAAGCACACGGCGTTTGAACGTTGTTGAACGCTCCGGAGGGAAGCCTCAGCAATCGATCGAACAGAATGTTGTTGAACACCGTGTTGTCGTAGTACATGCCGATGCCGCCGCGGAACACCATCTTGCCGTCGCCCTTCGGATCCCACGCCACGCCCACTTGCGGTGCAAAGTTCAGGTTCGGCTGCTTCACGCGATCGCCCGCGCCCGGAATCACATCATTCAGAGCCTGGAGCGGAGGCAGATCGCTATCGGTACGGCCGGTGTCGCGAACGTACCGGACGCCATAGTTCAGGGTGATGTTCGGCTTCACCTTCCAGCTGTCGCCGACGTATGCGCCGAATCGATCGTCGGGACCCAGGCCGCCGGCATCCTTGCCGAACCGCTTCAGTTCGGTAAAGTTGCCCTGCCCGTTCCCTATCAACGCGATGTCGATAAAGTAGTTCAACGGGCAAGCCGCGCCAGTATTTCCATTCGGACAGGTGAGCGAAGTTGCGCTCGTATCCGCATTCAGGAGAATGCTGTCCGCCTGCGCCGTTAGGCCGAAAAAGCTCGCAGACGTCCAACCCATGATCCGGTTGTAGCTCGCTCCGTAACGGATGATGTGCGATCCCCACACTTTGCTGCCGTCGTACTTCACCTGACGATCGCTTTGAATTGTGGATTGCGGAGCCAGGAAGCTCGGGCCCGTCGCTACGCCCGTGCCTGCCAGCACCGTGCTCACTCCGAGATCGGCAAACGGCAAATCGCTGCCCGTCACCGCATCCGCCAGCACGTTGACGAACTTCAAATATTCAGCGCGGAAGCTGTGCGTATATTGCCCCGTGGTGAAGTCAACGCCGCCGACCAGGTTCTTCGTGCGGTCCTTGTTGGAATATACCGAGTAGTTCGCCGCGCCGCCGAAATTGCCGACGTCAAGTCCTTGCCAATAGCTGAAGCGCGCGAAAGCGTGAATGCTCTTCGTTGCTTGCCAGTCTAGCCGGCCCATGATGTTGTTATCGTGGAATGGAGCAGGGAAAACGCCGGTGAGGTCAGCCAGGTTGCCGCCGTCTCCGCAGCCACCTGCGCCGGGATTCGATCCATCGCTGCAGCGCCCTGCCACTACAACGCCGCCGGAATCATGTGCGAGGGTTCGTTCGCCATCGACGAAAAAGAACAACTTGTCCTTGATGATCGCGCCGCCCACGTCGCCGCCGTACTGGCTGCGTTGGAACGATGCACCCGCGGGATACACAGCGGCCTGCGAACTGTCGCGGAAGAGCCCGAAGGCCTCGCCGTGCAGTGCGTTTGTGCCGGACTTCGTGGCCACGTTCACTGCGCCACCCGACGTGAGGTCGTTCGAAAGATCGAGGCTCGATTGCGCGAGCTGGAATTCCGCAATCGCGCTCGAAGGCACGCCCGTGGTGGTGGTGCCGACGTTTTCGTCGCTGACGTCAACGCCGTCTACGGTGATGCGCGCGCTGCGGCCAAATCGGCCGCCGAACGAAATCGAAGAGAAACCAATCTTCGTCGGATCGAAGTTGCCGCCGTCCTGAATCTGAACGCCGGGCTCCAGTTGCGCCAGGTCAAGGAAGTTGCGGCCATTGACGGGCAAATTTTCAATTTGCTGGGCCGTCAGCGTGCCGGAAACTTGCGACTGGTCTGTGTTCACCGCCACAACGCCGCCGCTCACTTCCACCACAGTGCTCGACGATCCAATTTCCAAACGGACGTTGGCGTTCGTGATCACGTTGATCTGCACCACGTAACTCGCCGACACCGTCTTGAAACTCGGAGCCTCGACGCGCACGACGTAATTGCCCGGAATCAACGAACCAGCCGAAAAAGCGCCGCCGGAGCTTGTCGTCGTGTCAGTCACTGCGCCGGTATCTTTGTTCGTGATCGATACCTTCGCGTTGGGAACCACGCCGCCCTGTGGGTCGGTCACGACTCCCTGAATCGTTCCCGCTTGCACGTTGGCCTGCGCTCGAGCTGGCTGATAGCTCAGAAGCAGGGTAGCGAGCAGCGCAAACGTCAATGCTGCAAATCGCTTCCAATTCATACACCCTCCTGAAGATTCAACTCAAAATTCGAATGGCTTGGGATCCCCATCACCCAACGAAAAAAGTGTCGCCGGGGCGTGTATGGCACGTTGATGCCCAGCTGAATGGAAAAATACGGCGTGCGTTTTCAGAAGTTTAGAGAGGAGGGACTACTTCGCGGAGACGTTCGTCCGAATTTCCATAGCAGTACCGCTCGGAGTGACGTACGGAGTAAATTCCAATTAAAGGAATGCTATGAAATTGAGAATCGCCTTTTTCGTAGTTTTTTGTTTCAGCGAAAATGAAAGCGGCCCGAATCATCGCCGTCGTTGACGATGTTCCGGGCCGCATGAGTTCGCGAAATTAATCTTTCGCGCTCCCAATTAACTTCTCCACTTCGTCCATTTCCTTCGGTATCGCGCTCGAAAGATTTTCAGCAGCGCCATTCGTAATCAGAAGCGTGTCCTCCACGCGGAAGTGCATTTTCTTGTCGACGAATTCCACGATCGGCTCAACGGTCACCACTTGCCCCGCCTTGATCGGCCCCGTTACAGGCATCACATCGTGCGTCGCGAGTCCCACGAAGTGCCCGGGAAATCCGTACCACTGATCGCCAACGCCTGCCTTATCGAACACCGCTTTTCCGGCGGCATCCGCCTCTTCATACGTGTGGCCGGGCGTGAGCAGCGCGATGATGGCTTTCTGGCATTCCAGATCAACCGCGTACCACTTGGCTTGCTCGGGCGTGAATTTGCCGCTGATGTTGAACGTGCGCGTGATGTCCATCGTTTCGTGATCGAGTGACGCGGCAAAATCGAAAACAACCAGCTGGTTCGCTTCGATCTTGTGGCGATTCGAAAAATAGTGCCACGTATTGATGTCATTTCCGGAGCCAACGATCGCCAGATACGACGCGCCCTGCGCGCCGTGATCGAAATCGTAGAAATAAGCGCGGGCTTCGATCTGGTATTGGTACTCGCCCGGATGCGCGTGAGCCATCGCATCGCGATTTCCTTCCGCGCTTATTTTTCCGAGGCGGCGAAGCACCTCAATTTCTTCGGGGCGCTTGATATTGCGCATTTCGTCGATCGCCGGGGTCAAATCGCGGATGTGCGCCATTGCGTAACGCTCCGCGAGCAATTTCGCTGGCGCGAGATCGCTGGGGATGTCCTCGTGATAGGGATGCGCGAATTTCCACGAATGGTCGCGGCCCACTTCCGGCCGCGCGCCGTCCGCTTTGTCCGGAAAGCCCAGGCGAATCCACAGATCGGTCGTGCCGTATCGCGCGAGCGTGTAGGAGAGCACGGTATCGATGTCCGAAACCGGCAGCACCACTTTGAAGCCCAGCGCTTCCCGTTCTGCGGAAGAAAGCGCGAGCAGATTTGGTCCATACACTTGCGCGGTGCGGCCTGCTTGCGCTGGCTCGAAAATTGCCGTCGTCCCTTTTTCGACGTCCATCAGCATCACGGCGCCGGGATCCTGCAAGCCCGTGAAATAGTAGAAGTCGTTGTCCTCGCGATAGTGCGCTGACTCCGGTATCTCATTGCGCGCGAAAAGAATTGCGTAGCCAGTCTTCAACCGCTTTGCGAGTTCCGCTCGGCGCGCCGCAAAAGTTTGAGGGCCGCCCATGTCGTCGATCGCCTGTCGATCGGTATATTGCGCAGCAGCGCTGCCGCAAAACGCCAGCAAACAGATCGCACACAAAAATCCGCGCAGGAAATTGCGCCCGTTTTCACTGCCAATTCGCTTCATCGATCCTCCAAAAAATAATTGGTTCAATTCCACATTATTTGCGAGCGCAGCTTATCGCAGATGTCACGGACTGCAAAGGGGTTAGATGCTTTTTGCCAGAGCCTACGCGCCGCTAGGGGCACGGCATGCGCGGTTTGTGCGTCCCGGCTGAGGTCCGGGACCGTGCCCGGACTAGCACGGTTTCATTCTCACGCGAGAGCTCACGGTGGCGGACGCAAACGAGTCGTGGAATTGAAAAATTATCGCGAACTTCGCGAGCGCTGTCCTGCGAGAATTGCCGGTGACGCCGACGCAGGCTTCAGTTTGGCGCCGGTCGCAGCGCCAAACGTGATTGCTTCGCGCGTTTTCGAAAGCGGAGCGGAATCGATGAAGCGAACCGTGTTGCCCTCCCGCTCCACGCCGAGTTGCGCCCACATCGCAGGAAGATCCACTTCGTACGGTTGATTTTTCATTTTCTGATAGAGCGGAACGAGCACGGAAACGCCCGTCGCTTCATCGCCAGCCGCGAGAGCTTTTTCGAGCGGCCAATCGCGGCGGATGTCGCCGCCGGCATTCAAAATTCCCCGGAGCGCGTCGTCCAGGCCTTTGCGATTGTTCGTCTGCTTGTGAATCTCGACGTCGGCGAGAAAACAGAAAAGCGCGCCGCCCCAGTACGTTCTTCCCCAGGTGTGCGTATTGTCGAGCCCTTCATCACCTGCAGCTGGCAATCCCTGATGCAGATCGCGCACCAGTTCAAACCACATTTCGTGCGCATCCATGAATTTCGCCCGTACGCGAGCGATCGGTTCCACGTACGTCGCCGAGCCTTCCTCCATCCAGTTGTGATTGTCCTCCACCGAAGGAAACGCGAGATGCACCATCTCGTGCGTCAACATCCAATCGGAGTTTAGATCGGCCAGCGTCGACGCATTGCCCACGTGAATCGTGATTCGGCCGCCGTCTCTTTCGCCGAACGTCCTTCCTCCGCGCACGCCTCTGCCATCTGACGGCACAATTCGCAACTGCACATTGGGAACTGGGAAGCGTCCGTAATACGTCGCCACCGAATCCGCCGACGAACGGACCCAACTCATCAAATCCTGATTCGATAGCTGCATTGGTCCCTTTTCGAAGTGAACGTCAATGCGCGAATTGCCAACGAGAATGGTGGAAGTCATATCGTCCGCCGGGAGACATCCTACGGCGAGCACGAGCAGCAGAAAGCATATCGGAAACGCGTTGCGAAAGCTTCTGCGTGGAGACACGCTGGCTGGCGAAACACGAAATCGGGATGTCATCTCAATCAGTAAGATGCAGATTGCAGGTCTGGCGCAAGAAGATTCGACGAGCGGCGGCGGAAATCGTTTGCAGCTACTGAAATGCTTTTTTCTGGGCAGCTCGCTCGATCAGTGTATCGACGGCAAACTTGCCCGGCCCAAAAATAAGAATGATCAGGCCCACGAAAAAGAAAGTAAACGGGTCCGCGTTGTAGAACTTGCCGGGATTCGGAGAAAAACGAGCCAACGCCTCGCGATCAGCCGTGAGGTACGCCATCGTCATATCAATTACCAGGCCCAGCGCGGCGATCCGCGAAAGCAAGCCAATCGCAAGAAGTATGCCTCCGACAAATTCAAAGCTGGCAACAAACGCAGCGGTCGGGCCGGGCGCTGGCAATCCGAGGCTCGCGAAAAATTCAGTGACGCGCGGCAGGTTGTGGAGCTTGCCCCAGCCATTCTGCGAGATCTGCCAGCCCCAGTACAGTCGAACTGCAAGCAAAAATGGCGATTGCAGGCTCGAAGCAGCGCGCACGAACAGCGCGTAGAGTTTTTGTACGGGATTTTGAGCGTTGCTCATATTTCAGGGCTCGTTTCGATTTCAGGATTTTTCGACGGACTTCGCGGGCCGCTCCGAACGACAAAACCAGCCCAGCGTCGCCCAGGTTTGAAACCACTGTTGAACTTGCGAGGGTCGTTCTTCCATCGCGATGGAACTATTGCGCAGCCCTGATACGACCGCATGGTTCAGCGTCTTTCCCGCGCGCAGTTCTTTCAAAATCGCGAATTCCTCGCGTTCGAGCCTGCGGAAATAAACGGAATTTTCGACCCGGTGTACCGTGAGGAAAATCGTTGCCGGTTTCAGTTTCGCCACAGCGAGCACGCGCTTGTGCTTGCGCCGTTCGTTGAAAGCATTGCTCGCGAAATCCACATCATCATCGTTCCGCACTTCCAGAAGCAAATCATCCACCGGATAGTGTAGGTCGAGCAAATGAATGTAAGGCTGCAATCGGAGCTTTAATTTTGCGGGGTCAGCCCCGGCAAGATCTTCTGGCTTGAGCGCCGCTTCCGCTTTGCCGTCAAAGGCGTCCACGTCGGCCCACTCCAGGCGAACCATATCAAGCGCCAGAGCGAAGCGTGTGCCGGCCCACTTTTTATTCTTTCGCAGCCACGCCTCAAGCTGCGAGCCAAGATTTCTCAGAGTGAAAGAGCGCGAGGGGCAATCAACTAAATACGCTTTGGCAAGCGCATCGAATCGCCGCTCGCCAAGCACCGCGCGCAGTCCGCTAAAATCCTCCGCAAATGCCGAAAGCAGGCGAAACCAGTATTGGCGATTGTAAATTTCAAGGCGTTCGAACGACGTGAGCCGGTCGTTTGGCTTGATAATGTCCGCGGCCACTTTGCGCAGCGAACGTCCGTCGGGCGCCTTCGAACGCATGCGCTCGGACGGCGTGAGCGGCGTCATCACTGCTCGTGCCATGCGGCGCTGGATGTCGAGAAGGCTCATACGGCGGTAGCGAGCGAAGCGCTCGCGAGAAATCGATTGGCCTTCAGCGCTTCGTCGTGCACTTCCTGGAATGACGGAATGCTGTCGTCCCACTCGAGCAGCGTCGCCGTGTGACCCACGCGCGCAATCGCGCGCTCGTACAGTTTCCACACCGGATCGATCACGGGATGATCGTGCGTATCGAGAATGTATTTCTCGAACTTCGAATGCCCCGCAATGTGAATCTGCGCCACGCGCTCGGCCGGCACGCTGTTCACATACGTGAACGGATCGAAGCTGTGATTCTTCGAGGAGACGTAAATGTTGTTCACGTCGAGCAGGATTCCGCAGTCGGCGCGCTCCACGACTTCATTCAGGAATTCCCACTCGGTCATTTCAGACACGTGAAATTCCGCGTAGCTGCTCACGTTTTCGACGACGACCGGCACTTCCACAAAATCCTGCACCTCGCGGACTTTTTGCGCCGTGATGCGCGCCGCTTCAAACGTGTACGGCATCGGAAGCAGATCGTGCGTGTAGCGGCCGTCGACGCTGCCCCAGCAGAGATGATCGGAAAGCCACGGCGTCTTCGTGCGCTTCACTAATTCCTTCAAACGCCGCAAATGTTCGCGATTCGCTTTCTCAGCCGAGCCGAAATACATCGAAACACCGTGCTGCACGACGCGATATTGCTCGAGAATCTGATCGAGGATTTGCAGCGGGCGTCCGCCATCGATCATGAAATTTTCGGAAATGATTTCGAACCAGTCGACGACCGGCTTGCGCGTAAGAATGTGGTCGTAGTGGGGAGCGCGCAGGCCGATCCCGACTCCGTAGTCCGTGAAATTATTAAATCGATTCGCAGGCATTCAAATTCCCCGGGGACCTAAGACAGAAAGAGGGCCGGAGAATTCTCGCCGGCCCTCCGTCACGTAAAACGATACGACGGTAGCCGACTACTAGCTCGGCATCTTCGAGCCGTCAGTTGCGCAGCCGCCCTTGCCCTTGCAAGAGTTCTTGGCTTTGCAACCGTTGTCGCCAGACTTGCAGCCGCCCTTGCCCTTACAGGAATTTTGGCCCTTACAGGCGTGCTTGTCTTTCACCTTCTTGTCACCTGCATCCTGAGCGTTGAAGGAAGTTGCGCCCTTCGCGCTCGAAAGCAGATTCGAAGCGTGTACCGTCACGGCAGTTCCGGCCAACAAACCAGCCAGCGCTGCTCCTGCAACCAAGCTCTTCTTTGACTTTGTCATGTGTCTACCTACCTCCTGTAGATTTGGACTGCAACCGCCCTGCAGCTAGTACGTCGCCCCACAACATTTGGATTGGCACAAAGATTGGTTGGAGACTGGGTTCGCCCCAAACTCCCCGCACCACGAGGGAGCCGACGGGCAGCATAATCCAGTTACACGGCGAGGAACAATAGAGAAAACTCCCCGCGAGTACTAAGGGACGATAGGGCGGCTCCGGCCGGGGCATATCCGTAAGGGCGTGCCCGACCGGAATGTTACCGAAATGAGTTCAGGGCCAGATCTGGTTCAGGATCATCGCCAACCGGTACCCGCCGCGCGCGAGCTGCTCCTGCATCGTCGCACTCACCTTCGATTGATACGAAGGGCCAACTTTCTCGTTCAACGCGAGCATGCGGGTCGAAATATGGTTGGCGTCGGCACAGGTCGTAACAGGCGCGGGAGTTTCGACGGGCACCTTCTTGTTCAACTTGCCGTAGGCTTTCGATTCCGCGTCTTCATGGCTGTCCCATGCCCAATCGTCGAAATTAATTCCGGCAGTCTGCCACGCAGCGAATTTCGATTTGTACTTCGTATTCAATGAATCCGCGAATTCCTCCACTGAGTTTCCGTTTTCGATTCGCTCGACGAGTTGCGTGTCCCAATTCCCATGCAAATTGTCTTCGTAGCTCTCGCTCGTCTTACTGGTCTTCTTACGGCAGCTTGCCGAAGAAAGTAGTGGGCACACAATTTCCGCCACGATCGTTGTTCGTCGTGCAATGCAGCGGCTGGTGGATGTCGCCGGCAAAGTGAATGATCAGCCGCAGCGCAAGCGCTTGATCGGCAGGAGCCGAGCCCGGCGTCTGCAGAATCTTGATTTGCGCTGCGAGTGCGAGAGTGATGCAACCGCTTGCATCGCAGACATAGGTACCCTTCGCAGCGCCGCGAGGAATGTCGATGAAATGCCACGCGGCGGTTTCCGGGTGCTTGTCGCGATAATCGTCCGCAAACGTCGCGGCGTCGACCATCGGGTCGGTAACGATCGGCCTGCAAAAACGGTAAATGCTCGGGTCGATTGGATTGTCGGTGAGAATTTGATTCACCATCGCAAGCGCGTGCGCATTCAGGTTTTGCTTCGCGATCAGCGCAACGGTCTGGTGCCCGTCGCAGCCCCAGGCCAGTACGCGCGGACAATTAAACAAGCTGATCAACAGGTAGATGAACAGGCAGAACGCGAAAACAGCGAGTCGAGGGGCCGGGCGAAATCGTTTCATGCGAACACCTCGTTGAACTGGATTTGGCCGTGTCGAATGTACCCGGAGACGCCGGTAAAGGACAGGTTCTGTTCCAGTAGTGACCGCAGACGCAAAATCGTTTCAATGTTCGGTTACAAAAGAACTGCGAATGATCGTGCTATGGATTTCGCGCCATTTGCGACGGAAATAGCGCGCCAGACACAGGGCTACAAAAGCACTAGGAAACTTCTGCATAGCGATTACATGATTCACTGCATTGAGCGCCGAAGGAAACCTATCTATCCTCACCGCAGCAGAATGCGAAAAAAGCTAAAGAGAAAGAGTGAACAGGCAGCCTCGTCCCGTCCGCGGGAGTGACTGCACACGGTGGCCCGAGCGGGCCTTTGCAGTTTGACCGTCTTGGAAGCCGCCCCCGGCCGCCTGTTCCTCTGTTCTTGCCGTTCGTAACGCTGGCCCTGCCGCTCTTTTTCTCAGGATCGGCACCCGAGCCGACACGGCAGTCTATGATCCAGGTTTTCGACCCCGGCCTGCCCTGATGCAAGAAGGGCATCTTGCCGGCTCTTTCCCCACGTAGAACTTAACTCCAGGCCCCCAAAAGCCTCCGCACAAGTATCAACTGCCCCACGTGATACGCATTGTGATCCGCAGTGAGCAAAGCCTGCCGCAAAACCGTCTGCCCATCTCCATGCGGAATCTTCGCGAACAAATCAGTCGACTCATTCGCCACAAGATCGCAAAGCGCCTCGCGATCAGCGCGAAAAGCCTCGACACTCTTGTTCCACGCCTTCTCGCTAGGAGGTACCGGCGACGCCGGCCAATACCCACCCGGAAATTCCGGCGATTTGTGCTTCGCATCGCGCGCAAACTCAAGAATGTCCCACTGCGCAATCCGCAAATGCTCGAGTATCTCCCACGGTGAGTGTTCAGCTCCCTTCGGCGTTTTCCCGCGAAGCCCCGCCGGCAAATCCTTCACAGCAGCATCAAAATCCGCATGCGCTTCGCTTCCTTTCAATAGCGTGACCAGATGTTCGCGAAGAGCCGTATGGTTGTTCCCTTCGTTTGCCATTGTCATTCTCCTCTTTCCGATGAGTCATCGCGTGTCGCTCGATTACCGCGACCCCAACATGCGCTGGAGACATATCAGATGAGCAACAAAGATTTAGGGCGCATTCGCGCGGCAATAATTTTAATTCAGGCTCTTGAGTTCGGGTATTCGTGCGAGGAGTGCATTTCGCGCAAGCCTGTGGCTCCGGAATCAGCACCCAGAAATCCACAGCCACCCCAATTTTTCACAGCCATTTATGCTTGACACTTTGAAACTCGCTTGATAGGATGGCGGTTCGTCTGTAGTCCTTCCAGCCTGCCTGGGATGATCTGCTCTTTGACAATCGGATGATACATGCCAGAACCCGTTTGGTTTCTCTCTTGTTCCGGGTGTACCGGGACAGGGGAATATTGAGATAACCGAGCGATTTAACAGTTCGTTCCGATCGTGAGAACTTCGGTTTTCACGGTCGAAACATCAGGTTTCAAACGAGAGTTTGATCCTGGCTCAGAGCGAACGCTGGCGGCGTGCTTAACACATGCAAGTCGAACGCGCAGCATTCTGTAGCAATACAGGGTGTGGGCGCGTGGCGAACGGGTGCGTAACACGTGGATAACCTTCCTTGAGGTGGGGAATAACCCAGTGAAAATTGGGCTAATACCGCATAACATGACGATGGCACATGCTGTTGTCTTCAAAGGCGCAAGTCGCCACAAGAGGGATCCGCGGCCGATTAGCTTGTTGGCGAGGTAATGGCTCACCAAGGCATTGATCGGTAGCCGGACTGAGAGGTTGGCCGGCCACACTGGAACTGAGACACGGTCCAGACTCCTACGGGAGGCAGCAGTGGGGAATCTTGCACAATGGACGAAAGTCTGATGCAGCAACGCCGCGTGGGGGATGAAGCTTCTCGGAGTGTAAACCCCTTTCGACCCGGAAGAATGCCCGCAAGGGTATGACGGTACGGGTATAAGAAGCCCCGGCTAACTACGTGCCAGCAGCCGCGGTAATACGTAGGGGGCCAGCGTTGCTCGGAATTACTGGGCGTAAAGGGTCCGTAGGCGGTGTAGCAAGTCGATAGTGAAATCTCTGGGCTTAACCCAGAGGCTGCTAACGAAACTGCTGTGCTAGAGTGTGAGAGAGGCGAGTGGAATTACGGGTGTAGCGGTGAAATGCGTAGATATCCGTAGGAACATCCGAGGCGAAGGCGGCTCGCTGGATCACAACTGACGCTGAGGGACGAAAGCTAGGGGAGCAAACAGGATTAGATACCCTGGTAGTCCTAGCCCTAAACCATCAGGACTTGGGGTTTGCCCTGTACGGGGCAAGTCCCGTAGCTAACGCGTTAAGTCCTGCGCCTGGGGAGTACGGTCGCAAGGCTGAAACTCAAAGGAATTGACGGGGGCCCGCACAAGCGGTGGAACATGTGGTTCAATTCGACGCAACGCGAAGAACCTTACCTGGGCTTGAACCGCACAGGACCAGCTTTAGAAATAGAGCCTTCCCGCAAGGGACCTGTGTAGAGGTGCTGCATGGCTGTCGTCAGCTCGTGCCGTGAGGTGTTGGGTTAAGTCCCGCAACGAGCGCAACCCTTACTCATAGTTGCTACCCGCAAGGGAGAACTCTATGAGGACTGCTCCGGATAACGGAGAGGAAGGTGGGGATGAGGTCAAGTCAGCATGGCCTTTATGTCCAGGGCTACACACGTGTTACAATGCGCGCTACAAAGCGTTGCAAACCCGCGAGGGGGAGCTAATCGCAAAAAAGCGCGCTCAGTTCGGATTGCAGTCTGCAACTCGACTGCATGAAGCCGGAATCGCTAGTAATGGCGCATCAGAACGGCGCCGTGAATACGTTCCCGGGCCTTGTACACACCGCCCGTCACATCACGAAAGTGGGCTGTACTAGAAATCGCCGAGCCAACCGCAAGGGGGCAGGCGCTCAAGGTATGATTCACAATTGGGGTGAAGTCGTAACAAGGTAGCCGTAGGAGAACCTGCGGCTGGATCACCTCCTTTCTAAAAGAAAAGGGAGCACGAATCGCCTTCGGCGATTACGGCTCTCCACTCGGCCTAACTGGCCGGGCGTTCGGCTCTCTGCCGAACGGGTTCTGGCAAGTCTCATCCGAATGTCAAACGAGTTTGCTACAAACGCAAGCCCGGTCCGATGTGAATCGGATCGGGCTTTTTTATTTCCCGCCCACTCTCCTTAATTTTTTGGAATTCAGCTCCGGCACGATCTGCTCTCAGTAGCACAGGCTTCAGCCTGTGACGCATGATTTCAGCCGCATCACCTTCAGCCTGTGCCACCCAATCTCAACCACCCAAGCTTTTGCCGTTCGCGCGATCTCATCCCCACAATCCTCAGTCTCTGCCACGCGCTCTCCCCCTCACAAGCTTGCAATTCCGCGCGCCGCAAGTACGATAAGCGCGAGGGCACTCACATGACTGGCAATTCCGAACAAGAAAATCGCGTACGCGACAGCTTCGCCCGCCAGGGCCTGATGCGTCACCTCGACGCCCAACTCACCACACTCGTCCCCGGCGAATGCGAAATCCGCGTCGCCTATCGCCCCGAACTCACCCAGCAGCACGGCTTTTTCCACGCAGGCGTCACAGCCGCAATCGCCGACAGCGCCTCCGGCTACGCCGCCTACAGCCTGATGCCCTCAAATTATTCCGTCCTGACAGTCGAGTACAAAATCAACCTGGTAGCGCCAGCGGCAGGACATCTGCTGATCGCGCGAGCTCGCGTAGTTCGTTCAGGAAAAACGCTAAAGGTCTGCACAGCGGATGTCTTCGCGCTGAAAGACGGAAAAGAAACACTCTGCGCCACAACGCTCTCCACAATCATGGCAATGCAGGATCGCTCCGACCTGCCGGCAAAATCGTGACGCGACTCTTAGTCGCTCGACTTTCCGAGGCCCATCTGTCTCCGGGTCTCTACTTCCCTACTCGACGGTCACTCGCAGATTCAGGGTTTTCACCGGCACAGCATTTGGTTCGAACGGACGGACATACTCGAAGTCGAGTTCCACATATCCTTTCGCAACCGGCTCGAAAGTCCAAATCTCTTCTCCACCGGAGCCAGGATTCCCAGGGAACGACTCGCGAAACGTATCACCGATCTTTTTGGCGATTGTCGCAGCTTCGCTCTCATTGGCGAGCCGCCAAGAATAGCCGGTCGTGTGGTTCGCAATCAAAGTGACCGGAAAACTCTTTCCCATCCTTACGTACATGACACCCGGCTCATGACTGAGCGATGCTTTCGCCTTACCGGGAATTATAGCCGACCCCTTGACGCTGACAGTTTCCACTTTTTGAAACCTACCGCTCGAGTCGAAATCGAATTTCAGCCGCGCGGTGCCCACTCGAGCGCAGGCGTGACATCCATCCTGCAAGAGGTACTCGACAACGAAATTCTGCCCGCCATCCGCGGACGAACTCTCGGCCGGAAATTCCGCATGGTATCGATCGCCCGGCCAGATGCTTACATTCGGATACATCAGTTTCAGCGCAGCATACTCGGCGTTCTTGCCCAGGGTTTCCTGCGAGAGATATTTGTAGTCATCAACATCGATCATCGCCGGATCGCCGTTGACGAGGAACACGCCGTTGTTTTCATTCGCGCGATACACGTAATCAACGTAAGCGATGTCGACGCGGCCCTTGTAGCGAAATGCGCGGAGATACGCCAGTCCGTGAGGACGGAATTCCCTTACAAATTCGGCGGCTTCCGCCGAAGCGCCGGCAGCTCTCATCGAGTCGCGGAAACACGCTTCCTGCTGGTCGGGATCACCGGTGGCGCAGACTTTGCGAATATCCGCCAGTACACTCGGCGCGGGATTCCATACCGCCTTCGCATCAATGCGAGCAGGCTGTTGTGGCGCCGCAGGGAGCGCGGAACGCACGTGGCCCGCGATTCCGGCAACGCTGATACAGAAGAGAGCAGCGGTAAGCAAATTGCGCTTCATCGAAAACTCGCTTCAACAATTCTCGTGATTTGCGATGCGCCGGCCGCAGAGCCACACGACCGGCGCTCGCCCGTCGCAAAACGCTTCAATCCATTCCGAGACTATTCCGACCCCGGCACAAACACCTTCTGAGGCGATGAAAGCTCCACATCGCGCTGCTCCGTCCGAACCCGGAAACTGCGCAGCTCTCCACCTTTCTTTTTGCTGCGCGGCGTCGAGAACGTAAGCCATTCCTGGTTGTTCAGCACCATGCTCAGCTGCTCGAGATACGGCGCAAACGCAATCGGAGTTTGCAGTCCCTGAAAAAACGCCTCGCCCCCCGTTCCGTCCGCCATCTGCGCGAGATTGCTCTGGCCGTAATTCACCTGAAACATATTGCGGCCATAGCGGCCCACGCCGCTCGCGTAGAGCGTGTGAATAATCACGCCCGCTCTCTGCGCGCGCTGTATCGTCGTGTCAACGTCCGGACTGAACGGATCACCGCGAAAGCGGTCGATTCCATCCGCGATCAACAGGATCTCGCGGCGCGAACCCTTCACCGGCCACCGCTTGATCAAATCCATCACCGAAAGATAAATGCTGGAATACGCGCCGATGTTGCCAAACGGCAGTCGCAGAGATTTCACCACAGCTTCGTGATCGGTATTGAATTGCGATGCCGCTTGAACCGTTCCGTTGCTCGCGTAAAAAATTGCCACGCCGGAAGTTTTCGGCTGCGCCATGATGAAATTCGTCAGGTCTTTGAATTGCAGGCCCAGGTCGCTCCCTGTCGATTCATCAATCACGATCGCAAGTTCCAGCGCAGCCTTGTCGCCCTGCGCCGGCACCCACGAGGTTACAGCCTGTTTTTCTTTGCTCACGTAGACGGAAATATCGCTCTTGCTCACCGCAGGCGGCGCGGCATACTTCGGGCCGAGAACCGTAACCACCGTCGTCACCGGAACCGTCCCCGCTGACGCCTCTTTCTGAGCCTGTGCTGGAATTGCAGCCAAGAAAACGGAAGCAACTACCAACATGAATGCGAACTTGCGAAATGACCCAACCATAAATCCCCCCTCCATCGAAATATCCACTCCCGAAACGCACCCTCCGCTGCTACTTCTCGCCGCCCGCGCCCGGCACGAACACCTTATCGGGCGCCTTAATGTCCACGTCCTTGCGCTCGGTGACGACTTTAATCCCGCGATAATCTCCGTTCGCCTTCTTGCTGCGGTCCGTCGTGAACGTCAGGAAATACTGATTCTTCGTAATCGTTCCGAATTGCGCCAGGTACGGATCGATGCTCAGAGGTGCGCTGTCTCCTGAGAAAAATGCGTAGCCGCCCGTTCCGTCCGTGATTTGATTCAGATTCCCCTGGCCCCAGCGGCTTACCAGCTTGCTGTAGCCGGGGCGGCCAGCCGTCGATTCGAAAATCCCGTAAATCACAACTCCAGCCTGCTGCGCTTTATCGATCGTGAGTTGAACGTCAGGACTGAACCGGTCCTTGCGCAAATAATCGAAGCCGTCGGAGAATAGCAAAATTTCCCGGCGCGCTCCCGTCACAGGCCAGCCCGCGATCAGCTGCATCATCGATTGATACACGCTCGAAGCGGCGCCATACGTTCCGCTGGGCATCCGCACCGTTTTTGCCACTGCTGCCGAGTCCGGATTGAACTGCGATGCCACCGTAAGCGTTCCGCTGGCCGCGTAAAAGACCCCCACGCTCGTCGAAGGGGGCTGCGATGCAATAAAGCTGCTCAACGACTGCAGCTGATTCCCGAACGATCTTCGCAGCGAATCGTCGATCACGATGGCGAGTTGCAACCCCGCCCGGTCTCCCTGTGCCGGCATGAAATTCACGATCTCTCTGCGATTGTCGCCTTCCCGGACAGTAATGTCCTCTTTGCTGATCGCCGGCGGCGCCGAGAATTTCTTCCCCGTGATCGTCACAACCGTCGTGATGGGAACTTTGCCCGACGAGTCCGCCTGTGGTTTCGCTTGTGCAGGAATTGCAGCGATAAGTACTGCTAGAAGAACCGCGGTTAGTCCGCTGTCGAATAATCTGCGCATAAATGCCTCCTCAGTAAAACGACACTTATTAGACGGTACAGGACGTCACTATGGATACATCGAGAGCTGCGCAACTGTAGTGAGGCAGGGATGCAGTGTCAAGAAGGAGAACTCCGCCATCGCGGGCGGCACAAGCCCAAGAAGCGATGCTGCGAATACAGTTGAAAATTAAACTAGTAGGTTAGCGTAAGCCGTTTTCGCCGCTCCACCCACTCTTCGGTGGCAAAAATTCGCGGCGTAAGTTCAATCAAACGTGGAAGCATGTTGAACACCGCCACCGGCCCCCATTCCGCGCCTTTCCGTGTGCGATAACCTTTGCGCGTCAATTCTTCAGCCACTTTCGTCAGCGAAATATCCTGAATTATCAGCTCCATCATCGAAAGCAGAAATTGCATTTCCTGCGGATTTTCCTCGAGGTGTTCGCAGTCTCCGCCCACGCGCACTCCGAAAGGCGGCTCCTCGATACGTTCCGTGACGCCCGGCGAGCGTTCCGACGCGCCACGTTCAACTCCGGCGGCGGCCGTAGCCGGTACGGCCTCGCGTTCCCACTCGACGCCGACCAGCCGCCAACCAGCCTTCTCGCGCTGCTTCAAATATTCAGAATCCAGCGATCCTTCCAGCGACTCTCGAATGCGTTCCAGTCCCGCCATAGCTCCTCCTCACCTTTCGAGAATGAAACTAGCCGCGGATCGACCTCACTCGATCCCGGCGCCCGAAGTGTTCCCGTCCCGGCGCCCACAGCAATCCCGCTCAGTAGCAGAGGCTTCAGCTTGCCCTGAGACACGAAGGGCCTGTGACTCGCCGAAGCCGTCCACAGCAACCCGCTGAGAGGCGCACGCCAACTTCACCTGTCATTCGTACCGCAACGCAATCATCGGATCTACGCGCATCGCGCGGCGCGCCGGTAAGTAACACGCAAGCAGCGCCACCGCCGCCAGCACCACCGGCACCGTCACAAATGTAAGCGGGTCGGTCGCGCTCACTCCAAACAGCAAGCTCGCCAGCACTCGCGTCACGAGAAGTGACGCCACAATTCCCAGCCCCGCTCCAATCAACGTCAATCGCACTCCCTGGCCAAGCACGAGCCGCAGAATGTCGCGCGGAGTCGCGCCCACGGCCATCCGTATGCCGAGTTCGTGCGAGCGCTGCGTCACCGTGTAAGCCATCACGCTGTAGAGTCCCACCGACGCGAGCGTAAGCGCGATCACTCCGAAAATTCCAATAAGAATCAGATTGAAACGCATCGGCGCCCGCGCATCATCCAGATAGTCGTCGAGCGGTTTCAAATTCCGCACGGCGATCCCCGGATCGAGCGCCCTCACTTGTTGTTCCACCTGCTTCATCACGCCGCTTGAGTCGCCGGAAGTTTTTATCACCACGCCCACGCGGCCAAACGGTTCCTGCGCGTGCGGAATGTAAATCTGTTCGCGAACGTTGCGCGTCAGGTCATGCGTCCGCAAATGCGCCACAACGCCCACCACAATCGCAAACAATCGCGGATTATCCTTCTTCGTCAGCGACTCCACTTCGAGCCGCTTCCCAATCGCGCTTTCGCCCGGCCACGCGCGCCGCGCCAGCATCTCGTCAATGATTACGACCACCGGATGATTCGCGTCATCCGCATCATTGAAATTCCGCCCTTCGAGCATTCGCGCGCCCACTGTCGGCAGAAATCCCGGCGTCACAGGACGCCAGTCCGCGGAGAGGCTTTCCCAGTTCTGCGATGTCTCGGCGTTGTACGCGTACGGCATCTGCGCGCCGCTCCCGGTGAATGGAAGTTGAAAAATCGAGCCGACAGATTGCACGCCGGGGAGCGCGGCCATCTTCAGTTCAAGCTCGTGGACGAACCGCGTCACATCCTCATTCTTCGGATAACGATTGCCCGGCATCGTCACCGAGAACGACACAATATTTTGCGGATTGTATCCGGGCTGCACACGCTGCAGCGCGACGAAGCTGCGGATCAGCAGCCCCGCTCCGATCAGCAGCACGAGTGACAACGCAAACTCGCTCACCACCAGCAGCCGCCGCGCACTCTGCCCGCGGCCTTCGCTCGAGCCCCGCGACGCATCTTTCAACGTATCGCTTAGATTCAGCCGCACTGCCTGGATCGCAGGAATCAATCCGAAAAGCAGCGCCGTCAGCACGCACGCGCCCAACGTAAATCCAAGCACGGTGCCGTCGATCCGAATGTCGGCAAGCCGCGGCAACCCCGCCGGGTGCAGCGCGATCAACGCACTCAACCCCCAGTACGCCACCAGCAATCCCGCCGCGCCGCCAAGAATCGATATCAGCACGCTCTCAATCATGATCTGGCGAACAAGCCTCGAGCGCGATGCGCCCAGCGCAGACCGCACCGCCATCTCCCGTTCACGCCGTGTCGCGCGCGCCAGCAAAAGATTCGCAACATTTCCGCACGCGATCAAAAGCACAAATCCGACGGCCGCCAGTAGCGTCAGCAGCGTGGGGCGTACATTTTTCACCACATCAAACTGCAGCCGTACCACGCGAATCCGCAGCCCGGATTGTTTGTGGACTGCATTTTCATTCCGCAACTGCTCCGCAATTCCGTCCATCTCGGCTTGCGCCTGCGACCATGTCACGCCGGGCTTGAGTCGTCCAAACACACTCAGGAATGTAAGGTTTCGCTGGAACGCTCCGTAATCAAGCTGCTGCGGAATCCACAGATCGGCATCCTTCAATTGAAATGCTTCCGCAGGCAGCAGCATGCGAAATTTCGAAGGAAGAATTCCCACCACCGTGTACGGCTGCCCGTTCAATTGAATCGATTTCCCGACAAACTCCGGATCCGAATGAAACGTCCCGCGCCACAAACGATTGCTCAACATCACGACGCGCGGCCCGTTCAACGCGGCTTCCTCTTGCGTGAAATTTCGGCCGAGCGCGGGCTCCACTCCCAGCACCGGAAAAAAATTCGGCGTCACTGCCGCCAGATCGAATTGCTGCGGACGGTTTCCGCCGCCTCCCGGATCGTCAAGCATCAACGTGCCGCCAGGGCCTCCGCTCGCGGAAGAAAATTCGATCAGGCGGGATCGTTCCCGGTAATCCTTGAAATCCGGCGGCGAAACCGCAGGCAGCGACTGCCCCTGATTGCCGTAGTCGTTCCAGATGATCGCCAGCCGTGAGGGATCGGTATACGGCATGCCGCGAAGCAGCACTCCGTTTACGACGCTGAAAATCGCAGTATTCGCGCCAATGCCAAGCGCAAGCGTAAGTACGGCCACGGCCGTGAACCCAGGACTCTTCCGCAACATCCGCGCGCCGTACATCAAATCCTGCCAGAGCGTTCCCACGGGACACCTCCACAGACACCGCCCCGCTTCACCATGGCACGTTCAATGCCGCTCAGCGGCCAGCGCAAATCGATGACGGTGCGTGGGTTAGTTAGACGCAACGACCAGCGCGACGAAAGCCGCTGCCCGCTTGTGGGATGCCCCGTCGCTGAATCGAACAAGTCCGGAGGCCGCTACAACGCCGCGCAAACAACCACTGAGGTAGTTGACTCTAGGGTTCAGCCTTAGCCTTTACGGGTGCCTCTCCTTCGTCCGCCGTGGCGGGCGAAGGGTGCGGCTTCTGATTTGTCTTGCCTTCATCCGCGCGATGGCCAAACCGAACGACACCCGCGCACACCGCGCCGCCCCACACGAAAGTTGCGCACGACACTCGCTTGACCCAAACGCCGACCCCCGCCTATCATGTATGTATTCCTCGGAAGTTTTTTACCGTGGGCCTGTAGCTCAGTTGGCTAGAGCGCACCCCTGATAAGGGTGAGGTCGGTGGTTCAACTCCACCCAGGCCCACCAACCTTCGCCGCTTCGAAGGCTTCGGCTCGTAGCGAAGGCGGATCTCTCCGCGTCCATTCCGCTTCGTGTAAGATACGCCACAGCGAAGGTTGTCGCGCCGAAGCGCAAGCGAAGGCGGACTCCAAACGCTCCCCAAGCGTCAGCGAAGGCGGACCCCAGACCCCCGCTAGGCAAGTCTTCAATTCGGCAATCTGTTCCTGTACGTCCATTCCACTTCGTGTAAAATCCACTTCGACCAAGGCCGTCGCGCCGTAGCTTTACTCGAGGCCAACTCCAAATGAAATACGTCTACATCCTCCAAAGTGAAACCAACCGCGAGCATTTCTACACCGGCATCACAGACGATCTAAAAGCCAGACTATCAAAGCACAATCTAGGTGAGGTCACCCACACGTCCAAGCGTCGACCATGGCGCATCAAGACCTACATCGCGTTCACCGATGGAGATCGCGCCCGCGCGTTCGAGATTTATCTGAAATCCGGATCAGGCCGCGCGTTTGCGAAAACAAGGCTTTAGACGAAATTCCTCCTCCACGCGCCCGGCAGACAACTCATCACTCCCCAGCAAATTTCCGATACTTCTCCGGCACCGCCTCAAGCGTCTGGCGACCGAGAAAATCCGCAATTCCCCGCGGCGGCCAATCTCCCGCGCCACGCTTCAAACCTGAAAGATCGTACGCGCTGAATCGCACCAATCTCGTTCCAACCGCATAGTCCGCGCACGAACCGCCCGTGCTCGCCACATAATACGATTTCTGCCCGCTCGCATTCGAATCGCCCGCACTTTGAACACTCGCGCTCTGCCAGCCCGACGCGGAGATCACACCTCTGTCCCACGGTTTCCTGTGCTCGTAGATTTTATTTGCCCGCAGGACGAGCACATCGAGAACAATCCCCGAATCGGCTTGCAATCTCCTCAGCGCATCATCTTTCCATCCGGGCCGAGGCGCCGCCCACGTAACTTTCGCAATCCGACGCTCCCAGTCCTGAATCGCGGCATCAGCCACCAGCGCGGGCGTCTCGCAATTCTGTACTTGCCCGTCGATCACGTATCCGCGAAGCTCCGGACCGGGCATGACGAAGTACAGCGTCACAAGCGCCAAAATCGCAGACGATACCGCCAGCATCTGCCATTCCCGCTCGGCTGGAATTCGAATCGCGCGAAAAATCGCCCACAAAATCAAACCGAGCGCTGCTCCGCCCGGCCCCGTAATCAATATTCCCACCAGCGGCCCCTGATTCGCATCGGGCGAAAATATCATCGGCCCAAAGAAACCAGCCGCGAAGCCGGCCGCGCCCACAATCAATACCCACAAGAAAATCGGCGGCGAACGAAGCTCGCGAACTGACGTCGGCGCATTCATCGGCAATTCCCCTCAAATGGAAAAATCTGACGGACAGCGAGCATTCGCATCACCACGATTGCCCTCAAAATCGGAGTCTAGCATTCAAGCGGAAGGAAGATGTGCGCGGTTTCCGTACCTGCAAAATAACTGACAACACTTCGCAATCAGCAGGGCGTCAGTCAGAGCTTATTGAGCCCGTCGAGCGCCGCCACCTTGTACGCCTCTGCAAGAGTGGGGTAATTGAATACCGTATCGCGGAAATATTCGATCGAGCCGCCGAAGGCCAGCACCGCTTGCCCGATGTGGATAATTTCCGTGGCCCGCTGGCCGATCGCGTGAACGCCCAGCAGCTTTCGCGTGTTGCGATCGAACAAAAGTTTCAGCATGCCGCTTTCATCGCCCAGCATCATGCTTTTCGCAAGCTCGGCATACTTCGCGATGCCCACTTCGTACGGAACTTTCGCAGCCGTAAGTTTTTCTTCCGTCTGCCCCACCATCGAAATTTCCGGAATCGTATAAATCCCATAAGGAAACAGCGCCGACATATTCTCCGACGGCGCTCCGAACATGTGGCAACTCGCCAGCCGGCCCTGCTCCATCGACGTGCTCGCAAGCGCAGGAAAACCAATCACGTCGCCCGCCGCATAAATGTGCGGCACCTCTGTCTGATATTCCGCATTCACGACCACTTTGCCGCGCCCATCCGGTTTCAGCCCGGCAGCTTCAAGACAAAGCTGGTCGCCATTCGCCTGGCGCCCCACTGCATAGAGCAAGGCATTCGCCTGCACTTTCTTCCCGCTTTCGAGCTCGGCAAACACACGATCGCGTTGCTCGTCGATCCCCACGCGGGTCACTTTTTCGCCCAGCCGGAACGTCGTGCCCATCTGCCGCAAGTGATACGCAAGCGCCTCGATGATTTCGCGATCCACAAAATCCAGCAGCTGCGGACGCTGGTCGATCAGCGTTACTTCCACGCCCATCGCCGCCATGAACGACGCATATTCCAATCCCACCACGCCCGCGCCCACCACAATGAGCTCGCGCGGCAATCCCTCCATTCCAGGCAGCTGATCGGTGTCCATCACCCGCTTGCCATCAAACGGAATTTCCGCATTGCCCGCTGGCCGCGTTCCGCACGCAATCAGAACGTTGTCGCCGCGCAGAATCGTTTTTTCTGTGCCGGAATCCACCTCCACCGTGTGAGGATCGGTGAAATGCGCCAGCCCCTGAAATATGCTTACGCCGTTTCGCTTTAACTGCGCGCGGATTACGTCCGTCTCGCGCCTCACCACCTTTTGCACCCGGAACGCAAGATCGTGTACCGAAATATCTCCATTGCCGCGATACGCGTCCCCGTAGAACGACTTCACCGCCGATCCCGTCAGCTGAAAAATAGCCTCGCGCACGCTCTTGCTAGGAATCGTTCCCGTGTGGACGCACACCCCGCCCATCATCACCGTGCGGTCGATGATCGCCACGCGCTTCCGAAGTTTTGCCGCGCAGATAGCGCCCTTCTGCCCCGCCGGGCCGCTGCCAATCACAATCAGGTCAAACTTCTGTTCGCTCATTGCAGGCTTTTACTCTACCGAAGAATAAAACCGCGCACAACGCCTCAAGCGGCCCCGGCACACGATTCACGCGAATCTCGAAATCGCCTCATCGGGAGGGTCGGGCGAGGCGTGCCCCGGGAGAAACTCTCCTACGCAGAGTTTACAGGAACGTGAATGCCGCGTGCCGCCGCAAATCCTCGAAGGTGCTATTCCGGGCAGCGGTGAAAGCGGTCCTCAGCGGCGTTCGCGCTGCCCGGAATCAACTGAGAGTTGTGCCTTGTGAAATGCGGCGTCCTACTTCGCGTTCGCATCAGGCTGCATCACGCCGAATACGTTCCCTTCCGTATCCGTGCAGTACGCCAGGTAGCCAATCGTGGGGATGGGCATCTTCGGCACTGCCACCTTGCCGCCGTTCTTCGTGATCGCCGCCACTGCCTGATCCACAGACTCCACGTTCACGGTGTTGCACGTGCCCGCACCGGGATGCTGGCGCTTCAAAATCCCGCCGTTGATTCCAGGCTGCCCTTCCGCGCCCGTGGTAACGAGCCAGTAGTCCTGCGGCCCCGGCCATTTCTGAATCTGCCATCCAAACACTTTCTTGTAGAAATCCACAGCGCGCTCCGGATTGTCCGCCGGAAGTTCAAAATGAACGATTCGGTTCATACGAGGTTCTCCTTTTGATTTTTTCAATCGAATGAATTGTTAACTGGAATTTCTAAGAACGCGACGCCGTCGCCAACCCGCCACCACCGCCATACTTCTGCGTCGCATAACCCACGATCAGCCCCACCAGCCCACCCGGCAGCATGATCTCGAAATAATATTTCCCCTGCATGTGCGCCACAAAAAACGCGAACAACAGCCCCACACCCAACCCAAACAAAATTCCAAGCGGCAACGAATGTACTCTGCGCGCGAAGAACCCGATCAGGATTCCAGCCACAATCCCCTTGATCATCGACCCGATCACGATTCCGAAAAGCCCCGCCCGCACTTCCGGCGTAAACCAAGCCGTAAGCCCGTCGAAAATTCCCAGCACCCCGCCCAGGATCAATCCGTACACCACTTTATTCATCGCTCGTCTCCCGGGCCACGCGATTCGCCAGCCCTATCCTTCTCTTAAACGCACCTGCAATTTCCTTTAGCGCCTGAACCACAAAAGTAAAAACGCACGCACCACCAGATACGCCAGCACCAGCCCAATCGCAACGCGATAGCGCGACGCCCACCGCGCCGCTCGCTGAAAAATATTTTCGGGATACGCCGAAACTGGCAGCCCATCCAGATATCGCGCAACATCAAGTGCCAGATCGCTCACCGACGTATACCGGCCTGCGGCATCGGGAGCCATCGCCATCTGCGCGATCGCCACAACCGCTTTAGGTGCGTCACCAAGCGGAAGCTTCGCCTCTGAAACTACAACTTTGCTTGCAGCGACATCGCCATCGGTTTCCTTGTTCGCCTGCCCTTCATTCGTTCCAGCACCCGTCACAAGAAACCGAAGAATCGCACCCAGCGAGTAAACATCCGCGCGTTCATCGAGACGATCGATCTCGCCCCTCGCCTGCTCGGGCGCCATGTAACCCGGCGTGCCTAAAACCGTTCCGTGCGCTGTCTTCAATCGATCGGCGCTCTGCGGAATATTTCGCTGCGATCCCAAATCCTGCGGCTGTTGGTGCCCGCTCGCCTCCGGACTCGTCTCTTCGCGCAATATTTTTGCCACACCCCAATCCATCACCAGCACTTCCCCGAACGGTCCGACCATAATGTTTTCCGGTTTCAAGTCGCGATGCAGAATTCCCCGCGCATGCGCAAACGCAACCGCTTCGCAAATCCGTTGAAAAATCCGCAAGCGATCAAACAGCGTGTCCACTCGCTTCGCGAGCGCGTCAAGCCGCTCGCCTTCCACCAATTTCATCGCGTAGAAAACGCGTCCATCCGGGAGCGTCCCCGCATCATGCACCGGAACAATCCCGGGATGCTCAAGTCGCGCAAGTATGTGCGCCTCGCGAAGCAGGCGCGCGCTAAGCTCGCCTTGCGCGTCAGGCAGATCGAGAATCTTCAGCGCCACACGCCTTCCCAAAACCGAATCCTCGGCCAGATAAACAGTCCCCATCCCGCCGCTTCCCACGCGCCTCAACAACCGGTACCGTGTGCCCCCAAGATCGGGCAGCGCGCTCGCCAGTTGCAGCCGCGAAATCGCTTCGTCGGTTAGCCAGTTCATTTGGGATCCACTCCCAACATCGCGCGTGCTTCGCGACGAAATTCATCCTCCGACGCGGTCATTTCGCGGAGCCGTTCGAGCGCGATGCGCCGGAATTCGCGCCGCGCAAACGCCAGATGATTTGTCACGTCGGTTGGCGCAATCTTGAATCTCTGCGCAAGCTCGGCATAACTAGCCGGACGTTCGCCCTGACTTTCGAGATCGTAGATTTCGAATAGCTGAAAATGAAGCCGCTTTCCGCGACTCTTGCAAAACTCCCGCAAATCGTCGACCGCTAGTCCGAAAAGGCTGCGAACAAATTCCTTCTCGAGAAAGTCATCAATCGACTCCGGAGACGCAATAGACTCCAGTGTCGGCCGTGCCCGTTCGAGCTCCGCTTCCGCAGCATCGAAATCGAGCGACACATGAGGTGCCCCGCCGCCGCGCTTCAATCGCCTCGCAGCCTTCGCGTCATTTGCGACGAATCGATCGACGCACACTCGCAAAAACGTCCGCAAACGCGCTTTCGCCGGGTCAAAATCCTCTAAATAATCCTTTTCAAGGAGTTTCGCGAAAAAATCCTGCGTGAGGTCCTTCGCATCTTCGTCGGATTTACTCCACCGAATGCGCAGGTACTTGTAGATGGGCTTCCAATACGCGGCGGCAATTGCTTCGAGGGCTCGCGAACGTTCAGCGGGATCTTCGCTGCGCGCTGCCAGCACGGCGGACCAGCGCGTCGCCGGAAATTTCCCGCTCGGCCCTCCGATCTTCGTGTCTTCCATAAATCAAACCGTACACCTGAAAGTGACGGTTACGCGAGTGCGATCATATCGATTTCCACCCGAAAATCGCGTGGAAGCCGTGCAGCCTCGATCGTCGTTCGCGCCGGCGGATTCTTCGGAAAGTATCGCGCGTACACTTCATTCATCGCCGCAAAATCGTTCATATCCTTCAGAAACACGCCCACCCGCACCGCGCGATCGAGCGACGAACCCGCCGCTTCCACAATCGCCTTCAAATTCTCAAGGCATCGCGCCGTCTGCTCCGCCACGCCGCCCTCCACAATCTTCCCGGTCACCGGATCGCCGGCGCCCTGCCCGGAAATAAAAATGAATCCATTCGCGCGGATCGCCTGCGAATACGGGCCAATCGCTTTCGGCCCCTTCTCTGTAGCAATCACTTCCCTCACGTTTCCTCCTCGATAGGAACGAATCAGAGCACATTGGATGGTTACCGCAGCAATTCGTTAGCCTATTCGTACTTCGCGCGAAAGTCCTTGGGGATGCCTTTCTCGTACAGCCACACTCGGAAAGCTTCCGCGAGATTTTTGCCGCTCGATTCCTCAATCGCCGAACGAATCTCGTTGTACCCGGCTTGCTGGCCTTTCAGCAAACTCACCACCCGCGCTAAACCCTTTCGCACCGGCTCCTCGCCGCACTGATCTTCGAGCGCAATGAAAAACAACGGCGCCTTCGCAAGACTGATCGCCCGCTGCTCCGGAGCGTCGGACATCTTCGATACGCCGAGCGGTATCTCGACAGCTTTCGCGGAAGCCGCATCGTATTCCTGTAAAAGTCGAACCACGCGCTGCCTGCGCGCCGCTTCGCCCTTCCGAGCCTCATCAATCACGATCGTCGCGTACTCAGGAAGCCCTTCGCCCAATCCAATTTGCGCGAACGGCGGCGGATAAATCTGCTCGCCAAACCAATCGTGCGCGAGTGCGTGCGTCACCAAATCAAGGAACTCATCGCTATTGATTCCCAGCGCGAGCGCCGCCGGATTCACAAGCGCACCGCCCGGAAACGAAGCGGCCGCTGGTCCTGCCTCGCCAGTGAAGTGGTTGCGCAGCTCCGGCGATTCCACGATATACGGGCCGCGCGACTTTTTCTCCAGCGGGCCAAAATTCTTCTCAAGAGCCTCCCATGCAGAAGAAATGCGCTCAGCGCTCGCCGCGGGATCGCCCTTGAGCGGTTCGAGAGTCCAGAAAATCACTGTCCCAGCGCCGCGGCTCGACGAAACCGGCTGAACGTATTGACCGGCGACGACGAACGGCGCCAAATCTTCCAGCCGCAATTGATAGCGAAATTCGATTTCATTTCCGGCGTTCTTTTTGCCGGCACTGTTTCCTCTGCTCAGCACCATGAAGTTCGGAGGCACGCGAACCGCGACCAGCGTTTTATCCGGCCGCGTCGGAAATGGCGACAACGCATGGTCCGGCGGCTGCAACACGGCAAACCAGCCGCGGAATCCCAGGCTGAACGTCTTCGGCCCCAGAGTAATCTGCGTTCCCGAATCGTCAGGCGAACTCAGCACATACTCGAGCGCCAACTCAACCTTTTGCTTTTTCTGCCATGTCGAGTCGAGCGGAATCCGCAGCGTATTCGGATGGCTGTACCGTTGCTCGGCGGGCAACGCAACAGCAGTAGCCTCGTGGCCGTTCACGTGTACGTGAAGATTCCGCAGGCCGTAAGTCTTTTCCACGGGAAGCACAACATCGATGTATTTCAAATCAGCGGAGCCGTAGTTCACTAGCGAGAAATTTCCGCGTATCTTCAGCTCTGGAGTTCCACTGGAAACAAACTGAATCTCGCGCGATTCCTTGCTGATGCGATACCCAGGGGCGAGCGGTGTGGTACACGCAGAACTGCAAATCATGGCGAAACCAGCGACGAACCACGCGATCGAGGACTGCAATGCTGATCGGGACAAGATGAGAGATTTTACCGGGCTGGAGCCATTCGGAGAAGCTCGAAACTCAATGGACACGGCGCGGGCTAAGTCCCGCTGAACCGGCGAAGGATTTCCGCGTCTGTCGCACGATGCCGCCGGAGAACGAGAATTTGATCGGCCGCAGAATCCGGCACTCCGCGCCGTTCGAGTTCGAGCAGTGTGCTCTCGCGAAGCCCGGAATTTTTCAGCCTGCCGAGCGAGGGCCCGGAAAGCGAGGGCTTGCCTTCCGCCTGATGTTTTGCGGCTTCGAGAATGATCGCATCGGAAAGCCCGGCGAGACGCATCACCTGAAATTCTCCGGCGCCGATGCCGAGTTGATCCATTTTCGCGAGTTCGAGTATCGTGTCTTCGCTTACGGAAGCTCTCGTTAGGCCAGCAACCGTCTCTCCGGCGCTGAAGGGCTTGCCGCGCTGGTGATAAATCTCAACGATGCTCACGCATCCATCGTCCGAAAATCCGCCACCCCGCATTTTCGTGATTTCGGTTATCTCCTCCGGCGTTACGTTGAGCGCAACGAGTTTCTTGATCGATGCGTAGCCAACTCCCGCAGCGTCTAGAGGTTTTGTATCGAGCGGCTGCATATGCTTGCATCCGCCTGCACAAAATAGGAACGCAACCGCAAAGCAGGAAAGTGCGCGGAGTCGCAACAACCGCCTAGACATTATAGACGCGCTCGATATCGAAGACTCCCGGAATGCGCTTGACGGAACTCAGAATCCGCTCGAGCTGCTTGCGATCGTGCACGTCGAGCGCCACTTCCATCCGCGCATGCAGTGCCTCGCCGCCGCTTTCGAACGTGCGTATGTTCGCCCCCGTATCGCTGATCGCGCTCGTGATGCTCGCAAGAATTCCAGGACGATCCTCCGTGAAAATCCGCAACCGCACCGGAAACGTAGCTTGTGTCGAACCGGCCCACTCCACCGGAATGCGCCGCTCGATCTCGTACAAAAGATTTTGAACGTTCGGGCAGCTCTTGCTGTGTACGGCGATGCCGCGGCCCCGCGTCACGTATCCCACAATATCGTCGCCCGGAATCGGAGTGCAGCATTTCGACCGGTACACCATCAGATCGTCGTGGCCGCGAACGACGATCGCTCCATCGTTCATCCCCAGCATGCGCTTTACGGTCGAAACTATCTTTGGCTGTTTGTCTTCGCCTGGCTCCGCAATCGCCTGGCCGGTAGCTTTCGCGAGCACTTGCCGCGCGGACCACTTTCCGTAGCCGAGATCGGCGTGCAGATCTTCAATCCGGCCGCAGCCGTAGTCCGAAGCCACCCGCTGCCAGTCTTCGTCCGAAATTTTCTTCAGAGTGATATTTGCCTGGCGCGCTTCTTTTTCCAGCAGGCGCCGGCCTACGTCCATGGCCTGCGCGCGCTCGTGTAGATTAATCCATTGCCGGATCTTGCTGCGCGCCCGCGAAGTGTGAACGAAACTCAGCCAGTCGCGCGACGGTTCGTGCCCTTTCTGCGTGAGGATTTCAACCACGTCGCCATTCGCAAGCGCATGCCGGAGCGGCACCATCGCCCCATTCACTTTTGCGCCATTGCATTGATGCCCCACCTCGGTGTGAATCGCGTATGCAAAATCCACCGGCGTCGCGCTCCGCGGCAGCACAACCACGCGGCCTTTCGGCGAAAACGTATAGACCTCTTCTGGGTAAAGATCGACCCGCAGCGTCGAAAGAAATTCGCTGGGCTCTTCCATCTCCTGCACCCATTCAATCAATTGCCGCATCCACACGATCCTCTGGTCGTCCGCCTGCGACACTGCATGGCCATCCTTATATTTCCAGTGCGCCGCCACGCCTTGTTCCGCGATCCGATGCATTTCCTGCGTGCGAATTTGCACTTCGAACGGCTGTCCGGCGTGAATCACGGTGGTGTGCAGCGATTGATACAAGTTGGGCCGGGGCATCGCGATGTAATCTTTGAAACGGCCCGGAACGGGCGGCCAAATCTGATGAATCACGCCGAGCGCCGCGTAGCAGTTCTTCACCGTATCGGTAATCACGCGCAGAGCGAGCAAATCAAACACCTGGTCGAGCGTCCTCTGCTGCTTTTGAATTTTCAGATGCAGCGAATAAAGTCGCTTCACCCGCGCCTGCACCTCGGCCGGAATGCCGCTCTCGATCATCTTTCCGCGAACCGAATCCTGCACTTCATGCAGAAATTTGTCGAACACCTTCTGCTTCGTGCTCACTTTCTTCTGGATGTCGAGAAACGATTCAGGCTCGAGGTAACGAAACGCGAGATCTTCCAGTTCGCCGCGAATCAAGCCCATCCCGAGCCGGTTTGCCACCGGAGCGTAAATATCGAGCGTCTCGCGCGCGATGCGCTGCTGCTTCTCGGAATCGAGAAACTGCAAAGTCCGCATGTTATGCAGCCTGTCCGCCAGCTTGATCATCACGACCCGCACGTCGTTCACCATCGCGAGCAGCATCTTGCGGACGTTTTCCGCCTGCCGCGCTTCGGGCGCAAGAAGATCGAGCCGGCTGATCTTCGTCGCGCCTTCCACGAGCCGCGCAACGTCCGGCCCGAACATTTCCTCGATCTGCGAAAGCGGAATCTTGGTGTCTTCCACCACGTCGTGAAGCAGCGCGGCGCACAGAGCAGTCACGTCAAGGCGCATGTCCGCAAGTAAATGCGCCACTTCCACCGGATGCGAGAGAAACGGTTCGCCCGAAAGACGGAACTGAGTTTTGTGCTGCTCGGCGGCGAAATCATACGCGCGGCGGAGAAGTTCGAGATCGTCCCCAGGACGATTGCGGCGAACTTTGTCCATCAGCTCGACGAAGCGAAGATCCACAGCGCGCCGAGCTGCCGGGCTAATGGACGATTTGGGTGCGGGGTCCATGGATCTGTCTCCGGCTATTCTAATCGAGGCGGCACAACCAAAGCTCAAATTTGTAAACCTGTTCCGTACTAGCACCGGAGCGCCCGGCCGGCAGTTGCGCTGAATGCCACTTCATTGACGTTTATCGATGAATGGAGTAGAGTGAATAGAGCTCGTCACCCGGAGGCCGCCGAACCGATGGCGCAAAAGACAAATTCCGCGGACAACAGCGGCAGCTGCTGCCGGACGGCGACGGCTCCGAAACTCGGCCGCGGGCGCGCCCGCGAGTATGCCGGGTGGTTTAAAGCCCTGGCTGATCCCACGCGGATACGCATTTTGAATTTGCTGGCAGCAAACCGCGATCCCGTCTGCGTGTGCGACATCGTGAAACATTTTCCGATCGGCCAGCCCACGATTTCACATCACCTCAAAATCTTGCGCGCCACTCGCTTCGTACAATCGGAGCGGCGCGGAACTTTCATGTACTACCGCATCAATCGCAACTGCCTCGGTGAGTTTCCAAATGCAGCGCGGTTAATTATGGATGTATAGATTCCAGAACGGCCGAATGTGGCTAACGCAGCCTGAATATATCGAATATCGTCGATGTTAATTGAATAGGAGGCAAGGACAATGGCACAGCAAAGCATCCAGGATGTAGTGAAGAGCAAATACGGCGAAGCCGCGCGTCGAGTCGCAGGAGCATCCGGCACGGGCGCTGTCCCCTGCTGCGATCCAATTTCTTCGAATTTGTACGCCACAAACGAAGTAGCGGGCTTGCCGCAGGATGCCGTAGCCGCGTCACTCGGTTGCGGAAATCCAACGGCGCTCGCGCAGCTCAATGCCGGAGAAACAGTCCTCGACCTGGGCTCCGGCGGCGGAATCGATGTGCTGCTCTCGGCGAAACGCGTCGGCCCAACGGGAAAAGCGTACGGCTTGGACATGACCGACGATATGCTGGCGCTCGCCCGAGCAAATCAGAAGAAAGCGGGCGTCGAAAATGTGGAGTTCCTGCGCGGCGAAATCGAAAACATTCCGCTGCCGGACAATTCAGTGGACGTAGTGATTTCCAATTGCGTGATCAATCTATCCGGCGACAAGGACCGAGTGTTGCGCGAAGCGTTTCGCGTGTTGCGGCCGGGTGGAAGATTTGCGGTGTCAGATGTGGTAGTTCGCGGGCCAGTGCCAGCCGAGATTCGGCGAAACGTGGAGCTTTGGGTCGGCTGCGTCGCCGGAGCGATGGAGGAATCCGAGTACCGCGCGAAACTAGCGGCCGCCGGATTTGAAAGCATCGAAATCGAGCCAACACGGATTTACAGCGTGGAAGATGCGCGGCAATTTCTCACCACGCAGGGCATCGACGTCGACGCGGTTGCGCCGCACGTCGAGGGAAAGTTTGCCAGCGCCTTCATCCGTGCCAGAAAGTCCGCAACGCCACAGATCATTGCAGCACCGCCGTGTTGCGCTCCCACCTGCTGCGCGCCGAAGAAGTGACGACGATGCCGGGAACTTACAACGTGCTCTTTCTTTGCACCGGCAATTCAGCGCGCTCAATCATGGCCGAAGCGATCCTGAACCGAAAAGGCCGGCCCAACTTTGTCGCTTATAGCGCCGGCAGCCATCCCGCAGGACGCGTTCATCCGCAGGCGCTGCGGCAACTCGAGCTGGCGAATTTGCCAACAAACAATGCGCGCAGCAAAAACTGGGATGAGTTTGCGAAGCCCGGCGCGCCGAAGATGAATTTCGTTTTCACCGTATGCGACAACGCCGCCAAAGAAGTTTGCCCCGTCTGGCCGGGACAGCCGATCACTGCGCATTGGGGAGTTCCAGATCCCGCGGCAGTTCAAGGAACGCCCGAAGAAATTGCGCGCGCGTTTCGCGACGCCTACATGACCCTCGACCGCCGAATCAGCCTTCTTCTCTGCTTGCCGCTCGAAAGTCTCGACAAACTCGCAATCCAGCGGGAAATCGACCGGATCGGCCGGGAATGAAAGTGTCGCTAGGCCGAAAGCTTGCCGCGGAATTTCTGGGAACAGGATTTCTCGTCGCGACGGTAATCGGCTCCGGAATCATGGGCGACCGCCTCGCGGGCGGCAACGTCGCGATCGCGCTTCTTGCAAACACAATCGCAACGGGCGCGGCACTCGTCGCGTTGATCCTCGCCTTCGGGCCAATCTCCGGTGCGCACTTCAACCCAGTCGTCACGCTGAGCGACGCGCTTGAAGGCGGCATCCCGTGGAAGGAAACTCCCGGCTACCTTAGCGCCCAAGTGCTTGGAGCGATCGCCGGCGCGCTTGCTGCGCACGCAATGTTCGCGCTGCCGGCAGTTTCGCTTTCACAACACGTGCGAAACGGCTCAGCCCAACTCTTCAGCGAATTCGTCGCCACTTTCGGATTAATGTGCGTGATCTGGGGATGCTCCCGGCGCAGGCCGGATGCCACCGCATTCGCAGTCGGCGCCTACATCACCGCCGCCTACTGGTTCACCGCTTCCACGTCATTCGCAAATCCTGCAGTAACGATCGGACGCGCACTGAGCGACACATTCGCGGGAATTCGTCCGCAGGACGTGCCCGGCTTCATACTGGCGCAAATAGCAGGCGGCTTCGCAGCAACTCTACTCTTTCGTTGGTTGCAGCCTGACAGCAGATGATTTAGGCTGCGCGAGTGCCGCGCGCCAGCGATTCCTCGGTGGTGACATCCTCAGCGGCGCACCCTCTTCGCGTTCGTGCGCGTATGTAAAGCGCCCGCCGAACAAATGCTACTTCGCGGCCGGAGCTACCACCGGACTTGCTGGTGACGCGAGATCGAAAACATAGCGAACAGAAATCAGTCCCATGTGAGCGCTATCGAGACGCACGGTCTCGTCGAGCTGGCTGCCGTCCGGAGTAATTTCGTAGCTGCGCGTGATTCTCGCGCCGTGCTGGCCTTTTTCCTCCGCGACGAGTCGCGCGCCCTGCCAGCTTGCCGCCGCTTCCCGGTAATTTGCGTCATTCGATTTTTGCGGCTTGCGGTCGCCCGTAAAGTAAACGCGTTTGCGATTTTGATCGTCGGTCACGTCCACTTCGCCTTCCTTCTGCGTAAACGTGAGCGACGTAGCGGACTCGATCAAATCCTGCAGCTGCTGCCGGTCTTCGTACGTTGTTGGGTCGGAGCTGCCGCCGTGGCGCCCCGAAGGACCATTACCTCCGCCACCGGGATACGGCGAGCCATTCCCCGGATACGGAGAACCTCCGCCCGGCCGGCCATATGGCCCGTTCCCGCCGCCGCCTCCCGGATAGGGATTGTTCCCGCCGCCCGCATTCGGGTTGTTCCCACCGCTCGGACTACTCCCGCTCGTTCGATTCCGAACCTGTTCGATTTTTTGGCGCGCGTCGTCGCTTTCGTCCGGATTAATTTTCCACGAGCCGATCAGGTTTTCTTTTTTTTGCGGAGGATATCGCTTCACGGGAGCGGGAGGCGGGGCAGGAGCGTCGCCGGTAGATTGCGATTGCGGAGCAGGATGCAGCGGGCCGGGTGCGGCTTGCGCCCGCAGCGGCGCAGGGAATGCGACGCACGCCACGGACAGAACGCTCAAAGCGATAACAATTCTTCTACACCCGGCTTTCATTCGCTCCTCGATCGGCTACTACACGCGGACTCGCTCCGCTCAATTCAACCGATTTAGCTTCAAATCGCGCATTTGTAAAGGATGCTGGCGCGTGTCGAAAAGATGTCAGAGATCCATCAATGCAGGTCTCCTCGCGCGGACGGCGCGGGGCAATAGCCTCGTCGTCGTGCCGTCCGCTTGCGCCTTGATGGCGCCTGTGGCACAGCCGAGAGTCCCTGTGCTACTGTCCCAAAACCATGGACACCGGGCATAGCAAGGAACTCAGGCTCAAGATTCCTTTCTTTGAGGCATCGTGGACGACCGACAAGGGAATGAGCCTGTTTCTCGGCATCCTCCTCGTGGTTCTCTTCGTCGTGTTCCCTCTAGCAGGAATTGGCGTCGTCGGGCGATTCGTTGTCGACCTTATTTTTTCCGCGATGTTGATTTCCGGCGCGCTCGCCAACCGCCACAATCGTGTGCTGATGATCGTCGTGATCCTGCTCACGATCGGCGTTCTGGTCGTGCACTGGCTCTCTCTATATGCCTTCGGCACGATTCATCCGTTGCTGGATGCATCCTTTGTGTTGGGTTTATTCGGCTGCTTCGTCGTCATCATGCTGGCGGAAGTGTTCCGGCCCGGAGCCGTGACTATCAATCGCATTCAAGGCGCCGTCGCCGCGTATCTTTCGGTGGGAATTACTTGGGGCTACGCCTATTACCTTGCCAGCTTGGTTTCCCCCGGCGCTATCTATTTCAGCACGCCGCCTACGCCGAGTGAAATTCCCGAGGCGCGTTACGTCTACTTCAGCTTCATGACCCTCACCAGCGTCGGATACGGCGACATTCTGCCCGTGCATCCCATGACGCGTGCCATGGCGGTTTCCGAGGCGCTCATCGGGCAGCTCTATCCTGCCATCTTGATTGCAGGAGTGCTGGCGATGGCTCTGCAGTCGCATTTTCACAACGAATCTGTCCCAAAAAGTTAGCGATCGGAATCATCTGCAGCTATTTTGGATTCGAACTCCTCTCGCCACCCTTCTCGACCGGGTATCCCTTCTCCACCCAGTCCGTTGCGAAATCGTGCGGAAGTATCAGCACACGCAGTTGCGTGAAACCCATCTCGTGCAGCGCCGTGAACGCGGGGCGCACATTCGGGCAGTGGTCCAGCGGGCAGCAACCACAGTACACCACTACATTTGCGTTGCGCGGAATCGCCTGCGCCCACCTTTTCAGATCCGCCAGGCCCTGCTCGGATTGCGCCGCCCCGTGAAATACAGCTCCCGGAACGTGCGCGCCCATATACAGCGGCCGGAATCCGACGCAAACGACGACGGGTCGATTCGCGCTTTTCGTTTCGCCCAGTTCTTTCATCAAGTCCGCCGGCTGAACGGTTTGCGATGCGGACCACGGCTCGGATTGCGGCTCAATCGCGATTCTGCTCGCACGCACGGCAACCGCGCCGCGAAACGGATTGGTTCCATTCGCTGCGGGCAACACCACCGCGAGAACAACAACCATCGCTGCGTATCTGAATTTCATTTCTCCCGCATTTCCCTCAGCGAACATGGCCCACCCCCGGCGAACGATTGCGTCCGCACCGATATTGTATGCCCGGACGCGTGAATCATTTCGGAGGGGTAGAAAATAAAAACGGCGGGCCGATTCAGCCCGCCGTTTGATTTCAGGTCTGGAAACGCCGCCGCCTACGAAGCAGGCTGCGCAGTCATTTTCCGCTGTTTGATCGCTTTTACCTTGTCGACCAGATCGTCGGCCTGCTTCACGTCTTCGTCACGAGCCTCTGCTGTCGTTTCCATGTCCGCTTTCTGCCGATAGAGCAGGTTCAGATACGCCATCGCATCATCGTAATCCGGCCGGCGGTCCATCGCCATCTTCAGATTTTTGATTCCTTCGTCCACCGTCGCCCCGAACTTCTGTTGAAACTGGGTAGCGAGCGCGGGCGGCATCGGATCGGTATCCTTAATCTGCTTCTTCGCCGTCTTGTTGTATTCCGTGCGGGCATCTTTGTTGCCCCGGTACGCCAGCGACCAGTCGATCACGCCAATCCAATAATACGGCTCCGGATGTTCGGGCTTCAGCGCGATGTGCTTTTCATGGTAGGTCTTGGACTCTTCGAGCTTCTTCGCATCGAACGGCGTTCCACCCATGTTGTAAATGATCGAGCCGATACCATCGATCGCCGACAGATTTTTCGGGTCTTGATCGAGCACCTGCTGAAATTCCTGGATTGCCTGCTGGCCCATCCGAATATTGTCGTCCGAGGGCGCGCCCGGAATGTACTGGTTCGCGTACGCTGTGGCCAGATACAGCCGCGCGTTCGTTAAGCTCGGATCCAGATCTTTCGCTTGCTTGAAATCCTCGACGGCCTGGTCGAATTGCGCGTTCTTGAATGCTTGAACGCCCTTGTTCAGCTTGTCGCGGGCACGCAGTTTATCGCACCCGCCTCCTGATGCTAGCGCCGCGAAAACTACGGCCAAAAGAATACCGCTATGGGGCTTCCGCTGCATCCCTGTCTCCTTGACGATGGCTGCGCCGGGCGACCGGAAAATCGCGCGCCCGGCGGCGTTCAGACTTTCAAGAGGAAACGAACTACTGCCCCGCTTCGATCTTGGCTGTGATGAGCCCAACTTTGTCGATCCCCGACCCCCGCATGATGTCGATCGCTCGGGCCACCTGTGCGAACTCCACTGCATCATCGCCCTTTACGAATGCCACCTTCTCCGCTCGCTGCTTGAAAATATCTTCAAGCCGCGGGCCGAGTTCATCCCAGGACGTCTTGTCCTGGTTGATCATCACATCTCCGCCCGCAGTCACCTGCACCACGATTGTCTTTGCCAGCAGCGCCGCATCCTGTTGTTGGTTCGGCGGAGCAGGCTGCGGCACCAGTGCATCGAGTCCGTGCGGTGTCGTCGGCGTGATCACCATGAAGATGATGATGAGTACGAGCAGCACATCGATCAGAGGTACGATGTTCGGTTCCGACATCGAACCTTTATTTCCACCTACTGCCATCCCCATTTGAAAACTCCTTGGAAACCTGCGAAGCTAGTCCGACGCGCCGGGTGGCGGCGGAGCAGCTGCGCCTTTGGCTTGATTCTTTTCTGTCAGTAGGCCGAGGTTGTCGACTCCCGCCGAACGCACTTCGTCCACCGCTTTCACCACATCGCCGTATTTCGCCCGCGCATCCGACCGCACGAACACCGTCTTGTCCAGTCGATTGGCGATCTGGTCTTTCACGGCCGTCGTTATCTCGGCGAGCACGATTTGTTTGCTCCCCAGATACATTTTGCCGTCGCGAGTGACTGCCAGAATAATGGCATCGTCCTTGTCCGCGTTCTGCATGTCCTCGGCGTTGTTCACCTTGGCCATGTCTACCGACACGCCCTTCTGCAACATCGGCGTGACCACCATGAAGATGATGAGCAGCACCAGCATGATATCCGCCATCGGAATCACGTTGGGCGACGCCATCACCGGCGGTGCTTTTGGTTTGTAAGCCATAAGTTACTTCTTTCCGCCTCGGCGGGTAATGAAGTAGTTGATCAACTCCATCGAGGAGTTGTCCATTTCCACGTCGAACGCTTCCACCTTATTCGTAAAATAGTTGAACGTCCACACCGCTGGCACGGCCACCAGAAGTCCAAGTGCAGTCGTTACGAGAGCTTCAGCGATACCGCCGGCCACCGCGGATAGTCCGGTCGCCTTCGATGCTGAAATGCCTTTGAACGCGTTGATGATGCCCATCACCGTGCCGAACAATCCTACGAACGGCGCCGTCGAACCGATCGTCGCGAGACCCGAAAGGCCGCGCTTCATTTCCGCGTGAACGATCGCGACCGAGCGCTCCAGTCCGCGCTTCGCCGCTTCGATCACCTCTTCATCGCTCACTTGCGCCGACGCCGCCTGGAACTCCGACAGTCCCGTCGCCACTACCTTCGCGATGTGGCTCTTCTTGTTCCGCTCGGCAATCGAAATCGCTTCGTCGAGCTTGTTGTCTTTCAACGCGCCCGCCACTTGCTGCACGAACACGCGTGACTGCTTCCGTGCCGCGCTGTACATCAGTGCCCGGTCGATCATGATGCCCACTGACCACGCGGACATGATGAAGAGAACCGCGACCACCGACTTGGCTGGCCAGCCCATGTTGTGCCACATGGTAACGATGTCCCAGCCTACTTCCGGCTGTCCTTGAAACACCACCGCACTTGCCCACAGTAAAGTCGAAAACATAGAGTTGCTCCTCCTCCATTTCCACCAACGATCGCGGCAGCCAGATTCTGCCGGTCGGCATTTCTCTTCAAACCGGCTCCGTCCCCCCAAAGGCAGGGCTGAGCCGCGCCCTGCTTAACCGCCTAGTGTAAATACGACGGAAATCGTTGTGTCCACTTCCACAGGCTCACCATTCAGCTGCGTCGGTTGATACCGCCATTGCTTCACGGCATCCATCGCGTTCTTCATCAGCAGCGGCGGACCCGAAACATACTGAAGATCCTGCACCGTGCCGTCCTTGCCGATTACCGCGTGAAGCACCACGGTACCCGAGATGTGCGCAGTCTTCGCAATCGGAGGATACACAGGCATAATCTGCCGCAACATTTTCGCAGCTTGGACGTTGCCGCCGACTCGAATGCGCGAAGGTGTCGCCTTCGGTGGAGGCGGCATGTTCGATCCCACGCCTCCGATAATTCCGCCCAGCACCCCGCCCGCCGACCCGCCCGCGATTCCGCCAGGCACGCCACCCGTCACGCCCACCGATCCCACGTCCGGCGGCAGTTCTTCTTCCTTGATCATCTCCACTTTCTTCGGGATCACGGTCGGAGCCATCATTTGCCCGTTGTGAATCAGCCGCACCACCGGCTTCACAATTCTTTGAATCGCCGCTGCAGGAGGAGGTGGCGGAGGAGGCGGCGCCGGCGCTACCAGAAACGTCGTCAGCGTTTCCTTCGGAAGCGCTTCCGTATAGATCAGCGGGATCAAAATGAAAACGCCCAGTATGGCGGCCTGTACGATCGAAGAAAGCACCACTGCCCATGGAGTATGGGTTTTCTTCGGGTTCGCACTCGAGACTACGAGATCGTCAAACATTGGACCTACCTCCTTGCGGCTGCCGCCACGCGCTTGTCGGCTGCGGATCCGGCGCTAATGGCTGCTCCCTGACCCCGATACCTGTTCCAAAGCACGACGATGGGTGCTGCAATCCCGAAACTGGAGTACGTTCCTACCACAACTCCCACCACCATGGCAAAAGCGAAAGCACGGAGCACCTCCCCGCCCATGATGAACAAAACCACCACAGTCAGGAAAGTTAAGCCGCTTGTCAAAATCGTTCGCGAAAGAGTCTGATTGATGGATTTGTTCACGACGTCCGGAAACGGCTCCCGCCGCATCAACCGGAGATTTTCCCGCACGCGGTCGAATATCACGATCGTGTCGTTCATCGAATAGCCGACCAGGGTCAGCAATGCGGCGATCACTGTCAGCGAAATCTCGTAGTGAAACAGCGAGAAGAAGCCGAGCGTGATCAGCACGTCGTGAAATACGGCGATCACCGCGGCGGCGCCGTAAATCCACTCAAATCTGAACGCAATATATACCAACATGCCCAGCAAGGCATAGAGAGTTGCGAGCACCGCCTGGCGCTGCAGCTGCGCGCCCACTTTCGGCCCCACGATCTCCACGTTTCGAATCGTAAAATTGCCCAGCGCGTACCCGCTCGTCAGCGCGTTCAACACCGGTTGCGTCGCGCCATCCACACCGCTGAGTTCGCTGAAGTTTGCAACGAGCCCGCCGTGATCCCGGTCGCGCGCATCCGCAAGCCGCTGCGCAAGCTGCTTGTAACGGTCGCCGGCATTCGTTCCCAGCACCAGCGGATCTTTCTGCGTCAGATAATCCGCGAGTGCCGCGGGTGTGACAGAATTAAAATCTGCCTTGCTGGATGCTTCCGCGCCAAATGTTTTCTGCAGTACCGCAATGATCGCGTTCTTGCCCGCGTCCAGCGACTCATCGCCCGTGCCCATCTGCTCCAGGCCGATCACCACGTCGCGCGAATTGCTGTTTCCGATGTCGCTGATCGCCTGAATCGTGCTGTTGGGAAGCCCGGCAGACTGCAGACCTTTGCGAATCTGGTCTATCGGAGGAGGACCCGCAAACCTTACATACACCAGCGTGCCGCCGCGGAAATCGATTCCGTAGCGAATCCCGCCGTTCTTCCAAATCGACGCCCATCCAAGCACGAGCAGAACGAGCGAAAGTGCGACGAAGTACTTCGCCTTGCTCATCCAGTCGACGTTTACGCCCTTGAAGAATTCCATCGAGTCCTATCCGTCTTTATTGGACACCGCACCCTCCGGGATTGTTCCCGCCCGGCTCCGCTTCCTGGGTGCCCTTCGATATCCCTGAAATACCCCTCAATTACCCGTCAGATACTCAATTCAGCCTGACGCTCCATGTGCGCCAGGTGATAATCGAAAATCGCTCGCGAAACGTAAATCGACGTGAAAACGTTCGCAAGCAAACCGATAACGAGAGTCACTGCAAATCCTCGCACCGGCCCTGTTCCAAAAAGAAACAGGAAAATCGCCGACACGATCGTCGTTACGTGCGTATCTATAATCGTCAGAAACGCGCGATCGAATCCCAACGACACCGCCGAAGCCGGCGCTTTCCCGTTGCGTAGTTCCTCTCGGATGCGTTCGAACACCAGAACGTTGGAATCCACGCCCATGCCGATCGTCAAAATCACGCCCGCGATGCCCGGCAAAGTAAGCACCGCGCCGAACCACGCCATAAACGCGACCAGGATCACCAGGTTAAGAATGAGGGCCACAACTGCATTGACACCACTCAGCCGGTAATAGATCACCAGAAATATCATCACCACCACAAGGCTCGCAATCGATGCGTGAATGCCTTGCCGAATCGAATCCGCTCCGAGCGATGGCCCCACCGTGCGCTCTTCCAGATATTTGATCGAAGCAGGAAGCGCACCGGCGCGCAGCACGAGCACAAGATCTTGTGCTGCATCTTGCGAAAACGATTCGATCATTCCCGAATCTTCAATTTTTCCGTTGATCGTGGGCGCCGTGAAAACCTGATGATTCAGGACGATCGCCATCCGGTGATTCAGGTTCGCCTCAGTGAACGGCCCGAAGCGCGCCGCCGCTGCCGTGGACAATTTGAAATCCACTTGATACTGGCCGGGATTGCTCTGGCTCGGACTGATGTTTTCGCTCCGCAGGTCCTGCCCAGTAACGATCGGCGCGCGATTCAAAATGTAGTACACAGTCGCACTCGGCTGGCCGGGTTGCGCGCTGGACTTCCCCGGCACAATTTCAGTCCCCGGTGGCAGCACGCCGCCGTGCGCCGCAAGCGCAGCCGCTTCGGAAGGATATGTCTGGTCGTCAACAACAAGGTTGAGCCCAAGTTGCCCCGTCGCTTGAATCACGGACTTGGCGCGCGTGGGATCCGCTTCGCCGGGAAGCTGCACGAGAATTTCGTTGTCGCCGCGGCCGGTAAAAGCAATTGTCGGCTCGGTAAGGCCCAGAGCATTGATGCGCCGCGAAATCGTATCGAGCGAGACATCCATCGTGTTGCGCCGGATATCCGCAACAATCGAAGGTTTCATCGTCAAGAGGTAGCCGTTCTGTTCGCCCGCGGCTGGCGCCATCGACCAATCAAGCAGCTGGTTCGTCACGATATCTCGAAACGTTCCCGATCCCGCTGTATCCACACTGCGCACCAGAATGTGCGTGTCGTCCACCCGGCGAATCTCGCCAAACGCGACGTTCTTCTCGTGGAGTTCCTTCGTAAGAGCATCCACCGTTTCGTCGCATCGCTGCCCGATCGCTTCATCCACCTGCACCTGCAACACAAGGTGGCTGCCACCCTTCAGGTCAAGCCCCAGCTTGATGCGATCGGCGAGGTTGTCCTTCACCTGCTTCGCGGAAGTTGGAAACTCCGGCAATCCGATCAATCCAAAAATGCAAATCAGAATTACGATCGCGATGAAAATGAACTTCCACTTGAGCTCGGAACTCATGCTGGCTGGTTAGCTCTCCTTCGGTGGTTCGGCTTGCAACCCTGCGATTGCGGCGCGCGATACTTTAATCTTCACTTGCTCGGCAATCCGCAACTGGACGGCATCGTCTTCGAGCCCCACGATCGACCCGTAAATCCCCCCATTTGTGATCACTTTGTCGCCAGTCTTCAGATTACGAAGCATTTCGGCGACCTTCTTCTGCCGCCGTTGCGCCGGCATAATCATCAGAAAGTAAAAAATGACCATTATGAGTACTAAAGGGAGAAAAAGTGCTATTCCGCTGGGCTGTCCCGCACCTTGCAGCCAGACGACTACCGCCGCCGGATAATTCATTCCTAAAACCGCGATCATTTGCGCCTTTCCCGCCCAGGCGGGCTACCTGCCGTGGCCGGCAGGTTTCCATCCACAGCTTAAATCATCGTCCGAAGACGCCGACCCGCCCTTACCGCGTCCAGCCCCGATTAATTTTGCCCACGGAGGCGTCCCTGAAGGTCAGAGCGGAATCTTTCGAGACTCCCAAAACGGATAGCCTCGCGAATTTCCCGCATTATGTCAAGGTAAAAGTAGACGTTATGGTGGGTGTTCAAAATCGACGCGAGCGCTTCTCCCGAGGAATAAAGATGCCGCAAATATGCACGCGAGTATCGCCGGCAAACACCGCACTGACATTTTTCGTCTATCGGTCGCGGGTCATTTGCATAACGTGAATTCTTGATCAGCAATCGTCCCTGCGAAGTGAAAAGACATCCGTGCCGCGCGCTCCGCGTCGGCAGCACGCAATCCATCATGTCGATGCCGAGGCTCACGTAATCGGGAAGTTGTTCCGGCTTGCCGACCCCCATCAAATACCGCGGCTTGCTCGCAGGCAGCCGCGACGCAGCCACTTTCGCGATCTCGCAAGTTGTCTCGTGCGGCTCACCTACCGCAAGACCGCCGATGGCGTACCCGGGAAAATCGAGTGCGACAAGCGCATCCGCATTTTCGCGGCGCAACGCAGGATGCGTTCCACCCTGCACGATTCCAAAAAGCGCCTGCCTCGCCGGATCGCCATGCTCCGCAAAATAATCCCGCGAACGCCGCGCCCACTCGAGCGTCCGCGCCGCCGCATCGCGCGCCCGCGCTTCCGAGGACGGCGCTTCGATGCATTCATCCAGCACCATGATAATGTCCGCACCCAGCGCAATTTCAATTTCGAGCGCTTTCTCCGGCGAAAGAAAATGCTCGGAGCCATCCAGATGCGAACGAAACGTCACTCCGTCGTTCGTTACTTTCCGAAGCTCGCTCAAACTAAAAACCTGATAGCCGCCCGAATCCGTTAGTATCGCGCGCGACCACGACATGAATTTGTGCAGCCCGCCCATTGACCGAATCAGTTCATGTCCCGGCCGCAAATAAAGATGATAGGTATTCGACAGCAGAATCTGCACGCCCAGATTTTCCAGATCCTCCTGCGTCTGCCCCTTCACCGTCGCCGCCGTCCCCACTGGCATGAACGCAGGCGTATCAATCACGCCATGCGGCGTAGTCAACCGCCCCAGCCGCGCCCCCGTCGGATCCGTCGCCAAAATTTCAAACTGAAAACTCATGCGCGAAAGTGTATCAGGAACGCGCCGAGCGTCCACGCACGCACAAACTCCGCAACTAACTTCCCGTGGCACCTCGCTGAGACGGGTTCCTTTCCGACGCGCCTCAACGACTTCAGCCGTTCTAGCGTGGTAGTATGACCGCATCCTGGAAAGCAATCGGTGCCTCAGCAGGAGGCCAACAATGGCGGAATTGGGATCCATTCACGTGCCGCTCGATGCGAGCCTTCCAGGTTCTGCCTTGGCCGCACCAGCTACGGCGGCGAAATCCCGGCACTCTGCCCTCGTCCGCGTCACTCACTGGATCACCACGCTCTGCTTTTTTGCCCTGCTCGTCAGCGGAGTTGAAATTGTGATCTCTCACCCTCGCTTCTATTGGGGCGAAACCGGCAACGTATTGACACCACTCCGTTGTTCAAACTGCCGATCCCGTCCTCGAGAGCATTGGTGCCGACCGGCTACGGCTACGTGCTGCCGGACCAGAACGGCTGGAGCCGGTATCTCCACTTTCAAGCGGCCTGGGTTGTGGTGTTGACCGGCTTGCTGTACGTAATCTCCGCCTTCTTCACCGGGCATTTGCGGAAAAACTTGCTTCCGGCCAAGGCCGATCTCTCGTGGCGGGCGTTCTCGAACGCGATCGCGAACCATTTGCGCTTCAAGCGGCCGAGTGAGGCGGAAGCCTGGTCGTATAACCTGCTCCAGCGGCTCACCTACCTGTTCGTGATCTTCGTTCTGTTTCCCCTCGTGATCTGGACGGGCCTGGCGATGTCTCCCGCCTTTGTTTCCGCGGTTCCGGCGACCGTCAACTCTGCTCGGCGGCCAGCAATCCGCGCGCACGATTCACTTCTTCGTCTCCGTGGCTCTCGTGCTCTTCCTGCTGGTCCACGTCGTGATGGTTTGTCTTGCCGGATTCAGGAGCCGCATGCGAGCGATGATCACGGGCCGCGCCGCGCGAGCCATAGCAGGCACATAGGGAGCGCACATGACGCAATCTCTCACGCCGCAAACTGATCACAGCCGGACTCGCGGCCACGGCAGGCGTAACGGGCCTCGGCGTCGCCGCGCGCATCGCGCAAAAGTATGGACTGATCCCGCCCGATCACGGCGGCATCTACGGCCTCGGCGAAACGCTGACCTACGCTTCCCAGCGGCTGCTGACGCGGCACTCGCTGGCCCGCGAGTTTCCTCGGAGCCAGATTTCGAAGCCTCCGTTCGCCAACGAAATCGCGCCCCCGAGTGACGCGTTCAAGCGCCTTCAGGCCGGAGGATTCGCTGACTGGCGGCTCACCGTCGACGGCATGGTCGCCCGCCCCGCATCGTTTTCGCTTGCACCAGCTGAAGAGCTACCCGTCTCGCAGCCAGATCACTCAGCTCGCGTGTGAAGAGGGCTGGTCGTATATCGCCGAGTGGATCGGCGTGCCGCTCTCTCACGTGTTGAACGTCGTCGGAATCCTGCCGCAAGCCAAATACGTTGTCTACTTCTCGATCCAGCCCGACTGGTGGGACAGCATCGACATGGCCGATGCCTTGCATCCGCAGACTTTTCTCGCCTACGGGATGAATGGCGATGAACTTCCCGTCGGCAACGGCGGCCCGCTTCGCCTGCGGGTCCCCCGCCAGCTCGGCTACAAGAGCGTGAAATTCATCACCCACCTGACGGTCACCGACAGTCTGAAAGGGTTCGGCAAAGGTCTGGGCTCCGCGTCTCCCGAAGGTGGCTACGCCTGGTACGCCGGCATCTGACGGCATCAGAAAATTTCGCCACGCAAACAAAGCCTGCGCCCGAGCTTTAGCTACTGCATCCGCTCCCGCATCAATCTGCCAGTGCCCGCAAATTCCGAGCCGTTATCCCGCATAGACGCTGAGCGCCACTCGATCCCGCGGATACCGCCGGTTGTATAGGTAATAGCCGTCGCCGGAATAATTGATGTACACATCGTCGTTGTCGTACCAGTCGTTCGACCAGTATTCCGGCCACGGGTCGACCACACTGAATGAAAAGCCGCCGTACTGGAAGCGGGGGTAACCCCCCACCATCGATACGGGATAACCGCTGATTCGGAATGAATGGTCGGGGCCAAAATAGCCGCGATATCGGTCCTCAGGAATCCGGTACCCGTTGTAACCACCGCGTTCTTGCCAGTCACGATGCTCCGACTGCCAGTTGTGCGCTCGATGGTCCTGCCACACACCTCCCCATCCGCCGTTCTGCGCCACGTCGCCTACGTTGACGCTGATTGCAATTCGATCCCGGGGATAGCGCCGGTTGTACAAATAATATCCGTCCCCTGAATAGTCGACATAGACGTCGTCATTCGCGTACCAGTTGTTCGGCCAGTATTCCGGCCATGGGTCCACAACGTTGAAATAAAAACCGCCGTACTGGAAGCGCGGATATCCGCCAACCACCACCACGGGATAGCTGTAGATGCGGAACGCGTGCGAAGGGCCAAAATAACCGCGGTAACGGTCCTCGGGAATCCGGTAGCCGTTGTAGCCGCCGCGTTGCTGCCAGTCGCGATGCTCGGTCTTCCAGTTATGCGCGCGACGCTCTTGCCAGGCACTCCGCTGTGCGGTTTGCTGCCGGTGCTGTTCTTGCTGGGATTGCATCTTCACGTGCTGCGAGTGGGCCTGTTGCGCTGAACGCTGTTCCTGATCTCGCTGGTTCTTCGCTTGCTGCTGCTGTTGCTGGTGCTGCTTCTGTTGTTGCTCCTGCTTGCCTTTCACTTCTTGTTGCGAACGCTGTTGCTGCTGTTTTTCGGACTGAGCCTGCTGGTGCTGCTGCTTCTGTTGCTGTTGCTGTTCCTGCTTACCCTTCACTTCCTGCTGCGTACGCTGCTGCTGTTGTTTTTCGGATTGGGCCTGTTGGTGCTCCTGTTTCTGTTGTTGCTCCTGCTTGCCTTTCACTTCTTGTTGCGAACGCTGCTGTTGCTGTTTTTCGGACTGAGCCTGCTGTTGCTGGTGCTGCTTCTGTTGTTGCTCTTGCTTGCCTTTCGCTTCTTGCTGCGTACGCTGCTGCTGCTGTTTTTCGGATTGGGCCTGTTGGTGCTCCTGTTTCTGTTGTTGCTCCTGCTTGCCTTTCACTTCTTGCTGCGTACGCTGTTGTTGTTGTTTTTCGGACTGAACTTGCTGTTGCTGTTGCTTCTTCTGTTGCTGTTCTTGCTGACCCTTCGCCTGTTGCTGCGAGCGCTGTTGCTGCTGCTTTTCGGTTTGCGCTTGCTCGTGCTGCTGTTTCTGTTGCTGTTCTTGCTGACCCTTCGCCTGTTGCTGCGAACGCTGCTGCTGTTGTTTTTCGGACTGGGCCTGTTGATGCTGCTGCTTCTGTTGCTGCTCCTGTTGCCCTTTGGCCTGCTGTTGCGAGTGTTGTTGCTGCGGTTTGGGCTTCGCCTCTGGTTCTTGTTTCGCTGGCTTAGCGGGCTGTTCTTGATTCTGTGATTTCTCGTGCGCGTCCTGCCCTGCGTCAACCGGGACTGATAATCCCAGGAGCATAAAGAGCGCCGTGGTGCTGATAGCTCCAATCCGTTTCATGATCTTTCCCCCTGTATTTTCACTCGCCACACTCGACGGTGTTTGTCTGCCTCGTCACTCTTGCCGATTGTTTTTTCCCACCCGAATCAAAGAATTTGTCTTAATCCGTCTATCGCTGTATTCCGTTTCCCCGCACCGGTCGCGGGAAACTCCTATCGATGCTGCTGGAACCTATCGAGGCGCACGATGCGCCGGTTGCCACCGGACTCAACTATCGACGCAATTCAGTCGCATAGATGTGCCGTACAGCACACATCTGCCTCTTCGCTATTCATTCGCCCAACTACGGTCCTTCGCAAAACGGTTTTGTCGTCATGTGCAAAAGGGAACAGTTTCGAATCGACATGGCGGGCTACTCTGCTCCCGCAAGTGGCGAGGCAAGGGTTGGAAGACCTTGCAACCAGGGCTGGGGCCGGGTACTTACACCTTTCCTCGCCATTTCAAAGTCTTGCCTTCGAGAAGTATGAAATTCCACGGTTCGCTTCTGGACGGGGAAAACGGATCTCGCTGCGGTTCGCGGGATCCTTGGTGAAATCAGGACCCGCGCATTCCCCGTGAACCTGTCCCGTGCCCGTGATGGAACCAGGTTGTTTGGAATTTTTAGAAGAGGAGAACTTAGGTGCCTACTGTATGTCCCATTTGTCGCAGCAGAGGTCTTCGCCGATCGAAGCGAAGAGGAATCATAGAATCAAAGATCTTGAGCTTACTTTCCGTGCGTCCGTTTCGATGCATGGATTGTGATTACCGGTTCTACGGGCTAACCCCGCCGGAGAGCGTCGTCGAAACCAAGAACGCATCGGCGCGATAAACCGGCAATGATGTGACGAACTCACGTGTCGCTCCGGGTTAAAAAGCACACGCGCAGTTGCCGAGTTCGTACCAGTCGTACTGGAATTTCCTCCAGCCCTACATGACATTCCCGATAGCTTTCGTGATCTTGAGAGTGTATCTGGATCGTGCTGTTTTTGAATCGTCCTCTTTCGTTCGACTGGATCATTCGTAGGATCGGAGCAGCTTGCGCAAAAATCCTTATCACTATTTTTTCAGTTTCTTCGGTCTCCGGGAGAATCCTTTCGCGGTTAGCCCGGATCCCGGTTATTTGTTCATGACTCCGCAGATTCAGAAAGTCTGGGATGCGCTTGCGTACGGAATCCAATCGCGCGAAGGAATCATCCTCCTCACGGGTCAGGCTGGCACCGGCAAGACGACGCTAATCTACCGTTTGCTCGATTGGCTGCGTGAACGGCGCATGCCGGCCGCTTTTATCTTTAATTCCCATTTGGAACCCAGGCATCTATTCGATTTCATGCTGGCGGATTTCGGAGTGCCTCCGGACCCGCTCTGGAACGGCAACCCACTGTTGGGAATAAGTCAGTGGCTACTCGAACGATCCCGCGAAGGCCGGATTCCGGTGCTGATCATCGACGAGGCGCAGGGCTTGCCTCTTCACGTCCTCGAAGAGATTCGACTGCTCCTCAATTTCGAGACGCCGCACGAAAAGCTCCTGCAGATCGTTCTCGCCGGCCAGCCGGAACTCGCCGAGAAACTCAAGCTCCCGGAAATGCGCCATCTGACCCAGCGAATCGCGCTCCGCTGCAAGACCGAAGCTCTCACCGTGAAAGAGGCGCATGATTACATTCAGGCGCGTCTCGACATCGCTGGCGCCTCCGGAAAAGCAATCTTTTCTCCCGATGCCATGAATGCCGTTCACGCCTTTTCGCGGGGGATTCCTCGCGTGATGAACCTGATCTGCGAACATTCGCTCATCAACGCCTATGCCGCCAATCTGCATGTGGTCCCGGCGCGCCTGGTGATCGAAATCGCACGCGAGTTTCAATTCGACCCGGAATCGCACGCTCCGTCGTTCGTAGGCGGATTCACCGCGACTTCGGCCCGTCTCTACGAGCCTTTGGTTTTCCCTGAACCGTCAACGGCTCCAGTCCCAGCGGCCATCGCGTCCGCCCCCAGCCCCACGGAGACTGCAGTGATGTTCGCTTCTTCGGCAACCACGGGCCCAGTCGCCACGCCCAAACTTCGGGAACAGCCCGCGATGTCGGACCCGGATCGCGCCAATCCAGTCGACACTCTCCGCGAGCCTGGTCCCGTGCCCCTCCTGTTGGGCCGATCGAACTTGGGCGTAGGCAGTAGCAACGCCCCGGCAAAGTCGGGTGAAGCGAATGTCTCCGCAAATCGTCAATCGATTGGCAAGATACTCCCGACTCTCCTCCCGATCGTCATCTTCCCGAATATTCCACGCGGCCTGACCAAGAACGCCCGCGATCTTCGCGAAGAGTTGTATCGCGCCTGGGTTCGACTCGCTGTACACCGCTGGTCACGCGCTATTTCAAACGCAGTGTGCTATTTGCAGCTCTGGTGGTGGCAGGAAGCCGCGCCCGCTTTGCGGCGGATCACAGCATCTTGGCTCGATTGGCTCAGGCAGCCGCTCCCTCGGCAATTCTCATCGTCGGTTCACAGCCCCAATCATCCGCGTTCCAACCCGCGCACGACGCTTGCGCAATCGCTCAATGTGACTCGTTCCCGAAAAAGTTCGCGCCCAAAATTTCAGCCCGTCGCCTTGCCCTCCCATCAGCTCTCGGCGAACTCACCCGTGTCGCGTTGGCTACGCCAGCCATTTCGCTCGTAACCTTTAATCTCGCTTTCCAGAAACGACCAGCACATAATCCCGCAATCGTGGAAAACTATAGAAATCCCTTGCCACAGAGATCCAATTCCTCAAAGCGAAAGGAAGAATCGATGAAACGCGCGGGCTTGATTTCCCTCCTCTTGCTCACCTTCGCTATCTCGCCGTACTCCGCGCATGCCCAGGCATCTCAAAAGCCGGAAGACCTTGCTCAGAAGTCGGCGCAAGCCTGGCTCGCCCTCGCCGATGCTGGAAAGTACGCTGAAACCTGGGACGAAGCTGCGGCCTTCTTCAAAAGTGCCATCACGAAACAGCACTGGCTTAACGCCATGAAATCGACTCGCGCTCCGCTCGGCGCAGTCCGCTCCAGAAAACTCCAAAGCGCCACCTACGCCAAATCGCTTCCGGGAGCACCGGATGGCGAATACGTCGTCATTCAATACGACACCAGTTTCGAAAACAAACAGTCCGCCGTTGAAACCATCACTCCCATGCTCGACAAAGACGGCAAATGGCGCGTCTCCGGCTATTTCATCAAATAGCTGTTCCTTCGAGCCTTCACTTCAGCCCAGCTACGTCGGAAAGTTCGGCCCCGCCATAAATCCTCCATCAAGCACCATCGATTGCCCGGTCATAAATGACGCCCGCTCCGAACACATCCACACCACCGCTTCCGCAATTTCCATCGACTTCCCAAACCGCCCCATCGGGTGCAGCCCGATCGCGAACTTCCTGAACCCCGCGTCCGCATACAGTCGCTCCTCCATCGGCGATTCGATCACCGCAGGACACATCGCGTTCACCCGAATCCCGCTCGTCGCGGTTTCCAGCGCCGCGGACTTCGTCAATCCCATCACGCCGTGCTTGCTCGCGCTATACGTCGCCCCGCCTCCCACTCCAATCAACCCCGCAATCGACGCCATGTTGACGATCACTCCCCCTCCGCCCTGTTTCAACATCTGCTGGATCTCATACTTCAGGCACAGCCACACGCCCTTCAGATTAATCGCAATCGTGCGGTCCCAGTCCTCCTCGGACTGTTCCGCGATTGGGATCCAGTTCCCCTCGATCCCCGCATTATTGAACGCAACATCCACCCTCCCAAATTTCTCCACCGTTTTTCGCACCAGCGCCTGCACCTCCGCGGCCCGCGAAACATCTGTCTTCACAAACATCCCTTCGCCGCCCGCGCCACGGATCAATTCAATCGTTTCCTTTCCTTCCGCTTCCCGCCGCCCGGCCACCACCACTTTCGCTCCCGCCTTCGCAAAAAGTATCGACGTATCTCGCCCAATCCCCGATGTCCCGCCCGTCACGATCCCCACTTTGCCCTGCAATTCCCCTGTCATATTTTCTCCTCGCCAGAAAATCTTCACGTTCAACGACGCACTATAGCCGAGAACGATCAAAAATCTCCGGCCTTGTCGATCACCCTGCCACGGTAAGATTGTCCACGGTAAAATGGCACAAACGACCCACGGAACCCAAGCAATCGAAATTAAAGGATCGGCCATCGCCAGAACCAGGAACCGATGACCAAAAACCCATGACCAAAGACGACATCCACCTGCTCTTCGAATACGATCGCTGGGCGAACCGCGCCGTCTTGCAAGCCGCCTCCACCCTCACCCCCGAAAACTTCACCCGCGACCTCGGTGGCAGCTTCCCCTCCGTACGCGACACCCTCCTCCACATCATCAGCTCCGAGTGGGCTTGGCTCACAGTTTGGAACCATCCCTCACCCACTTCTGCCTTCGTCACAACAGAAGTCTGGACGCAACGCGCCGCTCTGTTCCCTCCAAATTCATTTCCCGACGTTCCCGCTCTGCGCTCAAAGTGGACAGAAGTCGAAAAAGAACAACTCGCCTTCGTAAATCGCGTCACCAACGATTCCTTGCGACGCACACTCCCCATTCGCACCACCCAAATCACCCTCGCACTCCTCATGCAACATCTCGCGAACCATTCCACCTACCATCGCGGCCAAATCTCCCTCATGATGCGCCAGCTCGCCGCCTCCCCAGTCTCCACCGACTTCGCCCTGTTCCTACTCGAAGCCCGCCCCGACCCACCCGAAGCGACGTAGTGGCTATATCCTGCTCCCTTTTGAATTTCGTAACGCCGGCCTGCCCTGACCAAAGCGAACCGGCATCTCCAGTTTCGGAAATCCGCGTTCTGTGCGTCCCAGACGCCGTCGCGGGACGATGGACTCCACCGGAGTCCCGACATCGGACCTTCCGGCTCTTTTTGCCTTTCCGCCGGATTCCGATTTGCATTTCGTAGCGCCGGCCTGCCCTGAGCGGAGCGAACGGGCATCTTGCCGGCTCTTTTTGCCCCCGCCGGGTGCCCCATCCTTTGCCGCCTTCGCAAAGGGTGGGGATTTTTCTCCGCCTTCCACCGCCATCCCCATTTGAAATTTCCAATCTCAAATTTCAAATCCGCACTCCCCACCGGCAAACAAAACCCGAAACACCCGCTGGTACTTTCGCCAGTACTTTCGTCCATACTTTTAATCGTCAATTTCGGTACTGGACAAACCAGCGATCAAGACTAATCTCTGCTCAGGGGGAGGAGGCCCATGTGAGCTATCACTGGCGCGTTCATCGCCGACCAAACCACGATCTACTCTTCGTCACATCCCTCTACCTCCTCGGCTTCGCAATCTTGTTCTCCCTGATGGTTCTCATCACCTCTCCGAACAACTGACCCCGCCAAATCCCGCAACCATTCCGTTTTGCCTTTCGTAACGCCGGCCTGCCCTGAGCGAAGCGAACGGGCATCTTGCCGGCTCTTTTCGCCTTCTCGCCGCACTCCGTTTCGCATTTCGTACCGCCGGCATCCTGCCGGCTCTTTTTGCCCGCCCCGCCGCAGCAATCCCGATCAGTAGCACAGGCTTCAAGTCTACCCGCCGCCTTCTGGAGGGCCTGTGAAGCAAGATGCCGCCCGCCGCGATGCCGTTTTGTACCGCCGTCGACCCCCATTTGAAATTTCAAATCTCAAATTTGAAATCGCCCCGCCCCACCAGCGCCGTAGGCGCGCCAGAAGATAGCCCAGTCCGTAAGGACTGGGAAAAATCGACAACGAAACCCGGACTTCGCGTTTTGCCGACTTCATGTGTCGACGACACAAACCCGTCGCGACAGCTGCACTTTCGCGAGAACCTTGGCGGGGTACTCAAGGACGCGCTCCGTACTATTTGCTCCGTTTTTCTCAGCGCTTCTACGCACGCGTCCGCCGAATCTGCGTAGTTCTACGGTTAACTAACTCAGAATTGTTTTAGAACTACCGGTATTGCAAGACGGGCCTGGGTGACCACGCGCCACGGAATATTGTTGTGGTACAGTGTCCGCATTTGTAAGCGCCAGGAAGAGACTTAACGAATGCCCATAGAGCCAGATCCCGAAGAAGGACAAACATCCGGCGATAAAGAATCGACACCATCCGATACCGAGATTTTTATCGAGAAAGTAGAAACCATTGAATATGCAGTGGGAACCAATGAGCAGAGCCAAGCCGCCAATGACTACCACAAATCCCGAGAAAAGGCTAAATGGACGGACATCGCGACTGTCGTATTGACGGTCGGAATTGTACTGACTGCGATAATCCAAGCATGGATTTTTAATCGACAATGGACCGAGATGCACACTGCTGGCGAGCAAACTGACAGAATGATCTCCGCCGCCAAGCAAATTGAATCTGATTTAAATGCATCAAATCAACAAAATCAAGACGCGTTCAAACAAACCCTGGATACAAATAGAATCGCTTTGAAAAAGAATTTAGAACAGAGTCAAGCTAGTTTGAATACAACGATCCACAATTTTCAAAGAGACCAACGCGCCTGGATTGGCTTGGGAGAGATGTCGTCACGCAATTTGACGCAAAAGAACCCTTCAAACTGTCAATTAATTTCGTAAATAGCGGGAAGAGCCCAGCCGTTCAGACAGAGAGCTACACTGCATTTATTATTTCGAGCACCCTACTTCTAGAACCTCCCTTTCGGGAACATCGATTCGAAAAAGCTAGCGCGATCCCGCCGCAAGGAAAATATACGACTTTTGTGACCAATTTTAGCGTGCCGCCATACTTCGATAGCATTAACGATGGGAAGGTATTTCTCTATTTTTACGGCCAATTCAGATATCACGACGTGTACCAACCTAAAGTTGTCCACACGACTAGTTACTGTATTTTCTATGATAGGACGCAGAAAATCATGGCCTTTTGTTACGGTGGTAACGATATGAATTGAAGGAGTAATCGCAAAATGAAATTCTCGCCCCTCGATCTGTTTTTGCTTGCCATACAAGCGCCTGTCGTTGGGGTCCACCCTTCCGCCTATCCCCGAACCAAACGGAGCGCTTCTAGATTTTCCGCGTTACCGCCCCACTCTTTCAAGGTTTCATTACATCGACTGGAGTGTTTGCTTCGACGGATTCGCTACAATCGTATGACCTACTTGGATTTTTGGTATAGCTCCGCATACCGCTTCGCCGTTTCCGTATCTCCTGACTTGTACTTGGCGATTGAGATATAGAGATACAGATCACTCGGGGCCGCGTCCGACTTGGCGAGCGGTTCCCAAAAGGCTGCGGCGGTGTCGGTGCCACCTCTCGCGTAAGCCAATAAGCCTCGATAGTAGCGAGCTTCAAGAGTGGGATATGTATGCATCGATTCGTCTATCGTATCGGCCGCTTTCTGAAAATCGCGATTCAAAAGAGCATAGTGCACCAATGAGTTCAGGCGGAGCGCGGCCTGAAGTTTGTCTCTCTCGTCGGGAGAGCTGTTTTCCCTGAAATGATAGAGGCCTGAAAATGTCAATCGTTTGCCGGCTGCTCAATCTGTTTACAACCACCGCTATCTCATCGCGCGCCATTGACGTCTGTTGACGCTGAAACTCGATTTCCTGTCTTTGCTTCTCAAGGAACTTCTCTTGCCGATAGTAAAGAAATGTACCTGCAGATATAAAGGTGTAGACCAATGTGATCGATGCAATCGCAACCGGATTTTGCAGCAGCTTCGTAATGGATTTATGCAGTAAACCAAACGTCGTCATCTCTGTCGAATGCGTCACTTCAGTTCTCCCGTTACTGATTCACGTACTTATCGAGCGCTTCTATATTTCTCTGTATCAACTCGATTTGATCGCTCGGTTTTGGCCCGAGTCTCAGGGCCTCAATTAACAAGCCAGAAGCCTTAAATCCCCTATCGTTCTGCTTTCGAAAAAAAGCGATCGCCATGTCGTTTTTGATACATGCAGATGGAAACGTCGCGAATGAACCGTTCTCGTCTGCGCCGACCTCTATTTCCCCATATATTTTTAGCGCATGGTCAAAATCGTTTTTGCTTTCGGCGTAATTCGCATCGTCAAACTTGGCTTTTATGATCCGCAATGCTTGGCCGGAAGCTTGGTTACTAGAGAATCCTCGCATTCTAGCTTCTTCTTCTAAGTTCGCCTTTGTCAGGAATTCAAGCTTTGGTGACTCCTTGATGGGAACCGGTGTGGTTGTAACCACCCCGAACCACGTTGCGAAAAAGACGCCCGGGACGATGAGGATTATAAGGAGAATGTGTTTGACCGCTTTTCTCCAACCAGACGCTTTTATTTGTTCCCATACGAACTGCAGATAGACTGGCAGACCGACAAGTAACACGCCCGAAACAATCAAGCTAACAATTATTCGCATCGTGTGGGTCATTCGAAACCAAGCGTTTTAATATCATCTGCAAGTAACTTTGTCTATAACCAGCACAAGGACCCGGGCTCTGGTTTGACGAACCCTTGGGTTGTAACGGAGTGCCTGAGAATCTGGAGCAACCTACCGGGCCGGGCCCACAGCCGGGTGCCCCATCCTTTGCCATTTTCGCAAAGGGTGGGGATTTTCCACGTTCTGATTCGCCGCCTTGTGTCCGCCGCTGATTGCGTCTACTTTCAATTTTCTAATTTCCAATTTCCCTTTCCCCGCGCCTATCCCGGAATCTGCGGCACCGCCGCAAGCAGCGCCTGCGTGTACGGCTCCTCCGGCCTCTTCAGCACTTCTTCCGCGTCGCCCATCTCGACGAACTTGCCCGCCTGCATCACCGCGACACGCGTCGCCAGCTGCGCCACCACCGGCAGGCTGTGCGAAATCAAAATCAGCGTCAGCGAAAAATCGCGCTGCAGCCGCGCCAGCAGCTCGAGGATTTGCGCGCCCACCGACACATCCAGCGCCGACACCGGCTCATCCGCGATCACCAGTTCCGGCCGCAAAATCAACGCGCGCGCGATCCCGATTCGCTGCCGCTGGCCCCCGGAAAATTCGTGCGGGTAGCGGTCGAGCGCGTCCGCGCCCATTCCCACCGCTTCCAGCATTTCCGCAGCCCGCGCGCGCCGCTCCTTGTACGACAGGTCACGCTCGTGAATCGCAAGCGGCTCGCCCACAATCGTTCCCACATGCATCCGCGGATTCAATGACGCAACCGGATCCTGAAACACCATCTGCATCTTTCGCCGCAGCGCTCGCAGCGACCCTCCCCGCGCGCCCAGCCAGTCCTCGCCGCGAAAACGAATTTCGCCCGAATCCGGCTCCACCAGCCGCAGCAGCATCCGCGCCAGTGTCGTCTTCCCGCAGCCCGATTCGCCGACGATCCCCAGCGTCTCGCCGCGCGTCACCGAAAAGCTCACTCCATCCACCGCCACCGCTCGCTTCCCGGATTGCGTGAACGCCCCCGTAGCAACGGGATACAATTTCCGCAGATTTTTTGCTTCCAGAAGAATTTTGCTCGTTGCTAGCCTCAACCATCATCGTCAGACTTTCTCCGCCGCCACAAACACCACCGAATTCACCATCTCAATCGTGCGCCCTGCGCCGCCAGGCGCATTCCCCGATGAAACGGTCCCGGATACACTTTCATCCGCATATCGCGGATGAAATCCCGCCAGATCATCCCCGATGGTTGATTCCATCAACCGTCGCGACTCGATATATTCCGGATCACCCGGCGCGCGCCCCGCCGTCTCCATCCACTGATCGAACGTCACCGCATGCTCCTCCAAATACGTGCCGACAACCCGCAACCCCTTCGCCGCGAACATCGTTTCAAATTCGCTTCGCGCCAGCGTCCGCGTATGCGACGGGTCGCGGACGCGCTCGATCCGGTCATGCATCTCCGCGCGCCGCCGTTCCTCCGGCACATAAATATCGATCACGCCCACGCGGCCGCCCGGTTTCAACACCCGCGCCATTTCGCCGATCACCCGCGCAGCATCCGGAACGTGATGCAGCGCATAGCTCGTCAGCGCCAGATCCACCGACCCATCCGCAAACGGAATCTGCTGCGCGTTCCCGATCGCAAACGCCACATTCGAAACTCCCGCGTCCCGCACCGCGCGCTGCCCCACCGCCAGCATCGCCGGCGTCAAGTCGATGCCGCAAATCCACCGCACCCGCGGCGCAAACGAAATCGCCAGCGCCCCCGTCCCGCACGCCAGATCGATCGCGCGATCGGCAACTTGCACGACGCCCCGGGAATTTGCTCGGCCGATGACTCCGTCATCGGCCGAAGGCGACACCATCCGCGCCAGAATTTCCGCCTGCGCCGCCCGCGTTTTCACCACCGCGCTGCCGAAAATCTCCGCCGTGCGCGTAAACCGGTCCCGCACCAAATCGCTTTGTTGGCCTTGGTTGGAATTTGCCATCACAATGCGTTTCCAGTCATTTTTTTAGAACCCAAGCCGCCCGCAGCGACCCCCCGTTAAGTAATGTTCAGTAGCACAGGCTTGGAGTCTACCCGCCGCCCGCACCACCCACCCGATTTAGCATCGTTTTGGGTCGTTTTTCCGTCATTTTAGGCCCATTTAAGTGCCAAATTCGGTCATCAATGATGACCATTTTGCAGCACATTTTCGTTCGCCTGACTTTCGCCCGCATCACTTCACAAGAATACATCGCGCCCGATGCTCGTCACCTTCCGGACGAAAACTCGGCACCGCCACATCGCAATCCGACGCGTGCAATTCGCATCGCGGACCAAACGCGCACCCCCGCGGCAACGCTCCCAGCGACGGAACCGTCCCCGGAATCGGGACGAGCGTGCCGCGTTCCAGGCGCGGCGCCGCGCGCAAAAGCCCTGCTGTATAAGGATGGCGCGGCTGCCGCAGCACATCCGCCGTACGCCCTTCTTCCACCACGCGCCCCGCATACATCACCATCACGCGATCGGCAATCTGCGCCACCACGCCAAGATCGTGCGTGATGAAAAGCATCGAAAGCTTCAGCTCGCGCCGCAACTGCGCCAGCAGCTCGAGAATCTGCTTCTGCACCGTAACGTCCAGCGCCGTAGTCGGCTCGTCCGCAATCAATATTCCGGGCCCTGCCGCAAGTGCGATCGCGATCATCACGCGTTGGCGCAGACCCCCCGAAAGCTGGTGCGGATACTGCCGCGCCCGCCGTTCCGGCTCCGGCACCGCCGCGCGCGTAAGCGCTTCAATCGCCCGCCGCCGAATTTCTTCCGCCCTCGCATGCGCATCGTGGACGCGAATCGCTTCTTCCACCTGCGCGCCAATCCGCATCACCGGATTCAGCGCCGTCATCGGCTCCTGAAAAATCATCGCGATGTCGCGCCCGCGCAACGCGCGAATTTCTTCTCGGCCCGCGGTGATGAGGTTTGTGCGCTTGCCGTCGCGTACCTCGATCCACGCCTCACCGTTGCGCCTGGCACCCGGCGGCTCAAGCCCCATCAGCGCGAGTGACAGCATCGTCTTGCCCGAGCCCGATTCGCCGACAATCCCCAGCGTCTCGCCCTCCGCCAGCGTGAACGACACATCGTTCACCGGGCGGATCCATCCCGCATCGGTGGGGATTTCGACGGTGAGGCCGCGGACTTCCAGCTTCGTCGCGATGGCAGTCAGCATCACAACATCATAGGACGCACCCGCGCGGCGCGGCAAAAAATTGCGCCCTGAATTGCGCGAAATGGTTAGTTCTGGACGGTGACTTGTTCGCCGAATTTTCCGCCGAGTGACTTCAGGTAGGAATCAAGCGTGTCGGTGTAGCCGAAAACGAATCGCGAGAGAAAACGGAAGAGCGGATTGTTCACATACCCGTCTTCGGTGATGCGCATTATTGATCCGCCCGGCGCCGGCGAAATTTCGGTGGTCCACGTTCCGCCCCACGGTAATTTGGGATCAGCGATGCGCGTGACGAGGCGGCGAGGTGCGTCCTGCTCCGTCACTTCGAGCGGGATTCTCATGCCGCTCGATAGAATTTCGGTCCAGCCGGGATGGCCGTTGGGAGTTTCGAACGGTTCCACGCGCGCGACGCCTTTGATCCAGGTGGGAAACTTCTGGTAGTCCATGATTGCTTGCCAGAGCGCTTCGGGCGGCTGGTGGAATGTTGCCTGGCGCGAAACCACGTGGCCTCTCGGCAAAAGCGCACCGATGGCGACAACGCAAAGAGCGAGCGCAACAACAATTCCGAGGATGCGGAAAATCCATTTCATGGCAGCTCCTTGCGAACCGTCCCGTGTCATCGCGGCTGCGTGCGAACGGTCCCGTCGGTGACTGACTTGGTGCCGAAATTCTATCGCAGTTTACGGGGAGGAGGCGTTGGAAGATAATGCGGCGCGGGGATTGGGAGGGCGGAAAAAGGGGTGGCGAGACGCAGGCTTTGCGAAATGTAACTCCCAAGTCAACACCTGCCGGTCTGAAGCCCGGCGCTACAAATGCGGCTCAATCGCTGCCGGTTCTGCGAATCCATCCGTGACGCAAAAAGCGCGTCTGCTGCGCGGCGGGACAATGGCGAGTAAGGCGAGTGAGGAGAAATTAACGACGTGCTTCCTGGATTGAAAGCGGCGCTGAATTATCATCCGATGCTGGTGCATTTTCCGATTGTGCTGTGGCTGGCGGCGCTTTTGTTTCAGTTGCTGGCGCTTTGGCGCGGGAGCGATGAAATGCAGCGCGTGACGGCGCGAATGCTGTATCTCGGAACGCTTGCGGCGATCGTCACCGTGCTGAGCGGATTGGCGGCAGCAAATTCCGTGCCGCCCGGTGACGCAATGCGTGCGGTGGGAATTCACGAGACGCTGATGCTTGTGGCGACGAGCGTGGCCGTGGCGCTGTGCATGTTTGCGTTTTTTGCGCGCAACAATTTCACGGCGCAGTTACGCAAATTCATGTTGCTCGGACTTTTTGTGCTTGCGGTGCTGCTGACAATTGGCGCGGATCGCGGGGCGCAGCTTGTGTATGGTTACGGCGCGGCTGTGAACTGGTCGACGGCGCAGCAGCAAAAGTAAATACAATCGACGCAGGCCAGCAGGAGCAAATCGAGCGGAAGGATTTTGTGCGGGAGACGAGTTCGAAATGAACGACGGAATCTCCGCAGCGCAATGCGCTCGTTATACTGGCGATCGGAATCGTGCTGATCCATCTGGCGCTGAACATCGTGCACGGATTGGCGCACGGGCGCCTCGCGATCGGGCTCAATAGCTTCCAAAATATTTTTGTGGTGGTCGTAATAATCGTGGCGCCGCTTGTGGCAGCCGCGATGATATGGAGAGGCCAGTTGCGGCCGGGCGGCGCGCTGCTGGCAATTTCAATGGCGGGAGCGCTCATTTTCGGCGTCTACTTTCATTTCATCTTGCCGGGGCCGGATCACGTGACGCACATCAATCTTCCCGTTTCGTTCGAGATGCGCGACATTTTCGATTTCACTGCGGTGTTGCTGGCGCTGTTCGAATGCCTGGGCGTACTGGCAGGCGTGCGATTATTTTCGAAATCCTGAGGAAAATTTCCCGCATCCAATTAGATACCGGCCCACTTTCCAGCCCGCGAGGAGATATCTGCCATGAAAATATTTATTGCCGGCGCGACGGGCGTCCTGGGCCGGAGGCTCGTCCAGCAATTTCGCGAACGTGGACACAACGTAATTGGCATGGCGCGGAGCGCGAAGAACGAGGCTACGATTCGCAGCCTCGGCGGCGAGAGCCGCGCGGCGGATCTATTCGACGCGGAATCGCTCACTCGGGCGGCCGACGGCGCAGACGTGGTGATCCATGCGGCGACCGCGATTCCGACGGGCGCGAAACCGCGCCCGGAAGATTGGAAATTGAACGACCGAATCCGCCGCGACGGCACGCGAGCGCTCGGGAGAGCCGCCGCGAAAGTGGGCGCAAAACAATTTTTGGTGCAGAGCATCACGTGGGTTGCGCGGCCCGTTGATCAATCTGCGTTTGACGAGAGCTCGCCGCTACGTCCGGACCCAAACATTCAATCTGCTGCCGATATGGAAACGATGGCACGCGAGGACGGCGCTACCTACGGCTTCAATGTAGCGATTCTTCGCTGCTCGTGGTTCCAATCCGCCGATTCGGGCCACTCGCGTCTATTCGGGCAGCAATTGGCAGCGGGCAGGCTACCGATCATTGGAGCAGGCGACGCCGTCTGGTCATTCGTTCATTTGGACGACGCTGCAAACGCGTTCGTGGTGGCAGCGGAAGCTGGGCGCAGCGGATTGTGGCATGTGACGGACGATCAGCCGGTGACTTCGGGCGAATATTTGCGAAATCTTGCGCAGCAAATTGGAGCGGCGGAACCGCGGCGCGTTCCCCGATGGATCGCGCGAATCGTAGCCGGAAAAGCAGCCGTGGATTTCATGGCATCGTCGACGCGGACGTCGAACGCGCGGATTCCGGCGAGATTTCAATTGGGAGCCGCGTTATCCGAGTCACCGGGAAGCCCTCGATCAGATCGTGGGCGAGTGGCGACGCGAGAATTTTCTGGGGCTTGGGAGTAAAATCGCCGCGTGAGTGAGTGCCCGACGGAGGCCATGCGACGATGGCAGCGAAAAAACCGAAAGAAACAAAACGTTCGAGCGATGAAGCGGTGAAGGCCAAGACCGGAAAAGTGTGGGCCGAATGGTTTGCAATTCTAGACAAAGCCGGAGCAAAGAAATGGCCGCATAAGGAGATTGCGGCATATCTCTACGACAAGCAGAAGGTGCCTGGGTGGTGGTCGCAGATGGTGGCCGTCGGCTACGAGCACGAGCGCGGGATGCGCGAGAAATTTCAAAATTGCGACGGTGATTTCGCGGCGAACAGCAGCAAGACTTTCGTCGCGCCGATTGCGAAACTTTACCAGGCTTGGACGGATGAGAAATTTCGAAATCGCTGGCTGCCGGATGCGGATATTGAAATTACGACCGCAACGAAGGGGAAGTCACTTCGCGCGAAGTGGGACGGCGATACGCGGCTGAGCGTTTATTTTTATCCGAGCGGAAACGAAAAAACGCGAGTGGTAGTGGATCACATGAAACTCACGAGTTCGAAAGAATGCACGAAGATGAAGAATTTTTGGTTTGATGCATTGAATCGACTCGATAGAACTCTCACGTAGCGCCTCAAGATCGAGGTTTTGTTCAGTCATGCCACTTGTGAAATATTGCCGCCGCTTTCGCGAATTCCTTCGGGGACGTTGCAATTCTCATCCTTGTGCTTTGCCCACGGAGTCATCAGGGAAGGCGATAGGAGCACAGGGGGACTCGAACTAGAGGACACCGACTGGAATCCACGGAAGGATCGCGAGCACAGCGCTGATACCTAGCAGAATGCGATACCGGCCTTTGCCAGCTATTGCCGCCAGAACTCGAATAGAGGAGCAGACAGATCGCGACATTACTAACCGAATCTCGAACGCTCCAAGACTCACTAGTGAAATGGAACCGGAGCCAAATTACCCAGCCCTACCACAATATGAAATTGGCAGTGCTAGCCAACACTCCGGACAAGAAAACGATGGCGCGCCATTTGGGATGTTGAAACCCAGCTTGGCGGACCCAACCCCACCACGCAAATCCCAACGACACCGGCGGAGTCACGAGCGCTGCCAGATAAAGAGGGCCAAAAGCCAATCTTGCCAGACCATTTTTCAGATTTCCTCAATGCGATTGTCCCTAAATGCGGTCCTTCAATGGAAAGTGCCTAGCAAGCCGGTCACCTAACCATCACTGGCAGTAGACAGCATTGGCAGGTCTCGGAAACGAATCTCTTACACGTGGTCTTCGGAATGCCGTGCTCCTGCTGTGGAATGCGTCGATGAGGCGGAAGCGGGCGGGTCCTTTTGAAACACCTGGGACCCGCCCCTACGGAAGTCATCAGCGGTCTAGTAGTCGTTTGCTGAGCCTTCGAGGAAGGCGCGGAGTTTGCGCGAGCGCGACGGGTGGCGCAGCTTGCGCAGGGCTTTCGCTTCGATCTGGCGAATGCGTTCGCGCGTGACGGCGAAGGACTGGCCGACTTCTTCGAGGGTGTGCTCGCTTCCATCGTCCAGGCCGAAGCGCATCTTGATTACTTTCTCTTCGCGCGGAGTGAGCGTCTTCAGCACGGAAGAAGTTTGTTCCTTCAGGCTGAGATTGATCACGGCATCGGACGGCGAGACGACGGCCTTGTCCTCGATGAAATCGCCGAGATGCGAATCTTCCTCTTCGCCGATGGGAGTTTCGAGCGAGATTGGTTCCTGCGCGATTTTCAGAATCTTCCGGACTTTTGCGACCGGAATATCCATGCGCTTGGCGATTTCTTCGGACGTCGGTTCACGGCCGAGTTCCTGCACAAGCTGGCGCTGGGTGCGCACGAGCTTGTTGATCGTTTCGATCATGTGCACCGGGATGCGAATGGTGCGAGCCTGGTCGGCGATGGCGCGCGTGATGGCCTGGCGAATCCACCATGTGGCGTACGTGGAGAATTTGTAGCCGCGGCGCCATTCGAATTTGTCGACCGCTTTCATCAGGCCGATGTTGCCTTCCTGAATCAGGTCGAGAAACTGCAAGCCGCGATTGGTATATTTCTTCGCGATGGAGACGACGAGGCGGAGGTTCGCTTCGATTAATTCTTTTTTGGCCTGCTCGGCTTCGGCTTCGCCGCGAAGAATCACCTGAAGAGCGCGCTTGAGCTCGGTGGGGCTTACTTCGCTCGCGATTTCGATTTCGCCGAGTTCCTGGCGACGAGCGCGAAGGTCTTTGCGCGCTTCGGCCTGGACGTCGGCTTTAGAGGCTTCGACGCGGCGTTCAAGCTTGATGACTTCGCGTTCGAGGAAGTGGACGCGCTCGACGGTCTGGCGAATTTTGTCGATCAGGCGCTTCTTCTCGAGCGGGTTGAAATCGAGTTCGCGGAAACGGTTCGACATTTCCACTCGCGTGCGGCCCAGCGCGTATCGCGCATGCAGATAGGGGCGCTTCTTCGAGCGGGGAATTTTGTCGAGCTTCTGCGCCTGCTTCATCGCGACGAGATAGAGCTTCGCGACTTTGTCGATCTGCTTGAGGGTTTCTTTGGTCTTCGCTTCGATTTTTTCTTCGGTGAGCTCTTCGTCGTCGAATTGGACGATTTCTTTAATGGAGCGCGAACCGGTACGCAAATCTTCGCCGACTTGCAGGAGTTCTTTCAGAATCAGCGGAGCGCGCGTGATGGTTTTGAGAACGAGCAACTGGCCGCGCTCGATGCGTTTTGCGATGGCGACTTCGCCTTCGCGCGTGAGGAGCGGAACCGTGCCCATTTCGCGGAGATACATGCGAACGGGATCGTTCGTTTTTTCGAGGGTTCCCGGCGTGAGATCGAGTTCGCCGTCTTCGGATGCGGCTTCTTCTTTTACGACGACTTCAGGCGTATCACTCGCATCGGCAGCGGCGAGCGCGGCTTTCGCGCTCGAAAGATCTTCGTACACATCGATGCCATTGCGCTCGAACGTCGAGAGCAGGTCGTCAATTTCTTCCGAGGAGTGAACCTCGGCCGGCAGGATATCGTTCACCTCATCGTAGAGCAGGTAGCCGCGTTCCTTGCCCATGGCGATGAGTTGTCGAACCTGGTCGTACTTTTCCTCGAGAGCCAAACTCACACTGCCTCCAATGATCAGCTCGAGCGAATGCGCAGGAACGGGTGCAAAAGAAATACGCGCCTGGGGTTAGACACCCCGACGCGACTTGTCAAATAAACAGCATTTGAACGGAAATTAAGACGTTAGAACCCGTTTCCAACCTGCATCGCGCCAGCTACGCTCGCGCCCCACATACATATGATGCTGAACACGCGCCGACCGTTTCATCCCAAACCCTGCGAGAATACAATATTAAAGGGACTTGCGTCAAACAAATTGCCGTAAGTGCTTGGGTCGCAATGGCTTCTGCAATTTTTGTGCTTTTTCGCTCACCCGCGCGTATTCCTTAGATACCACGACTGCATTCTGGATTCAAAATTCGGCTTGCAGTGAAGAAACTTGAGGCTCTCGTTCTTCGATCTGCCTTGATGAAGTTACCGACACGAGGGGCTTCTAATTGCTTGCGAGGCGCTTTTGCAGTTCGAGGCGGCGCGTGAGTAGGAGACGCAATTCGTCGCCGGATGGCTTGGCTTCGATTTTTCGCTGAAGCTCCGCCATTTCTTCTTCCACGCGACGGCTGCGAAGGACGCTGAGGCAGCTCTCGGCGTCGTCCCAGGTGGGATCGGGGACAGGCTCGAAGAGAATTTCGAAAAGGAGGCGGCGATCTTTTTCTTCGAGCGCGGCGGCGAGGGTGGCAGGATCGGGCTTTTCACCCACCTTTGAGATCAGGATTTCGAGAAGGCGCTCGCTTTCGAGGCCGCGGTGAAGCGAGTTCGAGACGAGTTCGTGCGCGAGTTTTTCGCGGAAGCTCTCGGCTTCGACGAGCATGCGAATGATCAAGCGCTCAGCTGGTTTTACGGCTGGGCCAAGCAACTCGACTTTTGGTTTCACTTCGCTGCGGCGCTCGGTGGCGGCGCGGCGCAAGGCTTCGCGAAGGACGGGTTCATCGACGCGAAGTTCGGACGCGATGCGCGTGGCCCATTCGGAACGAAGCAAGCGGTTCGGGAGACGCTGCACGTACGGCATCAGAAAATTGAGCGCGGCGACTTTACCGGCGGCGGTGGTGCGGTCCATTTGACGCGCGCGGCCAATCAAATAATCGAGATAAGGTGGCGATTGGGCGAGGAGTTTGCGGTAGGCGTCAGCGCCCTGCTCTTTCAGGAATTTGTCGGGATCGGCTTTGCCGGGAAGCGCGAGGACGCGTACGTCGAATTCGCTTTCGAGAAGAAGCGCGATGGAGCGTTCGGTGGCGATCTGGCCGGCGTTGTCCGGATCGTAATTGACGATGACGCGGCGCGTGAAACGCGCGAGCAATTTTACCTGCGGTTCGGCGAGGCTGGTGCCGCAGCTTGCGACGACGTTGCCGATTCCGGCGCGCGCGACGGCGATTGCGTCCATGTAGCCTTCGACGAGAACCGCGAAATCGCTTTGACGCAGGGCTTCTTTCGCGCGATCGACGTGATAGAGGACATTGCTCTTCGAGTAGATCAATGTTTCGGGAGAGTTCATGTACTTCGGCATGTCGTCGCCCATGGCGCGGCCGCCGAACGCGATCACTTTTCCCGATTCATTCGAAATTGGAAACATGATACGGCGGCGGAAACGATCGTAGGCGCGGCCGCCCTGGTCGCGCGAAATGAGCCCTGAAACTTCGAGGAGTTTTTCCGGATATTTTTGCTTGAGGAAGCGCAAGAGGGCGTCACCGGAGGATGGAGCAAATCCGAGGGTGAAGCGTTTCATTGTTTCGCGATCGAGGCCGCGATCTTCGAGGTACGCGGTGGCAACTTTTCCTTCGGGCGTGTCGTGGAGACAGCGCGCGAAGAAGGCGGCGGTTTCGCGATGCATTTCGACGAGAGCGGAACGCTGTTGATTCTCCTTGCGTTCTTCCGGAGAGCGCTCGCGCGGCTTGGGAATTGCGATGCCACATTTTTCGGCGACGGTGCGGATCGCTTCGGGGAACGTGGACTTGTCCATCTCCATCACGAACTTGAAAACATCGCCGCCCACGCCGCAGCCGAAGCAGTGATAAATCTGTTTGACCGGATGGACGGCGAACGACGGCGATTTTTCCTGGTGGAACGGGCAAAGCCCCGTGAAATTTGCGCCACTTTTTTTCAGGCGGACGTATTCGCCGATGACGCGAACGATGTCCGCCTGCTGCTTGACGCGTTCTGCGAAACTGCCTGCCTCTGCCATGATGTTGAGATTAGACCTTTAGCACTCCGCTGCTAGCTTTTCAACTCGACGAGGGTGATTGCTTCGCCGCCGCGATCCGGTTTTTCGTGGGCGATTTTTTCGACGAGCGGATGCGCGTTCAGAAATTCGGCGAGGCCGCGACGAAGCGCGCCTGTGCCGTGGCCATGAATGATGCGGACGGCGGGCTTGCCGGCGATGGCGGCTTGGTCGATGAATTTGTCGACGCGGCGCGTGGCTTCTTCGACGGTCGAGCCGATCACGTTGATTTCTTCGGCGGCTGGTTCGTCGCTCGGCTGCGAATGGACGGTGATGCCGCGAGGACGCGCGCCATCTGCTGGTTCGGACTTCGCTGACTTTGCGTCGCTTTCGATTCCTACGATGTCCGAGAGCGGCACTTTCATGCGCATCGGGCCCGCTTCGACTTCGGCGAGGCGGCCGTCGTGGCGGCGGAAGACCAGCGGCTGCTTGAAACCCTTTACGGTGACGCGCTGACCGGCGGAGAGTTGCTCGGGCGCGACGGGTTGCGCGGCGCGTTGGGCTTGCACGCCGAGATCGGCTTGCGATGCGGCGAGGGTATCGACGACGGCTGCGTCGGCTTCGGCGCGCGCGTCTCCGGAAATCTTTCCAAAGCGACGGCCGGATTGTTTTTCGGTCTGCGCACGCTGCGAGCGATCCTGGATATCGGCACTGAGGCGCGCGACTTCTCCTTCGAGTTTTTTCTGCGTGGCGGCGAAATTCTTTTCGAGTTCCGCGATGCGTTTTTTCTGGCGCTCGACCCATTCGGTCTGAAGCGAGCGGCGTTCGGATTCGAGTTGCGCGAGTTCTTCGCGGGCCTGGCGCTTGATTTCGTCCATTTCATCGCGGCTGCGATGCAGGTATGCGATCAGGTCGCGCGCTTCGCGGGATTCGGGAGAAAGACTCGCGCGTGCGTGATCGACGATGCGTGACGACAGCCCGAGGCGGCGAGCGATTTCAAGTCCGCTCGACGTGCCAGGAACTCCGACGAGAAGGCGATAGGTGGGGCGCAAGTTTTCTTCGTCAAATTCCATCGCGGCGTTAACGATTCCGGGTGTGGTGGAGGCGTAAGCCTTCAGGCGATCGTGATGCGTCGTGGCAATCGTTAGCGCGCGCAGCGCGCGAAATTCTTCGAGCAGCGCGACGGCGAGTGCGGCGCCTTCTTCGGGGGCGGTTCCGGTGCCCATTTCGTCGACGAGGATCAGCGAGCGGTCGGTTGCCGTCTCGAGCATGGATTTGAGATTCAGCATGTGCGCTGAAAAAGTGGAGAGGTCGGCGGCGATTGATTGTTCGTCGCCAATGTCGGCAAGAACATGGTCAAACACTGGAAGTTCGGCGCGTTCGGCAGCGACGGGAATCGCGGACTGTGCGGCGAGCGCTGCGAGGCCGACGTTTTTGAGTGCGACCGTTTTACCGCCGGTGTTTGGCCCGCTAATCACCATCACGGTTTCTGAGCCGCCTAGCGCGAGCGTCATCGGTACCGCTTTTCGGCCCTGCGGCTTCAGTGTGAATTCGAGGACGGGGTTGCGCGCCGATTCCAAGCGCAGCGTGTTGCCGGTGGAAAACTCCGGCATCACGCAGTCAAATTCGCGGGCAAAGCGTCCGCGGGCAAAAACGGAATCGAGATGCGCGATTTCAGCGGCAGCGGCTTCGAGCGGGCCACGTTCGGAGCGGAGACGGTCGGTGAGTTCGGCCAGGATGCGCGCGATCTCCGCCAATTCTTCTTCGGAAAGCTGCACGAGGCGATTGTTCAGATCGATTGCTTCGAGCGGCTCGACGTATACGGTCTGGCCGGTGGCGCTCGCGGCGTGGACGACTCCCGGAACTGCGCGGCGGTCGGAAGCGCGGACTGGAATGACGAAGCGCTCGTTGCGGAGCGTGATGTAATCCTCGCCGGTTTGTTCTCCGCGCGTCCGCAGGATATTTTCGAGCGATTTTTGAATTTTATCGCGAGACTGAGCGATACCAGCGCGAATGCGCTTCAATTGCGGCGAGGCATCGTCGCTAATTTCGCCATTGGGAAGAATCGCGCGGCGAATGGCGGTGAGCAGGTGGCGGAAATCGGCGAATGAGGCCGAACGCTCTGCGAGGCGCGGGAATTTCGCGGTGTCGCTTTTGAACGACTGACGGACGCCCGTGACAATTTCCATCAAAGTGGCGGCGTCGAGGAATTGCGCGATTGAAAGCACGGATGCGGGAATCGCGAGGCGCGCGAGCCACTGTTCCGGGTCGGCGAGCGAACCGAATCCGAGTTCTGCGCCGGGACGCAAGTAGGCGACGGCTTCGCGGATGAGAATGAATTCGGCGTCGAGCGGGGCCACGTCTTGTTGCGGAGCGAGCGCAAGGATGGCGCGGCGCCCGGGAGCGCAGGTGGTGAAGCCGCTGACGATTTCTTTCAGCCGGTCAAATTCGAGAAGCTGTTCTGCTGGACGGGACACGAATGCCTCGAAATAGAATTGTAGCTTGGTTGCGTGTGGAAAACAGAATGGGGGATGTGAGCAGGATCGCGGCGGGGCAAGAGAGCGGACGAGACGCCGTTTCTCTGCGTTCCTGGCACGCTGGCGTTACGAAGACGATCGCACCGCAAAATGCGGAAGGACTGGGAACACGCCAGTTGTGATGTCGATGCCGCCGGTCGCCGGGCACGGCATGCTGTATGGTGCCAGGACATCCGTTACAGTTTGTGCCAAGACATCCGTTACACCTGGGATTGGGTAGAGTTCTCAGCCGGGAGGCTGAGAGCGATGCCTTGGGTGAGGACGGAAGTGAGCGAGCAACGAGTGAAGTTTGTCGTGCGGGCCGTGAGCGGTCGAGAGCCGATGACGGCGTTGTGCCGCGAGTTTTGTATTTCGCGGCCGACCGGATATCGCTGGCGGCGAAGATTTGAGCAAGCCGGCAGCGTCACCGCCGTGGTGGAACGCAGTCGGCGACCGCGGCATAGTCCGGCGCAGACCGCGCGGCAGAACGAAGAACGCATCGTCGAGTTGCGGAACGAATGCGGGTGGGGCGCCAAGAAGCTGCAGGTGTTGTTGCAAGAGGAAGGCACGTGGCTGGCGGTACGGACGATCAACCACATTTTAAAACGCCAGGGGCTGATCGGAAAAAAAGATTCCAACCCGGCGGAACGGTATCAGCCGAGCGCGCGAAGCTATCAGGCGATACCCCGCCCCTGGGAATATCCGGAAGGCAGCCTAGTGAGACGGCTGAACGCGGCTGGTTGTTTAGACTGGGAAGGCCGACGCTGGTTCGTGTGCGAAGCGCTCGCGGGGCGGCCAGTGTGCATCGAAAAAGCAGCGAACCTGCTGCTGGTGAGTTATCGGCACATGTACGTGCGCGAGATCGATCGAGAGCGAAATCAGACGCACGCGCTGGTGCAGCCGCGCCATATTGGCAGAGCCTTCCGGTCGCCCTTCGGGCTCCCTCCAGGCTCTGCCAATATGGAAAATCAGGAGCCAAAAGTGTAACGGATGTCTTGGCACACGCTGTAATGCATGTCCTGGCACACCACAGCGTGCCGTGCCCCTACTGATCGATTTTTCTTGGTTTTATTTTTTGCTCGTGGTTGGCGATGTGGAGCCGAGGGTTTCCACCATTGCTATCGCGATTGCGTCGAGGGCGGCTGTCGAGTCGCGGCCGCGCTGCGGATTATTGTTGGCGAAGATTGAGAAGACGAGATATTCGCCGCTGAGGGTGGTGGCGTAACCTGAAAGCGCGTGAACGTGATCGAGGCCACCGGTTTTCGCTTGAATCAGGCCGGACGCGTGGGTGTTTTTCATGCGATCTTCGAGCGTGCCGTCGACGCCTGCGATGGGCAGGGTGGCGAGAAAATCGGAGCCCCACGATTTTTGCTTGATGTACTGCAGCAGAGCGAGGATGGCACGTGGCGTGACGAGATTGTCGGTCGAGAGGCCGGAGCCGTCGGTGAGAACTACCTCACCATCGCCTATGCCTGCAGCTTTCAGAAAATCCTGTTCGAGCTTCAGACCGATCTCCGTTGAGCCGATGCCGGTACCTTCGCGAGCGACGGCTCGCAGCAAGAGTTCTGCGTGAAGATTCTGGCTGACTTTATTCGTGACGCGCACGCATTCAAGGAGTGACGGCGAGACGTGTTCCGCAAGAACGAAATTGGTTCCTGCGGAATTCGTTGCGGAAGCGTCTAGAGAAGATGAGCCGACGTTTGGATGAGTTTCCCCAGAGACAGGCTTCAACAGGACGGGCGCCTCGCCTGCTTTCAATGCCTGGGGAGCCGGAGCGCGCTCGACGCGAACAGAACCTGTGACTCGGACGCCGCGCGATTCGAGAAGTTGTCTTATCGCGCGCGCGGAAGATTCCGCTGGGTCGGTCATTGCAAGGTCGAGCTTCAGCGGCGAATGGCCTAGAGGAATCGATCCTCGCAGAAGCACGAAATTGGAACCAGGCTGGCGAACGACAGCCAGATCGGGCCGCGAATTGGACGGAGATTTCGGCCGGTCAGACTTCAGTTCGGCTGCGGATGTGGTGATCTCTCGCGTGAAGCCATCCGCGGCAGCAGCAGGATCGACTGTGACTATGGCGGGATCGCCGACGCGCAGGCCCGGATATATCTCGATCGCTACGGAATTGTCGTTGAAAGTGATGGCCGTGACGGGCGCGCCGTAGGTAAAGAAAAGATCACCTACGCTCCAGCCCGCGGGGTATGGATCGTAGGGAATCGCTCGCTCGTCGGCGACGATATCACCGTCGACTTCTTTCAGGCCTTTGGCGATGGCAGCGTCCGCCAATTCAGCGAGGACCTTTTCGGCGGCGCCATCGTGCTCCACTTTCCCGGTGAACGGAAATTTCCGATTGGAAAGGTCGGGATCGCCTCGCCCGACAAAAACCAGGTCGCCCACGAGCATCCCGTCGCTGCGAATCGCAGTTTTCGCTTCAAGCGTAGTGCGAAAACGATACTCGGGCCCGAGAGTTGAGAGCGCGAATGCGGACGTAAAAAGTTTTGTGTTCGAAGCGGGAGTAAAAAAACGATCGGGATTCAATTCGAAAAGTGTTTCGCCGGTATCGCGATCCGCGACAAGCACTCCCCAATCCGCTTTTCTGGCGTGCGCTTCGTTCAGCGCGGATTCCACGCGCGCTCGAAATCGCGCGACGTCTGGGCGATTACTGGAATGCTCGGAAGCGCGATTCTGCCGAGGAGTGGCGCTGCTTTTGGGCGGAATCGAATGCCCGGCGGGGGGTTGCGTTTGTGCCAAAGCCGGAAATGCAACGAAAATTGCGGCGACGAGAAACGCAATCGGTACGATGAAAGTGCGTTTTTGAAACATCAAGAGCGAAATGATGGCAATCATTGCAACAAAATTCAATCGGAAGGTTTTTTACTGTATTCCAATCTTCGCGGCGTCGCATACGTTTGATACAATTTCGAAGTAGCAACTAGCCTGGGTTCCACCGCGTGCCCCCATTCTGAGGAGGAAGTTAGATGAGAAAAGCCTGGCACCTCTGTATCGCAACATCGCTCGTAGGCCTGCTGTCGTTCGCGAATCCAGTGCCACTCGGTGCTGCGGATGACACGAAAGAGACGGACCGCGTGGAGAACGCGGGCAAAGTTGCGAAAGAGATCATGAATATTCCAGACAACATTCCGCAAAGCCTGATCGATAAAGCGGATTGCGTGATCATTCTTCCATCCGTCCTGAAAGCCGCGTTCATCGTGGGCGCGAGCTATGGCCGCGGGGTGATGACTTGCCGCACGGGCGACAGCTTCCGCGGGCCCTGGGGCGCTCCCTCGATGATGGCGCTCGAAGGCGGAAGTTTTGGATTCCAGATCGGCGGACAAGCGACGGATTTCGTTCTGCTGATCATGAACGAGCGTGGAGCAGGCGCAATTTTGAGCAGCAAAGTAAAGTTGGGCGCCGATGCTTCTGCAGCTGCTGGACCCGTGGGACGAACCGCGGCAGCGGACACGGATGTAACGCTGCGAGCGGAAGTGCTGACGTATTCGCGTTCTCGCGGGCTGTTTGCGGGAGTATCGCTCGAAGGCTCGACGCTGCGTCCCGACAATGATGCGAACGAAAAACTGTACGGGAAGAAGGTGGACGCAAAGGACGTAGTGATTCACAAGGTGGTGCCGATTCCTCCTTCGGCGAAGCTACTGGTTTCCACACTTACGAAGCATTCGCCGCACCACGCGAAGTAGGGATTTTTTCGGAGCCGGCGCCGGAGGACTGAACCCTCCGGCGCTGGCGTTTTCCCGTTTTTCCCAGCCTCCACCCCCTTCCTGACAGGTTTGACTTTTGCCCAACACTGACCTATAGTCAGTTATGTCTGAAAGTCATGACAAAGCCTAACCAACATCGAATCATTGCCGAATCGTGCCAAACCTCCGCCGCCGTGCCGCGCTCGAATCGCCGCGAACGGCATCGTCTGGAAACCCGCGACAGGCTGTACCGCGCGGCACTTGATCTTTTTGGCGAGCGCGGATTTCTCGAAACGACGGTAGCAGACATCACCGAAGCCGCGGACGTAGGCAAAGGAACGTTCTTCAATTATTTCCGGACGAAGGAGCACGTCCTCGCTGCGTATGGCGGTGAACGGATTGCCGCCGTGGAACGCGCGCTGGAAAATGCGCGCACGACGGATGGCCCAATTCTCGACGTGCTGGGTGACCTCGCGGCGGATTCTGCGGGCCAATCGCGCGTGAATCCTGCAGTGTTGCGGGCGATTTATGCGGCGCATGCTTCCTGCGCGCCGGTGCGCGCGGAACTGCAGAAACGGATGCAGACGAGCCGCAAGTTGCTTGCCGAGATTGTGTCGCTGGCGCAGAAGCGCGGCGAAGTGCGGCGCGACGTTCGCGCGATCGAACTGGCGCGGCTGATTCAGACGGTTGTGATCGGAATGACGATGGCGTGGGCGTTGAATCCCGACACATCAATTTCAAATGATGGCGAAGCAGGTGTGGGAACTCATCCGTCCAAGCTTGCGCGCCGATGGAACAAGAAGGAATCGAGGCCGGCGTTAAATCCCGAAGATTCGAGCGGGTGGCGGCGATACACGGCTTTTTGGGGTTCCGGTGCTGAGTCTTTGGGCGGCTGAACTTCATCCATTATGAATAAAGAATATCAATTTCGAGAAGGCTCCATCGAGGAGGCGATCCGTGAATAGGTGTTGGTCGAAATCGTTCCTCATCCTGTCGCTTTTGTGGCTGGGGGTCGCAGGTTCGGTGAACGCACAGTTACCGCAGCCCGGATTGCCCGCTCCACAAGCTGGTCCACCGCAGCAGTCGGGCGGCTCGTCCGGGGGCGGCCAGGTGCAAGCACCCGCCGCTCCGCAAACACAGAATTCGTTTTCCGGCAGCGTCCCGGGGAAATTTGTGCCGGGAGTTTTGACAATCTCGCTGCAGGATGCAATCGATCGCGGCTTGAAACAGAATCTCGGGGCGTTGCTTTCGAGCCAGGATGTTCAAGCGGCGCGCGGCACGCGCTGGCAACAATTGAGCGCGCTGCTTCCGCACGTGACGGCAACGCCCGTGGTGGATGTTTCGCAAATCAACCTGGCAGAGTTCGGGTTTACGAGCATCGCTGGCGCGACGATTCCAAGTATCGTGGGCCCGTTTTCTTATTTCGATGCGCGTGCCTTCCTGAACCAACAGCTCTTCGACTGGAAAGCGATTAACAAGACGCGTTCGGCCACTGAGAGTGTGAAAGCTGCGCAGTACACATATAAGGATTCGCGCGATCTCGTGGTTCTGGCGGTTGGGTACGTTTATCTGCAGACGATTGCGGACGAAGCGCGCATCGAAACATCGGCGGCGCAGGTAAAAACGGCGCAGGCGCTTTACGATCAGGCGAATGACCGGTTCAATGCCGGGACGTCCCCTTCGATCGATCCACTGCGCGCGAAAGTGGAATTGCAAACACGCCAGCAAGAACTGATCCAGGCGAAAAACGATTTCGCGATTCAGAAGCTGACTGTGGCGCGCGTGATCGGCCTTGCGCCGGGGCAGCAATTTGATTTGACGGACAAGTCTCCGTACGCGCCGCTGGAAGGCGTGACGGTGGAAGAAGCGCTGGCGCGGGCATACGCGTCGCGATCCGATTTTCAGGCAGCTGCCGCAGACGTTCGGGCTGCCGAATTTTCGAAGAAGGCGGCGAGCGCAGGATATTTGCCGACGCTGTCGTTTGCGGCCGACTACGGCGTGGCGGGGCAGCACTTGTCATCGAATCACGGCGTTTTCGACATCCGCGGAACGGTAAACATTCCGATTTTCCAGGGCGGCAGTGTGCATGGAGACGTGTTGCAAGCGGAAGCGCAGCTTCAGCAAAGCCGCGACCGCTTGGAAAATCTGCGAGCGCAGATTGATGCGGACGTCCGCACGGCGCTGCTGAATCTGCAATCTTCCGCGCAACAGGTGGAAGTGGCTCGCAGCAATATCGATCTTGCGGCGCAGACGCTGACTCAATCGTCGGATCGCTTCGCTGCGGGCGTGACGGATACGGTGGAAGTGGTGCAGTCGCAGGAAGCGGTTGCGAGCGCGAACGAGCGATACATTTCCAGCTTGTACAACTACAACTACGCGAAAATTTCTCTCGCCCGCGCCGTAGGACAGGCTGAAGAGGGCGTGAAGCAGTACTTCAAAGGAAAATAAGCCATGGCACAAACAACTGACGTTGACGCCACGCCAAATTCCCCGGCGCAGCAAAACCCGCCTGCAGCCGCTGCGGAGACTCATTCGGCGCCTCCACCCGTGAACCCGCGTGGATTTGCGCGCAGGAATCCTGCTACGCGGATGCTCGTGATCGCCGTGGTGCTCGTGCTGCTGGTCGGCGGATTTTTTGCGTGGCGGTATTTCATGAGTTACGAGAGCACGGATGACGCGCAAGTGGACGGGCACCTGATGCCTCTGAGCGCGAGGATTTCCGGCTATGTGACGAAAGTAAATGTGGATGACAACCAATTCGTGAAAGCCGGCACGGTGTTGGCTGAAATCGATCCGCGGGATTATCAAGTTGCCGTGGATCAGGCGCAGGCGAATCTTGCGGATGCGGAAGCGCAGGCACAATCGCTCGGAATCAATGTGCCGATCACTTCGATCAGCACGTCGAGCCAGACTTCGGCGACGGAAGCGGACGTGGAGAGCGCAAAAGCTGGAATCGCGGGCGCGCAGCAGCAATACGACGCGGCTCAGGCCCAACTGGTGCAGGCGCAGGCGAATGACGTGAAAGCGCAGAACGATCTCGTACGCTACAAACAGCTCGTCGATAAGCAGGAAGTTTCGCAGCAGCAGTATGACCAGGCGGTAGCGGCGGCTCACGCGAGCACCGCGAACGTCGCTTCTGCTGCCGCTTCTTCGTCGGCGGCAGAACAGGCGGTACATCAAGCGCGCGCAAGACTGCTTCAGGCGCAAGCGAACTTCCGATCGTCGCAGACCGGGCCACAACAAGTGGCTGCATCGCAAGCTCATGCGCGCGGGGCGCTAGCGGGTGTCGCTCAGAAACGCGCGGCGCTCGAGCAGGCGCAGTTGAACCTGCAGTACACGAAACTGGCGGCGCCTGTGGACGGCATCGTAATGAAGAACGCGGAAATCGGGATGAACGTGCAGCCGGGGCAGCAGCTGTTCACGATTGTGCCGCTGGATTCTGTTTGGATCACGGCGAACTTCAAAGAGACGCAGTTGAAAAACATGCGGCCGGGACAAGCGGCGAAAGTTCGTATCGATGCGAACGGGCGCGATTATAAAGGGCACGTCGATAGTATTGCGGGATCGAGCGGGGCGCGGACGAGTTTGCTGCCTCCGGAAAACGCTACGGGCAACTATGTGAAAGTGGTGCAGCGGGTGCCGGTGAAAATCGTCCTCGATGCGGGCGAAAACAGCGATCACTACTTGCGGCTGGGCATGTCCGCCGAACCGAAGGTGTACGTGAAGTGAGCGCGAGCGCGGCCATAGCGGCTCCGCGCGCGTTCGAGCGGCCCGCAATCAACCCGTGGATTATCGCGCTCACGGTTACGCTTGCGACGTTTATGGAAGTGCTCGATACGAGCGTGGCGAACGTTGCGCTGCCGCACATCGCGGGCGGTCTTTCCGCCGGGCAAGACGAAAGCACCTGGATCCTCACTTCGTACCTCGTTTCGAACGCAATCGTTCTGCCGATGAGCGGCTGGTTTTCGGCGTCTGATCGGGCGCAAGCGCTTTTACATGACTTGCGTGGCGGTTTTTACGATTAGTTCGTGTTTGTGCGGGTTTGCGCCGTCACTTGGCTCGCTGATTTTTTTCCGCGTGCTGCAGGGCGTGGGCGGCGGAGGCCTGCAGCCGAGCGAACAGGCGATTCTCGCGGATACGTTCCCTCCCAAACAGCGCGGCATGGCGTTTGCGGTGTATGGAATGGCTGTGGTGCTTGCGCCGGCGATCGGGCCAACGCTCGGCGGATGGATTACGGATAATTTTTCCTGGCGCTGGATTTTTTTCATCAATATTCCGGTCGGGCTGATTTCCCTTTTCCTCACGAACAAGCTGATCTCCGATCCTCCGTACATGAAAGGCGAGAAGAAGACCGGGTTCAGGGTCGACTACATCGGTCTCGGCCTGCTAGCGCTTGGACTCGGGGCGCTGCAAGTGGTGCTCGACAAGGGCCAGCGGGATGACTGGTTCGGCTCGCATTTTATTATCGTGATGACTGTGATCGCGGTGACGGCGATCGTTGCGGTGATTTTTTGGGAATGGCATCACAAGGATCCGATCATCGATCTGCATCTTTTTCGCGACCGTTCGTTCGCGATCGGAAACATGCTGATGTTCATGGTGGGGTTCGCATTGCTTTCGAGCACGGTGCTGATTCCGCTTTTTCTTCAGACGATCATGGGTTACACGGCGCAGCAGGCGGGCCTTGCGCTGATGCCGGGCGGGATTGCGATCATCATGGCGATGCCACTCGTTGGATATCTGCTTGGCCACTATGACGCGCGCATCTTGCTGCTTTTCGGACTGAGCGTGGTGGGCCTATCGTTATTTCACATGACGAGTTTCGACGTGATGATCGACTTCCGCACGGCGGCAACTGCGCGCGCATACCAGGCTCTCGGTCTCGCCTTCCTTTTCGTGCCCATCAACACGGCAGCGTATGCATTTTTGCCCAAAAATAAAAACAACGCCGCTTCGGGATTGATCAATCTTTCGCGGAATGTGGGTGGCAGCGTGGGAATCTCGCTCGTCACGACAATGCTCGAACGGCGCACGCAGTATCACCAGAACCTGCTCGTGGAGCATGTGAATGCCGGGAGCGGAAAAATGCACGCGATGATGAACGCGCTAACGCACATGTTCATGACGCGCGGGTCGGATGCGCACGATGCGTCGCACCGCGCCTTCGGAATGGTTTCAAACCTCGTTACTCAGCAAGCGACCATGCTAGCATATATCGACAATTTCAAAATGCTGGGCGTGGCGGTGCTCGCGATGATCCCGTTCGTATTCCTGATGAAAAAGATAAGGCCGGGCGGCCCGATCGCAGTACACTAGGCTCCGGAGCACGGTTTAATGCAGGTCCGGATCGTCACACTCGAGCGGGAATATGGCAGCGGCGGAGCTGCGATCGCGAAGGGCCTTGCTGCGCGGCTGGGTTGGAAACTCTTCGATGAAGAGCTGACGGCAGAGATTGCGCGCGTCGCGAAAGTGGACCACAAGGCTGCAGTGCGCTGCGACGAGCGATGCGACTCGTTCGTCTACCGAATGTTTAAGGTGTACGCGCGCGGGAGCTACGAGCGCACGTTGCCGCTGGAAGGCGAATCACGCAGCTTCGATGCGGACCAGATGGTGGCGGTGCTGCACAAAGTAGTTGAGGATGTGGCCTCACGCGGAAATTCCGTGATTGTGGGCCGCGGCGCTCCTTATATTCTTCGCAATCGTGCGGATGTGTTCAGCGTTTTTATTTATGCGTCGGAGGAAGAAAAGGTTCGGCGCATTATGTCGCTCGGGAAGTCCGAGCGAGAGGCCGTGCAGCTCGTGCAGGAAGTGGATTCCGAGCGGGCCGCATTTATCCGGCATTACTTCAACAAAGAATGGCCGCTGCGTTCGCTGTACAATTTGATGATCAATTCGAAATACGGCGATGAGCACACCGTCGATACAATCCTTCAGGAAATTGCCTCGCTCGAAGCGCGCGCCGTTCCGCAGACCGCAAGCAGATAGCGGCAGGCAATCTGCGTGACGCAGCATTCATTCGCCAAGCTTTCCTGTCATGTCCTTGTCGCGCGCCGTCGCTTCCCGTAGTCTGAAGCTCCTATTCTGTATTTTCTTCCTGTGATGAGTACTGAGGAGTGTCGATGAGCTGTTCGATCTGTGAAAAGCGGCCGCCGAAGCGGTTCTGTCCTGCGAAAGGCGAGAAGATTTGCGCGATCTGCTGCGGCGAAGGGCGCGAAGTGACGATTGATTGCCCGATGGATTGCTCGTACCTGATCAGCGCGCATCGCTATGAAGCGGAGCATCGCAAGCCGATCCCGGCGGAAGAGTTTCCCTATCGCGATATTCAGTTCCCCGTGGATTTTGTGTATGAGCGATGGCCGGTGGTGGCTGGACTGGGCGGCACGATTCATCGTTTTCTGATGGAGCACAAGGAACTCAACGACGCGGCTGCGATTTCCGCTCTTGCAGCGCTCGCGGAAACGTACCGCACGCTGGGGACAGGGATTTATTACGAGCGCCCGCCGGATGCGCCGGTTGCGCGCGGCTTGTATGAGCAGATTGCAGCGTTCTTGCAGGAGATTAAGAAGGAAGAATCGAGCCGGGGTGGTTTGTTGGCGCTGAAGGATTTGGAGATCTTTCATTTACTGGTGTTTCTGCTGCGGGTGGGCAAGCAGGAGACGAATGGGCGTCCGCTTTCGCGGTCGTTTCTGGGTTTTCTGCGGGCGCGGTTTCCGCTTCCCGCGGAGGCGGCGCAAGAGGCATCGCGCATTATCATGCCGTAAAGCTGTTGAATAAGCCCGAATTGAATCCGCTCGTATTTGTTATTCTTTTGATCGTGCGGCGAAAAGGAAACAAGAGGATCGATTTGGCACTCTATCGCCTGGCATTGTTGGTGTTGGCTTTCATTTTCCTGCAGATTGTATCCAGCGGAGCGCAGAATGAGCCTCCTATCGCAGGGACCGTCAGCCTGGGCGGCCATCCGATCGCCGGTGTGACGGTTTCCGGCGGTATTTGGAAAAACTGTTGCCCCGCTCAGCGCGATCGCGCGGTATCAGACAATGAAGGAAAATTTCGTCTCGAGCATCCTGGCCGAGTGATCCACTGTTACAAGGACGGTTTATCCCCGCAGACCGTCGTCCTCGAAGATTATACGAAGCCGATTTACGTGGCGCTCCGAGCAGCTGAGGGCAGCCTTATACTGCCGACATGTGCCAAGACCAAGAAAGACTCGCGGGCAATCGGTTGGGGGAAGTACGGACTACGATTCAGCGTTCCGACCGACTCTACTGTTATCGCCGGAGGTAAGCCGGACGTCGACTATGTTCAGTGGATCATCTCACCTCAAAACAGCTCCGCTCATTTGGCGTTGTGGTTTGGTCCCTACGCGGCGAACCTTGAACCCGAAGACGATCGCTTCATTAATTCCGCCAGCTTTACGCAGCGCACCATCGCCATTGGAGACGACGCACAAGTGGGCATCGACAGCCAGGGAAAACTTCGCGAAGGCGGGGAGTGGCGCCACACTGCAGTACAGGGTCAAGGCGCAGCCACGTACACGAATGCGAATCTCAAGGATAAGGTGCTCTTCGATCAGATCATCGGTTCGATCTGTGAAGTGCCCTACCCGACGAAGTAATTCTACCTAGACTTTAAGTTCCAGTGCCATTTGCGGGGAGCGCCATTGTTTTTCGGCGCTGCGGCGCTCGGGGCGCGAGCCGAGATTGTATTTGCGGCGGAGAGCTTCGAATCGGGCTGAGATTTCCTTGCGGTAGGATTCCGGGGCATAGCCGTTGTGCGCGTACCATTCGCGGTAGCGTTTGGCGAGCTTCGGGAATTTTGCGTCGATGAACGGCAGCATTTCCTTGAGCGATGACGGCATCAGGAACAGCACGCTGGCAGCAATCCACTGAGCGCCGGCATCGCGCGCGCCGCGAGCCAGGGCATCGAGATCTTCTTCGCGATCCGTGAGGCCGGGGAGCACCGGCATGGCGTTCACTCCTGCGTCGATTCCGGCAGCGCGCAATTGCGTGAGCGCATCGAGGCGCAAATCAGGGCGAGGCGCTCGCGGTTCGAGCAGGCGGGCGAGGCGCGTGCGCATGGTCGTGACCGTCATGTGAATCGTGATGGATGACCGCTCGGCAATCCGCTTGATTACGTCAATGTCGCGAACCACCTGATTCGATTTTGTGGTGATGGAGAGGCTCAGCCCTTCGCGCTCGGCCATTTTTTCGAGGATGGCGCGCGTGGCTCCGAATTCGCGTTCGGCCGGCTGGTACGGGATCGGTTGCGGTGCCGATGGCGATGTGTTCGCCCCAGATTTTCTCGCTCGAGAGGTCGCGCTCGGCGAGCGGGCCGGCATTCTGCTTCACGTAAATCTTGGTTTCGAAATCGCCGCCGTCGAGATCCATGTATTCGTGCGTGTAGCGCGCGTAGCAATACTTGCAGCCGAACTCGCAGCCCCGGTAGGGGTTTACAGTCCAGGCGAATGGAACGCGATCGGAATCGCAGTGGTTCAGGATCGAGCGGACGGGCAGAAGAAAGTATTCCGTCCCGCGCTTGGCATCGGCGCAGGGGGAGGAAGCAGCGAGGCGAGCAATGCCGACCAATTCCGTAGCAGGCTTCGTTCTCTGGCCAGAGACCAGAGTGGGCGCGGAAGCGATGCCAGGTGACTCACAGGTGCCGTGGCGAGCGGCTGAGGGGAAAAGGGTGAGATTGGTCTGATTCGGCTGAGTCCGGCGGCGCGGGAGCGTCTTCGGATCGGCTCGAAGTATGGGAGAAGTGGCCATTGAATGCCTCGCTGCACAGGAGGCACTATATTCGCCTTTTGTTCGCTATGTCAAGAACATTCTTTCGCTTTTATTTCGCCTGTACGGAAAGGCAGGATTCCCTCTGGGCACGCACTCCGGCGAATCCCGCCTGGGTCGTCCTCGCGACGCCTATACTTTTGGAAACAGCCGATACGCACGAGGGGTACTGTCTGTGGCCGAAGTCGGGATCCTGATTATCGACGACGATGTGGTGAGCCAACGCGCGCTGAAAAACGTCCTCGATTCCGAGGGTTGGCGCGTGCGGATCGTGCCGCTGGCTTCGCATGCGCTCGGGGAAATCGCGAGCGGGATGTGGAGCCTGGTGATCGTGAATGTGTCGCTCACCGATGTGCGCGGGCCGATTTTCACTACGCTCAAGGAACTGGCGCAGGGGCAGGCCGACGCGCCCGAAGATGCAGAGGTGGATACGACGCGGCCCAAGCGGATCCGCGTATTGTTTCTTGTGCCGCTTCTTGCAGCGAAGCACGCACAACCGGTGCTCGAACAGGAAGGACTTCCCTACTCGCTAAAGCCATATCATTTGAATGAGTTTCTGGAGAAGGTGGGCGATTTGCTGGTCGAGGCCGGGGCGATCGAAACTCCGATTCGCAGCATGGATTTCTCGGTACGGAAGAAGAAGCGCGGCGGAGCGCGTTCGGCACGCGACAAACGGACGGGCGCGATGTTTGCTTCCCGCGAGGATTACCAAATGAGCGAAGAAGAGATGATTGATTTCGAGCGGCAGGAAGAAGAAGACCGCAAGAAGCGCGAGAAAGAGCAGAGAGATCGGGAACATTTGTAGAGGCTGCGAAGCCCGGCGCTAAAGCGCACGATCAAAAGTTCGAGCATTTCACGGAGCGCTGAAGCGCTCCTCCCCCGCCCGCCAGAAAGATGGCGGGCGGGGGCTCCCACCAAAGACCTTCAACCCAAATTGCGGCGCAAAAACTCTGCAAGGAAATCCTCCGTGTTCGTTCTCAATTTGAAGGCCGCGACGTGCGACTCCCTACGGGGAAGGGCGGCTGCGGGGGGATTCGATGAAACCCAAGAGCAACATTGTTTTTGGGATCCTGGCGACAACGGTACTTATGTTTTCGGGGATGGTGATTCTCATGACGAATGTGGATTCGAATGTTCGGGCTGCATCAGGGGGCGATGAAAATTCCGTGCGAGGCTGGCGGCTGGGGGAGGCCGTCACCTACGAAAACCTGACGATTTTCCCGGTTCTCGCGGCGCACCAAGCGGATACGAGCGGCTTCGCTACGCTCGACGAAGCGCTCGCGTCTGGCGACGCGGTCGTCACAGAGCAAGGAAACTACATGCGGCGCACACGCGATGGAGTGGTGGAGCCTACGTCCGTAGGCAGCGCGCAAGTGAACCAGCTTGTCCTGGTGAATCGCGGCAAACGGCCGTTGCTGCTTCTCGCTGGAGAAGTGGTATCAGGCGGAAAGCAGGATCGCATCATCGGGAAAGATCGCATTGTGCCGATTGGAGCTGACCCTCTGCCGCTGAGCGTGTTTTGCGTGGAGCACGGGCGATGGACGGACGGCTCGGCGAAGTTTGCGGGCGCGAAGATGATGGTGCATCCGAGCGTGCGTGAGAAAGCAGCAGTGGAGCAGAGCCAGACGCAGGTGTGGGCCGCGGTTCGCGGCGCGGATTCGGCGCGATCGGGCCGGGCCGGCACGGCGTCGGCGCCCGCGCCAGTGATTTCCGGGAACGCGATGGGGGCAGCGGTGGCGGCGGCTCCGACACTTTCGTACAAGCAAATCTACACGTCACCTGCGATTGGTGGATCTGTCGAAGAATTTTCGGAGCAGATGCAAAAGCGATTCGATCGCGCGACCAAAGGCCAGGAAGTTGTGGGCATCGTGGTGGCGTTTGGCGGAGAAGTTGCATGGAGTGACGTGTTTGCTTCCTCGCCGCTGTTCAAAGTCTATTGGCCGAAGCTGCTGCGAAGCTATTCGGTGGAAGCGCTTTCACGGCCGGGGTCGCGCGAGACTGCTTCGCTCAACGACGCGCGAGATTTCCTGCGTCCTGCCAATGGTCACCTTCGCGAGGAAACGGAGCCGGGAGTGTATCGGTGGAGCGAGCGGACGGAAGGGCGGACGGCTGAAATTGAACTGGAAGCGCTGAATCCGAAAACAGTGACGTTGCACTTCTTGAAGGTGCTGAAGGCTGATTGATGGCTCTTCACACTACAAGCAACGGCGAGGAGAGCGTGACTCCGTTTACTGGTGAGCGAGGAGTTTGCCAAGCCTTTCGAGTTCGCTCTTGGCCATGTCCATATACTTCTGGGCGCTCTCGACGTCGGCTGTTTTCAGAGCGCCGTCGGCGAGATTCAGGTCGGTCTGTAGTCGGTGTTGTCCGAAAGCTAGATCGTCGCGGAGTTGCTGGCCTTGCGGCGGTTGGTGGCGTTGCGCTGCCGCAACGCGATCGATTACAGAGTGAGCGCGGCCGGTTAGATGGTCGAGCTCCTCGCGTTCCAGGGCGACTAACTGAGCTCGAGAGTCTTCCATGGCGCGCAATCGCTCTTCGGCTTCGCGCGGGTCGTCTTGAGGGCGAGATTGAGCCACGACGGGCGGTTGGTTTGGCGCCTGCGCGGCGGGCGGCTGCTCGTGAGCTGCCGCGGAGTGCTGGGGCGGGTTGCTGTGCGTTGAGCCTGGGCGTTGGCCGGAGCAGCGCGCGTCGCCCGGTTTGCAGCCAAATCGATCCAGCGAAGGGTAATAGGATTTCGCAGGCGGAGACGCCGGATCGGAGTGCGCGGTCGATGGAGCAAGTGACGGGGCATACGATGGAGCGGGTGCATACGATCCTGACGCAATTTGCGAGCCGCTTTCATTCGGGCGAGAGCCCGTCCACTGCCGAAATGCGAACTCTCCGGCAGCGAGTGCGGCGATGACACCCAGGGCGACAAGTATGCTGAGTATGAGTGTGTTGCGCTTGCGCGCTCCGGTCGTGTCGACGTGCATGGTGGCGGCCGTAGGCGGTTGCGAGCCAAGCTCGCATGCGCGTTCGGCTGACTTAAATGATAGCCGACGAAAAAGGCGCGGGCAACGCGCGAAAGCAGTTCAAAGTCAAAATATAAAACCTCATGAAACCATGACGCAAAAGATCCAAAAAATACGCAATGCGAAGTGGCGAGCGTTCCAATTCGGTATTCAGCCAGGTTGGAGTTACGGAAGCGGAAGGTATGAGGCTTGAGAATCAGGAGTGGGGGAGTTCACAAAGCGAAGACGCATTGCTGCGACGAAACAGGGGCTCAAGTAGGGTTGACACGGCACGTTGGCTACCCTATTGTTTGCTCAAGATTCCGCTAACATGGGGAGCCTATCGGGTTTTTCGCGATCGCGGGGTAAGGCCGTAGCGTTCGACTATATATCGTGGGCATCGGCCTCTCCGAGCGAGAGGGCGAAAGCGGATGGCCGCTGAAGCAGCACTGGAAACGAAAAGCAACAATACAGGCAGGTCGGCGTGAGTTTCGGAAGTTGCATTTGTTTTTATTCGCGATGATAGAACTGATGAGTTCGGCAACTATTAGGAGGCAGCAATGAACCCAGCGAAATCGAATCGAATGTTTCTTCAAGGGTTTTTAGTATTACTTGCATTGATCCTTGTGCCCGGTGCGGCTCGCGCTCAGAAGCACGGCGGCGGCGGTGGCGGGTCAGCGCCGAAATCCGCGCCGCACGCGGCGCCGGCGGCGCACCCGTCATCGGGTGGCGGTGGAAGCCATCCTAGCGGTGGGGGCGGCGGCGGCCATACCACCACGGCAGGTGGCGGTCACACCACTACGGCAGGCGGCGGCCATACCACCACAGCAGGTGGCGGTCACACCACTACGGCAGGTGGCGGGAAGACCACGACGACTGCGGGCGGCGGAAAGACCACGACGACTGCGGGCGGCGGAAAGACCACGACGACTGCGGGCGGCGGAAAGACCACGACGACTGCGGGCGGCGGCAAGACCACGACGACTGCGGGCGGCGGAAAGACCACGACTACTGCGGGCTGGCGGAAAAACCACAACTACCGCGGCTGGCGGAAGAAACGACAACCGCTGCGGCGGGCGGCAAGACCAACACCGCTGCGGCAGGCGGCGGTAAAACCAACACCGCTGCGGCAGGTGGCGGTAAGACCAACACCGCTGCGGCAGGTGGCGGCAAGACCAACGCCGCTGCGAACGGTGGCAAGGGTGGCGGAGCGGCCGCAGGCGGCAAAGGCGGCGCAACGAACGCGAGGGGCGGCGCCGGCGGGGGCAACCGGGCGGCGGCTCCGAAGACTGTCAGCACCAAGAGTGGCGCAACGGCTCGCGTCAATTCGAACGGACGCGTGAGCCAGGTCCATACCGCGAAGGGCGCAACAATCAACCGTAACGCTCACGGCGGCCGCACGATTTCGTCCGAACATGTGAACGCAAGGGGCGAGCATGTGCGCACGGTGAACACAGGCCGGGGCCGCGGTTACGTGGATCACCGGTATTCACGCGGCGGTCACTATTACTCGCGGCGCACCTACTACTCTCACGGGCACTATTATGCGTACGGCTACCGAGGCTACGCTTATCGCGGTTACTGCTGCTACTACGGCTACACTCCCGCTTACTACTACGGTCCAGCATTCTATGGTTGGGCTTACAACCCGTGGGCAGCGCCGGTCGCTTATTCATGGGGATGGGGAGGAGCACCGTGGTACGGAGCCTATGGCTACTACTTCAATCCGTATCCGGTCTACGCCAGCGCAGCCCTTTGGATGACGGACTATGTGATCAGTCAGAACCTGCAGGCAGCCTACGAGGCGCAAGCTCAGGCCAAGGCGAATGCGAATGCGGCGGCTAATGCCCAGGCAATGGGCGACTATGCCGGCGGAGGTCAGGCTGAGAACGCCGGAGGCGGCGACAATAGCAGTCCGGCGCTTACTCCCGAAGTGAAACAGGCCATCGCTGATGAAGTGAAGGCCCAGCTGGAAGCCGAAAAGGCCGCATCCTCCCAGCCAGCTTCTGGAGGCGGAGCGGCTGCCGGTGGTCAGCAGAGTGCCTCGGCAGGCGGAGATGCGGGACAGCCGGAAGAAGTGCCTGCGGCGCTCGATCCGAATCACCGGACGTTTATCGTTGCAACGGTTCTGACCGAACAGGCCCCAGATGGTTCCGACTGCTCTCTCTCTCCTGGCGACGTGGTAACTCGCATTGACGATAATCCGGATGACAACAAAAACGTGAAGGTCCTCGTCAGCAGCAGCCAGAAGGGCGATTGCAGTTCAGGGTCGCAAGTGGCGATGGCGGTGGACGATCTGCAGGAAATGCACAATCACTTCCGCGAACAGCTCGATCAGGGTCTCAAGACACTCGCCGAGAACCAGGGCAAGAACGGCATACCAGCCGGACCGAAGCCTGGCGGGCGAGCAAATCCTGACGGAAAAGTGGATCCCGATCTCGACGTGGAAGCACAGTTGAACGATCAGCAGAAGGATGCCGACGCAGCCGAATCCGAAGTGCAGCAAACGGCCGGCTCAAGCCAAGGCGGCAAGTAACGCGGTTGATTGAACGCGGGGTGCCGGACGCAGATACGTCCGGTCCCCCGCGGATCCACTCCAAGACGTGTTATTTACGTAGACCCTAATAATTCCGGAGATCATGCTGCAAAGAATGCGGGTGCGTTCCGCACCTCGAGACAAGTTCTTAATCTTAATAAGGTGAGGAAGCTATGTTTTCGCGGAGAGCAATCGTGGAGTCAATCGTCGCTGGAACAGTTTTGTTTTCGTGCCTTGCACTAAGCCCTCGCAGCGCCGGCCAGGGGCTTCAAAAGGCGCTGGAATCAAAATACGCAATCACAAAGCCGACTGCCGACAGAACCGACATCGTCACGGCCGGCTCTGTGCTCATTCTGGAGAAGGATAGGTTATTGATGTACGCCACCACGACGGGCGCTCCGCCGCAGAACACCTATAAGGACGGCAGGCTCTCTGCGGGCGCTTTTGCGGCGCATGAGAAGGCGCAGAGTTTCGGCACATTCATCGGACATCCGCCTCCGAAGAGCGTAACGACGCGATACTACGTGACCGGAGAGAAGTTCTGGGTCACCAGAATTGATACGCTGGCCGACGGCGTCGTCTTCAGTCTGTTCACCGATGCCGTAGACGACATCCGCTACTACTGCACGCTCAAGTTTGTCTATCCGCATGGCGCGACGCCCTCCGCCGACCAGGTGTTGAACATGGTCGGCGAAGTCCTCAAAGTCCAACAGGATGATTCGGCGCCCGCGGACAACAAAGGACAGCAGCAGGAAGCGGCAGGCGGCCAGGATCAAGGCCAGCAGCAAGCCGCCCAGCAAGAGGCACAACCGGCTCAACCGCCTCCCACGATTCAAATGGGCCAGACGGAAGACGAAGTGGTCGGCATGATCGGGCAGCCGGAAAAGAAAATCGTGCTGGGCTCCAAAGAGATTTTCGTTTACAAGGACATCAAAGTGACTTTCATAGGCGGCAAAGTAGCAGACGTTCAGTAAAGCTCAGCAAATTGTCTGGCTCGCGGGCACGCACAGTGTGCCCGCGATTTTTTTGCCCTGACCGGGGCTTTTTGTACCAGCCGACGTGAGAGAGAATTCACGAGGAGGACGGCTGGATATGCCCATCAAGAGGTACAAAGCAGAACAGATCGTGACGATACTGCGTCAGATCGAAGTAGGAATTGCGAACGGAAAGCTCACCCCGCAAGCGTGCAAGGAAGCTGAAATCACGGTGCAGACGTTCTACCGCTGGCGAAAGGAATACGGCGGCCTGAAACTGGATCAAGCAAAACGACTGAAGGAACTGGAAAAAGAAAACGCGAAGCTCAAGCGAGTGGTGGCGGAGCTGTCGCTGGAGAAGCAGGTTCTCAAGGATATTGCGGAGGGAAACTTCTAAGCCCTGAACGGCGTCGCTGTGCGGTGGAGCATGCGCGGGAAAAGCACGAACTATCCGAGCGACATGCTTGCCGGCTGGTGAAGCAGTGGCGTGGAACGCAGCGCTACGTGCCGATCCAGCGAGTGGATGAAGATGCGCTGACGCGAGCGATCATTACCCTGGCCAGTGAGTATGGCCGTTACGGCTACCGGAGGATCACGGCGCTGTTGCGGACGGCAGGCTGGCAGGTGGGGAAAGATCGAGTGCAGCGCATCTGGCGTCGCGAAGGGCTGAAGATCCCTAAGAAACAAAGGCCCCGGAGAAGGCTCTGGTTCAATGACGGCTCTTGCGTGAGGCTGAGGCCCGAGCGGGCCAATCACGTGTGGAGCTACGACTTCGTGAGCGCGATGACGCACGATGGAAGAACGATCCGCATGCTGACGATGATCGACGAATACACGCGGGAGTGCCTGGCGATTCGAGTAGCTCGAAGACTCGGGAGCTACGAGGTCATCGAGGCACTGGCCGATGTGATGCTGTGGCGAGGAGTTCCAGAGAACATTCGATCTGACAACGGACCGGAGTTCGTGGCCGGGGAACTTCGGAAGTGGTTGGGGAATCTGGGAACGGGAACGTTGTACATTGAGCCGGGGAGTCCTTGGGAGAACGGTTACTGCGAGAGCTTCAACGGGAAGCTCCGGGATGAATGCTTGAACGGAGAGATTTTTTACTCGCTGAGAGAGGCACAGATCGTGATCGAGAAATGGCGAGTGGTATATAACACGTTGCGACCGCACTCGGCGTTGAACTACAGACCGCCAGCACCAGCGGCGTTCGCGCCGCAAAGGGCGGCTCTCCGGTCGCCTACGTCTCCCTGCGAGCCACCCTTTGCATCTTTGACCGATGAGGTTGTGATGTAAACTCTCTCACTCGCCGTGGTACAAAAACTCGGTCCGGTCACGTTCGCTCCTCGTTCTCCGTATCTCATTGGTTATGTCTCGATAAAATTAATCTATCCTTCCACGCAGAATGGTATGAGAATTCACCAAAACCATGAAAACTAACAGCAAGATGTTCTGGATCGGGCTGCTGATTTATCTCGCCAGTTTTTTTCTGGTGGGTGCTGCAGGACCCGGCCCCGCACCTGGCCACGGTTCACGCGGTTACTTCTGGGCGTGGTGGGCCCTCGCCATACCCTGGCTCAACCTCGACCTGTGGACCCAGGGTGCGGCCTCCATACTTATGCTCGCTACGGCGATTGTTGGACTGATCAATCCTGTGTTCATCCTCAGCGTCGTGGCCCTAGTTAAGTCTTTCCGTCGGCTCTTTGTTGCCTTAAGAATCGTTCTTTTCGTGATGTTTGCCTTCTGTTCGGTTCCGTTCGTCTTATTTCGATTCCGCCCTCGCGAGGGCTTTGCCCTTTGGGCCATAGGGATGATGCTCGTTCTGCTTTCCAGCCGACGAGAGCGATCTGCCGAGCGTGGCGCCTCACTCAATTTGACTGTTACAAACTGATACGTCCCTCACGGATTCATCGGGACAAAGCTCCCTGGCTGCATTACAGGTGTATTCAAGAGCTGAATTACCCAAGCCGGGATTTCATTCAAAGGAGGGCCATCGAGGACACTGGGACCAGAAAACCCAAGCTTTTCGGTTCCATTCGAATGCACAACTCCCGAAAATACTTGGTCAGAGCCGGCTCCCGGACTACCGGCATTTAATTGGCTAGTCTCCGAAACTATGGCATCACTGTTTCCGTTATTTGGGTCATTGCTATTGCTAAAGATTGTCGGCCAGCCCGTTGACGTTAGTTTTTGTGCCAGTGGGTCCGCCGAACAGGCGTTACGAATGAGGGAACCGATCGGATTAACTCCGTCTAACGGCGGGTGGCCCACCCTTTCCGTGCTATCCACAACTGATCCGTTTCACGGCAGAATGATACCACTTAGGCATTTGACTTGACGGTTCTGACGTAGCTTTTGCGGGTGCCTCACTCTTCGCCGATTTCGCGAAGGGTGAGGGTTTTGTTCTGGTCTGATTTCGCTTGGTTTGGTCTGCGCTGGCGATTCCCCAGATTCACTCAACCAGAGAAAGCCCCACCTTTCGAAATCCGCGAAAGATGGGCCACCCGGAAATTCTGATTCAAGACCTAAAATCACTTCGAGCTAGAGGGTGGGCCACCCGCCGACCGCGGTTTATTCCGTAAACGAGACATACGCGATCGAGGCGGGTGATTACGTCTACGTGTGTCAGGAGCACATCAGGTGGAGATGGTCGAAGGCTGCGATGCTAACGGTGAATGGGCCGGTGTCGCTCGGATCCTTGCTTCCGAGCCTTGGTCGTCCAACAGCTACCAAGTCTACTCGGCAGAAGGAGCCGACAATGTTATCTAATCAGCCGAAACAGTCATGGAATCATAGCCCGAGGTTTTTCATTCCAATGGCCTTGGCGTGATCCGCGAACGCCTGAAGTTCCTCTCTACTTCTGATTCCAATCACCCTCTTTAGGTCAGCTTTTTGTTTTTCTAACTCTGCCAATATGAGGGGATGGCTTGTGATCTTTGATTCAAGTTCTGGGTCGGTAGGGTCCAGTTTCTCCCGGATCTGGACATACATGTCGATGGTGTCTCTGTTGAAGGTGGCTATCCGAACGGCATAATTCGGATTCAAATCATAGCTGAAGTGGACAAGGAGTGTGATCATGAGTGCAGCTTCTTGGGCAGCGGTCGCCGCTACCGAGGGGAAGGCATCAGAATCTGGAGCGAGTGCTTTGCACTCGATCTCAATTTTTTGTGCTTTCACGATCTCGAAATTTCGATCGATGACATGAGCCCACACACAATCCAGACTAGACCTTAGCATCTCGGGCCGCCCCCATCCCTCCTGTCTTGAGAAGGCCGCATAGTTGGGAAATGCTCTCTCGCAACAAGCTGCCGAGAATGCTAACTGGTGAGCATGGGGTATGTCACGTAGTTGTACTGCCAGCTCATCCAAGAACACTTGAAAGCTCTCGACTGTTCGACTCATCTGGCCGGGTCCTGCGGGTTTTGAACAATTCCGCCAGCCTTTTAATTTCAGCTTCGCAAGTAGCACACACCTTTCGACTGGCTCCGACTGCTGTCACTTTCTGGTTGTTCTTTTTTGCGGCTGCAAGTATTTTCATTTCCGCATGTCCCTTGCCCGATACTGCCACCTCGCCTTTGTTTAAGGCTCCTTTGCGCTGGGCTAGGCGGGTGGCACACCCTTACCGGGCCCTCAGTGGTTTCCACAATTGCATGATTGACGGCAGGATGATACCACTCAGGCAGCTAGCACTAGAGGCTAGTCTTAGCTTTTGCGGGTGCCCCGCCGTTCGCCGGGCTTGCGAAGGGTGGGGGTTTTGGTCTGGTTGGTTAGTTTCGGTTCGTTCCGTTTGGTTTCGATGCCCAAAAATCTCAAACGCCGCTACGGAACCGGGAATCTCCACTTCATCACGTTCAGTTGTTACCGGCGGTTGCCTTTCTTGAAAACGGCTCATTCTCGAAATGTGTTTTTAATCGTTTTGGACGAAGTGCGCACGCGATATAAGTTCGCGGTGGTCGGCTACGTCGTCATGCCGGAACACGTTCATCTGCTGCTGGGCGAGCCGAAGCAGCGAGATCTGTCGATCGTGATTCAAGTGTTGAAACAGCGGATCTCGCGCCGCCTGCGCCGAAGAATTCGCGCGCGCAATTCCACGCAACAACTCCGTCTGTGGCACGACATCCCGAACGCAAGTCATCGGAATTTCTGGCAGCGGCGGTTCTACGATTTCAACGTTTGGAGCCGCAAGAAGCGGACGGAGAAGTTGAACTATATGCACATGAATCCGGTGAAGCGAGGACTGGTGGCGGATGCGAAGTTGTGGCCGTGGAGCAGTTACCGGTTTTATCAGTACGGAGAAGAAAATCTATGCACGCCGGATGGATTGTCGGAATAGGAGAAAAAGAAAAGCCAGGACGAGCCGAACCAGAGAAAATCGAACCGAATCGAATCCAACCCAGCGACCAGACCAAAATCCCCACCCTTCGCAAGCCCGGCGAACGGCGGGGCACCCGCAAAGCCTAAGGCAGAACCTCAAAGCCAACTACCTCAGTGGTATCATTCGGCGCTGAAACGGATCAATCGTGGGGCGCCGAAAGAGTGCGCCACCCGGCCAGAGCAAATCGAATAGAAACAACGGACCAAAACCCTCACCCTTCGCAAAGTCGGCGAAGAGTGAGGCACCCGCAAAGGCTACTGCGGGAACGTCAAAGTCAACTACCTCAGTGGTATAATTCGGCGCTGAAACGGATCAATCGTGGGACGCCGACAGGGTGCGCCACCTGCCTAACCGTAAAGCTCGACAATCACTTACCACTGACTTCTCACTGAACGTCGACGACCTTTCCGCTTATAAAGACCACCTTCATATCCGGGTAGATGTAGATTTCCTTGGTACCCAGATTGACCTTCTTTTGTGGCGGGCCGAGAATCCCCACGACTTCATCCTCGGTCTGGCCCAGGGCGATGGTCTTGGTCGCGGCGGCTGGCGCTGGCGCTTGTCCACCGGACTGCTGCTGCGGTGGCGGTGCGGAAGTATCCGCAGGCGCAGCCTCCTCGGCGCTGTCATCCGTCACCACCTCAGCGATTGTCTTCATCATGGTGTCCGCAGGTGGAAACGCACCCTTGGAAACGGGAAATTTCAGCTGTCCAAAGTAGCGGACGTTGTCAAACAGGTCGCTGTAAAACAGAAAATAAACCCCGTCCTCTTTCACCTGGAAATCGGCCAGCCAGATTTTTTCGCCGGCAACAAATTTGCGCTGCGGAGTATTGGCGGGTTGCTGGCCCACCGTACTCAATGCCATGTTCCACGACATCGTTGGCTCCCAGACCCATGGAGATCGCGCCGTTCTTATAGGTGTTCGTGGGCGAGGCGTGCGCGTCCATGCTGCACATCAGCAAATTATCTTTATGGAGCGTAAGAACGGTACCGGCCTTGGCTACATCCGACCGGTCGGCCGTCAGCGTAGTTCGCTTAAACGCTGCGCCCAATCTCTTTTGAATTTCCGTCTTTTGATCCTGGCCGTAGAGGGAAGGAGACACGCCCACCAAGGCCAAAATCAGCATCAAGAGAATTCTTCGCAGCATGAAGTGCCTCCACTGAACCGGGATTCGTTATTATGACCCGCGGGCAGGCCGATAACGTACACCGACCGGCCGCCAAATTTCAATTCTTCATCCAGTTCTTAAGACCACTCCAACATTTAACATTCGTTTCTTACCGGCGTTCATTTTTGTCTGGTCTGCCGTCATCGATGACTGGGTTTCTGCCCGGCCACTTCCTTACGTCGCTTTGATCCGCCGTCGCTTCGAGCATCTCCGCAATCGTCATCATCGAGACGGGATGATTCACTTCGCCTGCAATCTCTGCGAGCGGCACGAGCACGAATTTTCGCTCTGCCATTCGGGGATGCGGAATTTCGAGGCCGGGCGTTCGCACCACTTCTTCGCCGTAGAGCAAGATGTCCATGTCGATCAGGCGAGGGCCTTTTGGCACGCGGCGCTCGCGTCCCATTGCGCGTTCGATTTCGAGCAGAGCTTCCATCAATTTTTCCGGCGAGAGTTCTGTTTCCGCTTCGATCGCGCTGTTGAGAAACCAGGCTTGGTCGAGAAATTCCACAGGCTCGGTTTCGTAGAGTGACGATTCTTGCGTCACATGGACGCCGTGCGCCCGCAACGCTGCAATCGCGCGCGCAATGCTTGCCGCGCGATCTCCGATGTTTGATCCAAGCGACAGATACACGGTCGCCATATCAGCCCAATCTCCCAAACCGCCGCCGCAAGTCCATCATAACCGCACAGCGCGTTACCCACACCAATTGCGCAGCCCGCTTCCGCTCTCTCACGTATACTCTGGGGAGCGGGTTCCGTTCCCTTCTGAGGTGGCGCAATGCGTTGGACTCCCGGCGGCGTCAGTGGTGACATCGAGGATCGCCGTGACAGTAGCGGCGGTGGTGGCGGCGGATTTGGAGGGGGCGGGATTCCGTTTGGAATCGGCGGCCTTCTGGTGCTGCTGGTCCTGAGTTTCGTTTTCAAACGCGATTTAATCTCTCCATTTCTGAATTCCGGATCGCCGGGGGGCGCCGCGACCGGCGTCAGCCGTCCTGCCGATCCAGCGCGTACCGCCGCTGAGCAGCACGAGGTGCAGTTCGTCTCGTTTGTGCTCGATGACACGCAATCGAACTGGGACAAAATCATTCCCAATTACCATCACGCGAAGCTGGTTCTCTTCCGGAATGAAATTGCATCGCCCTGCGGCGAAGCGGGAACGGCGACCGGGCCGTTTTACTGTCCCGGCGACGAAAAGGTGTATCTCGATCTCGGATTTTTCGACGAACTTCGCAACCGCTTTGGCGCGTCCGGCGAATTCGCGCAGGCGTATGTGATCGCGCACGAAATCGGCCACCATGTGCAGAAAATTCTCGGCATTGAACGAACTGTGCGCACGCAGCAACAGCGGGATCCGCGTTCGGCGAACGCCCTTTCGGTTCTTTTGGAACTGCAGGCCGATTGCTTTGCGGGCGTGTGGGGAAATTCCACCGAGCAGCGAAAACTGATCGACGAGAGCGACGTCGCCTCGGCCATCAATGCCGCAGCGGCGGTGGGTGACGACCGGCTGCAGAAGCAGGCGACCGGGCGAGTGATGCCCGACAAATTCACGCACGGAACTTCGGCGCAACGCGTCTCGTGGTTCAAGACGGGGCTCAGCTCCGGAGACATCAAGTCCTGCAACACTTTTTCCGCGAACTAGAGAGCCAAAATCGCGGGCGAGCCGTCTAAGGTGTTCAGCTTTCATCACACACCTATGAACTCCAGGGACACTACGGCCGGCTCCCATGAATAGTCTGCTTCGCGACCTTCGTTACGCATTTCGGTCGCTTGCCAAAAATCCGGGCTTCGCCATCGCGGCAGTCTTGTCTCTCGCGATCGGCATCGGCGCAAACACTTCCATTTTCAGCATCACCAGCGCGCTTCTGCTGCGCCCACTGCCTTATAAAGATGCGAGCCGGCTCGTGATCGTGTGGAATCGCTCGCCGGGTCTTGGAATCACGCAGGATTGGTTTTCCACCGCGCAATATTTTGACATTAAGAACGGCCACTCCGGCTTTGAAGACGTGGCGATCGCATTCGGCACGGCTGATAACCTTACTGGGAACGGCGATCCCGAGCGCATTGGCACAATCCGAATCTCGTCGAATCTTCTGCCGATGCTCGGCTACCGCGCCGCGATGGGGCGTCTTTTTATTGCCGACGACGACGTGGCCGGGCACGCGCGAACCGCGCTCCTGAGCTATGGCACCTGGACGCGCCGGTTCGGTTCCGACCCGAATATTCTTGGCAGGACAATCGCGATCAACGGCAACCCGGTGGAAATCGTCGGAGTGCTACCGAAATCTTTTTCGCTGCCTCGCGAGGTGATGCCAACACTGTACGGCGCCGAGGAACAGGCTGAAATCCTGCTGCCGTTTCCGATGCAGCCGGACGCCGCGCAGAACCGCGATCACGAGGACTACAACATTATCGGCAAGCTCAAGCCCGGCGTCACTGCCGTGCAGGCGCAGGCTGAGATGGATACGCTGACGGCGCGGCTTCGGCAGGATCATCCGCAGCAATATCCGCCGAATGGCGGACTTACGTTTGGAATCGTTCCGCTGCAGGAACAGGTGGTGGGCGATGCGCGGCGCACGTTGCTTGTATTGCTCGGCGCGGTTGCGTTCGTGCTGCTGATTGCTTGCGCAAACGTTGCCAATCTTTTGCTGTCGCGCGCCGTCGCGCGGCAAAAGGAAATCGCGGTACGGACTGCGCTGGGTGCAAGCGCGCGCCGCATCATTCGCCAATTGCTTACTGAAAGCATCCTGCTTGCGCTGTGCGGCGGTGCGCTGGGAGTTTTGTTTTCAATTCTCAGCGTGCACTGGATTCATGTTCTCGGGCCGAAGAGTGTTCCGCGGCTGAGCGATATCGGAATCGACCGCGAGGCGCTGCTATTCACGCTTTCGATTTCACTTTTTTCCGGAATACTTTTTGGCCTGGCACCGGCGCTGCGAATTGCGCGGATCGATTTGCATTCCATTCTCACGGATGGCACGCGCGGCTCGTCCGGCACCGGCGCCGTGTGGGGACGCGGCAACAATCTGCGCCGCCTGCTCGTGGTATCGGAACTTGCGCTTTCGGTGGTACTGCTGATCGGCGCCGGATTGTTGATTCGCAGTTTCGCGCGGCTCGAAAATGTGGCGCCCGGCTTCAATCCGAAACAGGTGCTGACGTTCGAACTCACTACAAACAGCCGTCGCTACAAGGATGGCCCCGCGGTGCTCGCGACCTATCGTCAGCTCAACGAACGCCTCGAGCGCATTCCGGGCGTGTCGGCTGCGGGGTCGATCACGTCGCTTCCGCTGAGCGAAATGTTTGCGTGGGGGCCGATCACGATCGAAGGCCGCACTCCGCCGGCTGGTGAAAATTTTATCAACGCCGACGAGCGGATCGTCAGCGGCCATTATTTCGAGGCGATGCAGATTCCGCTGCGCCAGGGAAGGTTTTTCAACGACCTCGACACGGCGACGACACAAAAAATCGCCATCATCGACGAATATTTCGCGCAGCAGTATTGGCCCAATGAAGATCCCGTCGGCAAACGCATTCGCACCGGCGGGCTGGAATCGAAAGAGCCGTGGATCACAATTGTCGGCGTCGTTGGACGGATCAAACAGGACACGCTTGATTCCGATCCTCGCATCGCGTTTTATTTGCCGCACTCGCAGTACACGACACCTGCGATGAACGTGGTTTTGCGCAGCGGAGCGGCTCCGACGGCGCTTACGTCCGCGATTAAGAAAGAGATTCGCGAGCTTGATCCCGATCTTCCGATTTACAACGTCCGCACGATGGACGATCGTGTGCAGGAATCGCTTGCGCGGCGCCGTTTTTCGATGATGATGCTCGGACTTTTTGCGGCGCTGGCTCTTGTGCTCGCAACGATCGGCATTTACGGCGTGATGGCGTACATGGTGAGCCAGGGAACGCGCGAAATCGGAATCCGACTTGCGCTTGGCGCCACGCAAACGAATATTTTGCGGCTTGTTGTGCGCCAGGGGATGACGCTTGCGCTTACCGGCGTCGGGATTGGATTGGCGGGCGCATTCATGCTGACGCGATTGATGCGCAGCTTGCTCTTTGGAGTGCAGTCGACCGATCCATTCACCTTCGTCGCGATTGCCGCCCTGCTTACGCTGGTCGCGCTGCTTGCGAGTTACATTCCAGCGCGCCGCGCTGCGCGAATCGATCCGATGGTTTCTTTGCGCTGCGAATAGTCCGGATCCAGATTTTGTAGCGCCGAGCTTTAGAGCGTCGTTGCGTCCGGACGCCGCGGGATCGGCAGGGGCTGACGGGGCCGTTTTCGCACGGATCGCCTCGTGACGAATGCAAGGCTGCCACCCTAAAGGGTGGCGCTACAAAATCTTTGCGATATCGCGAAATTGACAGCTTCTCGTCGCGCAGGTAGCCTCTGGAATCATTCTGGAGCCTGCCATGAAAACTCACTCGCCGAAATCGATTCGCGTGCGGTCCGAGCGGACCGTTGCCGGTTTACCTCTCTTCGATATTGCGTACGGACCCGACCCGGATCGCGGCGAACGCTACGGCCGTGCGCACGGCATCATCGCAATCGGTGATAAAGCGGACGGCTGGCTCGCGCTGGGTGATTCGGCGAAAGGTTACGTCGCTGTCGGCCGAAAGGCGCGAGGGCTTATCGCGCTTGGCGGAAAAGCGATTGGGCTGATTGCGGTCGGCGGGATGTCGGTTGGAATTATTGCGCTTGGAGGACTTGCGCTGGGTGCGGTCGCGATGGGAGGGCTTGCTGCTGGGGGAATTGCCGTTGGCGGCCGCTCGTTCGGCTTGTTTTCGGTCGATTCTCAGCACGGCCCGCAAACGTAAGAACTTTTAGTGAGAGTTTCGCTGCGGTGGAGTCGGCGTGAGCGTTTTCGCAATCACTGGTTCCGTGCCCTTTCGCAACACCCGGTCCGCAACCTTCACGTCATGGTCGAAGAGACTACCCAAGAATCGAAGCAACATGATCTCGGCGCCGCCCCCGTTCTGTCGCAGATCGACGATCAGAACGGGAAAGCGCGAGGATTGCTTCATGATGTCATCAACCATTCGCTCATCCTGGTTAAAGGCCGGAATCTTCCAGATAATGGCGGCGTCACCCAGTGAATGAAAACGTGGCGCCAAACGTTTGCGACGTGTCTGGGCCGCGCGCACACGATCCCAATATTCTTCTCCAAGAAACAAATGGTGCGGCTCCGGAGTGATTTTGGGGGCGATGCTGAGAGTGTGCGGTAAGTAGTCGGAACCTTCAATCACCACTTGATCAACGGATTGAGGTCGAAGCGCACGGAAAATATAGCTGATTTCCCAAAAGGTATCGCGCTCGAACACAATCCCGTTCATAGACAACATTCTGTCGCCGACTTTCAACCCGCTCGTCGGAAGCGTTCGCATACATCGAAGTGGAAGCCAGCCAGGTTATTCGTCGATCCCACTTTCTTGTTTAGTCGGCGGGAACCGTGGAGACAATCGAAGCAATGGGTGCTGCGGTTGGCGCGTCGAGCTCGCGCTGCAGGCGCGCGTACTCTTTGGCTTGGGCTGAGCGGGCGCGATTCGTGCGGTAAGCGTGGATGCTCATGCGAGTGAGATCGTATGTGCCGTAGATAATGTTTCCGCGCAGCACATCGCCGCGGAACGAGAGTACCTGCATGCGGAAGTAGCGCGCGAATTTCGAGCGCGGGCGTGATTGCAGGTCGTCTTCTGTGGATGCAACCTCGAAGTGGGGTTTCTCGCAGTCCTTCAGCTTCACTACGCTCACGTTGCCGTCGGTGCGTAGGTCGTCTCCGGTGGCATTCTGGAAATAGCGAGGTGACGCAGGCCGCGGTGCGACGAAAACGGCATCGACGCAGCCGGCGACGGTGAGATCGCGAACAATTTTGTCGCGTTCATCGTCGATATTTGTTTCCACGTGATGAATCAATCGCCTGCGGCGGACGGAAAGAACGGCGCTGGTATCGCGCGTTCCCGCGGCAGCCCATGCCTGCTCTCCGTTCCAGCTTTCGTCGATGCTCCAGATTCGGGAGTGGTCGCGCTTCGCATAGCTATTGAGGCTTTTCTGGCGCGTGATGTCGGAGGCGCGGCCTTCGAGCAATTGTTGCGACATCGGTTCCGTGGAATAACTTTTCAGCGCGAGAAAGGCATGGAACTGGCGCATCACAGCTTTCTTCGAAGCGGGATCGCTATCTTTCCATCCGGCAGTCGCGAAAGACTTCTCCAGCTGCTCACGCGAGCCGAGGAAAACGAGATTGATCGCGTCGGCGTCTTGCCCTTTGGGAGTGGATGTGCGATCGGGAAGCGTTTGCACTTGCAAGGTGAGAGTATCTTTTTCGGGCTGGCTGAATTCGCGAACGGACGATTCAGCGGGGAGGAAATTTTCGAGCGGCATCGAGGCCGTCAGTTCGAGGCGCATGTCTGTGCCGGCGGGAAAATAAATTTCAGGCTCGGGAAAGATGGGGAACGCGGCGCGATATGCGACGAGGCCCCAATCGGAATAGGGATTTAGAGTTGGAAGATATTTCAAGCGGCTGGTGATGCGGCCCTGCGGAGTTTCTGTGCCGAGGACGCCTTGAATCACGCCCTTCTTCACGCTTTCGCGGGCGTTGTCAACTTCGACGATGCGGGAATGCAATTCGATCGGCTTCCCGTCGGCTGGCGATATCCGATCGAAGACAACAAAGAGCGAGGCGGTTTCGTGCCGGATGCCCATGCCCACGCGCCAGACGGATTCTACGTGGCCCTCGACGATCGTCCCGATCGGGAAATACGGGTGCGCCATCGCACTCAGGAGATTCGACGAGCAGCGCGCGCACGGATGAATTGGGCTTTGAGCTGTAGGATGCGAGCGGCTGCAGGAGGCGGATCTCGAACGTTTGGCCGGCGGGAGCCTGGTCACAGGCGCGAACGGTTCCCGGAAATGCTGCGCATAAACCGAGAAGCATGAGTCCCGGAATCGTGAACAATGGCGTTTTTCGTCTTGCTTGCCTCACCACAGAAGGGCCCCAGTGAATTCTTCAAGTGCGTACCAGTACTATGATGTTGCCACAGGTGGCTGTGGATGCCACGCGGTTGTAATTGGCGATGCGGAAGTGAGCAACAACGGCGGCGCTGAGAAATGCCCGGCTTCGCGCTTTTCAGCTGAAAAGGCCCGGTTGGCGGCGCGGCTCGTCGATTCCGAAATGCTTGTAGGCCAAGGCTGTGGCGACGCGGCCGCGCTGGGTGCGGTCGAGGAGGCCGAGCTGCATCAGGTACGGCTCGTAGATTTCTTCGATTGCGTCTTCTTCTTCACTGAGCGAGGCGGCGATGGTGTTCAGGCCGACTGGGCCGCCGGAATATTTCTGGATAATCGTGAGCATGAGGTTGCGGTCGACTTCGTCGAGGCCATGCTCGTCAACGCCGAGCATGGCGAGAGCGTCGCGGGCGACGCCGAGGGTGATGTGGCCCTTGGCGCGGACTTCGGCGTAGTCGCGAACGCGGCGCAGCAGGCGGTTTGCGACGCGCGGAGTGCCGCGGCTGCGGCGGGAGATTTCGGCGGCGCCATCGCGGTCCATCGTGATGCCGAGAATTTTAGCGGAACGCTCGACGATGCGTTGCAAATCTTCCGGCGAATAAAACTCCAGGCGGTGGACGATGCCAAAACGCGAGCGGAGCGGCGCCATGATCAGTCCGGCGCGCGTGGTGGCTCCGATCAAGGTGAACTTGTTGAGCTGGTACGGGTGGACGCGAGCGCCGGGGCCCTGACCGATAATCAGGTCGACGCGAAAATCTTCCATCGCGGGGTACAGGATTTCTTCGAGTGCGGCTTGCAGGCGGTGAATTTCGTCGAGGAAGAAGAAATCGCGCGCGTCGAGAGAGGTGAGGACGGCGGTGAGGTCGCCTTTCTTCTCGAGCAGCGGGCCGGAACTGATTTTTATGGCCGAGCCCATCTCGTTGGCGAGAATTTGCGCGAGAGTGGTTTTGCCGAGGCCGGGAGGGCCGTAGAGCAGGACGTGGTCGAGCGCTTCGCCGCGATTGCGTGCTGCGTCGACTGCAATTTTGAGATTTTCTTTTACGCGCGACTGGCCGATGAAGTCCTCGATTTTCTGCGGGCGAACGCTGGCGTCGATGCGGGCGTCTTCGTCGAGCGCTTTGCCGGAGATGATGCGGTTGCGAGTGTCGGTCATGGTGCGCGGTGGCTACATTTTCCTCAGGGGCTGAAGCCCCTTGTTATTGGGATCGTATATGTCGGAGCTGAAGCTCCGACCCCCTAAAAACCGATCCCGACTCCAAGAACCAATGCGAAAGCAAAAACAGAAACCGAACAAAACAAAGGCGCCCGCCTGAAGGCGGCCGCTACAAAGGCACGGGGCTGGCGCTACAGCAGCGCTACTGCTTCAGGCACCGCTTCGAAAATCCCTATGCTCCGCTCGGACTCTGTGAAGGCTTCGTAGGCGCGGTCGAGAACTTCGTATTCTTTTGCGAACCGCTCGCGCATTGCGCGGTATGACGCAATGGTGTCCCAACGGTCGATCGTGAGAAAGCGACGAGCGTTTTCATTGTCGCGCAATAGCTGGGTGCTTTGATAGCCCGGGCTTTGACGAAAGAGTTGAGTCCAGGGGCCAGACGCCGAGTAGGAGCGTTCAAACTCCTCTATTTTATCGGGACGCACGATGAATTCCCAAATGAACTGGACCACATCCGCCTCCGACGAGGCTTCGGGCAGGCTGAGGAGGCGGCGCGAAAACCGCACGACATTTCCTCAGCGGCTGAAGCCGATTTTATAACGGCTGCGTAATGTCGGAGCTGAAGCTCCGACCCCTAAAAACCATGAATGTACCGCGACTTGCAAGGCCTCCTATCGTCGCAAACGCCTCTTACTCTTCGCGGCCAGCGCGTGCAGACTTTTGCATCGCCGAGCCGCCGAGAATCTGGAGCGACGAGCGGAGAAGATTTTCGAAATCGGCTCCACTCGTGACGCGTGACTTTTCGATGGCTCGCTCGACGGATTTTGCATCGTAGCCCAGATTCACGAGCGCGGAAGCTACGTCGGATTCGAGTTGCGAACGCGTGCTTGGTTTTCCAGCTTCGGCGACATCGACAACCGCGAGCTTATCGCGCAGCTCGACGACCATTCGTTCGGCGGTTTTGCGGCCTACGCCTGGGATGCGCACGAGTTGAGCGAGGTCGCCTTTGCGAATGGCGGGAACGAGTTCTTCGATGCTCATGCCGGAAAGGATTTTAAGCGCGAGCGACGGGCCAACGCCGGATGCGGAGATCAGAAGTTCGAAACATTGTTTTTCGCGCGCGGTGACAAAACCGTAAAGCGTGATTTGATCTTCGCGGACGTGTGTGTGAATCAGGAGATTTGCGTCGGCGTGCAATGCGCCGACACTTGCAAATGTGGAGAGCGGAATTTGCACCTGATAGCCGACGCCGGCAACGTCGACGAGGAGCTGGTTGGGACGTTTCTCGATGAGCTTGCCGCGGAGCGAACCAATCATGTCGAGCGATTATTCCTGAGCGTCCCGACGGTGTCAACGTAAGCGGAGGGGTGCACCACAACAGGGCAGGTGCGGAAAATGCAGCGTTTACGAGTTGTGCGAAATAGCGCGAATTCGCCTGATTTTCCGGAACAAAACGCATGTGGGCGCCGTATATAGAAATAACGAATGCGAGGTAGCGTACGTGAACGCGGTGCCAAGAAGGCCGCGTTGAGATCCTTCGCCGATCCTGATCGGATCGTCTCAGGATGACAACGTGAAGTTCGGGTGGCAACGTGCGAATCCGAATGGCCCTCCGAAAATTCGGAGGGTGGCTAGATTTTACCGATTCGGATAGGCGGACATTGTTCGATATCGCACGAACAGTGTTCGCATGCGGAGCAGTTTGTAAATATGCAGGAGATGTGGCGTTTTTTTAGTGAATCTTTCGTGGCAATGCTTCCAGCGCGGATTAGTCCGCGTCTAAATGGATTGCAAGGGGCGAGTGAAAAAAGGAGAAACAAAAATGGCACATCGTCGAATGAATTCAGTACTGACAATCGTCGCGGCGCTCGCGTTCGCGATGCCGATCGCAACTCGCGCCGATGACACAAAAACAATCAAGCCAGTCTCCCGCGTTGCAGTGGATCTTCACAGCTCTGCGACACTCGCGGGGAAAGATCTGAAACCCGGAACGTATCAAGTGTCTGCCGATGAAACGAAGATGACGATTTTGCGCGACGGCAAAGTGGTGGCGGAAGTGCCGATCGAGTGGAAGGACGGACAGGGCAAAGCGTCGTACACATCGGTGGTGACCGAGAGCAACCAGATCACCGAAGTGCATTTTGGAGGCAAGGCGAAATATATTTCGGTGACGGGCGGGACCGTATCGGGCAAGTGACGGCGGGGAATGGTTGTAGAAGTTTTTGTTTGGAGTGAAAGGGCAGCGTTCGATGCAGCGAGCGCTGCTCTTTTTATTTTGGCGCGATGTTTTCCGGATGAGTCGAGCTACTTTACGCCGTCGATTAAGCTGACTTCGTCGATGATGCCGATCACGGCGGTGTCGATCGGAGAGTTTGGGCGGCCTACGGCGGTCATCGCAGAAAATCCCTCAGCAGAAAGCAGGACGCGCTCGCCAATCCCCGCGTCCACGGCATCGAGTGCGAGGACAGCTTCGCCGCGATCGGAGCCATCGAGATTCAGCGGCTGGACGACGAGAATTTTGCGGCCGATGTGCGATGGGTCTTTTTGAGTGGCGACAACGTCTCCGATTACGCGTGCGATCAGCATTTACGCGCCACCGGATTTTGCGGGAATGTTGATTTCGTCGACGATGCCGACGATTGTGGCGTCGGTGGGCGGCTCGACGGGAAGGAACGGGAAGCTCGCTTCTTTGCCTCGGCACCAGTAGACCGTTTCGCCTGCGCCGGCTCCGACGGAATCGAGCGCGACGATGGCTTTGCCTTTGTCGCGGCCGTGACGGTCGATTGGCTGGACGATCAGCAGGCGCTGGCCGTGGAGCGTGTCGTTTTTCATGGTGGCGACGACTTTACCGATTACGCGGCCGAGAATCATTGCGGCAGATCCTTCGCGTTGCAATCGCTTCCAAGATGCGACGAGCGCGGATTGATGGCGCAGGCCTGAACGAGATCCTTCGTCCCGCGACTTCTGCCGGGATGCACAATGCGCACTGCGCTCCCTTCGTTCCTCAGGGCAGGCAGGATGACGATGCTTCGTCGCATCCTGTCATTTTTTTCGCGCGGCGGCGAGTTCGGCTTCGTGCAGGGAGTCGAGGTGAATTGTGTCGACAATGCCGATGATGGCGGCGTCAACGGGGCGGTCCTTGCATTCGGCCGCGAGGCGGGCGGAGCTTCCGGAGACGACGAGGACTGTTTCGCGGAAGCCAGCGTCGACGGTGTCGATGGCAATCAGGTAGCCGGATTCGTCGCCGCCCTCGGGATTAATGGGTTTGACGATGAGGAGTTTTTTGCCTTCGAGGCGCGGGTCTTTACGAGTGGAAACTACGGTGCCGACGATGCGAGCGAGAAGCATTTTTTCGTTTTGTCAGCTTCGACTGAAAACCAAATTCAAATGGCGGCGAAGATGATTCTGCGCGGGGCGCTGTTGCGCCACCTGCGCGTGCGGCCAGCCGCCCGTCGCGACGGCTGCTACTTCGCGGCTGCCATCGGCGTCTTGCCGATGGGGAGCACGTCTTCGAGCGACTGGTGCGGCCGCGGTATGACGTGGACGGCGATCAATTCACCAACGCGGCGCGCGGCTGCGGCGCCGGCATCGGTGGCCGCTTTTACGGCGGCGACATCGCCACGGACCATGGCGGTGACGTAACCCGAGCCGATTTTTTCCCAGCCGACGAGCGTGACTTTGGCCGCTTTCACCATCGCGTCCGAAGCCTCGATCATCGCGATCATTCCGCGCGTTTCGATCATTCCCAGTGCTTCGCCCATTCTGGATCCTCCGGCAAAACTCCTGAACTGATTCTGAAACAACGGGCCGTTTACCGACCGTGCTGCGACGGGCACGGCCCGCCACGGCGGATCTTCGACATGCCGTGCCCCTACAGAGAAAAACTAAAATGCGCTACGGTTTGGCGCTAGCGACGCGCGCGTTCTTTTTGCACTGCTTCGTCGACGAGTGTTTCGAGTTCGCGACGCGTGAGCGTGATTTTTTCGGCGTCGGCGTTATCGGCGGTGACCGGACAATCCTGGCCGATCGATGAAGCGGTCTGAACACCGTAGCGGGCGCGCGCCGCGAGCAATTTTTCCACATCTCCGCTGGAAAGCAAGACTTGTTTGCCGATGAGCTCGGTGACGAGAGCGACGCGAGCAAAATGCTCGGTGGTCTCCATTCGGAAAAAAGCGGAGAGCAAATCCTGGCCGTAGCAAACGACGCCGTGATTGGCCATCAGGATCGCCTCGTAACTTTGAACGAGCGGTTCGAGCGCGTCGGTGAGTTCAGGAGTGCCGGGAGTGCCATAGCGCGCGACGGGGATGCAGCCGAGCGAGAGCACGAGCTCGCACAAGATGGCTTTGTTGAGCGGAACTCCGGCGGCAGCGTACCCGGTGGCGGCCGGAGGATGCGCATGGCAGACGGCGTTGATATCGGGGCGGCGGCTGTAAATCAAAAGATGCATGGCGAGTTCGGAACTGGGATTGCGGCGGCCGCTGAGTTTGTGGCCCTGCAGATCGGTGATGACAAGATCGTCGGGCGTCATCATGCCTTTGCTGATGCTGGTGGGCGAAGTGAGAATGCGGCCGGGATCGAGACGGAGCGAGATGTTGCCGTCAGTGGAGGCGACGTAGCCGCGATCGTGAATCCAGCGCCCGACGGCGCAGATATCGCGGCGGTGTTCGTCTTCGGTTTTCAGAGCGCCTGGCGATATGGATTCAGGGTACAGGATTGCCTCCACTGCGAGACTGCGCGATGTCGTGCGCTGAGATCCTTCAGGCATCCTGGCCGGATGCCTTCAGGATGACAAGGCGATTCTTGGCGTTGCTGCAACCGCCTGTGATCACCAAGTTATTCGGCGGCTGCTTGTTGCTTAAGAGGGTACGGTGCCGAAAAACCATCCGAGATCTTCGACATGCCGTGCCCCTACCGATCGAAAATGCAAAAGCGCTGGACGATTCCTTCGTTCTACTTGCACCCCAGCCTACAAAGCGTTTCGATGCGAAACCAACTACGCGTAGATGCCCCGGAGTTTCAGAGCGCGGGCCACGCGATCGATCGCCACGATGTATGCGGCGATACGATTATTCACTCCGTGGGTTTCAGCGTAAAGCACAACTTGATCGAAACTCTGGTCCATTACGTCCTGCAGCCGTTCGTTCACTTCGCTTTCGCGCCAGAAGAACCCCTGGCGATCCTGCACCCACTCGAAATAGCTGACGGTGACGCCGCCCGCATTGCCGAGAATGTCCGGGATGATGAAGATGCCCTTTTTCTCGATGATAGCGTCGGCGTGGGAAGTGGTGGGACCATTGGCGCCTTCGCAGAGGATTTTGCAATCGACGCGATGAGCATTTTTCGAAGTGATCTGATTTTCGGTGGCTGCGGGAACGAGAATTTCGCACGGATGGAAGAGAACTTCCTGTGCGGTCATCTTCTGGCCGCCACCGGGGAAATCGGGGAGCGGCTTGCGCTGGTTGTAAACCCAGTCGATCAGTTTGGGGACGTCGAAACCGCTTTCGTTGTACAGGCCGCCGTGAATATCGGCGACGCCGATAATTTTGTAGCCCGCTTTGTGCATCAGATCGGCGGCCTGGGAGCCGACGTTGCCAAATCCTTGAATGATGACGCGGCAGCCTTCGCGTTTCATACCGAGTTTTTGGAGGGCTTTGTTGCAGCACATCATGAGGCCGCGGCCAGTGGCTTCGGTGCGTCCTTGCGAGCCGCCGAGTTCGAGAGGCTTGCCGGTGACAACGGCGGTGGTGGCCTGGCGGACGTGCATGGAATACGTGTCCATCACCCAGGCCATCGTTTGGGCGTTGGTGCCGATGTCGGGAGCGGGCACGTCGCGCTCAGGGCCGAACCATTCGCTCAATTCGGCGGTGTAGCGGCGAGTGATTCGTTCCACTTCGGTTTTTGAAAGCTTGCTGGGATCGCAGATCACGCCGCCTTTTGCGCCGCCAAAAGGAATATTTACAACCGCGCATTTCCACGTCATCCAGGCGGCGAGAGCGCGAACTTCGTCGAGACTGACGTCGGGCGCGAAGCGGATTCCGCCTTTGCCTGGGCCGCGAATCGTGGAATGCAGAACGCGATAGCCGGTAAAGACTTCGAGCTTGCCGTTATCAAGCGGAACGGGAATGTAGACGGTGATCTCTTTGCTGGGATATTTAAGATAGCGGTAGAGTCCTTCTTCCAAATTCAGTTTTTGTGCGGCGATCTCGAAACGGGCTTCCGCCGACTGGTAAACGTTCAGTTCATCCTGCGCAGCCGCAGACATAACGCCTCCTGACCTTTCACAACGTGCGCGAACTGCCATTCGTGGCGGCCTGACGGTGGCTCGAAATTTCCCGCCGAAATCCGCGGAACCGGCTTACGAAGAGCGCGGGCCAGTATACGAAGTGGTGGAACGGGGCGCAAGAAAAGGCTTTTGACGATTGATTTCCCAGTTGACTCAAACGGACCGGAGGCACGAAACAATCGCACGCTGTAATGCTCAGGAGCGCGGCTTGGGCGTGACGAATTCGCGGAGGAGGAGGCGGGCGAGGCGGGCGGTGTCGTGGCGGATTACGCCGTGCTGCTGCAGAAGGTCGGCGGTGACGTAGCGCAGACCCATGCTTTTCAGCTCGGCGAATGAGGGTTGGACGATCTCGGCGCCCTGAGCTTTATAGCGGCGCAGGATTTTGGCGGATGCCGGAGAACGATTGATTACAACGCAGTCAAACAGGCGCGGGCGGGTGTGTTCGTAGATCGCGCGGACGTGGTCGGCGACGGAGTAATGCTCGCGTCTCGCCGGGTTGGGTCATGAGATTGGCGATATAGACGCACTTCGCGCGGGAGTGGGCGATGACGTCGGCGACGTCTTCGACGAGGAGGTTGGGAATGATGCTGGTGTAGAGCGAGCCGGGGCCAACGAGAATGAGGTCGGCCGCGCGCAGGGCTTCGAGGACATCGGAGATGGGACGGACGCGGCGCGGAACGAGGCGGACCTCGCGGATCCGTTTTTTGGAGCGCGAGATGTTCGTTTCGCCGGCAACTTTCGAGCCATCGTCGAGCTCGGCTTGGAGGGTTACGTTCTGCGCGGTGGATGGGAATATGCGGCCGCGGATCGCAAGCACCTGAGACGAGACGCGCACGGCTTCGGGAAAGTCGCCGGTGACATTTGTGAGGGCTGTGACGAAAAGATTTCCGAAGCTGTGGCCGGCAAGGCCGCGGCCAACGGTGAAGCGATATTGAAAAAGTTTGCCGAGCAGGTGTTCGTCCTTCGAGAGCGCGACCATGCAATTGCGGATATCGCCGGGAGGAAGCACGCGGTAGTCGCGGCGGAGGCGGCCTGAACTTCCGCCATCATCGGTGACGGTGACAACAGCGGCGAGATCGGCGATGGGAAGGCGGACGCGTTCTTTCTTGCGGTCCGGCGACATATTCCTTGAGTCCGCGAAGAACGGTGGAGAGGCCGGTGCCGCCGCCGAGTGCGACAATGCGGACGGGCCGGGAGCGTGGGTGCAAACGAGATTTCACAAAGAAAGGCGGAAGCTAACCGCCCGAGCCGTCGCGCTCAGGGTAGAGCAATTCGGTGAAGCGCGGATCTTCCTGCAAGAACGCGAAATCTTCGTCGTTGCGCGCATGGTAGCGATTTTCGGGCCGAAGCTGGATCGCGACTTTCAAATTGACCATGGCGGAATCGGCTTCGCCGGTGAGGCAATCGAGCGCGGCCATGGCGTAGACGATGTGGTCGGCTTTCGGAGCTGATTTTGCGGGCGCGATCAAGATGTTCGCGCGCTTCGTCCCAGCGGCCGAGGTTCATGAGCGCAACGCCCTGGGTGTAGTGATCTTCCGCGGATTTCGGCGCTTGCGAAGGCAAACGCGAAATGCGCTGGTCGCAAATGCGAACGTGGACTTGAGCGCGGTCGCGAAGCTCGCGGCTCGGACCTTCGAGGGCGCGTTCGAGCGATTGCTTGGCGCGATGAAACTTCTGCTGCTGAAAGTACTTAAGCGCCTCTTCGTAGAATTTGAGCTGCACCAGCTTGGCGGCAGCGTCGGGATCCGGGGGCATGAGTTTCGCTTTCGCGGAGGCCTTCAACGCCTTTGTTTTCATCAATTTCTGGCTACTTCGCGAGGACTGGGTGGTGCGGGCAGCACGATGCTTCACGTGAACACTCCGGAACTGTCGGTGGAAACATAGCAAAGTCGCGGAGTTGCGTCAATGCAGCCCTCAAGGTACGCTCAAGAGCATTGCAGGCCGATTTCAGACACAGAATGTCGTTCGACGTGTGAATTCCTGCTAACTGGAAGTGCTGCGGGGAGTTGTCAATTGCGAAGCACGGCGTTGCGGGTGCGTTGGCGGTCAAGCGGGGCTATGCTATAAGTGAATCGGTTCGAAAACTGAGGAAATTGTGCCGTTTATTAATTTTCCTGCGCGCGAAATCAACTGCAAGCTCGTCTACTACGGCCCCGGCCTCGGTGGGAAGACCGCGAACCTGCAATGGATTTACGAACACACCGGATCGAATCAAAAGGGAAAGATGGTTTCGCTCGCAACCGAGACGGACCGCACTCTCTTCTTCGATTTTCTTCCGCTGGACCTCGGTACCGTGCGCGGATTTCGAACGCGCTTTCATTTGTATACCGTTCCTGGACAGGTTTTCTACGAGGCGAGCCGGCGGCTGATTTTGAAGGGCGCGGATGGCGTGGTTTTTGTGGCGGACTCGCAGGAAGAGCGTCTCGACGCAAACCTCGAAACACTCGACAACCTGCGCGAACATTTGAAAGACCACAATTTGAATTTCGATACAATTCCCTACGTGCTGCAACTCAACAAACGCGACCTTCCGAATATCCTTCCGGTCGACGAATTGCAGAAGCAACTCAGCGTGAAAGGCGAGCCGGTGCTCGAAGGCGTTGCAGTGACAGGACAGGGCGTGTTCGATACGCTGAAGGAAGTTGCGAAGCTGGTGCTGGCTGAGTTGAAGAAGAACGCGTAGTTCAGTAGCTTCGCCACGTTATTTCGATTGGTGCCCAAATTCCTTTAGGCTTTCCATCAGCGTCCGTCGCAGGCTGGAAGGTCCATTTCTGAATAGTTTCGATAGACTTCTCGACAAACCCTGGCGGCGGGATTGAAATGATATTAATTTCCGATGGGAGGCCATCTTCGCCAAGCCATACGGAGAATTTGAGTGAGCCGGAACGAGTTGCACTAATAGCTTCATCCGAGAAAAAGGGATTGGGACAGCGAATGCACTTCGCCGAGTGACTCTTGTCACCCTTGGGATTTGGAAACTCCTTCGAGTGATCCCATGAGATCGAATTCGCAGCCAGACTTCTGGCTGAATCAGTCAGAGGCAGGGATTCCTTAAATTTTGCTATTTTCTTGCCATCCTTTAATCGAATCGCTTCGATACTAATCAGCAAGTTACCATTCTTTGCGTCCACAGTCCCGGTGACAAATGAGTCCGCGACTAAACGGGAGGCTAACCAGGTGGCAGCTTCCGTGTTGTGGACGATCGTCGGGGCAACTCGATGTTGTTGCAGCAGTTCGCGGATCACCCGACGATCAACCACTTGAAGGTCAGGATTCGATTCAGCGAGCACTTTGCTGAATTCGTCTGAAAACGATACTCCGAGCTGCGAGAGGGATCCATCCGGATTCAGGAAATCGAATACGACAATGCGTTGTTGCTTTGCATTCTTCAATGCGTCGGCGATGCTGGCAGGGGCGGTACCGGTGTCTAGTGTTTGTGCAAGAATTCCAGCGGGCGAGGCGAATAAGGCGATGCCCAAGAGAACCGCTACGAAAACAGAGCGACCTCTCATGGACGTTGTTTGCTACGCGTGGGCGACGCCGCCGCGGAAGCTGGCTACGGCTTTGGCTTCGTCGGTGTAGGTGGGAATGGATTGGATGAGGCGAGTGAGTTCGAGGACTTCGCGGACGTGGCCGGTGGGATTGAGGAGTTTCAGGCTGCCGGCATTGCGTTCGAGGGTGACGAACGAACGCACGAGCGTGCTGATGCCAGAGCTATCCACCTGCATTACACCGGCGAGATTGACGAGAACATCGCAAGGCGGAACTTCGGCGAGGCGCCGCAATTCGGCGCCGAGGGTATCGTTGCTGCTGCCGATCGTGATGCGGCCCTGCAGATCGAGGATGGTGACATTCCCGGACTTTCGCGCCGCTATTTGCAGGCCCATGTTCTCCTCCCTGGCGTCCGGGACTTTGCTCGCCGCCGAGTGCGCATTATAACCCTGTAACTGGTTGCACATGCAAGCACTCGCGGAGTGGAGCTGAGGCAAACGTGCGGTGAAAGCGGGAAAAATAAAGGGAGGTGAAAGCCAGGTGGCATTCCACCTCCCGGGGTGGGTGGGTTTTATTGCCGGACCGTTAATAACGGTGGTACTTCCGCGTCTGACGATCCAGCAATCCGGCACGAGGCCGGAGTCCACGGATTCGTTTTGGAATACCATACGCAAAGAAATGGTGTCAACGCTAATTGTGAGGGATGAGCCGTTGCGCGGGAGCCAGCGGGAGCGAGGATTGAGCAATGGGATGGCGCTGGTCGAGCGTTTCCCGGATTTTGCGAGCCAGGTCGCGCGGCGAGTATGGCTTTTGGAGAACCGGGAGACCCTGCTGTTGAGCATCCTGGAGCGAAGAGATATCGGGGCTGTATCCGGTGGCGAAAATAACGGGTACGCCAGGTTTGATCTCGCAAATACGCGCAAAGGCAAGCGGTCCACTCAGTTTGGGCAGCACTACGTCGAGAACGACCAGGTCGATTTCATCCGCGCGATTCTTGAATTCCTGCAGCGCCTGCTCCCCATCGGCAGCAAGGATCACTTCGTAACCGAGTTTTGTAAGTGTTTCGAAAGCGAGTTCGCGCAACCCTGTGTGGTCTTCAGCGATCAGAAGAGTTTCGACGCCTCCGTGAACGGGCCGGGCATCTTCGAGAGGCCCGGCGGATTTCATCGCCAGCGGCGTAGCCGGGAAGTAGGCGCGAAACGTGGTGCCAATGCCTCGTTCGCTGTAAACGTGAGTGAAACCGCCGTGCTGCCGGACGATTCCGTAAACGGTTGAGAGGCCCAGGCCGGTGCCTTTGGACATTTCCTTGGTGGTGAAAAAGGGTTCGAAGATGCGGTCGAGGGTGGCCGCGTCCATGCCGATGCCGGTGTCGGTGACGGAGAGCAGAACGTAATCGCCGAGACGGGCAAATGGCTGGTGGGCGCAGAATTCTGCATCGAAGGTGGTGTTGAGGGTTTCGATAATCAGCGAGCCGCCTTCGGGCATGGCATCGCGCGCGTTGATGCAAAGATTCATCAGGACTTGTTCCACTTGCGTGGGGTCAGCACGGATGAGCGACAAATCCGGAGAGAGCTTGGCTCTGATTTCGATATTGCTGCCAATCACTTTTTCGAGAAGATTGAGAGTTTCGGTGACGCTTTGGTTTAAGTCGAGGTTGCGGGGTTCGAGAATCTGGCGGCGGGCAAACGCAAGCAACTGGCGGGTGAGGGCGGCGGCGCGTTCGGCCTGCTGATGGATCTTCTGGAAATGGCGGCGGAGGCGAGCGCCTTCTTCGGTTTCTTCCATGCCGATATCGGACCATCCCATGATGGCGCCGATCATATTGTTGAAATCGTGGGCGATGCCACCTGCGAGCTGGCCGATGGCTTCGAACTTCTGAGCTTGGAGGAGTTGTTTTTCGAGGTCGAGGCGCTGGGTGACGTCCTCGACGATTATTTCGGCGTATTCGGTTCCCTGTTCGCGGTCGACGACATGGCGGCCATTGAGGCGCACGGCGATGATGGTGCCGTCTTTGCGTTTCCATTCGACGGTTTCGTCGACGCGACCCGTGGTGATGTATTTTTTGCTGACCTTCGCACGCACGACGGGATCGCAGTAGAGCGCTGAGGTATTTTTCGCAGCGAGCGTCTCTTCGGCGGAATCGTAGCCGAGCATCTGAACGAATGCTGGGTTTACAGAGAGCAGATCTCCCTCGGCGGTGACCCAGAACATGCCGTAGGTTGCGTTCAGTACGATTCCACGATAGCGGGCTTCGCTAGCACGAAGCGCGAGGACGGCGCGAATTTCAGCTTCCCGCGAAGAACGCTCTTCCTGCGCCCGGCGCACGGCGGCGGGCAGGCGCGGGAGTTGAGTTTTCAGAACATAGTCAGTGATTCCGAGTTTCAAGCAGTTCACGGCGACTTCATCGCCCAGCGTGCCGGTGACAAGAATCAAGGGAAGATCAAGGCCGAGCTTCTTGATTTCGGCGAGTGCGTCCATGCCGGTCCATCCCGGCATGCTGTAATCCGCGAGGACGACATCGTAAGGGCGCGTGCGCAATTTTTCGACAAAGTCCTGGCGATTGGTGACGACGTCGGCTTGAAACTCCATACCCGATGTCCGCAGCGCGCGATGGCAGAGTTCTAAGTCATTGGGTTCGTCCTCAACCTGCAAAAGACGCAGGGGAGACGGCGCGCCGCCAAGTTCTTTTCGGGAGGTAGAGTTGGGCATGGTGTGAAGTTCCTATGAACTTGAGAAGGCGGCTACGGGCGGCCTTTTGTTCAGAAGCAGCCAGTACATGCCAAATTGCTCGATCACATCCTGAAATTCGGCGAAATTCACGGGTTTCTGAAGATAGCTGTTCGCGCCGAGCCTGTAGCTCATGGCCAGGTCGCATTCTTCTTTCGAGGAAGTAAGGAGAATCACGGGAATTGCCTTGGTTCGCGGGTCGGTCTTTATCTCTCGCAAGACGGTGAAGCCATCGACTTTCGGCAATTTCAAATCCAGCAGGACGAGGTACGGAGGAGAATCAAATGAACGGTGCGAAAATGGGCCACGGCAAAAAATAAAATCGAGGGCTTCGGCTCCGTCGGGCAAAATCTGAATTTCATTGACGAGCTTGCTCTTCCGCAGCGCGTGAACCGTCAATTCAGCGTCCGCGGGGTTGTCTTCCACGAGAAGAATTTCAACAGCATCGTTCATGATTTGCACTCCTGGGCGACAGGCTGATCCGGCCGAAGTGCTGCGGGCTGTGGCTGCAGCGTGAAAAGAAATGTTGAGCCGCGCTCAAGCTCGGATTCAGCCCACACCGTGCCTCCGTGCCGCTGGACGATTCGCTGGACGGTAGCCAAGCCGACGCCAGTGCCTTCGAAATCCTCCTGGCGATGAAGACGTTGGAAGACTCCAAAGAGTTTATCGGCATACTTGGTGTCGAAGCCCACACCATTATCGCGAACAAAGAAAGTAATGCCTCCGAGGGCATCCCGAGTGCCGATTTCGATCACGGCAGGTTCACGTCTGCGAGTGAATTTGACGGCGTTGGCGAGCAAATTAGAGAAAACTAATTTAACGAGCCCGGGATCACAATCGACCTCGGGAAGAGGTTCGACACGCCATTCGATGCTGCGGTTTTCTGTTTCGGGAAGGTCGAGAATTGTGGCGCGAACGAGCTCGTCGAGATTCACCCTGCGACGTACCACTTCTTTTCGACCAATTCTGGCGAGGTTGAGTAGGTCATCTACGAGATGGCCCATAAGGTTCGCGCCGTGAAGGACGCGATCGAGATATCGCTGGGCTTCGTGAGAGAGTTCAGCGGCGTGCTCTTCTTTCAGGATGCGTGCGAAGCCGTCGATGTGCCGGAGCGGGGCGCGAAGGTCATGGGAAACGGAGTAGCTAAAGGCTTCGAGTTCCCTATTCGCGGCGGCCAAATTCGAGTTGGAGCGGGCCAGCTCTTCCTGATGGCGCTCGCTGGCCTGCTCGGCATGTTTCCTTTCGGTGGTGTCGGCAACGATTCCCATCATCCGAATCGGTTTACCGGCGGCGTCGCGATACACGCGCCCTTGCGCCGACACCCAACGAAGGGAATGATCGCCGGCGCGATTGATGCGGAATTCCGTGGAGAAGGTATTGGTTTTGAGTGCATTCGCAACGCTGGAACGGAAGATTTCTCTATCTTCCGGAACGATGAGAGCCAGGGCGGCGGCTTCGCCCCACTCGGGCTGAAGCGCATCGAATCCGAAGATCTGATCGTGCCTCAAGGAGCGGATCGCGCGGTCCGCGATGAGATCCCAGTCCCAAGCGCCGAGTTTTGCTGCCTCGACAGCCAACTGAAGGCGTTGCTCACTCGCTTCGAGGGCCTGGGCGACGCGTTTTCTATCGCTGACATCGCGAATAGCGCTCGAGATGAGCGTGCCTTGTTCCGTTTCCAGTGGGCTGAGACTAATTTCGACAGGAAACTCGGTTCCGTCCTTGCGGCGGGCGTAGAGTTCCAATCCAGGTCCCATTTCGCGCGGGCGGGGTGACCGGGAATAGTCTGCTCGTTGAGTGGAATGCTGTCCGCGGAAACGCTGAGGCACCAGGAGTTCGACTTGTTGTCCAATCAATTCGTGGCGCGAATAGCCGAACAATTTTTCGGTTTGGGCGTTGATGAGTTGAATGGTACCAGCGCGATCGACGATGACGATGGAATCGGGCGCTGATTCAAGAAGGTTTCGGAATTTTTCTTCTTCCCGCTTACGCTGCGTAATATCGCGGTTGCTTTCGAGAATCGAGAGTGGTTTTCCGGCGGCGTCCAAACGCAATGCCCAGCGGCTGGAAACGACTACGCGCGTTCCATCGCGGCGGCTGTGTGTAAGTTCACCTTCCCAGAAGCCTTTTTCGAATAGCTCCGCCTCAATTTCCTGCAAAGGCTTGGGAAAAGCCGTAAAAAGAAATTCGTGAGTAACCTTTCCGAGAACTTCTTCCTTTTGCCAGCCATACAGGCGCTCGGCCGCGCGGTTCCAGTAAATTATTTGCCTCTCCAGACTGCGGACGAAAATTGCGTCGTGAGTGAGATCGAGAAGTTCCGCCTGATCGCGATAATTCGATTCGTTGGTGCGCAGGGTCAGCTCGAGATCGCGACGCTCGCGAATTTCATTCTCGAGGGCGGCGTTCGCAAGAATCCATTGGTCCGGACTGGGAAGGTCAAGCGCCTTGGGCACGAGCCTCACGAGAAGGATTGCGGTGCCCACCGATGCAGCAGCAGTGACGGCTTTCAATGCGCCCGCGAGCCAGTAGTTCGCGTGCCAGAGGTTCCAAACCTCCATCACGTGTGTAGCGCCACAAGCCACAATAAATACTCCGAAGCAGGCAAAGATCCAGCTGAACGGAAGGTCGCGCCGTTTTCGAATGAACCAGATGAGGGTGATCGGAATCGTAAAATAAGCGAGCGCGATCAAAAGATCGGAAGCCACGTGGAGCCAAACGAGTCGGGAATTCCAGAGGTAGCAATAGCCGTGTGGGCGAAAGTCGCCTGAGCTAAAAAGCTGCCTAAAAAAATCCACGAATGTTCCTCCGACAACGCCCTCGGTCAGGCGTGCTAGGTGTTGTATCGGCAGGGCGGAAGGGGTGGATAAGCGGCGAAGGCGATTCCTTGCGGATGATGCGTTTCAGAACGGGACAGTGGAGCGAAACAACAGGGATCGCTTGGTTACAACGGAATCATGATGAGAGCTTTGCGAAGCGTAGCGGAAATGTCAGCGCCGCGAACAAACCTGTGGCGCAGAGGCGGATGCGGCTACTGCGCGGCTTCTGTTTTCGGCGGATGAGCTGCAAAATATTGACCGAGTTCGCCTGTGAGCTGTTGCATTCCGGCGCGGACGTTTTTGTCGAGCGCCTGGACAACGTCGGCAACGGTCTTTCCCGCGACCGGCTCATCGTGAGAATAGGTTGAGCCCCACACCATGGCGCCTTCTTTGGGGTCGAAGAGTTCAATGTGCAATGAGAAGCGGGCGACGAGTTCGGGCTTATCGACTTCGTAGAACTCTCGCAGGTTCGAGCGAAGGATGTAGTCACCTTTCGCATTGCTGCCGGGACGAAGAACGGAGCGGTATTGGCCTGTGGCGCGCAGAGAATTCACGAGGAGATCCTGAACCATGTCCGAGGGGCTTTGCGCCCAACGCTCAAACTCGTAGGTGCCGAGTTGGACGGGGCCGGAGCCATAGACAATGCGGTCGTCGCGATAGAGGTGCGAGGTGATTGGTCGAGTGACAAGCAGAGTGATGGGGATCTGCGCGGACGCCTGGGTGCTGGGAGCGGCAGGGACGTCAATGACGTAATACTTCGTGGGGCGAGTGCCGCCGCATCCTGCGAGTGTCGAGCTCCGAGCAATAAGACCCATACCGTTTGTTTCGCGAAACGCATCACAGTGCTCCTCGCTTTTACCAAGCCTGCGTTACCTATTGCGAACTACTTCGCTTCCCGCGAATCTATTTCGCATTTCCGGTTGTGCATCGCTGCTTACAAAACTACTTCGGCGGAGCTGCGCCGGGTTCGTGTTGCTTGGGAGTCGTGGTACGAATCAGAGTGTACGGACGGGTTTTGATTGTTTCCGTAAACTCGCGCATGTTGTCGGTGATGTAGCGCAAGTTGTCGACGATCTCGTCGATGTTTTCGGAGTTGGCGTTCATCAAGTTATTCAACTGGGTGGTGAGCTGATTGGCTTGCGTCAGAGTTTGGCGCAGCTTTGCGAGCGATTCTTTGAGATCGGGCTGATCCGCGGCGATCACAGCGTCAATGTGCGTGATCAATTCGTTCGCTTGGGCGGACGTCTTTCTGAAATCATCGAGGAGCGGCCCGAGCTTGGCGCTGGCGTCGTCAATGTGATTCAGCGAAGAACGCAGCGCCGGACGATTTTCTTTGAGCATGCCGTGAATATTGTCGAGAGTGCCGGCCAGGTTGGCTCGATTCGGATCTCCGAGAACGTCATTGATGCGCGCGATGGTTACCTTGAGTTCAACGACCCGGTCATTCAGATTCGCAAGAAGCGTTTGCGCTGACGGGCCAAGATTCGAAATCATTTCACCGATGTCCGCGAAGCTGACAAATTCCTTCGAAGGAATCGTCGAGTTCGGAGGAGCGTGCTGCGCGCTGGATGCGGTGGTGTGAATACCGAGAAAATTTTCGCCGAGTGCGCTGGTGCTCTCGATTTTCGCGAGGCTATCGGTCTTCACCGGGACATCGGGTTGGATCTGGAAATCAACTTCCATCCGGGACGGATCTTTCGGATCGGGTGCCACCTTCTTGACACGTCCAACCGAAGGTCCGCCGCCGTAACGAACTTCGGAGCCGGGCGTGAGCCCGCCAGCATTCTTGAAGTAGGTGCGGTAAGGGACCAGTCCGCTGGAGAGGCTGCCGGAAAGATAGAGAACAGTGGCGATCAGCAGCGCCGATGCAACGATGACGAACAGACCGACGTACGCTTGCTCCCGCTTCGATTCCATTGGCTTCCTCAATATCCCGCCCGGTGTGCCGGGAGGGTACCCCTCAAGCGCGCGGAGTATAACACGGGCCCGCGCCCGCCCGAATCAGCGCCGCAGCGGCGGAACCTCTCCCGTCAGCATCTGGAGATAGTCCAATTCGGTGGAAATTTCCGGCTCTGGGACGCGATCCAGAAACTGGCGAACGCGAGGCTGCTGGCTCTTTTGCAGCTCCGCGGTGGTGCCATTTGCAACGATTACACCCTTGTCGAGCAAAATCATGCGGTCGGCGATGAGGTAGGCGCTCGCGAGTTCGTGGGTGACGACAACGATCGTCATGCGAAACGCTTTTTTCAATTTCAGAATCAGCTCATCGATACCTGCAGCAATGATGGGGTCGAGGCCGGCAGAAGGCTCGTCGAAAAACAGAACTTCGGGATCCATCGCCATGGCCCGGGCGATGGCGGCACGCTTCTTCATGCCACCGCTCAACTGAGCGGGCATGTAATTCTCGAAACCGGAGAGTCCCACCTGATCCAGCTTCAGGCGAACCATAATTTCGATCGTGGAGTCGTCAAGAGGCGTGTGCTCGCGGAGTGGCAACGCTACATTTTCGCCGACGCTCATGGAACCAAAGAGTGCGCCGCCCTGAAAGGACATGCCCATTTTTTTCAGGAGGTCGTCGCGTTCATCGTCCGGAAGCGAGGCAAAATTCTTTCCCATGATCCAGATTTCGCCGCCGCTTGGTTTTTCGAGGCCGACGAGAGTGCGGAGCAAAGTGCTCTTCCCGGAGCCTGAACCACCGAGGATGACCAGTGTTTCTCCGCGAGCAATTTCAAAACTAATCGTATGGAGGATTTCGCGTGCGCCGTAATTCACGCGCAGATTGCGGACGGAAATCGCGGGACCGTCGTCGGCGCTTGTTGCTTGCGGATTCAAAGTTGAGTCGAGAGCCATTTTTAGTCGGGCATCGTGAAATAGAAAATTGCGGTAAAGACAACGTCGACAAGAATGACCATGAAAATCGATTTCACTACCGCGGATGTGGTTGAACGGCCGACCTGTTCGGAACCGAGGCCGGTTGAAAATCCTTCCTGGCAGCCGACGGCCGTAATCACCGCGCCGAACATGACGCTCTTGACCAATCCGGTCAAAATGTCACGCCGCACGAGTGAATTCAGGGTTGCAAGAAAATAGGAGTGCCAGGTGAACGGACCGCTGGTGACACCGAACAAGCCTCCGCCGAGGACGCCCATAAAATCGGCCCAGGTGGTGAGGCAAGGTAACATCAAAATCATCGCGAGAAATTTGGGAGCTACGAGGTAGCGAACCGGCTCGAGCGCCATCGTTTCCAGGGCGTCGATTTCTTCGTTCACTTTCATCGTACCGATTTCGGCGGCGAACGAGCTACCGGAGCGGCCGATGACCATGATCGCCGTCATCAGCGGGCCGAGTTCGCGCGTGATCGCAATCGCAACAGCGGCAGCAACGAACTGCAACGCGCCCAATTTTCGCAACTGGTAGGCGCTTTGCAGCGCAAAAATCAAGCCGACGAAAAACGAGATGAGGGAAACGATGGGGATTGCTTCGACGCCGACCGCCATCGCCTGATGAAGGGCGCGGCCAAAGAGCTTCCCAACTCGCGCGGGTTCGACGAAAAACGCCTTCGCTGCGCCGCCTGAAATACGCGCAAGGGCGCCGATATACGCCAGTCCTTCGATTGTAGCTGCGCCAACTGCTTCTGTGATTGCCATCTGTGAGCCCGGACGCGCGGCGTATCTCGAAAGCGAATCGCCGAGACCGCCCGGAATTTTACTTTGCCGGAGCGGCCGGTGTGTTGCCGCCGAGCAGAGCTTCCTCTTCTTTGTCGTAGACTTCGAAAACTTTGATCAACCGAGTTAGTTCCAGCACCTCGCGGGCCGTTCGGCTAAGCCCAAACAGAGCGAAGCTGCTTTTCAGGTCCCGAGAAATCTTCAAGCCTTCCACCAGCGAAGCCACGCCCGCGCTATCAATATATTTCACGTTCAGCATGTTGACGATCACGCGGGGCTTCTGCTTCGTTCGCAGCAAATCGATCAACACTTTGCGCATCTCCGGCGAGTTATAAAGGGTGATATCGCCCACAACGTCCACAATCGTGGCAGTGCCGGATTCGCGAGTAGACAGCTCCATTTACTAAGGCCCCCTGCAGGACGTGCAGAGTGTTTTGCCAGAGATTAGGCCCGGATGCAATCACTTTTAGGGTGGAGGAGGGAGAAGACGCCGGAGTAGCAGAAATGCTCCAAATCGGGACGGCGAAAAAAAGGCGTTATCAGCTGCGATCGTCGAGTGAGACGTAATCGCGCAGGTCGTAACCGAGATAAACCTGGCGCGGACGGGAAATTTTTTGCTCGGGATCGAGCAACATTTCTTCCCATTGAGCGATCCAGCCGGAAGTGCGGGGGATGGCGAAGAGCACGGGGAACATCGTGACCGGGAAACCCATGGACTGATAAATCAGGCCTGTGTAGAAGTCCACATTCGGATACAAGCGGCGGGTGACGAAGTAATCGTCCTGCAGGGCGATGCGCTCGCACTCGAGAGCGATCTCGATGAGGGGGTTGCGGCCCATCACGTCAAAAACTTCGTAGGCGACGTGCTTCACGATGGTGGCGCGCGGATCGTAATTTTTGTAGACGCGATGGCCGAAGCCCATCAATAATTTTTCGCCGGCTTTCACGCTCTTGATGTACGCGGGAACGTTAGCTACAGAGCCAATTTCGAGAAGCATGCGGAGGACTTGTTCGTTCGCGCCACCGTGGAGCGGGCCGTAGAGCGCGGCGGTGGCGGCGGCGGTGGCCGAGTAGGGATCGACGTGAGAACTTCCCACGCCGCGCATGGCGCTCGATGAACAGTTCTGTTCGTGGTCCGCGTGAAGGATGAAAAGAATATCGAGAGCGCGTTCGAGAGTTGGGTTAGGACGGTACTGCAGCTCCGTGGTGCGGAAGAGCATGTTCAAGAAATTGCCGCAATAGCTGAGATCGTTGTCGGGATACGCGAACGGCATTCCAAGACTGTGACGATAAGCAAACGCCGCGAGAGTGGGCATCTTGCCGACGAGGCGATAGGTCTGCTTGCGGCGCGATTCGGGATTGAAAATGTCTTTTGCGTCGGGATAAAAGGTGGAGAGAGCGGCGACGGTAGAAATCAGCATGCCCATGGGATGGGCGTCGTAGTGAAATCCGTCGAGAAATTTTTTGATGCTTTCGTGAATGAAGGTGTGATGCGTGACGTTGTAGGACCAGTCCTTGAGTTGCGATTTCGTCGGCAGTTCGCCGCGCAGCAACAGATAGGCGGTTTCGAGATACGTGCTCTTTTCCGCGAGTTCTTCGATCGAGTATCCGCGGTAGCGAAGAATTCCTTTGTCGCCATCGATGAATGTGATCTTGCTGGTACACGACGCCGTGTTGGAATACGACGGGTCGTAGCTCATCATTCCGAAATCGGATTTATCTATTTTTATCTGGCGGAGATCGATGGCGCGAATCGTGTCGTTGGCGATTGGAACTTCGTACTGACTTCCATTGCGGTTATCAACAATCGTCAGAGAGTCGCGGCGTGAGCCGGAGGGTGCGGCGGTGTTGTTGACGACGGATCCAGACTTCGTCGGATTCATGACTCGATCCCTTCACGCCCAAACCAACAAACTCGTTTGGCGGAGTGCGGCGCTGCGACTCTAATGTAAATGTATACCAAATCCCGGTGTTCGCGGAACTGGAATCGTCGACACGCTACCAGATGTGAACGGCGGAGTCACCATACGCATACGTATGGCCTTCCAAGTAGCCGCATCCGAGGGACTTCGAGCCGTGCGAGCGTGATTGCGGCCAGCCGTAATTCCTCGACAAGAAGTTTTCAGATTGAATTTTGTTGAGAGTGCGCGGCGAATGCTTCGATGGTGATGCGGTGCCTGTAGCGGAAGAGCTTGTTCAATTTTCGTCGAACGAACCAGTCGCCGAAAAATTTTCCGAGAATTCCATGCGGCAATTCGTATTCGACGCGGTCCTCGAGTATGCAAGTGTTCACATGATCCGGAATCATGCGGTGCGTATGGTCCCAGCGGCGGAATGGACCGGAAATCTGTACATCGCGGAATTGGCGCCCTTCGATGTAATCGCGATGCTCGAATTCCCAGCGCACCCGGAACGGGCCGACGCGCACTCGAAGAACACCGCGATCGCCATCGCGAACACCGGGCGCCGCCTGCTCGACTTCGATCGGTTCCCACGGAGGCGTGAGCCGTTCGAGCGCGCCGGGCTCCGCATGCCAGCGGAACACTTGTTCGGCGGAGGCGTTGATCGGGGAACGCGCGATGAAGACGCTGCTTCGGGCCATGTTACTCGCTCGGTCGTTAGACGCGACATTTTCGCGCCTTAATCCCGGAGCTTATCTTACGCCTTGATGGGCAGATCGGCGGGCGGCGCGGGTCCTCGCAGTATAAGCTCACGCTCGGTGGCAAGCTCCACGCGATTTCGGCCGAGGGCTTTCGCGCGGTATAGCGCCTCATCAGCACGCTGCATGAGAATCTGTGAGTCAAAGGGACATGCTTCGCTGCTCACGGCCACTCCCAGGCTGGCCGTGATCGTAATGGGCCCTCCCTCGGTGGCGAAAGGTTCGGATTCGATGGAGGCTCGAATTCTCGAGGCAATGCGCATGGCTCCGAGCCCGTCTGCTCGCGGGAGAACGACGAGGAATTCTTCGCCGCCGTAGCGTCCCACGGTGTCGTAGGGCCTGACGCAATTCTTGACTCGGCGGGCCGCTTCTGTAAGGACCACATCTCCGGCGAGGTGGCCATAGTTATCGTTCACAAATTTGAAATGATCGATGTCGAGCATGGCGACGGCGAAGGAGCCTCCCTCGCGTTCCTGGCGGGAATGTTCGCGGCGCAGTGCGTCCAAGCTGACGCCGCGATTCGCGATGCCGGTGAGCGCGTCGTGGGTGGCCTGGAAAAGAAGTTTTTCGCGCGCATCGATCAATTTGTCCTGCCACTCGAGGATGCGTTTTCCCACGTGGAGACGCGCGCGGAGTTCCTGGGCGCCAAACGGTTTTGTTAGGTAGTCGTCGGCGCCTGCTTCCAAGCCCTGCAGTATGTCGTCTTTCTGTGTTCGCGCGGTGAGGAGCAGGAGGTAAATGTACGGACGGTCGGACTCGGCTCGGATGCGTTTGCAGATCTGAATGCCCTCCATGCCGGGCATCATCCAGTCGAGAACTGCAAGCCGGGGAGCTTCGCGGCTTTCGAGGAGGCGCAAAGCTTCGAGCCCATCGTTTGCGACGGTGACTTCATAGCCCCACTTTTTGAGGAAGGATTCGAGGACGCGGCGGGAGACGGGATCGTCCTCGGCGATGAGGATTCGATTGTTGCGTTCGTATTCTGAACTCATCGCAGACTCTCCGATCGCAGATTCTCCGAATGAATTGCAGGCGCCGGCTGGATGTTGTCCGCCGAGACGAGAACAAATTTCGAGGTGAAATCGAAAGTGCTGCCTTTGCCCGGCTCGCTGGCGACCGAGATTTTGCCACCCATTAATTTGACGAGGCTGCTGGAGATCGCGAGACCCAATCCAGTGCCGCCAAATTTTCGGGTGGTTGAACTATCTGCTTGCGTGAAGGCTTCGAAGATCAGCGCCTGTTTTTCGGGTGGAATTCCAATCCCGGTGTCCGCCACGCGGAAGCGAAGGTCGAGGGATTCCTCGTTACGCGACACGGCTCGAATGTCCACATCAATTCCGCCTTGCTCCGTGAACTTGATCGCATTGCCGATGAGATTAATCAGCACCTGGCGGAGCCGCGCCGGATCGCCAATCAGAATGGGAGGAACGTCTGCCGCCAGCTTCCAGGAGAATTCCAAGCCCTTCTGGCGGGCGCGAAAGCGCATCAGCTTCAAGGTCTCTTCCAAATTTTCGCGCACGGCAAATTCGATCGGGTCGACGTCCATTTTTCCGGCTTCGATCTTGGAAAAATCGAGGATGTCATTGAGAAGCGCGAGCAAGGAATCGGCGGAGAGTTTGACGAGCTCGAGATATTCGCGCTGGTCAGTGGTTAGGTCGGTATCGAGGGCCAGTTCCGTCATTCCGATGATTCCGTTCATGGGGGTGCGGATTTCGTGGCTCATGTTGGCAACAAATTCGCTTTTTGCCCGGCTCACGGCCTCGGCGGAATCTTTAGCGAGGAGCAGCTCTTCTTCGGCGCGTTTGCGTTCGGTGATATCGCGAGCAGTCATGCAGACGGTCTTGGCTGTACCACGGGGGGAAGGAATGGCGGTGACGCGGCCGAGAAACCAGCGAATCCCGGTGGGAAAAGGGATCGCGTATTCGACCGTCTCGCCGTGGCCGCTTTGCATCACGCGCTGAAAGATCGGAAGGAATTGAGAGGTGGTCTCTTCGTCGAAACTTTCTCCCACAGGCCGCCCGATCAGCTGGGATTTCGGACGGACAAGCATGTTCTCGTCATTGGTCCAAATGTTTCTGTACGTGCCCGCGGCATCGAACTCAAACACGAGTTCATCGATCGAGTGGACGAGAGCGAGGAGCCTTGCTTCGCCTTCCCGCGACGTTTGCTCGGCTCGTTCGCGCTCTGAAATAACAGTTCCAACAGAAAGGCCTGTGAGCGAAACGATCAGCATGAGTATTTGAAACAAGGTGAGGCGATGCGGGTTCGCTGCTTCGAGGCGGAGGACCACCATCGCGCCCACATTCAAGAATAGAACTGCAAACGTGATGGCGCGCAGCCCGCGGCGCACCGCTATCCAAAGGATCGGCAGGAAAAACAGATAGAAGAGCCCGTAACTCTTGACGAGATTCCAACCGAAGACGATCCACAGCGTGAGAACAATACTGGCGGCCTGCGCGAAGCTTTCGAAACCCCAGAGGACGCGGGAATCGATCGATTTGAGTGCCACGATCGCCGGATCGAACGTGTCCACGGAGCCGGAACGAAAGCCCGCGCGCCGACGAAGCCAGGGAGTCACATGCACTAGAAGAAACGGCGCCAAACAAATGATCGCGACCGCGTCGCCCACCCACCAATTGAGGGCCGCTTTTGGATAGTCCGCCCATCGGAGAGATTTATCCCAGGCGAGAGAGGCCGTGCCGGCGGCGGCAACGCAAAATGAAGACGCGAAGGCGATGGCCACAAACCAGCTCACATCCCGGAGTGTGCGAAAAGCGGAGTCAATTTTCAAAACTCGCCGGAGCAGGAACGCGGCGGCTGAGTATCCCGCAGTGACCGCAAAGTTAGAGGCCCAAAAACCGGGCGTGAGCGGAGACACGTGATAATTGACGACGGACGATATCATTCCGGCGAACAGCAAGAGCGGCGCGTATGCAAGATCGATCCCGAGAAGGACTGCCAGCGCAAGGCCGACGGGGGGATACCACGCGCTGATTCCATCCCACATCTGGAAGTAAACCGTGGTGCGATCCAAGAGCATGAATGACGAGACGAACCCGATTCCGATGCCGGCACGCCACCGCAACTCAGATCCGGTGAGAACATCGAGCGGATCCGAACGGTCAGTTCTGGGGCGCTGTTTGGCAGCGATGGCGGGCAATATTTTCAACTCGTCACCTTTCGCGCACTGGGTTCGAGTTCGTCGAGAAGCCTATCCACTTGATTGTCGAGTGTTCGGAATTGAGCCACGCTGGCCGAAAGATTTCCGGCTCGCGCAGAGTTCTCCAATTCTTCGGCGGTTCGAGTGACCTCGACTGCGCAGAGATTGCCCGCCGAACCACGCAAGGAATGGGCGCCACGCTCGACACTTGGAAGATCTTCGGCGCGGATCGCGGTTCGAATAGCGGACATGGTTTTCGGGCACTCGTGGGAAAAGCTTCGAACGATTTCGTCAAGGAGTTGGCGGTCACCTTCAACGTGTTCGAGAGCAGCGACATTGTCGAAGGAGTTTGAGATGGAAGCGTTTGCCTCAGGGCTCACCAAGGGAATCACGGCAGTGCCCGTTTTGTTGATTGCATCTTGAATCCGGTCAAGGGCCGCAAAAAGTTCCGGCGTGCGAATGGGTTTGGTCAAATAGTCGTCGGCTCCGGCGGCGAGACATTTTTCCCGATCCCCTTTCATGGCGTGAGCCGTGAGAGCAATAATGGGCACGTGGCCGCCCACTCGACTTTCCTTTTGCCGAATCGCGGCCGTGGCTTCGAGCCCGTCCATTTCGGGCATTTGAACGTCCATCAGCACGAGGTCGACGGAATGATGTTCGAGCGCGTCGAGCGCCTGACGGCCGTTTTCGGCCACAACGACTGTGTGGCCGTGCTTTTCGAGCAATCGTTTCGCGAGCGTCCGATTGACGGCGTTGTCCTCAGCGAGTAGAACTTTCATCACTTGCTTTCCTCCGATGGACTTCTGCAAGAGTTTCGTAGATGCCTGCGACTGAGGCCCGACCACAACGTGTGATAATGCATTCAAGATCGCGTCGAGCAGTTCGGAAGGCTGGACCGGTTTCGTCAAGTAGGCAGCGATTCCAAGTTTTGAGCAGCGTTCCCGATCGCCGGCCTGAGCGCTCGAGCTTAAAAGAAGAACCGGAATCTCGCCGAACTGAGGATGCTTGCGAATGTTTTCGACCAGCCCGAAACCGTCCATGTCCGGCATCTGCAGGTCGGTGATCACGGCGGCGAATCGTGGACCGTGATCGAGGTTGCGGACGAGGATGGCGAGAGCGTCGTGCGCCGTTTTCGCGGTTTCGACGCGCATGCCCCACCTTCCCAGCAGCTCGACAAGGATGAACCGGTTCGTATCGTTGTCGTCGACGACAAGAATCGAAGTTTGAGAAAGCAGCCTCGGATCGAGGTTTCGGGCCGCTGGGGCCTCGGTTCCGATGCCGAAACGAATCGTGAAATGGAATGTGCTACCCAAGCCCGGTTCGCTCTCGATCCAGAGTTTTCCGCCCATCAGGTCGACGAGACGAGACGTAATCGCCAATCCGAGCCCGGTTCCGCCGTACTTTCTTGTGGTGGAACTGTCGGCTTGAGTAAACGCCCCAAAAACGATTCCGTGTTTATCCTTGGTGATTCCGATTCCCGTGTCGCGCACACGAAAATGCAGCAGCGCGCTTGTTTCCGTTGACGCCGCGTCACTTCCAATTTCGACGATCACTTCTCCGCGTTCGGTAAACTTCACGGCGTTGCCGACGAGGTTGACGAGCACCTGGCGCAGACGGCTGACATCGCCGGAGAGGTGGTCCGGCACATCCGGAGCAACGTGCCATGCCAGTTCCAGCCCTTTCTCGTGAGCGCGAAATGCGAGTGCTTTGAGGGTTTCACCCACGCTCTCGCGCAGCGCGAAATCACCAACATCCAGGTCCAGCTTTCCCGCTTCAATCTTGGAGAAGTCGAGGATGTCGTTAATGAGATTCAGCAAAGAGGCTGCCGAGCTTTTCACCATGCCAAGATATTCGCGCTGCTCGGTGGTGAGGTTCGTATCGAGCGCGAGATCCGTCATGCCGATGATTCCGTTCATCGGGGTTCGGATTTCGTGGCTCATATTGGCGAGAAATTCGCTTTTCGTCCGGCTGGCAGCTTCCGCGGCGTCTTTGGAGCGGTGGAGCGCTTCTTCTGCGAGCTTTCGTTCGGTGATGTCCATGTAGAGAATGAGGGCGCCGGTTTGTGTACCTGCGCTAAAAAGGGGCACGGAGAAAGCTTCGACGTCGACAGTGGTTGCATCCCCTCTGCGTCTTCGGGTGACAACGTGTGTCGTTTGGCCATGCAGGAGGGCGTTTTCGTTGGCGACAATCTCGTGGCGAAGCTCGGGAATCGCGAGCAACTCGAGGAGTGGTTGGCCGAGAACGTCTCCCTGGCGAAAGCGGAAGATTTTCTCGAAAGCCGGATTGCAGAGCCGTGTGGAAGCGTCCACGTTGATCACGACGATCCCGACGGGGCTGTTTTCGATGAGGGAATTCAAGAACGCAGTTCGATCTTCGAGGGCGAGCTGGGCACGTTTACGGTCCGCGACTTCGCTTTGCAGTTCGCGTGTGCGCTCGTCGACACGAATTTCCAGCTCGCCACGAGTCCGCTGAAGATCGGCGTCCCGTTGTTGAATCAGTTCCAGCATTTCGTTGAAGCGATCGAAGAGAAACCCGATCTCGTCGTTATTTTGTTTCGTAGCTCGAAGGGAATAGTCCTGACCTGTTGAAACAGCGAACGCCGTTCGCGCCAGTTCGAGGATTGGATCGGAGATGGCCCGTTCCAGGCGCGTAGCCGAAAAATAGACCGCTACAAAAGAGGCGAGGAGTACTCCCAGGATCACGAGAGAGAAGCGAACCATGCGGGCTTTGAGTTCTTCTAAGTCCGATTTCACGTAGACCGTGCCGACCGTGTCATCTTTCAATCGAATTGGGCGAAACACCTGCATGAAGCCGGAAGCGATACGGACATTCTGGGAAGAAACGGGCGGAGGCGTGAAGTCGGGACTGGCGCCTTCGCGGCTGTATTTCGCGAAAACACTACCGTCGGGCAGATAAATGCAGGCTTCGACAATGTGCGGTTGAGCGCCAAGCGATGCGAGGATTTCTTCCGCGGATTGCGAATCATTGAAAGCGATCGCGGCGGTGCTGTTGGATCCGGTGATTTGCGCCAGCGTGGCGAGGTCTCTGGCCAAGGAAGCGCGCGAGGTAGTGATGTCGTATGTTGCGAATACCCCGCAGGCCACCAGAACAGCGACTCCGCAGGTGAGGAGCACGAGGTAGGTGATCTTTTGGCGGATCGACGCGCCGCGGGCGAAATTCATTGCAGGTCGCTCCCGTCGGCGGTCTGATCCGAATCGCGCACGATTTGAGCCAGGGCAAGGAGTTTGGAGCTGATTTTCAGACCCGATCGAGCCGCTGCATCCGTGTTGATGACAAGATGCACACGCGCACGTTCAACGGTGAACTGAATGACGCCGCCGGACCGTGCAAAGCCTTCGGTTTCTCCGACAAGCAAAACAGGGCGTTTCTGCAGTTGGCTTATTAGATTCGAAATCCGTCCATTTTCGGATCCGGCCATGAACACGATTTGGCAACCGGACAAATCCTGGATCTGAGTGGCGCGGCCGAGCATCACAGGACGAACGCCGACGAATTTGCCAAGCAAGGCAACTTCGAGATTCTGGCCGAACGGATCGCGGCCAAAGATGCACACGGCGATCGGTTGCCTCGGGTCCACGAATGTGTCGGGCGGCCAATATGTGAATCTTGCAAAATTGTAGAGATATTCCGCTTTCACCTGATACTCACTGGCGGACTTCTTCTGAGCCGTGACAACGGCTGAATCCGGGACCGCGCACGCAAAGAGGATCGCAAGCAACATAACGAACTTCGCCGGACGAGCGAACGTAGACGGAGCGGCAAAAAAGCTCCTTACGCGGCAACTGTTCAGCAAGCGACGAAACTCCTTTTTGAAAGCATTCATTTCCCAAACGCACCAGCGCCGATCACAAACTGTGCAAGACATTCCCGCAAGTCAGCGGGCCGGGCGAAACGGCAGCCGGCCGACTGCCGGGAAATTGGCAGGAATTGGAAATACGCGGCCACCCGAGTGCTGGGGCGGAGAGTCGCACGTCCTGCGGGATGCCTCGACCGGCACGATGGCGCCTTCGGCTTCCTTCATAAAAACCAGGGAGTCAGCGCCATTGCAATCGACGGAAATCATGTCACCGACGCTCACTTGCTCGGTGGAGAGAAGATTCGCGATCGGATAAACGAGGCACCGCTCGATGGCTCTTTTCAAATGGCGCGCTCCGTACTTGAGATCGGTTCCTTCGCGGAGGAGAAATTCCCGCGCCGCAGGCATCACGCGAAATAGAAAACGACCGTTCTCGGTCTCCAGAATTCGCTGCTGGACCATTCCGAGTTCAATTTCGAGAATCTGTTCGAGCTGTTCGGCGCGCAGCGGATGGAAGACGATTGTCTTGTCGATTCGATTCATGAATTCCGGCGCGAACTTTCGCTTCGCAGCCTCCGCCGCAGTCTTCGCGATCTTTTCGTCCAGACGCGGTTTCGAATCGGCGGGAACCGCCGGCGCAAATCCCATTCCGTCCGTCATCAGTGCCATGATTTCGCCGCCACCGAGATTTGAGGTGAGGAAAATCATGGTCTGCGAGAGATCGACGCGCTGGTTGTCACCCAGAGTGAGCGTTGCTTTGTCTAGGATTCCGAGCAGCAATTGCCAGAGGGCGTCTGAAGCTTTTTCGATCTCGTCAAATAATAGGAATGAGATCTTGAGTTTTTCCGTGTGGAATTGATTGAGCGCATCCTGCGTGATCATTGGATGAGTCTCGCGGTGGCCCAAGTATCCCGGTGGCGAACCAATCAGCTTCGCAATTTCGTGAGAGTGCTGAAACTCCGCACAATCCACTTTGATTACCGCGCGGGGATCGCCGAACAGCACTTCAGCCGCCGCTTCCACTACACGAGTCTTCCCTGCGCCGGTTGGTCCGAGGAACAGAAGGTTTCCAATCGGACGTCCAGGAGAATTCAAACCGGAACGAAACACCTGGTACAAATCTGCGACAGCCTGAACCGCTTCGTTCTGGCCAACGATTTTCTGCCGCAGTCCCGCTTCAAAGCCCAACGATTCCAGGCTTTTACGCTCAGGATCGAGATGCCTTCCTACTAGCGCGCCCATAGGAGATTCCTCTGCAATTGATATCGGCTCGTTTGTGTTCCAGCATGACGGCAAACGCTCGGTTTGCGTACGGCATAGGCACCAAAACGGGAATCGTCGCAGCGGCAGGGGGCGAAACTTGAACAAGAACTGGAAGACTCGCAAAGGTCCATTTGTAACAATCCGTTAATCAAAGAATGCAAAGATGGTTAGCTTGCTTCCGAACCTCCGTTTCCCGTATGGTGTGGCAAGCGATGAGAGAAAACCGATGAAACGCATTCTGCTGGTCGAAGACGATAAAGACATCGTGGAACTGGTGCGTTACAACCTCGAGAAAGACGGGTATCAAGTGGGCTCCAGCTCTGATGGAGCTACCGGTCTTGCGCAACTTCGCAAGACGCCGCCGGATCTTTTGATACTCGACCTGATGCTGCCCAAGCTTTCGGGTCTGGAAATTTGCAAAGAAGTTCGCAAGGACGTTAGCTTGAATCGGCTGCCGATTCTGATTCTCACGGCCAAAGGCGAGGAAGCGGATCGCGTGGTGGGGCTCGAATTGGGAGCGGACGATTACGTCACGAAGCCGTTCAGCCCTCGCGAACTCACGGCCCGCGTGAAAGCACTGCTGCGGCGCGCGGAGCCCGGGGCACCGTCGGAAAAGGCGCTCGAAATCGGGCTGCTACGAATTGATCCGGCTGCATATCGGGTGACGCGGGCAGGAAAAGCAGTGCCGATGAGCACGCTTGAATTTCGCCTGCTGTATTTTCTCGCGGCTCGAGCGAATCGTGTGTTCACGCGCGACCAATTGCTGGATGGCGTGTGGGGCACGGAGCGGTTCGTCACACCGCGGAGCGTGGATGTGTACGTTCGACGGCTGCGGGAAAAAGTCGAGGCCGATCCGCAGCATCCCGTCTACATGAAAACCATTCGCGGCGCCGGATATCTCTTCGAGACCCGTGCGAGCTAGACTGTTCTGGAAGCTGGGGCTGACGTACCTCGCCCTGTTGCTCGGTGTGTTGCTCGCCGTCGATTTATATTCCGCGCGCGTACTTCGCCGCGATTATATTCGCTCGACGAACGACGAACTCACATCGCTGCTGAATCTCGCGCAAGCCAGCAATCCAAAAACAGACGATCTTCCGCAGCTTCGCACCTGGGTCGTGTGGATGTCGCGGGCGGGCGCGCGCGTCACGGTGATTGATAGTAGCGGCGCGGTCCTCGCCGACTCCGAACACGATTCCGAGACGATGGAAGATCACTCGAAAGGTCCGGAAGTTCAGCAAGCATTTGCAGACGGCAAAGGCCGATCTGTTCGCTTCAGCTCGACTCTGCAGCGGCAACTTGTGTACGGCGCCGTCCGCTATCAGCCGGCGGCCGGGCCGCCGGTGGTGATCCGGGCGGCAAAACCGCTGGCGAGCACCGACTTTTCGCTCACCGAACTGCGCCAGCGGTTGCTGGTCGCTTCACTCGTGATTTTTCTGGTTGGACTTGCCGCATCGCTCATGATTTCGCGAATGTTTTCGGCGCGCGTTGAACGTCTCACGGAGTTTTCCAAGCGCGTTGCCGAAGGCGATTTCCGCCCACTGCCCGGGGAGGACTCGCGCGATGAGCTGGCGGAATTGGGTGAGTCTCTGAACGAAACGGCGAGGCGCCTGGAATCCGAAATCAATTTGCTGAGCGGCGAACGAAACCGATCGAGCGCCATTCTGCGGAGCATGGTGGAAGGCGTCGCAGTGATCGACGCACACGAACGGCTCGTCTTCTGCAATCGCGCATTCGCGGAAATTCTGAACATCGATTCGAAAAGCAGCGAAGGGCGGCCGTTGATCGAAGTGGTTCGAAATTCAGAATTGACGAGCTTGATCCGCAAAGCTCTGAAAGGAGAAGAAGGCCTGCAGAGCGACATCGCGACCGGGATCGTCCAGCAGCAGAGTTTCTCGGTGACGGCCGCGCCCGTGAAAGCCCTCGATCATGCGCCCGGTGCCGCCGGCGCTTCGGCACCAACTTCTGCAACGTCACTCGTTGAAAAGCCGTCGGGAGCAGTGGTGGTGCTGCACGACGTGACGGAACTGAGGCGGCTCGAGCGAGTCCGCCAGGACTTCGTCGCCAACGTCTCGCATGAATTCAAGACGCCGCTTACCGCGATACAAGGCTTCGCGGAAACGCTTCTGGGCGGCGCGCTCGAAGATCCAAAAAACAACCGGCGCTTTCTTGAAATCATGCGCGACCACGCGAATCGCCTTGCGCGGCTCACCGACGATCTTTTGAAGCTCGCGCGCATCGAGGCGGGAAAGCTCGAACTGGAATTTTCGCCCGTTGGCGTGATCGAATTCGTTGAACGCTGCGCGGAAACCGCGCTGATGAAAGCCGGCCGCAGACAAATCACGCTCGAAATCGAAATCCCGCCCGGACTTCCGCCGGTGCTCGGCGATGCCAGCCTCTTGCGCGACGTGCTGCAAAACTTGCTCGACAACGCAATCCAGTACACGCCACCGGGCGGCCACATTCGAGTGAGCGCGCACGGCGAATCGCGCGAAGTGGTGATCACCGTTTCTGACACCGGCATCGGCATTCCGGTGGCCGACCAGGAGCGTATCTTCGAGCGCTTCTACCGCGTGGACGCAGCGCGCTCGCGCGAGGCGGGCGGCACCGGGCTGGGCCTTTCGATTGCGAAACATATCGTGGAAGCGCACGGTGGACGGTTGTGGGTAGAAAGCGGAGTCGGACAAGGTTCGAAGTTTTTCTTTTCAATTCCTCTGGCAAGCTAAGCGGCGACTGTTTTCTCCGGATGTGTTGAAACATTCACAATCGATTCAACCACTTGCAACATGTCGGGCTCATCCTGTAGCCGCTCGCAAAAGAAGCTGATCGCACCGGCCCGCCAGTGGGCCTCCGGGGAGGAATACGGATCGTGGCAGCTACAAAAACCAATTCGGAAGGAATTTTTCAGAATGTCCTGGTGAATTACCTGATTTCCCAGGCACGCACGGTGGAATCGACGTTGAACCGAGCCCTATGGGCGCTTCTTGAACGCAACGAGCGCCTGGCAAGCGAAGTTTTTCTCACCGAGCCCCGGATCAACGAAATGGAAATTCTGATCGACGAGCACGCGATCCGCATGTTGCGCCAGCCGAACCTGATCGAGACGGACGTGCGCCTGATTGTAGCCACGCTGAAGATTAACAACGACCTGGAACGAATGGGCGATCTCGCCGTCAATCTCAGCGAGCGCGCGATTTCGCTTTCAGGGATGGGCCAGTTGGAGACGCCTCCGGAACTGGAGCCGATGACGACCGCGGTGCGCGCAATGGTTTCAAAATGCCTGGGAGCGTTGATTTACCAGAATGTGGATTTGGCAACGCAAGTCCTCGAAAGCGACGACGTGGTGGATCAATATCGCGATCAAGTCTTCGAGGCACTGCTCGCCGGCATGACGCAAAACCCGTCGCTCGCCGCTCCCAATCTCCATTTTGTTCTCGCGTCGCGGCACCTGGAGCGAATCGCCGACCACGCCACGAACATCGCCGAGGACGTTTTGTTCTGGGTGCGTGGGCTTGAAGTGCGGCACGGGCGGGCGCGGCTCCTGGATTCGCAGGAAGACGCCAAAGCGTCGTAACAGCTTTTTCATATTTCGGTCATCCCGCATTCAACACCGGTGTCTACGCTTCCACCATCCTGTTTGTGGCCGGAAGCACGGCGCTATATCGAAATTCAACATGGATAGCAGCCGAATCCGGCGCCTACAAGTTCTAGCGCGCCAGAAGTCTGCGCTAGAAAACGCAGCTACGACCTGCGCCCACCAAAGAGGCGCGGCCTGGACAACCCCCGGGGCCGCGCCTCCTAATCTTTCGGAAGCGAGGCGGGATTGTGTCATTTCGAATTCTTGCGGATGTAACACGGCCGTAACAATTCGGACGAAAAATACCCTTAAGGAGAAACTATCCACCATGAAGAAGACTTTGGCCATCGTGTCGGTTCTTTTCGCCCTGGCACTCGTGGCAGCTGCCAAGCCGGGCACAATTCTGCTCAATGCGGCAGGCGCCACGTTCCCCTACCCGATCTACTCGAAGTGGTTCGACGTGTATCACCAGAAAAACGCGGACATTCAAATCAATTACCAATCGATCGGCTCCGGCGGCGGAATCCGCCAGCTTCAGGCCGGCACTGTGGACTTCGGCGCCTCCGATGGCCCGATGACGGATGACCAGCTCAAGGATTCGAAATTCAAGATTTTGCATTTCCCCACAGTGCTTGGCGCTGTGATTCCGATTTACAACGTGGCGGGCGTCGCCGGCGAATTGAACTTCACCCAGAAAGCGATCGCGGGAATTTACCTTGGGACGATCACGAAGTGGAACGATCCGGAAATCGCAAAAGCGAATTCGGGGGTGAATTTGCCCGCCGCTGACATCGTGGTGGTGCACCGAGCGGATGGCAGCGGCACTTCCTACATCTGGACCGATTTCCTTTCGAAGGTCAGCGCGGATTGGAAAGGCAAAGTTGGAACAGGCACGTCCGTGCAATGGCCGGTGGGTCTCGGCGGCAAGGGAAATGAGGGCGTCTCCGGACTTGTAAAGCAGACTCCCAATTCCGTTGGCTATGTCGAATTGATCTACGCGGTGCAGAACAACATCAGCTACGGAAAAGTTCAAAACGCCTCCGGGAAGTTCGTGAAGGCGGATTTGGCCGGCGTCACGGCGGCAGCTGCTGCAGCGGCGAAAGACATGCCGGCGGACTTCCGCGTTTCGATCACGAATGAGCCTGGCCCAACGGTGTATCCGGTCTCGAGCTTCACATGGCTTCTGATTCCCGCGCAGATTTCGGATGCCTCGAAGCGGGACGCGATCAAGGGCTTTCTCAAGTGGATGCTGACCGATGGACAGGGATACAATGAAGGACTGTCCTACGCTCGCTTGCCGAAACCTGTGGTCGAAAAGGAACTGAAGGCGATTACGCTGATTCAGTAGCATGACCGCAACGGCCACCACAATGCAGCACGCGGCTCCGCCTCTTTCGGGGCCGCGTGCATTAATGCAAAGACTCCGCCACGGCGACGAAATCGCGCACGTCCTTACGCTTACATTTGCCGCAGCGATTCTGCTCGTCACGTCGATGCTGGTGTGGGAGCTGTGGGTAAACTCCCATTTGTCGCGCGCAAAATTCGGATGGAATTTTTTCTGGACGCACACGTGGGACCCGATCTTCGACACGTTCGGTGCGGCTCCCTTCATATACGGCACGCTCGTGACGTCCGTTGTGTCGCTCGTCATTGCCGTTCCGCTCGGATTGGCCAGCGCGATTTTTCTGTCTGAGCTCGCGCCGCGAAAAATCAGCGACATCATTTCGTTCTTGATCGATCTGCTGGCGGCTGTTCCGAGCGTGATTTATGGGTTGCTCGGAATTTTCGTCGTTGTTCCGATGATGCGAACGTGGCTGGGGCCAGCGTTGATCGGCACGCTGGGACATTTGCCGGTCGTCGGGAAAGTTTTCGCAGGTCCGAATTATGGAGTGGGATTTCTTACGGCCGGGATTGTGCTGGCGATCATGGTGGTGCCGTTCATTATTTCCGTGTCGCGGGAAGTGTTGCTGACGGTTCCGCGGGAGCAGCGCGAAGCGGCTCTGGCGCTGGGCGCAACGCGCTGGGAAGCGACGTGGAAAGTGGTGGTGCCGTGGGCGCGGACGGGCATCATGGGCTCTGTGTTTCTGGCGCTGGCGCGCGCGCTCGGTGAAACGATGGCCGTGACAATGGTGATCGGCAACGATCCGAAGATCAGCGCATCGCTTTTCGCGCCGGGATACACGATTGCGGCGGTAATCGCGAATGAATTCACGGAAGCGACGGGCGATTTGTATCTCAGCGCGCTCATCGAGCTTGGGCTGGTGCTGTTCCTGATGACGTTTATCCTGAACGGGCTCGCGCGGGTTCTGATTGTCGCTACCGAGCGCGGCGGAGGGCGTCCGGCATGAACCGCGCGCTTCTCATCTGGCGGAAGTCGCTCAACGCCGTGATGCTTACGCTTACGGGAATCGCCGCGCTCTCGGTGGTTTCGGTTCTCTTCTTGATTCTTGGCTATCTGGTGTGGCACGGCGGCGCTTCCCTGAACTGGAATTTTTTCACGCAATTGCCGAAGCCCGTGGGCGAAACGGGCGGCGGGATGGCCAACGCCATTCTCGGCAGCCTCAAGCTATTGCTGCTGGCAGCGGTGATGGGATTGCCGGTCGGCATGATGGCAGGAGTGTATCTGGCGGAATTTGGAGGCAAGACATTTTCATTCGTGGTTCGCTACACTACGGATTTGCTGAACGGCGTGCCCTCGATCGTGATCGGAATTTTTGCGTACTCGCTGGTTGTGCTTCCGGTGAAACATTTCTCCACCCTCGCCGGCGGCTTCGCACTCGGCATCATGGTGATTCCCATCACGGTGCGCAGCACGGAAGAATTTCTGCGCGCGATTCCGGGGAGCCTGCGAGAGGGAGCGATGGCCCTAGGCGCGAGTAAGTGGAAAACGATCGCGACAGTGGTGCTTCCAGCGGCGAGCGGCGGTATCCTCACTGGTATGCTGCTGGCGCTTGCGCGAGTTGCGGGAGAGACAGCCCCGCTGCTCTTCACCGCGTTTAGCAACCGGTACTGGAGCCCTGGTTGGACGCAGCCGGTTGCATCGCTTCCCGTGATGATATACACCTACGCCATCGCCCCCTATGACGACTGGCATCGCCAGGCATGGGCCGCGGGGCTTGTCCTTCTCGGACTCGTTCTATTGGCCAACCTCGGCTGCCGCCTGGCATTAAATCGCGGCGGCGCGGTTCGGAGCGTGTGAGATGGCGTCAGCAGCGCAAGGAAAAGACTCTACGACCGCGCGATTTGCACCGGAGATCCGGATGATCGATCCGTCCTCAACCATTGTGGAAAAAGAATCGCCATTGCGCTTCAAAATTTCGAAGCTCGACGTCTTCTACGGGCCGAAGCAAGCCGTCTTCGGGCTTCATCTGAATATTCCTGTGAACAAGGTCACGGCATTGATCGGCCCTTCGGGCTGCGGAAAATCTACTTTTCTGCGCACGCTGAATCGCATGAACGAAACGATTCGCAACACGCGCGTGGAAGGCGAAATACTGCTCGACGGGCAGGACATTCACGGAATGGATGTAGTTGGATTGCGCCGCCGCGTAGGGATGGTGTTTCAGCGGCCGAATCCGTTTCCCAAATCGATTTACGAAAATGTCGCCTACGGTTTGCGAATCAATGGATTCAAGGGCCGCCTCGACGATCTGGTGGAGCACAGCTTGCGCCGCGCGGCGCTCTGGGAAGAAGTGAAGGACTATCTCAAGAAGTCGGCATTCGCGCTATCCGGCGGACAGCAGCAGCGCCTTTGCATTGCGCGCGCGCTGGCGGTGGATCCTGAAGTTTTGCTGCTCGATGAGCCGTGCTCCGCGCTTGATCCGGTGACGACTGCGAAGATCGAAGAGTTGATGTTCCAGTTGAAAGATAGCTGCACGATGGCGATCGTGACGCACAACATGCAGCAGGCCGCGCGTGCGAGCGATTTTACAGCCTTCATGCTCGATGGAAAATTGATCGAGCACAGCGAGACTTCGAAACTCTTCACGACGCCGACCGATCCGCGCACGGAAGCGTACATCACCGGCCGTTTCGGCTAGTCGCACGCCCCAAGCGGTGGGCCCGGATTGCAGCTCGTTGCACCTTTTGGACCGAGAGGAATTGAAACTACATGGAACGCCATTTCGAACGCGATCTCGAGGAGTTGAAACAGCGCCTGCTCTGGATGGGAAGCCTCGCCGAGCGCGCCGTGCATCAAGCGGTCCACGCAGTGCTGGACGCCGAAGAGCAACTCGCTGAAACCGTGCTCAGCGAAGAAGACGCCATCAACGAGATGCAGATTGAAATCGATGAGCGGGTGCAGCGTCTGCTCGCGCTGCAACAGCCGATGGCTGCCGATCTTCGTTTTTTGCTGGCTGTTTCGCGCATCAACGGCGACCTCGAACGCATCGGCGACCAGGCTGTGAACATCGCGCAATCCGCGACGCGCGTACTCCGGCATCCGCAGGTGAAGCCGTATGTCGATCTTCCGCGCATGAGCGAGCTTGCTGAAGCGATGGTGCGTGATAGCTTGAACGCGCTGGTTCGCGCCGATATCGATCTTGCGCGCAGCGTGCTGCAGCGCGACGATCAGGTGGACCGGCTGCGCGATCAGCTGTTTCGCGAGCTGCTTACGTACATGATGGAAAATTCCGCAGTGGTTTTTGCGGCTTTCGAACTGATCCTTGTTGCAAAAAACCTCGAACGTATCGGCGATCACGCTACGAACATCGCGGAGGACGTGATTTATTTCGTCGCGGGCCGCGACGTGCGCCATCCTGCACTCGATCGGCGCTAGAATTCGTATTCAAATTCACCTCAGCTGATCCAACGGCTCCCGTAGGGGCACGGCCCGCCACGGCGGGCAGGCATGTCGGAGATCCGCCATCTTTCTTGGCGGACCGTGCCCCTACGGGCGTTGTGTTGAATTGGTTGCGCGCGTTATGGCCGCATCAGCCATACGCAAATCACGAACACGATCGCCGCTTCCGCCGCGCCCAATATCACATCCAGAAGGTAGTGATAGCGTCCTAGAAACGCGCCGATTGCGATGCTGACGGCAATCGCGAGAAAAATTGCGCCGGTGACAGGCAGGAAACGCGTAAGCACGAGAGCGGCGGCCATCGTGGAAGCCACGTGCGCGCTTGGAAACGTGATGGCCTGGATGCTGCCGCGATTCAAAACTTCGAGGTTCAGCTTGCGCACATCGGTCGCATCGCTTCGAGTTTGCAGCGATGTTGCGAATTCTGGAAGCAATCTCGGCGGCATCGCGGGAACGAAAACCGTGGCGGCGAAACAGATGTCGCTCGCGAGCACGACCACGACCCAATAGAAGTCAGCCGCGGCGCGATGGTGGGTTACGTACAAAATTCCGAGCGCCACGGGCACGAGCGGATAGCACATCAGGTAGGCGGACTCGAAATATGTCGTCAAGCCGCGCTTTTCTGCGCGCCAGCCGATTCCTGCGAGCCACTGCATCACTCGTTCGTCGATTCGCCCGAGGTGCTCTTCGATTCGCTTGTTCGGCCGCGTGAAAAACTGCCCCGCTTGCCAGTACGGAAACAGTAGAAGCACCGCAGGCAGCCAATCGCGGACGATTGAAGATAGGTAGCCGTGCAGCGCGAAGCGAGCGGCCAAAATCGCGCCTGCCACCGCAATCGCGAGGAGCGCAATCCGGCCTCGGCGCCGCAGATCAAGTGGCAGCGCCCAGGCGAGTGCAGCCAGCCCGCACGAAAATCCGATTTGAACCCACTCGGAAGCACGCATCGTCCGCTTAGAACTATAGGTTCAGATGGGAAGGAACGCGAATCGCAAGATCATCCGAAAACGCGATGGTGGGTTACAACAGAGAAGAACAGTTAAATCCGGGCGAGCGCCGTGGCTTCGTCTTCCGACAAATCCAAAATCGAGTCCAGGCGCACCATCTTCAGCAGCATCATCACGCGCTTGCTCGGCGCAAAGAACGTACACTTCCCGCCTGCCCGCTTGAGCATCGTAAACGAGCGCACCAGCGCGCCGATTCCCGAGCTGTCGAGCTCCGTGACGCCCGCCAGATTTACCGCTACACGCGTGGACCCTGCATCCATGAGCTGCTGAATCTGGCTGCGGAACGCTTCTTCCGCTTCGCCAAGCTTCAGCGGGCCATCGAGGTCCAGGATCGTGGCCTGCCCAGCTTTCCGAATACTGATATTCACAGGTGCCTCACAGCGAATTGCAAAGCTAACCGAATTGCGGCCAGCAATCAAGGGGATGAGCAGTTTAAGTCGTTAAACCATCAGCCAGTTCAATAAGGAACAGCGCTGGATTCCAAGCGCCAGCGTGCTGGGAATATTCCCGTCAGGTTCTCCATTTCCCGTCGTTTTCGACGCTTTCTCGCACGCGGAAGGCAGTGATTTTTCGGATCAAAGGTAGCGGAAGCGGCTTCTCCAACGGAAACTGGATCGACCCTTTCGCCGTTGCAAACTTCGAAAGATCTTTCGCGAAGGCTTTCACTGCGGAAGGCGTGGGATAGAAGCCGATATGATGTTTGAAAGCCGCAAATGTGACCAGTATCCTTCGATACGAAAACGCGGGCATTCCCCACTTCAATGATTCTTCGGCACCGGGTGCCGCTGAGCGAATACACGCGAGCATTTCGCGGAGTTTTTTCCGAGCTTCTTTAGGAGCAGCGTCGATGTACCCGGCAATTGTCGTAGGGCGCGGCTTCTTCGGAGGCATCATTTGATCTTATCGTAGTAGCCGATAGCGGGACATAGCCGTCACGCGAAATCGAAGCGTACCTATGAACGAGATCGCCGAGACGCCGCTCATTGGTCCGCAAGTTATTGCAATTTGGCGTATTCGGACTTGGCCGCGACGAGAATCGGGATGCCGGGATCGGCGTCTTTCCACAATGCGAAGAAATCCTGATACGCTACGCGGGCCTTTGCCGAGTCGCCTTGCACAACGTAGGCTCTGGCAAGGCCCAACTTTGCGAGCGCGCCGGTGATGGCGTTGATCACCACTCCGGGGTGATCGATGATTTTCTGAAACTCCGCCGCCGCTTCGCTTCCATGATGCAAAGCCAGATGTGCGAGTCCTCGCTCGTACGCGGGAAGCATTCCTCGCATCCCCGCGAGATCGTAAGGCGAAACCGGCTGCAGGATTTCTAACGCCTTGGCAGCGTTGTTGCGATCGAGTTCAATAGCCGCGCGAACCACAGGATTGTCATAGCCGTTTATCAAAGTCGACAACGGCATCTGTTTCGCCGCATCATCGGCGAGTGACTGGGCGCGCGCCGTGTCTCCCGCCCGTGCAAAGGCGTAAGCGGCTCGTACTTTCACGCTGATGGATGAATCGATGCCCAGCGCCGCTGTCGCGTCCCGCCTGGCTGTCGCGGCATCGCCCACCAGTGCATCAATTCGTGCCTGCGTCACCAGCACATTTGCTGCAGATTCCTTCTTGCCGATGCTTTCATATTCTCCGATTGAACGATTAAAGAGCGTTTTCGCTTTCGCTATCCGCCCAACATAGGCTTGCGATTCTCCATCGAGGGCAAACGACAAAGCGGCCACTTCCGGCGGACCGCCGGCCATAACGGCAAGCTCGCGTTGCATGGCTGGGGCATCGTTTTGCGCAAAGCCTACGTAATAAAGTATGCGGTGAAAAAACGGAACATCCAGTTTTCGCGAGAACGCGCCGTTGATCGTCGCTTTGGCTTCGTCGAATCGCCCCAATCCCAGATACGAGCTACCCACTTCGGTGTACGAAATGCTCTCATCAGGACCGAGTCGTACCGCCTCGCGGCCATCGCTGAGCGCAACGTCCCACTGCCCTAGAAGCTGATTGGCCACTCCCAGATTGTTCCAGGGAACGCTGTCGCGCGGGTAGGTCTGCTTCCAAACTTCGTACACTTGTTTGGCTTTTTCCAAATCACCGTTCACGTTGTCGTGATAGTGCGTGTCGATGTAGAACCGTTCGAGTTCGCTGGCGCGGTCGCGCAGGGCGTAAGCTTTTCTTGTGTATTCGGCGCCGAGCGCGCGTTCTCCCAAATTCGTTTCCACCTGGCCGAGTGTGGCGTAGGCGATCGCAAAGTTCGGATCGAGAGTGACCGCTTGCGTGAAGAACGGCGCCGAAGCTTCTTCGCCTTTGTTTGAGCGGGCCTGCACTCCCAGGCTGTAGGCTTTTAGCGCGTCGAGCGACGATGTGGTGGCTTCGTTAATCGGCACGCTGTATTTCTGAATTGACGCGAGCGATTCGCCTAGTTTCCCGCGGATGCGATCTGAGGCGCTGCTTAGCGCGGCCAGGACATGATCCTTGTCGGGCGCATCCGTGGACGCGGTTGCCAGGGTCTCGCCCGAAGCGCAGTTCACGGCATTCAAAATCAAGTTGTAGGTGTTGCCGATTTGCGCGATCGAGCCTTCGATCGCGGCGGCGGATTGCGTTCGCTGGCACACTTGCCGCGCGAGTTCGTTGGTGACGCGCGCCGTCGGAGGCTGGCCCATGTACTTCAGCGTCTGGCTCATTTGCTGCTCGGAGAGCACGTGCAGGAATGGGGACTGTGCGAGCTGCGCCGCAAGGCCCTGGCGCAGAGCGTCGTCGAACACTGCGTCGCCCGTGGTGTTCGTGAAATCGGCGAGGACAATCGCGCCCTCTCCTGTCAATTTTGCAGCGCGATGAGTGTAGAAATATCCTCCCGCAGCGATCGCAACTGCGAGTGCCGCCGCGCCTACGATCAGCGGCAACCTGTTTCGCTTCGCCGCACCGGGAAGCGCTGACGCAGCAACATTCGGCACCGGCATCGAGCCTGAGCCGGAAGCGGCGATTGAAACTCCTTGCACTGCGGAGGCCGACGTACCGGTGCCCGCCGCCGGGTGGGCTGAGGAGACTGGTGCCGCGCTCGTCCCGCTCGATGGAGTCATCGCCGCAATGGAGTGTCCGCTCGACGGAGCTGCCTGTGCTGCGGTGTCACCGAATGTTCCCGACGTCTGCGGTGTCTGGTTCGCCGACATCACCACGCCGGAAACACGGCTCGACCCGCTGTCTCGCTTGAGGCGCGCCAGATCTGTGCGTAATTCCGCGGCGTGTTGATAGCGCATGCGGCGATCTTTTTCGAGCGCCTTGGAAATCACTTCTTCCATTCGCGGAGGAATATCAGGATTCAAACGCACGGCGGGAACGGGCGGCTTTTCGAGAATCGCGTTAAAAACCACCGCCGTCGTCGCTCCGCGAAACGGAACGGAACCTGTCGCCATTTCATACAACACCGCGCCAAAGCTGAAAAGATCACTGCGCACGTCCAGAATCTCTCCGCGCGCCTGCTCCGGTGACATATATGCGACCGTGCCCACTGCCGTACCCGCGCTGGTCAGGTCCGCTTCACGAATCGCCGGACCATCGACCGTGGCCTCGGAAGGAACCGCCGCTCGAGTCCCATCCGACGCAGTGAGAATTTGCTTTGCCAAACCAAAATCCAGAATCTTCGCGTGCCCACGGTCGGTGACGAATAAATTCGCGGGCTTGATGTCGCGATGGACGATTCCCTTCGAGTGCGCCGCGTCCAAGGCATCCGCAATCTCGATCCCCAGATCGAGCAGAATTTCCATTTCCAGCGGACGCCCGGAAATCCGGTGCTTGAGCGTCATCCCGTCCAGAAATTCCATCACGATAAACGGATGCCCCTCGTGCTGGCCAATTTCGTAGATCGTGCAAATGTTGGGATGATTCAGCGCGGAAGCGGCGCGAGCCTCGCGACGAAAACGTTCGAGGGACTGGGGATCGCTTGCCACGGCATCCGGAAGGAACTTGAGAGCAACAAAGCGGCCGAGCTCGGTATCTTCGGCTTTATAGACGACGCCCATGCCTCCGCCACCTAGTTTTTCGATGACGCGGTAGTGCGAGATCGTGCGGCCAATCGGCGACTGAGGGTCCGGCATGGGCGGCCATCTTAGGATGCGAGCAGAGGCAAGTCAACGAGCGCGGCGCCGGCCGGTCAATGCTTAGCTTTACCGGGGCAATCCGAGCTTTCCGAGCAGGTCTGCCCAGCGCGGATCGGAGTGGAGGGAGTCAAAGCCGGGGAGACGGATGATGGCCATCAGCTCGGAATCTTCCTGGGAATACGCTTTTTCGAGGTACTCGAATGCTTTATCGCGATCGCCTGCGAGCGCATACGCAAGAGCAGCGTTTGCGGGGAGAGGGCCGTGACGAGGATCCAGCATACTTTTTATAAATCCTTGCGCATCCGGACTAAACGAGCCTGAAAAAGCTGGATTGTTTGCGACTGCCTTCGCCGCGTCTGCCCAGCGGCCCTGCATGGCATACACTTGCGCCAAATAGAAATGTGCCGGACCGAAAGAAGGATCGCGTTCGAGTACTTTCTGCATTTGAGCGATCCCTTCCGGAAAACGCCGCGCGACCACCATTGTGAGACCGTAATTCACATTCGTGATGGGAGATAGCGGGTCGAGCGAGAGCGCGATGCGAAATTCGTCGAGAGCCTGGTCGATGCGGTTTTGCGGCATCAGGAAAAGGAAGGCAAAAAAGTAGTGTGCGTTTGCGTCGTTGGGATTGAGCTCAATGGCGCGGCGAAATTCCTGCTCGGCTTCGTTCCACTTCAATGAGTTCGTCAGCGCGATCGCGCGCGCCGTGTGCGCCTCGGGGAGCGAACTGTCGAGGTCCAGCGCTTTCTGCGACGCCTGCTCTGCAAGGACTCTAGCTTGCTTCGGTGGGACTAACTGACCGTAGCCGCTCGCTACGCTGTAGGCATTGGCAAGCCCGGTGTAGGCTAGCGCGTAGTTTGGGTCTGCGGCGATTGCCTGCTTGAATAGCTCGATACTTTTCAATATGCCCGCGGGCGTTCTTCCGTACCACTGTTCGCGGCCTTCGAGATAGAGGCGGTATGCTTCCGGGTTGGTGGTTCCAGCGCTTCCGAGTTTTTCCTTGGAGGCTCCGCTCAAATGGATTTGCAGCTTGTTCGAGACGTCGCGAGTAATGTCGCTCTGCACCTGAGTGACGTCCGAAAGTTTGCGATTGTAGTGCGAGCCCCACAGCTCGGAACCGTCGGCGGTATTCACAAGGTCCGCCTGCACACCCAGCTCATCGCCATGTTGGGTGACGCGGCCCATCAGCACGGCCGTCACGTCGAGCGACTTGCCGATCTTTTGCGGATCCTGCTGGTCTCCTTTGAAACGGAAGACGGTGCTGCGCGCCATCACCTTCACGTTGGGGAGTTGCGAAAGCGTTCCGATCAGGCTTTCCGTCAATCCATCGCTCAAATACTCGTTGTTTGGATCGGCGGTGGCGTTCACGAAAGGCAGCACCGCGATGGACGTGATCTTCTGGCCCTCGGTTTTCCCGCGTAGAAAATAAAATCCGGCGGCCGCGGCAATCGCGAGCAAAACGGCAAGAGCGCCGCCAATCCATTTCTTGCGGGAACCGGCGGGAACAGCGGCAACGGCTGAAACGGATGACGAGCTTGCCGACCCAGCGGACGAAGCAGCCGCAACGCTCGCGGAAATCTCGGCGTTCGTTGTGCGACCTGATTGCTGTTCGCGTCTGAGTCTTGCAAGGTCGGTGCGCAAATCAGCGGCGGACTGATAGCGCAGGGTGCGGTCTTTTTCGAGAGTTTTACTCAGGATCCGCTCGAGCTCCGCTGGCGTTTCGGGATTCAGGCGAATCGCCGGAGTGGGCGTGCCATCGAGAATCGCCTTGAAGATCACTCCGGAGGTCTCGCCGCGAAACGGGAGCGTTCCGGTCGCCATCTCGTACAGAACTGCACCGAATGAGAACAAGTCGGTCCGCGCGTCGAGTTCTTTGCCGCGCACCTGCTCGGGAGACATGTAAGCGACTGTTCCCAATGTGCTGCCGGGGCTGGTGAGATGTTCGGCGCTCGCGGCTTCGGTCATTTGCCGGCTAACGGTGGCTCCGGCGGCGCCGGCTCCTGTGAACGTGACCTTCGCGAGACCAAAGTCGAGAACCTTGGCGTGCCCGCGCTTCGTCACAAAAATATTGGCCGGCTTGATGTCGCGGTGAATGATTCCTTCCGAGTGCGCAGCGTCGAGCGCGTCGGCAATTTCGATCGAGAGCGACAGCAGATCATCGGTGTCGACGGGCTTTCCGTTGATGCGGTGCTTGAGCGTCATACCGTCGAGAAATTCCATGGCGATGAACGCCTGACCGTCCTGTTCTCCAATATCGTAAATCGTGCAGATGTTGGGATGATTCAGCGCCGATGCGGCCTGGGCTTCGCGTTGAAACCGGGCGAGAGCCTGGGGATCTCGCGCGAGGTCTTGCGGAAGGAATTTCAGGGCCACGAAGCGGTGCAGTCGGGTGTCTTCGGCTTTATAGACCACACCCATACCGCCGCCGCCGAGTTTTTCGACGATCCGATAGTGCGAAATCACTTGATCGATGGGCGAGTCGTTGGAAGGCACGTCCCGCGCATTCTAGGTGGAGGGTAGAAGCAAGTCAACAAACGCAGGCTGTTTGCAGAGACAGAAGATTAGAAGGTTTCTAAGCGGGGCGGTCCGGATAGATTGCGTTCGGAAACCGGAAGTGGATCAGCAGCACGCAGAGTAGCAGAACGAAAAATACGACGACGCTTCCCTCTGGCCCCGCCGAACCTCCAGTGAGCCAATTCGGGCCCTGGACCGAGGTGTTCAGTAATCGGCCGGCGCCGATCAGGCCGCTGTCGGGCGTCCCGTAGAAAAAGGTTTCCGCCCAGTCCCACGCTGCGTGAAAGCCAACCGCGAACCAGATGGTTCCGGTGCGCCGGATGGCAAGGCAAAAAAGCAAACCGGTGGCGACAACCTGCAGAATGCCGAGGACATTTTCTCCGGGATTGCCGAGATGGGCGACGCCGAAAGCAGCGGACGTAATCAGCGCCGTTGGCCAGAAACTCATCCGCCTCGCGAAGGAGAAAAGCCAGTAGCCGCGAAAGGCAAATTCTTCGGAGATAGCCACGAAAAGAAACACGACGGCCCAGCCCAAACCGTACCGAAAGAGCTGCGCTTCCCGTGAGCGCGATGGAATCAATCCGAAAATTGCCGAACAGATGGAGGATTAACGGAATCAGGGATAGCATCGCAAAACCCCATACCGTCCCTTCCCAAAATCGCGCCCCGAAAATCTGGCGGGGCGGAATGCCGTAATCACTCGGAGGGCGTTTTTCCTTGCGGGACACGATCCAAGTAGCGAGGATGACGAAAAATGCGCTGATGGCTTTGACCGGCAACTCGTCCTGCACGCTGAAGACGGAACCGGTTGATTTGGAGAGGGCATGAAGGATGAGCAGAAAAGGAGCCGGAGCGATGAATCCGATTGCAATGAAGATGAGCAGGCGGTTGCGGTCGAGGCGTCCCCAGGGCCGTGGCTGCCCCGGGGTTGGCGGTTCCGGTGGAGCCGAGCTGACGGGAGCAACCTGTTCGGATTGCGATTCTTTGACGTTATCGGGACGCAGTTCGTCAGACAAAGGCGTGCCTCCGTTCGGAGGGAGGATTGTACTGCCAGAACCTCGAAAAAGTCCGCGTCGCGCACTGACACGAACTGACCGGTACTGATACCGCAGAGGGCACGCTTCCTTGACGCACTACGCCTCCATTTGTTAGTCTCCGCGCGTTCTCTTTCCCCCTGCCGCTGGGCCCGGTGTGGAAGGGGAGCAAGGACGTCCCCTCCAGGGAGAGCAATGGAACCATCCTCGGCGCTCTTCGAACTCGCGAGCGTGTCTCTAGCGTGTCGCGATCAAGATACGCTATTGAAGACGTTTGCCACGCGCGTGGGAGCCACTCTGGGCGCACGCGCCGTATTCGTATGGATCCATGATCCAAAAGAGGAAGGCTTGGTTTGCAGGACGCGATGGACGGAACCGGGCGAGCGGATCGTTCCAGTAAGCGACGCGATCACCGAAGGGCCTCTCGCGATCGTTTTCGAATCAGCTTCCACGAGCCGGCTGGCCGCCGGCGATCTTTCGCTCGACGATCTCGAGCATCTGGAAGAAACCAGCCGCGTACGCGTGAAGTCCGCAATGTTCGCTTCGCTCCCCGGCGCGCAAAGCCCCGAGGGCGTGGTGGAAGTTCTGAACAAACGCGCCGGCGAATTCACAGCGGAAGATGCGCATTTCCTCGAGGAGGCGGGGCGTCTCGCAGGCCAAGCGTTCACCAATCTTGGCGCGATTGAAGGAGAGCGGCACGCCCAACTCGCGACGCTCGAACGCTTAACGGCGCTTTACGACCTCGGCCGCACGTTTACTTCGACGCTGGAGCTTGAAGAACTACTCCCGATCGTCGCCGGAAAAATTAAGGACATCCTTGGGGCTGGTGCTTGCAATCTTTGGCTCGCGGCGGGAGATGATCTCCATCTCGCGAATACCGCCGGCGAAGACCCCACCGTAGAAGAAAAGGCGACCGTGCCCCTGAGCGAGGGATTGCTGGGTGAAATCGCGCAGCAAGGCAATCCCAGGCTGGTCGAAAACCCCGCCGAAGAGCCCGGCCTCGCGGAACGAATCGAAGCGGGAGGAGAATTCGAGATTCAATCGTGGATGGCGGCTCCGCTGCGGAAAGAAAATGAGGTTCTCGGAATCGTCGAGCTCATAAATAAGGCCGACGGCTCGCCGTTCAACGAAGAAGACCTGTTCTTTCTGGAAAGCATCAGCGAGCAGGCTGCTGTTGCGCTCAGCAATGCAAACCTGCTCGAATCCGAGCGCAAAGTCCATGCGCTCGACGCGCTCCTGAAAATTTCGCAGGAAATTACCTCTACGCTCGATCTCGACCACGTACTTTCCACCGTCGCGCAGCAAGCTGCCTCGGTGGTTCCTTTCGACAAACTCGTGATCGGCTTTTTCGACCGCCGCCGCTTCGTTTTAGGCGCCGTTTCCGGCGAAACGGAAGTTCCGAAAACGCGGGAAATGAGCGAGCTGCGAGATCGGCTCGAGTGGGTTTCGCAGCAGGAAAAACCTGTCTCTGTCGATATGTACGACGATGGCTGGCACGCTGATCCGGAAGAAGCGCGCGCGCAAGTGAGTTCATTCCTCGAAGCGCATGGGTTCAATGGCATGTATGCATTGCCGCTTCGCGATGACCAGGGTGTGCTTGGCGCGATGGTCCTATTGAGCAGCGATGCGGACTTCCTGACGGATAACAACCGCGAGACTGTAAGCATACTCGCCAGCCAAACGACGGTGGCGATTCGAAACGCACAGCTCTACCAGCAAGTGCCGCTTGCGAATTTTCTTCAGCCATTCTCCGAGCAGAAAAAGCGTTTGCTCGCCGTGGTTCCGCAAGGCCGCGGAAGGCAATACGCGGAGCGCGCGGCGATTGTGGCGCTGCTCCTCGCTGCGATTCCGTGGCCCGTTCGCGTGCGCACGGACGCTACGGTGGTCCCCGCCGAACGGCGCATAGTCAGCGCGCTGCAGGGCGGAGTGGTGCGAAAGGTATTCGTTCGTGAGGGCGATGCAGTGCAGGCGGGTGAATTGCTCGCGCACCTTGACGACGGCGAGGATCGCATCCAGCTCGCGCAAGCGGAAGCTGCACTCTCGACCGCTCGCCGGGAATCCGCCGAAGCGGAATTTCGCAACGACCCCTCCGCCGCAGGACAGGCAAAAATTCGCGCCGACCTTCATGCCGCGGAAGCGGAGCTCGAGCAGCAGCGCGTCGACTCCGCCGACCTAAGAGCTCCGATCGCGGGAATCGTCGTGACTCCAAAAATTGAGGAAAAAACAGGGGTGATGGTGAAGCCGGGCGATCCTTTCTGCGAAATCGTGGAGCAGGATCGGATGGCGGCGGAAATGAGCGTGCCGGAGACAGACCTCGCGCTCGTTCGCCCCGGAAAGAGTGTGGCGCTCAAGTTGAATGCTTTCCCGACGGCGACGTTTGAAGGTTCGGTGGAGCGGATTGGCGCGCAGACGCGCACAGATGCGGGCGAACAATATTTTCTGGTTCGCGCGCTCTTTACGAATACGGGCGGACGCGCGCGCGACGGAATGGTGGGACGCTCCCGAATTCGGGCGGCGGGCGGCTGGTTCGGGAGCGGATGGTATCCGGTGGGTTACGCGCTGTTTCGCGATCCGTTTCGCTGGATATGGCAGAAGGTTTGGGGCTGGCTGCCGTAAAGTTGGCGAGGTTGTCGGTCGATTGGCGCGAGGCTTTCGTCCGTTCGCACGCCGGCCAATGATAAGGGGCAGGGACATGATGAGACGTGGAACGTATTCATCCATGGCGGCTTTAGCGCTCGCCATTTCAGCAGCGGCGCTTGTTGGTGCGGGCTGCGGCGATTCTTCTCGAGGGCCAGACGCTACCGCCGCCGCTCCTGCGCCCGCGGCATCTGCTCCATCACGTCCAGCCGCGCCGCCCCCGTCAGGCTCCAAATCACGTGATTCGGGAGACATACTCAGCGTTCTTTCGGTCGAGCATCAGGTTGATCTTTCGACGGAGCGTGACGGCGTGGTGGTGTCGCTCGCCAAAGATGAAGGCAGCACCGTAAAAGCTGGCGATATTTTGGGCCAGCTCGACGACCGCACTCTCCAGATGGAGCTGAACAAAGCACGCAACGATCTCACCGTCGCCGAGAACAATGTGAAGTTCAAGCAGGCGGAGTTGAAAGCCAAGGGCGCGGCGCTGAAACGCCAGCAGCAATTGCGAGCGTACGGGCTCTCGAGCGATGCCGATCTCGAAGCGGCGGAATTCGAGGCCAAAGGCGCTGAATACGACATGCACGGCTGGGAAGCTCTCGTCCAAAGCAGCCATTCGGAAATTCACCGCCTGGAAATTCAACTCGATCAGACTCGCCTGCGCGCGCCATTTTCAGGAGTAGTCGTCCGGCGCTATATCCGCGAAGGGCAAGCGGTCGCGAAGAATGACAAATGCTTCCGCATCAGCCAGCTGGCGCCGCTACAGGTGCAATTTCAGGTTCCGGAATCGACCGCGAAGCGCCCGCAATCCGGAGCGCCTGTCGATCTCACGTTGGTGGGCGATTCCAGCCGCTCGTTTGCCGCTCGCGTGGTGAAGGTGAGCCCCACGGTCGATCCCGCGAGCGACAGCTACAACGTGACCGCGCAACTGCTCGGCCCCGGAATTTCCGATCTGCGTCCGGGCATGGCTGTCCGCGTGATCTGGCCCGGCACATCGCACGCGAAACCCTAGGCGAACCTCCGATGCGTTTCGGTCCCACAAGCATTCAAGTCTCGAGCGTCCTGGCAAAAGGACTGCGCCGGCCCAAGCTCCGTTCGGATCTGCGTATTAGCGAGCAGACCGTGGCGGGGGACAAAAGCTACGTCATCAAGAACCACGAAACAAATTCCTACAATCGTTATGGCGAATTTGAGTACCAGCTTCTAAAGCTCTGCGATGGGACTCGCACGCCCGCCGAAATTACGGAAACAATGTGCGAGCAGGATCCCGATTCACCGATCGCGGAATCAGAAGTGCTCGAGTTTCTCGATACGATCGAGCCGGCGATGTGGGAACGGTCGCTCGGCGAGAAAAATCTCGCCGTTCTGGAACGTATCCGGGATGAGCGCGCGGGCCGGGTTGATCAGTCGAGCATGCTGTATATCAGCTTCAAAGCCTGGGACCCGAACAAGACGCTGGCAAAGCTTGATCCGTACCTGGGCTGGATCTATACGAGCCAGTTCGTGTTTTTCTGTTTGCTGCTTTTTATCGCCGCCGGCTATTTCCTGGCAGGCGATTGGGCCAGAGTGCAGCACGATACCGCGTCCCTGTATTCCTTCGCTGACAAAAGCGCCTACGATATCTGGGCCTTCTGGATACTGCTTCTCCTGCTGGGCGGGATCCACGAATTCGGGCACGGGCTAACCTGCAAGCACTTCGGCGGAGACGTCCATCAGATGGGTTTCCTGCTGATCTATTTGACTCCTGCTTTCTATACCGATACGACGGATATTCTTTTATTCGATCGCGCGTCCCGTCGCCAATGGGTGATTTTTGCGGGGATCTGGGTGGAACTGGTCCTGTGCAGCGTGTCTGCGGTGCTATGGCATTTCACGCCACCCGGAACGATCGTCAACGACCTCGCATACAAAATGATGCTCCTGAGCGGCATCCAGGGCGCGGTGTTGAACTTGAATCCGCTCATCAAAGCCGACGGCTATTACGCGCTCTCGCAGTTTCTTGATATCGACAACCTGCGCGAAGAGTCTTTTGCCTTTCTGCGGGTGTGGGCGGAAAAATATTTGCTTCGCCGGGACATCGATCTGCCGCCGTCGAGCCGTCGCCAGCGCCGCATTTTCTTTCTGTTTGGTGTTGCCGCGATTATTTACAGCGTAGGGCTTCTGGTCGTCGTGCTCGTTTTCGCGAAAAACGTGCTGGTTACGAAATTCGGCGACTGGGGCTACTTCTTGTTTGCGTGTGTGCTCTATTTTTTTACGCGAAAGGGACTTAAATCGTCGCTGCCGGCTATTCGTGGATGGATCAGGCAGCAGCGGGAGCGGTATATGACTTGGAAAATCACGCGTGCGCAGACGTTTGGCGCCGTTGGAATTGCTCTCTTGTTGTTTGTGCCGCCGATTCCCTCGAGTGTCTCTACCGACCTCGTGCTCGAGCCAGGGCGGTCCGCTCATCTCCGCACCCAAGTCGCAGGTTCCGTTGCGCAAGTGTATGTTCGCTCCGGAGACCAAGTGAAAGCCGGAGAAGTGATCGCTTTGCTGAAAAATCCACAAGTGGAAGCTGACGCTGAAATCGCGACCGACCAACTGGCACTGGAGAGCAGCAACCTCCGCTTGAACCAGAACGATCCGCTGTCGGGAAAGGCCTCACTCGCAGCACGCGAACGCGTTCGGCTCGAGAAGGAGTTGGCAGTGGCTGAGGCGAACGTCGACGCGCTGCAAATTCGAGCGCCGTTTGACGGTGTGGTAACGACTCCCGACATCGACCAGCGCGTGGGCCAATTTCTTGCGGCCGGAGACGAGTTCTGCCGCGTTTCCGATTCCCGCACGATGAAAGCTCGAATTCTCGTCCCTGACCGGGAATTCAGCGACGTCCGCCCGGGGGCCGAAGCACGAATAAAGGTGCTCCCATATCCGTTTAGCACCTTTACCGGCCACGTCGACCAGATTCTGCCCGCCACCGCATCGGACGCTCCCATCTCGCAAACACAAAAGCTCACGCGCATGGGCCAGGAGCTGACGAATCACATTGCGGTTGTGATGGAATTTCCGAATGCGGATGGCTCGCTCACTGAAGGAATGACGGGCACAGCGAAAATCAAGGGACACTACCGTTCCCTGGCGATGACGGTAGGACGTAGCGCGTGGCGCTGGCTACGGTCTCAAGTGTGGTGGTGAAGCTCTCGGAATCACACGCAAGCGAGAACCTAACTCGGATCTAAATCAGGCGCGGGTAACTGCGGTCGGCCACGGGAATTTCGAAACTGGATTTTGCTTTGCCCAAAAAAGGAGAAGGGCCGCCGTTCCTGGGACGGCGGCCCTTCGGGGTTGCTGCTTTAAAACTCCCGGCCAAGCGGAGCGCGAGGTCGGAAGATCGTCAAATTCTTGAGATTCGGGTGGTACTTACCACTTTACCGTCAACGAGCGAACGGTCAGCGCTTTCTTCTGTTCGAGCTTCTTGCCGCTCACAAGCTTTTTGTTCTTTTTCACTGGCTTCGCGCTTGGGTTCATAATATGAGTCCTCCACTTCGAGTCGCCCTGCCGGGCTGTGCCGTTGATATTGCAATTCGCCAGCCAAATCCGGAGCGCGGCCGATTGGTTCAAACTAAACCACTTAATAACGAGAGAATTCCCTCGCTCTCGTGATTGAAGCCGGGCTCCGTGTTGAATTTTGCCCGTTGTGTTGAATAATTCAATTTCAACGGCGTCGCCGCCGCCCGGTGGTGGTGGCTTTGCCGCAGGTCCGGCCCCGAATTGGTTTGTCTGTGGGCAAAGCGAATCGAGGCTGATATAACGGACGCTCACAGGAGAGCACAATTGTCCAACCGGAGCTCAACGACCCGTCTTAAGGCCAACACATACGCCGAACTCGGCCCGGTGTATGACGAGATCTGGCCGCTCTACGATAAAGCCTGGCTTCAGGCTCGCAAAAAACTCCTCGAATCGGTTCTCCCCGGCGTGACGACTGTCTGCGAACTCGGGTGCGGCACCGGAACCGCTTCCATCGAGTTCGCGCGCCGCGGTTTGAAGGTTTACGCGCTCGACCTTTCGGCGGCGATGTGCCGCGTGACGCGTGAAAAAGTGCGTAAATCCGGGCTTTCCGTCGAGGTGCGTCGCGCGGACATGCGCACTTTTCGCTTGCCGGAGCCCGTCGATCTGATTACGTCCCAATGGGGAGTGCTTAATCATCTGCCGAAGCGCAGCGAATTGCACCGGGTAGCGCGAGCGGTTGCACGAGCGTTGCGGCCCGGCGGATATTTTTACTTCGATTTGCACCAGCGTCCGCTGTATGAAAAGCAATGGTCGGAAACTCATTGCGGCGAATCGCCGAAATTCTTTGCGGTCGAACGGGGGGGCCTCGATCGCAGTCGCGGCGTTGGCTGGACCCACGTAACCTGGTTTGTCCGCCGGCACAAGGGCGTTTGGGAGCGCCATGACGACTTAATGGAGGAAATCGAGTGGCCGCACGCGGATTTGGTGCGCATCCTCGACCGAGCCGGGCTCAAGGTTATTCGCGTCCTGGATTTCAAGAATCTTGCGCACCCGCCCAGTCCTCGGCGCGTTCCGGACGGCCTGCGAACAATGTATTTAGCCCGTAAGGAGCCGTTCTAGGGTTCGGACAGGTCAGGAAAGTTCTCAGCGTGAGCTTCGGGAAGGTGCAACGAGCGACGGGAATGAGCTTTGGCTAGCTCGCTACTTAGACGCCCACGGCGCCCGAATGATGAGGGATTTCACGGGATCGAGCTTCGTCGATTTCTTTAGTGTTTTTGGCTTCTGTTTCGGCTTCATTTCGTCACACCAGATCAAGATTGCACCTATTCCAATATTCTACTCCGGGCGATTCGTGTTCTCCAGCGCCAGGCTGATGCTGTGTGCTTTCCTTAAAATGCTTAGTTTCTGACACTTACATCTAAGCGGAGGAGCTTGTATCCGTCCGTCCAGCAAGATTTGATGCCCGAGGTTGAGGGTTATGAAGGAGGCGTGGGGCCAAAAGAAAACGGGCCGCTCTTTGAGAGCGGCCCGTTTTTCACTTCAAGAATTCTGCTCCGCGAAGTGCGCCCCTCTATCAGGCGCACCTAAAAAACTATGCGCGGCTGATCAACGGCTTGGTCGATTGGAGCTTCTTGGACTTCTTCAGGGTTTTCTTTGCCATTTTTTTTCTCCCTCTTAATTGCCCCTCTGGGGCGATGCATTCTTATATGCAATCAGTTCGCCATTCGCGACGTTTGCCACGCGCTCCCGTAAGTGTCATGGAATGTGTATTTCGTCCGGAGTGCTGATTTCGCTTCACTTTCCCGAGCACTCCGTGGCATTGACTTAATCAACGTTGGTGAATTTTTCACCATTTTCTTGCTGTGGATCGCGGCGCGAACGGCTTCCAGCGGACTGTTACGAAGCGCGCCAGCGCAGCGGCTTTACAAGTCGTACTTCCGGCAAAGATAGTTCAAGCGGTTTCGGTCGACTCCGAGCAATCGCGCCGCGTCCGACTTCACTTGCTTCGCTTGCTCGAGCGCTTCGTTCACCCAGCGGCGCTCGATCGCTTCAAGCTCCTTGTCGAGGTTGATCCCGGCTCCCAGCGACCGCGCCTTTCCTTTGTCGCGGGCAGCCGCCTGAACCATCTCGGCGGGCAGGTCACTCAGCTCGACAATGTCTCCGTCGGTCATGATTACGATCCGCTGAATTGCGTTCTCGAGCTCTCGAACGTTTCCGGGCCACGGGTAGCGCTTCAGCGCTTGCATCGCATCTTCTGAGATGCGTTTGGCTGGAAAACTGTTCGCGGCGCAATAGATGCTCACGAAATACTCCGCGAGCACCGGGATATCTTCGACGCGCTCGCGCAATGCTGGGACGAAAATCGGAACCACGTGAATGCGGTAGTAGAGGTCTTCGCGGAACCTGCCGTCTTTCACCATCGCTTCCAGATCTTCATTCGTCGCGCTGACGAGCCGGAAGTCCACTTTGATTTGCTTCTTGCCGCCAAGGCGGGTGAGCGACCTGTCCTCGAGCACTCTCAGCAGTTTGCTTTGTAGCGGCGGCGTGAGCGTCGCAATCTCATCGAGAAAAAGCGTTCCCTGATGAGCCAGCTCGACTCGGCCTTCTTTCGTTCCCACTGCTCCGGTAAACGCGCCTTTTTCGTAGCCGAAAAGCTCCGCTTCCATCAGCCCCTCGGGTAGAGCCGCGCAATTCACGCTGATGAAAGCCCTGCTCCGCCGCGGGCTCTGCTCGTGAAGCGCGCGCGCCACCAATTCTTTGCCTACGCCGCTTTCGCCGCGGATGATTACGTTCGTCGTGGCGCGGGCCATACGCTTGATCGAATCGAACACGTGCCGCATCGAATCGGTGGTGCCGATTAGGTCGCCTAGCGCGTTCTTACGGCTGATTTCCTGGCGCAGCAGGCGGTTTTCGCGCTGGATGTGCAGTTTTTCAACCGCGCGCTCGAGCAAATGCCGCAGCACGTCCGTATCGATGGGCTTGATGAAATAGTCGTACGAACCCGCGTCGATTACCTTGAGCGCGCTCGATTTCTTCTCGTCCGAACTCAGCACGATCACGAGTGTGTCGATCTCGCTGCCTTCGAGCCTCGACAGCAGATCCGTGCACTCTTTCACTCCGCCGGAAGCGATTGGCAGCCCAAGGAGCAGGACGTCCAGCCCGCGCTCTTCGAGGAGCTTCACCGCGGCTTCGTAGTCCTCGCCCTCCAGAACTTCGAAATCCGAGCGCAGCGCGGACGCAATCTTCGCGCGCAACCCCGCGTCGTCATCCACAATCGCTATTTTGGGCTTGGCCGTTCCTGGCGTGATGGCTGTCTCCGTTGAAGACTGCTATGGCCTGCTTCCACTCGCGCTTAGTCTCGCACACGACAACGCCTGCCGCGCGATTCTAGGTGCCGTAGAACAGCTTGTCAACGCGCTACGATTTCAACCTTCACCACCACGAACGCAAGGTGGCGGTGCACTCGCGATTTCAATCGTGGAAAACCTGGCGGAATATACGAATCATCTCCGCGAACGCGAGGTCGGTCGCTTCCGGATCGAACCGCGGGCCTTCATCGCGGGTGAAGGCGTGTTCGGCAGGGTACAGCAGGGTCTTGTAACGGATTCCGGATGCTTCCAGTGCCCGGTCAATCGTTTCGCGGCCAGCCTCGGGAACGTGCGGGTCCTTCGTGCCAAATATCATCAAGAGTTCGCCGCGAATTTCCTTTGCGCGGGCGAGCGATCCGGCGTCGGCATCCTCGCCAAGCTTGCCGTCATGAATCCCCGTACCGTAGAAACAGACCGTAGCGCGCACATCGGGCTGGAACGCCGCCCGGAAGGCGAGATGGCCGCCGATGCAAAAACCCACGACTCCGATTTTTCCGGGCGCGACCTGGGGATGTTTCGAGAGCCAGTCCAGACCCGCGCGGCAATCGGCATCGAAATGTGCCACAGGAGTTTTCGCTGCGTCTTGCTGGCCGCGTGTCCGTCCGGCGTCATCAAACGGGATTACCGTTCCCGGCGGCTCGATGCGGCGATAGATTTCCGACGCGGCGGCCACAAATCCGTAACCGGACAACCGCACGCAGAATCGCAAAAGCGGCGGCGTGAGTTGAAAAATGTCGGAATAGCACCAGATGCCTGGATATCGCCCTTCCGCCTTGGGCGAGGCGACGAAAGTTCGCATCGGCGACCCAGGAAGAGAAATTTCGGCATATTCGGTATTTACGATCATCTGGTCCTAGAGGAAGACTTTGAGCGTCTGGAATTTCCTACGCACCAGCGGAGGCGGCGGATTCCCCTTCCGCGGCCAATGATTATTTCGCTCGAGGTCCCGAGTGTCGGCATCCTTCCGCCTGCAGCAAACAAGACGTTCTCAACCGTTTCCACACCTTGGCTCATTCCGAGCGAGTGCCGTCCTGATGCACGTATTTAATGACTTCGACCTCAGACATCGCAATCAGGCCCTCATCCACCATCTCATCGAGAAAAGGCAGCAGCTTCTGAATGTTCTCCTCGGAATCGATGACGCTGACCATGATGGGTGCGTCCGATGAGAACGACAGTAGGTGCGACCGGTGAATGAGTGTGCTGGCGCCATATCCCTCGATGCCTCGAAACACCGTAGCGCCGGCAATGTCCAGTTCCCGGCTCTTTTCGACAATGGCGAGGTAGAGAGGCTTGTCCTTCCACTTGTCATTTTCACCGAAATAAATCCGCAGCATCTTGGCTTCGCCTTCGAGCTTCATGGGCGCACCGCCTTTCTGCGTTCGGTTTCCTGATAATTGTGTGTGTACTTGATAATTTCCACGTCGGAGAAAACCACCAGCCCCTGCTGCACCATGGCATCGAGGACCGGGAGGAACGCGCGGAGCCGTTCCTCGGTATCCACCACGGACAACATGATGGGCCGATCGTGAGAAAGATGGAGCGCGGTGTCTTTGCGAATTCTGCGATTGGCTCCATAGCCGAGAATCCCCTGATAGACGGTGACGCCGGCTACGTCGTTCGCCCGCATACTCTCGATGAGCGCTGTGTGCAGCGGCTTGCCGTTCCATTTGTCGTTCTCTCCGACAAAAATCCGCATCAGTTTGGCTTTACCCTGGCTTTTCAAGGGAGGCGTGCCTTCCCGAATGGAGGGCTTCGCGGAAATCTCAGAAGGCTTCACGACCGTCGTATCTTGAATTTCAATCAGGCCGGTTCCTACCATCTCGTGCAATTTCGGAAGCAGCTCCTCCACCTTTTCGTGCGTTTCGATGAACTCGATTTTCATGGGAAGGTTTTCTGTGAGCACCAGGATTCGATCGGTGTGGAGATGGTGGTCTGCGCCAAACCCGGCGACGCCACGAATGACATTGGCTCCAGAGACTTTGCGATAAAAGAGGAATTCCAGGATCGCGGCGTACAGGGATTCGCCGTGGTATTGGCGGTCCTGACCAACATAGATCGTGACTTTCTTCGCAGGTCCGGCTTGCATCATGGTTCCTTCCTCCTCGTTCTACATTCCGCGTCGTGCAAATTGTGAAAATAATGGCTCAGGGCCCGTCCCCGCTCTCCGCTGATTCTCTTTTCACTGGATCGTCTTTCCGGCGACAACGCCCAGCCACACCGAGACGAAACCGACGACCACGCTGAGGACCACGTTCAATCCGGCAATCAGAAGCTCGCCGTCTTGCAGGACGCGAAAAGTCTCAAATTCGAACGTGGAAAACGTGCTGTAGCCCCCGATAAATCCAATCGGAATCAAATATCGCCAGTTGAGACTCCAACTCGTGTTTTCCGCCAGAAGCGTGGTGACGAAACCAATTAAAAAACACGCCGTCATGTTGACGACGAATGTGCCGGCAAGAAATCGGGTGGTGAGCCGGTTGCTCACCTGGCTTCCGACCCAAAAACGCAATACGGAACCCAATCCACCGCCGATTGCTACCATGAAGTATTTGGTCATAGTAACGAGCCTGATTTCCTCCTTCGAATTCCCCAGACGATCTTAGAACCGTCTCAGGTGCGTATGGTGCATCAGCGCGCTCAAGGTCTGGAACATCTTTTCCTCGCGGCGTCGCTGCTCTGAGTGGCAGAAGATCCGACCCACAAAGACGCCAATGCCCAAACATTTTGCATCACAGCCCTTGCCTAGTTGCATGTATGGGATCGTTGCCGGGGACATGACACCGCGACAAGGATCCTTGTCAGGAGTCATCATCTGTCCCGGCATAGAAGGGACAGCGGTTAAAGGGCGAACTCCTTGCCCTCTCCCGCTATGATACTTCGGCGCAAACAGAAGTCAATCATCGCGCTTAGGGATGTGCCCACCCTTTCCTGGCGCGGTGGCCGGGTTTCGGACATCCTGCTTGTTGAAATTGCCGACTCGTCCAATACTATTCCGGCATCAAAGATGGGGACCCATCATGGCGAAACCAGTTCTACTGAGTGTTGACGACGACTCCGACGTCTTGCGCGCCATTGAGCGCGATTTGCGTACGAAATACGGCGCTGAATTCCGCGTGATCGGCAGTGATTCTCCCGAAGCGGCGCTCACTCTCTTGAAACAACTCAAGCTGCGCAATGATAGTGTCGCGTTGCTTCTCGCCGACCAACGAATGCCGCACATGGATGGCGTCACGTTTCTGCAGGAGGCAATGCATCTCTTCCCCGAAGCGAAACGCGCCTTGCTTACCGCCTACGCTGATACGAACGCAGCGATTGGCGCAATCAACGAAGCCAGCATCAATTATTTCTTCTTGAAGCCGTGGGATCCTCCCAGCGAGCACCTCTATCCGCAATTGGATGATCTGCTCGACGACTGGCAAGCCTCGTACCGGCCAAAATTCGAAGGCATCCGCGTGCTCGGTACGCGCTGGTCGCCAAAGTCCTACGAACTGAGGGATTTTCTGGCGCGCAATCGCGTTCCTTATCAATGGATCGACGCAGAGCTTTCTTCCAACGATCCGGAAACGAAGCGGCTTCTCGAAGTCCTGGGCCCAGAATCGTCGAATCTACCTGTTGTACTTTTTCCCGACGGCACGAAGCTCCTTGATAGCGTTCCCTCGCAAGTTGCGCAACGCGTGGGATTGAAAACTCGCGCGCAAACCAATTTTTACGACTTGGCAATCGTCGGCGGCGGGCCGGCAGGACTGGCCGCGGCCGTTTACGGCGCGTCCGAAGGATTGCACACGGTCATGATCGAGCGCGAAGCTCCCGGTGGACAAGCCGGCATGAGTTCGCGCATCGAAAATTACCTGGGATTCCCGATGGGACTGAGCGGTGGCGATCTCGCTCGCCGCGCAGTTGTCCAAGCGCAGCGGTTCGGCGTTGAAATTTTGTCGCCGCAGGAAGCACTCAATGTGCGGACGGAAGGGCCGTACCGAATCGTCAAACTCGCAGATGGCACCGAGATTTCGTGCCACGCACTGATGATTGCCACCGGCGTGCAATGGAGAAGGCTCGAAGCTCCCGGGATAGACCGCTTGCAGGGGGCCGGCGTTTACTACGGCGGCGGGGCGACGGAAGCATTGTCCTGCAAGGGCGAAACTGTGTACGTAATCGGCGGCGCAAATTCCGCAGGGCAAGCCGCCATGAATTTCGCGAAGTACGCCGAACGTGTCTTTATCGTCGTGCGCGGCAGTTCGCTATCGAGCACCATGTCGCAATATCTCATCGACCAGATCAAGGAAGTACCCAACATTCAGCTCTGGGCGAACGCCAGCGTCGCCGAAGCTCACGGCGAAACGCATCTGGAAGAGATTTCATTTCTTTGTTCCGATACCAACAAGATCGATCGCGTGCCGGCAACCGCGATGTTTATTTTTATCGGCGCGCTGCCCAGGACCGACTGGCTGGCCGGCGTCGTCGAGCGCGACGAACGCGGTTTCATCCTTACGGGACCCGACCTAATTCGCGACGGAGAACGCCCGAAAGGATGGGGGCTCGACAGAGATCCTTTTCTGCTCGAAACAAATGTCCCCGGCATATTCGCTGTGGGCGACGTGCGTCACGGCTCAGTGAAACGGGTGGCTTCAGGAGTCGGTGAAGGATCAGTCGCCGTTCAATTCATCCATCAATATTTGAGTAAAGTCTAAATGGTCGAAAAAGCTGAACTCCTTCGCGTGCCGGCATTCGCTGATCTGCCCGATGATCAGCTCGATTGGTTCCTCAGCAAATCGCAAGAACTTCATGTAGCGGTAGGGGATACTTTTATCCGCCAGGGTGATCCCGCGGACTGGATGGTTGTGATTCTCGAAGGTCAGTTTCAGTGGCGCGGTGAGTTGGGCGGGGATACAGTCACATATCCAGCGAAAGCCGGGGACGTCACCGGGGTCTTACCTTTTTCCCGGATGAAACGGTTCAGCGTAACCTTTCGAACGCTCGCCGCAGGGCGGATCCTGAAATTCCCGGCTTCTTTGTTCCCCGAACTTGTACAGAAAATGCCGGAATTGACCGCGCGCCTCGTAGGGTTCCTGTCCGACCGGGTCCGAGAAACCACTCGCGTCGAACAGCAGCGGGACAGGCTGGCTTCCCTGGGAAAGCTTTCGGCAGGACTGGCGCATGAGCTCAATAACCCAGCCTCCGCCGCGAAGCGTGCCGCCAGTCAATTGCGCGAGGTCCTCTCGAAGATTCGCAATGCCAGCCACGAACTGGGAAGCCGTGATCTCACCGCCGCGCAGAGAGCAGAAATCGAAAAGCTCGAAACTGCATTTGCCAAAACCGATGAAGTGCCGCCGGACCCTCTCGCTGTGAGCGATCTCGAAGAGCAGATCGATTCGTTGCTCCGCAGTCACGGTCAGAACGACTTGTGGCAGATGGCAGCAGACCTCGCGCGAAACAACGTCAAGCCGGAAGCGCTTGAATCTCTATTCGCGATCCTCGATGCGGATACCGCTCGCGCCGCGCTGGTAAGGATCGCGGCGTCGGTGGAAGTCGCAACGCTGCTGAACGAGATCGAGAGCGGCACGGCGCGGATATCCGATCTTGTCCGCGCCATCAAAGAATATACGTACATGGACCAGACGCCGCTGCAAAACGTGGACATCGTCAAAGGCCTTGAGACGACGCTGACCATCTTGAATCACAAGCTCAAGCGCGGGGTCACCGTGGAGCGCGACTATCAAAAAATTCCGCTGCTTGTGAATTCGTTTGGAAGTGAGCTCAATCAGGTGTGGACGAACATTATTGACAACGCGATTGACGCCATGGGTGGCGAGGGCAAGCTACACGTGCGGACGTTTCGCGAGGACAATTGCGTCGTCGTGGAAATCACGGACAACGGCCCGGGAATTCCGGACGACGTGAAGTCGCACATTTTCGAGCCATTCTTCACCACCAAGGCAGTAGGCGAAGGAACCGGCCTTGGCCTCGATACAGTGCAGCGCATCGTGAAAAAACATAGAGGAAGCATCCAGGTAAACTCGAAACCCGGCGACACGCGATTTCAAGTGTCGCTGCCTTTGGCGGAAAGTTCCACGTAGCTCCTCGCAAATCTTTCAACTGTGACCGGCGATTCGTAGAAGCCGCCGATTTCGCTCGCTCGCTAGGAATCGCTCTCGCGCCCGGCATATACTTCCTGCTCCAAGGGACACAAGGCCTTTGCACGTATCGCGCGATAAGAGGCGTCAGTGAAACTCTGCAGGCCAGCAGGGCAATCTTTCAGGAAAAAACAAAGTCCATCACTTCGATCTTCGGCAAAAAGAAATAGTTCGAGCTCAGCGCGTTGAAGTTCGCGAGGACCAAGAATGAAATATGACGCGATCATCATCGGCTCCGGCCAGGCAGGAAATCCCCTCTCCTCTGCACTTACGGAACATGGCTGGACCGTCGCCTTGATTGAAAAATCGCATCTTGGCGGCACGTGCATCAACACCGGTTGCACGCCCACAAAAACGATGGTCGCTTCGTCTCAAGTGGCGCACTACGCGCGCAACGCGAGCAAGTGGGGCGTCAACACCACCGGCGTCACCGTCGATCTGCCCGCAATCGTCGCGCGCAAGAATGCTGTGGTTCAGAATTTTCGCGATGGCCAGCAGCGCCGCATCGACAAACACCCAAAACTACGACTGTATCGCGGCGCTGCCCGCTTCTTGTCTCCGCGGCAAATCCAAGTCGGGGATGAAGTGCTCGAAAGCGACAAAATCTTCATCGACACCGGCACACGTCCGAGTGAACCGCACATTCCGGGCGTCGCCACGGCAGGCTACCTTACGAACGAATCGCTGATGGAGCTGCAGGAAATTCCCGACCACCTGATTGTTCTCGGCGGAGGCTACATCGGCCTCGAATTTGGACAGATGTTTCGGCGATTTGGCAGCCGCGTCACGATTATTCATCGCGGGTATCAGCTGCTCGCGCGTGAAGACATGGACGTCGCAAACGCTCTCCAGAAAGCGCTCGAAGCCGAAGGCATCGCCTTCCATCTGAATGCGAGTGCGACGAAAATAGAAAAGCAGCAAGGACAGCTCGCTCTCACTTTTGTTTCGGATGGACAGACTTCGACGATTCGCGGATCCCATCTGCTCGCAGCCACCGGACGCATTCCCAACACCGCCGAACTCGATCTTGGAAAAGCGGGCGTCGCGCTAAATCCTCACGGATTCATACAAGTGAATGGCCGTCTCGAGACAAACGTGCCGGGAATCTGGGCGCTTGGCGACGTGAAAGGCGGTCCGGCGTTCACGCACATTTCTTACAACGACTATCAAATCGTTTACGCCAATATCGTCGAGAATAAAAACCTAACGATCGAAGATCGCTATCTTCCGTATTCGCTGTTCACCGATCCTCAGCTCGGCCGCGTCGGTATGACTGAAAAAGAAGCGCGCTCCACGGGCCGAAAACTCAAAATCGGCTCGTTTCCAATGTCCAGCGTTGCCCGCGCGATCGAGCGCGACGAAACGGTTGGATTCATGAAGATCATCATCGATGCCGAAACAGACCGCATCCTTGGAGCATCGATTCTCGGAATCGAAGGCGGGGAACTCGTTCAGATTCTCGGCGCACTGATTCTGGCGGACGCGCCTTACACCGTGCTGAAGGGCGCTGTCTACATCCATCCTACTCTCGCCGAAGGATTTTTCGGCCTCATGGAATCGGTGAAGCCCGTCGCCTGAGTGAAAGCAACATTCAAATTCGGCGCCGGGCATCGACTTACAGAGAAAACCTGATGAGCGCAGCCCCAGTCGCGTTGTAATATGCGTGGTGGAGGCGCCGATGCTGAATTCAGAATCCCGTTTTCGACATACGACCTTCGCAGCACTCGCGATCCTTGCCGCGGTTACCCTGGCTCCCCGATCCATGGACGCAGAGGGAAAAGCATCGAATCGCGCGGATCAAAACGCAAGCCTCGCCGCCTGGACGCAAATTGCCGCCGTTCTCCAGAATCCGCGTTGCCTGAATTGCCATCAGCTCACTTCTCCGCTGCAGGGCGACACGCGCAGAACTCACGTTCCTCGCGTCGTTCGCGGCACCGATGGCCACGGCGTCGGCGCAATGCGCTGCGGCAATTGCCACAACGATATCGGAAATAATCCCACCTCCGGAACTCCCGGCGGACTTCACTGGCAGCTTGCACCCGTTTCGATGCTCTGGCAGGGGTTGTCGGCCGGCGATCTGTGCCGTTCGGTGAAAGATCCGAAGCTCAACGGCAATCGCGATGGCGAAGCATTGATCAAGCATATGGAAGACGAACCGCTCGTTCTTTATGGCTGGAATCCGGGCAAAGGCCGCGAGCCCGTTCCCATCCCGCACGAAAAAGTTGTGGAGTACATGAAAATCTGGGTGGCGGGCGGAATGGCTTGCCCGAATTAATTCGAGCGAACGGCAGCCCGCAATCGATGCAGCTTCCCGCAACGCTGCGAGCGGAAATTCGATGGAGGTCAAAATGATCACTTTGAAGGTGAACGGCGAGTCGCACGAACTCGACGTGAACCCGGAAATGCCATTGCTGTGGGCGCTGCGCGACAGACTGCATCTCACCGGGACGAAGTTTGGCTGCGGCCGCGCGATGTGCGGCGCGTGCACGGTCCACATCGACGGACAAGCCGCTCGTTCCTGTTCAATTATGGTGGGCGACGCCGCTGGGAAAACAATCATCACGATTGAAGCCGTCTCCGGAAAAGTTGCGGACGCAGTGACGAGCGCGTGGCAGCGCCTCGACGTGGTGCAATGTGGTTACTGCCAGTCGGGACAAATCATGTCCGCCATCACGCTGCTCAACGAAAACAAAACTCCCACCGACGAAGATATCGATCTCAGCATGGAAGGCAACATCTGCCGCTGCGCCACATACGTGCGCATCCGCCACGCGATTCACGAAGCCGCGAAATCGCTCGCGTAGGAGATCAGAGAAATGAGCAGATCGAACGTCGCAAATTCCGACAGCTTCAACGCATCCCGCCGCGACTTTCTGAAAACCGCCGCGGTTGCAGCCGGCTCGTTCATCATCGGCACGTACGTTTCATTTCCGGGCGCGGCACACGCTCAACCTGGCGGGTCTCCCGCGGTTTACGATCCCAACGTATTCCTGAAAATCGGCGCCGATAATTCGCTCACCGTCCTGAGCAAACATTTTGAGATGGGACAGGGCGTCACCACAGGCCTCGCGACAATGGTCGCCGAGGAACTCAACGCCGATTGGTCGACCGTCCGCTTCGAATTCGCTCCCGCCGATGCCCGGCTTTACAACAATCTATTGTTCGGCCCGCTCATGGGCACAGGCGGTTCGAGTTCGATGGCCGAATCGTGGGAACAGATGCGCAAAGTGGGAGCGGCGGCGCGAATGATGTTTGTTTCTGCCGCGGCGGCAAAATGGAATGTACCGGCATCCGAAATCACAGTGGAAAAAAGCATCGTGATTCACGCAGGCTCCGGACACAAAGCCACTCTCGGCGAACTCGCGAGTGACGCGATGCGCATGCCCGTGCCAACCGAAGTCCCTCTCAAAGCGCCGAAAGACTGGACGTTGATCGGCACGCGCGTTTCCCGGCTCGACACTCCCGGCAAAACCACGGGCAAAGCGATTTTCGCGCTCGATATTCACCGCCCGGGAATGCTCACCGCAGTCTTGAAGCGTCCCGACCAGTTCGGGGCCAAAGTCGCCTCGTTCGATGCCACCGAAACAAAAAAAGTGGATGGCGTTGTCGACGTGGTTCAAATCTCATCGGCAGTCGCCGTGCTCGCGAAAGATACCTGGTCGGCAATCCGCGGGCGCGATGCGCTCAAAGTCACTTGGGACGCAACAAACGCGGAAACGCGCTCGACCGCCGAAATCTTCGATTCGTACCAGCAGATGTCGAAGCAACCGGGCCTTGCAGCTCCCAGTCGCGGCGATGCTTCCGCCGGATTGGCGAAAGCTACGAAGACATTCGAAGCCGAGTACCGGTTTCCGTTTCTCGCGCACGCGCCCATGGAGCCGATGAACGGCGTGATCGAACTTCGGAGTGACGGCGCGGAAATCTGGTCTGGCTCGCAGCTCCAGACGCTCGATCAAATCGTCGCCGCGCAAATTCTCGGCATGAAGCCTGAGCAGGTGAAGATCAACACGCTTCTTGGCGGCGGCAGCTTTGGGCGGCGCGCATGTACAGTCGCTGACTGGACAGCGGAAATGGCTGAAGTGGTGAAAGCGATCAATGGCCGCGCTCCCGTCCATGTGGTGTGGACGCGCGAGGACGATATCAAGGGTGGTTTCTACCGGCCGATGGTGCTGCATCGCGTGAAGGCGGGAATCGACGCAGAGGGACACATTTCCGGCTGGCAGCATACCGTCGTAAGCAAATCAATCTTCGCCGGGACTTCGCTTGAAGGGATGGCGATGAAAGACGGAGTCGATAACAGCGCGATCGAAGGAATTGTCGACACTCCCTACGGAATTTCAAATCTTGCAATTGATGTCCACCACCCAAAAACTCCCGTCACAGTTCTTTGGTTCCGCTCCGTGGGTCACACGCACACTGCGTTTGTGATGGAAACAATGATCGACGAACTCGCGCACCTCGCAGGAAAAGATCCGGTGGCTTTTCGCCTGGAATTACTCGCGCAGCAGCCGCGCCACTCGGAAGTGGTCCGGCTCGCGGCCGAGAAAGCGGGATGGAGCAATGCCGTAGCCGCTGGAAGCGCGCGCGGTTTTGCATCCCACCATTCCTTCAACACAACGGTCGCGATGGTCGCCGAAATTTCGATGAATGCCGGCAAGATCAAAGTCGAGCGCATCGTGGCGGCCGTCGATTGCGGCGTCGCGATCGATCCCGACGTTGTGACGGCGCAAATCGAAGGCGCAATTGGCTTCGCTCAATCGATCGCGCTGCGCAATCAGGTTACCTTGAAGAATGGAAGAGTCGAGCAGGGCAATTTCGACGATTACGAGCCCACTCGCATGCGCGAAATGCCAAAAATCGAAGTGCACATCGTAAAGTCCGCGGAAAGGCCCACTGGAATCGGCGAGCCGGGAGTGCCGCCCGTGGCGCCCGCGATTGCAAACGCAATTTTTGCCGCCACCGGAAAACGAATGCGTTCGCTTCCGCTCGACATAAGCACCAGCGATCTGTCGTAGGTCGTTAGCGCAGAAGAATTCAGGCGTCTCTGCGCTGATGTTTAGAGAACTACCGTTTCGATTGCTCCAACGCCATCGGCTCTGATTTTGGGCCAGGTCCCGCGTGCACTGCTCGAGATTGCGGCAGCGGCAGATCGTCATTGCTTGGAGCATGTCCCGCATCGCTCTCGTTTTAGCCAGCGCGATTTCGAGTTGTTTGATTTTTGCGCGCCATCCCTCGACAGTGCCTCTTTTGCTCCTCGCCTGCGCCCCGGCACCACTTCGCTAATCGATGCTCGCCTATACTGGGACCGCGCGGCCGTTACCGCGCGGAATGAAAACGAGATGAATCTCAACGACTGGCTTCCGAAATCGGTGCAGTGCCTCAAGGGCTACAATGCATCCAAATTCTCCGCCGATGTCATCGCGGGAATCACGGTTGGGCTCGTGGCTTTGCCGCTTGCGATGGCTTTCGCAATCGCTTCGGGCGTGCCCCCGCAGGCGGGGCTCTATACCGCAATCGTCGCCGGCGTTTTGATTTCAGCTCTGGGGGGCTCCACGACGCAGATCGGCGGACCCACCGGTGCTTTCGTCGTAGTTGTGTATGGCATCGTCGCCAGGCACGGCCTGGACGGCTTGTACATGTGCACGCTGATGGCGGGCGTGCTGCTCGTGGTACTCGGAGTCACCGGACTCGGCTCGGCGGTGAAGTATATTCCCCGGCCGGTGGTCGTCGGATTCACAAACGGGATCGCCGTAATTATAGCGAGCACGCAGATCAAAGATTTCTTTGGACTCAAAATAGACAAAGTCCCGGGTGACTTCCTGGCGCGCGGGGAAGCGCTCGCCCGCAATTTCGGCACGTTCTCGGTGCTGGAAACCTCGCTCGGCGTTCTCGCGCTCGTCCTGATTCTTGTGTTCGCGCGGTGCGTAAAGAGAGTCCCCGGTTACATCGTGGCTCTTTTCGTGGGCACCGCACTGGTAGCAATTCTCAAGCTGCCGGTTGAAACGATCGGGACGCGGTTCGGCGGAATCCCTGCCGGCTTGCCGAAACTGCAGATACCGCAGTTCCGTTTCGATCTTCTCAGGCCCTTGATCTCGCCGGCCGTTACCGTCGCAATGTTAGGCGCGATTGAATCGCTGATGTCCGCCGTGGTTTCAGACCGCATGAGCGGCGACAAGCACAACCCGAACGTCGAGCTCGTAGCCCAGGGTGTTGCCAATATTTTTTCGCCGCTATTCGGAGGATTGCCGGCGACTGGCGCGATCGCCCGCACCGCCACCAACATCCGCTCCGGGGCAAAGACTCCTGTCGCCGGGATGGTGCACGCACTCACGCTTCTTGCCATCGTGCTATTTGCGGCGCCGCTGGCGCGGTTTATTCCCCTCTCAGTGCTGGCGGCGATATTGTTCGTAGTCTCGTACAACATGGGCGAATGGCGGGAAATTCCGGAGCTGCTTAAACTATCGCGTCTGGAGGTTGGGACGTGGGCGGTGACATTTTTCCTTACAGTCTTCGCCGATCTCACCGTCGCCGTGGAAGTGGGGATGATTCTCGCCGCTCTCGTGTTCATCCGCAAAGTGACCTCGACAACGACGGTCTCTCAGGTGACCGACGAATACGTTCGCGAGGGCTACGCGCATATTCTTCAACACAAAGAGATTCCTGGGTATGTGACGATTTTCCGAATTCACGGGCCGTTTCTATTTGGCGCTACCGACAAGATTGAAGAGATTTTTTCACAGATTGGGGATCTGCCCGAGATCGTCATCCTGCGGCTGCGGAATATGACCGCCATTGACGCCACCGGCCTCCAGGCGCTCGAAAAACTCGCTGACGTGGTACATAGGTCCGGAAGGGAATTGATTCTATGCGGCGCGCGCGAACAGCCGGCGCGGCTGATGAAGCAGGCTGAATTCGAGCAACACGTCGGAGCGGAAAACATCTGCAATAGCGTGGAAGAAGCGCTCGAACGAGCCAAAACGCTTCATGTTCTGATCTCGGAGGCCGAAGTTAAGGAAAAACTCCCGCAACCCATCACCCGCCAAAAATAGCCGCGAGCGCTGCCCAGGCAGGCTATCGGCATCCGCTTGCTAGGAAATGGAAACAGCAGCCGAAGCCGCGGACGATGAATTTCTTTCCGCGTCTGCAATCGTCCGCGCCGCCACCGGCTTCAGCCAGAATAGCGCCATGAACGCGGCCACGATGTCGCAGACAATCATCATCCAGAAAACGGGCACCCATCCCATCTTGCCGGTCCCGACGGCGGCCGCGATCGGTCCGGAAAAAATCGAAGCCAGCCCTTTCGCCGTGTACACGATTCCGTAATTTGTCGTAGCCCACGTCCTGCCGAAAAGATCGCCGGTAATCGCCGGAAACAGCGAAAAAATCTCGCCCCATGCAAAAAAGCACAATCCAGAAAGCAAAATAAACCACACAGGGCGCCGGATAAACTGCAGCAACCCAAAGACGGCAACCGCTTCGAGCGCAAATGCGATGAACATCGCGTTCTCTCGCCCGATGTGATCCGATACCCAGCCCCAAAACGGCCGCGTCAGTCCGTTCAGCACTCGATTCACTTCGATCGCGAGCACCAGCGCAGACATCCCGAAAGCCACGGCGACCTGATCCACGTGATAGAACGATGCGATCGGATACAGTTGGGCGGTCACCACGAGACCACCGAACGCGAGAATCGTCATCATCAGATAGATAATCCAAAATGACCGCGTGCGAATCATTTGCGCCGGCGTCATGTTCACGCCTGAAGCTCGGACGCGATTGTCGGTGCGCGCTTGCTTCTCCGCCCAGCCGGGAGGAGACCAATCGGACGGCGGCTTGGCAAGAAATAAAGCTGCGACGATCACGACGACGCCTTGCACGATTCCCCACGTCACGAACGCGTGCGCGTATCCGGAAGTCTTAATCATTTTCGCGATCGGAGCCACGGTGAGAGCTGTGCCGACTCCGTACGCACCAGCCGTCAGTCCAACGCACAATCCCCGGTGATCGGGAAACCATTTCAGCGCGTTGCCGACAGTGCCGCCATAGACGATCCCGGCTCCGATCCCGCCGACTGAATAGATCGCGATTAATTCCGCGGCAGTCGCCGCGTGGCCGGCGCCTACCCATCCCACCCCCACCAGCACTCCGCCGAACGCGAGCATCAGTCGCGGCCCGAACTTGTCCACCAGCCATCCTTCGAACGGGACGAGCCAGGTTTCAGCGAGGATGAATCCCGAGAAAGCCCATTGAACCATCGGAAGCGTGAGGTGAAGGCTGGCCGTGAGAGGCTTGGTGAAAAGCGTCCACGCATACTGAAGATTGGCGATGGCCGCCATGGCCACCATTCCCCAAACGAGCTGCACCCAGCGATTTACAACGGGCGGAGTCAAGACGGCAGCATTGCCGCGCGAGGTATCCAAGCCCACGGATCCACCTCCAACGATTAGGAATGAGGAACGTGTGTCGGGCCGGCGAACTCTGCCGCTGTATCCATTATCACTTCACGGGGAAATTTGGCAGGAAAAACTTTCGCTGCGTCACTTCGAACGGTTGGGCGCCGGGAGTTGCATTTGCGCTCCGGCTGACTTGGTCCCTGCCTGTTTTTTCTGCTTGAATTCCCGCCACGTCAGGTAAATGAGAAGCAGATCGAAAACCGTCAGCACAACGAGCCAAATGTTATGCGTGTGGGTGTACCGGTGTATTTGATAGACGCAAAAGACGGCAAACACAAACATCGTCAGTGGATATGCCCAGAGTTTATTGAGCCATAGCGCCACCACGAGAATGACTTTCGAGAGCCCGTGAGTGATCAGGTAGATCGACGCAAAAACCTTGCCGCCGTTTGCCAGAGTCTGGGTGAGGTGCAGGAGTTGCGCGAGAAGCTTGTCGTCATACTTGCCGGGGAGGTCGTGCATCGAAGCAAAGCGGAAGATGCCGTTCATCGAACTGGGTTTCATAAACCAGATCAGCACGCCGCCAATCATTTCGAGGACGCCGTCGAATCCTTTGATCGCGATTCCGGTGTGGAAGGTGGTATCCAGCAGCGAAGATCGGCGGGGCTTCACGTTGCTTCCCTTCAAGAGGCGCGCTCGAGGGAGTTTAATTCTTCAAGGAAATAGGAGCGCCAGTTTTCAGGGACGATCTCCAGGTTTGCCGCACGGCGCAGCAGGTCTGGATTCTGGCCTCCGCCGTCGCGATAGAGGCGGTTAAAGTCCGCGATGGATATTTTGTCGGGGTCTTCGTGGATTCTTTCGATTGAATCTCCCGCTTGCACCATGCCTTGTTGCACTACCGAAAAATAAAAACCGGAACGCCCGTTGCTCAGCATCTTTTTCAACATGTCATCGCGATTGAACTTCAGCGCCAGTTTGAAGCAGGGGGTGCGGGGCTGCGCGACCATTACGATCGCTTCGCCGATTTGGTATTTGTCGCCGATATTTGTTGTTTCCTCACTCATTCCTTCCGTGGTGAGATTTTCACCGAACATGCCCCACGGCAAGGCCATTTCCGTCAGCTCATTCTTCCACAACGGATAATGCTCCGAAGGATATGCATAGACCGCTTTCTGCGGGCCGCCGTGGGCGGTGAGATCGGCTTGCCGGTCGCCGTCAAAGTTCAGGCGCCGCATCATCACCGGGCCATCCACCGGCTCTTTGAAAATACCGGTGCGAACTTCGTGCCCCTTCCAAACTACGGTGCGCGGAATGGCGACATTCAGCGAAACAACTTTCATAGACGAATCCTCGCCCTCCCAGGAGTAGTTTCCATGTTCGAGAGATCTATTTCAATCCGCGCTGCGACCTGCCGAACGCGCGCCTTCGCTTTTCAATCCGGCATCTTCAGCGACCCCGAGCGCGACGGCCGTCCAATCCAGATTCTCGCGGCCTTTCGCCACCGCGGAAAGCCAGCGATCCCGCAGCAAGCTCGCGACGGGCATCGGCGTGTTTTTTGCGGTGGCAGCCTGAAGCGCGAGCGTGACGTCTTTCAATCCTAGAGCCAGCCGAAAACCTGCCGGCTCGAATCGCTGCTCCGCGATCTGTTTTCCATAGCCCTGATATATGGGGCAGGCGAACAGAGTTTTGCCGAACATTTCGGCCATCGCAGTCTTGTCGATTCCGTTCTTCTCGGCGAGCGTGAGCGATTCGGCGATCGTCTCAATGGCTGAGGCGATCATGAAATTTCCGCAGAGCTTTACGACATTCGCGCTGCCGATGGCTTCGCCGAAATCGAAAATTCCCTGGCTGATCGCTGCAAGAATTGGTTGCACTCGTTTTTTCGCAGCCGTCCCGCCGGAAGTACACACCCATAGCTTCGCAGCGGCGGCGGCTTCGGGCCGGCCGAACACCGGAGCAGCCACATACTCGACGTGATATCTTGCATGGTGCTGGGAGAGGCGGTCGGCCGTGGCCGGCGCGATCGTGCTGACGGAAATATGGATGCCGCCCGCACCAAGTTTTTCCACAAACGAACCCGCGGGCAGGCACACTTCCTCAAGCGCCTTGTCGTCCGACAACATCGTGAGGACGATTCCCCCCGGCTGCGCGACATTTTCCGGACTCGCCACCAACGTCGCGCCTCTCTCGACGAGCTTCGCCGCTTTTGAAGCCGTTCGGTTGTATACGCGCAGCGAGTATCCTGCTTTGATCAGATTGGAGGCAATCGCCGCGCCCATGTTTCCCAAGCCTATGAAGCCAAGAGTCTCTGCCATTGGGAGTCTCCTCCCTCGCCGCTCTGGCGGGCGAGGGTAACCGCTACAGTATGGATGCAGCAACATTGAGTTTGACTCATTTCCGGCCTGGTGGACGCGGTAATTCGAACGTGAGAGGCAAGGGCGAATCAGCGTCGGATCTTGAATGGCGGATCGCAGCCGGCGCTATCGCTTGAGGCGGCGTCTGGTCTAGAATCGCGGCTCGATGGCTGAAATTCTGATTGGGACTTCGGCATTCACGGCAGCGGGTTGGGAAGGCTCGTTCTATCCCGAAGGGATGAAGCCCGCGGACTTTCTGCATTTTTATTCGCAGCAATTCGGAACGGTGGAAGTCGACAGCACTTACTACCGCATTCCTGCGGCGACGATGGTGAAGCGCTGGTACGGCCAGACGCCGGCGCATTTTAAATTTTCGCTGAAGATGGTGCAGACGGTTACGCACGAAAAAGTGCTCGCGGATTGCGATGTTGAATGCAGGAGTTTTTTCGCCGCCGCGGATTTGCTCGGCGAAAAACTTGGCGCAATTCTCTTTCAGTTTCCCTATTTCAACAAAAAAGCGTTTCCGGACGGCGAGGCGTTTCTCGCGCGGCTGATTCCGTTCGTGAAGAAACTGCCGGAAGGCTACCCTTTCGCGCTCGAGATTCGCAATAAAACATGGCTTACGCCGAAGTTGTTTGAAGTTCTTCGCGAAAGGAAAATCGCGTTTGCGCTGATCGACCATCCCTGGATGCCGCGTCCGGCGGAAATCCTTTCGCGCTTCGACGCAGTCACTTCGAATTTCACATACATCCGGCTGCTGGGCGATCGCAAAGGTATCGAGGAAAAAACGAAATCGTGGGACAAGGTGATCGTCGACCGTCGCGTGGAGCTTGCTGAATGGGTGGAGACGGTTCGCAAGATTCACGAGCGCCGCATCAAGATCCTTGCTTATGTGAACAATCATTACGCCGGCCACGCGCCTGCTACCGTGCGCCAGTTGATCGAAATTCTGAAAAAGAAAATACCTGACGCCGTAAAAGATGCTTGAAACGAGCTTGCGAATGATTTCCGGGAGGAATTGCCGATGAGATTTCGAATACTGAGCGGCTTCGCGATGGCGCTGTGCTTTGCGTCTGTTGCGCTTGCGCAGAACGTCGTGAAATATCACACCACGATGAACGACGTGAAGTACACGTACAACAGCGTTTCTGCGCCGGTGGCACGCGTTGCGCCGGGTGACACTCTCGAAACGAATACGGTGGACGCGTTCGGCAATGCGATTCAAAAACCCGGCGACACGATGGCGCTGGTAAAAGGCGACAATCCGCTCAGCGGGCCCTTTTACATCGAGACGGCGGAGCCGGGCGACACCCTCGCGATCCAGTTTCTCGCGATCGACGTGGATTCGAACCAGGGTATCGGCACGTTTGCACCGGGATTCGGCGCGTTGAACGAAACCTTTTACACGCCGATGCTCCATACGCCGCTGCCGGAGCGCGTGTGGTTCTATCCGATCGATAATGCGGCGGGCACGGCGACATTCCAGGCGCTGGACTCGAAATTCTCGGTGAAATTTCCGCTGCATCCGTTTCTCGGCTGCATTGGCGTGGCGCCGGCGGGCGGCGAAGCGCGCAGTTCGATCGTTCCCGCAGAGTTCGGCGGGAATATGGACGCGCCCGAAGCGAGCGTCGGCAACACGCTTTATCTTCCCGTGAATGTTCCGGGCGCGCTGCTCTACATGGGCGACGGGCACGCGGCGATGGGCGACGGCGAGATTGCAGGGACCGCCGTGGAGGTGCCGCTGCGCGTGAAAATGCGCGTCACGGTGATCAAGGGGAAGAAGATCGATTGGCCGCGATTTGAAAACTCCGACGAAATTATGGCCGCGGGAATTTACCGCCCGCTCGACGATTCGCTGCGCATCGCCTTCACGCAACTCGTCGGCTGGATTCATGCGGATTACGGATTGTCGGAGCTTGACGCGTACGAGCTGCTGTCGAAGGTGGGCAAGATCCACGTGACGGAGATGGTCGATCCGAATTACGTGATCATCGCGAAGATTGACAAGAAATATCTGCCGCCGAAGAAATGAAGCGCGGCTCGTGACTTGTAATTTGTGACTCGTGAAAGACGAGTGGTGTGGATTCGCGGATGCGGCGGGAGCGAAATTGAGAGTCTTGTAACCCCCTTTACCGCCGATTAGACCGGGTCGCGGAGTCATGTTTTCAATGCCTTAGAAGGATTTCTAATCGCGGTACCGCGATTAGAACAGCGCAATAAACCTGTATCGCGGAATGCTGGGACGGGCCGACAAGGGTGCGGGCGGGTAGGGAGAAAACGGCGCGCGATGGGGGTGAAGAGTGAAATTGTTTTTCGTTCGCCACGAATTACGGTAGCACGGCGCGGACATATGATTCGACTGGCTACTCGTCTAGATCACGGACAGGCAGTCCTAGAACTGTACTTTGTGAGGAGCAGCTGCATCCGCGGCACCACATGAAAGTGAAATCACGCCGGAACGAAAGAGAATGCTCGGCGAGTTAACCGCCGAGCGGTGGGAATTGCTTGTCGTTCTTCTTTCTTGTCGGAGCCGAAGCTCCAACTCCCTAAAAGGCGGACTCTCATTCATGTCGAGGGAATCCCTGCAGCAACGCGATTAGTGCGCTGCCGCTTTTATTGCCAGCGCGGGGACGGCGCCGAGTTGCTGGAGCATTCCTAGCTTGTCCCAGTGGTCCCAGGCTTCGATGATTTTGCCGTTGGCGATTTTGGCGAGGGTCATGCCGCTGAAGGTGACGCGTTTGTTGGTGGCGGGCATGCCGAGGGTGTTGCCGGTGTGTGTTGTTACGATCGACCACCGGATGAGGACTTTGTCGTCCTGCGCGATGGCATCGTCGACGGTGAGTTTCATGTCCGGGAAAGCGCCGACAAGGCGCTCGAAGAGCGGGAGAAATGCGCCGGGGCCGTGAAGGTCAGAACCGTCTTCGGCGGCGCCGTGCGAGACGCCAGCGGGCGCGAAGAGTTCGATGATGGTGGCAGTGCGGCGCTGGTTCCAGACTTCGTCGAACCAGCGTTTCATCAATGCGATATTGGCTTCGGACATGGTGTGCTCCTGAACGGCTATTGCCGGGATGGTACCACTCGGGCAGTTAACGGCGAAGTTTATTTGCGCGGCGAGCACGGCGTGGGAGGGGGCGAAGGGCCGGCAGCGATGAAAATTCGGAACATGACACAGAGGACACGGAGATTCACAGCGGCCATAGAGAAAGCTCGGACCTGTTCTCTCTGTGTTCTCTGTGCCTGCTCTGTGTTCTCTGTGTTAGGCCTTTGCTTCGATGTTATTTCCGAAGGACGCGAGTGTGCCCGCCGTACTACAATCCGCGCGGCTGACTGGGGCGTCAGCACGATCCGTCATGTTGAGAGGAGAGTCTTCATGCGCAGATTTGCATTAGCGATTGCGATTGTGTTTTTAGTCGCAGGCAACGCAAACGCCCAGAAAGGTGGCGCGAAGCCGGATTTCATTCGCGAGAACGCCCCAGTGATCGCGCTGACGCACGTGGAATTGATCGATGGCACGGGCGCAGCCGCGTTGAACGATCAGACAATCGTGATCGATCACGGAAAAATTGCCGCGGTGGGCGCAACTGCAAGCGTGCAGGTTCCTTCCGGCGCGAAAGTGATCGATGGAGCGGGAAAAACCGTGGTCCCAGGGCTCGTGGGAATGCACGAGCATTTATTTTTTCCTTCCCCGGCCGAAGGACCTCTCACGGCAGTCGAGCAGTTTTATTCTTTTGCGCCATTGTATCTCGCGAGCGGCGTAACGACTGCGCGCACGACGGGGTCGATGGATCCCTACGGCGATCTGAACGTGAAGGCGCAAGTGGACAGCGGAAAAATGGTGGGGCCGAATTTTTATTTGACGAGCCCGTATCTGGAAGGCGCGCCCGGGTTGATCGCACAGCTGCACGAGGTGAAGGATGCGGAAGAAGCACGCGCGTTTGTGCGCTACTGGCATTCGGTAGGATTTACTTCCGTGAAAGCATACACGGACGTGTCACCAGACGAACTGCGCGCCGGAATCGACGAAGCGCACAAGCTGAACATGAAAGTGACGGGGCATCTGTGTTCGGTGGGATTTCGCGAAGCGGCGGAAATGGGGATCGACAACCTCGAACACGGGCCGTTTGGCGCGCCCGACGGCGAACTCTACTCGAAGCGGCAGCCCGGCAAATGTGGGCCGGATTATTTCGACGAGATTGGGGAGATCGTCACGAAAGTGGAGCCGGATGGTCCGGAGATTAGGAAATTGATTCAGACGCTGGTGGAGCGCCATGTGGCGGTGACCTCGACGCTCGCCGTGTTCGAAGGAGGAACGCGTCCGCCGATGGAGCTGCACGGACTGATGGGGCGAACGCAGGAACTGATGGCACCGGTAGCGTGGTCAAAGGCGATGACCGCGCGCGCACTGGACGAGAACCTGGGCCCCGCGTTCGATATGCTCATCAAGAAAGAGCAGAAATTCGAGCGGGAATTTGTGGCGGCGGGTGGACTGCTGATGGCGGGGTGCGACCCCACGGGCGACGGGCACACTCTCGCGGGACTGGGCGACCAGCGCGGAATCGAATTGCTGGTCGAGGGCGGTTTTACACCTAGTGAGGCGATCCACATCGCGACTCAGAATGGGGCGACGTTTTTAGGCGTGGCGGATCGCGTCGGAAGCATTGCGGCGGGCAAGCAGGCGGATCTTGTGCTACTCGACGGGGATCTCGCGAAGGATATCGCGACGATTGAAAGGCCGGAGGTCGTGTTCAAAGCTGGCGTCGGGTATGACTCGAATGCGATTTACGACAGCCTTCGCGGCAAGGTGGGGCTGCAGTAAGCGGCTGAGGCAAGGTGCGGGTGAGTCAAAAGAGCCGGCAAGATGCCGGCGGTACGCAAGGCTCACGAAAGTCGGGTTGCGGTCAGGCGACGCGTGAATTGCGAGTTGCTGGAGCCAGCCTTGAGCTTCGAGAGGCTAAAGCCTGTTCCGCCGGCGCGCTGCAACTACGCGGAGACTAATTTCGTTGCGGGAGTCGCGCCGACCGCTGGCGCGTTGGCTTCGTCGTTGTCCGGAGCGGTTAGCGTTTTCAGCGCGGAGAGTTTCACGCGATAGATGTCGCGCGCGAGGCCGAATTTGTTCATGAGCCAGATGCCGTACCAGTTGAAATCGATTTCATACCAGCGGAGGCCATGGCGCGCGGAAACCGGATGCGCGTGATGATTGTTGTGCCAGCCTTCGCCCCAGGTGACGAGCGCAACCCACCAACTGTTCGTTGAAAGATCGCGCGTCTTGAAACGGCGCGTGCCCCAGGAATGCGTGGCGGAATTTACGAGCCATGTGAAGTGCAAGCCGACCACGGTGCGCAGGAAAATTCCCCAGAAAAGAAACGGCAGGCCGCCGAAGGCAAGAAGAATTACGCCGAGAGCAACGATCGGAACGTAATGATATTTCGTGATCCAAACGTGAAATTTGTCTTTCGCAAGGTCGGGCACGTAGCGCGAGAGCGTCGTCGTATCGTGGTGCATGGACTTGCCGACGAGAATCCAGCCCATGTGCGCCCACCATTTTCCGTCGATGGGAGAATGCGGGTCGCCTTCCACGTCGGAGTGCTGGTGATGAATGCGGTGCGTCGCCACCCAGAAAATCGGGCCGCCTTCGAGGGCGAGCGTGGCGCAAACGGTCATCGCGTATTCCACCCACTTGGGAGTCTTGTAGCCGCGATGAGTGAGCAGCCGGTGGTAACAGATACCGATTCCAACGCTCGTTGAAACCCACCAGAGAAAAACCGCGACAAAAAATGCTTTCCACGTGAAGAAGAACAGGGCCGCAATGGCGCCGAGATGAAACATCATCATGAACGAAGCGGTGACCCAGTTGATTTCGTTGTCGGCCGCCTGTTTCTTTTTCAGATCTTCGAGTTGAATCGCCACTGTGTCCCCCGGTCCCGGTATTCGCCCCAATGCGAGATTAGACTATCAAGGACGCGCGCGAGTGTTTGTAATACTTGTGTAATACCGGCGGAAGGCGCTGCGAATCAGTTATGAACGCGAAATAACGCCAATGGGGACAGCGTTTCGGGCGCAACTTGCGGGTGTATCGCAATGAGACGTGAGGGAATGCGGGGAGTGCTTACTGCAAACGCTGCGTAGTGGAATCGTGGCAGATCAAGTTTTCGAAAATTGCGAGGACGTGCTGGCGATACTGCACGACGCGTTCGAGGATGGAGCGAAGCTGCGGCTGGCGCTCCGTTTCGCGATCCCACTTCGCAAGTACGGCGGCGGGGACGCGAATGTCGCGGCGCAACTCGTCAGCGGAGTGGCCGCGCAAGAAGAGGCCGTAGAAAAACGCGGCTTCCCGCTGCGGGAACTGGAAGTCCTGCAGAGTTTCCTCTAGCGGATTGGGCGTGGTCGCCATGGTCGAAAACCGCAGTTTACAGATTTCAGCGCGGGCGTCAAGAGTCTGCGCTACCTAAGTGGAAATATCTACCTCGTTAGGCCAGCCGATTGGACGCTCCTCGCGGCGCGAAAGTTGCAAGGAGGGGCTGAAACTTGGCCGGCCCGGCGGCGTAATATTATCGAGGAGAGCGATCGATGCGAATCAAGTCCATATTGGCAATCCTACTTGTTGCAGGCGCACTACTTATCCCAGCGTTCGCTGGCGCACAGAAGGCACAAGAACAGCAACAGAAGCAGGCAGAGCAAGGGCAAGGCGGCATGGGCGGGATGGATATGGGCGACGCACGAGCTGCGAACGAGGCAATGTCCGGGCCCATGTCAGGTCATGACATGAATATGAGCGCCCACATGTTCATGACGGATTTGCGTCCGGAGAACGCGGCGGACGAGAAACGGGCGGCGGAAATTGTGAGCGAGCTGCGTCCGGCAATCGAAAAATATCGCGATTACAAAGTGGCGCTCGCGGAAGGCTATCAAATCTTTTTGCCCAACGTCCCACAGTCGCACTATCACTTCACGAATTACGGCTACGCCATCGAGGCGCAGTTCGCCTTCAATGCTGCGCGGCCTACATCGCTACTCTACAAGAAAACGAGTGACGGGTACGAACTGGAAGGCGCAATGTACACGGCACCGAAACGCGCTACTGAGGAGCAATTAAATGCGCGCGTGCCGTTAAGCGTAGCGCGGTGGCACAAGCACACGAATCTCTGCATGCCGCAAAAAAGCGCTTCGTGGCAGGAAGTGAACTGGAAAGAGTTTGGATTCCGCGGCACGATCGCGACGGAAGCCGCATGCGAACAAGCGGGCGGCGTGTGGAAAGGGCAAGTGTTCGGATGGATGGTTCACGTGTATCCGTTTGAGAAGGATCCTGCGAAGATTTGGGCGCACTAAAATTGGCCGACGCGCGCGAATCGCCGCGAGGTGAGTTGCCGCAATCGTCAAAACCTGGAACCTGACACAGAGAACACCGAGAAATACTCACAGAGGGCACAGAGGAAGATGGAAGGCTGTTTCCTCGGTGTACTCTGTGCAACCTCTGTGTTCTCTGTGTTAAATCTTGCCGTTGAGGACGCGGGAATGCATCCGCTGCGAGGAGCGCGTTAGGATTTGGGATGCAGCACTTCTTCTTCTGACGGCACGGCGGTGGATCCGAAGCCGCTGACAATTGCGGCGCCGAGCGCGATCAGCAGTCCAATCGAAAACACGAAAAAGCCGAGAAGCGGGATCACCTCGAGCAGAGTGAGCGTGAAAATTCCAGCAAGTGTCGCACGCAGCGAAACCATGCTTGGAAACGCGACCCCGCCGACAAGACGCCCAAGCCCTGTAGCGCCCGCAGCGCCAATCACGATAATCACGAAACCCAGAAACATGTCTGCCGAATCTTCGGCTGGGCCTAGATGACGGCCCAGGGATTCAAATCCCCACGCGAGGAAAAGCGCGACGATGCCCACACCCAGCACCATGTTCTTGCGATTCCAGATCGTCCACGCTGTGTTGTCCACGCGCTTCTGGCGAAGAATTGCACATGCGATCACGACACAAAGAAGGTTCACGACAACCAGTATTGCGATTCCGCGCGGAGTGGGGCGGTATTGCCCCGGAACAATCGCGTACGGCGCCGAAACGGTTCTGCGATCTGTGGTCCCGCCGCCACTGGCCGTTACGTAGCCGCCGATCGCGATCGCATTGCCGTGGAGCTGGCCGCCTGCTTTGACGTCAATGTGCCCGCCCACAGCCAGCACGTCGCCATCAACTGGGCCTGAAATATAAACGCTGCCGCCACCGGTGACGATATCTCCGGTGACGTGTCCGCGAACGTGGACGTTGCAGCCGAAACATTGAACGACGTTGGCGGTGTCGTTCGGTTCGATGGTGATGTCATGAAAGAAGTGCGTTCGATCCTGCGGATTCGCTTGAGGATTTGGAACTGCCGCGGCTGGAATCGCGCATGCAAAGAAAACGAGAATCGCGAGGATACGCTTGCGGTGCAACCGGGCTGCTCCTTTTTCGTCGGCGCGCAAAACACATACTAGGCCGACGATTAGATTTCTCGAACGAGGCAGCATAGTTCTATCTGAAGCGGCTGGCCAGGTCAATTCGGGTGAACAATCGCATGCTCCAAACGATTCAATCTAGGAGCAAATGCCGTGAAACGCCCGAGAGACGCGTGCAGACCCGCCCCGAATGTCTCCACCGGGGCGGATCTGCGATTCGAAATGCGTTGTGAGTTTCTTGCGAACTACTTTTTGGCGTGAGCGAAGTTCTCAGCGACTTGCGCCCAGTTGATGACGTTCCACCAGGCTTCGATGTATTCCGGCCGGCGGTTCTGATACTTCAGGTAGTAGGCGTGCTCCCAGACGTCGAGTCCGAAAAACGCTTTGCCGCCGTCCATGATCGGATTGTCCTGATTGGCCGACGATTCGATTACGAGTTTGCCATCGCGGAACAGCAGCCAGGCCCAGCCGGAACCGAAACGGGTGGTCGCAGCCGCGCCGAGTTTTGTCTTGAAATCGGCAAAGCTGCCGAAAGCAGAATTGATTGCATTCAGAAGATCGCCGGTCGGCTCGCCTCCGCCGCCTTTCTTCATGATCTTCCAGAACATGGAATGGTTCATGTGACCGCCGCCGTTATTCTTGACGGCTGTGCGAATATTTTCCGGAACTTTGTTGATCTGCGCGAGCAGCTCTTCAACGGACAGCTTTTGAAGATCCGCGTTGCCTTCGAGTGCCTTGTTGAGATTGGTGACGTATGCAGCGTGGTGCTTATCGTGGTGAATTTCCATCGTCTTCGCGTCGATGTACGGCTCGAGCGCATCGAAAGCGTACGGCAGTGGCGGCAACGTATGAGTCATCTGGGGCGCGGCTCCTTGTCCCGAAGTGGTGGTCATTAATGTACCTCCTGAATTTCCCGTCCTACCCCATAATTATACGCGCCTGGGCGCTTGCAGAGGTATAAGTCCTCTGTCTGAATCGATTGACGAAGGTAAGGCGAAGGAGCGAAACGTGCCTGCCACTGAACACGTAGAAAAACATTTCACCGCGACGGCGGCCGTGCGGGACATCGTGATCGGCATGTCGGACGGTTTAACGGTGCCGTTCGCGCTTGCTGCGGGACTTACGGGAGCGGCGACTGTGCTGGCGAAAGGCACAGGAATCATCGTCACCGCCGGACTCGCCGAAATTGCGGCCGGTTCGATCGCGATGGGACTCGGTGGATATCTCGCCGCGAAGACGGATACGGAGCACTACGCGTCGGAACTGAAGCGCGAGTACCGCGAAACGGTCGAGCTCCCGGAAATTGAAACCGAAGAGGTCGCGAAAGTGTTTCGCGAGTACGGCTTGACGCAGGAGCAGATGGCGCCTGTGGTGAATGCTATCACTGCGAATCAGAAGAGCTGGGTGGATTTCATGATGCGCTTCGAACTAGGCCTCGAAGCGCCAGACCCGGCGCGGGCAGGCCGCAGCGCAGCGACGATTGCGGCGTCGTACGTTGTCGGCGGCCTTGTGCCGCTCGCGCCGTACATCCTCTTGAAAGAGGTGACGCCGGCGCTGTACGTAAGCGTCTGCGTGACGCTGCTGGCGCTTTTTGTTTTTGGCGCGATCAAAGGACATTACACCGGAGTGAAACCGCTGCGCGGCGGATTGCAAACAGTGGTGGTTGGCGGCCTGGCGGCCGCGGCAGCATTCGCGATCGCGCGGCTGATTAGCTGACGGAACGTCCTTCTTCAATAGCGGAGGTGGCAAGCTCGCGGGCCACGCTCGGATACTGATCCACAAACTCGTCGAGCGTTGCGCCGCTCTCCAAGTAGTCGGTCAAGGCCTTAAATGGAACGCGGGTTCCTCGAAAGACGGGTTCGCCGCCGAGTATGTTTGGATCTTTGACGATAGCGGTTGCCATCTTTGCACTCACTTACCTGCGTTTGAGTGTACCAGTCAAAAGAGCCGGCGAGACGCCGGCGTTACGGTGGAGCAGACGAGCCTTCGCGATGTGCGAGTCTCCGTGCGAGGGCTTGCCGCGAGAATCCGGAATTGATCGTCGTGGGATTTCTGGCTGCAATTTCGGCTTTCCAAGGTTCCATGCGTCAACCCGTACGATCTGAGAGGATTGGCGAAAAAAGTTCTGCGCGTAAATATCGGCGATCAAGCAAGATCGTCGTGAGACTTTGCCGGACTTACGCGCGATCCGAGCCACGGCTGCTCCACGGTAACGCCGGCGTCTCGCCGGCTCTTTTGACTTTCATTGCGACGGCGTGGTGTGCTGGACACTTGAAGCGATCGGCGCGGTGAAATGCAGGGGCGAGCCCTCGGTCGGCGGGCCTTCGACATGCAGCGCGCCTGCGTTGGAAGGAGTGGCGCCAGCCGCGTGGCCGGCGCCAGCTCGAGTCCTAGTTCTTGTTTTCCGTGTCGCTGCCGAGGTTGCCGAAGGGCCAAAGACCGAACAGCTTGAGGAACGTATCGTCGTGCTTCTCAGTGAGCATGCGCGCCGTTTTTTCCTTCGGCCACGGAGTGGCGAGCCGCTCCGGACGATCGGCGATCCAGAAGCTGGTGAGGGCCATCACGGTCGCGTTGCGATCGAGCAGGTCCGGCTTTACTTTGTCGAAAGTATCGACGGCGGAGTGGTGCGTGTACTTGTAGTCGGGTGAATCCTGGTTGAGGTTGATTCCCGGCAGCCCGGCGAGAATGAACGGGCCGGTGTCGGTTCCAAATTCAGGCTCGTCATCGACTTCGAGCTTGCCGAAAGCCTGCAGCGACGCTGCAAAACCCTGCATCGTGGGAATCAAGTCGCTGCGTCCACCCATTTGGAAGCCAGTCACCGGGCCCTGCCCGAAATCCAGAATCACGGCAGCGACGTGGTTCGCCATCTCGCCGCTGTGCGTCTTTGCGTAGGCGAGTGAGCCGAGAAGGCCTTCCTCTTCTCCCGTGAACAGGACGAAGCGAAGGGTGCGGCGCGGTTTGAATCCCGATTTCATGATTGCTTCCGCAGCGCCGAGAGTGGTGGTTGTGCCGCAGCCGTTGTCCGTGGTCCCTGAACCCAAATCCCACGAATCGAGGTGGCCGCCGACGACAATGATTTGCTCCGGATTCTGCGTGCCGCGAATTTCGCCGACTACGTTTGCGGATGCGACAGGCCCGTCGGAAAAGCGGTTTTGAACGTTGATTTTCAGGCGCACCGATTTTCCGCGAGCGATGTAGCGTTCCAGTTGCTCTTGATCTTCGGCCGCCATGCTGACCACCGGGATGTCGTACGACGTGTCAAAACCAAGCGCGCCGGTGTGAGTCAGGTGCATGCCCACTGATTTCTGGCCGCCTTGCCCGCCGATCACAGCGATGGCGCCGGCCGTGTGCGCGGCTTTCAAAAAGTCGCCGAATTTCGCAAACGTGGAGAGTCCATCCTTCGGCTTCGGCCCTGTTTGCACGATGAGCAAAATCTTTCCGCGCCATTTTCCTGTGTTTTCTTTCAACTCGTTCTCGAGTTGAAAACCGTTCACGGTCACCACGTCCGCTTCCGCGCCGCCGGGGGCCGTCGAACCGACCCAACCCATCGCGTCAATCATCACCCGCCGGTGAATCGGCGAAATGATTTCAGCGTCGGCGGAAATGCGCGTCCATCCGCGCGATATCTGCCAGGGCTCGGCGTGCACATTTTCGAGGCCAATCGCTTTCATTTTTTCCACGCCCCACTCGACAGCGCGGCCCGCTTCCGGCGAGCCCGTCACGCGCGCGCCGATGTCATCACTGAGTTCTTCGAGATATTGGTATGTGTGCGTGTCCATCGTGCCGGCGCCGGCAACGGCCGTGAGAGCTTTAAGAGTGCCGTCATTCGCGGGAACCGAGACATCGTTCGGGCCGGTGGCTGACAGAGCGGGCATCACTGCCGCAAGCAACGCTGCGCCGAGACCTGCGAGCATGAGAAATTTTCGGGTCATTCGAAAAAGCTCCTTTTCTGCTTTGGATTAAGTCCGGTTGGAGAGGATAGGACGGTTCACTGGTTCCGCTCAATGTTTCTTTGACGTGTTGAAACCAAAATGGTTAGGGGGTGAAAGGGACCGGTGTTTTGGTCAGGTAACTCGAAAAGAGCGAGTCGCATCATAAAGGGAGAATCCGTAACACCATTCGAATCTGGGCGCATATAAGATCGGGGACCTCGCGGCGAATCGCAACAAATTGTTGCTCTCAAGGCTATGCTGCAAAGCGATCCAAGATGTTTGAATCCTTTGATTTGCAATCCTTAGAATCATTCCAGCAAATTTTTTATACTAGTGGGCTGAGAGCTAGGCACCAAACGAATTTGAGCCACGTCCAATACAGCATGCGGGCAGAGCCACTGCCTACTCTCGGCGCGCGCGGGCCAGGCCCGATGCCAGAGTCACTCAAAAAATGGTACAACAGAGCACGGTAAATAAAGGAGAAATAGAGACAGCCATGAAGAACGAAATCATTCACATTCGCCGGTGGGCCGCTACGGTGATCCTGCTTGCGGCGCTGATAGGCGGAGGCCTTCTCGCGTCATCGCTCAAGAACTGGACAGGGCACGCGGTGGTTGGCGCGTCGTCCGTCACGGTGCCGATGGCGAAGGATGCGCTTCCGATCAGCCTCGGCAATTTCACCAACGGATTTTCTTCCGTACTCAAACCCGCGCTACCTGCGGTCGTCAACATTCATACATCGAAAGTTGTGAAGCAGCGGCAGGGCCAGAATCCATTTGGCAACGATCCATTTTTCCGTCAGTTTTTTGGCGATCAGTTCGGACAGGGAAAACCGCAGCCGGAACGCGAGCAGAGCCTCGGCTCAGGTGTGATTCTCACGCCTGACGGCACGATCATCACGAACAATCACGTGATCGACGGCGCTTCGGACATCAAGGTGCAGTTGGCTGACAAGCGCGAATTCAAGGCCAAGCTCGTGGGTACCGATCCGAAGACGGACGTCGCCATTCTGAAGATCGATGCCAGCGGATTGCCAACGCTTCCGCTCGGTGATTCCAACAGCCTGCATGTGGGCGATCTCGTTTTCGCAATCGGCGATCCCTTCGGGATTGGCGAAACGGCGACGATGGGAATCGTCAGCGCAACGGGCCGCGGCGGCCTGGGTATCGAGAACTATGAAGACTTCATCCAGACCGACGCTTCCATCAATCCGGGAAATTCCGGCGGCGCGATGATCGATTTGCACGGCAATCTGGTCGGCATCAACACCGCTATTTTGTCCGGCGGCAGCGGCGGCAATCAGGGCGTGGGCTTCGCGATTCCGATCAGCATGGCGAAGAACGTGATGGATCAGATTCTCACGCATGGAAAAGTAGTGCGCGGTTACATGGGCGTTTACATTCAAGACGTGCCGCCGGAAATCGCGAAAGCGTTCGGGTTGCAGCAAGCCGGGCGGCGCGCTCGTTGGCGACGTGTCAGCGGATACGCCTGCGGCGCGTGCGGGATTGAAAAAAGGTGATGTGATTTTGAAGCTGAACGGCGAGCCCGTCGATTCGCGCAATCAACTCACGTTGCGCGTATCGCAGACGCCGCCAGGCACGCCGATCAAGCTGACGGTGTGGCGGGACGGCAAGATGCAGGACACGTCGCTCACGCTGGGAGAGCTACCGGAAAAGTCCGCAAAGAGTGAAGGCGAAGAAGCGGCGGGAAACAGCGCACTCGAAGGAGTGGACGTTCAAGAGATCACTCCGGAGATTGCGCAGCAACTCAACTTGGCGGTCGGCACCCACGGTGTCGTCGTTTCGTCCGTGGATCCTTCGAGCCCCGCGGCTGCCACCGGCCTGAATCGCGGCGACATCATCCAGGAAGTGAATCACAAACCAGTGAACAACGTGGACGAATACAATCAGGCGATTGCGAGCTCCGGAAAACAGCCCGTGCTCCTGCTCGTGAATCACGGCGGCCGCACGGCGTTCATTGTCGTTGAGCCGACGAAGTAATCCACCCTTACATCTCACTTTCGAGGGCGCGGCTTTGAAGGCCGCGTCCTCGATTTCTTTTTAGACACGCAATGGACTCAATACGTGGCGGGAAACACTCCTGCTCTTCCGCTTTCGTGGTAGGTTTCTGATGGCGTTCTCGATGTTTTCATGTATTCCGGATGCAGGCCGATTACAGGATCATGCCGGGTATATGTCGCTTCAGCGTTATTGTGTCTCCCGGAGAATCGTCGGCCTCTGCAAAGCGAAATCCTCGCAACCGGGCGCGCAGATTGGGGTTAAATATCTAAGCAGGGAAGGCAATGACGCGCGAATTCCCACTTTGAGACGAGCAGGGGCTAACCAGTTCGCTAGCACCACCAATTGGGTTATCGCTTTCAGCACGACTGGGGATAGAATGGTACTTCAGTCCCATTCCACCCAGCCCCGTAGTCTAGTACTAAAGTAGGGTCGCCGTACTTCTGTCTAGCCGCATCTTAGACAGGAAAGGTATGTGGAGAGGGTTATGGCAAGGACCACGAATCGAGCCGTTTTCAATGCATCGCTGCTCCCTGATGGGGAGGCACGCTGGGGTTCCTTTGGAGCGGGATTTGGCATTGAGTGCCTGGCCCTGGCGATGATCGTAGTGATCCCGCTGCTCATGCCTCAACGGATGGAAATGGTGCAGCGATATTGGACGACTCCCATCGAAGCGCCCATCGTCGAACCTTGGAAACCACAACCTCAGCCGAAGCCTGTTGCGGTGAAACCGGTGCCAGTGAAACGCGAAGTCGCCAAACTTGAGCCCAAGCCGGTGGTAGTCGAGGCGCCGAAACCAAAGATTATATCTCCCGTGTTTTCTTCGCCGGTGGCGAAGCCAGCGACCGTGCGCAAGAACACGAAAACGCCTGATTCGCCGGACATCGTCGCGAAAGCGTATCCGGACCAAACGTTACCTTCGATGGGCAGTTCAGCCATTCCCACGCTCCGCAAGCCGCGAGAAGAGGTGCAGACCGGAGGATTCGGGGATCCCAACGGCGTACCTGCCAGCGGCAAGGCCAAGGGTTCGCCGAATATCGCCGCCAAGGGAGCTTATGACATGCCCACCGGACCCGGAAACGGGAACGGAACGGGCGGAGCGAAAGGCAGCAAGGGAGTTGTTGCGAGCACCGGATTTGGTAACGGAGTTGCTACCGGAACGGGCGGGGGCGGGAATCACGGAGTAGTGAAACAGGGAGGATTTGCGGATCAAGCCACCGCAGACCCAACGCCGAAAGTGAAAGCTGTGGCGGCACCGACGTCGAAGACGAACCCGGTTCAAATAACATTCAAACCAAAGCCGACGTACACCGATGAAGCGCGGGCGAAGAAAGTGGAAGGAGACGTTCTCCTGCAGGTGGTTTTCACCGCCGGAGGAGACGTTCAGATTCAACGGGTCGTCCAGGGATTAGGCTACGGCCTGGATGATTCCGCGCAAGCGGCAGCACGCCAGATTCGTTTTAAACCGGCTGAGCAAGACGGCCACCCGGTTGACTTTCCGGCCATCGTCCACATCACATTTGCATTGGCTTACTGAGAAGGAAGAGGGGGAAAGGCAATGCGCACGTCGAAGAAGTTAGCTCTAGCAGTGATGTTCCTGGGCACTGTGGCAGGAGTTGCATCGGCACAGTCACCCACGCAGACAGCCGATCAAACTCGTCCCCAAGCCGGGAACTCGACGGCCAGCCCGGTCACAACCGTTGACCAGGCCATCGACCGCGTGATTGCGCGGGAGCACGACGAAGTCGCCACGATTCGCCGCTATAACCCGATCATCGAGACCTACGTCCAGGACATGAAGCCCGACGATAAGATGGGTGCGGTCCCGGTTCGCGATCACTACTTCCTCGGGCAGGCCGAACTCTCCAAGGGCATCGTCAACAATTCGATGCTGTCGAAAAAGAAGGGCAAGTTCGACAGCGTGAACCCGCTTGCCCACATGGGCGGATGGTTCACCTCGTCGTACATTCCCGAAGGCTTCTTGCAGATGATTTATATCGATGCGAACGGGTTCGACCGGCAGCACTACCAGATTGACTATGTGCGCCGCGAGTTCCTCGGCGAAGTTCGCTGCCTTGTGTTCGATTTCACGCCGCTTCCGAAGTCGGGCAAAGGACGTTTCAAGGGCCGCGTCTGGGTGGAGGATCAGGCGTACACGATCGTGCGCTTCAACGGCGTCTACACTCCGGTGGCCGGTATCAACGGCTTCAACCTGCATTTCGACAGCTGGCGGTTGAATGTTCAACCCGGTCTTTGGCTGCCTGCTTACATTTTCAGCCAGGAATCAGATCTCAAAGATTTCCTGGGCAGCCACGTTCGCTTCAAATCGCAAACGCGGCTGTGGGGCTACAACCTAAAGAACGTGGGACGCCAGGAAGAATTCAGCGAGTTGACGATTGAATCGCCGAATGCGATTCAGGACCAGGCCGCGCAACAACAGGACCGGTCGCCGATCGAAGCCGAGCGTGAGTGGCAGCATCAGGCGGAAGTGAATGTTCTCGACCGCTTGCAGCGCGTAGGCCTTCTCTCCGCGCCGGGTGACGTGGACAAGATTCTTGAGACGGTGGTGAACAACCTCGAGGTGACCAACAATCTCGACGTTCAGCCCGAAGTTCACTGCCGGGTGCTGACCACCGGAACTCTCGAAATGTTTTCGATCGGCCACACCATCGTATTGAGCCGAGGACTGCTTGACGTGCTGCCGGATGAAGCGAGCCTGGCTACGATGCTGGCGCAGGAATTGGCCGACATCATCGTGACGAAGCCCTCGACCGATCAGTGGGGCTTCAACGATATGACGAACGTATCCACCGTCGAAGCGCTCAGCCACTTCACCTTCAAAGACAGCCCCGAACAGGTGAAAATGGCAAGCGACAAGGCGTATGAACTTCTCAAGAATTCGCCGTACAAGGACAAACTCGGGAATGCAGGGCTTTTCCTGAAGCAACTTGACGCGCAATCGAAGTCGTTGCCGGCCTTGATTAATCCGCGCCTCGGCAATCGCGTTTTCTTGGCTTCCGAGTTGATGAACTCGGCTCCGAATCTGGATGCGTCGAAGATCGATCAGATTTCGGCGCTTCCGATCGGCGCACGTGTGAAGCTCGATCCCTGGAGCGACCGCATCGAACTACTGAAGGCCAAGGCGATTCCTCTGCTTTCCGCTCGCGAGAAGATGCCTTTCGAAGTGACTCCGTTCATGCCGTACCTGACGCGTTACCAGAAGCCAGGAGCGAGCGTGACGGTAGATGCAACGAAGGCGGATGTAGCGAAACAACAGGACCAGCAGCCACAACAACAACAGCAGTAACAAGTCACCATTCCGAAATTGCCCGGCGCAGAGTGATTTACCTCACGCCGGGCTTTTTGTTTCTATTTTGTTTTTCTTGCACTCGGCGCGACTCTCAGACATAAACTTTCCAGCTTCCTCTGTGAACTCTGTGGCTCTCTTCCTGCGTCCTCTGTGTCGAGTTTTTTGACTTACAACTTCCGCAGCGACGCTACTTCAGCTCCACGCGAGCCAAAAATCGCGGTGGCTTGCGCAGCTTCGTCGCTTGTTCGAAAGCGTACGCAATCTTTATCAGGGTCGGCTCGCTCCATGCCCGCCCGAAAAATGAAATCCCGACCGGCATTTCGAATATGAATCCCGCCGGCACGTTGATGTTCGGGTAGCCGGCCACCGCCGCGAGCGATGAACTTCCGCCGGTATCATGGTCGCCGGTGACATGGTCTGTGAGCCACGACGGGCCGGCCGTCGGCGCGAGCAGCGCGTCGAGCTGATGCTTGTCCATCGCCGCATCAATTCCTTCGGCGCGTGTGAGCCGATGATTTTTTTCCAGCGCGTCGAGATAGGCCTGATCCGTCAGCGGACCCTTCGCTTCGGATTTCACCAGGATGTCCTGGCCGAAGAACGGCATCTCTTTGTCGCGATTGCGCTCGTTGAACTCGATGATTTCTTTCAGCGAGTGCACCGGTGCTTGGGGGCCGGCTGCCGCGAGGTACGAGTTGAGGTCCGCTTTGAATTCGTATTGCAGCACATCATTTTCAGACTTGTCGAATTTCCCGATGGAATCGATTTCCACCGGATCCACCAGCACAGCCCCTTCGCGCTTCATCACTGCAAGGAGCGACTCCATGAGCGGGCCGAACGCATCGCTGAAGTCAAAAAATTTCCGGATGACTCCAATTCGTGCGCCACGCAACCCGCCACGATCGAGAAATTTTGTGTAATCCAGTTCCGCTTTCCCGCGGGACGCTTCCGTCGCCGGATCCGATGGATCGATTCCCGCCATGGCGCCGAGAAGCAATGCCGCCGCGTCTGCCACCGTGCGGCAGATCGGCCCTGCAGTGTCCTGACTGTGTGAGATGGGAATGATTCCCGAGCGGCTTACGAGACCAACAGTTGGCTTGATCCCGACCACGCCATTCGCCGATGAAGGACATACAACCGAGCCGTCCGTTTCAGAACCCACTGTAACGGCGCAGAGATTTGCGGCGACGGCCGCTCCCGATCCGGAACTCGATCCGCAGGGATTGCGATCGAGCGAGTAGGGATTGCGCGTCTGGCCGCCGCGCCCGCTCCAGCCGCTTGAAGAATGGCCCGAACGGAAATTCGCCCACTCGCTGAGGTTCGTTTTGCCGAGGATCACGGCGCCGGATTCGCGAAGGCGCTGCGCGACGGCCGAGTCTTTCGCGGGTGTGAATCCGAAAAGCGCGAGTGAGCCTGCTGTCGTCATCATTCGGTCGGCCGTGCCGATGTTGTCCTTGATCAGCACCGGAATCCCGTGCATGGGGCCGCGCGGGCCCTTTGCTTTTCGCTCTGCGTCCATCGCATCCGCGATCGCGAGCGCGTCGGGATTCAATTCGATCACGGAATTGAGAGCCGGGCCGTTTCGATCGATCGCCGCGATTCGATCGAGATATTTCTGCGTGATCGATCGCGAGGTGTATTTCCCGGACTGCATGGCGGCTTGCAATTCAGCGACGGTGATTTCATCCAACTCGAAGGGCGTCACCTCCGCCGCCACTGGCACAGGGATCGCCGCAGAGGCGAATGCGGGAAGCGCGAGCGAAGCTGCGCTCACCGCAATGCCGGACTCGAGAAATTTGCGCCGGGTGATTTCTGTCGATTTCGCTATTTCGTCCCTCGAATTCATCGAAGCTCCTTTTTTGTGTTCTCGACGAGTGCGAAAGATCGGCGATCGTAGCAGCGGGCACGGCATACCGTGACCCAACTGCGGAAGTTTGAGGCGGCGATGACCGACCGCGGCTCGGGTTCTTAGACTCGCAAGACCTGCGATTGTATCGCGGGTATTCCCAATTCGCGCGGGAATGAGGGACACTGGACGCGCCATGGCGAGGCAGTCTCTCCTCGAATATTTCCAGCCCGAATCGCGTCCGACCAGCGAGATTGCGGTGGCATGGCGACGCGGCTATCGGACGGTGAGATGGACGTACGCGGAGCTTCTAGGCGCCGCGCATGCTTTCGCGCAGGAACTTGCCTCGCGCGGCATCGCGAAAGGCGATCGTGTGGTTCTGTGGGGCGAAAACTCTGGTGAATGGCTGGCGGCGTTTCTCGGATGCCTTTTCGCCGGTGCTGTCGCTGTGCCGATGGATGCGATTGCCGAGAAAGGATTTGCCTCGCGCGTCGCGCGGGAGGCTGGGGTGCGTCTCGCGGTAGTGGGCCGCGAAATCTCTCGCAGCGGATCAACGAACGGAATTTCTCGCGACCTGGGAGCGCCGCTCGTCGAACTCGAAAGCCTCGGTGAGACGGATGCGTGGGCGCCGGCGCCGGCCGGGGACTTTTCCACTGCTTCGATGCAGCGAAGTGACCCGGTTGAAATTGTGTTTACGTCCGGCACCACATCGGAGCCACGCGGCGTTGTCCTGACGCACGGGAACCTGCTCGCGAATCTCGAGGTTCTCGAAAAGGAAATCAATCGCTACCGGCGCTACGAGCGTTTTTTCCATCCGATTCGATTTCTGGATCTTCTGCCGCTCAGCCATGTGTTCGGGCAGCTCCTGGGAATTTTTCTGCCGCAGATCCTCGGCGGCACTTCGGTATTTCTGGATACGCTCAATCCCGCCGAAGTGGTTCGCGCGATTCATCGCGAGCGCGTGTCCGTGCTCGTCACTGTGCCGCGCCTGCTCGAATCGCTGCAGGATCAGCTCGAACGCGACCTGGCGGCGGGCGGCCGGCTTGAGAAGTTTCAACGCGACTTCGAGCAAGCCGATAGCGAACATTTTCTGCGGCGCTGGTGGCGCTTTCGCGCAATTCGCCGCCGCTTCGGCTGGAAATTCTGGGCCGTGATTTCCGGCGGCGCGGCGCTTCCCGAGGCGTCCGAAAAATTCTGGGGCCGCCTCGGATATGCAGCGATTCAAGGCTACGGGCTCACCGAAACCACTTCGCTCGTCAGCGTGAATCATCCCTTCAAGCTTGGACAGGGCTCGATCGGCAAAACGCTTCCGGGCCTCGATGTGAAACTCTCCGAAACTGGCGAAATTCTGGTGCGCGGAGAAAATGTGGCGTCGGGATATTGGAAAGAATCGGGCGTAGCGACCGTGCTCGATGCGGATGGCTGGTTTCACACCGGCGATTTAGGCGAGAAAGATGCGGCCGGGAATTTGTATTTCAAAGGGCGGCAGAAAAACGTGATCGTGACGCCCGAGGGATTGAACATATATCCGGAGGACCTGGAAGCGGAGTTGCGCATGGAGCCGGGCATGCGCGATTGCGTTGTGATTGGACTGGATCGAGACGGAAATGCCGAGCCGTGCGCGGTACTGATTTTGCGCGATGCGGCCGATCCCGCTGAAATCATTCGGCACGCGAACGCGCGGCTTGCTCCGTTCCAGCAGATGCGCCGCTGGGTGGTGTGGCAAGGCCAGGATTTTCCGCGGACGCCGACGCAGAAGCCGATTCTAGCGCGCATCCGCGAAGCGGTGGCTGAAGAATTGGGTTCGTCGGGCCGGCGGGCCGCTGATCCCGACGCGAAGGCTGCGGCTTCGTCAGGCGTAGCGGACTTGATGCAGAGAATTTCGCGCGCTGCGCCGACGCAAGCGGGCAGCACGGATTTTCAGCTCAGTTCGATCGAGCGCGTGGAATTGATGAGCGCGCTCGAAGACCGTTACCAGGTGGATTTGAGCGAGACGGAATTTGCGAACGCGCAATCGATTGCGGACGTCGAGAAGCTGCTCGCGGGAGCAAACATCGGTGACGGTCACGCCGATCTACTTGACGGCCCCGTGTCGCAAGATGCGCGTCATCCGGTCTTTCGCTATTCACGCTGGCCGCGCTGGTGGCCGGTGCGATGGATTCGCGCGCTCGCGTTTTATTTTCTGGTGCGTCCGGCGATGCTGCTGCTCGGATGGCCGAGGGTGCACGGACGCGAGAATTTGCGAGGCGTGAAAGGGCCGGTGCTGATCGTTGCAAATCATGTGACGTACATCGATCCCGGGTTTGTGCTGACGGCTCTTCCCGCGCGCCTGCGGTGGCGCACCGCGGTGGCGATGGGAGGCGAGCGGCTTGCAGCGTTGCGAAATCCTCCACCGGGCACTGGATTTTCTCGCGGGCTGCTTGGGCGCGTGCAATATCCGCTGGTCGTCGCGCTATTTCATGTGTTTCCACTGCCGATGCGCGGCGGCTTTCGCAAGAGTTTTGCGTTTGCGGGCGAGTTAGTAGATTGCGGCTGGAGCGTACTGATTTTCCCCGAAGGTGAGCTTACTCCGGATGGAGCAGTCGCTCCGTTTCGCGCGGGAATCGGATTGCTTGCCACGAGATTGCGAATTCCGGTGGTGCCGGTGCGGCTTGATGGTCTCTTCGATTTGCGCGACGCGAACAAACACTGGACGAGCGCAGGACACATTCGCGTAACCGTCGGCGCGCCCATCACGTTTTCAGAGTCGGCCAATTCTGAGGAGATCACCCGGGAGCTCGAGCGGAGGGTGAAGGCTCTCGCATCGAACTAGTCCGTTTCAGGCAAGCGTCCGTGGCCCGCTTTGAATTCCGTTGTGAATTCCACTGTTCGGTGTAGTCGTGCGAATTACCAAATCACTTTCAATGCCCGACTTAGTTGTTGAGCGGAAGGCGGAGATGAGCTTCGCAGCCTCGAGCTTCTTCGCGATTCTCCAGCGTCAATGTGCCGCCGTGAGCTTCTGCGATTTGACGGCTGAGCACAAGGCCGATACCTGAGCCGCCTGGTTTCGTGGTGAAGAACGGCACGAAGAGGTTCGTGGGATTGGGGATGCCGGGGCCGTCATCCTGAACCCACACATTAATGTAGCTGTCTTCGTGGTCCCAGCCGACGCGAACGCCGCCACCGGTTTCGAGCGACGCATCCACTGCGTTGCGAAGCAAATTAATTAGAAGTTGATCGAGCTGGTCGGGGTCAGCTTCGATTCGAACTTCAGGGCCGGCCTGGAGTTTCACCTGGAGGCGCGATTCGAGACCGGTGACGCGGCGAATCCACACGCCCACGTCGACATCCTGGAAAGTAGGCGGCGGAAGTTTCGCGAGGCGCGCGTAGGCGCTCATGAAACGAGCGAGGCCGTCGGTGCGCGCGGCGATGATATTCAGGCCGCTGCGCATGTCCTCCTGCCAATCGGGAGCGCGATCCTTGCGGCCGAGAACGCTGCCGAGATTTTCGGCTACGGACTTGATGGGCGCGAGCGAGTTATTCAGCTCGTGGCCGAGCACGCGGATCAGTCGCTGCCAGGCTTGCCGCTCTTCATCGCGAAGCGCGCGGCTTAAATCCGTGATCACGAGCAACTGGTGCGCGAGGCCGCCTTCACGAAAACTTCCACGATGAATTTCCCAGCGTCCGGATTTGCCGGGGAACGCAATCTGCTCGATGCGGGGCGTGTCGCCGTCGAGGCAGTCGGAGAGGCCGAGGTCGCGCGCGTTTCCACCGAGCAGGCGCTCTTCGGGCTGATTCAAGATGCGTTCACCGGCGCGGTTTACCAGGCGGAGCGTTTCGTTGCCGTCGAACGCAAACACCGCGACGTCGATTTCTTCCATCACTTTGCGCAGCAACGCGGTGGCTTCAAGGGCGCCGAGGCGCTGCTGGCGCAGTGTTTCGCCGAGTGCATTCACTTCGCGCAACACTTCGCCGAGCGCGTCGGCATTATCCGCGCCACGCGCACGAATCGAAAAATCACCTTCCCGCAGTGCCGCGAGAAGATTCGAAAGCGTGCGCAGCGGAAACACGACGCGGCTCTGCGCCGTGAAAGCAAAACTGAGCCACGTCAATACCATCAGGACGGTGAGCGTCCACTGGAGTTTTGACGAGTAGCCGCCCGTCCACAGTAGGATCAGCGCAACGATCGTGCTGCCCAGGCCGGCGGAGAGAGCCAGAAGCAGAATGCGGCGTTCGTACAATAGTGGTTTCAAAGGCTGTATTTTTGCAGGCGGCGATAGAGAGCGCTGCGGCTCAGGCCGAGCGCTTTGCTCGCATGGCTCACGTTACCACCAAAGCGGGCAAGCGCTTTCTGAATCAGGACGCGCTCCACATCTTCGATACTCATTTCATCTAATTTCAACGAAGCCTCGCGCGCAGGACGCAGCCCGAGGTCGCTCGCGCGCACTTGCGCGCCTTCCGCCATCAGCACAGCACGTTCGATGGAATGGTCGAGCTCGCGAACGTTTCCCGGCCACGGATGATCGAGCAAAACCTGCAAGGCGACGGGCTCGAAGCCTTCGAGCTGCTTGCGATAGCGTTGCGCGGACTGGCGAAGGAAATGGTGAGCGAGAATTGAAATGTCTTCTTTGCGTTCGCGGAGCGGCGGCAGGTGAATTTCGATCGTGTTCAGGCGGAAAAGCAAATCTTCGCGGAATCGGCCGGCGGCCACTTCGGCTTGCACGTCGGCATTCGTAGCGGAAAGAATCCGCGCATCCACGCGGCGCGTGGTGGATGAACCAACGCGTTCGAGTTCGCCGGTTTCGAGCGCGCGGAGAAGTTTCGCCTGAAGATTCATGGGCACGTTGGCAATTTCATCGAGAAACAAGGTGCCGCCATCGGCGAGTTCGAAGCGGCCCACGCGATCGGACTTCGCATCTGTGAATGCGCCCTTCACATGGCCGAAAAGTTCGCTTTCAAAGACGCCTTCCGGGAGGCCGCCGGCGTTCACGGTGACGAGCGGACGTCCCACGCGGGGCGAAAGCGCGTACAGAGTGCGCGCGATTACTTCTTTTCCGGTTCCGTGTTCGCCGGTGATGAGGACGTTTGCGTCGGATGGTCCCACGCGCGCGATCAAATCCAACACCGGCCGCATGGCGGCTGATTCGGCGATTAATGTGGGCCGTCCATCGGCGCGGAGCAGGCGATTTTCGGCTTCGAGGCGCTGGCTCTTGCGCAAAGCTTGCGAAAGTTCGATTTGTGTTTTGAGAATCGCGAGAAGGCGCGCGTTTTCCCACGGCTTCTGAACAAAGTCCTTCGCACCGCGGCGCATGGCTTCGACGGCGAGTTCGAGGCTGCCCCACGCAGTCATCACGATGATGGGAAGCGTGCTGTCTTTCGCGCGGATATTGGAGAGCAAGTCGAGGCCCTCCTGGCCGGACGTGGTATCGCGCGCGTAGTTCAAGTCCATCAGCAACCCATCGAACTCGCGCGCCTCGAGCGCCGAGAGCACCGCGGCGGGTGAAGCGACCGTCTCGACGTCGAAGCCTTCGCCTTTGAGTAAAAGGCGGAGAGCTTCGCGAATATCGGGTTGGTCATCAGCAACGAGAATGCGAATTCGGTTGGAGTGTTGAGTTGTCATCATGCGCGGGCCATCTCCCTGTAGTTTACCGCCGTTTTCGACAGCAGTGATGAGTGGCGAGTGATGAGTGATGAGTGAAGATTTCTCGGTCATCGTCGACGCTCGATTAGCTTTCTGCGAAGTGCGTTCAACATCTTACGAAGATCTGAGATTGTGTTGTGCAATTCGGCCACCTGATTCGCGCTGCAGTAATTTAGTTCCGTGCTCATGAAAAGCTGTGTGTCTAACTCTGCGAGCGAACCTTCGGCATGGGAAATGGATTGCACGCACTCACCCGTCGTGTGCCGCGCTTGCCCCTCCGCAATGTTAGAGGGAACCGAGATCGCGGCGCGCCTCATTTGTGAAATCAGACCAAATCTCTCTTCCGATGGGAAATGGCTGGTAATCTCGTAGATGCGTTTTGCCAAGCCAATTCCCTTTTGCCATACGAGCAGATCTCTGTAGTCTCGAGCTTTGCGCTCGTCACTCATCACTCGTCACTCATCACTTTTACTCGTACCTCAAAGCGACCAGCGGATCGACTTTCGTCGCGCGTCGCGCGGGCAGGTATGACGCGAGCAAGCCCACTGCAATCAATACGACGGCGACCGAAATATAAGTGACTGGATCGAGCGCGCTTATGTTGTACAGGAAGCTGTGAAGCACGCGCGTGAGCGCAAACGACGCGACGGCGCCGATTGCCACGCCGAGGAGCGCGAGGCGCAGGCCTTGTCCCGTGACGAGCTGAAAAACCTGCCGCGGTTGAGCGCCCAGCGCGATGCGGATTCCCATTTCGTGAACGCGCTGCGTGACGGAGTAGGACATCACGCCGTAAATTCCGATCGTCGAGAGCAACAGCGCAAGCACGGCGAAAAGACCGAGCAGCCAGGTGCGAAAGCGCGGCTGCGCGACGGATGTGGCCATGCTGTCTTCCATCGTGCGAACGTTAACGAGCGGCTGATTCTTGTTGATGTCAGCAAGCGCGCCGCGCAACGCGGATGTCTCGGTGTTCGGATCGAGGCTCGTGCGCAGAATCACCGAAAGCTGAAACACCGGTAAGAGCGCGTCGACCTGGCGATATGGAATAAACATTTCCGCCTGCGGATCGGTGCCGAGGCCGGGGCGAACGTCACCCACGACGCCGACTACTTCCATCCACGGAATCTGCGGATCGGGCGGCGAGCCGATTTGCATGCGCTTGCCGAGCGGCGAACGGTCGGGGAAATATTGTTTGGCCATCGACTGGTTGATGATGACGACGTCCGGCGCGTGCTCGCGATCATTTTCCGTAAACATGCGTCCGGAAATGAGCGGGACGCCAATCGTCTCCAGATAATTCGGAGTAATGAAGCGGAAGCCGGCCGCGACATATTCACTCGTGTTTTTCGGAGGACGATCGTAAATGTTGAAGCGAATAAGGCCGCCATTGCCGTTCATCGGGAGAAAGGACGACGCTCCGGCGGAGCGCACTCCGGGCAAGGTGCGGACGCGTTCGAGCAGGCGATCGAAAAATTGGAAGCGCTGCTCGGGCCGGGGATATTCGGTTTGAGAGAGCGGAATATCCGCAGCGAGAAGATGATCGGGTTGGAAGCCGGGCGCAACAGACTGCATTCGCTCGAAGCTTCGCAGCAGCAGTCCCGCACCCACGAGCAGCAGCATGGCGAGCGCGATCTCAGACACGACGAGCGCGGAGCGGAGGCGATGGCTCGCTGCGGCGCCCGTTGAACCGCGTCCCGATTCGTTGAGAGTTTCGCGGAGATCCTGTCGCGCGGTGCGGAAGGCAGGCACGAGCCCGAACAAAATTCCGGTGAGCAACGACGCGCTAATCGTAAAAAACAGCACCCAACGGTCGATGTGAACTACGCCAACGTCTGGAACGCTGCTTGCAGCGAGCCTGAGAAGCGGCGCGAGCGAGAGATTTGCAAGGAACAGTCCCAGTGCGCCTCCCAGAAGTGCGATCACCACGCTTTCGGTCAGAAGCTGGCGAACCACGCGTATCCGCGAAGCTCCCAGAGCCGTCCTGATGGCGATTTCTTTCGAGCGAGATGCCGCGCGTGAAAGAAGCAAATTTGCGACGTTCGCGCACGCAATCAGCAGTATGAATCCGACGGCACAGAGCAGAACGATGAGCGCAGGCCGAACGTTTTGGACCATTTGATCCTGCAAGTGGACGACGTCCGCGCTCACGGCTGCGTCCGCTTCGGGATATTGTTTCGCAAGGCGCGCCGTAATCGTTTTCATTTCTGCGCGGGCTTGTTCAATGGAGGTGCCTTGTTTCAAACGCGCCGTAGGAATGATTCCCGGATGCCAGTCGCGATCATCGGGAAGAGTTATGGCCCACGGTTCGAATGGAACGTAAATATCGGCGGCCAGTAGAAATTGAAAGCTGGGAGGCAGCACGCCGATCAACGTGTAAGGCTGCGCGTCGAGAGTGATCGGCTTGCCCAGCCACTCCGTCGACCCGCCAAAGCGGCGCTGCCAGAGCGAATAGCTGATCATGGCGACAGGCGGGCCGCCGGCGCGATCCTCTTCGGGCAAGAACGAACGGCCGACGATGGGCGTGGTGCCGAGGAGCGGAAGAAGCCCGGCGGTCATGTATCGAGCTTTGAAGCGCTCGGGCTCGCCCATACCTGTGAGCGTGAGATTCGTGAAGCAGGACGCTTCCAAAGAGTCGAAGGAACGGCTCTGGTCACGCCAGTCCTTGTAATTTTGATACGAGGTGGTAATCGTCGGGAACATCGAATTGCGTTCAACCACAAGCATGATGCGCGAGGGATCGCGGAACGCGAGCGGGCGCAGCAACACGCCGTTCACGACGGTGAAGATCGCCGTATTCGCGCCAATACCGAGCGCGAGAGTGAGTACGGCAATCGCGGTGAAGCCCGGATTCTTCAAGAGCATCCGGACCCCGTACTTCAGATCGTGCAAAAAGCTGTCCATCTGTGTGCCTTCCCCGCCCCGTGTTTCTGTTATTCGTGCCGCAATGCAGACAGCGGATCCACCTTTGTGGCTCGCCGCGCCGGAAAATAACAGGCTGCCGCGGCGACAGTTGCCAATCCGAGTGCAACTCCGACATACGTAATTGGATCGTTTGCCTTAATTCCGTACAACTCGCTTCCGAGATAGCGAGTGAGCAGCGAAGCGCCGACAATTCCAATCAACAAGCCGATCACGGCAAGTTTCATTCCGTCGCTGACCACCATTTTGAGAACGTCCGAAGGTTCCGCGCCAAGCGCCATGCGAATTCCGATTTCGTGCGAACGCTGCGTCACGGCGTAGGACATCACTCCGTAAATTCCGATGGCGGCGAGAATGGTTGCAATGGCCGCGAAGAGGCCCAGCAAAAACATGTTGAGACGGCGTTGGGAAATCGCCGCAGCGAGCAGGTCGTCCATCGTGTGAATTTCGCTGATGGGCTGGGAAGGATCGACGGCCGCCACGGCCTGGCGCATTGCGGATGTGAGCGCCGCGGGATCGCGGGAAGAGCGCATCACGAGGTGCATGATGCGCGAAGGATTTTGCGCGTACGGCAGATATACCTGCCCAATTTTTTCAGGCCCCCATTCCCATTCGCTTACGTCGCCCACCACGCCGACAATCGTGAGCCAACTATCCCGCGAGAACGGTTGCCATGCCGTTCGGGCGGGAGAAAATTTCAGATGGATCTGTTTGCCGACGGGGTTTTCGTCCGGCCAATAGCGATGCACGAGGGCCTGGTTGACGATCGCTACGCCGGCAGAGTCCGGGCCGTCGGCGGAAGTGAAGTCGCGCCCTTCCTTTACCGTCATTCCCATGGTGTGGACGTACCGCCAATCGCCGACGCGATATTGCGCCGTGTAAGGCTTATCGGCTGGAGCGATGGGACGCCCCGCAATATCAAAATTGCAGAAATCTCCCCAGCCGCTCATCGGCAGGAAATTCACGGCGCTCGCAGATTTCACTCCCGGAAGCGCGCCCATGCGATCGATGACTTGCTGGTAGAAATTCATCAGCGGCTGCCCGGGCGGATAGTGCGCGTCGGGGAGCCAGACTTGCGCGGTGAGCACGTGCTCGGGATCGAATCCGAGATTCTCTGACATTAATATGTAAAAACTTCGAAACAGCAATCCGGCGCAAACCAGAAGAAGCAGCGAGAATGCAATCTCGGAGACGACGAGTGCAGAACGGGTGAATTGGCTGCGGCGTCCGCCGGTGGAACCGCGGCTGCCTTCTTTCAACGACTCGTACAAATCGGAACGCGAAATCTGGATCGCGGGCGCGAGGCCAAACAGCACTCCCGTGATCAATGAGACGGCCATGGTGAATGCAAGCACGGACCAATTGAGGCCGAGCCACTCAGAATGGGGGATTTCGACGTAGCCTCCGCCTGCCGGAACCGTGGAGCGAAGAAGATGAAGTCCGCCGTAAGCGAGCAGAACTCCAAGAGCACCTCCCATGAGTGCGAGCAAAACGCTTTCGGTGAGGAGTTGGCGAATAATTCGGCGGCGGCCGGCGCCGAGTGACGCGCGGACAGCGATTTCGCGTTCGCGCGAAGCGGCGCGGGCGAGCATCAGGTTGGCGATATTGGCACACGCGATCAGCAGCACCAAACCCACGGCGCAAAACAGAATCAATACCCCGGCTTTCAGGTTGCGCGTCAGGTCGTCGCGGAATCGAATCAGGCGGACGCCATTTTGCTGATCGACACCTGGATATTGTTGTTTCAGGCGCGCAAAAATTGTTTCCATCTCAGCTTGCGCATGCTGCAGGCTCACTCCTTTTCGGAGCCGGCCGAAAGCAACAACGGAATGGTCCTCGCGATTGAGTTGGGTGCGATCGAATGCGTAGGGCAGCCACGCCTCCAAGTCGCGACTGTTGCCAAAGAGCGAAAAACCGCGAGGGAGTACGCCGATTACCGTGAAAGGTTTCTCATCCACCAAGATATTCCTGCCTACAATTCCGGGATCGCCGCCGAAACGCCGCTGCCAGAGACCGTAGCTGATGATCACCACCTGATTGTTGCCGGGCTTTTCGTCCTCGGAATTGAAATCGCGGCCCAGCGCCGGGGAAATTCCCAGCATCCGAAAGAAATTGCCGGAAGCGTGAGCGCCGATCACCTGCTCGGGTTCGGAGTTTCCGGTCAACGTGAAATACCAGGCGCCCCACGCGGAAATTTCTTCGAAAGAATGGCTCTGATCGCGCCAGTCGAGAAGTTCGGCAGGTGATGCGGTGCCGCGAGCGATGTTGCGATTCGGATCGGTTTCCCAGATGAAAACGATGCGCTGGGCATCCGGAAACGGCAGTGCGCGCAGCAGCACTGTGTTGATCACGCTGAACATTGCGGCGTTCGCGCCGATGCCGATCGCAAGCGTAAGAATAGCGATGGCGGCGAAGCCAGGGCTCCGTCGAAGCATTCGCCACCCGTATTGCAAATCCTGCCAAATGGTTTCCATTGGTTCGCCCCTGAGAGATGCGTAAGAGAGCACCTATATTACTTCTAAATACCCTCTGTCCACCTTTCAGGAATTATTCGTATCGCAAGGCAATGATCGGATCGGCCCGCATCGCGCGGCGCGCCGGGAAATAGCACGCCAGCAGGGCAACGGCCGTGAGCAATAGCGCGACAGCGCCGAACGTTACCGGATCGCTTGCGCGCACTTCGAACAACAAACTTGAGAGCAATCGGGTGAGCGCGAGCGCACCGATGAGACCGATGCCAACGCCAGCCAATGCCAGTTTTGCTCCGCGGCCCACGATCAGCCGCCAAATATCGCGCGGTTGCGCGCCAAGCGCCATGCGGATGCCGATTTCGTTGATGCGAAGACTGACGACGTAGCTCATCACGCCGTAAATTCCGACAGCTGCAAGCAAAAGGGCGAGCCCGGCAAAGATACCAAGCAGCACGGTGGAAAAACGGCGCGACGCAACGGTTTCCGCGAGCACGCCATCGAGCGTCGTTACGTGAGTCACAGGTAGACTCGGATCGATCTTGTGAATTTCTTCCGCTACGGCATGGGCGAGCGAGACAGGATCGGAACTTGTGCGAATCACGAAGTGCGGAAGCCATCCACCGGAGCCGTACACGTCAAATGTAGGCGCGGCTTCCAGGCCGAACTGGTGGATGTCACCGATGACTCCGACGACCGGAGACCAGCAGGGAGCAGGCGCGAGCGAGCACAAATTGACGCGTTTGCCGATGGGATCGGCATCCGGCCAAAAACGCTTCGCCATTGATTCGTTGATGATGATGTTGGCTCCGCCGAGATCAGCGCCTGTGAACAGCCTGCCTCTCACGAGGGGAATGCCCATCGCGGCGAAGTAGCCGAGGCTCGCGGTGCGTGTTTGAGCCACGGGGCGCGCTCCAGCTTCTGGAGCAGGCTGGCCTTCGATGAGGAAGCGCGAAGCAGAGTGAAGCGCCGTGGCGAGAGGAAGCACGTCAACGCCGCCAACTGCCTTTACGCCGGGGAGATTACGAATGCGTTCCGCCATTTGCTCGAACTGAAAGGATTGCTTGCGGAAGAATTCAGTCTGCTGATCGTTCGACATCTTGTTCAGTTCAGCGACCGATGTCGCGGGCTGGTCCACTTGCATCGTCAGGATGTGGTCGGGACGGAAACCCGGATCGACGCTGAGCAGCCGATCGAAACTTCGAATGAGCAAGCCGGCGCCCACCAACGGGATCAACGCGAGTGCCACTTGAGAGACCACGAGGAAGCTGCGCAATTTATTACCGCTGGAAGCGGACGACGTGCGTCCGCCTTCCTTCAGGACGGTATGCAGATCCTGATTGAGCGTTTGAATTGCCGGGACGAGCCCGCAGACGATTCCGCAAAGGAAACAAACCCCGATTGTGAACGCGAGCACCCAGCCGTCGAGGCCCGTATTTTTGATGATCGCGAGTTCGGAGGGAACGAGCGCGTTGAGCGCCCGCAGGCTGGCGGCAGCCAGAAAAATTCCGCCGAGACCGCCGAGCAAAGCCAGCAGAATGCTTTCCGTGAGCAATTGCGCCACAAGCCGCGTCCGGCTCGCGCCTAGCGCAATGCGCAGTGCGATTTCTTTTTGACGCGCGGCATTGCGCGCAAGAAGCAGATTGACGATGTTCGCGCAGGCGATCAGAAGCACGAGCCCAACGGCACCGAAAAGAACAAACAGCGCAAGCCGCAGTTTCGCTGCAGCCGGATCCTGCAGGTGTTGAGTGGCGATGCCCCAATTCTTGTGGCTGTCGGGAAACGCGAGCTCTTCCTGATGATTGAGCGTCACGAGTTCCGCTTGCGCTTCCGCGAGCGAAACTCCCGGCTTCAAGCGCGCTAGAACACTGAAAGGGTGATGTACGTGGCCCGTGAGGTCGTCCTGATACTGGCCGACGGGAAGCCACAGATCGGCCCAGCGAGAAAGATCGAATCCGGCGGGCAGAACGCCGATCAGCGTGTAACCTCTGCCGTCAAGAGTGAGCGTGCGCCCAACAACGCTGGGATCGGCGCCGAAGTGGCTTTGCCAGAATCGGTGAGTGATGAGCGCAGCAGGGGCCGCACCGGGCTCGTCTTGCTCCGGTGCGAATGTGCGCCCGACCACGGGGACGGCACCGAGCATCGGGAAGAAATTCGAATCTGCGAGAGCGGCTTGCACGCGCTCGGGTTCGCCCTGCCCGGTGAGATTGAAGCCTTGAGGTATGTCGATGTATGCGGCCATCTCTGAAAAGGATCGCGACTGGCGGCGAAAATCCTGGAAATCGCCGGGCGACAATGCGAGCTGCGGCCACGCGGGAAGGTAGGTATTGAAAACTTGAACGAGAGCCTCGGGTTGTCGGTACGGCGGCGGCTGCAGCAGCACACGTCGAACCACGCTGAAAATCGCGGTGTTCGCGCCGATACCGAGAGCAAGCGTAAGCACGGCAACGACCGTGAACCCGGGATTGCGCGCCAACATGCGAATGGCGTATCGAACGTCCTGTAGGACATCTTGTAGAATCGCAGCCATCACTTGCTCCAAGAATCGTGTAACACTCGTGCCGTCCGCGTGCGTCTGCGTGCGGAGCTACTCGTAGTGCAATGCCACGATCGGATCCACGCGCATCGCGCGCCGCGCCGGAACGTAACAAGCAACCAGTGCAACGCCAGCGAGCAGCACCGCGACTCCGGCAAACGTCACGGGATCGCTTGCACTCACGCCGTACAACTGGCTCGCGAGAAAGCGCGTGAGTCCCAGTGCGCCCACAGCACCGATACCAACTCCACACGCGGCAATCCACAGTCCTTCGCCAAATATCAGGCGCAGGATGTCGCGCTTTTGGGCGCCGAGTGCGACGCGCACTCCGATTTCCTGAATCCGCTGGCTTGTGGAATATGAAATCACGCCGTAGATTCCGATTGCAGCGAGCGCGAGCGAAAGCACCGAAAAAATTCCCATCATCGCCATCAAAAAGCGCTGCGGGCCCACTGAGATATCGAGCAGAGATCGCTCGGTTCTAACCTTCCACACAGGCTGGTCTTTGTCGACAGCCCACACAGCGCCGCGCAGGGCGCTCGAAAGCGCCAGCGGATCGCCTTGCGTGCGAATCACGAGGGTCGCGAAAAGATTGGGGCTTTGCGCTTGTGGGACGTACATCTGCGCAGTGGTGACATCGTCGAGACCGTATTGCTTCACGTCTCCGACGACGCCGACGACCGCCGCGGTGACGTTGCCCTCGTCCGGAAGGCGAACCGATTTCCCGATTGGGTCCGCGCCGTTCCAGAATTTATTCACCATCGCCTGATTCACCACGATAACTTTCGGCGAATCGAATGTGTCTTCGTCGCTGATGCCGCGGCCGTACAAGAGCGGAATTTCCATCGTCTGAAAATAGTGAGGGTCGCACGCATTGATTTGCGCGCGAGGAACCTCAGACGGCGCGGGAGCGGGTCGATCCGTGAACACCACTGGGGTATTCCCGCCATTGCCGCTAATCGGCAACGCCTGCACTTCTGCCGCAGAAATCACTCCAGGCAGCGCGCCGGCGCGTTCAACCACCTCGCGGTGGAAATTCCACTGCTGCGCTTTGTCGGGATATTTATTGCGCGGCAGGCGGTATTCAAGAGTGAGCAAATTGTTGGCGTTGAAGCCGGGATTGACGCCGGTGAGCCGGGCAAGGCTTTTCAACGTCAGGCCTGCGCCAAAAAGCAAAATCAGCGCGAGTGCCACCTGCGAAATCACGAGCCAGCGTCCGGTGCGGCTGGCGGCGACGCTGCGGCCGGCCGCGCGATTGCCTTCCTTCAGCGCGCCTACAAGATTGGGACTCGAAAAGCGAAACGCCGGGATCAGTCCAAATACAAGTCCTGTGAGAATCGTGATTCCGAGCGTGAACGCAAGTACCGGCGCATCAAGATCGCGCGGAAATTGAGCCCAGGAATCGGAAGGCCGTATGCGCGCGAGACCGTCGAGCGCCAACCGGCCAATCGCGAGCCCCAGTGCAGCGCCAGCGAACCAGAGCAGCAGGGTTTCCGTAATCATCTGCCGAATCAGGCGGCCCGGCCCGGCGCCGAGTGTGGCGCGCAAAGCCATCTCGCGATGTCGGCCGGACGCGCGGGCGAGAAACAAGCTCGCCACGTTCGCGCAGGCTATCAAAAGAACGAATGCGACGGCGGCCGAAAGCACCAGTACCGCCGGCTTCACATCTTCCGTCACCACATCCTGCACTGGAACGATTTCGACGCCGCGCAATCTGTCTGTATCCGGAAACTGTTCCGCCAGCCGCCGGGTGATCGCGTTCATTTCGGTCTGCGCTTGCTCGGTAGTCAATCCTGGCTTGATCCGCCCGATTGCGCCGGTGGATTCCACGGCACGGTTGCGCGAAAAGTGAGGATCGTTTTGCACAGGAATCCATGTGTCGACGTAATCGATGGGAAAGCGGAATCCTTGCGGCATCACGCCAACGATCGTAAAAATTTCGCCGTTCAGCGTGAGCGTCTTGCCGAGGATATTCGGGTCGCCTCCGAGGAGCCCTTGCCACAGGCTGTAATTGATCACGATGACGCGCGCGGCCCCCGCTTCGTCATCGCCCGGTTGAAATCCGCGGCCAAGGCTCGGTTGCACTCCCACGACGCGAAAGAAATTCGCGGAAACGAAGCCGCCACGCACGCGCGTTGGTTGATCGCGTCCTGTCAGATTTACGCTGCCCGGTGCAAACGCGCTGATCGAGTCGAACACTTGCGACTGGCTCTGCCAATCCTGCAGGTCGGGATACGCGACGCCCCAACTGCGTTCCGCATGGACGTTCTTGCGAAACACGACGGCGATGTGGCGCGAATCAGGAAGCGGCAGCGGACGCAGCAGAACCGAATTGATCACGGAAAAAACGGCGGTGTTTGCGCCGATTCCAAGCCCAAGCGTAAGGATAGCGACAATCGCGAAGCCCGGATTTCTCGCGAGCATGCGAATGCCGTAGCGGATGTCCTGCAGAAGCGCGTTTACCATGGTTGCCTCATGTGGTTTCGCACCTCGAGTCGCGGCTACTTCGCCGCCGCCGATTTTGATTTTGGATTTTTCAGGCCGGTCTTGAGTTTGTTCGTTACCTCGCGCATGACAATGGCGGGCAGCGCGTCCTTACGCGCCGAAAGGTACTCCCGGACGGCGCGCGGATCGCGCTTCGCGAGTTCGCGCAACGCCCATGAGAGCGCTTTCACTACCATCGGGTCGCGATCGCGCTCGAGCAGGCGGCATACCTGCAAAGTGCGATACGTGTCGCCTGCGCCGCCTCGCGCTTTGCTGTTCAGCGGCACCGTGCTGACGAGCGCGGCGCGCCGCCACCAGCGGTCCGCCGATCGCGCCCATCCATGAATCAAAGTATTGGGAACTCGTCGGCCGCGCCACACGGGCCCCGAGAGATAAACGGCGAAGCAATCCACCGCGCCCCAACTCGTCATGCCGCGACCGAATTGTTCGAGTTGCCATGCATTCAAATGCGAGAGCGCGGCGGGATGGTAATGGAGGAGCTCGTAAGCGACGAACCGGCAATCAAATCGCTGCATGTCGAGCAAGAGGCTTCCAACTTCGATCACGACGTGCGGAGCGGCGTCTTTTAGCCGTTGTGTAAACTCTCGCCGGACTTCGCGCAACTCGGCGGTAGTGCGATTGGGATTGCTGGATAACCGTTCGTCGATTTCTTCGACCAGAACGGTTACACCCGCGCGTCCCGGCTCCTCGATCTGCTCTTCGATTTTCCGAGCTGGCTTCCGGTCTGTTTCATCCATCTTTCGTGCCACCAGTGCCCCTTGCCGATTTGGCGCGAGGCAAGAGCTTCGCGCCGAAATATTCTGTCGATGAAAGTCCAAGTGAGACGAATTGCGGCGTTCAACGGGAACGCCGCTGATATGCCGCAGATTTAGACGCACGCTTCCGGACAAAAGCGCGTCCGGGTTTTCAGCTTCTGTTTTTCGTACTTCTCCCGAATGCGGGAGCAAGACAGAACTGGCGAGAGCGTCGTGCATCGGCTACTCGTACCGCAATGCGATCATCGGGTCCACGCGCATTGCGCGCCGCGCCGGAAAGTAGCACGCAGCAAACGCCGTGGCGGAAAGCAGCGCCGTCACTGCCGCGAACGTCAGCGGGTCGGTGGGCTTCACGCCGTAGAGAAAACTCGTCATCCAGTGAGCAAGTGCCAAAGCTCCCGCAAGCCCAATCGCCAATCCAGTCAGCGCGAGCCGCATTCCGTGCCCGACGATCACGCCGAGCACATCGCCAGGCTGCGCGCCAAGCGCCACGCGCAGTCCGATTTCGCGTGTGCGCTGCGTCACCAGATACGAAAGCACGCCAAAGATGCCAGCCGCCGTCAGCAGGAGCGCAATCGCGCCGAACGCGCCGAGCAGAAGCGCGTTGAAGCGATCGCTCGCGGCTGACGCGGATACCACGGCATTCATCGTGCGGAATCCGGCAGTCGCCTCGTCGGGGTCAATCGAAGTGACCGCCTCGCGAACCGCCGAGGCAAGCGCCGCGGGATCGGCGCTCCCGCGAACAACTACGTTCAAGCGCCCCCGAGCGGCCTGCGCGAGAGGAATGAACATTTCAGGTCGCGGTGATTCCTGCAACGCGAAATGTTTATTGCCGCCGACGATCCCGATGATTTCACGCGAAACGAATTCAGGCTTGCCCTCAAAAATCTCAAGATGCTTCCCGATTGGATTTTCCGAACCAAAGTATCGCTTCGCAAGAGGCTCGTTGATCACGATGACGGGCAGCGAACTGGCGGCGTACTGGAGTGAAAATTCGCGGCCTGCGAGCAGGGGAATGCGCATGGCCGAAAAGTAATCTCCTCCGACGACGCGAAAGTCTGCGTCTTCCCGCACGCTTGGATCGGCCGGCGGATGCTCCTTCACGGTAAAAAATGTATCGTTCGCCTGCCCGCTCATGGGCAGTTCAGAGATAAAGCCCGCAGCCTCGACTCCTGGGATCGATTGGACGCGGTCATGCAAGCGATTGAAGAATGCCACCTGCCGCGATTCGTCCTTGTACGCCGGCATGTTGAGAGATACCTGTGTAGACAGGACGTTCGACGCGTCGAATCCGGGACGGACATGAATCAATCGCCAGAAACTATTGAGAAGCAAGCCCGACGCAATCAACACGACGAGCGACAGCGCCACTTCAGCTACGACGAGTGCGTTGTGAGCCCGGTGCTTCTTGCGCGAGTCGCCGGAAGCGCCGCCTTCTTTCAAGCCCTGCGTCAAATCGCGGCGGCTCGTTTGCATCGCCGGAATCAGCCCGAAGAGAATGCCGGTCACGAGCGCGACTGCCGCCGTGAACAAAAGCACCGGCCCGTTAACGCTCACTTCGTTCAGCCGCGGAAGACTCTCGGGGCCAAGATTTTTCACTATCCCCACGCCCCAGCTTGCGAATAGCACTCCGGCAGCGCCACCTGCCACTGCCAGCAGGACGCTTTCCGTAAGCATCTGTCGCACAAGCCGGAATCGGCCCGCACCCAGTGCCGTTCGAATTGCGATTTCACGGCCACGCGCAGAATTGCGCGCAAGCAGCAGGCTCGCAACGTTTGCGCACGCGATTAAAAGAACCAAGCCCACCGCTCCGAGAAGCATGAACAGCACCGGACGAACATTGCCGACCATCGCGCGCTGGGCCGGTTCGAGGCGCAAATTCCAATCCTTATTTGTGTCGGGAAAGTCGGCAGCAAGTTGCGCCGCGACCGTATCGAGCTCCGCTTGCGCTTGCTGAATGCGCACACCCGGCTTCAGCAATCCGATCGGCCGAAGAAAATGAGTGCGGTGCGACGACATGCCTTCATTTTGAAATGGCGCCGGGAACCAGAAGTCCGCATCCGAAAAAAGTGGGAGATCATTCGGCAGGATGCCAACGATCGTCATCTCCGACGCGTCGAGCTTTAGAGATTTTCCGATAACGCCCGGATCTCCTCCGAATCGCTCGCGCCAGAAACGGTTGCCGAGAATTACCACGCGCGGATCGTGCTCCTGCTCGTCGGCAAGCGAAAATGTCCGGCCCGCGAGCGGACGAATTCCAAGCGTCTCGAAAAAACCCTGCGTGACGAGCGAGCCTTGCACCTGCTGCGGCTTGTCGTTTCCTGTGAGATTGAAGAGGCTTGTTCCATAGGAGATCGCGCCAAATTGCTCGAAGACGTGATTGTGCGCGCGGTAGGCGAGAAAATCCGGCGGCGAAACGCCTGCTTTGTCGTACAGCGGAAAATTTCCCCAGGCCCGGACGATTCGGTTCGCATTCTGGAATGGAAGCGGACGAAGCAGCACAGCGTCGACAACGGAAAAGATGGCTGTATTCGCGCCGATGCCCAGCGCTAGCGTCAACACCGCAATCAGCGTGAATCCCGGATTTTTTCCGAGGACGCGGAGACCGTGCCGGATGTCCTGAAACAGTGCGCCCAACGCCGCCCTCCGTTCGATTCGCTGCGATTCAAAATTCTAGGGACGAAGTTTTTAGGCCGCGCCGGCTTGCGTCTGTCCGTCGACGATCCAGCCGTCGGCCAATTGAACGATGCGGTTTCCATACGCGGCCCATGCGTCGTTGTGAGTCACTTGAATGATCGTGGTTCCGTCGTCGTTCAATTTCTTGAGCATGTCCATGATCATTTTTCCCTGGCTCGAGTGCAGGCTGCCTGTCGGCTCGTCCGCCAGAATCAGCTTGGGCTTTCCGATCACGGCGCGCGCTACGGCAACGAGTTGCTGCTGTCCTCCCGAAAGCTGATTCGGATAGAGCGCTTTTTTTCCGACGATCTGAAAGCGGTCGAGGGCATCCGCCACCATGCCTTCGCGCTCGGTTTTCTTGATATCTCGATAGGAAAGCGGAAGGTCGAGGTTTTCCGCGACCGTCAGATTATCGAGCAGGTGGTATTGCTGAAAAACGAAGCCGATGTATTTCTTGTGGAGCTCCACTCGATGCCGATTGTCGAGTTTGTGCACGGCGTGTTCGAGCAAGTGATATTCGCCCTTCCACGCGCCGTCGAGCATCCCGATGATGCCCATCAGCGTTGACTTGCCTGCGCCGGACGGCCCCATGATCGTCACAAAATCGCCGTCGGCAATATCCAGATTGATGCGGCGCAGCACCCAGGTTTTTCCCGCGCCTGATTCGTACACTTTTTCAACGTTCGCCAGTTTGATCACTTTGCCTCACTGTCTTTCTCAGAAGCTTTTTGTGTTGCCCTGCCTTGCTCGATTCACCCGATTCGGGCCCTTCGACCAGAACAGCGCGATCTGAACTACTCAACGCTGAGTACAATCAACGTCGCGTCGTCGTCCCAATTGCCGTGGCAGAATTCGCCGACGGCGCTGAAAATTTTCGACTGTATTTCCTGTGAATTCGTATCGCGGAACTCTTGCAGCAAGCCGACAAGCCTCGAATCGCCAAATTCCGTTCCGTCGCCGTCGTGCGCTTCCGTCACGCCGTCCGTAAACAACAGCACGCGATCGCCGGGCGCGAGCGAGATGGTCCCACCGTCGAATTGTTGTTTCTTGAAAATCCCAAGCACGCCTCCGCCCGCATCGAGGCGCTCGTGGGAACCATCGCGATGCAGCACGATCGGCGCATTGTGGCCGGCGTTGGCGTAGGAAAGTTTTCGCGAAGTTCCGTCGAGGTGTGCGTAGAAAAACGTGATGAAGCGGTCGGCGGCGATGTTTCTGCTCACCAGCTCATTCAACTTCTCGCACAATGCATCGGGCGCCAAAGCTGCCGACGCCAGCCCGCGAACTCCCGCCTGAAAATTTGACATCAGCATCGCCGCGGGCATTCCCTTGCCGGCTACGTCCGCGATGCAAAGTCCCAGCGCGCCGCCATCGAATGGCAGCACATCGTAATAGTCTCCGCCCACGATTCTCGCCGGTTGCCACGCTCCCGAAATCTGAAACCCAGGAAGCTGCGGAATTTCCTGCGGCAGAAAACCCTGCTGAATCGCGCGCGCTTCTTCCAAATCGCGTTCGCGTTGCTGAAACTGAATCGCCACTTCGTTCTGCGCGTGTTTCTGCTCGATCGCTTGTTGCTTCGCAGCGCGGCGTTCACGACCCAGATCGATCTGCTTCTTCAAAATTTCCAGCAGCCGCACGTTCACCCACGGCTTTTCGACGAAATCTCCCACGCCCCGCTGCATCGCCTCTACCGCGAGACCCACAGTCGCCCAGCCCGTCATCACGACGATCGGTGGCGCGCCCTCGATAGCTTGTAGCTCTGCCAGAAGATCGAGCCCTTCGCGGCCCGACGTGGTGTCGCGCGCATAATTCAAATCCATGAGAACGAGGTCGAACTGTTTGGTGGCAAGGCTATCGAGCAGCGCGGCGGGTGAGGCGACCGACTCCGTCACGTATCCGTGGCCCTTGAGAAGCAAACGCAGGGCTTCGATGACGTCCGGTTGGTCGTCCGCGATCAGGATTCGCGGCAGCGCGGTGTCGGTTTCGGGCTTGATATCAAACGCCATGGTGGCCATTGGTCTCGCCCCCGCCTGCCGATTTAAACTGGCCGTGAATGGGAGCCTCCCAAATATGGGCAGGTCGGCTACCAGCCCGCCGATATTATAAGGGTATATCGCTGAGTAACTTACAGCCTATTTTGAGGATTGCGTGGCTCGCTTATGACCACTCGCGGGAATGGCTGTCTCGAAATCGAACACTGTCCGTGCCGCGCCTCAATTCACAAGCCTCATTCGTATCTCAACGCCACCATTGGGTCGACACTCATCGCTCGCCTCGCCGGGACGTAACAAGCGACCAAAACGACCGAAAGTAGCGCAATCACGACCGCCGCGAAGGAAACAGGATCGGTTGCCGTCACGCCGAAAAGCAAACTCGATAGGAAATGGGTGAACGCGAAGGCAGCTACCAACCCGAGCCCGATGCCGTAGAGCGCAAGACGGATTCCCTGGCCGATTACAAGGTGCAGCATGTCGCCGGGCTGTGCGCCCAGCGCCATTCGGATGCCGATCTCATGTGTTCGTTGCGCCACAGAGTAGGAAATCACGCCGTAGAGACCAATGGAAGTGAGCAACAACGCCAGGCCGGCAAAAATTGCGAGCAGGACCGTGTTAAATCTTGGGATCGCGATCGTGCCATCGAGATATTCCTGGACGGTCTTGACGTTATATGCGGGCAGGTCCGAGTCGATCGATCGTAGTGTTTCAGCGAGCGGACGCGTGAGAACGGATGGATCGCCACTGGTGCGCGCGACGAGCGTTATGTTGCCAATCGGGAGCTGTGATTGAGGCATATAGGCCGTAGCGTACGACTCGGCCGTCAGATCTTTTAGTTTCACGTCGGCCACCACGCCGACAATTTCCCGGACTCGCGATGGCTTCTCGTCCACGGAAATTCCCGGACGCACGTGTTTCCCAATCGGGTTTTCGCCCGGGAAAAATTCGCGGGCGAATGATTCGTCAACGATTGCGACGGGAGTTGTGTCCGGACCGTCCTGCGCATTGAAATCACGGCCCTGAAGCAGGGCAATTTTCATCGTTCGGAAATAGTCTGGCGTCACGGAGATGATATCCGAGTGCCCCTGGTCACTCTTCGCCACGGGCCGTCCTTCGATCTCGACGCTCGTGCGCATTTCGGAGCCGCTCATCGCAAGCGGAAAGACGCCGGCTGCGGATTCAACACCCGGAAGCGCTCGCAGTTTCGAAAGCACGTTGCGAGCAAACTGGTCTTGCATCGCATTCGTGTATTTCGGAGCCGGAAGATCGACATCCGCCGCCAGCACATTGTGTGGGTTAAACCCAGGATTTACATTCTGTAACCGGACAAGGCTGCGAATCAGCAAACCAGCGCTCACTAAGAGCACCAATGCGAGCGCCATTTCCACAACCACGAGGCTGCTTCGCAATCTGCTTCGATGTCCTCCGGCCGTACTGCTAAGCGAACCCTCTTTCAACGCGTCGACTAAATTCGCTCGCGTGACTTGCAACGCCGGCGCGAGGCCAAACACCAGCCCGGTGAGCAGTGAAATTCCTATCGTGAAAGCGAGTACCCAGCCATCCGTATGAATTTCAGCGGCGCGCGGCAAGTCTTTCGGGCTCAGGCGCACCAGAAATGCGCTGCCCCATGCAGCGATCATCACTCCAAACATTCCGGCGAGGCCTGCGAGCAACAAGCTCTCCGTGAGTAGTTGGCGCACCACGCGATTTCGGCCGGCGCCGAGTGCCGCGCGAATCGCGATCTCACGTCCGCGGGTTGTGGCGCGCGCCAAAAGCAGATTCGCCACATTCACGCACGCAATCAGCAGCACGAGTCCCACAGCAGCCATCAGCATGAGCAAGGCTGGGCGGATCGAGCGCGTCAGTCGTTCCTGCTCGGACATCAACTGCACTCCAAAGTATTTGTTGGTGTCCGGATACTGTTTCTCCAGGCCAGCCGCGATTACGTCCATCGCGGATTGGGCTTGAGCCAGCGAAACGCCCGGCTTCAACCGCGCGATTCCGTTAATAAAATGCGCGCCGCGCTGTTTTGTAACGGGGGGATTGCCGTCGTCGGTCGATTGGTCCGCCGAAAAAGTAGTCCACAGAGCCACCGGCGCGCGCTGGAGCGGGAATTCGAAACTAGCGGGCATCACTCCGACAACCGTGTATGCCTGGCCGTTCAAAGTGATCATCCGGCCGACGATTCCGGGATCGCCACCGAACTGCTGTTTCCAAAATTGATGATTGAGAATCGCGACGTTGTGATGCGCTTCGTCTTCCGCCGGAAGAAATGTCCGTCCAAGATCCGGAGCAGAGCCGAGAAGAGCAAAGAGGTCAGCGGAGACCACCATTCCGTCCAGGTGGGCTGGTGCTGCAACTCCGGTCAGAGTGTAGTGGTTCTCGTAATAGGCCGCCATTTTCTCGAACACTTGATTCTGCGAACGCCAATCCTCGAAGTCGGGATAATCCAACGTGCCGCTCTTCCATCCGGTGCGCGAATTGGTCATTCCGATGCGCACCAACTGTTCCGAATTGTGAAATGGCAGCGGCCGCAACAATTCGGCGTTCACAACGGAAAAGATCGCGGTGTTCGCGCCAATTCCGAGAGCCAGAGTGAGCACGGCGATGATTGTGAATCCCGGGTTCTTCGTCAGCATCCGTATGCCGTACCGAATGTCCTGCAGGAACGATTGCATCAAATCCTCCAGACTTATTCGTACCGCAGCGCCACCATGGGGTCCACGCGCATGGCCCGGGTGGCCGGGATGTAACAAGCGGCCAGCGAAATCGCCGCGAGGAAAATCGTGGTTGACGAAAAAATCACGACGTCAGTGGCGCTGACTCCGACAAGCAGGCTCGAGAGCAATTTTGCAAGCGCGAAGGAAATGGGAAGTCCGATCGCCATCCCCACGCCCAGCAAGAACAAGCCGCGCGTTAGAATGAGACGCAAAATCTCGCGAGGTTGAGCGCCAAGCGCCAGTCGAACGCCGATTTCGTGCGTGCGCTCCGCGACTGCATAGGCCATCGCGCCATAAACTCCCATCGCAGCAAGCACAAGCGCGATCAGTCCCAATATCGCCATGATTACTGCCACATACGACAGTCCCACCACCGATTCTGAAATCACGCGGTCAAGCGTCTTGATTTCATAAATCGGCTGATTCGGATCCACCGCACCGATGCCGCCTCGAACCGCCGCAACGATCGATCGCGGATCGCCCCCGGCACGCACCGCGATATACGAATATGCGCGTGGCGATTGCTGGTACGGAAAATAGATCGAGGGAGAATTTTCCCGGTCAAACCACTGATAGCGGACGTCTCCGACTACGCCGACAACGGTTGCCCACGGCTTCGTCGAATTCTCGTTGCCCGATTGAACGTGCTTGCCGATGGCGCTCGCGTTGGGCCAAAACGTCCGGGCCATTTTTTCACTGATGATAGCGACCAGCGGTGCTTCGGCTCCGTCGCGATCGCTGAAGAGCCTGCCGTCGCGCAGAGGAATATTCAAAGTTCGGAAATAATCCGAATCGACGCTATTGACGCTGGCTGAGCGAATTTCTCCCGGCTGGGGCGGAATTCCCTCCACCCGAAAATTGTTGCTGATGCCGCCATCACCGAACGGAACGTCTGTCGCTACCGAAGCAGCCTTCACGCCCGGAATCGCGCGCAATCGCGCCAGCACGCGCTCGTAGAATGCAACCTGTTGCGGCTTCTCTTTGTATTTCGAATCCGGCAAAATCACGCGCATCGTCAGCAAAGATTCGGGCGCGGATGTTTGATGAGAACGGATCAGCCCGCGAACGCCCTTTACCGTGAGGCCAGCGCCTACGAGAAGCAGCAAGCACGCCGCAATTTCTCCGATGACGAAACTGTTTCGCAGAAATTGGCGCGATCCTCCAGTCATACCGCCGCGCCCACCCTCTTTCAATTGCTCGGAAAGATCGAGCTTGGCGCTCTGAAAAGCGGGAGCCAGTCCTGAGACGATTCCCGCCACAACCGCGATGAAGATCGTGTAGGCGAGCACATCGAGGTCGAGTCGAATGTGTTTCCATGCCGCGATGTAGCGCGCCACGTCCGGCGGCATCTTCGAAATCGTCAACTTGATCAGCCAATTTGCCAGCACGATGCCGAACACCGCGCCGGCCAGCGAAAGTAGAGTGCTTTCCGTGAGCAACTGGCGGATGATCCGTCCGCGGCTTGCGCCGATCGCCTCGCGCAGCGCGAATTCAGTCCGCCGCGAGGTGGCGCGAGCCAGTTGCACGTTGGCAACATTGGCGCAAGCGATCATCAATACAAAGCCCACCGCTACCAGCAGCAGCAAGCTGAATTGCCGCGAGTATTGGTCGACGGCAAAATAGCGCATCGGCATCACGCTCGCGCTCCAACCCTTTTCCTCGTCCGGAAAATCCTTCTGCAGGTGCGCTTGCAACGCCGACATTTCCGCTTGCGCCTGCTCGATCGAAACTCCGGAACGGATTCGCGCCACTGGCCACACATAGTGGCTCGTGCGGAGTGATTTCTCTTTGTCGGTGATCGTCATCGGGAACCAGAGTTGCGCGCTCGTGGGGAAATCGAAATCGTCGCCCGTCACGCCGACGACGGTCTGGCTCAATCCGTCGATCGTGATTTTCTTGCCGAGGATGTTGGGATCGGAACCAAATTGCCGCACCCAGAGCCCGTGTCCCAAAATCACTTCCTGGTCGTGACCGGGCTGTTCTTCCTCCGGCAAAAATGCGCGGCCCATTTGCGGAGGCATCTGTAGAATTTCGAAGAAATTGGCAGTGACGTTTGCGCCCGAAAGTTTCAGCGGGTCGCCGCTGCCGGTGAGATTTACATCGCTGAATTCGTAAGCGCCAATTTTCTCGAACGAGTGGCTTTGCTCTTTCCACGCGACGTAGTCCGCCGGCGTAACGCTGTTCCGGCCCATCGCTTCACCCGGGCGATTGTTAATGACCATCGTCAGCCGGTCGATTTCCGGAAACCAGATCGGTTTTCGCAGGAACGCATTGGCCACGCTGAAAATCGCGGCATTTGCGCCGATGCCCAGCGCCAGCGTGAGAACCGCAGCTAGAGTGAATCCGGGGCTTTTCCGCAACAATCGCAGCGCGTAGCGAACGTCGAGCCAGAGCGTGTGCATATTTGCCCCCTACCCATCAGCAGCTAACCAACATTCAAGCGACGAGGCCTACTCGTACCGCAGTGCCACCATCGGATCCACGCGCATCGCTCGCCGCGCCGGAATGTAACACGCAACAAGCGCCACAAGCGCAAGCAGCGACGAAACTGCGATGTAAGTAAACGGATCGGTCGCGCTCACAATGAGCAGTTTGCCCACTAGCCGCGAAACCGCCAGAGCTGCCACCACGCCGAACGCCAAACCAATCGCGACAATGAAGAGACCTTGTCCGAAAATCATTTTCAGTACGTCGGAACGCTGCGCGCCCAGCGCCATGCGAATGCCGATTTCGTGCGTTTTCTGGTTCGTTGCGTATGAGATCACTCCGTACACGCCGACCACCGCCAGAATCAGCCCCAGCATCCCGAACACGGCTGCAAGCCCCGCGGCCAATTTGAAAAACAGCAATCCGTTCAATGTATTGAGCGCCTCGGTCATTGTCTTCACGTCGAAATAAGGAAGCTCGGGCGCGAGTGTTTGCAATACATGCTCAACGGCGGGAATCATTTGCGCCGGCGCTCCCACAGTGCGCACTTGCAGGGTGCCGAGTGAATTGATGCGTGTAGTTTTGGTCGAGTGCAACGTAGAAATAAGGATTGAACGGTCCTGAGACGCCGGTGTAGCGCGCATCTTTCGCAATGCCCACAATTTCGACCGGGTGCTTCGGGTCCGAAGCCATCGTGAATTTTCGGCCGATCGGATCCTGATTGGGCCAGTAGCGCTTGGCCATCGTTTCATTGATGATCGCTACGTGCGGCGCCTTGTCGTCATCTGCAGCGGTAATCGTCCGGCCGCGCAACAACGGAATGCTCATTGTCTTGAAATAGTCGGTCGAGATCGCGTTGTAGCCGAGCGCCGGAACCGATGGCTCGCCCGGAGCCGGTTGGTAGCCCTCGATGTTAATTCTGTCTGCGTTTCCGTAGTAGCTCATCGGAGCGGCGCTCGCTACCGTGGCGGATTCCACTCCAGGCAACGCGCGAACTCGTTCGGCCAGATCTTTGTAGAACTGGCGGCCCTGCACGTCGTTGTATCCGAGTTCATTCGGATCCATGGCCACGTTGAAGACGTGCGTAGGGTCGAAACCCAGATCGGTCTTCTGTACCTGTTCGAGGCTGCGAATGAAAAGCCCCGCAATGATCAACAGCATCAACGAGACGCTAACCTGCGCCGCAACGAGCGCGCTTCGCAGCCGGTGTTTTCCTCCCACCACACCGCGGCCCCCCGCGTGAAGAATTGCGGAAAGATTTCCGCGCGATGCGCGAATCGCCGGCACGATTCCCACAACCACTCCCGTGAACAGCGCTGCCGCGAACGAATATGCAAACACCCGCCAGTCGAGGCTGAAATCAAACGTCAGCGGCAGATCCGTCTGAATCGGAATCGATGCGAACGCGCCGCTTCCCCAGCGTCCCAGAAGAATCCCCGCCACTCCTCCGGCAACCGCGAGCAAAATACTTTCCGTCAGCAGTTGGCGAATCAACCGCGAGCGTCCGGCGCCCATCGCAGCACGTATCGCCATTTCGCGTTCGCGAACCGTTGCGCGCACGAGCAAGATATTCGCCACGTTGGCGCAAGCCAGCAGCAACACAAGTCCTGCGAGTCCAAGAAAAATTGCTGCGACGATTGCGAGCGAGTTGTTCGGCGTGGGATTGGGCCGCGAACGCAGCTCGGGATATACCTGCAGGCTCCAATCCTTTTCCTCGATTGGATGTTCCTGCGCCAATCGCTGGCCAACCACGGCCGCCTCGGCGCGAGCTTGTTCCAAGCTGACTTGTGGGCGCATACGTCCGAGCACAACCATATTTCGAACCTGCCGGCTGGTCATGAAATCGCTTGGATAGCCTTCGAGGTACGCCATGCTCATCGGCAGGAATGCTTCCGCTGCGATTAGCGGGTGAATTCCGTGAAAGTTTTTCGCTGCGACGCCCACGATTGTTACCGGGTGGCCATCCACGGAAATCGTGCGGCCCACCACGCTGGGATCTGCGCCATAGTGCCTTTGCCAGTAGCCGTAGGAGAGAACGACAATCGCATCGGCGCCGGACGTCTCACCTTCGGACGGCAGAAACACGCGGCCGAGCGCGGGTTGAATGCCAAGCGCAGTAAAATAATTTCCAGAGACGAACGAGGTGACTACGCGCTCGGGCCGGCCCTTTTCCGTGAAGCCGTCCATCCCGATCTGATATCCGAGCACATCGGAAAACGAACTCGCCATCTGGCTGCGAATATCCTGATACTCCGCGATTGAAAATGTGTTCTGCACGAATCCGGCCTGCCCTTGCTGGAAGGCGAGCACGGTCAATTGCTGCGGTTCACTCACGGGCAGCGGGCGCAGCAGCAGCCAGTCGACGATGCTGAAAATCGCAGTGTTCGCGCCCACGCCGAGCGCGAGCGTCAGCACAGCCACCGCTGTGAACGCCCGGTTCTTCAGCAGCATGCGTGCTGCGTAACGAACGTCCTGCCAGATGTCTTTCATGTTTCACTCCGTCGGTCCATCGTCTCTGACCGCAAATTGCTTCGACATCAATGATTCCCGAGCCTTCTTACGCACAGCCAGGCCAGGTCGCGAGTTTCAGAAAAACATCGTGGCGCCGAAATTATTCGTGCCGCAGCGCAATCATCGGGTCCACGCTGGCCGCCTGATGTGCCGGCAGCCATCCGGCCAAGAGAGCCACTCCAGCCAGTACGCTTGCCGCCGCAAGGAACACCACCGGGCTGCTTGCCTTCACGCCGAACAATTGCGATTCGATCAGTCGTCCGACCGCATACGCAGCGACGAGCCCCACTGCAAGCCCTGCAGCAGACATCCGTACCACCTCGCGCAACACCAGCCAGGACACATTTTTTTGCGTCGCGCCCAGCGCCATTCGAATGCCGATTTCACGCGTGCGCCGCGCTACCACGTATGCCATCACTCCGTAGAGTCCAACGGCCGCGAGCAGCGAAGCCAGAAGCGCAAGGCACAGCGAGAAAAGCGTAAGCAGCCGGTCCGAGAAAACGATTTCATCCACTTGTTCCGAAAGCGTTTTCATCTGAAACACAGGCAAGCTCGGATCGAAGCTTTCCACGGTTTTTCGCAGCGTTCCCGCCATCGCCAGCGGATCTGCTGCTGTCCGCACATAAAAAGTCAGGTCGCCGAGGTCGGCCATTTGCGCGTATGGAATGTAGAGAAACGGCCGGATCTCGCTGCGCACGTCCATGTGCTTGCTATTTTTCACCACCCCTACGATTTCGATGTCGGGATGAACGCCGTTTCCGGCGCCGAACGCAATGCGCATGCCGATCGGATTCCGCCCCGCAAAAAAGTGCTGTGCGAGAACTTCATTAATCAGCGCCACCTTGGGACTTCTCGCCGCATCGCTCTCTCTGAACTCACGTCCCGAAAGCAGCGGAATGCCGAGCGTCGCGAAATAATTCGGTCCCACCCAGTTTGCCGCCACGTCGGTGTCTTCATCTTCTTTGGCGGCATAGCCCTCTGCGGTGATATTCATCCCCGCGCCCGACTGCGCAAGCAAGGGAACTCTCGCCGCGCTCACGGATTGAACTCCGGGCAGTGCCGCGACGGACTCGCGGATGCGGTCTCCCGCTGCGACCGTCTGCGCCGGTGAGTATTTGTTCAACTCCGGCGCGATCGAAAACTCGATCACGTGATCGGGGCGCAGTCCCAGATTTTCGTGCTTCAGGTTCATCAGGCTCTGCCCGAAAAATCCTGCTCCTGCGAGAAGCACGGCCGTCAGCGCCACCTGCGAAACCATCAGCCATTTTCTGAGCCGCACGTTCGACTTGCCGCCGGATGTGTTTGCGCCCTGGTCCTTAAGCGTGCTCTGCAAATCCGCGCGCGTGGCGCGCAACGCCGGCGTGAATCCAAATAAAATTGCCGTGAACATCGAAAGCGCCGCCGCAAACGCAAGCAGCCGGTAATCGAGTTTCGCCTGCAAGCCGAGCGCGCCGATACTTTCAGGAATCGCGGCCACAAATCCGCCAAGCATCCACGACGCGAGCGCGAGTCCCGCAATGCCGCCCGCCACACCAAGAAGCAAATTTTCGGTGAGAAGCTGCCGCATCAGCCGCCAGCGGCTCGCTCCCATCGCCAGCCGCACGGCGATTTCGCGCTGACGTGCTTCCCCGCGTGCAACCAGCAGACTTGCGAGGTTCGCGCACGCGATCAGCAGCACCAGGCCCACCATCGCCGCCAAAATCAGCAGCGGCTCACCCGCATCCTTCTGCAGAATCGGGCGGCCGTGCTCTCCGGGCGTCAGTAGAATTCGCCGGTCCAGGAATTTCTTTTGACTTGCCGGTGACATTTTCAATTGCGCCGATTCTGTCTCAAGGATTGCGTGGAACGGCGGAACGAGCGAGGCTTCCGCCTGCTTCACGCTCAGACCTGGCTTCAGGCGGCCGATAATGGCGGTCCAGTGATTCTTGCGGTCGGCGAGGCCGTCATCGTTCGGCGTCATCTGCGCCTTCATCGTGATGGGAATGAAAATATCGGGTGTCTGGCCGACCTGCACTCCCGCGAACCCTGCGCGTGCCACTCCCACGATTGTCAGAGGAGTTCCATTCACCGTGAGCGGCTTGTTCAGAACTCCCGGGTCGCCGCCGAAATGCCGCTTCCAATACCCATAACTCAATACCGCGACAGGATTCGCGCCGGGTGTTGTTTCGTCTTGCGCGTTGAATACTCGTCCCAATGCAGGTTGTACGCCGAGTGTTTCAAAATAGTTCCCCGAAACAAGCTCGCCGTTGGCGAGTTCGGATTGTCCTTGCCCCGAAACGCTCACCGACGCAGCGAAACGCGCGAGCAATCCGCTGAACACTTCGTTGTGATCGCGAATATCTTTATATTGAGGATATGAGAATGATGCACTCGGATCGCCGTCCGCCCAGGTGCGCCCGGGATTGGGCCCCGGCGAAGTAAGGACAACCAGCTGATCCGGATTCGCCACCGGCAAACGCCGCAGCAACACCTGATCGGTGAGCGAAAAGATTGCCGTGTTCGCGCCGATGCCCAGCGCAAGAGTCAGCACCGCCACCACGCTGAATCCCGGATTCTTCGCCAGCATCCGCAGCCCGTATCGAATGTCCTGCAAAAATGATTGCATCGATCCTCGCTTATCCGCGCCCCGTGTCCCTACCCTTTACTCGTACCGCAGCGCCACCATCGGATCCACGCTCGCCGCTTTCCGCGATGGCAGCCATCCGGCGAGCATCGCGACGGTTACAAGGGCCGCCGCTGAAAACGCAAAAACAAAAGGGTCGCTCGCTTTCACCCCGAACAATTGCGATTCCACCAGCCGCCCGATTCCGTAAGCCAGCGGCAATCCGACCGCAAGCCCCAGCGCGGACATCCGCACCACTTCCCGCAATATCAGCCACCCGACATTTTCTCGTGTGGCTCCGAGTGCTATACGAATGCCGATTTCGCGTGTCCGCCGCGCCACCACGTACGCCATCACGCCGTAAAGGCCGATTGCCGCCAGTAGCGACGCCAGAAAACCGAGGCCTGCGGCGAAAACCGTGAGCAGCCGGTCATCGAACTCGGTGTCCTCCACTTGCGCCGCCAGAGTCTTCACTCCAAAAACGGGCAGATTCGAGTCGAATGCCGCGACGGCTTCGCGCAACGGCTTGGCCAGGCTCTCGGGTTCCTGCCCGGTGCGCGTGTAAAACGTTACAGTGCCAAGATCCGGATATTGCGTGGCGGGCAGGTACACCATCGGGTGAATATCCTCGTGCGCGTCCATCGTCTTGCTGTCTTTGACGAGGCCGACGATTAAAGTTCCCGGGTGCTGTTTGTTCTGCTTCGGCCCGATGCCGAGATGCAGGCCCACCGGATTCCGCCCGCCGAAAAAGCGCTTCGCGATGCCCTCGCTGACGATCGCAACTTCCGGGCTCGTCGCCGTGTCGCTGGTTTGAAAGTCGCGGCCCGCGAGCAGCGGAATTCCCAGCGTCGCGAAGTGGTCCGGGCTCACCCAGTTTTCTTTCACGTGCGTGTCTTCGGACTCCTGGGGAACGTAACCCTCCGCCGACATGTCCGAGCCGGCGCTGTCGCCGGCGAGTACGGACATTCGCGCCACGGTCACCGAGCGTACCCCGGGCAACGCCGCTATTTTTTCCCGAATGCGATCGATCAGCGCGCTCGTCTGCTGGGGAGAATACAAATTCAAGCTGGGCGCGATCGAGAATGCGATCACGTGGTCCGTTCGCACGCCCAGATCCTGGTTCTTCAGATTCAACAGGCTCTTCGTGAAAAATCCGGCCGCCGCCAGCAGCACAACTGTCAGAGCCACCTGCGACACCAGCAGCCACTTCCGCAGTTTCACGTTCGACTTCCCGCCGGAGACGTTCGCGCCCTGGTCCTTCAGCGTGCTCTGCAAATCAGCTCGCGAAGCGCGCAGCGCCGGTGTGAGCCCAAACAGGATTCCCGTCACGATGGTGAGCACAATCGCAAACGCCATCACGCGGTAATCCAGCTTCGCTTCCAGCCCGGAAATTCCTTCGCTCTGCGGAATCGCGCCCACCAGCGCGCTCAATGTCCACGCCGCAAGGGCGATGCCCGCCGCGCCTCCGGCAATGGACAGCAGCAAACTTTCCGTCAGCAGCTGCTTCACCAGCCGCCACCGGCTCGCCCCCATCGTCAGGCGCACCGCAATTTCGCGCTGCCTCGCTTCTCCCCGTGCCACCAGCAGGCTCGCAATATTCACGCAGGCGATTAGCAGCACCAGTGCAACCATCGCCGTCAGAATCAGCAGCGGCTCCTTCGTGCCTTCTTGCACGATCGGCCGCCCGTTCGCCGCCGGCTCGACCAACAGCTTATTTTCCAGAAATTTTTGCCGGCTCTTTTCCGATCCCGTGATCAGGTGAACGTCCGACTCCAAAATCGCGTGGAACGTGGGCGCGAGCGCCACTTCCGCTCTCGCTGCGTTGAATCCCGGTTTCAGGCGTCCGAGAATCGCGATCCAGTAGTCCTTGCGATCGTCGAGCCCGTTCCAGTTCGGCGTCATCTGCGCCTTCATCGTAAGTGGAACGAACAGATCGGGAAGCTGTCCGATTTGAATTCCGGTGAACCCCGCGCGAGTGACGCCCACAATTTTCAGCGAAGTTCCATTCACCACAATCTGCTTGTCCACAAGTTCGGGATCGCTGCCGAAATGCCGCGTCCAGTATCCGTAACTCAGCACCGCCACGGGGTTCGCGCCAGGAACGGTTTCATCGTTTGCATTGAACACGCGCCCGAGTGCCGGCTGCACTCCTAGAGTCTCAAAGTAATTTCCGGAAACGACTTCCGCGAGCGCGCGCTCCGTCGAGCCGTGACCTGAAATGCTGACGGCCGTTGGAAATCGCGCGAGTAGTCCTGTGAACGCCTGATTGCGGTCGCGCAAATCCTTATAAACGGGATATGTAAACATCCCTGAATCATCGGTGCTGTCGCTCCACATGTGTCCCTGTTTTGAACCTGGAGAACGCAGCAGCACCAGCTGTTCGGGATGCGGCACAGGCAAACGCCGCAGTAGAATTTGATCCGTCAACGAAAAGATCGCCGTGTTCGCGCCAATGCCGAGCGCGAGTGTGAGCACCGCAACAGCGCTGAACGCTGGATTTCTCGCGAGCATCCGCAATCCGTACCGAATGTCGTGCAACAGCGATTGCATCTGATTCTCCACCGAGGCGCTTTCCAGCGCTTGCCTCTTAGACGTCCCCTCGCACGTTGCGTTTACTCGTACCGCAGCGCCACCATCGGATCCACGCGCATCGCGCGGCGCGCAGGAATGTAGCCGGCCAACCCTGCCACGACGAACATCGATAACGTCGCGAGTGCGAGCGCAATCGGGTCAGCCGGCGTCAGCCCGTACAGCAGGCTCGCGACTAATTTTCCCGCGCCCATCACGGCTGGCAGTCCGATTGCAACTCCGATCGCCACCAGCAGCAGCGACTCGCGCAATACCATCCACACCACGTTGCCTTGCTGCGCGCCGAGCGCCATCCGGATTCCAATTTCACGCGTCCGGCCTGCGACGGCGTATGCCATCGTCCCGTAAATCCCGATGCAAGCCAGGATCGCCGCCAGCGCGCCGAAAACGCCCGACAGTTTCGTGATCATTCGGTCGCGCGTGAGCGATTCTGCCACGAGCTGATTCGAGGTGTGAATTTCAAGCGGCGGCAGATTTGCCGACGTTTGCTTCACGATCTCGCGCACCGCAGCAATGATCGGCGCGGGATCTCCGGAGGTGCGCAGTTGGATCCGACCGAAATCCGATTCGCTCGAATTGATCGGATGGAAAAACGGAACGTAAAATCTGCGCGGCGTTTCTTCCTGCACGCTGTTGTATTTCGCATCCGCCGCTACTCCGACCACGACGAAATCCGCGTGCGTCGTCGGGAACATGTCCAGGATTCGCCGCCCGATCGGATTTTCGTCGCCGAAGTAATAGCGCGCCATCGTCCGATTGATCACGCCGACGCGCTGTCCCGTTCCGCCGTCTTCCGTACCAATTTCCCGACCCATCAAAATCGGAATGCCGACGGTCGAAAAATATCCAGGACCAACGTGGTCGAACATCGCGTCCATTTCCTGGCCCGACTTCGGGGTGTATCCCTCAATGGAAATTTCATCGCCCGATTCGGAGTGGCTGAACAGGCCGTTATGTGAAATGGATACCGACCGCACGCCGGGAACTGCTCCCAGCCGGTCGATGAGTTCGCGGTAAAGCTCCAACACGCCGGCTCCTTTATATCCGGCGGCCCTGGCGTCCACATCGAACATCATCAGGTGATCGTGGTCGAACCCGAGCTCAGCCTTCGTGAGCTTTTGAAAGCTGTGAACGAACAATGCAGCGACGATGAGCAACAGCAGCGAGAGCGCCACCTGCCCCACCACGAGAAATTTTCCGAGCGGCACTTTCCCGCCCCGCGATACGCTTCCCACCGCGCCGGTGGCAGTTCCCTTGAGAATGGAATTCAGATCCACACGAGTCGCCCGCAATGCAGGCGCAACGCCAAAAAGAATTCCCGTCAAAATCGAAACGCTCAGCGTGAACAACACAATTCTGGGTTCCACGCTAACATTCAGCGGAATCGGTGATGGCCCGGGCGAAACAAGCCTCAGCAGTCCCGCATCGGCCCACTGCGCCAGCAACAGCCCCAGCGCTCCGCCCGCTAACGCGAGCAGCAGGCTCTCCGTCAGAAGCTGGCGGAACAACCGGCTGCGTCCTGCGCCCAGCGACACGCGCACCGCAATCTCCTTCTGCCGCGAAGCCGCTCTCGCCAGCAAGAGGTTCGCTACGTTTGCGCACGCGATCAGCAGCACCAATCCCACCACTCCCATCAGGATGATGAGCGGCTGGCCAAACTGTCCTCGTAGCATCGACGCGCCGTGGCCCCCTTCGGTCACGGCCACGTGCTGGTCCAGAAAATCTTTGATCGCTGCTTGCGTGATTCCTGTTCCGATCTGCGATTGCAGATATTGCTGAAACGTCACTTCCGCGCTCGCCTTCGCCTGCGCCACCGTCACGCCTGGTTTCATCCGGCCGTACACTTGCAGCCACATCAATTTTTCGACGGGATCCTTCTCTACCGTGAGCCAGTCGTAACCCGGAGAAATCTCTGATTGCATCGTCAGCGGAACGAAAACATCCGGTGCGGTACCCACCGTGATCCCGAAAAATTCAGGCGGCATGACGCCGATCACGGTGTAGGAAGTCTTGCCGATCCTGATTTTGGAGCCCACGGCGCTATTCGCGCCGCCGAAGCGGCTCTTCCAGAACCCGTTGCTGATCACCGCCACGGGATTCGAATCGCGCGACGCATCCACTTCCGTTCCAAACGTCCGGCCCACTACAGGATTTACGCCGAGCACCGGAAAATACGAGCCGCTCACCATGCTGGTCGAAGCCGGCGAGCCCGCATCGGTTTGCCCGGGCCCTTCTACGCTCACATTCTCTCGATCGTTGCCGCTCTGTGCGGCCAGCACGCCGGAGAAAACTTGATTGTGCGCGCTCATGTACTGAAATTCGGGATAGGTCAAAAGATTGCGGTTTCCATCTTGCGACCCGTGGCTCATGCCGTGCGCGTCGGGATTCGTGAGCGCAACGAGCTGCCCCGGGTTTTTCACCGGCAGCGCGCTCAGCAGCACTGAATTCATCACCGTGAAAATCGCGGTATTCGCGCCAATGCCGAGCGCGAGCGTCACCACCACAATCGCGGTGAACGCGGGATTGCGCGCCAGCATCCGCAGCCCGTATCGAATGTCCTGCCACAAAGATTGCATCTGGTCCTCCGACTACCCTGCCGCTTACTCGTATCTGAGTGCCACGATGGGATCCACGCGCATTGCCCGCCGCGCCGGGATGTAACACGCAAACAGCGCGACCACCACTAGCACCGCCGCCACTCCCACAAACGTGATTGGATCCGTAGTGCTCACACCAAACACCATCTGCGACATCAATCGTGTAAGTGCGAGCGCCGCCACAAAACCGATTGCCACTCCGAGCGCCGCCATCTTCACGCCTTCGCCCAGAACCAGCCGCAACACGTCCGCGCGCTGCGCTCCCAGCGCGATGCGAACTCCAATTTCGTGCGTTCGCTGCCCCACGAGATACGAAATCACGCCGTAGATTCCAATGCTCGAGAGCAGCAGCGCCAGGGCCGCGAATATCGTCAGCAACGTCATCGCAAATCGCCGCGCGGCGAGTGAATCGGCGATTGTGGATTCCATCGTTTGAAATCCATACGGAACGCTCTCGCTGTTCTGTTTCTGTACTCTTTCGCGCAGCGCTCCCGTCATCGCCAGGGGATCCCCGTCAGTTCTTGCAATGATTTCGCCTCCCATCATTGCTGCGGCAAATCGATCGGGCACCTGCGCGAACGGCAGATAGACTTGCGCTTGAATCGCGCGCTGCCCGTCTACATCCAGGCCCCAATGCTTCACGTGACCAACGATCCCCACGATTTCCGGGGTGATATCGAGCAGATCGAAATGCAGCCGCTTTCCGATCGGGTCCTCGTGCGGAAAATACGTGCGCGCCAGCGCTTCGTCGATCACCGTCACGGCGTTTCCGTTTTCCCGGTCTTGCTCCGTTAAGAAACGGCCGCGTTTGAGCGTGAGACCCATCGTCTCCAGATATTCAGGCTCGACGATGTAGAAGAGCGTCATGTTCATATCTTTTTCGGTGGCAGGTTTCGGCTGGCCCTCGATCCAGAAAGGCAATTCCGAATCGCCCTGCATCGGCAAACTACCGCCGGTGAGCGACAATGCTTTCACGCCCGGAATTGACGACAGTTCATTGTGCAGAGCGCGCATCGCGGAGCGAGCTTCCGCCGGAGTTGTAGTCGACGAGGGCGGAATGGCGACGGCAAACGTCATCACATTCTTGGGATTGAATCCTGGATCGACGTTCCAGAGGTGCGCGAGACTGCGAATCATCAACCCCGCCCCCACGAGCAGGACCAGCGCCGTCGCCATTTCCACAATGACGAACGCCATTTGCGCGCGATTCCGCGCTCCGCTGTTTCCGCGGCCACTCTCCCGAAGCGTGTCCTGCAGGTTCGAGCGTGCTGCCTTAATTGCCGGAGCGAGCCCGAAAATGATTCCGCCCAGCAACGAAATTCCAAGCGTGAAGAGCAGCACACGCCCGTCGAGTCCAACATTCTCCGTGCGCGGCAGGGCGTCCGGCAGCAATTGAAGCGCAGCGCGAGTGCCCCAGGCGGCGAGCAGTAGCCCGAGCAACGCGCCGGCGAGAGAAAGAATGATGCTCTCCGTGAGGAGCTGGCGAATCACGCGGCCGCTCGTTGCTCCCAAAGCCGACCGGATCGCGAATTCGCGAGCGCGGCTCGTCGAGCGCGCGAGCAGAAGATTCGCGACATTCACGCACGCAATCAAAAGCACAAATCCCACAGCTCCCAGCAGGACGAGCAGCAATGGCCGAATTTCTCCGACGATCTCCCTCTTCAGCGGTACGATCGTGATGCCGTTCCCTTTATTCGCTTCCGGATATTCAGCCGCCAACGATGCCGCCACCGAATCCATATCCGCACGGGCTTGCTCCACCGTTACACCCGGCTTGATTCGGCCGATTCCATCCATTCCCATGCCGACTTTCCGGTCGCGGAAGAGCTCGCCGTTCCACTGGCCGACCGGAACGAACGCATCATTCCTCTCCGGGTACCTATGAAAATTCTGAATGGGGAGTTCGAAGTCCGCTGGAATGATGCCGATGACGGTATAGTCCTTGCCGTCCATCGTTATATGCTTTCCGACCACGTCGCCGGCAGAGCCGAATTTGCGCTTCCAAAATCCGCCACTCAGAATCGTCACTGGCGCAGCGCCGAGATGGTCGTCCTCAGCGGTGAAAAGCCGGCCCAGGACTGGCTTGACTCCGAGTGTCTGGAAAAAATCGGCCGAAACCATTTGTACCGGCACGCGTTCCGCCTGACCGATGCCGGTGATCGTAAATTGATCCTCGCGATATGACGCAATCGATGTGAACGACCGGTTGTTTCGCTGCCAATCGAGAAAATTAGGATACGAAATCGACGCTTGCTCGAAGCCCATCTTGCGCTCGTACATCGTCACGAGCTGGTCGGAGTGAGGGAAGGCCAAGGGGCTCAGCAGAACGCCGTTCACCACGGAGAAAAGCGCAGTGTTCGCGCCGATGCCGAGCGCGAGCGTAAGAATCGCAATCACCGTGAAGCCCGGATTCTTCACGAGCATCCGGAAGCCGTACCGAACGTCCTGCCAGAATGTTTTCATCGGGCCTCGTTCCTTGTTGCGCGGTTCTATTCGTGACGAAGTGCGATCATCGGATCCACAGCCATCGCGCGCCGCGCCGGGATGTAGCACGCGATCAACGCGACCGCAGATAGCACCACCATGACGACGCCAAAAGTGATTGGATCGTTCGCCGTCACGCCGTAAAGCAAACTCCCCAGCAAATGCATCGTCGCAAGCGCCGCGATCAGTCCGAGTCCCACTCCCGCGAGCGTCAGGCGCATTCCCTGGCCGACCACGAGGCCGAGCACATCGCTTGGACCTGCTCCCAGCGCCATTCGAATTCCAATTTCGTGCGAACGCTGGTTCACCGAATATGAAAGCACGCCGTAAATTCCAATCGCGGCGAGCACCAGTCCAAGCCCGCCGAGAACAGCCGCGAGCGTCGCCGCCGTGCGGTACGCGAAAAGCGAAACGGACAGCAAATCCGACACGCTATCGCTCTCGAGAACTGCCACGCTCGAGTCAAGCTGCCGCACCTGCTCGCGAACTTGCGGAAGCAGCTTCAACGGATCGCCAGAAGTGCGAATCAAAATATTTGCGTCGCCGCCCGTGTCCTGCCAGAACGGAAAATAAAGAAACGGTTGCGGCTGCTCGCTCAGGCTGTGGTATTTGATGTCTTTCACGACGCCTGCAACGGTCCACTCGTGTCTCCAGGTGTCCACGCGGCGGCCGATCGGGTTTTGTCCCGGCCAGAAACGCTGAGCCATCGTCTGGTTGATGATGCAGACGCGCGGAGTGTCGAGCCGGTCCTGCGAAGTGAATTCCCGGCCCGAAAGTATCGGGATCTGCATCAGCGAAAAATAATTTGGTCCCACTGCGTTGTAATCGATCAGATTTTGTTCGCCCGGTTTCGGCGTGTAACCTTCGAGATCGGGAATCGTGTAGCTGCGGCCCGTAAACCACATCGGAACGTAGCGTTCGAGGCTCGCTCCCTCCACTCCCGGCAGGGCTTTCAATCGATCCGTCAGTTGCGCGAAAAACGCAGCGGACTTGTCGTCCGAATATCCGTTTCCACGAAGATCGAGAGCAGCGAGCAGAACGCGGTCGGTGCGAAAGCCCGGGCTTGACGTCAACGCCATGCGCAAACTTCGCACCAGCAATCCCGCTCCGGCGAGCAGCACGACGGCGAGAATTGTTTCCGTCACAACCAGAAGATTTCGCAGGCGGTGCTGGCCCGCACCGCTCGAAGCCGTGCGGCCGCCATCTTTGAGCGATGTGTTCACGCTCGGTCGCGTCACTTGCAGCGCCGGAGCCAATCCAAAAATCACACCAGTGCAAATCGAAAGCGCTAATGTGAACAGAAGAATCCTGCCGTCAACGCCGAGCGGCAAACCGATCGGCAAATGCGCGGGCGGCATGAAGAACGTCAGAAAATTCGTGGTCCAGAGCGTCAGCAGAATTCCGGCCGCGCCGCCCAGTCCAGCGAGGATCAAACTTTCCGCCAGAAGTTGCCGGATCAGCCGCGCGCGGTTCGCGCCCAGCGCAGCGCGGATCGCGATTTCTTTTTCGCGCACCGTCGCGCGCGCGAGCAGCAGATTCGCGACGTTCGCGCAAGCAATCAGCAGCACCAAGAGCACCACCACCATCAGAAATGCGAGCACGGGCAACAGAAATGCCTGCAAGCCGTAATGCGCTTTCCAAATGGGGCACACGAAAGCGCCAATGTTCTTGTTCGTGTCGGGATATTGCAGCTCCAGCTGACGCGCGATCGTCGTCATATCGGCGCGCGCCTGCTCGATCGTCACGCCCGGCTTCAGCCGGCCCATCATGTGAATGAACGTGGGATTGCGAGCCTCCAGGCTCTCGCCGGGCAGCGCCGCGGGCTGCATCATCATCGGCACGAAATATTCAGCGGCGATTCCGACAATCGTTCCGCCAAATCCGCGCGGTGCGATGCCAATCACGGTGAACGGTTGCTCGTTGATCTGCACGGACTTGCCGATCACTTTCGCATCCGCGCCAAATCGCCGGCGCCACAGGCCATCGCTCAAAACGATGTAGGGATCGGAATTCGGCCCCTGCGCGTCTTCTGCGTGAAAAGTCCGTCCGCGCGCCGCATTTACGCCGAGCAAGTCGAAATAGTTCTCAGTGACGATCAGTCCCCAATTGCGCTGCGGCTGCTGCTCTTTTTCGAGCTTCATGTTCGCAGCCACCAGCTCGAAGCCGATCATCCCGCTGAACACCTGATTGTGATCGCGGTAATCTTTGTAATCGGGATAGGAACTGGTGTGGTAGGCGCCGTCCGGCATCACTGTTTCGACGTCAACGAGCTGAGTGGAATTCTTGACTCCCGAAAGCGGATGAAACAGAACCGCTTCGAGCCAGCTGAAAACCGTTGCGTTTCCGCCGATGCCGAGCGCGAGTGAGAGCACCGCAACCGCTGTGAACCCCGGATTTTTCGCCAGCATCCGGAATCCGTACCGCACGTCCTGCAGCAAAGTTTCCATTTCGCCCCTGAAATGCTTTTTGCCGACGCTACTTGAAATTAAACAAATTCCAAACACACCCGCGCGCAAAAGCCGAAAGAAAATCTTCGGCTGATGCGTTCGGGAAATTTTCGAGATTCGATTTTAGACGCTTGCAGTCCGCGTGCCGATCGTTTCTTCCACGATGCGGCCGTCAAAAAGATGAATCGTGCGGTCGGCGATGCTCGCGTAGCGCGGATCGTGCGTAACCATGCAGATGGTCGCGCCCTCGCGATGCAGTTGCCGCAGCAAATCCACCACGGCTTCGCTGTTCTTCGAGTCCAAGTTACCAGTCGGCTCGTCCGCCAGCAGGATCGACGGCTGGCCTACGAGCGCGCGAGCAACGGCGACACGCTGTTGCTGACCGCCTGAGAGCTGAGAGGGGTAGTGTTTCATGCGGTGCGCCATGCCGACGCGTTCGAGAACCTCCTGCACGCGCTTTTTGCGTTCCGCCGAAGCCATGCTGCGATACGTGAGCGGCAGCTCGACGTTTTCGAAAACCGTCAGGTCGCCGATCAGGTTGAACGCCTGGAAAATGAAACCGATCTCGCGATTGCGGATGCGAGTGCGATCGGACAGCGACAAATTCGCGACGGCCTGCTTGTTGATCCAGTAATTGCCGTCGCTCGGTGAATCGAGCAGGCCCAGGATCGAAAGCAGCGTCGATTTGCCGCAGCCCGACGGGCCGGCGATCGATAGGAATTCGCCATTCTTGATGTCGAGGTGCACGCCGCCGAGTGCGTGAGTCTCCACTTCATCGGTGTAAAACACCTTCGTCACGCCTTCGAGCAAAATCAGGGATTGCGGTTCGTTAGCCATTCTGTGCTCCTCCGCGCAGTGAAGCTATGCCATCTGAATTACGAATACCGGGCCCGAAAAGTTCCTGCCTATTTCAGTTGCACCCGGTCAAAATTGTCCCAAGCCGACATGTCGGACAGAATCACCGTATCGCCCACCTGCAGGCCTTTCTTGATTTCCACGGTGTTTACCGACGTACGGCCCAGTTCCACCTGAATTCGAGCCGCGTCGCTTCCGCCATCTACCAGCTTGAACAGGCCCACGGTGCTGTTCGCTTCGCCGTGAACAGGGCGCCCGACAAAGAGCACATCGGTAAGACGTTCGATCTCGACAGTGCCTTCCACGCTCAGGTCAGGCCGCGCGCCGGGAGGCAAAGCTCCGTCGAGCGCGACGTCAACAGTAACCGTGCCGTTCTGCACGGCCGGATCGATCCGCATCACATGGCCTTGAATCACGCCGTTGTGCGTATCCACTGTGGCCTTCTGGCCGATTTGAATGTCTTTCGCCTGCGTCTCTGCAATTTTCAACGCAGCTTTCAAGATGCGTCGGCTGCGCGACGCGCGCGAGAACTGTACCTTGGGTCACTTTCTGGCCCACTTCCACGTCGAGCTCTTGCAGCACGCCATCGATTCCTGGCCGAACGCGCAGTTGGTCCATCTGCGATTTCTTCAAATCGTACATCGCGCGGCGCTCGTCCACATTCGCCTGCTGGACGGCGAGTTGCGCCGCGATCGAATTTGCGAATGTTTCCACTTGTTTCTCTGCGATTTCGTTCTGCTTTTGCAATTCTTCCGCCTGCACGGTGGAGGTTTTCACGATGAAATCCGCCACGAGTCCGAGCGCAAAAAGCTTTTCGTTGTTATCTTTTTGCAGCGCCGCCGTGTGATAGGCCGAACGAATCGACGCCGCTTGCGCGCGCTTGTCCATCAACTGATTCTCGAGTTGCGCTTTCGTATTGTTCAAAGACGCTTCCGCGCCGCGCAGCTGGTATTCCGCATCGAGTGCCGTCTGCTGCAGTTCAGGATTCCGCATGTCTAGAATCACGGTATCGGCTTTGACGAGCGTGCCCGGAAGTAGATAGCGCGTTTCCACAGTGCCGTCAGTGATTGCGGGGATCAGCCGGATGGTTTCGGGAACGAGTGTTCCCAGGCCGCGAACTTCGCGGAGCATCGGCCCGCGCTTCACGGTGTCGGTCCAGACCGTTGCGCGATCCACACTCGGCGCGGCAGGCTTCAGCTTCGAAAGGGCGTAGGTGACGAGCGGTATCAGTACCACGGCCGCGACGATGTATATCGTCCGGCGGATTCGTTTTTGTCGTTTAGCTTCAGGGCGCGCTATGTCCACGGGAGACAACCTCGCATATATACATCGCAACTCAAATTCCGGTGTCGAGAGGATAATAAGTGTCTTATATTGTTCCGATTAGGGTAGGTTTGCAAGCACGGAATAGGCGCGTTTTGCCCGGTCGTGGGAATCGCTCGTCCCACCACCGGACAATAACTCGCCAGCCTACCAATCATCTTAGGAAGCGGCTTCGGCGCTCGCTTTGATTTCCTGCCAGCGCTTGGGGCGCCGCTTGGCGTCGAGAACTTTCTTGCGAAGGCGGATGGACTTCGGGGTGACTTCGACGAACTCGTCGTCGGCGATGAACTCGATGGCTTTTTCGAGGCGTCATGTCGCGCGGCGGGATCAGGCGGATGGCTTCGTCGGCGGAGGAAGAGCGCATGTTGGTCTGCTTCTTTTCTTTCGTCACGTTGACGTTCATGTCGTCTTCGCGCGAATTTTCGCCGAGGATCATGCCTTCGTACACTTCGATGCCGGGTCCGACGAACATTTCGCCGCGCTCCTGAATTCCCCAGAGCGCGTAGGCGACGGACACTCCTGCGCGATCAGCGACGAGAGCGCCCGTAGGACGCATCGCCATGTCGCCGGCGTATTCCGTCCAACCTTCGAGAATCGAATGGATGAGCGCAGTGCCGCGCGTGTCCGTGAGGAGCTGGCCGCGCAGCCCGATCAATCCGCGCGAGGGAATCATAAATTCCATGCGCACGCGTCCGGAATGGTGGTTCACCATTTTTTTCATTTCGCCGCGGCGCGTGCCGAGAAGTTCCATCACGATGCCGATGAAATTTTCGGGGCAATCGATGATGAGGAGTTCGAGCGGCTCCACGCGGCGGCCGTTTTCGGTGCGCACCACGATTTCCGGCTTGCCGACCATCAATTCGTAGCCTTCGCGGCGCATCGTTTCGATCAGGATCGCGAGTTGCAATTCGCCGCGGCCCAGAACGCGAAATGCGTCGGTGGTTTCCATGTCTTCCACGCGCAGGGAGACATTGGTGAGCAATTCTTTTTCGAGGCGCGACGCGCAGATCGCGCGAAGTCACATACTGGCCTTCGCGCCCCGCGAATGGCGATGTATTGATGGTGAAAACCATCGTGAGAGTGGGCTCGTCGATCGTGAGCGGCTCAAGCGGCGCTGGATTTGCGAGATCGGTGATGCTTTCGCCGATCTGAATGCCTTCCACGCCAGCGATGGCGACGATGTCGCCGGCCGTCACTTGCTCGGCTTCATCGCGCTCGAGGCCGCGGAAGGTGAAGAGCTTGGTGATTTTCGTCGGCACGATTTTCCGTCGAGCTTGGAGATGCCGACTTCCGTGCCGCGGATGAGCGTGCCCTGGAAGACGCGCGCGATGGCGATGCGTCCGAGAAAATCGCTGTAATCGAGATTCGTGACTTGAATCTGCAATGTGGCCGCGGGATCGCCGGATGGCGCGGGAATTGACGCGACAATTGTCTTCGAAGAGCGGCTGCAGGTTCGTCGAATGAATCACCGATCTTGCGATGCGCCACGCCGAGTTTCGCGTTCGTGTAGATGACCGGGAAATCGAGCTGGTCTTCGGTGGCGTCGAGATCGATGAAGAGATCGTAGATTTCGTCGAGCACTTCGGCAGGCCGCGCATCCGGCCGGTCGATTTTATTCAGCACGATGATGGGAGGAAGTTTCGCGGCGAGCGCTTTCTGCAACACGTAGCGCGTCTGCGGCAGCGGGCCTTCGCTCGCGTCGACGAGCACCAGAACGCCATCCACCATGCGCAGCGCGCGTTCCACTTCGCCGCCAAAATCGCTGTGGCCGGGCGTATCGACGATATTGATTTTCGTGTCGTGATAGGTGAGCGCCGTATTCTTGGCGAGAATCGTGATGCCGCGTTCGCGCTCGAGGTCGTTCGAATCCATCACGCGGTCGACCATTTCCTGGTTGGCGCGGAAGATGCCGCTCTGGCGGAGCATGGCGTCGACAAGGGTGGTCTTGCCGTGGTCGACGTGGGCGATGATGGCGATATTGCGGATCGGGGTCGCCATTATTTTGCGCCCCGATTTTGGCTGAAAAGCTTGTTTGAAGAGTCCATTGTGTTGCCGATTAGAACTGGGCGTATCCTTTGTTTTGAGTGACTTACGGTGATTTCTAATCGCGGATGCGCGATTAGAAACCGGGCGTCTATCCGGGCCGGCATGCAGCCAAAGAAAAAGGGCTGCATGTGCGACCCTGCAGCCCCGGCATAATTCGTCAGAATTCTCAGGAGCAACAAACGCGCGCCTATTTTAGCACGATTGGAGCTGAAATCGTGGGCCGTTCGGCGGTGAGTTCGGCGGGTGGGGGTCGACGAACGGCACGGTTTGTGCTTTGTGCCAGCGGCACCGGGGGACGCAAAAGAGCCGGCGGGACGCCGGCGTTACGGAATTACAATCGCGCAGTTTCGACAAGTTATGGCCTGAGGCGCCGTGGGCCTTCCCGATCGAGAGACTTCGCTTCGAACCATGTGAATTGTGCCAGCGGCGCCGAGGGGCGCAAAAGAGCCGGCGGGCCGGCGGCGATACGGAATTACAATCGCGCAGTTTCGACAAGTTATGGCCTGAGGCGACCGTGAATTCGCGATCGAGAAACTTTGCCTCATCACTGCGATCGGCGGCTGACTTATGCAACCTGCTCGTACCACAGCTCTACATTACCGTTACTAAAGACGCACGCGACATTTTTTCCGCTTCACCGGCAGCTTTTCTTTGAAGGTTTCTGACGGCGTGCAAAGCGAGAGCGATCGTCAAAAGAGCGACTCAGAGTTCGCTCGTTGCGTCTCCTGAGGACCGGCGCCGCGGTTCCCTCAGACTGGTTTGCCAATTCATCCCTACCTTCGCCCTCTCGAGCGTCTTTACAAACGTCTCTCTGATCGATGCATCTGGGCTTTCGAGCGCAATACAACTCTGTCGGCATTAATCCTTAAGCTTCGGCCTCTCGATCGCCTTGGTTTCAAACGCCTCGCCGGCGATTCATTGCATTGTGGTATTCTCGCGGCGCTTTGGCGGAATCTGGAATCGTTCTGGGAATGGGGCGGCCAAAATAATGATGCGAAAACGAGCGTGGGTTCGAATGTTTTTCGCGAGCACGATATTGTTCGCGAATTCTTTGTCGTTGACGGCGAGCGGCGCGGAGCGTGGCGAGGGGCAGGAAAGCGAAAAAGTGCCGTTCAGCGCCGTCTTCGTGAAAACCGACGCGATGATTCCGATGCGCGACGGCGTAAAACTGCACACCGAAATTTACGCGCCGAAAAATGCGACGGAAAAACTGCCGCTGTTCTTGACTCGCACTCCCTACGGACTTGGCGACGACGAAGCGGGCTTCTCGCACCTGCTCGGTCTTTACCGCGAGATGTTTGCGGACGGCTATATCTTCGTGATGCAGGACATTCGCGGGCGTTACGGATCGGAAGGCCAATTCGTGATGGGGCGCGCGCCCCGCGATCGCGCATTTGCAAAGTCAATCGACGAAGGAACGGACACGTACGACACGATCGACTGGCTGCTGAAAAATGTGCCGAACAACAACGGCCGCGCAGGTCAGGCAGGAATTTCATACGACGGTTGGCTGACGGCGATGTCGCTGATCGAGCCGCATCCGGCGCTGAAAGCCGTTTCCGAACAAGCGACACCGGCCGATATGTTTCTGGGCGACGATTTTCATCACAATGGCGCGTTCCGGTTGAGTTACGGGTTTGAATACGCGGCGATGATGGAGACGGGAAAAACGAACTTCCAGTTTGCATTCGATAGGTACGACACGTTTGAGTGGTATCTCGCGCTCGGTCCGCTTTCGAACGCGAACAAATTGTATTTTCACGGCACGCATCCCACATGGAACGATTTTGTGGCGCACCCGAATTACGATGCGTTCTGGCAAAAGCTGGCATTCGCGCCGTATTTCAAGGATGTGACGCTGACCGTGCCGAACTTGAACGTGGCGGGATGGTGGGACCAGGAAGATTTCTGGGGTCCGATGAAAGTGTACGAATTGCTCGAGAAAAACGATACGAAGCAGAACAACTATGTAGCCGTGGGGCCGTGGAATCATGGCGGTTGGGCGCGGCCCGACGGAACGAAGCTCGGGAACGTGGATTTCGGCAGCAACACGAGTTTGTATTTCCGGGAAAAGATTCAGGCGCCGTGGTTCGCGTACTGGCTGAAGGACAAGGGAACGCAACCGGTGAAGGAAGCCGTCACGTTTGAGACGGGCACGAACCAATGGAAGACATGGGACGCGTGGCCGCCGCGCGCGGGCGTCGCTTCGCGGAAACTTTATTTCCACGCCGACGGAAAACTTTCATTTGACGCGCCCGGCGAGCGCTCGGAAGCGTTCGACAGTTATATTTCTGATCCCGCGAATCCGGTGCCGTATCGCACGCGCCCGGTGGAAGAAACGTATTCGGAAGGAAGCCGCTGGTTCACGTGGCTGCTCGAAGATCAAAGGTTCGTCCAGCAGCGGCCGGATACGCTTTCTTGGGAGACAGAGCCGCTTGCGGAAGATGTAACGGTGGCAGGCGATATCGTGGCGCATCTGTTTGCGTCGACAACCGGAACGGACAGCGACTGGATCGTGAAATTCATCGACGTCTATCCGGAGCGGTATGAGCCGGACCACAAAATGGGCGGCTACGAGTTGATTATTTCCGATGAAGTGTTTCGCGGGCGCTTTCGCGAAAGCTTCGAGAAGCCCGAGCCGATCGTGGCTGGCAAGGTGACGCCGTTTACGATCGATCTGCACACGAACGATCACGTGTTCTTGAAAGGGCATCGAATTATGGTGCAGGTGCAGAGTACGTGGTTCCCTGTGATCGACCGCAACCCGCAGAAATTTGTGCCGAACATTTTTGAGGCGGCGGCGGAGGATTATCAGAAGGCGACGCAGAGGATTTGGAGGACGGCGGAGTTTCCATCGAATGTGGAGTTGCCGGTGGTGACGAAGTAAGACCCCATTCTATCTGACGGCATCGAAGTTTTTTGTACGCTGGGAAATTAGCGGACGTTGGCACAGGCAGGAGTGCCTGTGCTACTGGAGAAGCAACAATGAACGTTAGCGTGAACATCAATATGGTTACGACCGCGTTTGAATTGCCGGGGTATCGGGTGGCGAAGTCGCTGGGGCTAGTGCGCGGCGTGACGGTGCGGTCGCGCAGTATTTTCGGGACGATTGGAGCATCACTCGAAACGCTGGTGGGTGGAAACATCACGTTGTTTGAGGAGATGTGCGAGAAGACGCGCGAAGAAGCGCTCGAACTGATGATGCAACATGCGATCGAGCGCGGCGCGAATGCGGTGATTGGGGTGCGTTATGACGCGACCGAAGTGATGCAAGGCGTGACGGAAGTGCTAGCGTACGGCACGGCGGTGCAAGTGGAACACGTCGCGTAGTGGCACCTCCGCAGTACTAGGACTCAGTCCGATTCGTCTCACTATTTGGATGCGAAACTAATAAAATGTCTTTCGAACTATCACGTGGGGGTTCGGTGGAGGATTTTTCATGAAGTCAGCTTGGAGTAAGCGCGGGAGCCGGACATTTTTTATTTCGGCTGCAATCGCGCTCTTCGTATGTTCGATTGCCGTTACAGGAACATGGGCCCAGCAGGCTCCCGCCGGAGCCACAGCGACCGCGTTAAAAACGGAAACGGTAGAGTTCAAGAGCGGCGATCAGACGATCGGCGGTTTTCTGGTTTCTCCCGGCACTCCGGGAAAACATCCGGCGATGATCGTGATTCACGAGTGGTGGGGATTGAATGACTGGGTGAAGGAACAGGCGGAAAAACTGGCAGCCGAAGGATATGTTGCGCTTGCAGTCGATCTTTATCGCGGGAAGGCGGCTTCCGATCCGGAGGAAGCACACGAACTCATGCGCGGACTGCCGCAGGACCGCGCACTCAAGGATCTGAAAGCTGCGTTCGATTACCTCGATGCGCGGCCGGATATAAAGAAAGGAGGCATCGGAGCGATTGGTTGGTGCATGGGAGGCGGCCTCGCGGTGCAATTCGCCGTTCACGAACCGCGGCTGAGGGCGTGCGTGGTGAATTATGGCGCACTGCCAACGGACCCAGGCGACCTTCAGAATATCGGTGCCCCGATCCTTGGCAATTTCGGAGCTGACGACAAGGGAATCACTCCGGCGGACGTGAAAGCGTTTGAGCAGGCGATGACCAAGTTGAAGAAGTTTGTTAACCTGAAAATCTATGATAATGCGGGACATGGGTTTGAGAACCAAAACAATACGGATGCGTATCGTCAGGAGCCTGCGATCGATGCCTGGAACCGTACGATACTGTTTTTGAAGACGATCGTGAAGTAGTCAGAAGAACACCAGCGCAACAGACGGAACCGTATGTTACTACCGACCCCAGTGCGAATGGCACGTCCGTACGGAAGCGTTTGTCGCGCAGTCTGAGCTCGCTTACCCCACCGGCATCACCTCCGCTTACCTTCGGACGTTTCCCCGGTCAATCACAAGAGCGATTCAGGATATGGTGTGACGCGCTACTCCGCGAAATTCACGAAGGTCGATTCCAAAGACGTTTGCCGGGCCGCGGCGCTCGGGCTCGCGCTGCTGTTCGGACTGGGTACGCTGTGGACGCCGGCACGAGCGCCGGCGGCGAAGCACCCCACAGGGTCTGCGATTCGACAAGCGAACCGCGATCGAATTTCTACGCCTTATTCCGTTCGCGAAGCCGTGAAAGAGCCTCGTGTGTTCGCGGATGGAATCATTTCGACGGTCGACGACGAAGTCGGCATCACATTCACTCCCGACGGCCGCGAAGCCTACTTCGCAAAACAAATTCCCTACACCACGTTTCCGCGTTACAGCGTGATTTGCGTTTCGCGGATTCGAAATGGCAAGTGGAGCACCCCGGAGGTGGCGTCATTTTCGGGGAAGTATTTCGACGGCGGTGCAAGAGTCTCGCCGGACGGAAAAACGATCTCGTTCAACTCGTCGCGCCCCGCGCCGGGACACGCGGAGCATGTGCTGCGGATCTGGTCAGCGGAGAGAGTTGGCGATGGCTGGGGCGAACCTGCGCCGCTGCCGGAACCGATCAATGCTCCGGCCGATCGATGGAACATCGACGCGTCATTTACGAGCGATGGCACGATCTATTTCGCGTCGGACCGCGAGGAGGAAGGGCACTTGCAGATTTACCGCGCAAAGCGCAACGGCGAAATATACGAGACGCCGGAAAAGCTGGGACCGGCAATCAACTCGCGGTTCAACGATTCGCAGCCCTTCATTTCGCCGGACGAAAAGATTTTGCTCTTCACATCCGTCGGCGAGCAGGGATTTCCTTACGCGGCCAGGCCCGGAGCGATAGACGGAGGAGGCAGGCCATATCCGCGCACGGATATTTTCGTGAGCGTGCAGAAAGACGGCGCATGGACCCCGGCTCGTCGCCTCGAGCATGGAATCAATTCCGTAGCCGAAGAAAGTTATCCCAGCCTGTCGCCCGACGGACGCTATCTTTTCTTCACCAGTGAGCGCAGCGCGTTCGTGGTGCCGACGAAGCAGCGATTCACGTACGACGAAATGGAGCGCGAGCTGCATTCCATTTTCAACGGTCGGGGCAACGTATTTTTCATCGATGCTGCTGCGCTGGATGTGCCCAGCGCCGGCGTTTCGCCGGTGGCCTCACCGGGAGTTGCACCTTGAGGACATTCATCACGCGCAAGTCTCTCGGTGTCGCCGTGCTGCTTCTCGGCGTCGTCATGGTGCTTGGCTCCGCGCGGCGCGTGCGGCCGGCGGATGACGCTCCGCAGCCCGAGTTGATCGGCGAGGGCGTGATCTCAACTCCCGACGACGAATTCGGCGGATCATTTTCAGCGGACGGCAACACGATCTACTTCGATAAAACAGTTTCCGCGCATTACCTCTACACTCTGTGCGAAGCGCACTTCATAGGTGGCCAGTGGTCAAAGCCCGAAGTGATGCGATTCTCCGGGCAATATCGCGATTCCGATCCAGTGCTTTCGCCGGATGGGAATACACTGCTGTTTGCGTCCGACCGGCCGCTTGCTGGCAGCGGCGGAAAAAGTTTTTACATCTGGGAATCAAAAAAGACGCCTCAAGGCTGGAGCGATCCCCAGCCGCTGAAGGGTTCGGTGAACAACGCCGGCAGTCAGGTATTTGCGTCACTCGCAAACAACGGAAATCTCTATTTCACGTCAGACCGCAAAGGCCAATTCGATATTTTCCGGTCGAAATTCGTGAATGGCGAGTATCAGGAAGCGGAAGATTTGGGGCCGAACGTGAACGGCGCGGGAATCTGGAGTTTGGAAGCACTGGTGGCGCCGGATGAGAGCTATATGCTGATTGGCAGCTTCGGGCGGCAGCCGGGCTTTGGCAATTCCGACATTTTCATAAGCTACCGTGAGAACGGATCGTGGACGGTGCCGAAGAACGTCGGTCCAGTGATTAATACCCTCGCCCGAGAATACAGCCCTCGAGTGACGCCTGATGGAAAATGGCTTATTTTCACCAGCGAACGCGGCATGCAGAACGAAAAACGCGATAAGCCATTCACTTATCAAGAGTTTACAGAAAAGGCCCGAGGCATCTTCAACGGGCTCGGCAACATCTATCGTATTCGTATGGACTACGTGCTGCGCACCACCAAGCCCTAGCCGCAGCGCGCGGTAACTTCCAGGGCAATCAATTGCCGTTTTTGGCCGCTGTACCATTGCCGGAAACGCTCTGCCCAGTTAGGCTTTGAGGAGCAGTAGGGGGCATCAAGTATTTGTAGCGCCGGGCTTCAGACGCGCCGTTCGCGTCCCGGACTGTTCTGCGGGACCGGCAGGGGTTGACGTAGACAGTTGCCGCTGATGTCGCCCCGAGAAAACCAGATAGCTGGCCGGAAGTTGGGGGAAATGTTCGAACGATTCAAAGACGATAAATTTGTGCAGACGGTCCAAACGACGCGCATCCGCGACCGGCAAATCACGGGCTGCGGCTCATCATTGTGTCGTCCGCATCGATGCTTCTGCTGGCGTTTTTCCTGGCTTTGAAACCAACTTCCGCGCGCGCAGTCTGGGCCGAGTTTGCCCGAATCATCGACCTCAAAGGTGGATTGAAGGGTACGCCGCTGGCTATCGTTCCCGCGGAATCATCCGCTCAATTAGAATCACGCCTCGCAGCTATGCCCCCTCAACAGCAGGCTGAATTGCTTGCTAGTGAGGCAGTGAATCATAACGAGGTCGCAATTGCCCGGATCGCGTCGCGAACGGCCGGCTGGCGCGGACAGTTGACGATGAGCCCGCGGCTTTCTTCGCTGCTCGAGTCCGCTCTCAATTCGAACGATCTTCAGGTGCGGTCAGCGGCGATTGACATGGAGCTTGTCACTTACAAACTTTCCGCCACGCAGGAAAGCGCGAATACTTTGATCGCCCGGATTGAGTCCGATCCGGCGGGCCGTCCGTGGGCGTTGTGGATGCTGGGTGCGATCGGAAATCGTGGAATCGGACATGAACGCGCGCTGGACGTTCTTCAGAAGTACTCGCACGATTCGGACGAGAACATTCGATTTTGGGCCGTCGAAGGTCTTTCCCTACTCGGAACCGATGCGACGATTCAGCCGCTGCTCGATATCTTCAGCAGGGATCCCTCCTTGCGGGTGCGCGAGCGAGCCGGTTGCGGTCTGGCTCAATCGGGTATGCTGACGAAAGAACAGCGCATGACCGCCGTGCCAGCCCTGATTCAAATTGGCGAAGATCCATCGCTTGATTCAAACACCCGCGACTGGGTGTATCAGGCTCTTCGCAATATTACTGGTGCTCGTTACGGAACAAACTCGACCGATTGGCGCGAGTGGTGGGCCGACAACGCGCCGCGCTAGGATCATTCTTCCTCGTTTCTCTCCTGCTCGCACAAGATCGCTTGGGTTCTAGTACCAAAACGTTTGCACTTCGATACATAGCCACGGAATATCTGCTGACAAGTTTGCCCATATGGCGGATTTTACTCAGTCGCGCACCGGAACTCAGAGGCCGGTAATAGCGACAACCTGATCTCAACTTTGCGGAGCGTTGCGCAGTTTTCCGCGCGAAGGGACTTTAATGGGGACTACTCCAGGCGCTCGAATTGGACCATTTGAAGTTTGCGCGCCGCTACCGGCGGCTGTCTCGACCGCGCGGAAACGCGGCGAGCATCAATTTCCAGGCAAGTTGTTCGTCGTCGAAGGCATCGACGGATCGGGGAAGTCGACGCAGCTGAGTTTGCTGCACAAATGGCTGGAATCGCGCGGCTACGGCGTGGTGTTCAGCGAGTGGAATTCTTCGCCGCTCGTGAAAGACACCACGAAGCTCGGCAAGAAGAAAAAGCTGCTGACGCCGGCGACATTTTCGCTGATTCATTCCACCGATTTCGCCGATCGCACCGAACGAAGCATTCTGCCGCTGCTCAAAGCGGGAGCGGTCGTGCTTTGCGACCGTTACATGTACACCGCGTTTGCGCGCGATGTGGCGCGAGGCATGGACCGCGAGTGGGTGCGCGATCTTTACGATTTTGCTGTGCAGCCCACGGTGGCTTTTTATTTTCGCGTTCCGCTCGAAACGGCAATCGGGCGGCTGCTCGACGCGCGCGACGGATTCAAATTTTACGAAGCGGGAATGGATTTAGGATTGAGCGATGACGCCGAAGAAAGCTTCCGGCTGTTCCAGGGACGCATTATCGACGAGTACGAAAAGATGATTCCGGAATTCGGGCTAACGGTGATCGACGCTACGCTGCCGATCGAAATTCAGCAGTCAAGAGTGAGACAAATCGTGAAGTCGCACATCGCCAATGCCGAATTGAGGGTCCCTTCATGAGAGAGACCTACGGAAAGCTTCTGCCGGGCATGGATCTTTCGCACGTGACCGGCAAATTGATCGTGATCGAAGGAACGGACGGCGCGGGACGTTCCACGCAAATCGAACTGCTGAAGCCGTGGCTCGAAGAACTCGGGCACGCCGTTCTCGATACGGGAATGACGCGTTCGACACTCGCGGGCGATGGAATTCGCCGGGCGAAAGAAGGCAACAATCTAGGCCGCGTGACGCAGAGTCTTTTCTATGCCACGGACTTCGTCGACCGCCTGGAAAACGAGATCGTTCCGGCGTTGCGCGCGGGATTCATCGTCCTGACGGACCGCTACGTCTACTCGCTGATGGCCCGGGCACTCGTGCGCGGCATGGATCCGCGATGGATACGCAGCATTTTTCGAGTGGCGCTGAAGCCGGACGCGATTTTTTATTTGCGGCTCGGAATCGAACAACTGGTTCCGCGCGTGGTGTTTTCGCGCGGGTTCGACTACTGGGAATCAGGCATGGACCTGTATCCGGGGCAGGACATGTACGACAGCTTTTGCAATTATCAGGCTGCGCTGCTCGCTGAGTTCGACCGGCTGAGCGAAGAATTCAAATTCGACACGATCGACGCATCGGCGGACTCTGGTCGTGTGTTTTCGCAATTGAAAGTAAAAATCCTGGCGCTGCTCGAAAGCGATTCGCAGAAAGCGCTCGTCTCGATGCTCGAGATGGGAGCGGCCGGCCGTTCGATGCCCAAAGCCGAGGAAGACGCGATCGCCGCCGCTGCGCGGCAATATTCCGTGACGCGCGACTTGGAATTGGTTTCGCAGCCTTTTGCCGCGCACGCTCCACATGGAAACGGAAATGGCCATTCCGCGATGCAAAATTTGAAGCCGTGAGCTTGCGGGGAAAAACTAAGGCTTAACACAGAGGTCGCAGAGATAGGAGCACAGAGGTCACTGAGAACTGCACCGAATCAGCGCAGGTATCCCCAGTTGTGGAGGCGGTCGCTGTCTTCTTCCCACCGGTCGCCGATGTCGGTCCGGTAATACATGTTGGGAATCATCACATTCTTGATGCGCGAGTAGACCTGCGCCTGGGCTTGTTTCATCGTTTGCCCCGTGCCAATCACGATGAGGATCACGCCGGAAGTTCCCGCGATCAGCCACTGCCCGTTGATCTGTTTTACGTCTTCGATGTGAATTTCGTCCATCGGCGGTTTCTTGAAGACGATGGCCGAATTCTTCGAGAACGAGTCGAAGGTTTCATCGTCGTCGAATGGAAATGGCGGTACGACGATTCGCACGCCGATTTGAAATCCGCTGCGCACTTTGAGTTTTGGATCGGATCCGTTGGCGAGGTCCCAGAAAAACTGGCCGATTGGCGTGATCATTCCTGCCTGCTGGATACTGATCGTGGGATATCCGAATCGCGCCGTGAATTCGAGCGGGTAAATTCCGTTGTTATTCACGATGCAATTCAGATCGATGTACCCAACGTATCCTTCTTCGGCGAGCTTGGACTCCATTTTGAGCAGCGTCTGATTGAACAAATGATTTGGCGCGCTCCAGAACATCGACGTGCCCATTTCGCCGGTCGGCGGGCCAATGTCGCCCGGAAACAGTTTCTTGTGCTCGAAATTGATATTGATCGGGTAAACGAAATTCTTTCCGTTGAAAAATCCTCCGACGGCAACTTCCACTCCCACCATGCGGCGTTGCAATTGAAAGACTTTGATCTCGTCGGAGAAGGCTTTCTTGTAGGCCTCGAGCATCCGGATCACGTCTTGCCCGTCTTCTTCCTCGCCGACAAAGAGGCGGCGCTTCACGTTCTGCGCTTCGCCGCTCGGCTTGATGACGTAGCGGCCCGGATTTTGCGTCACGTGCTCGATTGCGTTGTCGAACGACTCAAATTCACCGTACGGGATGATGTTGACGCCCGCCTTTTTCAATTCCTCCTGGCCGAACGAGCGATCGTCCTCCAGCGCATCGCAGTATGCGGTGCCGCCGACGACCGGCTTGCCTTCTTTGCGCAGCGCCTGCGCTTTTTCGCCCTGGCCAAGCGTGTCGTCGAAAACGATGATGTCCGCCCAGTCTTTGTCTTTTTCCCAGTCCTTTGATTTCGCGACGAAGCCATCGGCAATATCGCGCTCTTTTTTGTCCGCGATGAAATAGCGGACTTCGTGGCCTTCCTTCGAAACTTGCCAGGCGATGTCGCTGATCAGTCCGGATAACGATACAAACAGGAAGTTTTTCTTGTCCATTCAGCCTCTCTTGCGGACATGCTCCTAAACCGCGCTCGACGAAAAGATTCAGCGGCGAAGTCCCGCAGGAATCTTACACGAATGCGCGGTTTCCAAATATGGACGTTGGGTTACTTAGGATTAGAGTTGGTCATGAGGCCGGAAGCTCAGTTGGCTGGAGCGGGCCGACCCGGTCGGCCAGGTCAACGGTCGGCCAGGCAACGATTTGAGCCCGCGCAATCCTCCCTCGCCATCATCGAAAGAAGATCGAGTTCTACACGGTACCGATTCCCAGCCGCTCGGCGTGTGTTAAGATTGTTGACGTTCGTTAGGCCCGTAGCTCAGTTGGCTAGAGCGCTACCTTGACACGGTAGAGGTCAACGGTTCGAGCCCGTTCGGGCCTACCACCCTTCTCTCCACGCACCATGGCATTTGTCTACATCCTGCGAAGCGATACCACCGGACGCTTCTACGTTGGTTCCACCGATAATCTCGACCGGCGCATGAGCGAACATCTGCGCGGTCATAGCTCTGCCACTCGGGGACGCGGCCCCTGGAAGCTGGCCCATACCGAGGAATTCGACACGCTACTCGAAGCTCGCAGACGTGAATGGGAAATCAAACGCTGGAAATCGTCGAGGCTGATTTAAGCGCTGACACTCGACTTGATCTGCCCCCTAACTCCGCGCATAGGATCATACGACACCAAAATCTCCTGAACTCGAGACTCTCTGTTCTTCGAGTGGGGCGCGCAGGGAGTCCGCCGCGGCGGGAAAAGTGGGGCTTTCTCTGGTTGGCTGATTCCGGGGAATCGACAGCACAGACGAAACCAAGCTAGACCAAAACAAAACCTCCACCCTTCGCAAAATCGGCGAAGAGTGAGGCACCCGCAAGATCTAAGGCAAAACCTCAAAGGCAACTACCGCAGTGATATCATTCGGCGGTGAAACGGATCAATTGCGGGTCGCCGAAAGGGTGGGCCACCCGCCACAAAAGTGGGCACCGTCGCAAATGCGTCCAGATCGGCAGCTTGCCAACGAATTAAGAAGTTGGCTCCCCGGGCTAGATTCGAACTAGCAACCCTTCGGTTAACAGCCGAATGCTCTACCATTGAGCTACCGGGGAACCGGTATGACGCTTGCGGTGGGAACAATCTTACGACAGAGGTGAGTCTTCCGCAATCACGCGGCACGATGATTCGCGGCGGGATTTTCTCTCGCTGGAACTGACGAAAGCGCTCGTCGCGTATAGACTGGAGCGAATGGAAACGAGCTTCAGCGGTGAACGCCGGCGTCTCCTGCTGATTTCTTACCTGCACCTGGCGGCAGCACTGTGTTGCGGGCTGGCGCTGCGGCTCTACTTCATCACGCGCTTTCCGTTTTATGCCGGCGACACAAAATTTTACGAAGAGCTGGCGCAAAACTGGTACTACCACGGCGTCTACGGCCTCTTTATCCGCGGCGAGCTGACACCGGTGGATCTGCGCGTTCCCGGGTATCCAGCATTTCTCGCGGGCGTTTACGCGATGTTTGGCCATACAAGAATGGCGGTGATGCTTGCGCAGGTGGGGATCGATCTCGTCACATGCACGGTCGCGGCGCTAATTGCTGCACGCATTGCTCCTGCGAACAGAAAATCGCAAGCCGCTACGATTGCTCTTTGGATGGCTGTGCTCTGTCCTTTTACGGCAAGTTACACGGCAGCGATTCTCACGGAAACTCTGGCAGCGTTTTTCACCACGCTCGCACTTTTCGTGCTCGTTCGAGCTGTGGCAACGATTCCACTCGATGCGCCTCGCACGGCTCCCGATGGCGGTGCCGCGTGGAAGCAGGGTGGGATGTTCGCGCTGGCTGGGATTATCACGGGGCTTGGAACTTTGGTTCGACCTGAAACGCCGCTTGTACTGGCAGCCGCCGGGCTGGTGATTTGCGTTCGCTGGCGCCGGCCGGCCGATTGGCGCAAGCTCGCGCTCGCGTCTCTGTGGATGGCAGTGGGTTTGCTGGCGGTGCTCACGCCGTGGGCCGCGCGCAACGCGCGAACGATGGGACGCATCGAGTTTCTCGCGCCGCACTATGCCGAATCGGCGGGCGATTACATACCGCGCGGATTCTACGCGTGGACGCGGACGTGGATGGTGCGCTACCGCGATGCGTATGACGTCACGTGGGCGCTTGGAAAAAGGCCGATCGGAATGAGTGCATTTCCCCCGGCAGCGTTCGATTCCGATGCGGAACGCGCGCGCGTTGCGAATTTGCTTGCCATCTACAACAGCGATCTGAAAATGACGCCTTCGCTTGATATCCAATTCCGGGCACTGGCGCGTGAACGAACGGCCGAACATCCGGCGCGTACGTTCGCGCTCATTCCGATCGAACGCGCGTTTGTGATCTGGTTTACGCCGCGTGTCGATGTTCTGCGGTATTCCGGCACGCTGTGGCCACTGGGTGAACAGCGGCGCGCAAATCCAGCGGAGTTTGACGTGACGATGCTTTTTGGATTTTTGAATTTTGTTTATGTTGGGGTGGCGATTCTAGGGGCCTGGCGGTACCGGGCCAATCCGGGATGCGCACTTATCATTGCGTATCTCGTGATCCGGACCGCTCTCTTCACGCAGTTACCTACGGTCGAGCCTCGCTACGTGGTGGTTTGTTTTCCCGCGATCGCGGCACTGGGGGCGCTTGCGTTTGTGAAGTCGAGTCAACCGGTTTCTGCGGCGCGCCTCGAGAATTCAGCCGCGGTGAACGCGGTGAGCGTTCGCTGAGGCACGCGTTAAGCAACGAAGCGATATCCGACGCCGCGAACAGTCAGCAGATGGCGGGGTTTCGCGGGATTCTTCTCGATGTACTTCCGCAGGCGCACGATGAAATTATCGATTGCGCGTGTGTCCGTATCTTCTGAGAGTCCCCAAACGTCCTCGAGAATCGATTTTCGCGATACGTTTCGGCCTTTATTCTGAATTAAATGGCGCAGAAGTTTTGCTTCCATCAGCGTCAGGCGAATTGTGTTGCGCTCGGTACGAAGCTCAAGAGTGCCGAAATCGATTGTCTTGCCTTCGAACGAGACCGTCTCCGCAGCGCTCGCGCGCGCATCTTCGCCCTGCTTGCTCGCGCCCGCTCGCTGCTCGGCCGCTTTGCCGTTGCGCAGCCATTCATTGCGCCGCAGAAGTCCCTGAAGGCGCGCGAGGAAAATAGGCAATTCGAACGGTTTCGCGAGGTAGTCGTCGGCTCCGGCACCAAATCCTTGTAGCACATCCTCGGGACGTCCACGCGCCGTTAGCATCAGTATGGGAACATAATTTTTTGCTTTGCGCAGCGCGGCGGCTACACCAAAACCATCGACGCCGGGAAGCATCACGTCGAGCACGACGGCATCGAAGCGTTCCTGGGATTCAAGAAGGTGTTTCAGCGCGGATTCGCCGTCAGCGGCCAGCTGTACGGTGTAGCCCTCAGCTTTGAGATTGAAACGCAGACCTTCGGCGAGGTGGGTCTCATCTTCTACGACGAGTACTCGAGTCATTTCTCGGTGGCCCCAGCGGATGTATCCATTGCTGCTGCGCGCATGAGCGGTTTCGAGGCCCGGCGGCTCTGTGTCACACGCGAATCCTTGGGAGCTCCATCGTTACGGTTGTGCCGCGGCCTTCGCCTTCGCTCTCCGCGAATACTTTGCCGCCGTGCGTCTTCGCAATCGAGCGCACGATGAAGAGTCCGAGCCCCGTGCCTTTCACTCGCGCAGATGTGCGGCCGCGGACGCGGTAGAAGCGGCGGAAAATTCGTTTCAATTCATCCGGCGGGATTCCCACGCCGCGATCCCGCACTTTCAAGGCGACATGTTTTTCGTCCGGCGTCTCAAGCCGCACCGATACGTCCACATTGCCGATGGAATATTTGATTGCATTGTCGAGAAGGTTCGAGACGGCGGTGCGAAGTTCGTCGGGATCGCCTTGCACTTTGATTTCAGTGCCATTCACACTTGATTCGTACTTCAGCCCGGGCGTTTCGAGGTGGTGCCGCGTGTGCGCCAGATCAATGCATTCGTGAACGAGATTTCCGAAATCGATTTCCGTGCGGTAAATCGCCGAGGACTTGTGCCCGCTCTGGCCAGCGGCCAAGACTTGCTCCACGGTTCCGAGCAGGCGGTCGGTATCGAGAAGCATGAGCCGGTAAAACTTCTGCCGCTGTTCTTCATCTACTTCCCGGCGCTGCAATGTTTCAAGATAGAGACGAATTGAGGTGATAGGCGTTTTCAGCTCGTGGGTGACCGCGTTGATGAAACTGTCGTGCTGTTCATTGCGCCGGATTTCGCGCACGAGAAAGCTGGTATTGACGATCAGGCCGCCAATAATTGCCGCAAAAAAAATCACTCCAAAAAAAAGCAGCACAGCTTCGCGGCGATTCAGAATGATCCAGCCGACATTGAGCGCGACGGCTACCGCAACCAGGCAAGCGCCCAGCGTAACGAAAAATGCGATTGCCTTCCGCCGGCCCGTGATAGCCATAGCCCCTCGCGTGAATTGTACTGCGAAATACGGCACACGCCGTGGATTCGTGAATTTCGCTTGTCGCGAGCCGGCCATGGCCTGCATTGCAATATACGGAATGTGGGTCGGGAGATGGACTCGATGCGTACGAGCACTCTCCCTTCGTTCATTGCTGGAAATTCCCGAGTGGCGCCGCAGCGAGCCGTTGGTCGAAAATTAGCGGCTGGAATTCCAATGCCGCGGTTTTCTGAGAAACGACTACCAATATCCTGGCTTGTCGAGAATTCGCCTTGCGACTCGACGAAGAAAAACCTCTACCGGTGGGCGGTTTCTGAACTTGACTCCCTCATCCAGACGACGGAGTTGGTCATCGGTGAGTCGCCATCCGGAGGCGTGGCAGGCCTCGACGATGCGTTCGGAGGAATTTGATTTCGTGATTGCAATCACGCCAGATTTCGCTGTGCACCAGTTCAACGCGACCTGCGCCAGTGATCTGCCGGTTTCAGCCGCAATTGTATCCAATACTCCGGCGGGATCGTTCCGTTGGATTTTTTGAATCCCGCGAGCGAGCGGACCGTAGGCGATAATCGTGATTCCGTTTTTCTGGCAGTAGGGCAAAAGTTCTTTTTCGATTGTCCTGTCGATCAGGTTGTAGCGGACTTGATTTGAAACGATCTTGTGCTTGCGCATGGCAGCTTGAGCTCGCTTCAATTGCCGGAGCGAAAAATTGCTGACGCCGATGAATCGCACCTTGCCGGAATCCACCAATTCTTCCATTGCTGACATTGTTTCTTCGATCGGAATCGTCAAGCTGGGTTCGTGAAGCTGGTAAAGATCGATGTATTCCATTTTCAGGCGGCGAAGGCTCTCGTCCGCTGCTGCGAGAACGTCTTTTCGTTTGAAGTGAGCTGGGGAAACCTTTGTGGCTATGAAAACTCTGTCTCGTAATTCCTTCAGCGATTCGCCAACGATTTCTTCGGTTCCGTAGCGTTCCGCAGTGTCAATTAGAACGGCGCCTAGTTCTACACCTTTGCGGAGTGGGGCCACGCCACCGCTGTAATTGGATGTCCCAAGCCCAATTTCAGGCAGGTAGACGCCGGTTGTCGCAAGTTGTTTCTGATTCATGGGCACACGATCAACTGTAGCCGAAGCGATCTTCCAGCAGCGCTCTGAACGATTCGAATCGTGAACTACGTTCGTGTTGCGTTACTGATTCTTGACTACTTCGCCACCCTTCATTACGAAGCGAATGTGTTCGAGCGTCGTTACATCCGCGATGGGATCGCCATCGACAGCGACGATGTCTGCAAATTTGCCAGGCTCGAGTGTACCGACGCGATCGGACCAGCCGAGAAGATCGGCGGCGTTTACGGTGGCGGCCTGAATTGCAACGAGCGTCGGCAGGCCCATTTTTACCATCGTGCCAAATTCGCCGGCATTCATTCCGTGGGGGTAGACGGCTGCGTCGGTGCCGAATGCGACTTTCACGCCCTCTTTGAAAGCGTGCGAGAGGTTTTGTTTTGCGATCGGCAGGACCGTGTTCATTTTATCGGTCATGCTTTGCGTGAAGCCGAGGTGCTGGTAGTTCGCAAAAAGCCAGTCTTCGAGAAAAACGGTGGGGACGAGATACGTGCCGTGTTGCTTCATCAGCGCGATATCTTCGTCGTTGATGTAGCTGCCGTGCTCGATGGAGTCAACGCCTGCGAGGACGGCATTCTTGATTCCGAGCGCGCCGTGAGCGTGAGCGGCGACTTTACGGCCGAGGCCGTGCGCGGTGTCAATGATGGCTTTCATTTCTTCGGGGCTGTATTGCTCGAGCGCGGGATTATCGCCTTCGGATAGCACTCCGCCGGTAGCCATAAATTTTATGAGATCGGCGCCGTACTTGATGTTCTCGCGGACTTTCAGAGTGACGCCGTCGATGCCGTTGGCGACTCCGTCTTCGGAATAATTGAAGTGCGGCGCGAGAAAATTATTGTCGCCATGGCCGCCGGTGATGCTAAGCGGAGGACCGGAGGCAAGCATGCGCGGGCCGGGAACGTCACCTGCGTTGATCGCGTCGCGCAAAGCAATGTCCGCATATCCGCTCGCGCCGACATTGCGGACGGTGGTGAAGCCGGCTTCGAGAGTGACTCGAGCATTGCGCGCGCCAATCAGCGCCGAGCGAGGATTCGAAATATGCAGCCCTCGAGGACCCATCATGTCCGGCGACATGGTGAGATGCGTGTGGCAATCGATCAGGCCGGGAAGAACGGTTGAATTCGAAAGGTCGATTGTTTTTGTGCCGGCGGGGAGTTGCTTTGAAATGTCCGCAGCTTTACCGACCGCCTTGATTTTGCCGCCTTCGATCCAGATGATTTGGTCGGATGCATAATTTCCCGTACGGACGTCAAGGATCTTCCCGGCATGCACGGCGACATTCCCGGATGACGGCGATTTCGAGTCCTGAGCGCTTGTGAACGCTGCCGAAAGAATAAGAACGCACAACAAGATTGCAAACCGCTTCATGAACGCCTCCCGAATTGTGCGAGCCCACCGCTGCTTCCGGACTGAATTCATCAAAGGCTCGCGCGGCGCATTGTATCGCTAGAGTCTGTTCTTGCTCACGGAAATTCACCGTGACTTGCCCGCGACTCGACGTCTACTTTTGCTTGACATGCGCGCTGCGACTTGTATGATTATGCAGTGCGTTGCATAATCACGCATAAGGTTGAATGCCCGTACAAAAGCGATACCGGCAAGGACAAATTTTGAAGCTGCTCGCGGGCCACGCGGTGACGAGCCAGGACGAGCTACGGCGACAGCTCGTTCATCTGGGCATGCGGGTGACGCAGGCCACGCTCTCGCGCGATCTGCGGGAATTGAGGCTGGTGAAGACGGCGGAAGGTTACCGGCCGCTTTCGGATGCCGCTGCCGAAGAAGCAGCGCCGCAGAATACTTTGGCGCGGGCGCTCAAGGAATTTTTGCTCGATATTCGTCCGGCGCAAAACATGCTGGTGCTGAAAACTCCCCCGGGCGGCGCACAACCACTCGCCGCTGCGGTGGACGCCGAGCGATGGAAGGAAATTGCCGGAACGCTGGCCGGAGATGACACCGTCCTTCTGATTACGCCTTCCCGCAGCGCGCGGGCTGCCATTCAAAAGCGCGTGGAGGAACTGCTCCGATGAACGACCCGTTACGGGTCGCCGTCGTCGGAGCAACGGGCTACGCAGGTTACGAGCTGGCCCGGCTCCTCCTTCGGCACCCTAATATCGACAAACCAACATTTTATCTGCGCGACGGGAACGCGAACGTGCGCTGCCTCACGGAACTTTATCCGCAATTGCGCGGGTGGGGCGAAGCGCCCTGCAAACCGTTGTCGGCTGCGTGCGATTGCTGCGAGCGGCGCGGACGTCGCATTTCTATCGACTCCGCACGAAGCGTCGCTGGAGCTTGTCCCCGAGTTGCTCGCGATGAATCCAAAGATGCGCATCGTTGATTTGAGCGGTGCTTTTCGATTTCGCGAGCCTGAAACTTTTGAGCGCTGGTACAAACTCGAGCCGGCGGCGCGCGAAATTCTTGGCGAGGCTGTCTACGGGCTGCCGGAACTTTATGCGGATGCGCTACCAGCGGCTCGACTCGTCGCAAATCCGGGGTGTTATCCGACGTCGGTGATTCTTGGGCTGCGGCCACTCGTCGAAGCAGGCTGGATCGATGTCGCGCGCGGGATTGTATGCGATTGCAAGTCCGGCGTGAGCGGCGCGGGGAAAGAGCCGAAGCGCGAAACACATTTCGTCGAGGTGAATGAGAATTTTCGAGCGTATGGCTTGTTCACACACCGGCATACGCCGGAAGTTGCCGAACATCTGGGGCTCGCAGCAGGCGATTTCGTTTTTACAACACATTTGCTTCCGATCGAGCGCGGAATTCTTTCGACGCTGTATGTGTGGTTGAAGCCGTCGCGCAAGGCCGATGAAATCGAGGCCCTCTACCGCGCGTTCTATGCGGGACGGCCGATGGTAAGGATGTTGCCGGCAGGACGTTTGCCGGAATTGCAGCACGTGGCGCACACAAATTTTTGCGATATCGGGTTTGCGCTCGATCCTTCGGGCGAGCGGCTGGTGATTGTGTCCTGTCTCGACAATCTTGGAAAAGGCGCGGCGGGACAAGCAGTGCAAAACCTAAACGGGATGTACGGATATCCCGAAACGGCGGGACTGATATGAGATTGCTGGTAAAAATCGCGGGGGCGCTGCTGGAGCGCGAAGAAACCGTGCAGACAATTGCGCGGCAGATCGCGGAACTCGCGCGCGCAGGAAACGAACTGCTCGTGATTCACGGCGGCGGAAAGATTTTCACCGCGACGCTCGGGCGCATGGGGATCGAAAGCCGCTTCGTGAATGGGTTGCGAGTGACGGACCGCGAGACGCGCGATGTCGCGGTGATGGTTTTTGGAGGCCTGTTGAATAAGCGGCTTGCCGGAGCGATTTCGCTTGCGGGTCAGCCTGCGGTGGGAATTTCGGCGTCGGATGCGGCTTGTTTTCTGGCGGAACCGATGCAAGTGGACGGAAGCGAACGGAGCCTTGGCTACGTCGGCTATCTCACGGGCGTGAACCTCGATTTCTTGCGGGCACAATGGCGCGCAGGAATTGTGCCGGTGGGTTCGTGCCTGGGTTTGGGCGCTGACGGAGAACTTTACAACATCAATGCTGACCACATGGCTGCCGCAGCAGCTGAATTTATTCGCGCGGATCGTTTGATTTTTCTCACCGATGTAGCAGGCGTGCTCGACGGCGACAAAGTGTTGCGCGCAGTTCGCGGCGGTGAAATTGAAGACATGATCCGGCGGAACAAAGTTTCGGGTGGAATGATTCTGAAACTCGAGGCTGCGAAGCGCGCGCTTGCGGGAGGAGTGGCGGAGGTACGCATTGTCGGCGGCACCGCGCCGCGTGCTTTGCTGGCTGCCGCAAATTCCGCACGATGCCCCGGCACGCGGGTGCTGCCTGTGTTACGAGCGGTGGCTGCGAAGGCCGCGCAAGGAGCGGCGCAATAGAAATGGCGACAAAGAAAAAATCGGCGAAGGGTGGCGCCACTGCGGCGCGAGTGCGCGCGGATGAAGCGCGCCATCTGATGAACACGTACAAGCGGCCGGCGATTGTGTTCACGCGCGGGCGCGGATGCCGCGTGTACGATTCCGAAGGACGCGAGTATCTCGATTTCCTCGCAGGCATCGCAGTGAATGCGCTGGGACATGCGCACCCGCGGCTCGTGCGCGTGATCCGGCGCGAAGCAGGGCGCGCAATCCACACGTCGAATCTGTTTCACAATCCATTTCAAGGGCCGCTGGCGAGAAAACTCGCCCAATGGTCTGGGCTCGATCGTGTGTTCTTTACGAATAGCGGCACCGAAGCGATCGACGGCGCTTTGAAACTTGCGCGGGCGTATGCACACGCGAAAGCGACGGCTAATGCGGGCAGCAGCGCGGTGAAGAAAACGCGTTTTCTTGCGCTCGAGAATTCGTTTCACGGCCGGACGTTCGGAGCGGTTTCAATTACTTTTCCGGCGAAATATCGGGAGCCGTTCGCGCCGCTTGTTCCCGGCGTCGAGTTTGTGAAATTCAATGACGTGGCCGATCTCGAGCGGAAGTTTGACGAATCGGTGTGCGCGCTGGTGATGGAAACGATTCAGGGCGAGGGCGGAATTTTCCCAGTGAGCCGGGAATTCTGGCAGCGGGCGCGGCAGCTTGCGACCGAGCATGATGCCGCGTTGATCGCGGATGAAATTCAGTGCGGGATGGGCCGGACCGGGCGGTTTTTTGCGTATCAGGCGCTTGGCTCGCTTCCAGATATCGTTACGGTCGCGAAACCGCTGGCGGGTGGGTTGCCGCTGGGCGCGTTTATTGCGAATGAAAAGTTCGCTGCGGCTTTTGTTCCTGGAATGCACGGGACCACATTTGGCGGCGGCCCGCTTGTTTGCGCCGCAGCTTTGGAATTCATCACCATCGTGGAAGAAGAAAAGCTGCTAGCGAATGTCCGTGAACGCGGTGCTGAGATGCGTACCGGAATCGAAAAACTCGCCGGGAAATTTGATTTCATCCGCGAAGTGCGCGGCGAGGGCTTGATGCTCGGCGTTGATTTGTCGGTCGATGGCGGACCTATCGTCGCTGAGGCGCTGCGCAACGGGTTGATCATCAATAGCACGCATGAGCACATTCTGCGTCTACTGCCGCCATTCAACATCCGGCGGCGGGATGTGGCGGAGTTTCTCAAGAAATTCGAAGCGGTGCTGACGATCGTGGCGAAGCAATTGCCGAAATCATCGACGAAGGCAGATAAGAACGAAACGCACACGCAGCCGATGGCCGTGGCTGCAACGAGGTGAACATGAACGCGGTCGCGACAACGCTGACGTTGACGAACGATTTGCTGACGGGCATGGAATGGGGCCCCTCGCAGGTACGCGAACTTTTCCATCTGGCGGCGGATATCAAGGCGCGGCCGGACAGGTATCGCGGCGCACTCGAGGGACGTTTTCTGGCGATGATTTTTGAGAAGCCGTCGCTGCGCACGCGGGTGACGTTTGAGGTGGGCATCGCGAGCCTCGGCGGCAAGTCGGTATTTCTCGACCACACGGGAACGCACCTCGGCGAGCGCGAATCGATTCGCGACGTGGCGAAAAATCTCGAGCGGATGGTTCATGGAATTATCGCGCGGGTTTTTTCGCAGCAGTCGCTCGACGGGCTCGCGGCGCACGGAAGAATACCTGTGATTAACGCACTTTCGGATCGCTATCATCCGTGCCAGGCGCTATCGGATTTTTTCACGCTGGAAGAACACTTCGGAGGGCTGCGCGGGCTGAAATTTGCATACGTAGGTGACGGCAACAATGTTTGCCATTCGCTTTTGACCATCGGGGCGCGCGCGGGAGCACATATTCGCGTCGCAACGCCGGCGGGATATGAACCGGACGCCGCTGTGGTGGCGGAAGCGAAGCGCGTGGCGCGTGAGACGCGCGGCAAGATCGAAATTGTGCGCTCGGCTGATGATGCGGTAGCGGGAGCGCAGGTGGTTTACACCGATGTGTGGGCAAGCATGGGTCAGGAAGAGGAATCTGCGGCGCGCGAAATCGCGTTTGCTGGATATCAGGTGAATGAGGCGCTCTTTTCGCAGACGGCGCCGGATGCAGTATTCCTGCATTGCCTGCCGGCGCATCGAGGATCGGAAGTGACGGACGGCGTGATCGATTCGGAGCGCTCGATCGTGTTCGACCAGTCGGAAAACCGGCTGCACGTGCAGAAAGCAATATTGTTGACGCTGCTGAACTAGTTTTTAGCTCGACGAATTTGCATCAACGAGGAGAACGAATTGCCGAAGAAAGTTGTGCTGGCGTATTCCGGAGGGCTCGATACCTCCATCATTATTCCGTGGTTGAAGGAAACGTACGGTTGCGACGTGATCGCGATGATCGGCGATCTGGGGCAGCGCGAAGATCTGGAAGCGGCGCGAAAGAAAGCGCTCGCAACGGGCGCAAGCAGCGCCTACGTGGAAGATCTGCGCGAAGAATTTATCACTGGTTACATCTGGCCCACATTGCGCGCCGGTGCAGTGTACGAGCACAAGTACTTGCTGGGAACATCTTTTGCGCGGCCGCTCCTTGCGCAGCGGCAGGTGGAACTTGCGAAGAAACTTGGCGCGGACGCCGTGGCGCACGGTTGTACCGGGAAAGGCAACGATCAGGTGCGGTTTGAGCTGGCCGCGAAAGCCTTGGCGCCTGAACTTAAAATCATCGCTCCGTGGCGCGAATGGAAAATAAATTCGCGCGAAGAGGCGATTGCCTACGCGCGGGCGCACAACGTACCCGTGGAACAAACGACAAAAAACATTTATAGCCGTGATCGCAACATCTGGCACTTGAGCCATGAAGGCGGCGTGCTTGAGGACCCGGCGAATGCGCCCGACGAAGCTATGTGGCAATGGGTGGTGTCGCCTGCCAAGGCGCCTGATCAGCCAACGAATGTCGAAATCGGATTTGAAGCTGGCATTCCGGTTTCAGTGAATGGCAAGAGGCTAGGCGCGGTCGACTTAATCGAGCAATTGAACGAGGTCGCGGCGGCGAATGGCGTTGGACGGATGGAGATGGTCGAAAACCGGCTCGTGGGAATTAAATCGCGCGGCGCGTACGAAACGCCGGGCGGGACGCTCCTGATTGCAGCGCACCGCGAACTGGAATCATTGTGCCTCGATCGCGAGACGGCTCACTACCAGCAAATGCTGTCGTTGCGCTATGCCGAAATGGTTTATTACGGGATGTGGTTCACACCGCTGCGGGAATCGCTCGACGCGTTTTTCGCAAAATCACAGCAACGCGTCACCGGAAGCGTCGGACTTACGCTTTTCAAAGGTAATTTGAACGTGGCATCGCGGCGGTCGCCTTTTTCTTTGTACCGGACGAATCTCGCGAGCTTCACGATGACCGGCTACAACCCGAAAGATGCCGAAGGTTTCATCAATTTGTTTGCACTGCCAATTACAGTTCCGCGAGAGCAGGAGCCGGAGCTGAGCCGCAAAGCTGAGGTGGGATGAGCAGCGTCCCGGAACAAAAAAAAGAGGCGAAGATGTGGGGCGGGCGGTTCGAGCGCGGGCCGGACGCGTCATTCTACGAATTTGAGCGTTCCTGGCAATTCGACCGCCGGTTGCTTCCTCAGGAACTTGCGCTCGATCGCGCGTGGGCGCGCGCGATAGCGGCCGCGGGAATACTGACTGACGACGAAGCGCGGCAAATTGTCGCAGCGCTCGATGAAATCGAGGTGCGCGCGAAGACGGATGGCGTTTGGCTCGATGGATCGAAAGCGGAGGACGTTCACCATTTCGCGGAAACCGCGCTGATCGAAAAACTCGGCTCCTTAGGCGCGAAGCTGCACACCGGCCGCAGCCGGAATGAAATGGTGGCGACGGAATTCCGGATGTATGTAAAGGATGCAGCGCGTGGAATCGTGCAAGCGGTCGGCGCACTCGCAAGCGCCATCGCAATCCAGGCTGAAATCAATATTCGAGTGCCGATGCCTGGAACCACTCATATGCAACATGCGCAGCCGCTGCTGTTGTCGCACTGGCTGCTGGCGCATGGAGAAGCGTTCCTTCGCGACGCGGAGCGGCTTGCGGGGGCGGCTACGAGGGCGGATTTGTGTCCGCTGGGATCGGGCGCACTCGCAGGTTGTGCGTTTCCGCTCGATCGAAAGGCGCTGGCACGAGATCTCGGATTTTCGGGCATCACGGCAAACAGTCTCGACGCGGTGAGCGACCGGGATTTCGCACTCGAATTTCTTTTCGCGCTTGCGACGCTTGCGATGCATCTTTCGCGGCTGTCTGAGGACATGGTGCTCTTCGCGACGCCCGAATTCGGATTTGTCCATTTGCCCGACGAGTTTTCGACCGGCAGCAGCTTGATGCCGCAAAAGAAAAATCCCGACGCGTGGGAATTGATTCGCGGAAAAACAGGCCGGATTTACGGCGCGCTCATTGCTCTGCTGACGACCTGCAAAGGGCTGCCGTCAAGTTATCAGCGCGATCTGCAGGAAGACAAGGAAGTGCTTTTCGACGCGCACGACCAGGCGCTCGCGACTGTGCAAATCGCGGCGGCAACACTTGCAGCTACGAAATTTAACGAAGCCCGATTGCGGGAAGCCGCTCAGGATCCGGCGCTCGTTGCGACGGAAGTGGCGGACTATCTCGTCGCGTTTGGAGTGCCGTTCCGCGAAGCACACGAGATAGTCGGTAAGGTGCTGCGCGCAGCGGAGCAGGAAGGCAAATCCATTCGCGAGATGCCGATCGAGCGGCTGAAGGAATTTTCTCCCGCGTTTGGGCGCGATCTGGGAACCGTGCTCACTTTGGAATCGGCACTCGCGAGGCGAGCGGTGGCCGGCGGGACAGCGCCCGGAGCAGTTCGCGCGGCGCTGCAAGAATTCAAGGCGCGGCTGGCTAAACTCGAGGACGCGCGATGAAAGCGCGGCGAGCGAGAGCGTCAGACTCGAGCGCGATTTTCGCGCTCATCAGCGAATATGCTGCGCAAGGATTCCTACTTCCGCGCGCTGAAGAAGAGATACGGCAGAACATCAGTCATTTTCTGGTGCACGAAGAGAAAAAACGCGTGTTGAGTTGCGTGGCGCTGGAAGGTTATGGCGCGGACCTCGCGGAAATTCGATCGCTCGCGGTGCAACCGGAAATGCGGGGACGCGGAGCGGGCGCGAAGCTGCTCGAGTTCGCACTGGAAGAAGCGCGACGACGCGGCATCGCACGCGTTTTTGCGGTGACGCATGCGCCGGACTTTTTTATGCGTCAGGGATTCGCGCTCACGTCGCGCCACGCGTTGACGGAAAAAATCGAGCGCGACTGCCAGACGTGCACTAAGCGGCGGTCCTGCCAATTGACGGCTGTAGTTGCCACGGTGATCCCCGAACGGATTATGCTTCCAATTCTGGATGATTCGGCGACGCCTGTTTCCGCCGCATGAACGCTCCCGTAAGCGCTTCCGATATTCCTCGCGGGTTTTCTTTTTCGTCTGCTGCGTGCGGCCTGAAGAAATCAGGCCTTGACCTTGCGTTGCTTGTGAGCGAGACGCCCGCGGCTGCAGCTGCGATGTTCACTACGAATCGAGTGCAGGCTGCTCCCGTGCGCGTGTCGCAGCAGCACCTGCGAAAGTCGCGCGGCAAGATGCGCGCGATAATCGTGAACTCCGGGAACGCGAATTGTTGCACGGGTTCGGACGGCTCGGTCGCCTCGAAAGCGACGACCCGGAGAGTGGCGCAGGTGATGGGGCAGATTGACCCCTCGCAAGTTCTGGTGTGCTCCACGGGAGTGATCGGCGTGCCATTGCGGGTGGAGAAAATTCTCAAGTCCCTGCCCGATCTCGTGAGCGCGCGAAGCGGCAAAGCCGAGGCGTTCGCACATTTTACGCGGGCGATCATGACGACCGATACGCGCCCCAAATGGACGACTGCGAAATACCGCAGTAGCGGAAAGCTCGTCCGGATCATTGGCTGCTGCAAGGGCGCCGGAATGATTCAGCCAAATATGGCGACAATGCTCGGGTTCCTCGCCACTGATGCAGCGATTTCACCAGCGATGCTTTCGCGCGTGCTGCGAAGTGTGGTTACCGATACTTTCAATGCAATTACGGTTGATGGCGACACGTCGACGAACGATACCGTGGCGATTCTGGCGAATGGGGCCAGTGGCGCGCGGAAAATAACGAATGAGGGCGCGGATTTTGCAAAATTTCGAGCGGCGCTCGAAAGCGTTTGCCGCACGCTGGCGCTCAAGATCGTGGAAGATGGCGAGGGGGCGCAACGAGTGATTGAAATTGAAGTGCGCGGCGCGCCGTCAGACCGCGCCGCGGATCAAATCGCGCGGACGATTGCGAACTCGCCGCTCGTAAAAACTGCATTTGCCGGCGCAGACCCCAACTGGGGCCGCATCCTCGCGGCAGCCGGGCGCGCCGGAGTGGCCTTTGATTTCGAGCGCGTGGACATCACGCTGGCTGGAATTCTCGTTTGCAGGCGCGGCGGCGAACACCCGTTCTCCGAGCGCGGGGCGCACAAGAAGATGCTCGCGAAATATGTGCCGATCGTAGTGGATTTGCGTTCCGGACGCGGTCACGCGCGGATGTGGACCTGCGACTTCACGGGCGAATACGTCAAGATTAACGCGAGCTACCGCACATAATTTTCTTGGCTACGTTTCCCACTGCCAATTCGCGTAGATCTCACGGAGCTTGAGTTTCAGCAGTTTTCCCACCGATGTGCGCGGAAGTTCATTTGTGAAAACGAAAGCGTCGGGAAGTTGCCATTTCGCAAACGTCGCGGCGAGAAATACTCGCAAATCATCGGGTGTAACCTGCGCTCCATCCTTTACAACGACAACCGCAAGCGGGCGTTCCTGCCACTTCGGATGAGCCACGCCGATCACTGCTGCTTCGCGAACGGCGGGATGCCCCATCAACTCATTCTCTAGATCCACGGAGCTGATCCACTCGCCGCCGGATTTTATGAGGTCTTTGCTGCGATCGACGATCTTGACGTAGCCCTCGGCATCGATCGTCGCGATGTCGCCTGTCTTGAACCAGCCGTCGCGAGTCCAGCGGTCGGCGGTTTCGGGCGCTTCAAAATAACTCGCGGCGATCCAGGGTCCCCGAATTTCAAGTTCGCCGAAAGTAACGCCGTCGCACGGAGCTTCGCCTCGCTCCTGCATCACGCGGACTTCGACAAAGGGAGCGGGCAGTCCCTGTTTCAGGCGGATTTTGTATTTTTCTTCTTCGGATCCGCGCGCCAGTGTGGATTTCACGACAGCGGTGGTCGCAAACGGAGTTGTTTCCGTCATTCCCCAAAGATGGGTAACGTGAAAACCGTGGCGATCCATTCCGCGAAGTAGCGCTTCCGGCACGGCGGAGCCGCCGCACGTTATTTGAACCGGATGATCAATTTTCCAGCGGCCCGGCTGATTGTCGAGCGCGGTGAGCACATTGAACCAGATGGTAGGGACACCCGTGGCGGTCGTCACCTTTTCGTTTTCGATCAAATCCAGCAGGCTTTCAGCATCGAGATGCTGACCGGGAAACACCAGCTTCGAACCCACCATCGTCGCCGTATACGGAATGCCCCACGCATTGGCATGGAACATAGAAGATGCAGGCAACACCACTTCGTGATGGCCAATTCCAAAGCTGTCCGCAAGGCCTTGCGCAAAACTGTGGAGCACGAGGGCGCGATGCGAGTAAACGACACCCTTGGACTTGCCTGTGGTCCCCGAAGTGAAACACATTGCAGCAGCTTCATTCTCTTTGAGTGCGGGATACTCAAAATCGTCGCCGGCCGCGTCGAGAAAATCCTCGTAGCTTTCATACTCTCGCGGCGTGGCGTGGCCACCGAATGGAACAACGAATACGCGCTCGAAATGGACCTGGTCGCGAAATGATTCGTAAATTGGCAGTAGGACGTCGTCGACAATCAGGTAGCGGTCGCGCGCGTGATTTACGATGAAGGCGAGCTCGCCAGGATGGAGCCGGAGATTGAGCGTGTGAAGGACGCCACCGCCGACCGGTACGCCGAAGTAGGTTTCGAGATGCACGGAGTGATTCCACATCAGAGTGGCGACCCGATCGCCGCGCGCAAGTCCCGCCAATTCGAGTGCGCGAGCGAGTCGCCGCGCTCGTTTGTAAATAGCGCCGTAATTTGTGCGGGCAATCGAGCGATCCGGCCGCCGCGACACAATTTCGACTTGACTGTAGAGTTTTCCCGCACGCTCGAGAATTGGCACGAGCGTGAGTGGAAAATCCATCATGGTTCCGAGCATGGAAGTCTCCGAAGACCTTGCGCGCATCGTACCACCGATTACATTCTCGTGCTCCAGCGCGCACCTGTGCTCTCGCACACGGCAAAAAAGGTCTCGTCTGAGTGGGGTTCCGTACCCCGCTGCTATCGACCAGCACCGGGGGACGCGATGGTTGACTGCAGGGGACAGTTGCAGCAAGATGCTCCTGCGTTCCTGGTGAGGCTCGCTCCAACACGCAGAAAGCAGCATTTCTGCATGTCGACGGCGGGCCCGTTCGGTCTTTTCAGGCGCGTTGAAGCGTCCCGTGATCGTAGGGACCAGGAGAACGGTCGTGAAGAAATTGTACGTTGGTAATCTGTCGTTCAAAGCGACGGAAGAGCAGGTGCAGGCGCTATTTGCTGAAATCGGCGTACAACCAGATTCACTCACGCTGCTTCGGGATCGTTTTACGGGACAGCCGCGCGGATTCGGTTTCGCTGAGATTCACGACGACGCCGAGGCGGAAAAAGCGGTGGCCGCTCTCAACGGCAAAGATTTCCTTGGCCGCGCACTCGTGGTGAATGAAGCCCGTCCGCAGCGGGAAGGCGGCGGAGCGGGTGGCGGAGGCGGACGGGGCGGTCATGGCGGACACGGCGGCGGCGGTGGCGGTGGTGGGCGCGGTGGCCATGGTGGCGGCGGAGGCGGACGCGGCGGCGATCGAGGTGATCGCGGCGGTGGTGGTGGCGGACGCGGCGGCTACGGCGGCGGACGCGACCGTTAGTTTTTCTTCGGTTCGTTGACTCTCTTAAGCGGTGTCATCCTTCGGGGCATTCGCCGGACAATCGAAACAGATTGAGAAGGGGTTTGCTCGTTCAACGAGCAGATTCAGATTTGTTGCGTGCGTTTTGAGAATTCTGCGAATCTAGATCTCAAGCAATTGCGGTACGTTCCCGGCCGGCTTTTTGCAGGTTTTTCCTTCGGCGCCACAGTCTCCACTTTTCCTCCCCGGTAATGAAAGCGTTCGAGCGTGGTTTCGCGCACGCCCTGTGCGATCAACGCGGGCAAGTCCAGCTTTGATTCCGCTTCGTCGAGATCCGCCACGCTGGCATAGAGAGCGGGTGTGCGCGGCATAAACACGGGGCAGCAATCGTGAAAAGGTTCCGAGGAAGTCTCGTACGTGCCGATTTTTTGCGACGTGGCGATGATATCCATTTTGTCGGTGCCGATCAGCGGGCGAAATACGGGCATTTTCGCAGCCGCCTCCACGGCGACGAGATTGCGAAGCGTTTGCGAAGCCACCTGACCAAGACTGTCGCCGGTAATCATCGCGAGCGACCGGTCGCCCTTCGCGAGAACCTCTGTGATCCGAAGCATCATCCGCCTGTAGAGCAGGACTCGATAATCTTCGGGAGCGTAGCGAACGATCTCGCGCTGAATTGCCTCGAAAGGCACGCGATACAGTTTCGCGTGAAATTGATAGGGTACGAGGCGCCGCACCAATTCACTGGCCACATGCACGGACGATTCACCCGGCCGCGCACCCGTTCCATAAAAATGCGCGAAGCTCACGTGCGCGCCGCGCTTCATCATGTGGTATGCAGCCACAGCCGAATCGTAGCCGCCTGAGAGCAAGCACATCATTCGTCCCGCGGTGTTCGCGGGGAGGCCACCCGTACCGGGAATTCGCCGCGCGTACACCAGCGCAGGCCCTGGAGTGATCTCGACGTAACAAGTGAGTTCGGGATTGTTCAGTTTTACGCGCCCCTCGCGGCCGTGTTCGCGAAGTTTTTCGAGCAGGTATCGTCCAAGCGTTGCGTCGATTTCCATCGAAGTGTGCGGAAATGATTTGTCGCTGCGCTTGGCGCGCACCGCAAAGCTTGAAAATTGCAGCGGCTCGACTTCTTCCCAGGCGGCGCGGCAGAGAGCATCCATGTCGCGTTCCACTGGCTTCGCCACTGCATAGAAGGCAATCCCGAGGACGCGATTTATGCGTGCCGTTACTTCCTCGAGTGAAGCCCCATCGCCCAAGCGCACGATGAACCGATCCCCAGGCTGCTCGATACGTCGCACGGGAACACCTTGAAGCGCCTGGCGCAGCGCCGTGAAAAGCTTGCCGAGAAAGAAGCGGCGATTGCGGCCTTTAAGCCACAATTCGTGGTAGTGGACAACAATGACCGGGTTGCTCATATTTGCGCGATCAAGCTTGACTGATCATCCCTGCAGGTTCGCCCTCACTTGCTCACGATAGATTCTTGTTCCAGCAACATACGATTCATCTGCCGGCTTCATTTTTGAGCGGTTTCAACAGGCTCGACCGCGTTTCATAAAGTATAGCAGCGGAATGAGATCCCTTATAGCGACCCCACGACAGGGAAACCCTTCGCAACGAGTACAGGGAATCCCCGATGGCGCCCGTGCCTAAAAAGCGATAACTCAATGGATACAACGCATGTTCCAGCAAGACTTTCCACTACATGCGGGGTTACTATCGGCTCCGCTCCTGTCCCTGGAGCAAGTTCTCGGGCCCCGTCACAAAATTAGAAGCGACCGAAATTGGCGCCGCAGCATCCATAACCTTGAACCCGGGGGCGCGGGAGGACACGATGTGGAATCGCAGAGATTGGGACGACTTCTTCAACATTGTAAGAAAGCGCTGGCACAATCACCGGCCGCCGCGGCCGCTGGATCGCTCGGGACGCCGGCTGACGCCCGCAGAAGGCTACAGCCTCGCGGAATTGGACGACGCGGGCATGAGCATCGAACAAGCCGAGATGCTTGGACTTCCTGTGGATGCCGGGCGTGTGGGGGCTTACGGGCCGAACGTTTCATCGCTGCGTGAATTTCTTCGCGCCACTCGCTCGCGCTTTTAGTTCAGGTCGTAAGACGGTTTCGAATCCCCGGACAGGCCAGCGCCGTCCGGGGATTTTTCGTTTAGGGCTGCGCGCCTCGCGGTTTGTTTTTTTAGGTCGCAACCACCCGGGAGTAACCGGGAATCTCTACTTACTCGCGCGGCCCATCAGAAGTGATGTGAAGCCGGCCACCAGTGCTCCGCTTATCACAATCGCCTCCCACGCTATTCCAGCTGCAACGGAGAGAGCCGCTGGCGCTCCGAATGGTAGCAAAAGTGCCGCAAGCGCTGCTTCGCGAACGCCGATTCCTCCCTGTGTGACCGGGAGTGCCGCAGAGAGTTTCGCGAGCGGCCACGCGAACAGCCACACGCGAAACGCCAGGTGCAAGCCGCACGCTTCGGCGAGCGCTATGTTCAAAGTGATGAACGCAAGTTGCGCCGACATGGCTAAACTTACCGCCGCGAAAATTGTGCCGGGTCGCCCCGCTATCGAACGGGCCGCACGTCGCAGCCTCACGAACCGCCGCCGCATACGAAACGAAAAGTGGCGCACAGGAAGAAACGCTGCAATCGTGGCGACGACTGCGATTCCAAAAATAGCCGCGCAGCTGAACAATAATAAGATTCGCCGGTCTTTCTGATCGAGCGATCCAGGAACGAGCAGTGCTCCGATTGCTGCGAGAAGTCCCAAAGCGATAAAATCCACTGACCGGTCGACAAAGCTGCCCATCAACACGCCTGCTTTGCTTCGCCCGATCCGCATTGCCATTCCGGCGCGCAGAAGATCGCCTCCAATCAACGAAGGCAGAAAGAGCGACCCGAAAAGGCCTGCGAAGTAGCAGCGAGCCGACTGCGCCCAACTCAGGCCAGACCCTGCCAAATTCACCATCAGCCGCCATTTCGTGACGCCAATGCAGTGTGCGGCGAGATACCCGGCGAGCACCAGAATCCAAAGTCGCGTGGGAAGCGCTGCGAGTGTGTGCCAAATCATGCGCCCGGGAAGAAACTTGAACAACAAAACGAGGACGAGCGCGCTTCCGCCATAGTGCAGGAGCGTTTGCAGCGCGGCGCGCGGCCATTTGTGACTGGATTTTCGCGGATCGGATTCGGGCGTCACTGGAAGTGTCGGCACATTATGCGGCGCTGGGGCTTGGGCGACAAGCATCGCGAATCCGGTTGCAGTCGCGGGGGTAACCCATTAAGGTATCGAACTTGTCCTTCTGACGCCTATTTTGAGCTGGGAGATACTTCAGAGCTGTCCTGAATGTTTATCCCGATTCGAGGAACAACGTGAAAAAGAAGATTCGTGTGGTGCAATACGGGCTGGGGCCGATCGGCGCATCGATCGTGCGGCTGATGCGGCAGAAAGTTTCGCTCGAAATCGTTGGCGCCATCGACAAAGATCCCGCAAAGGTGGGACGCGATCTCGGTGAAGTGGTCGGTGCTGGCGGTGGGGCGTGGAACATAACGGTGGCGGCGGACGCTGCGCGCCTCCTGGCGAAACCGGTGGACGTGGTGATCCATTCCACGTCTTCGTATTTGCCCAGCGTGATGGATCAGCTGCTGGAGATTCTCGGCGCGGGCTGCTGCGTCGTTTCCACCTGTGAAGAGTTGGCGTATCCCTATCGCAAGCATCCGGATCTTTCCACGCAGCTTGACGCGGCTGCAAAAGAAGAAGGAGTCGCGATCGTCGGGACAGGCGTGAATCCCGGATTTGTGATGGACAAGCTCGTCTTAACTCTCAGTGCCGTCTCGCAGCGAGTGGAGTGGGCGAAGGCCGTCCGCGTGGTGGATGCTTCAAAGCGGCGGTTGCCGTTGCAGAAGAAAATCGGAGCCGGCATGACGCCCGAAGAGTTCCGCCAACAGGTAAGCGCGGGAGTGATCAAACATCACGGACTGCCGGAATCGATCGCGATGGTTGCCGATGGCCTGGGGTTTGAGCTGGACGACATCTCAGAAACCATCGAACCCGTGATCGCGGAGGAAACGATCAAGACTGAATTTCTCGAAGTTGCACCGGGTCAAGTGGCGGGCGTGCACCAAATCGCGCGAGGGTCCGATGGCGGTGGGGAAAAAATCTACATGGAGTTGAAAATGTATGTGGGAGCAAAGCAGCCCGCCGATTCGATCGAACTGAAAGGCGAGCCGAACCTCTCGCTCACAATTCCCGGCGGCACGCATGGCGATGTCGCCACCGCGGCGGTCGTCGTGAACGCGATTCCATCGATTCTCGCTGCGCAATCCGGCCTGCGGACGGCGCGCGATTTGCCGCTCAGCTTCTTTCCTTCGGATGCGATGCCGTAGTGCTTACGAATTAAGATTTATTCCAGAAACGCGCGACCGCGGCGTAATCCGGATCGTCTTTCGACGATTCTTTCACGGCGCTGTATGTGGCGTAGGCTGCGCTGGCCGCAGGTAAGATGACTCCCATTTTGCCCGCGAGCTCCAGAGCGAGCCGGATATCTTTGTGCATCAGCCGCAGCGGAAAGCTCGCCGGATATTCGTTCTTCAGGATGGAAGGCGCCTTTACGTCGAGAACTCCTGCGCGAGCCATGCTCGATTGCATTACCTCGACTAATTTTTCACCGGCCACGCCGCCTTTCGTAGCGAGCGCGAGAGCTTCGGCCAGCGCCTCCACTTCCAGGGCAAGTATCAAGTTCATCGCGAGTTTCACTGTTTGTCCCGCGCCATTCGGTCCCAGCAGGAAGAATTTCTTGCCCAGCGCGTCGAAAATCGGTTTCACTCGCTCGAACACTTCTTCCTTTCCGCCAATCATGAAAACGAGTTCGCCCTTTTTCGCGCCCCAGTCCCCGCCTGTCACAGGTGCATCGAGATAGTCCACCCCTTTCTCGGCACATGCTGCTGCGACGCGGCGCGCCAGGTCTGGCGAGATTGTGCTCGAATCGATCAACGTGCTGCCGCGGCGCAAACCGCCGAGCGCTCCGTCGTCGCCCCACAGGATGGTCTCGATTGCAGGGGGATCGCTCACGATCGTGATCAACACGTCCGCCTGCGAAGCCGTATCGCGAGGACCCTCACCGAACTTTGCGCCAGCGCTCACCAATTCATCCGCGCGCGATTTCGTGCGGTTCCACACAACTACGGGAAATCCCGCCTTCAGCAGATTTCCCGCCATGGGCTTGCCCATCAGCCCCAATCCAATAAATCCGATCGTCGGTTTCATTTCGCTCCCTCAATCCCAGGTGCACTATGAGACGCGCCACTTCCGCGCTGCGTCGTAGATGCATCCAGAATAGTGGAGAGGAGTGGGTACAACAAGTCCGGACGGGGTTAACGGCGATTCTTGCGCGAGGGGAAAGAGGCGGGAGCCGGATATTCGGAGTTTTTGGCAGCCTCAATGACGCGAATCACATATTCATAGGGGATATCAACGCGCATGGTTTTCTTTCTTCCGCCCTGCGCGAAATGCTCCTCGATCGTAATAGACGACCCGTTGTCCGCAACGAGCGTCCCAATCGAGCGCTGATGGATTTCACCGGCTCGATATTGCGCCTCCACACGCTTTCCTGCCAATGAAGAGTAGCGGCCCATCGCCCATCCATTTCACGATAGCGTTGCAAAGCGGTCAATGGTACCACCGTTTTATATACACACAAGTAAACTTAAGGCTAAGATTACTAATGTGAAGAATGGTGCGCGGGAGCTTCATGATGAACGGGCGCGGCTACTTCCGTTCCTATTTCCAAATCTGCGATGAGGGCCAATACGAGCGGGGTGATGATGCTGAATGCAAAGTAACTGAAAACAATCGGCAGAATCCATGCGAGCGCCCACGAATCATGCGCATAATGCTTCGAAGCGAACCACCACACAACTACCGCGGCGATCAGTCCCGTAAACGCGGCGATATTCCGGCTCAGTCCGGAGATCTCCAGAGGCTTTTTACATTCCGCGCAAACTAAGTCGTTCGAATACGCGAGAACCTTTCCCGCCGGAATCGTATGCAAGCATTCAGGACACATGCGAGCCGCCACAGACCACCCCCCAAAATCCGTTGCAAGATACACTACCCGGACCGCGCGGAAAAGGCCCGGGTTAAATCAGCGAAAATTCCACGCGGTGCCGCATCGGATCGATTCGGTCGGCTCGCACGTTTACGCGATCGCCCAAGCGAAAAACTCGTTTCGCGTTGCTGCCACGCGAACCGCGATGGGGCTCGGTGACGATCACGTGGTCGCGCTCGCGAAAAACGCACCGCTGCCCCGTTGCTTCCTCCATCCGGTCGATGCTTACGAGTCCTTCGACGAAAATTTCGACAAGCTCGACAAAGAACCCGAATTTCTGCACGGAGATGATCAGGGCCTCATATTCCTCGCCCAGATGGCTCTCCATAAACTGCGCCGTCTTCCATTCCATTAATTCGCGCTCGGCCGATTCGGCACGGCGCTCGGCTTCGGAGCTTTCCGAGGCGATCTCGTCCAATTCGATGCGGCGATAAGGGCCGAGCATCGCAACCGATTGCTCTCGTCCAGGTTTCGCGGCTTGCACCACAGCGCGCATTGGCTTCACGTCAGGATTCGAAAGCGCCCATTTCAGCGCGCGATGGACGATCAAGTCCGGATAGCGGCGAATTGGCGACGTGAAGTGCGTGTATTCCTTCGTGGCAAGCGCGAAGTGGCCGAGCACTTCGACGGCGTAGCGGGCTTGTTTGAGCGAGCGCAACATCAAGTACGAAAGAATTCGCTCCTCGGGCTTACCGGCGATTTTCTCTGTTAGCCGCTGATAGTGCTGCGGGCGAATGTCCACTTCCTCGGCAGCAGGCATCGTCACACTCATCGGGCGCATTCGTCCACGACCCGCGCCTCCGGTTCGGCTATTGCGCGCTGCGGCTTGCGTGCGGCCGTGCCGTACTGCAATGCGGCGCTCAGCAAGATCATCCACTCCAAGCGTGTAGCCGAATGCATGCGCCAGCTCTTCGAACTCGATCACTTTTTTCGGATCGGGTTTCTCGTGCACACGATGCAGCGACGCCACTCCGCGTTTTTCGAGATACTGAGCGACGGCTTCGTTTGCCGCGAGCATGAATTCTTCAATGATCCGGTGCGCGACGTTTCGCACGCTGCGCACAATGCTGACCATTCGACCTTGGCCGTCGAATTCGATGATTGGTTCGGGAAGATCGAAATCGATCGATCCCCGGCCGACGCGCTTCTTGTTCAACAGTAACGCGAGCTCTTTCATGCGCCGGAAATCGTCTATGAGCGGCGCGTAGCGCTCGTTTGCTTCCGCATCGCCGTCGAGAACCTTGTGCACGTTGGTGTAGGTCATACGCTCGACAGAGCGAATCACGCCCGGCGTGAAATCGGCGTGGACCATATTCCCGGCTGCGTCGATTTCCATGATCGCGCTCATCACGAGGCGGTCGACTTTCGGATTCAGCGAGCAAATGCCATTGGAAAGCTCTTCCGGGAGCATCGGGACAGCGCGATTCGGAAAATACACAGACGTGCCGCGCAAATGCGCTTCGCGGTCGAGTGGCGCGCCGCGATCGACGTAGTGCGCCACGTCCGCAATGTGTACCTGCAATTCGAAGTGGCCGTTCGGCAGTGAGCTCACGTGGACGGCATCGTCAAAATCGCGCGCCGTCTCACCGTCAATGGTAACGATCGGCAGATCGCGGAAGTCGCGGCGCCCTGCCAGATCGCTTTGCGCCACTTGTTGTTGCGTCGAGCGCGCCTGAGCGATTACTTCCTCGGGGAAAACATGCGGCAGGTGATGTTTGCGAATGATGATTTCAACGTCGACACCGATCTCGCCCGGACGCCCAAGTATCTCAAGCACGCGGCCCACCGGCGAGAGCCCGCCCTTCGGAAAACGCGTGATCTCCACATTCACCACGGCGCCATCCAGCTCCGGCAAGCGCAAACGGCGATTGCTCGCCGAGCCTCCGTCCGCTGCGCCCGTTTTCTCGCGCAACTCGGAGGTCAACTCGTCTCCAGGAGGAATCGTCACCTCGTGCTGAATCCGCGTGTCATAGGGCAGCACCACGTTGCCGTGAGGCCCGTATCGGAAGAGCCCCACGATCGTCGGGTTCTCGCGCTGGATCACTTGCACCACGCGGCCTTCTGCGCGACCGTCGGCGCGGCGCCGCTCAATTCTCGCGAGAACGCGATCGCCGTGCATTGCGTCGGCCAGATTGTCGCGCCCGATAAATAAATCGCCGTCCACGCGTGGAATTGGTTTGTCCGGCACTACGAAGCCATATCCATCCCGGTGCGCCACAATCCGGCCGGCAATTAAATTCGGGTCATCGCTGCGCCGCGCTGCCGCTGGCATCGAATTTTCTCCGCGCTCAGCCGAAGCAGCCTTCCCGCGTTTTGCAGCCGCGCGGATCGATTGCTTCGTTTCGGCAAGCTGATACTGGCCAGCGCGAATTTCTTCGATATCACCGAGGGCCTTTAGATGTTGGATAATCCGAGGCAGGAACCGGCGGCCGTGATGGCGGAGTTCCATGCCGTGCGCAATCTTGCGGACGCTTTCCGGCTGCGCGATCGTGGAAAGATAAGCGAGCACCTGCGCTTCGGTGACGTGGTTCGGATTCGGTTCTTTGTCCGGCTGATTGGACTCTTTATATTTTCGCGGATGCTTCATGTGGTGAACGGGGACCGCCTAGCACAGGCTAACGGAATTCACCGCGCGAGGCAAAGAGTGTTCGCGAGAGCGCGGTCGCGAACCGCTTCAGTGCGAAGTATGACGGGGAATTTCCGGAAGCACGATCTTCGCCATTTCCAGGATGTACATGTGCGTCGGCCCTTTTGTCTTGTTGAAATCGTCCGTGTTGATTTGAACCGCGATCGCCGCATTGTACTCGGGAAAATACTCCATCTCGGAAAGATAACCGGGGAACCAGCCACCATGGCCGTACGTGACTCCAAATTTCGTGTGGCGAATCTGAACGCCGAGCCCGTATTCGTCGTCTTTGCCCGTTTTCGCGGGGACGCCTGTCTCCATCTGCTTCAACAATTCCGGTGTCAGGACGTTTCCGCCATACAAATCGAACGCCCAGCGCGCTAAGTCCGACGAATTGGATAAGAATCCGCCGCCCGCCCACTCGAATTGCGGATTAAACCGAAGCTCTCCATCGGCAATCGTCGCACCCTCGAAGCGAAATGGACTATCGGGCATCGAGTAGCCGGTAATGAGTCCCGGAAGCACCCGGCTTGTGGATGGAAACGTGTTCTTTAGTTTCAACGGGTCCAGAATTTCACGCTGTATCTCTCCATATAACGGTTTTTGCAGAATTTTCTCCGCGATAATTCCGAGAACCAGAAAATTTGCGTCCGCATAACTCCAGCCCTTTCCGGCGGGGAAGAGCGCGGGCTTATCGAAAATGAATGCGAGCAACTCCACGGGTGTTCGCGATTTTGCCGGATCCTTCCACAATTCTTCCGTGAACGTCGGCAGCTCGGCATACTCCGGAATTCCGCTGGTGTGATTCATGAGCATCCGCACGGTGATGTCGTTTGCGTTAGGAAGGCGATGAAACCACTCCTCGCCTGAAAGCCACGTTGCGATCTTCTGGTCGAGGCTCCACTGGTGCGCGCCGACCATCTTCATGAAAATCGTCGCAAAATAAGTTTTGCCGATGCTTCCGGCGAGCATTCGGTCCTCCGGCTGCATCGGCGTCTTCGCCGCCAAATTGGACAGCCCCGTCGCGACCGCGAATGTTCGCCCGTCTGGCAGCACCATCGCTGCCGTCGCACCAGGAAAACCGTTCGCAGCGTGCATCGCGTTCAGCAGCGTCTGGATTTTCTGTTGGAGCGCGGCAACGTCAACTGCGAGCGTTGAAGTAATCGCTTGACCGGTTCGAATCGGTGGACCGGCGTAGGCTCCCGATACAATTGCCGCAGCGCAGACGACAGAAACGAGAGAGACGATTCGTGGCAACCTTGTTCGTCTATGTCCCGCAAGCATGAGTGCCTCTCAGAGTTAAAGCTGCGACTCTTAGACGCGCAACTCAACCACACGTCACCCGCGAGTGAGGAATCTCAGCGAAATTCTTACGCGAGCGGCTACTGTTGGGATTGTCGCGCGACCGGCAAATCGACGATGCCGATTTTGCCGTCGGGCTGGCGTTCAAGCGCGGGCGCGTAAGCGCCAAGCAGTTCGCGCCGCCACCATGCTCCCGTCTCACGTTTTGTTTTTTCGTCAGTGAACCAGTACTGCCAGATTACAGCGCGCACCGCGATTGGTTGCGGCCCACCGGCAAATGGATTGCCGGCGAATAAATGCAGCACGTCGGGATCGTCCTTCAGCAGCCGCTCTTCGGTCCAAATCACGAACCGGTACTCGCGCCACGCTCCGAGCGATGCGAACCACAAATTCCAGTCGAAGCGCGGCTGGTAGGGCGCGTAAATTCCGGGCGCCTTTTTCAAATCCTGTGGCTTATAGCGAAACGGATACGGAATCCACGTCTTTCCGTCGCTCGTACCCTGAAACTCAATTTCCATCCGGTCGGGCGTCATCACCGCGAATAATCCGTAGCGATTTGCAATGCGCAAAGGCTCGAGCGCAGATACTGGAGACATCGGCAAAGGAAATGTCGGCAGAAACATCCAGATCAGTTGCGCGGTCGTGACGTAGAAAACCAATCCGAGGAGCGCTCCGGCGATCGCGATTCGAAGCGGCTGCAACCGGTTGCGCAACGCAGCACGCCTGCCGCCCTGTTCCGGAGCGCCAGTCGAATTCCCTGCGGTCGTGTCGGTAGCGCTTATTGAGCTAGCTACAAACTCGCGCACGCGCTTTGGAAGAATCCACTCGACAAAACGATCGTCCAGCAGCAGGAATCCCAGTGTGAGGACGAGATAGTTCAAAAACGTGTAGTTCGCCGTCAGAATGATTCCGATTTCGAAGGGCGTCACAATCCAGAAGCAAATAATCCGGAATCGCCGCGGAAGGAATAGCATCCACACCAGCACAAGCTCGACGGCGAGCGTCAGCACTACCGTTCCCGCGTGATACCAGTGCGGTAAATGCTGCACGTACCAGCCGATCCACGTTGGCAACGGGCCGTTCTGATAGTAATTGTCCATCGCGGTAAAATTCCGCCACGATAGGTCGCCGCTTCTGATCTTGGCCACGCCCGATTCGAAATAGATGCGGAACCATTCCCACTGAAGCAGAAAAAGACTCGCGCGCGAAGGCGGGTTGCGCGAACCAAGTCCGGGCCAAAAACCGGGAGGAGCAAAAAACAGCGCGATGAACCCAGCTTCGAGGAGCATTCCATCCGATTGATAACCGGAGAAATCCTGCGCAGCTGCAACAAACGAGAGAAAGCACGCAAAACAAATCGCGAGCATTCCTCGCGGCCAGATATTGAATGTCAAAAGCACCGATGCGATCAATCCCACCCAACAAATCGTCATCAAAGTGTGATTGCTGGGATCGATCCACAGCAAGGTGGGAGCAAACCAGAATTTCTCGACTCCGTGAAGCGCTGCGGCTACTGCTTGCAGATAATCAGCTGCGGGAAGCAGTCCGTTCGTCCCGATCAGGCCCTTGATTTGAAACACCAGTGAATAAAATGCCGAAAAATAAATCAGGCCCAGCGCCCGAATCACAATCCATCGCGGCCAAAGATGGCCAGGACGTTTTTCGCCGATCGGTTCGGGCCCGAGCAGCCAATTCACGCCTGCCTGCAGCCGTTCGATACCGGTGGGCTCGTCAAACGTGCGCGCGTATGCTTTCGACCGAAACATCCCGCACAGTCTACGGCAGGTTCAAAGTTTTGCGGAATCTAAACCGATTTGGAAGTGGGCATGCGAAGCGTGGAAGCCTTAAAGGGTCGCGCTGCATTGGGCACGAGATTGAGGTCCTCGCGGCCTTCTGCGAAAGCGATCAAAAATTCCTGCACGTTGAAATCGTATCCATTTCGTACATGAAGAAGCCTGCTGGCTTCGCGCGCCCGCACGTACCGTCCGTCAGACAACAAAAAGCGCGCCTTCGCCGTATCAGCAAGATACGGCTCGAGCACCTCGCTGAAAATTTGATTGCAGAGTTCCGGGTCGCGGAGGTGATACATCACTTCCACGCGCTCGTAGATGTTGCGATGCATCCAGTCGGCACTTCCCAGATACACTTCCGTTTTCCCGCCGTTTCCGAACACAAACATGCGGCTATGTTCGAGGAACCGGCCGATCACGCTGCGCACGCGAATCCGGCTGCTGATCCCTCGAATTCCCGGACGCAACGCGCACGCTCCGCGGACCACCAATTCAATTTGAGCGCCCGCTTGCGAAGCCTGGTAGAGCGCCTCGATAATCTTCTCGTCGAGAAGTGAATTTACTTTCGCGAAGATAAATGCCGGGCGGCCGGCACGCGCGTGAGCCGCTTCGCGTTCGATCAGTGAAAGGCAGCTTTTTCCCAGATTCAGCGGCGCTACGAGAAGCGGCGAATAGCTCGTCCGCTCGGAATACGCCGTCAGGTAATTAAAAACGTGATGCACGCCGGATGTAATCTGCGCATCCGTGGTAAGCAGGCTCAAATCTGTGTAAAACCGCGCGGTTGAAGGATTGTAATTCCCGGTCCCCAGATGCGCGTAACGGCGAATTTGTCCGTTAGCTTCCCGCCGGGCAACGAGCGCAAGCTTGCAATGCGTCTTCAGCCCAACGACACCGTGAAAAACCTGCACGCCCGCTTCCTGCAGATTCCGCGCCCAGCGGATGTTGGACGCTTCGTCGAAGCGTGCCTTCAATTCCACTACTACAGCGACTTCTTTCTTCGCCGCTGCGTCAATCAGCGCCCGCACGATCGGAGAATTCTCGCTTGTGCGATAGAGCGTCTGCTTGATCGAGAGCACGTCCGGATCTTGCGCTGCGCTCTCGATAAATCGCACCACAGCGGAGTAGGAATCGTAAGGATGGTGCAGCATAACGCTGCGTTTTCGAATCAGCTCGAAGATGGACGACGCACCGGGCTTCAGCGCGAGTTCCCGCGAAACGAATGGCTTGAATTTCAAATCCGGCCGCGGCGTCTGGTCGTACATGTGAAATAGCCGCGAAAGATTTGTGGGGCCTGCCACATGAAACACTTGCCACGGTTCGAGGCGGAAGTTGGCCTGCAGCCGGTCAACGATTTCGCGATTCGCGCCCGCTTCGATTTCCATTCGCACAGCAGCGCCCTTGCGCCGGCGGTGAATTTGGGTGTCGACGGTATCGAGGATGCTGCGCGATTCCTCTTCCTCGAGGTATAGATTGCTGTTGCGCGTCACGCGAAACGGAGCCGCCGAGAGAACTTCGTACCCGTGATAAAGCCGCTCGGCGAATGCGTGAACCACATCGTGAAGGAACACGTATTCGACGGTTCCTTCCTTCGACGGCAGAAGAACCAGGCGCGGCAGCGCGCGCGGTACGGTGACGACTCCGAGGAATGTCTGGGCGCTTCTGCGCTTTTTCTTCAGCAGGAAAGCAACGCAAAGCGCTTTGTTCAAAACGTGCGGAAAGGGATGCGCGGGATCAACTGTCACCGGAGTAAGCAGCGGCTCGACCGTCTTCGTGTAGAAATTGTCGATGTATTCGCGCGCTTCGGGACCCAATTCCGCGAGGCTCAGCACTCGTATCGATTCTTTCGCGAGCGCTGGGACAATTTCTTCGCGCCAGCACTCATATTGCTGGCCAACGTACTCGTGGATTTTTTCCACAAGTTGCTTCAGCACATCCTCGGGAATTGTGCCGTCAGGGCCGACCTCGCGGTTGCCATGCTCCACTTGCTGGAGCAAGCCGGCAACGCGGACTTCGACGAACTCGTCCAGATTGCTCGCAGTGATCGCGAGAAATTTCACTCGCTCGAGCACAGGATTATTTTCGTCGCGCGCTTCTTCCAGAACCCGCTCGTTAAATTGCAGCCACGCGAGATGGCGATTGAAGAGAAGTTGCGGGTCCGGCACGGCACTGCGTTTCATGACAACCCCTGAGAGGCGCGAGCGTACAGGTGGAATGTTAATGGCATGTTACGGGCATCGTTGACTTCCGGCGCTACGGATCATCGTTCCACCTCGATTACATCTTATTGTGCGAGCAACGACGGCGCACCCGCGCGCGGCTTGATTTCTTTTCCGCCGTGCCAGATCGACAGCATTTGCCGAGTGCTGCTGATGTTGTGCAACGGATCTGCAGCGAGGACGAGAAAATCAGCCCGTTTTCCAGCCTCGAGCGTGCCGAGATCGGATGCGCCGGTCACCGCCGCGCTGCCTTGCGTGCCCGCTACGATTGCCTGCATCGGCGTGAGGCCCGAGCGAACCATCAGTTCGAGCTCGTGATGTTCCGCCCAGCCTGGAATGCGCGTCGGCCCCGCACCGGAGTCGGTCCCCAAAGCGATTCGAACGCCGGCATCGCTCAGCGTTTTCAAATTCTTCTGGCCTATTGCGAACGCCGCTTTCACCCGCGCGAGATTCGGATCGCTCTCGACTTTGTTGCGATATTGCTGGCTTGCCAGCAGTCTGCGCCACGTCCAGGCTTACCGCTTGCTTGAAAAACAAATCCTGCATCACTGCAGGTGTCTCCGCGAATACGAAGTACGATTCGTCCACCATTAATGACGGAGTGTAGATCACGCCCCGCGACTTCATCGCCGCGATCAATTCGTCATCAACGGGCAAATCGCGAACGCTATGCGCAAAAACGTCGACGCCATCCGCGACGAGGGCCTTCGCATCGGCAAGGTAAAAAACGTGGGCCGCCACGCGCAGCCCCTGTTTGTGTGATTCGTCGATAATCGCTTTGTAAACCGCCGGATCCATTTTCGGATATTTGCCGAACACGTCGTCGAGCCAGAGTTTGATAATGTCCGGGTGGTGCGCCGCGATTTCGCGCACCTGCGCTCGCGCTTCGTCCGCAGACCGCGGGCGGTACACTTGATCCGGAGCAACCTCTAGCGGGGGTGCGCCTCCTTCGACGCCAAAGCCGCGTCCCGCCGTGAAAATTGATGCGCCAGGAAAAGTCCCCTGGTGCTGCTCGTCTCGTAATGTGTAAATGAGGTCGCGATTCAGTCCGAGGGAGAGCATCGACGTGACGCCGTACTGCTCGTATTGCGCGAGTGCATTCCCGATATTTTCCCGCGTGTACGCGGTTGCGCTAACTTGCGTGCCGGAGACGAGTCCCACGTGGCCATGCGCGTTGATGATTCCCGGCATGATCGTGCGGCCTTCGAGATCGATCACACGGGCACCCTTCGGGTAGTGAACCTTGCCCTCTTTGCCGACGGCGGTGATCCGGTCGCCCTCGATCACGAGCACGCTTTTCTTGATCGGCAGCGCGCCGGTTCCGTCGATCAGCTCGGCGCCCTTAAACACCGTCACTGGCCGCCTTGGGCTTCTACCGCTTGCAGCAGTCCAAAACAAAAGTATGAGAACCAACAGTTTTTTCATAATCTCCTTGCTACTTTTTCATCTTCGAAACCATCGAGATTCAAAGGTAGCCCGGAATCGCTCAGCGCGCTACCTTGTATGCTCTGCGATCATCGGGATATACAGTATTTCCTGTAAAGGAGAATCACCATGACATTGCCGAAACGTCCTCTGGGCTCGAGCGGCCTCGAAATCACCACAGTCGGATTCGGTTCCTGGGCGATTGGCGGAGGCGGATGGGCCTACGGTTGGGGCCCGCAAGATGATACCGAGTCTGTCGCTACGATGCGACACGCGATTGATTTGGGAATCAACTGGATCGATACCGCCGCGATTTATGGACTCGGCCATTCGGAAGAAGTTGTCGGGCGGCTTTTGCGCGACGTTCCGCAATCGCAGCGCCCTTTCATATTTACGAAGTGCGGCATGGCCTTCGAGTCGGATCGCATGGCCGAGCCCCAGCGAACGCTGAAGCCCGATTCGATCCGGCGCGAGTGCGAAGCGTCTCTTCGCCGCCTCGGGGTGGAGCGGATCGACTTGTATCAGTTTCACTGGCCGGATGAGACAGGCACGCCCGTTGAGGATTCCTGGGCCGCGATGGTCAAGCTAATCGAGGAAGGTAAAGTTCGCGCGGGTGGCGTCTCGAATTTCGATGTAAATTTACTCGATCGTTGCGAGAAGATCCGGCACGTCGATTCATTGCAGCCGCCTTTCTCGCTGATCAACCGCGCCGTCGCCGCGAGCGAGATCCCCTGGTGTGCAAACCACAACTCGGGCGTTATTTGCTATAGCCCGATGCAATCCGGCTTGCTCACCGACACTTTTTCGCGTGAAAGAATTGCTAATCTTGCGGCCGACGATTGGCGCCGCCGCTCAAGCCACTTTCAGGAACCGAACTTCAGCCGAAATCTCGCTCTTCGTGACTCTCTCAAGCCGATCGCGCAGCGCCATGGCACTTCGGTTTCATCGGTCGCGATTGCCTGGACGCTTGCGTGGCCTGGCGTTACCGGCGCAATCGTCGGCGCGAGAACGCCAGCCCAGGTGGACGGCTGGATTGGCGCTGCATCGCTGCAACTGTCGGCGAAAGACCTGGACGAAATCGCTTCGGCGATCCAGAGCACAGGAGCGGGGGTTGGTCCTGCTCGCTCGCCCGCGACGAAAAACGTTGCGGCGCCGCGCGGCGCGTGATCCGCGAAACGCTGAAAGCGTTTGCCGCCATCAAAGGAGCAGCACGCTCGCCGGATGATGCGAAGAGTTTACGTAGGCACTTCGGGATGGGCGTACCCGAGTTGGAAGCCGGGCTTCTATCCGGCTAAGGTGTCCGCTGCGAAGTTCCTGAACTATTTCTCGACTCGGTTGAATTCGGTAGAGGTGAACTACACTTTTCGCAAGTTGCCCGGCGAGAAGTTGATCCAGAGTTGGATTGACGCGACTCCCCCCGATTTCAAGTTTGCGGTGAAAGCACATTTCCGAATCACGCATTCCCGGCGTCTTCGCGACGCTTCCGACGCGACGCGCGCCTTCTTCGCTTCGATCGAACCCCTGCGAGACTCAGGAAAGCTGGGACCGGTGCTTTTTCAGCTGCCACCGAATCTGAAGCTGGGCCTGCCTCCACTTAAGGATTTTCTGGCTGGCTTGCCTCCGGGTTTCCGGGCGGCCTTCGAGTTTCGAAACACTTCGTGGTTCAACGACGAAGTGTTCAGCGTTCTTCGCAAGGCAAACGTCGCGCTCTGTGTGGCTGAGAGCGACGAAATTGAAACGCCAAGCGTTAGCACCGCGGATTTTTCGTATGTTCGCCTGCGAAAAGACAAGTATTCGCCTGCGGCGCGCAAGCAAATCGCTGAGAGGGTGACTGTTCTCGCGCGCTGCGGAGATGTTTTTGCCTATTTCAAACACAGCGAGACTCCAAAAGGTGCGCGATACGCGCGGGCACTGCTGAAGGAATTCGGCGGAGATTAATCGTCGCGGCGCCAGGGGAAAAATCCATTCAAGAGCGACATTGCGACACACGCCGCAATCGGGACGACGAGTCCAGCGCGAAGCGCGCCGGTGTGCGTGGAAACCGCGCCCACAAGCCACGGAAGCGTTGCCGCGCCCAAGCTGCCGGTCGCAAATAGGATGCTGCCAAAACGCCGCGCGTACGCTCCGTAGATTCGAACCAGCCATCCCACCAATATCGGATAGACGCACGCCAGTCCGAGACCCGCCAGCACCGCGCAGAAAATCGCACCGCGATATGTGGAAGCATATAGAAGGCTGGCTATCGAGATTACCGCGAGGATCAAGCCGTAAGCCATCAACGCTCGCTCTGCTAGTGCACGAAGAAAAAGTGGCGCGAGTGCACGCCCTGTCATAAGTCCGCCCCAGAAAAAAGCAGGCGTCAGCGCGGACATCACCGCAGAAATCTCTTCCACGCGGTTCGCATAGGCCGCGACCCATCCGCCGACCGCAACTTCGGTGCCAACATAAAAAAAGAAAAGCGCCCCGAGTGCGATGGCAGGCGGACTGAAAAGTTTCCGTGTCTCGGCACGGCCTGCGGCGTCGGAGTCTTGGCTCGCGAGATTTTCGGGCGGCTCGATTTGCCACGCGCCCAGCAGAAGTGCGCAGATTGCTATGACAATCGCCACCGCGGCAAGAAACTTTGAAAGCACATGGGTGCGTTCGGCCAGCATCACAAGCGGCCCGCACGCAATTGCGCCAATCGTCCAGGTGACGTTGAGGATGCTGACGGCGGTAGCGCGACGAGCGGGAAAAATTTCGGCCACCCACAAATTTCCACCGGTGAGCGCGAGGCCGAGCCCGTAACCATAGATCGCCGTGCCCTCAAGTGCCGCATGTGCGTTGCCAACTCCGAGTGTCACGACTCCGATCGCAACGAGCGCGAAACCGATTGCGAACGTCACCCGGTAACCGCAGCGCCGAAGCGGAATCAGCAAGCCCGTCGAAAGGCAGCCTGCCAGTTGTCCGCAAAATTGTGCCGTGAAAAAAAGCCCGGCGCGCTCGTCGGTGAGCGACCAGCGGCTGATGAGAATCGGCAGGATCGGGCCAAGAAGCACGGTGACGATTCCGGTGGCAGCAAATGCGGCGTGAACTACGAGATTTGCGGCGGCGTGGCGAGGCGCGGAATTGTGAACCTGCGCGACGCCAACACCGTTTTTTGCATGGGATAGAATTTTGGTTCCCGCTGGTGTTTCAACGGCACCTGCGATATTCGAATACCTACGAAGCTTCGGTTTCAATTGTGGGCGCGACGGGACTTGGAGTCGCTCACTCAGCGCAGGAGTCTGTCATTTTTGGCTGCCGCACTCTGCACGAAATGCCATCGCCCGAAGCGACGGTAGCATGCGATAAAGACCGATTCAACCGAGGCTTGGTTTACAGGATGGAAACGCACCAGCGCAGCCGTCCCGCTCCGGCATCGCACTTCGATTCGGGATATACTTTTCAACACCCGCCCTCGCACGTTTGAATTTTCGTGGAGGCACGTATGGCCAAGCGGCAGAATCGAGTGGAGCTCAAGGGAAGCGGTCGGGCGGCGTTGCCGGACGCAAAGGATGTCGGCCCGGCGGATCCGAATCAGCAAATTGAAGTAAGCGTTCTCTTGCGGCGCGGGTCAGCACCCGGCGAATTTGCATCGCTTTCCCGGATGGACGCCCAGTTGCCGCGAGAGCGGAAATATCTCAGTCGAGAAGAATTCGCGCGCTTGCACGGCGCGTCCGCTGCGGACTTCGAGAAAATTCGCGCGTTCGCTACGCAATTCGGATTGAAGGTCGTGAGCGAAGATCCGGCAACGCGCACCGTCAAACTCAGCGGCACCATTCGTGCGTTCGATGAGGCATTTGGCGCGAACTTGCGGCATTACCAGCACGAATCGGGCGCTTACCGCTGCCGCTCCGGCACGCTGACGATTCCTTCCAATCTCGATGGAGTTGTGGAAGGCGTGTTTGGTCTTGATAACCGTCCGCAAGCGAAAACGCACTTCCGCCTGCGCAAGAAAATTTCCGGCATTCGCGCGCTGGCCACGGATGTTTCCTACTCACCACTACAGGTTGCAAAAGCGTACGGCTTTCCGGCCGGTGCAACGGGCGCCGGCCAATGTGTCGCAGTGATTGAACTGGGCGGTGGCTACAACTCTGCGGACCTCGATACATTTTTTCGGAATCTCGGGATTACGACTCCGAAAGTGGCGGTGGTTTCCGTCGACGGCGGCACGAATTCTCCCACCGGAGATTCCAGCGGTCCCGATGGTGAAGTAGAACTCGACATAGAAGTGGCTGGCGCGATCGCTCCCTCCGCACAAATCGCGGCCTATTTTGCGCCAAACACAGATCAAGGTTTTATCGACGCCATCACCACAGCCGTGCATGACGCGAAGCTGAAGCCCTCAATTATTTCTATCAGCTGGGGCGGCCCAGAAACTTCCTGGACCGAGCAGTCGCGCAACGCGCTCAATTCCGCGTGTCAGGATGGCGCGATGATGGGCGTCACCGTTCTCGCAGCTTCCGGTGACGACGGCGCATCTGACGGAAGCACGGATGGAACGCCGACAGTCGATTTTCCCGCCGCAAGTCCATACGTCGTCGGCTGCGGCGGAACGAAATTGACAATCTCTGGCGCCGCGATTGGCAGCGAGCAAGCGTGGAACGAGCTTTCGGCCAACGAAGGAGCAACGGGCGGCGGCGTCAGCGAATTTTTCGCGCTCCCCAGCTACCAACAGAACGCGAAAGTTCCGAAAGCACCAAATGGATTCGCTGGACGCGGAGTTCCGGACGTTGCTGGTGACGCCGATCCCGCATCAGGCTACGACGTAATCGTCGACGGACAGCAATCCGTGATTGGCGGCACAAGCGCTGTAGCGCCGCTGTGGGCGGGGCTGCTGGCGCTCATCAATCAGTCGTTGGGAGCAAACGCTGGTTACATCAATCCGCTTTTATATTCCGCGAAGGTCGAAGCCACGTTTCACGACGTTACGGCCGGCAGCAACGGAAATTATTCCGCGGGTCCGGGCTGGGACGCTTGCACCGGCCTGGGGAGCCCGAACGGGGCGGCGCTTCTGGCTGCTTTGCGCGGAACGTAAGCGAATTCGAAGCACGAAATCAGTCAATTATTATCGCGAGTCGCTGACGAGTTACGTGTGCAACACATACCAATCTCTTACGTTAGCGACAACTAAAGTAGCTGTGCCAAAGCGCCGATGGAGAGGTATGGGCGTTTTCAGCGGTCCGTCAGGATTCGGCTTGTTGCGCGGAGCGAGATTACATGCGACCGCTTAGGGCATTATCCCTCGTGCTGCTTTTGCTCGCCGCAGCATCCCGAACCCACGCGCAAACCGATTTCATCACTGCAGCGCAAGCGAAGAATCACATCGGCCAAAAGGCAACCGTATGCGGAAGGATCGTCGGCATCCATTTCGTTTCCAGTGGCAAGGGCCAGCCCACGTTCATGCACATGGACGAACAATATCCGGACCAGATATTCACGGTGGTGATCTGGGGCGCGGACCGGCTGAAGTTTGGCCGCCCGGAAGAAACATTCCTCGATAAAGACATCTGCGTCACGGGCAAGATAACCGTCTTCCTGCGAATCCCGGAAATTGTGGCGACCGATCCGAGTCAAATTCGTTTGCGAAAGTAACGAATTCGGGCAATTCCGGCCCGCGACGTGTTACACGCCCCAAACGAAACGCAACCATCCCTCGAAAATATCCGACCAAGCGTGCGCGATCATGTTCGCGCGCAAGTTTCTTCTCCATGCAGCGAACGCGCCATAGAGAATTCCGAGCGCGGTGATTACCATCACTTGTTTCCAGCCCTGGTAAGTATGAGCAAGACCAAAAACGGCTGCCTTGCAGTATTACGGCGGCGATAATGCTGCCCGTCACCGCGCGAAATTGTTGCTGCAGATATCCACGAAACACAATTTCCTCGCAGATGCCAGCGGATACTGACAACAGAATCCAGAACGAAATTTCGGTGAATCCTGCGGGCGGTTGATACGGCGCAGTTGGCACCGAAACGCGATCGACCGCACGATGTACGAGCCACGCCGTCAGTTCCCAGACAAGCCAAAAGGGAATCGCGATCGCGATGTCCGCCGCGACGCTGCGCCAGCTTGTCCAGCGGCCGCCCGTGAGTTCGCAGAAGAGTACCGCCCTTCCAGTGCACGCCCGCCCAAACCCAGTAGGCCATTCCCCATTCAGAGGCGATCGAGAAAAAATACCCGCGGAGAATCGCCGCGTGCGAAAGCGTCCCGGGAGCGCCGGCGTTCACTAGCAGCGCCTGACGCACCCCGAAATACGCGAAAATCAACAAAATCGAAAATGTGTGCCACGCAGGCGCGATCAGAGGCCGCCGGCCTGAGGTTGGACCCGTCAAGGGAGTGATTGAATCATCCTGCATGCGATCTCCGAAGACTAATCTAGATACGCAAGCGCGCAGGAAGAATTGCAGAAGATTTTCTGAAAGTGAAAGGGGTTTGTAAGCGGGGAAAGCTAGTTCTAAGCCCGTTCCGTGGATCCGGAATCCTGAGGGAAAGTAACACCGGCAGAAAATTATCGAAAAATGGTGCCCAAGAGAGGACTCGAACCTCCACTCCCTTGCGAGAACTAGCTCCTGAAGCTAGCGCGTCTGCCAATTCCGCCACTTGGGCATTTCCTGCGGCAGGGGAACGACAGTTCATATTGCCGTGCGGTCTGTGGTTTGTCAACGAACCGCAGACCGCACTGGCGTGCATTTTCTAAGGCCGCGCTAGAAGCTGATCTTCAGGATTTGGCCGTTGTTGCCTACGAACCATCCAGCCTTCGGATTCGCGAACGCCACAGCCCAGTTTCCGCTCACCCCGGGAATCGTGAACCAGGTGCGGCCTTCGTCGGGAGTCCATGCCGCAGGTCCTGCCGCGAAATCCGGAGCCGTCTCGGCAGTGATCACCACGGAATGCTCGAACTCGAAATCCTTATCATTGTGTCCGCCGTAGCCATTCTTGTTGTTGTGGTCGCGGTCTTCGTCGTCGTCAAATCCATTTCCGCGGACATACGCGAGGCAGAAAATCGCTCCCTCCACGGGGGGCTTGTTTGTGAGTGTCCATGTTTGGCCGCCATCGTCTGACATGGCCGTCTCAGCGCTGTCGTTCGATGCCAGGTCGCCGCCACCCACAATGCCATGCCGCGAATCGCGGAACGCCACCGAGATCGCGCCCGCGCTAGGATTGCTGACGAGAGGAGTGTTATACGCTTTCCACGTGTTGCCGCCGTCGCGTGTGGCGAGAATCCGTCGCCGTCGTTGAACCGCCGGTGGCAATCCACGCGTTCGACTCGCCCTCGGTGGTGGCGCAAGTCCCGCTCGCAGCGAACGACGCTTCGCCCGCCAGAGCCGGTGGCATCTTCGTCGCGATTGAACGCCAGTTCACTCCATCCGATGTGCGAAGGTCGGGAAAAACTCCGTTCACGGAATCGCTGTGCGCAACGCCGCGTTGCGGGCTCCAAAAATCGAAACAATCGTAGAACGCGCCCACCGTCTGGTTCGTGAATTCGATTTTCCAATTCTTGCCGCCATCGACGGTCTTGTAAATGTGAAAATCCGTGGGGTTATCTCCGATGGACAGCAAATAGGCTATTTTTGCGCTCACACCATACACATCGCGAAACTGCAGCGCTTCGGCGCCCGGCACCACGGCGGACTTCCATGTCTTTCCGCCATTCGTCGTCACCACATACGTGCCGCCGGTTCCCGCCGCCCAAACCACTTGGGAATTCACCGGGCTTACGGAGATCAGAAGTTCAGTGGTGCCGCTCGTTTGTGGAGTGATCTTGGGTTGATGAACTTTGCCGTCATTTCCAGCAAAGCCTGCAGTTGCGGACGCAGCAAATAACAAAGCGATCAGCGAATACTTGAACATCGGAGTCCCCCTAGGAAGGATCGGCTGGTGCGGGGAGTATAGGAACGCCTCAGTGGTTTGTCAACGAAGCACAAGCCGCGCCTGAATGCTTGACGCTTCCCGCCCGTCCTCCTACATTTAACCTTGGGCCTGCAAGGGGGGCAGTCCAATGGCCACTACACGCGCGATGATTGAGCGCCGGCGAGCGAGCCGCGTCCTCATCCGCATCCCAATCAAAGTGTTCAGCAACGGTTTGCACGGCGAGCCGCTCGATACGCCCGCCGAGGCGATTGCCGTGAGCCGCACGGGAGCACTGCTCCGAACTCCCTTTCAACCTGCGTTGGGCACCAGAATCGAAGTGCTGAACGGACTCTCCCAGGAAACCCAGGAATTTCGAGTGATCCGTGTGAGCGATTCGAAAGACGACGGCTGCTATGAACTGGGCGTCGAAATCCTCTTTCCCACCCGCAATTTTTGGGGCATCCAATTTCCCGACGAACGCCGCACAGCCTAGCAGGAAGTCCGCGCGACTGTTTCGATAACTGCCCGCAAGCGACCGCCACCGCCAAAGCTCGATTGACTTCTTCGTTCCCGCAGCAAATAATAATCTTGTTACGGGTGTTGGAGTTCGCCCTAAACCGCCCCTAAAAGGGGCAGATGACTCCTACGAGGATTTCGGTGTTCTCGGGAGTCGTCTACCTCAGTGCCTTTCCTCCTGAGTACGAAATCCTCCGATGCGACACTTGAAATTAGTGTGCGCGGCCGCTGCATACCGTCGGAGGCACGGAGATGAACTCAGGCGAACAAAAATCCCATGAGACTCTGAACGCGTTTCAGGCCAACCGCGTTCGCGTGACTTGCCAGTACATCGACAAGCTGCTGTCGGATATTGAAGGTATCCTTTCCTCCGCAGCTTCCAGGGCCGCGTTTCCCCGCTACGCCGACGATATTCTCCCAGCGCAGCGCCGCACCATCGACGATTACATTGCCCGGATCCGCGCCCAGCTCGTACGCATCCTCGAGGGCCAGGCAATTCAATCGGAGACGCCTTCCATTCCTTCTTCCCGCGCGATTCGCGCCAATTTAGGCGCCATCGATATTGCCGCCGAGGAACTAAAGCCCCGCTACATGCGCGGCTACGGTGAGGTACCCGATACGGTTGCGATCGAACTCCAGGGAATCGCTGGTGAACTCGCCGGCCTGATTCGTCGCTTCGAACAATATTTGTCGCAAGATGCCGCCGAGGATTTTGAGGCACGCCTGAAGCGCCTGGCTCGGGCTGGCCATGACTTACAACTCCTCGGTAAGATCGAACAATCCGTGCGAAATTGCGGGTTGGTGGAGTTTCGTCCTTCCATCGCCGCCATTCTCGACCGGGCCGCTGACAGGACTTTCGAAATCGCCGTGTTTGGACGGATCAGTGCCGGAAAGTCGTCGCTGCTAAATGCCATGCTCGAAACCGACGTCCTGCCGGTCGGCGTCACTCCCGTAACGGCTGTTCCCACGCACATTGTCTATTCCGAGACGCCGTCTCTGACCGTGTCATTCGCCGAAGCTTCCACGAAACACCTCGCCGTCGCTAATCTGAGGGAGTTCGCAACGGAGCAGGAAAATCCCGGGAACTGGAAGCAAGTGACGCGACTGCTGCTCGCTCTTCCTTCGCGACGCTTGCGCGGCGGAGTGGCTTTTGTTGATACGCCCGGCCTCGGATCTCTTGCGGGAAATGGAACTACCGAGACTCTCGCCTACTTGCCGAAATGCGATCTGGGAGTGGTGCTGATTGACGCTGCTTCGGGTCTTACAGCCGAGGATCTTCACACGATTCTTGCGCTGCAACAGGCAGCCATTCCCATCAACGTCGTTCTCAGCAAGGCGGACCTGAGCGGTTCCGACGACCGCGACCGAATCATTGCGTACGCAAACGGTCACATTGCCGCGGAATGCCGCGTATCTCTCTGCGTCGATCCTGTCAGTGCGCTCTCTTCGTGCCGCGCGATGCTGGACGAGTGGTTTGACCGTCGAATCGTTCCGCTGTATGCCCGTTCGCATGAGTTGCGCATGGAATCGGTCGAGAGAAAGATCGGAGCATTGCGTGAATCGGTAGTAGCGGCACTCGAAGCAAGGCTCAAGCGAGGTAGCAGGTCATCGACGGAATCGCAGGGCCCGGCCCGCGTTGTCGAATCGCTTCTACGCACCACCACTGGGTCCATTCAAGAACTGCGCGAAGTCGCGGATCGTTTCGTTCGAGATGCCGGGCGGAGCCTGCCCAACGCGATCGAAGCTGCAGCGAAAGAGTTGTTGCACGCTCGAGAAACGGGGAGCTATGGCGTCGTCGTTCCCGGGCAACTCGTTCGCGATAGCATCGCGCAATTCGTTCATGCAAAAGCCAGCAAGCTCCAGACGGAATTAGCTACCCAGACCGCCGCCATCGGCGCCCAGTTGCGCCAATGCGCCGACTATCTCGGGATTTCGGATTCCCCTTCGAACGGGGAACTTCAGTCGCTTGTTCGAGGAGCCCCGGTATTCGAGATGCTGCCGTCCACTCTTGCCATCTCGCATTTTAGGTTCTCTCGATTGTTGGGGCGCAGGGCGGTCGAAAGTCTGGCGCGCCGGCAGATTTTGCGCCAGTTACCCGCCGCGTTTCACGCCGCGTTTGAAACCTACTGGCAACTCGTGGGTGCCTGGGCCGAATCTGTGATTTCTCGGCTTACGCAGAAATTTGAGATGTACGCCGAAAGCTATCGCGCGCAGGCAGGGCAGATATTAGCAGACGGCGATTTTTCAAAAGATGAACTCACAACTCTGGAAACGAGTCTGCAGGAATTGAAGCCGGGCGTCGCCGAAGTTTCGGAAATCTGAGGAATCCAATGGCAAGGAGATGATCGCGTTGCGAGCGCCGAGAATGCCTTCCACCGCAAACCGATTGGATAGCCGGTTGATCGGCCGCGATGCGGAGCTTTCCCGATTGCTCACGGCGCTCCGCACGCGCCGAAGCCAGTTACTTTGGGGGCCGGCGGACGCGGGCAAGACCGCGCTCATCAACGGCGCTCTCTCGGAACTTCGCGAAGCCGAGCGGCGCAGATGCATCTATCGCGCGGGAATCCGAGAATGGCCGGCAGCTGATCGAACATCTACTTGAAGCCTTGTACGGTGTGGGCGATCGGTTGGTGCGGAATTTGGTTCGTGCGGATCCGGCATCAAGAATGGATCCGAAGCGCTGGCTCGGCAAACAATCGGCGCGCCGGCTGGGAGGAATTCTAATTTCCGCGGCCGCGGAGAACGAGTACAGATTTTTTCTTGACCACGCAGCGCCCGTTTCGGAATCTGTCGCCAGGTTACTGAAAGAAATCATGTGTCGCACCAAGTCTGCGGTCTATTTGACCGGCCATGGATGCTCGCCAGCCGAAATCGGACCCGCGTGGAGTCTTTACTGGACGAACGAATATCGCATCCACCTGAAACCACTCTCCCAGACCGCGGCCCAAGAACTTCTCGACGCTAGCATTCGTTGCTTTGGCCTTGAATCGCTCGTTCACAATGGGTTTCGACACGATGTGCTGCGGTTCAGCAAATGCTTGCCGGGTTCGATCGTTACGATGTGCCGAATGGCATCTAAGCCGCGCTATCACGAGGGAGGTCAAATTAAAATTCATCTCATCCACGTCGACTATCTCTTGCAAGCAAGTCGAATTCCCTCCTTCGAGGGCCACGCCCAATGAGTGCGAGTGGGCACGATTGTCCGTCCGTCGGACAGGGAACCCATTTGCATTCCGCTTTTCTTCGCCTTGCGGAACTGGCTGGCGCGCTCGATTCCGAGCGAGTTCGCGCCGAGGCTTCGGCGTGTGCGCAGCGGGCCGTCGAAGGCCGCTTCTTCGTTGCCTGCGTTGGGCAATTCAAGCGCGGCAAATCGACGCTCTTGAACGCGTTGCTCGGAGATCGCATCTTGCCCGCCGGTATTCTTCCGCTCACCGCAGTTCCCACCGTTGTGCGATACGGCGCCTCAAAGCAAGCGCGGGTTCGCTTTGAGGGAGGAGATTGGAAAGAAGTTCCGCCGGACCAGCTCGCCGAGTTTGTTTCCGAAGAAATGAATCCTGAAAACAGGAAGCGTGTGATTGGAGCCGAGGTCTTTTTCCCCAGTCGTCTTCTCGCACAAGGGATGTGCCTCGTTGATACACCTGGACTCGGTTCCGTTTTCCATGGAAACACGGAAGCGACCCAGGCGTTCATCCCTCATATTGACGCCGCCATCGTCGTCCTGGGAGCAGATCCGCCCATCGCGGGTGATGAGTTATCTTTCGTGGAACAAATTGGAAAACAGGTCGCGAATCTCATAGTGGTTTTGAATAAGGCAGACAAGGCGTTCGATTACGAATGTCGGATCGCGAAGGATTTCGCGCTCGAGATCTTGGAAAAACGCCTAGGGCGGAATATCGGGCCGATATTCGAGGTAAGCGCGGAAGAATGCTTAGAGAATCAAGCTGAGACTCGGCAATGGGATCTCTTCGTGAATGCGTTGCTCAGACTCGTGATGGAATCGGGCGGCGACCTGGTTCAACAAGGCGCGGAAAGAAATTTCAGTAGACTCAAAGCCGAACTTCTCATGATTGTTGGGGAAGAACGAGACGCCCTGCTACGTCCTATCGAGGAATCCGAACTGCGTATGCGCAAGCTGGGGCAGACGATCTCTGCTGCGGAACAGTCGCTCCACGATTTGAGCTATCTCTTCAACGCGGAGGAGCACAGGCTAGCGGAATTGTTTCGAGCGCATCGAAAAGAATTCCTCGCCGTCTCCGCGCCGACGATCGAAGCGGAATTCAAGACTCGTGTGACGACCCTCCCGCGACGCTTTGGTCCGAGCTTTCGCCGAAGAGCCTTGCAATTGGCGCAGAGTATCGCCGAACGCCATGTTCGCCCTTGGTTGCAAATCGAGGAGGCTGCCGCCGAGCTGGAATATCGAAAGGTGGCGGCTCGCTTTGCAGACATTGGAAATGATTTCCTCGCAAAGCTTTCCGAGTCGCGTATTCCGGAACTCCGTCAGATTCCAAACGCGCTTAGTTCTGACCTTGGGTTCGAAGCGTCCTCTCTCTTCACCTTCGAGGAACTCATACATGTCGCTCGCCCTGCGTCGCCTTTGCGGTATATTGCGGACGCTTCGTTAGGCGTCGTACACGCATGGAGAACGATCGAAAATGATGGGTGGGCCTTTCTTGAGTATCTGATGGAAATGAATAGCGCACGAGTTCAGTCCGATGTAGTGACTCGCGTTCAGGAGAGCCGAAGGCAATTGGAGAGGCGAATTCGAAACCTCCTGCGCGAAGTCACTCAAACTGCGGAGCGCGCCTTAAACCGCGCTCGATCGGCAAAGGCAGAGGGAGCCTCAGCAGTTACGGCTTCCCTGAAATGCCTTGATCAAGTGGAGAGCGATCTTCGAGGTTTATCGGATCGTCTGAACGCCGATCGATAGGTCGAACAAAATCTTTTGAGAGGCATTCTTCAATACTGGCCGCTCAAATCCTGCATTTGACTCTCGGCCGCCGTATTGGTGCTATACTCCCCAAAAGTCAGGCCCGCACGGGCCCTTCACCCAGTCGGTTTTGGCTTCACGTCCTGCGGGCGCGGGAGGTAAGCGATGGGTTCGATGCACGACTTCCTCATGATTTTGATGATTGCCTGGGGTGGTGTAACCGCCGTATTGATTTCCCTGCTCATCTATCGCGGCACCCTGGAAGCCCACGAAGACGATCAAATCTTCCTCGACGCTGCCGGAGATTCGATGGCGGCCGAACAGCGATCCATCGTCGCGAAAATTGACAAGCTCAGCCGGCCGATCATGATGCTGATTGTCGCTTCGGTGGGGCTGCTACTGGTGGCCGGCGCCGTGTGGGGTTTCGAAGCGTACCAGCACTTCTGAATCGCAACCTGAACCGAGCGATTGGATTGCCCGTGGCGGCGAGCTACTGATGAGGTTTTTCCGGCGCAGGCGAAGCGGCGGGATTCTGAGCCGCGGGTTGTGTTTGCGGTTGAGGCTGCTCAGGAACCATGTCGCAAACCTGCGAAGTGTGGTTGTGTACGATCAGCCAGTGGTCACCCACATTTTGAAGTACGAGCGTGGTTTGTCCGTGCGCTGAGTACGGTTTGCCTTGAAAGTTCGAGAGAAATTCCCACTGGTACGATGCCCACGCAATGTCCGCGTGGACAAATACGTCTGTATTCCTGCGAATGAGCTGCATCCCCTGAAACGCCGCCAGGCTTCGGCGATAATCCGTAACATAGTTTGCCCATCCGATGATGGGTGGAGCGTAAGCGCCGCTGACGAACACGGCGTTGTCTGAATAATACTTGTGCATTGCCTCGACGTCGCCTAGCTGAAAAGCGCCGAGCATCTCGCCGATGTCACGGTCGATTTCGTCGGAGACGGGAACGGGAACCGTCGGCATCGGTGTTTGATCGACGGCTTTATTCTTCGGCTTTTTCTGGCCCCAAGCAGCGCCGGAAGTGAGCATTAGAATTGCGATGAGTGCAGCCGCGCGGCGAACCGAAGCGAATCCCCCGAGATTTTGCGTCATTCGCTTTTCCTCCTGAAACCGCACGAAGGATAGCACGGGCGGAAAAGCGCAATGGGAGCGGATGTCGGAGCGTGTGTCGCGAATGCGACGGGCGGGACCGTCGACAGCGGTCTTTTGTCGGCTATCGATTCAAATCACACACAACGCGGAAGCCATAGTCGGCGTACTGAAACTCCGGCGGGATGCTCGACCGCGCCGCGCAGCGCGACACTTTCGTCTGGTGACGCCAAGAACCGCCGCGCGATGCCCGCCGCGTGCCTTCGGCCTGACCCTGCGGATTGCGTTCCGGCGAAACGCGATAGTAGTCCGCCCCAAACCAATCCGAACACCACTCATGTACGTTTGCGCCGATGTCGAAAAGGCCGTAAGCGTTTCGTTCGGCATGACCGACAGGCTCCGGCGCCGTCTTCCAGCGCGACGAGTAATTAGCGAGCGATTCGAGCGGCTCGTCGCCCCAAGGGTAGAGTTTTTGTTCAGCGCCACCGCGCGCCGCACGTTCCCATTCGGCTTCGGTCGGAAGGCGATAGTGCTTTTTGGTCAGCGCGCTCAGCCAATCGCAATACGCGACGGCTTCAAACCACGATGGCGCAACGACAGGCTGCTCGGGATGCGAGAAAATTGGATCATCCCAGTGAAGGGGCTTGCGATGTCCGGTGGTGGCGAGAAATTTCGCATAGTCTGCGTTTGTAACCTGGCACGCCGCCATTTCAAATGCATCGACCCAAACTCGATGCACCGGGCGCTCGTTGTCCTGCCCAGGCTGGCCGGCTCCGCTGCCCATCTGGAACCAACCTTCGGGAATCAATACCAGCGGCGGTTTGCTGAATCCGGCATCTGTCGGAAAATCGAGATGTAGAGGATTAATCATCCTGGAAGCAGGTCAGTCGTGCGAAGCGCCATGCTGCGTCTGGCTCAGCAAATTGACGAACAGGCGGTATGCACCGGGAACGCCGGAAGGCAGCTCGCGGAAAAACGATAGCCCCGTATAGATGTAAATTCCCTTGCCGTAATGCGCGTAGACGAGGGATCCATTTGTTTCCGGTTCTCCCGGATCCTTCAGGCCCAGCACCGGCTGGTAATGCGAATCGAATGAGCCGAGAAAATACAGGCCGCGTTCCTGCTCCCACCCTTGGAAATCAGCGAGCGTGATCTTATTCGGCGAATTGAGAAGCGGGTTGTCGGGCGCAAGGAATCGTACGGGCGAGTTCGCGTCGGTAACGCGCGACGTTTGATCCGGCATCGTCGCGGGATACGGCATCGCGGAAATCCATTGCGGATCGCGCTGATATTGAACGACGAGCGAACCGCCCTGCTGCACGTAGTCAAGCAGGCGCCGGTTCGAGCGCAGCAAATCAGGACGCAAGTCGTAGGCGCGGATACCGACCACAATCGCGTCATAGCGGCCGAGATCTTCGAATTCGAGCGCGATTTCATCCAACAGGTCCACCTGAATGCCTATCTGGCGAAGCGTGTCGGGAATCGGGTCGTTGCTCGCGGCAATATAACCGACGCGCAAGCGTGCCGGAACAATCAGACTCATGACGTGAACAGTCGCATCGGCCGGCTCGCTCCAATCGTGCGTCGGAAGCGTGGGAATCGGCTCGAGCGAAGTGCTGAATTTCTCGCTGGGCGACCCTGTGAGCGCGGCGTACGGATGTAGCGGGTACGCGCCGGGAGAGGCGTTTGCCGCTGGCGTGACGGTGAAACGAATCAACTGATCGCCTGCACCTGAAAAATCGAGTGGCGGGATTGGCTGAACTTGCCAGCCTTTCGGTGCGTCGAGTCCCAGTGAAACTTTCGCGGCCTTCGTTCCGTGATATCTCACGCGCGCGAGGAGTTGAACGGGCTGAGAAGCGCGCTCAGCTGGAACCATGATTTGCTGCGGGTCGGTAGTGAGTGTGACGGCGGGCACCAGCTCGAGCGAGTATGTGTCGATGCCCGTCGTCGTAATTTTCATTGAATCGACGGATTGCGCGACGGCAAACGAATATCCGGAAAATTCTATCTTCGGCGCGATGCGCACAAGTGGCGGGGGAAATGGGAAAATTATGTCCCCCGGCGAATGCGTCGGCTTCGCGGTGGCAGGAATTCCAACTGTAAACCTATAGTTCTTGCTCTCGCCGGCCTTGTCGATTTTGACGCTCCAACCTTGCGGCACCAGCAAACTCGAATCATCCAGTGTCCATTTCACCGGAACGGCCGGTTTACCCAGAAAATCCACGCTGACGGAGAAATTTTCTCCAGCGACCAGTTCGTGGCGATCCGCCTCGGCAATCATCGGCAGCGCGATATCGCCGTTCAAGGCGATGTCGATTTTCTCGCGTTCACGATTGAGTTCCCACAGAAGTGCAGCATTCTCCTCGCCGCCCTCATTCGCAATTTGGCCCTCCAGTTTTGCAATTTCCTTTCCCGCGTTCGCCAGGCAAGTTGCTGCGACGGTTCGGTTGAGCGCAAGTGCCGCGCGCAGCGCCGCTTGCAGATTCGAGTCCATCAAACGCAATGCTGGCTTCAGAATTTCGCGATGCGCAGGAAATTTTTCCGCAAGCGATTCAAGCGGCTCGGCCAGAAGCTTCGCGTCAAACGTACCGGCGGGATCGCTCTTTTCGTTTTCGCGAATCAAATACATCGGCCGGCGAAAAAACGGGTTGCCGAAGAATGAAGGCGTCCCTTGCGAACGATGCTGAGCGTGGCCTTCCATGCCCATATCCACGTAACTCTTGCCCCAAAGCGGCGACACATCGTTTACCGGCAACTCAACCGCGCCCGCCATATTCTCCCGGGCGGTGCGCAGGTCGAGTGGGACCTTCCACGCCGTCAGGCCTTCCTTCAATTGCTCGGGAAACATTTTTGGATCCGCGGCGGCGGCGACGGCCTGCGGCACGAGCATTCCGCTCGCCTGATGGTGTCCGTGTCCTCCGTGAACGCCGCCCCATCCGTTAATCGTGACTTGCGGCCGATACGTTCGAATCACGCGGACCATATCTTCGAGCGCGAGCCCGTCCCAAATTTTCATTGCCTGCTCGGGCGTCTTCACAAAACCGGTGTCCATCGCGCGCGTGAAAAATTGCCGCACGCCGTAATGTTTGCCCGCAGCAAGGAGTTCTTCGGTGCGGATCACGCCGAGTTCGCCGCCCTGTTCGGGACCGATTGCGTTTTGCCCGCCCTGGCCGCGCGTGATTGTGAGAAGCGCCACGTCGGCGTTGAGCCCGCGCGAGAGATAGGTGAGAAGGCTGGCCCATTCGTCGTCCGGATGCGCGGTGATGAAAAGGATCCGAGTGGTGACGCGAGCTTTATCGATCGCTTCGACGGTTTGGGGGAGCGATTGCGCGGCGACAATCGCGGCGCGGGGCGGCGCGACGACGGGGGCAACGAACACCGATGCACATGCCATAAACCCGACGGCAAATGGATGCAGCCGGCGTACGCGGAAAAAATCGAAACATCAAACAGCCTCCTCGAATGGCCACTGCCGCAAGAAATGCGCTCGCACCAAATATACAAGAAGTCCTGCAACCATCGCCGCGAGCGAAGCGAGCATGGGCTTGCGTCCTGTGGCGATGAAAATTGCGATCCAGCCTGCAATCGAGAGAATCACCGGCACCGGATAGAGCCACATGCGAAACGGCCATCGCTCCGCTTGCCACCGGCGGTGCAACATCGTCAAGCCCACCGCTTGCCCCACAAATTGGATGAGGCAGCGCATCGCGAGGATGGAGCGAATCACCGAGAACAGGTCGAAGAAAATGCAAATCACAATCGAGACGGCACCGAGCCCAAGCAGTGAGATATACGGAAATCGCTTTGTGGGGTGGACGCTTCCGAACATTGAAAAGAAATTTCCATCGAGCGCGGCCGCGTAGGGAACGCGCGAATAGCCAAGCGTCGCGGAAAAAACAGAACCAAATGCCGTGACGAGAATCAGGGCAGTGGCAAGCATCGCCCACTGCGATCCAAAAATTCGTTCCACGAAAAGGCTGACGACGAACGGCGAGTTCTGCGCCTCCTGCCAGGGAACGACGGCGAGAATGCACGTCTGCATCGCAAAATAGAGTGCGGCGATCCCAAAAATCGATAGAAAAATCGCGCGCGGAATATTGCGTTCGGGATTTTTCATCTCGCCGCCGAGATTGCACACGTTGTAGTAGCCGAGATAACTGTACACGGCTTGCACTGAGGCGTGCCCTAGCCCCGCGAAGAAAATCCAGGAGAAACTCCAGGCGCCTGCCGGGTAAACGAAAACGAGATTCTTGTCGAAATGCGTCGCGCCTCCGTAAATCAGCCAGAGAATCGTCGCTGCGGCAATGAGCCAGAGAATCGTCGAAATTTTCCCGATCGTCGTGATGCGGCGATACAGAAGCACTACCGCGATCACGATCAACAGAATTGCGATCGAGCGGTTGTAGGTCTTAATCGCTGCCAGCATTTGCCCCGGATGCGAGCCCAGCCACGAATTTACTCCGGCAATTCTGGCAGCGAGGTACTGCGAGTAGTCTGCAAATCCCAGCGCGCCCGAAGAAATACTGAGCGGCGCTTGAAACAGCGTCTGCCAGATATAAAGGAACGACATCAGGCGCCCAAGCCGCTTTGCGCCGTACGCTTCGCGCAGAAAAACGTAGCTCCCACCCGCTTGCGGCATCGCTGCGCCCAGCTCCGCCCAAACGCAGCCGTCGAGCGCAGCCAGCACTGCTCCCACCACCCACGCGAGAATGCATTGCGGACCGCCCATCGCGCGAATAATGAATGGAATCACGACGAATGGGCCAATCCCGATCATGAACGTCATATTGAGCGACGTCGCTTCGAGAAGGCCGAGTCCGCGTTCGAGTTTTTCGGGTTCGCTCATCGCAGGTTTTTACGGCGAATTTCGCAGCCGCAAACGAACGGCAAGAATAGCAAGAAAGCCCGCGCCGCCTGACGTAAAACTAGCGTCACCTGCGATACCATGCTGCCAATGGTGAAAGTCGGAATCGGCATCACCGCAACGATCGTCGCGGTTCTTTTCCTCGGATACTTCAGACTCCGCCGGCGCAGGAGACGTTTTCCCGCGCATGGCTGGCTCGGATTCGTTGCGCTCGCGGCCGCTGAATTGCTCTTATTCCAACGTGCAGAGCCCGTTGCTACATATTTCACGCCGATTGCATGGAGTGCGTACATCCTCATTGCCGACGCTGCGACCTTCGCCGTCACGGGCCGCTCGCGCCTGAACGACGCGCCTCTCACGCTCGCGCGAATGGCGCTGCTTTCGATTCCACTGTGGCTGATTTTCGAGGCGTACAACATGCGGCTCCACAACTGGGAGTATGTTGGCGTTCCGCGCGGGTGGGTCGCCGCAATGCTCGGCTACGGATGGTCATTCGCGACGATTACGCCCGCGATTTTTGAGACTTCGGATCTGGTGCAAGCCCTGCTGCCGCCGCTTCCCGGCGAGCCGTGGAAAATCTCGCGCACCGCCGAAAACGCCGTGCTCGTTTCCGGTGCGGCGTGCTTGATCGTTCCGCTCGCAGTTCCGCAAGCGATCGCTGCGAAACTTTTCGCGCTCGTGTGGCTGGGTTTTCTGCTGTTGCTCGATCCCATCAACCGGCGGCTCGGACTTCCGTCGTTCATCGGCGATCTCTCAGAGGGATTTCGTCGGCGCTTCTACGGTTTTGTGGCGGCAGGCTTCATCTGCGGCTGGCTTTGGGAATTTTGGAATTATTGGGCCGTTGCGAAATGGCGCTACACATTTCCAATGTTCCAGAACATGAAGATTTTCGAGATGCCGGCGCCTGGGTATCTCGGGTTTTTGCCGTTTGCGCTGGAATGCTTCGCCATGTACGTTACTTCGGCGTGGCTTTTTGGCTGGGTGAAAAGGGTGAAATGAAAATTGCGTGCAGCACAGCTTCGCAGACATTCGCGGCAGCTCGGCTGTTGCCGGCAATTGCCGCCGTCGCTTTCGGTTTCGGGTTCGCTGCGAGCGCCGCTCGCGCAGGTGGTGTCCAATTGCCCCCCGAAGCTTCGCAAGCTATGGACAAGATGTACGGCGGCGATCCGGACGGCGCGATCGCGCTTCTACACGAATACGAGGCGACTCACCCCAGCGATCCGTTGCCTTTCACGATCGAGGCGGAAGCGCGGTGGTGGAAAATGTATTGCGATGCCTCCGAAATCAAATGGGGCTTTTTCGATTCGCAGAAGCGCGGCAAGAAACCGGAAGACGATTCGTACTTCGCGCTTGCCGACCACGTGATCCAGCTCGCGCAGGCGCAAATCGCGCTGCATGACACGTCGGAAAACCATCTGTACGCCGGAATCGGATACGCGCTCAAGACCCGTCTCTATGGTCTTCGGGCCGAGAATCGCATCGCAGCCCGCAACGGAGTGGCTGCGCGTACGGAATTTATTCGCGCTCTGGAATTAGATCCGAATAATGCGGATGCTTCCGTGGGACTCGGCTTTTACAATTATTACGTCGACACACTCTCGACGATTGTGAAGGTCCTGAAATTCTTCATGGGCATTCCGGGCGGCAACAAAGAAGAAGGAATAAAGCAGATTCAAGTGGGCATCGAACACGGAGTACTGCTGGCCGTCGACGCCCGCTACTATCAGGCGCGGAATTTTCGCACCTACGAGCTGAAGTATGCGGAAGCGCTCAATATCGCGGAACCGCTCGTCGTTCGCTACCCCAAGAATCCGCTTTTTCTATTGATGGTCGGCAATCTGAATGTCGAACTCGGAAGAAAAGCCAAGTCCGCCGAATATTTCAACGCCGTCTTGAATCTTCCGGCACTCGTCCCGCCGCCCGGTGGCTGCTCCGGCGGCGATTGCAAGATCTGCACGATGCACGTTCGTGCTGTCTCGCAGGCTTTTCTCGATTCGATTCGCTAGCGACTTTGTTAGCCGATGCTTCGTGGTGTCTTAGCTGTCTGTCGCGGATTCCATGTGCTTCGTTTTACCCTTCCCGATCCTGCTCATCATCAGCGCTGACACGCATCCAGACACAAACGCAGTGCCCCAAAGACCATGCGGCCCCCAACGCTGCAGCAGCTCCGCGCCGAGAAATGGCCCGAGCGAAAACGCGATGCTGAACGACATCGTGTAGAGGCCCATGTACTCGCCACGGCGTCCGGCTGGCGCGATTTCCGCGGCGTATGCGGAACTTCCCGGCAGCAGAATCATCTCGCCAAACGTCCACACGACAACCGCGGCAAATATTTGCTCAGGTCTCGTGACAAACGCGAACGCTCCGAATCCGATCGCGTACAGCGCCGCGCCCAGCATCAGCGTGCTGCGATGCGACCACCGCGCCATTGCCGTATTCAGCGGCACTTCAATCGCCACGATCAGCAGCGTATTCAGCGTGAACACGGTGCCGTACAGCGATTCCGGCAAGTGAAGATTCCGCACGAGGAAAAGTGGCAGCGTTGACGTGAGCTGGAAGAAAACGATCTGCACGGGAATCATCGCGGCGAGAAAATAGAGCATGCGCCGGTTGCGAAATGCGCGCAGATCCGCGCCGGGATGCCCTGCCGCAAGCGGAACCACCGAATCCGCTTCGATCTCGCGTCCTAATTCCTCCGGCTCGGCCCACTCGGGATCGTGTGACGGCTTCAGCCGCGCCGTATCCCACGGGGCCAACGCGATTACGATGCCCGCAAGAATTGACGTCGCTCCATCGACGAAAAACAACCATCGAAACGAAAACACCGCCAAAATTCCGCCGATCGCCGGCCCCACGCTCATTCCGAGGTTCACGGCGAGCCGGCTCAAGGCAAATGCGGCCTTCCGCTGCGCCGGGGCTACGAGATCTGAAATCATCGAAAGGCTCGGCGGTCGCACAGACTCGTTCAACACAGCGAAGAGGAATGTGATTGCGAGGATTGTCGCGAAGCTGTGCGCCAGCGGAAAAAGAAACAGCAGCACGCCAGATAGAAATAGCGACGTCTTGATCACCGCGAGCGGCCCCACTACGTCCGTAAGCCGCCCTGCGACCGGCATCGTGATCAGCGCCGCGATTCCGTACACCGTAAGCGAGAGCGCCGCGTGCGCGGGAGTAATCCCGAGCGTGCGCGTGAGGTAGAGGACGAGAAACGGCAACACCATCGTCCCGGCGCGGTTCACGAGCGTCGCGGCCGACAGCAGCCACACCTCTCGCGGCAAATCCTTCAGTCCACGCCAGGGATTCATCGCGAAAGATTATACGTGGATGCGGGAATTCACCGGCCGGGAGAGCAACAATTCAACTGCGCGCGGATTCTTCCTGCTCGAAGGCGTGATAGGACGAGCGGACCAGCGGGCCTGCTTCGACGTGCTTGAATCCCATCTGTTCGCCGAGGCGTTTGAATTCGGCGAATTCGTCGGGGTGAACGAAGCGCTCGATTGGCAGATGCTCGGGCGTGGGCTGCAGGTACTGGCCGAGCGTGAGGATGTGGGTGCCCTGCGCGGCGATTTCTTCCATGGCGCTCAGAACTTCTTCGCGCGTTTCGCCGAGGCCCAGCATCATTCCGGTTTTCGTCGCGATGCCCGGCGACATTTCGCCTGCGCGGCGCAGCAATTCGAGCGAGCGCTCGTAGACCGCGCCTGTGCGGACGCGGCGATAGAGTCGCGGAACTGTTTCCATGTTGTGGTTCAGCACGTCGGGGCGCGCGTCCATTACTGTTTCGAGCGCCGACCAATCTCCGCGAAAATCGGGAATCAGCACTTCCACTCTGCATCCCGGAACGCGCTCGCGAATGCGAGTGATCGTGCGCGCGAAAATTGCGGCGCCGCCGTCGGGCTGGTCGTCGCGATTTACGGAAGTCACCACGGCGTAGCGCAGGCCCATGCGCTCCACGGCTTCGGCCACGCGCTCCGGCTCGTCTTCTTCCGGCGGACCGAGCGGCTTGCCGGAGGGCACCGCGCAGAATCCGCAAGCGCGCGTGCAGATATTGCCGAGAATCATGAACGTGGCGGTGCGATGCTCCCAGCACTCGCCCATGTTCGGGCAGCGCGCGCTCTCGCACACGGTGTGCAGATCGAGCGTGCGCATGATGCGCTTCAGTTCCTGGTAATTCGGGCCGCCGAAAAATTTTACGCGCAGCCAGGGCGGCCGCGGATGCGCCGCGGGTGGCGGCGTGACTGTCGAGTTCGAAATAATGTTGAAAGGTGAAGCCATTCGTGTGAGCTCGAATTAAGCATTTTACGCGCCGCAACGCAGTCTGCACAACTCCCGCGCTGTCGAAACGTTTTTTGTATCTGACTGGCCGCGAACCGGCAAAGCGTTCCGCTAATTTTCGATCGCAGCGGTGATCAGAAGGATTAATCGAGCTAAACCGAAACGGCACATCTCAACGGGCACTTCTGTTGCTAAATTACCACACTGATATTTTGCAATCTCTCCGAAATCTCATAAACTACTGATTATAAAGAGATAAAATAAATTTATTGCGGCACGCTAGATGCTGGGATCATGGTTGCCCGAATGCCCTACCAGCTCACGATTCAACGGCCCGTCGAAACTGAAGGAATCGGACTTCACACCGCCGTCCGAAGCCGCGTGCGTTTCGTGCCGGCGCCTGCCGATACCGGAATCGTCTTCCGGCGCGTGGATCTCGACAATTTCGAAATCGAAGCGCATGTACGCAACGTCGCACGCGTCAGTTACGCAACGAGCTTGATGAAGCAAGGCGTGCTGCTTTCGACCACCGAGCATGTGCTTGCGGCGCTGTATTCCTGCGGCGTCGATAACGTGTACGTCGAAATCGACGCGCTCGAACTTCCGATTCTCGACGGCTCCGCAAAGCCATTCATCGATCTACTCGCGCAGGCCGGGACGCGCCAACTTCGCCGCCATCGCCGCTACATCCGCGTGCTGAAACCGCTGGAGTTTGTGGACGGCGACAAGCGATTGGGAATTTATCCGGCCGATGAATTTCACGTGCACTGCTTCGTCGACTACAGCCATCCTGCGTGCGGGCCGCAGGAAATCGAGCTGACTGTGAATCGCGAATCGTTCAGCCGCGAACTCGCACCCGCGCGAACGTTTGGCTTCACGAAAGATTTTGCGGGGCTGCAAGCGATGGGATTGATCCGCGGTGGCTCGATCGAAAACGCGATCGTGATCGACGATAACGGCGTGATGAACGGCCCGCTGCGATTTCCCGACGAGTTTGGCCGCCACAAAGCGCTTGACCTGATTGGCGATCTGGCGCTCGTCGGGCGGCCGCTGCTTGCACGCATCGAGGCGCACAAAGCGGGGCACGCTTCGCACACGCAACTCGTCACGCGATTACTTGCGGATCATTCGCTTTGGACTGAAACCACTGATAACCACTCTACTGGAGCCGGGTCCGCGCACGCATCGGTTCCAATTTCCGCGCCGGCTTCGTCCTGAGAAGTCCTCGGGGCGTGTGAGTGGGCAATTGCGGGGCCGCAACACGTTTCTGGCTTCGTCATTGCCAAAGCCCCAATCGCACGCGACAATATCTTCTGATGCCCGCCCAATCCGACACTGCCGTCATCATCCTTGCCGCCGGCAAGGGCACGCGGATGCGTTCCGACATAGCGAAAGTGCTCCATCGCGCGGGCGGACGCACACTGATCGAGCATGTGATCCGGGCGTGCCTCCCGCTTAAGCCTTCACAGGTGTTGGTTGTCGTTGGTCATCAGGCGGATGAGGTTGCAGAAGTCGCCCAGAAATTTGGCGCACAGATCGTGGTGCAGCAGCCGCAGCGAGGAACTGGTCACGCTTTGCAAATCGCGCGGCGCGCGATCCGCAAAAGTGCGAAACTCGCGCTCGTGATTCCCGGCGATGCGCCGCTTCTTCGGACTGAATCGCTCGCTGCCCTTCTCGACGCGCACCGCCGCGGCGAAGCTGCGGCCACCGTGCTAAGCGCCGAACTTTCTGACCCAACCGACTACGGCCGGATCGTTCGCGATGCGGAAGGCCGCGTAGAGGCGATCGTCGAAGACAAAGCCGCTTCGCCTGACCAGCGCGCGATCCGCGAGGTGAACTCCAGTATTTACTCCTTCACGCTGACTGCGCTCTGGCCCGCATTAGCGTCTCTTCGCCCCAACAACGCTCATCGCGAGCTGTATCTCACCGATGCGATCGCGCTCCTTCGCCAGCGTAACGAACGCGTCCTCGCGCAAATCGCCGCCGACGCGAACGAAATTCTCGGCTGCAACACACGCGCAAGCCTCGCGGACGTCGACCGAATTTTTCGCGCGCGCAAAGCCGCCGAATTGATGGAAGCCGGCGTCACAATTTATTTGCCTGAGACGGTGGTGATCGATCCCGACGTCACCGCCGGTCCGGACACGATCATCGAGCCCTGCGTTCAACTCCTCGCCGGCACGCGCATCGGCGCGCGCTGCAAAATCCAAACCGGCACGGTGCTGCACGATGTCCGCGTAGACGATGACGTTGTCGTTGGCGCTCATTGCGTGGCTACCACGAGCCGTCTTCACTCGAAATCTTCGATCGGCCCATTTTCGCGCCTGCGCCCTGGCGCGGATATTCGCTCCGGCGCACATATCGGCAATTTTGTGGAAGTGAAAAAATCCGTGATGCATGAAGGTGCGAAGGCGATGCACCTCACGTATTTAGGCGATGCGTCGGTTGGGCGCAATTCGAATATCGGCGCGGGCACAATCACATGCAATTATGACGGTGTCGCGAAATACCCCACGACAATTGGCAATCGTGTTTTTATTGGCAGCGACACGGCGCTCGTCGCGCCGATTCGGATCGGTGACGGCGCATACGTTGCCGCTGGATCAACACTCACGGAGAATGTCCCGGCCGATGCGCTGGCGCTTGCCCGCGCTCGCCAGTCAAACAAACCTCACTGGGCGCGCCAGCGCCGGCTGGCGCTGAAAAACGTAAAGCGTGACGGAGGCCGCGCAAAAGCGAAGCGCCGCGCGCGCCCGAAGCGCTCGCCGCGCAAAAAGTCCTCGAAGCCTCGCCGCAAGCGCTAGTTGCGATCGTTAGTGTTTCGATTCCTCGAGCAATTCTTTCAAATACTGCTGCCAGACCGTCGCATAGGTGTGGGTGCCGTGGCCGTGCGTTTGATCGGAGATCGGAATCAGAACGAAGCGGCCATTCTTCACATGCTTGATCTCACGCTCGGCGATTCCCAGCTCGGGCGGATTGATGAAATCATCCGCCGAATTTACGAACATCACCCACGCCTGAATTTTCTCGAGTTGCGCCGAAGGATCGTAGTTTCGGGAAGCATTGAACGCATATAGCAAATCGTTCGCATCGAATCCAGCCGCAAGCTGTTTTTCCGCGCCGGCTAGAAAATTATCCGCTGCATCACGAGTCGGATAATTTTTCTGCGCTTGCAGCGGCGCGCTTGTGGCCAGGACGAATATATCGGCGGCGCGCCGTAGCGCCTCCTGCGGCTCGGCAGTGTAATCGCCATTCTTCCACTCGGGATTTTCCTGAATCGCATGGATGACCATCATGCGAAACATCCGGTTGCGTCCCGCAATCTGCACGGGCTCGCACGCGAGCGGCATCAACGCGTCCACAAAATCCGGATACATCTCGCCCCACACCCAGGAGTGCATGCAGCCCATCGAAGTTCCCATCACGAGCCGCAAATGGTTCACGCCCAGTCCTTTTTCGACGAGCTCATGCTGCGCGGCCACCATATCGTCGTAATCGTAGTGCGGGAATTTCATGCGCAATCCGTTGCTCGGCTTGCTCGATTTTCCGTGGCCGATGCTGTCGGGAACGATTACGTAATAGCGCGTGGCATCGAGCAATCCACCTGGAGCGAACAGCACGCCGGCAAAAATCGGATTCAGGAGACTTCGCGAGCTGCCGCTGGTGCCGTGAAGAGCCAGCACCGCGTTCGTCACGCGACCGCTCTTGTCGCGCTCAGGCTTTCCAAAGGTCACGTAATGCATGCGGAGCTCGGCGAGCGATTCGCCGGACTTGAAGTGAAAATCGTGAATCACGTAGTCCGCTTCAAGTCCCGCCGGCACGCCTTCGCCGAATGGCGCTGTAGCTTGCGCGTGTGTTGGAATTGCGGATAGTGAGAAAATAGCGGCTATGCTGAACATGAAATTCAAAGCGCGACGATTCAAAGTGGCGTCTCCTTCGGTTCTGTTTCCGGCGAGCTCGACTCCGGAGCAGCAGCGTACGGTGCGCGAAGCCGATGGTCAAGAAGTCTGAGAACGATGCCGAAACTTCCATGGAAGTATGCATGTGCTAAAATAGTTGCGAGGAGAACCGCGAAATGAAATTCGGAGTGGTCCAATTTCCCGGCTCGAATTGCGACGACGACGCGTGCCACGCGATCTCATCCGTCATCGGACAGCCCGTCGATTTCATCTGGCATCAATCCGAAAATCTCGCTGGTTATGACGCGATCATTCTTCCCGGTGGATTCGCTTACGGCGACTATCTCCGCACTGGCGCCATCGCGCGTTTTTCTCCGGTGATGAAGGCTGTCGATCGTTTCGCGCACGCAGGCGGACTCGTCCTCGGTATCTGCAATGGATTTCAAATTTTACTCGAAGCTGGATTGCTTCCCGGCGCGATGCTCCGCAATAAAGGGCTGCGTTATCTCTGCCGGCATGTTCATATTCGTGTGGAACGCACGGACACGCCATTCACCGGCGCGGCTTCGCGCGGCGACGTGCTGAAGATTCCGATCGCGCACAATGAAGGAAATTACTTCTGCGACCCCGCCACGCTCGCTGAGCTCGAGCGCAACAATCAGATTATTTTTCGCTACGTTCACCCGGATGGAACGGACGCCACCGAAAACGACCGCGAGGCGAATCCGAACGGCTCGCTGCGTTCCATCGCTGGAATTTGCAGCCGCGAGCGCAACGTCCTCGGGCTGATGCCGCACCCCGAGCGCGCCGTGGAATCTCCGCTCGGCTCGTCCGACGGCCTCGTCGTTTTTCAGTCGATGGTCGAATACCTCACGCGCAAAGAACAGAAAAAAGATAGCGGCCGAATTGCCGTCACGGCGTAGGAATTCCGCGAAACTCATTCATGACCCAAAAGGCCGTTCCAACTGAAATCAAGGTGACGCCGGAGGTGGCCGCCGAACACGGCCTCACCGCCGAGGAATTCGCGCGCATCCAGAAAATCCTGGGTCGCGATCCGAATTACACCGAGCTGGGTATTTTCAGCGTGATGTGGAGCGAACACTGTTCTTATAAATCTTCGCGCGTCCATTTGAAGCGGTTGCCGACGACCGGCAAGCATGTGGTGCAGGGCCCGGGCGAAAATGCGGGCGTGGTCGATATCGGCGACGGGCTTTGCGCGGTTTTCAAGATCGAGTCGCACAATCATCCGAGTTTCGTGGAACCGTTTCAGGGCGCGGCGACGGGTGTTGGCGGAATCTTGCGCGATATTTTTACGATGGGCGCGCGGCCGATCGCGGTGCTCGATTCATTGCGATTCGGGCCGATTATGCCGGGCGCAGGGGCCGGAACCGCGTCTGATGAAGAAATCGCTCGCAACCGGCATATTCTCGATGGCGTGATTCGCGGAATCGGATTTTACGGCAACTGTTTTGGCGTTCCGACCGTTGGCGGGGAAGTCGCAATTCGAATCATGCTACTCGAATAATCCGCTGGTGAATGCGCTGGCGCTCGGGATCGCGCGGCGCGAGGAACTTTTCTTTGCGAAGGCGCGCGGCGCGGGCAATCCCGTGATTTACGCGGGCGCGAAAACCGGGCGCGACGGAATTCACGGCGCGTCGTTGCTGGCCTCGGCTGAATTCAGCGAGGAATCGCAACAGAAACGCCCGAACGTGCAGGTGGGCGACCCGTTCATGGAAAAGCTGCTGCTCGAGGCGTGCCTGGAAGCGATGCGCACGGGAGCAGTGGTCGCGATTCAGGACATGGGCGCTGCGGGGCTGACGAGCTCGAGTTCGGAAATGGCGTCGCGCGGCGGAATGGGAATTGAAATTGATCTCGCGCTTGTGCCGCAGCGCGAAACCGCGATGACGCCGTACGAAATTATGCTCTCGGAATCGCAGGAACGGATGCTGCTCGTCGCCGAACGCGGGCGCGAGCGCGAAGTTTTCGACGTCTTCCACAAATGGGGACTCGACGCGGTGGAGGTCGGCAAGGTGACCGAGGACGGCAAGCTGCGCATCCTCGACCACGGCCGGTCCGTCGCTGAAATTCCAGCGCACGCGATTGCGGAAGAAGGGCCGCGTTACGAACGGCCGATGTCCGCTCCAAAACTTGCGTCCTCCGCGGACTTTGTCGCGCCGGGCTTCAGCGCGGCGTCTTTTCCTTTCGCGACTGCCGGCGCAGATCTCACCGAGAATTTCCGCGCTTTGCTCGCATCGCCCGCGATCGCGTCGAAATACTGGATCACCGAGCAGTACGATTCGATGGTCCGCACCAACACGCGATTCGGCCCCGGCGCGAGCGATGCCGCTGTGCTTCGACTGAAAGAAACCGATCGCGCCCTCGCGCTTTCAACGGACGGGAACGGCCGCTGGTGCTTTCTTTCTCCGCGGATTGGCGCGATGCACGCCGTCGCAGAAGCCGCGCGCAATGTGGCGTGTACCGGCGCGAAGCCCGTCGCCGCTACGAATTGCCTGAATTTTGGCAATCCCGAAAAGCCCGAAGTGATGTGGCAGTTCAGCGAAGCGGTGGACGGCATCGCAGAAGCGTGCCGCGCGCTCGAGATTCCGATTACCGGTGGAAACGTCAGCTTCTACAACGAAACGCTCGGCAAACCGATTTATCCCACGCCGATTCTGGGCGTGCTGGGCGTGCTCGAAGACGCGGATTTTGCGGTCGGTTCTGCGTTTGACAAAGAGGGCGACGCGATTGTGCTGCTCGACGGCTCGGGCATTGAGATCCTTCGCTCCGCTCAGGATGACAGCTTAGGTGCCAGAGTACTGGAGGAGTTTTTATCTTCGGAGTATCGCAAAGTCGATTCACGGGATCGTCGCTGGTGCGCCGCCTGCGATCGATCTCTCCGCTGAAAAACGCCTGATCGAATGCCTCGTCAGTCTCGCAAGCGCTGGTTTGATTCTCTCAGCGCATGACGTGAGCGACGGCGGCCTTGCCGTTACGATCGCCGAATCCTGCTTCGCGAGCGACGGCCTTTCCGCCGACGTGAATTTGAAATCGAACCCGCAGATCTGACATCAGGCTAGCCAGCATCGAGGCCGACGTTATGTCGAGCGAAGCTACGACCCGAGCCGACGGAAGTCACTCTCTTCGGCGAACGCGGTGCGCGCGCGGTCGTATCTCTCTCACCCGCTTCGCTTGCCCGGCTCAATGCGGTTGCGGCACAATATGGGGTGGCTGCCGCGCGCATTGGTACCGTCACTCGCAGCGAATTTCGCATCCAATTTAATGGCTCGCCTGTTATAAGAGGGGACGTGACTTCCTTCCGGCAAGCCTGGTCGCAATCCCTGGCAGCAGCAATCGAGAGCGCATGAACTGCAAGCAAATCCATCTCGACGACGATCATTTCCACGATCACTGCGGCGTGTTCGGCGTCTTCGGCAATGAGGAAGCGTCGAAACTGACGTATCTCGGCCTTTACGCGCTGCAGCATCGCGGGCAGGAATCCGCCGGCATCGCCTCGACGGATGGCACCGATGTGCGCGTCCACAAATCGCTTGGCCACGTGCAGGAAATTTTCACGCCGCAAGTGATTGCGTCGCTTCCGGGCTCGGCCGCGATCGGGCACACGCGCTATTCCACAGCCGGTGACACCACGCTGATGAACGCGCAGCCGGTGGTGATCGATTGCAACAAAGGCAAAATTGCGCTCGCGCACAACGGCAATCTGACGAACGCGATTGAAGTGAGGCGGCGGCTCGAGCATCGCGGGTCGATTTTTCAGACGACGAGCGACACCGAAGTGATCGTTCACTTGATTGCGCGCAGTTCAGCGCGGAATCTTTCCGGCGCGATTGCCGATGCGTTGAATCAAGTGGAAGGCGCGTACTCGCTCGTTATTCTCACGCGCGATGAAATTTTTGCGATTCGCGATCCGCGCGGCTTTCGTCCGCTCGCTCTCGGCCGTATTGACGGCGCGTGGGTGGTGGGCTCGGAAACGTGCGCGTTCGATTTGATCGACGCGGAATATGTGCGCGAAGTGGAACCCGGCGAAATGGTCCGCATCTCGCGCGGCGGCGTCGAATCGATCCGTTTCGCGCCGGAAAAGCCGCATCAATATTGCATTTTCGAACATGTCTATTTTTCGCGGCCCGATAGTCTGGTGTTCAACCGTCCTGTAAATCAAAGCCGCGAGCGTTTGGGAAAACTGCTGGCGCAGGAACATCCGGTGGCAGCGGATATCGTTGCGCCAGTGCCGGACTCAGGCGTTCCCGCCGCGATTGGATACGCGGCTGAATCCGGAATTCCGTTTCGCATGGCGCTGATTCGGAATCATTACATTGGCCGTACGTTCATCGAGCCGGAACAGGCTATCCGCGATTTCGGCGTGAAGCTTAAATTGAATCCGGTACGTCGAATGCTTGAGGGACAGCGAGTGATTCTCGTTGACGATTCCATCGTGCGCGGAACCACCAGCCGGAAAATCGTGAGGTTGGTGCGTGACGCGGGCGCGACGGAAGTTCACGTGCGCATCAGCTGCCCGCCGACGATTTCGCCCTGCTACTACGGCGTGGACACACCGCGCCGCGAAGAACTAATCGCCGCGAATCAATCGACCGAGGAAATTCGGAAGTTTCTGGGCGCCGATTCGCTCGGATATTTGTCGCTCCCATCGCTGCGAGCGGCCGTGGAAGATACCGAGGGAAAATTTTGTACGTCGTGCTACACCGGCAGCTACCCAACGGAGCTGGTGCAACTCGAAGTGGAGGCTCATCGTGGCAGCTGAGGTGGGAGAAGCAGTTATCGAAGAGAAAGTGGCGGCGAAGCACGCCGACACGGTGAGCGATCGCGTTTGGCGCGAAGTGCTTTCGTGGGTTTGGGTGATTCTCGCGTTCCTGGTGATCGAAGGCGCACTGGTGCAGGCGCGCGTGATTCCCAGCGGCTCGATGGAGCGCACTGTGCTGATCGGCGATCACTTGATCGTGAGCCGCTTCGGCTACGACATCGGCGTCCCGTTTACTGACCTTCACGTGCCGCTCTGGCGCGATCCAAAACGCCAGCAGATTATTGTGTTCCGCGCGCCGCTTCCGGAGCAGGGCTATCCGGATTTCATCAAGCGCTGCATCGGGCTTCCGGGCGACACGCTCGAAATTAAACAAGGCGTCGTGTACGTAAATGGAAAAGCGCTCGACGAGCCGTATCGCAACCAGCCGCCCAATCCGATGGAAAATCGCGCGGCCATCACCGTGCCGGCGAACAGCTATTTCATGATGGGCGACAATCGCGAGAATTCCTACGATAGCCGCTATTGGGGCTTCGTTCCGCGCGCCAATATTATCGGCACTCCCGTCATCATCTATATGTCGATCGACGCGCCTGAAGAAGTTTGGGAGCCGGGGCACGTCGCCGAGCGCTTTGAAACATATTTTCGAGCTCTGATCCACCCGCGCGAAGTGCGCTGGGGACGGCTGTTTCATACTTTCTAAATTTCGAGATTCACCCGGCCCCTCCGGAAACGGGTTCTCTCCATGCGCTACGCCGATGCAGGCGTCAATATCTCGGTAGCTGACGAAGCCAAGCAACGTATCGCTGCGCTGGCGAAGAAAACTTTTCGCCGGGGAGTGCTTGCTCCCATTGGCGGATTCGGCGCGCTTTTCCAACTCGATCGCAAGCGCTGGCGCGAGCCGATTCTCGTTGCAAGCTCGGACGGCGTCGGCACAAAGCTGAAGATTGCATTTGCGACGGGAATTCACTCGTCTGTAGGCGCCGATATTCTGAACCACTGCGTGAACGACATTTTGACGCAGGGCGCTGAGCCTCTCTTTTTTCTCGATTACCTTGCGATGGGAAAATTGGACGCGGAAGTTGTGGAGCAGGTGATCGAGGGAATGAGCCGCGCCGCGAAAAAAGCCGGCTGTTCGCTGATCGGGGGTGAGACGGCGGAGATGCCGGATTTTTATTCCCCCGGAGAATACGATCTCGCCGGTTTTATCGTCGGCGCTGTGGAACGCAAGAAGCAGCTTGATTGCAGGCGCGTGCGACCGGGCGACGCTCTGATTGCGTTGCCGTCGAACGGGCTGCATACCAACGGCTATTCGCTCGCGCGGAAGCTGGCGTTTGGAGTGGCGAAGCTCGAGCCGGATACGTATGTCCCCGAAATCAACAACAAGATTGGCGCGGAGCTTTTGAAGCCGCATCGCCCCTACTGGCCGCTGCTGAAAAATATACTCGCGCGCGGGTGGGTCACGTCGATGGCGCACATTACCGGCGGAGGCATTACCGGCAATCTTCCGCGCGCGCTGCCGAAAAACGTGAAAGCGGTTGTAGAGCTTGGCTCGTTTCCCGTGCTGCCCATTTTTCAGTTTCTCGCGAAGGTGGGCAAGATCGACCGTGACGAATTGCTGCAGACTTTCAATCTCGGCGTGGGGATGATCCTGGTGGTGCCTGCGAAATACGTGGCGCGCGTGGAATCGGAATTGAAGCGGCGGCGCGAGAAGTTTTATCTGATTGGGCGAATTGAAGCGGCAGCGCGCGGGAAATCACGCGTGGTTTATGCGGGGGAATTGGGATTGTAGCGGTATCAAACCACGGAAGGGACTCGATCCGCCAGAACTTCACTCGCCGATGTTGATCACTCCGATGATCGGCTGCGGCTTTCCACGAGCCGTCCGCTTGTTTCTTCCAGACGACTACATACTTGCCTTTTTCTTCCTTCACTTTTCCTTTAGACACTTCGGTTTTTTCGTCGTAGGTACCGTATTCGTAGGCCATGTCGCCGGAACGCGCCACTTCAACGTATGTGGTTTCGAACGTCAGGCCAGGTCCCGGCGTGCCCAATTCCGACTTCCACGCCATTTTGATTGCGTCTTTGCCTTTTACCATCGCGCCGTTATTCACGAAGAAAATCGCGTCGTCCGTGTAGTACGAGGTGGCTTTGTCGAGATCCTTCGCTTGGGAAGCTTTGCTCCAATCGGCGGAATTTGCGCGGATGGCGGCTTCGTCGGCTTTGCGAGTGTCGGGCGGCGGCGCGGGCTTTTGCGCGGTTTGTTCGGCGCAGGCGACCGTGATGCTCATCGCGAAAAGGGCGGCGAGAAGAAGTTGCAAGGAACGAGATCGTGACATGAATTGCCTCCAGGGACTATGGGCGTTGATGGAGACGATGCCTCTTGTGCGCGAAAGTGTCAAGGAAACATCGGTGTGCTGGAGGGCGTTGAGGAGTGATTGACGAGAAATCAAAAGAGCCGGCGAGACGCCGGCGTTACGGTTGACAGTCCTGCTTTCTCGGTGCGGCTCGCTCTACGGAGATCTTGCATTTCGGAGGCGACACAGCGGTGGAATCGTCCTGGCTGCCGTTTTGAGCGAATCGGGAACTATGCTAATTTCCTGCGGTGACGAAGAAACGCATCGGCGTGCTGCTATCGGGGCGCGGATCGAATTTCGAGGCGCTGGCGGATAGCGTTGCTGCCGGACGCATACCGAACGCGGAGATTGCTGTCGTCATCAGCAACCGGGAGAACGCGCCGGGGCTCGATAAAGCGCGCGCACGCGGAATTCCGGCGCTCGCGATTCCGTCGCGCGGGCTTGAGCGCGAAGCGTACGACAAGCTGGTGATTGCTGCGCTCGTCGAGAAGAAAGTGGACCTGGTTTGCCTCGCGGGTTACATGCGGCTGTTGAGTCCGGCGTTTGTCGCGGCGTTTCGCAATCGCATCCTGAATATTCACCCGTCGCTGCTGCCTTCGTTTCCGGGACTCGAAGCGCAGCGGCAGGCGCTCGAATATGGCGCGAAATTTTCCGGCTGCACCGTCCACTTTGTGGACGAAAATCTCGACGCCGGCCCGATCATCTTGCAAGCGGCCGTGCCGATCCGAGATGACGACACCCCGGAAACACTTTCCGCGCGCGTGTTGCGCGAAGAGCATCGAATTTACACCGAAGCAGTGCGAATCGTTCTGGAAGGGCGCTACCGCATGGAAGGGCGGCGCGTGTTGACGAGTCCGCACGAAAATCCGGAGAAAAAATAGTGGCCTCAGCGAAGTTCAAGCCGGTGGAAGAGCAGCTCGCCTACTTGCGGAAAGGCGTGGCGGAAATTATTCGCGAAGACGAGCTGAAGGCGAGGCTCGAAAAATCCGCGAAGGAAGAGAAACCGCTGCGCGTGTACCTGGGCGTCGATCCGACGGCGCCGGACATTCATCTCGGCCACACCGTGGTGCTGCGAAAGCTCAAGCATTTTCAGGACATGGGCCACACCGCGATTTTCCTGATCGGCGATTTTTCGGCGATGATCGGCGATCCCACCGGCCAATCGGAAACGCGGCCGCCGCTGACGCGCGAGCATGTGGACGCGAACGCAAAGACCTATCTCGAACAGGTGTACAAGATTCTCGACCGGGAAAAAACCGAGGTTCGCTACAACAGCGAATGGCTGGGGAAGCTTTCGAGCCATGAAGTGGTTCAACTCTGCGGGAAATATCGGCTGGCGCGCATGCTCGAGCGCGAGGATTTTCGTTCGCGGCTCGACAAGAATTTGCCGATCTCCGTGCACGAGTTGCTGTACCCGCTGCTGACGGCTTACGACGCCGTGGCGCTGAAATCGGACGTGGAGTTGGGCGCCACCGAGCAGAAATTCAATCTGCTGGTCCACCGCGACATCCAGCGCGAATACGGCCTGGCGGGCGAAGTGGTAATCACGATGCCGATCCTTGTGGGGCTTGATGGCGAGCGCAAGATGTCGAAGAGCCTGGGAAATTATGTGGGGATCACCGAAGCGCCCGGCGAAATGTTCGGCAAGCTGATGTCGATCTCGGACGAGCAGATGTGGACATACTACGAATTGCTGACGGATTTCACGTCACCGGTGATCGTGCGGTTGAAGGAAGAGGTTCGAACGGGCGCGTTGCATCCGAAAGAGGCGAAAATGCAGCTCGCGCACATCGTCGTCGCTGGATTTCATGGTGAGGAAGCGGGGAAGAAAGCGAAAGAGGAGTTTCAGCGCGTCTTCAGCGAGCGAAAGTTGCCTTCGGAGATTCGGGAACATGTGGTTGCCGCTGAAGGAAAAATTAAGCTCGCGAAAATTCTTGTGCGAGACGCCGGGGTAGCGTCGCGAGCCGAAGCGGACCGATTGATCAAGCAGGGCGCCGTTGAAGTTGATGGAGAGTCGATAGGCGACGTGGGGTTTGAGATTGATCTGAGCCAAACAAAGAAATTCCTTCTTCGCGTAGGGAAAAAACCTCCGTTTTATCTTGTTGTGAAGTAGGCGACGCCGAGCCGAATCCTTTCTCCTGAACCTTAGAATTGCACGCTCTAGGGGCACGGCATGCTGTGTCCTCTCATGCACAGCGGACAATCTGACGCGTACACCGTTTTCAAAACATCGCAGCGTAGGATTTCTTGGTGACGGTTACCTGGTGCTTGGCCGGGCACGGCATGTCCGTGACTCCGTACTGAAGAAAACCCCAATACCCCGAAAGAGACAAGCGCTCTTGCGCCGCTGCATCGTGTTGGACGACAATGCCTGAAGCCCGGCGGGAGCGTTCACGTGAAAATTGAAATTTACGATCAGGTTTACAATGTTAACGGCGATCAGAACGAAGAATACCTGAAGGAACTCGCGGCATACGTCGACGGCAAGATGCGAACGATCGCCGAATCGACGCACATGGTGGATTCGCTGAAGGTTGCCGTGCTCGCGGCGTTGAATATTGCCGATGAAATGTTCACGGTGCGCCAGCGGCAACAAGAGATCGAAGGGCCGCTGCGCAAGCGCGTCGAAAAATGCGTCGGGATGGTCGAACGGGCGCTGGAGCAGTCGAACTAGTTGCCGTCGCCGCCGCTCGCTGATGTTCTGAAGCGGCTGAAACATACATTCGAGCTGTGGCCTCGCGTCATCTCGTGCAGTGATTTCACTCCTTCCCGTTGTCACGTACCTTCTCCGGCACGCCCTCGCTGCAACCTATTCCTGATAGAGGGCGTCTACTGTATGATTGCGCCAGCGTTCCTCTAGTCACTGAGAAATGTCCGACAAAAAGGCAATTCGATGGGTTGTGGTGCCGGTGGCGCTTATCGCGCTGCTTGCGCTCGCAACGCTGGGCTGCGTTTGGCATCATCATGCCAGCTCGTCGGACACAAACTGTTCCATTTGCCATTTGAATCATCAGGCGATGGAACGTCCCGACGCAACGGATCGCGCGCCTGCGCTTTCGCAACTCGGTGCGAGTCCCGACCCGCAAGATCCTGAATTCATTTCCGGCCCAGCCGTCCCTCGCATTCCCGCTCGCGCTCCACCATCCGCGTAGTTTTCCGTCCGCTCCTGTGCCGTTTGCCGGCACTCCGATTCACGTTTGTTTCACCCAAGAAGGTGTATTTCGAATGCGTGCACAACATTTTCGAGTTTTAGCGTTCGCGATGGCGGTGTGCTTCTCCGGCACGGCGTTCGCGCAAAGCGGCGGACCTACAAAGGGGCCTGTGCGTATCACGCTTGACGAAGCGATTCAGATGGCACTGCAGCACAATCACAATTTGCTCGCCGCGCGCACCACGATTCAGCAGAGCGAAGCGGAAGAGACTACGGCGAATCTGCGGCCGAACCCGGTTCTTTCCGGCGATGCGCAGTTCCTGCCGATCTTTCAGCCGAATAAATTCAGCGCGGATTACATGAACACGACCGCGCAGTTCGACGTTGGCATCGGCTATCTCTTCGAACGCGGGCGCAAGCGCCAGCACAGGCTGCAAGCGGCGCGCGACATCACCGAGCAAACTCGATCGACAGTGGCAGACAACGAGCGCAGCCTTACGTTTCTCGTCGCCTCTCAATTTGTTGAAGTGCAACTCGCGGAATCGACGATCGAACTCGCTGCGGAAGACTTGAAGAGCTTTCAAAACTCCGTCGACATCAGCGAAAGCCGCTACAAGGCGGGTGACATCAGCGAAGTGGATTTCCTGAAGATCAAAATCCAGCTGCTGCAATTTCAAACGGACATGTCGCAGGCGCAGCTCGCGAGAGTGCAAGCGCTCGCAGGTTTGCGGCAACTCTTGGGATATGAGTCTGTGCCGTTTGACTACGACGTGGCGGGAACATTCGAGTACCAGCCGGTGACGCTGAAGCTCGAAGACCTGCAAGCAAAAGCGCTCGCCGAGCGGCCCGATTTGCGCGCTGCGCGGCAGGGCGTAACCGCCGCGAACAGCCAGTACGAGTTGCAGAAGGCTAATGGGAAAGTGGACCCGACCGGGACGTTCAACTATTCGCATGTGGCCGATACGAGCAGTGCGTCGCTCTTCGCCAACGTTCAAATCCCGATTTTCAACCGCAACCAGGGAGAAATCGCGAAGGCGCAGTTTGCGATTACTCAAGCGCAGGAACTGGCGCACGCCGCGAGCGATCAGGTGATGACGGATGTGCTGGACGCATATGAAGGTGTGCGCACGAACGATCAGATTGTGACGCTCTACCGCTCCGGTTATCTGAAAGAGGCGCAGGATTCGCGCGATATCAGCGAATACGCCTATAAGCGCGGCGCCGCAAGCCTGCTCGATTATCTCGACGCCGAACGCAGCTATCGCGCGACGGAGCTTGCCTACCGGCAATCACTTGCGTCGTATCTGACGGCTGTGGAGCAGTTGCGCGGAGCCGTAGGGACGAGGAACCTGCCATGAAACCGAAACGCAACATAAATTGTTCGAGCGGCGCGGAGTTTTCGAGTCGGTTGATCGTAGCGGCTGCAGCGCTCGCTTTCGTTTTCACGCTTGCCGGATGTGGAGCGGATAAACCGGAACGCGCGGCGGAGATGACTTCGTACTCCTCGAAGGAAGCGAAAGGCGCGGCGCCGGAACTTTTCACGATTCCGCAGGAACAGATGTCGCACGTGCAAGTGGTTACGGTCGCTCCGGGAAAAATAACGCGCACGCTGCGGCTCACCGGAGCAGTTGCGTACAACGCATTCGCGACCACTCCGGTGATCACGCAAGTTGGCGGACCCGTGAGCCGCATCCTGGTCGTGCCGGGGCAATTCGTAAAACGCGGCGAGCCGCTTCTGGAAGTCACCAGCCCGGATTATTCGCAGATGCTTGCGGTGTATTTGAAAGCGCGCGACGTGGCTCGCGTTGCGTCGAAGAACTGGGACCGTGCGCAGGATCTGTATCAACACCACGCAATCGCCGAGCGCGATTTGTTGCAGGCCGAATCGGATCGCAACCAGGCGCAGGCGGACATGAACGCCGCCGAGCAGAGCATGAAAATTCTGGGTATTCCGAAGCCGGAAGATTTGGAGAAGTCGCCGTCGTCCGCGGAAGTACGGCTGCTCGCGCCGATTTCAGGCCAGGTTGTCGAGAGGCTCGTGGCGCCGGGGCAGGTGCTTCAAGCGGGCGCGACGCAGGCATTCACGATTTCAGATATGAGCACGGTTTGGGTGCTCGCGAATGTGTATCAAGCCGATCTTGCGGACGTGAAGACCGGGGACTCGGTGGATGTTTCGACAGACTCATATCCCGACGTGTTCCACGGAAAGATTTCGTTCATTTCGCCGGCGCTCGACCCGACGACGCGGACTCTGCAAGCGCGAATCGTCGTCGACAACAAAGGCGAGAAATTAAAGAAGGATATGTATTGCACGGTTTCCGTCACGGCCGGCGAAATTCAAAATGCGATTGCGGTGCCGGACGCCGCGATTTTGCGTGACGACGAGAACGAGCCGTTCGTCTACGTGCTCAACGGCTCAAATCAATTTGGCCGCCGGCACGTGAAAATCGGCCTCGGCGCAAATGGCAGGACGCAAGTGACGAGCGGGCTTTCTCCGGGCGACAAGGTGGTGGGCGACGGCAGCTTGTTTTTGCAATTCGCGAATTCGTTTCAGCACTAGCCGGATTGCGGGCGGATGAAAACTCGCTCGCTAGTTTAGCAGCGCCCAAAAAACGAAAATGATTCATCGCATCATCCAATTCGCACTCCGGCAGCGCTTCCTCGTCCTCATGCTGACGGTTTTCGTCGCCGTTGGCGGCGCCCTTTCGTTCCAGCGCATGCCGGTGGACGCCTATCCCGATCTCTCGCCTCCGCAGGTGGAACTCATCACGCAGTGGCCCGGCCACGCCGCCGAGGAAGTCGAGCGGCTGGTCACGCTGCCGCTCGAACTGGAGATGAACGGCGTGCCGCACATGGTCAGTGATGCGGTCCATTTCGCTGTACGGGCTTTCCGACGTGCGCCTGACGTTCGAGGAAGGCACCGACGACTATTTTGCGCGCCAGATCGTTTTCGAGCGGCTGGCGCGAGCGCACGACTGCCCACCGGCGTGACCGCCGTCGCATGGCGCCGCTGTTCAGCCCCAGCGGGCTTGTGTATCGCTACGTGCTGGAGAGTCCGGATCGCACTCCGCAGGAATTGAAGACGATTGAGGACTGGGTGATCGAGCGCGCCTACCGCTCGGTCCCCGGCGTGGCCGACGATTCCGGCTTCGGCGGCACGGTGATGCAGTACCAGGTGCTGCTCGATCCCGCGCGACTCTACGGCTATCACACTCACGGTTCCGCAGGTGATCACCGCGCTCGGCCGCGAACAACGCCAACGCCGGCGGCGGATTCTATTCGCAGGGCGGACAGTTCTACTACGTGCGCGGCATCGGCCTGGTCGCGACAAGACCGAGGACATCGGGAACATCGTCGTCGGCAGCAACAACGGCGTGCCCGTGCGCGTGCGCGATATCGGCGACGTGACCATCGGACACGCGCCGCGCCTCGGCGAATTCGGCTTCCAGAAAAATGACGACGCGGTCGAAGGCGTGATCCTGATGCGGCGCGGCGAGCAGACGCAGAACGTGCTGAAAGGCGTCGAGGCAAAAACCGAGGAACTGAACAACGAGCAGTTCTGCCGCCCGACGTGAAGGTTCATCCCTTCTACGATCGCAGCGATCTGGTGCGGCTGACGACCGACACGGTGGAAGCAAACCTGCTGCGCGGCATGGTGCTGGTGCTGATCGTGCTGATTTTTTTCCTGGTCAGCTTCCGCGCCGCCGTCATCGTGGCGCTGACGATTCCGCTGGCGCTGCTCTTCGCCTTCATCTTGCTGCACGCGCACGACGTGGCGGCCAACCTGCTCTCCATCGGCGCCATCGATTTCGGAATCATGATCGACGGCACCGTGGTGATGATGGAAAACATTTATCGCGAACTGGCGCTGCGCCAAGGGCAGACATACAACCTGAACGAAGTGATTCTGGCCGCGGCGCAGCGATGTCGACCGCCCCATTTTTTATTCCGTCGCCGTCATCCTCGCCGGATATCTTCCCATTTACGCGCTGACCGGACCGTCGGGAAAACTGTTTCACCCCATGGCGGAGACCATGTCCTTCGCGCTGATCGGCGCGCTGATCCTCACGCTCACGCTTGTGCCGGTGCTGGCCTCGTACTGGTTCAAGAAGCGGCGTCGAAAGAGAATCGCAACCGCGCCTTCGAATGGATGAAGGACAAGTACGCCGGCGAGCTGGACTGGTGCCTGGATCATCCGAAAACCACGATGATTGATCGCCACGCTGATTTTCGCCGCCACGCTGCTGCTGGTTCCTTTTATCGGCGGCGAGTTCATGCCTCACCTCGACGAAGGCGCGCTGTGGGTGCGGGCCACCATGCCGTACACCATTTCGTTCGAGGAGGCCAGCAAGATCGCTCCGCAGATCCGCGCCATCCTGATGTCGTATCCGCAGGTCACGGAGGTCGGCTCGGAACTGGGACGCCCCGACGACGGCACCGATCCCACCGGCTTTTTCAACTGCGAATTCTATGTCGGCCTGAAACCTTACAAGGATCCAGTCGTGGGACAGCGACGTCGATCCACAACAAGGCAGAGCTGATCGAGGACCTGCAGCAAGAAACTCAGCCGCATATCCCGGCATGATTTTCAACTTACACGCAGCCGGCCGAAGACGCGGTGGACGAAGCGCTCACGGCCTGAAGAGCGCGCTCGCGGTGAAAATCTATGGCCCCGATCTGAACGTGCTGCAGGACAAAGCGGTCGAGATCAAGCAACGTGCTGTCGCAAGGTTCCGGGCTTCACGGAGCTGACGGTGGTGCGCGAACTGGGCCAGCCCAGCCTGCTGATCGACGTGGATCGCGAAAAGATTGCGCGCTACGGAATCAATGTTGCCGACGTGGAAGCCGTGATCGCAGGCGGCCGTCGGCGGGCAGGCCGCCACGCAGGTGATTCAGGGCGAAAAGCTGTTCGACCTCGTGGTGCGCATGAAGCCGCAATTTCGCAGCAGCGCGCAGGAGATCGGGAATCTGCTGGTCGGCACGCCCGCCGGCCAGCAGATTCCGCTTTCAGCAGCTGGCCACACATCAGTCAGGGAGAACGGCGCGTCGTTCATTTATCGCGAAAATAATTCGCGCTACATCGGCGTGCAGTTCAGCATCGAAGGGCGCGACCTGGCAGCGCGCGGTGCGACGACGGGCAGGCGGCGGTGCAGCAAGCCGTGACGCTGCCGCAGGGCTACCGCCTCGACGTGGGGCGGCGAATACAGCGAGTTCCTCGAAGCCAGAGCAGCAGATGTACTATCATCGGCCCGCTGGCGGTCGCTGCTGATTTTCATGATTCTGTTCGCGCTCTACGGCAACTTCAAATTCCCGGTCACGATTGCGCTCGGCGTGGTGATGACCGAGCCGGTGGGCGCGCTGATCGCGCTGAAACTGACGCACACACCGTTCAGCGTTTCAGTCCGTGCTGGGACTGCTGGCGCTGATGGGCGTTTCGGTGGAAACCGCCGTGATTCTGGTGTCCTACATCAACAAACTGCGGCTGGAAGGAATGACGATATCCGCACGGCCACGCGCGAAGCTTCGCTGCTGCGGCTGCGGCCCATCATGATGACCGCGCTGGTGGCCTGCCTGGGGCTGCTGCCGGCGGCGCTTTCCACCGGCATCGGCTCCGACACGCAGAAGCCGTTCGCGATCGTGATCGTCGCCGGACTGATTTCGCGACTGTTCCTCGGATTCTTCGTGAATCCGGTGCTGTACGAAATGGTCGCGCGCGATGGCGATGTTCTGCAGGTGTATTGATGGACTCTCGATCACGCGACCGCGCGCTGACGAAATAAGCATGAAGTTCGTCGCGACTATTGCGCCGCTGAATGCATCGAAGTACGATGCTAGGGAAAGGAGTGTTAAAAGTGGCATATTTCTCGCCGGACAGCACGCAGACTGTTGGTCGTTCTCGTGGCTGTTGCGGTGTTGTCTTTCGGCTTTCAGGCCGCAGGACACTGGCACAGCCGGACATTTGAAGACCAGCACTGCCGCGTGTGCCATTTCGCGCACTCGGTCACGGTCGATTTGTCTCACGGCGAAGCGCTGCCGTTGCCTGAAGTTGTTACACGGCTCGCCGTAAACCTCTCCGTCGATCCCAAATTCGACGACGTTGTCCATCAGCTCTCCTCGCGCGGCCCTCCATCGGCGTAGTTCCTGGCGCGGTTCGTAACACTCAAAAACTGAATCGTTCGTCATTGCTCTGATTCCGTCGGTCTGGCTTCATCTGTGCGCAAGCCAACGGCGTCAGCGCAGCCGCTTTTTATTGCGGCCCGATCCTACGCAGCTACATATCCGCCCGTTCGATGGGCTCCTTCATAGGATGGAGAAAAATGTCTAAGAAATTCGCATTTCGCGTCGCTCTTACTCTTGGGCGTGAGCTTTTTAGCTCTTGCGCCCAGCTTCTTGCGCAATCGGGAAACTCGGGAACGATTTCAGGCGTGGTGAAGGATCCTTCCGGCAGCGTCGTTTCGAACGCCACTGTTTCGATACACAACCCTGTTAGCGGTTACGACCGATCGACAGTGACCGACGCTGCGGGCGATTTCAGTTTTTCAAATATCCCGCTGAACCCGTATCACCTGGCCGTCACCGCGAAGGGTTTCGGCGCCTACGCGCAGGATCTCGACGTGCGGTCGTCAGTGCCCCTCGCAGTCAGTGTCGACTTGACGGTGGCAGGCACTTCCGCGACGGTGACCGTCGAAGGCGGCGGAGACTTGATCGAGAACGATTCGACGTTTCACACCGACGTCGATCGAGAGCTGTTCGACAAACTTCCGCTCGAAAGCCAGTCGTCGTCGGTGAGTTCGCTCGTCACGCTTTCGACGCCAGGAGTCGCCGCGGATTCGAACGGACTTTTCCACGGACTAGGCGATCATGCGGAGAATTCGTTTTCCGTGGACGGCCAGCCGATCACCGATCAGCAAAGCAAAGTCTTCTCGAATCAGATTCCGCTCGATTCGATTCAGTCGCTCGAAGTGATCTCCGGCGCGCCTCCAGCGGAATATGGCGACAAGACGAGCCTCGTCATCAAGGTGACGACGCGTTCGGGACACGGACAGACCACGCCACACGGCAGCGTCACGACTTCCTACGGTTCGTTCGGCTCGGTCGATGTCGGCTTCGATCTCGCTTACGGCGGCGAAAAGTGGGGCAACTTCATCGCTGTGAGCGGGCTCAACAGCGGCCGCTTTCTCGATCCGCCCGGAATTCTCGGTGATGCACGACAAAGGCAACCACGAAAATATTTTCGACCGCGTGGATTATCAACTTTCGAAGGCGGACTCTCTGCACGTGAATTTCGGCTACACGCGTTCGTGGTTTCAGACGCCGAATTCTTTGACGCGCAGAATGCGACGCCGTGGAACGGAATCGTGGTCGATAACGGAGGCTTGGACCGAACGGCAACGTGGTGGGACCCACGGATCAGCGCTCAAAGATCGGTACGTTCAACATCGCGCCGACCTGGACTCGTCTGATCAACTCGTCCGCCGTTTTCACCGCCGGATTCTTCGTTCGGCGGGACGCATACAACTACTACCCGAGCGGCAATCCCTTCGCCGATCTCGGCCCATCGAATCTGCAGCAGGAAACAGTGAGCCAGGATCGCACGCTGACCAACGCCGGCGCTCGTGCGACTTGTCTTACGTGAAGGGCATTCACAATGTAAAAGCCGGAGTGATGTACGAGCAGACGTATCTCGACGAGAACGACACTTTCGGCATCGTCGATCCGACTCTGCTGCCATCGCATCGGCTGCCCCGATCCTACGATTCCACAGTGTGCCGTGCTGCTTCCGATCGATCTGACGCAAGGCGGAGGAGTGCACACGTTTCGCGGCCACACGGACGTCAAGGAGCTTGCGCTTTACGTGCAGGACACGATTACCGGAAGAATTGGTCGTTCAATCTCGGAATTCGCGGAGATATCTACAACGGCCTGTCGAACGCGACGCAGGCGGAGCCACGGCTCGGCATCGCGTACAACATCAAGCCGACCAATACCGTCCTGCGCGTTTCCTACGCGCGTACGCTTGAAACTCCGTTCAACGAAAACCTGGTGCTCTCGAGCCGAGGCTGCCTCGACCGTGGTCGCGAATCTTTTCGCTGCCACCGGCGAAGGCTGCACGGATCCAAGCACGGGCGCGGTGAGCAACTCCGATTCAACCCTGCCTCCCGGCTATCGCAATGAATTTCACGCCGGTTTGCAGCAGGCTTTCGGCAAATATCTCGTCGTCGATGGCGAGTACATCTGGAAGTACACGCACAACGCCTACGACTTCAGCGTGCTCGGCAACACGCCGATCACGTTTCCGATCGCCTGGAACAATTCGAAAATTCCCGGATTCGCGATTCGCGCCAGCGTTCCCAACTACCACGGCTTCACGGCGCTCGTCGTGATGTCCAGCGTGGCGGCGCGCTTCTTCACTCCGCAAATTGGCGGCGTGGGCGCGGTGCCAATCGACCGGGAGAATTTTCGCCGTTTCGCATCGACCACGACGAGAAATTCAACCAGACCACGCACTTGCAATATCAACCGCTCAAGCGCGGCCCGTGGGTCGGCTTCAACTGGCGTTACGACAGCGGCCTCGTCGCCGGTCCGTGCCGTGCGCGGGGGGAAATTGCGCAAACGGCCCAGCCGGCAGCGATACGGTGGTTGACGCGTCGATTCTGACGCCCGACCAGCAATTTCAGGCCGGGCTTTTCTGCGGCACGGTTCACGCGACGCCGACAACGCCGATCAGCCCGGATTCGATCTGTCCGGCGTCGATGTACGGATCGACGAAGCTGCAGATTCCGCGTCCGGGAACCGAGAATGACGACCACAATCCGCCGCGCGTCGCCCGCGCAATCTGTTCGACCTCGCCGTCGGCCACGACAATCTGTTCCACGGCGATCGCTACAAGTGGAGCGCTCGTCTCACCGCGATCAACCTCGGCAACAAGGACGCGCTGTACAACTTTCTCTCGACGTTCAGCGGCACGCATTACGTCACGCCGCGGACGCTGACGGCGGAGATCGGCTTTCACTTCTAGCGCAGCTTGACAGGAGGCAACAGAGAACGATCGCATAATCCTGAACGCATCAGACGCACAGGTCGCCACGACGAGCGCCGGGCTCGTCGTGGGCCTGTCCGCGGACATGCGGAACAAGCGCCCATTTGCCCGTGAAATAGGTCTGGAAACCTCTCTGGAATCGCCCTGAACGAGTTCCCAGCCAACGCTGTAAATCGCTGTTGAACGCAGCCCGGAGACCGTTCGCGGGAGGGGTTGCCGATTTCGCTGATTTCCAGTTGCAACTGGTTTTCAACTAGGGTATCGTTCGCAGTTGTAAATGGGTATCAACTGGAATCGCGGCGCCGTTTTTTCGTTGCGGGCGCTGCGGTGGAGAGGCAACACGTTGACTCGGCTCCGGCTCTTTCTCTATTTCGCGCTATTCGCATTGGCGGGTGCGATTGTCCCTGGCGCGGCGTCACGCGCAGGACACTCGCTACTTCGTCGCCTACTCCCATCACATGGAGGAGCCCGGCAATCTTGAAATCGAATTCAACACCAACTACGCCACGCAGAAAGCCGGCAACGATTTCATCGCCCCGTGGGTCGAGTTCGAATATGGCGCTACTGCCTGGTGGACCACCGAGTTTTACCTCGATACGCAATCCACGTTTAACGACAGCACTCTCTACACAGGCTTCCGCTGGGAAAACCGCTTCCGGCCGTTGATGAAGGAGCACTGGATCAATCCCGTGCTGTACGTGGAGTACGAAAACACGAGCGACGCCGACAAGACGTTGAAAGAAATTGTGGGCTTCGACAATCAGTTCGATTCCGCTCCGCCCAACAGCGAACTGCGCAAGGAAGTGGGTCACGAGCTCGAAACGAAGCTGATCCTATCGAGCGATTACAAAGGCTGGAATATTTCGGAGAATTTTATCGCCGAGAAAAATCTCGGCCACGAGCCGTGGGAATTTGGCTATGCCCTCGGTGTGAGCCGGCCGCTTCGGCTGGCCGTGCTTCCGCAGCGCTGCAACTTCTGCCGCGAGAATTTCGTCGTAGGCGCGGAAATGTACGGCGGCCTGGGAACCGCGAAGACGCTGTCGCTCTCCGGCACTTCGCATTACATCGCGCCGCTCGTCGCGTGGGAGTTGCCGAATGGAGTGTCTTTCACAATTTCGCCGGGATTCGGCCTCAACGACAATTCGCACCGCTTGCTGCTGCGCTGGGGCTTGTCGTACGAGATCAGCGGCTTCGGCCGAAAAGTAAGGAATATGTTCCGATGAAGACCCGGACACGATTTTTGATTCCTCTCTGTCTGCTTGCAGCGTCACTCACCACTGCCGCCATTGGCGCGGCGTACGATCGCGATGCTACCGACGACCGCGGCGTGATGCTCGCGATCGCGCAGGCTCCCGTAAAAACGCGCACCTGGAAAAATCCCTACGAAGGAAACGCGGACGCGCTCCTTGCGGGCCAAAAACTCTACGCTCAACATTGCGCCGAGTGCCATGGCGCGAATGCGCGCGGAATGCGAAATGCCGTCAACCTCCGCACTCCTCCAGTGCAGAACGCGACGCCTGGCGAACTCGTCTGGTTCTTGCGCAATGGAAATGTTTTCCACGGAATGCCTTCGTGGTCCGGCTTGCCGGAGCAGCGGCGCTGGCAGCTCGTTACCTATCTCAAGAGTCTCGGTGCGCACCCGGACTCCAGCAGCAACGATACGAACACAGGTGGCGGAAATTCTGCCGGGGGCGGAAAGTGAAACTCTATTCGAACGTGACGTTCGTTTCTGCCGCGGTGCGAGTCGCGTTTCTGCTGCCGCTCTTTTCCCTGGCGGGTTGCGTTGCTACGCCGCCCTCCGTTCTTCCCTTCGATCCGCCCGAACAAACGATCGGTGAGCGATTTTTCCTCGAAACGCGCTTCGCTGAATATTTCGCCGAGCACATGACGGATGTAAACACGCCGCTCGGTGTGGGCGATCCGGTGGTAAGCCAGGTGCAAAATTCCAACACCGGGCCGATGCCCGGCCCTTTCGCAGGCCAATCGATCAACTGCCGTTCATGCCATTTTGTCGATGAATTTGAAAAAACGCCCAATGCGGGCAATCGCACCTACGCCGATTTCACCGATCACAGCCCGATTCCCCGGCAGTTGAATGGATTCACGCACACGCCGCGCAACGCGATGCAAATGGTCGGCTCGCTTGCGCCTCATGCGGGACTCACATTTCTCCATTTCGACGGCGAATTTGCCGACCCGGCGGATCTTGATTCGCACCACTCTTAACAGGAAGAAATTTCGGGTGGGCTGCAGACGAATCGCAGCAGGCCTTGGCTCACATCGCGACCGTAGTTCGCCAGGACAACGGACAGGGAAAGCTCGGCGGCTTCCTACGGGCGGCTTTCTTACGCGGACACGCTGCGCGGCGGCGACGATGTGCCGCTGCAGTTCCGCATTCCGGCGAAATACCGGATCGACGTATCGTCCGCGAGCGACCAGCAGATCCTGAACGCCGTGGCGCAACTGATCACGCAATACATGGCCAGCCTTCAGTTCCAGCAGGACGACGACAAAGACTTTCGTCGGATCGCCCTACGATGTCTTCCTGTGGAAGAACGGCCTGCCGAGGCAGCCTCGAACCGGTGAGACGGATGCGCAATACGTGCAGCGGCTCGCTCAGGCAGTGCAAGCGCTCACAAATCCTCGATTTATCACCGCAAAAGACGCCAAATTTCAATTCCACAATCAGCCGTTCGTTTTCGGCGCAACGGAACTCGCCGGCCTGCAAATATTTCTCAGCAGCGCAGCGGGAGGCGGATCGTCGCGGGCACGCGGGAAATTGCGTGGCGTGCCACGTCCCGCCCAATTTCACTGACTTCAAATTCCACAACACGGGAGTCTCACAGGCGGAATATGACGCGGTGAACGGCTCAGGCGCTTTCTTTGCGCTCGCGGTACCGTCGCTCGCGGCGCGAAACCAAAATTTCGACCAGTACATGCCCGCATCCGCAAATCATCCCAACGCTTCCGAAAGTTTTCGTCACTTTGCCGTCGCGGGGAGCCCGCAATTCGCCGACCTTGGTCTGTGGAACGTCTATATGAATCCGGACATCCCGAACCCGCAAACGAATTTGATGTCGATCGTTTGCGCAGACGCTCAGAACTGCGCTACGGATCAAGGACTGCCGACGACGATCGCGCAGTTCAAGACGCCCACGCTCCGCGACCTCGTGGACTCCGCGCCCTACTTTCACAATGGCAGCCGCGCGAAATTTCCCGACGTCATCAATTTCTATATTCAGAGCTCGCAACTCGCGCATCAGGGCCTGCTCCGCAACGCGCCTCCCGAGTTTCAGGGCGTGTCAATCTCGCAGGAAGATGCGGACGCACTGGCTGCGTTTCTGCTGGCGCTCACCGAGGACTACAACTAGATGGGAAACTGCCGTACGTATATTTCGCGGGACGCTGAGCGACTCGGACGGCACGCGCGCCCGTAAGTCCAATAAAGCGTCTCACGCAGTGATTCTGTTTTGGACGCGGTGGGACAGCTCAATTCTGGCGCAACTCCTTCTTAGAGTTATAGTTGCGGAGATTTTAGAATCTTGTCTCACTGTCCCAAACCATGCCTTTGGGACAGTGGGACAGTTTATTGAACTTACCAGCGCTCCGATAGCACGTGGCTGGTATTTTGCCGTAAGTCTAATGATGCGTCTCACCGTCTCAAACACGGGCTTCGGGACAGTGAGACGCGTTATTGGACTTACGGGTGCGGAACATCGAGTAGGGAGCATCGTCAATAGCGAACCGTCAGCCGAGAAGCTCACCTACACGCCTCGTGCAATGCCTCAGAGAAGGGGCTTCAAGTCTTCCTCGAAAGAGCTCGTGTATTCAAAGCCGATGACCTTCTTGCGCAGAATTCCGCGCCGATCGTAAAGCATGGTTGTCGGCAACCCTTCAATGCCGCCGAATTTCTGTTTGAGGTCGTCGGGAGCGATCGCCAGCGGATAATGCACCCCGATTTTGCGAGCAAACGAAATGGGATCTTCCGTGTCCGCCATCGTGTCGAACTTGAATCCGACGACCGCGAATCCTTTCGAGCCGTAGCGATCCAAGAGCTTCTGATAGCCGGGCATTTCTTTCTTGCACGGCTGGCACCAGGTGGCCCAGAAATCAATGAGCACGACTTTGCCGCGAAGATCAGCCGAGGAAATCGGGCGTCCTTGCAAATCCTTCAGGGAGAAGTCAGGCAGCTGCGAACCGATATCACCTGCCGCGATTACTCCTTTCTTCGGCTGAGGCAGACTCGCCGAGTGATGATTGCATCCGGCAAGGCCAACCACAGTGAAGGTCAGAAACAACAACGTAGTCTTAATCAGCATTTATTCCTTCTTCTGAACTTCCAGGATCAGCAGCTTCAGCGGAGCCGATGGGTCTGGTTTCTGTCTTTCCTGCGGGCTTCTTGTACAACTGGCCGCGAACCGTGACCATCGTCGGTGTGCCCGCAAGAGGTTCGAGCTCTTTCGACAGATCATTCGGACTGAGCGCGAAAGCTCGGTTCGGCTCAACCTGTAACGCGAAACTGCCCGACGAATCCTTCACGATTTTTCCGCGTGCGATCACGTCCATCTCCGCGACGGTCACACCACTGTCGTAGGTCGCCTTCAGAAGCTGAGCGGGATCGATTTGCCCATCTTCTTTGGGCGTGACTCGACTTTTCCATCGATCAAACTGACTTCGACTTTTTGAACGCCAGACTGGCGTCCGAGGTGTTGCTTCACCCCGTAGGCTCAAAAGTTTCAAGTCATGCCTTCGACGCGCATTTCGATGTGCTTGATCTGCGCTTGCGCGGCGGGCGCAAACATCGCGCCGAGCAGCAACAAGTAGCGCGAGCTTCTTCGTGTTCATCGGTTTCTCCTTTACTCTTACTTCGACAAAAGATGAAGTCCGAAACTGTTGCGTGATTCCGAAACTGATGTGGCGGCGGACGGGCATGAACACGGCGCCGCGTGGAATGCGCAACGTCCCAGTCCATCCCGGCCCACACGTGCATTCCCGGACGCACGCCGACGTACGTGGTGACGTCCGGCCAGCAGCACGTCGCCGCCGCTCCCGTTCTGGTTGACTCCGGCGATGCTGATCATCCTGGGAATGCAGCCAGGTCAGCGCCGGGCCGATGAACCATTCGCGTGCGGCGTTCTTCGATTCATAGGGCCGGTAAGAAAGCCAGAAACGCGATTCGATGTCGCTGCCGAGGCGCGTGGATTGCGTTCCCTCGGTGCGGAGCAGCGAGTGGAAATCCTCGTCAGCGACCAGGCGCCTGCAGGTTGAAGAGGCCGGTGTAGGTCCAAGTTCGCGGCAAGGAAGAAATCGGTCGAACCCGAACCCGGCTGCAAACCCGCCGGCAGGCGCTTCCCGTTCGCGTCCGTTCAAGTCCGTGCGGCCAGTCGGAAGTTTGGGGCCGAACGTGACGGACGCCTGCGTGGTGCCGCGCTGTGAATCGCGCCGATAGAAGCGGTACTTCACCAGCACCATGGCATCGCCGAGGCCTGTTCCCCCAACCGTCGATGCGCCTGGGCGATCGAAATGATTCGTGACGATGGGCACGAGCACCGTCAAATCGAAGTTGCGGAAGAACCCCCAGGTGAAATTGAAATCACCTTCGTGGGAGAATGTCGGACGCGCCGTTGGAGAAATGTTCCCCGCTGATTCCGGAATCAGCCCGCGCGTTGTGAAGATCGAGTTGTACGAAACGAGTCCGCCGCCGGGAAACAGCGGCGGGGCTGTTTCCGGCGCAGGGCCTTGTGCTCTAGCTGCGTGCGCAAAAGTTACGAGCAGAAACATCAATGCCAAGCGATACAGGCGAAGCGCGAACGATCTTAGCGATCTCACGAATTCTTCCTCCAGCGATGCTGGGAATCCCAAACACACTAATTCGTCACCTTGGGAGCGCCGGAAGCGGGACTAAACGCGAAGAGGCTGAGGAGCGGTCGAGCGGAAGATGGGAGGAGGGTGGAAAACAGACGTGGTATTGCGGGCTATTAAGCTCAACTCCGAGAACCCGGGAACAGCCGGCAGCACTGCGATCGCGTGAGGAGACGCAGGCCCATGCACTTGCGACGATTGCAGGAACGGAGCGTGCGATGTCGGCATGGTCTTGCAGCAATCCTGGCCGTGATGGCTTTGCGATGAGCAAGGCATCGAATTGCAGCACTGCATCGCCTGTTCAGGTGTTGTCATACCGGAGCAGTCAAACGCGTAGGCCGTAAGAGCAAACGCGAGAATTGCCATTAGAAGTGGTCGAGAAATGCGCATCAATCCTTAACCTAGGCGTCTGAAACGTTTAAGTCAAGTGTGTCAACGCGCGGATGATGCGTAAGATTGAAACTGCATGAGGGTACACTGGGCCCGTAAGTCCAATAAAGCGTCTCACCGTCTCAAAGGCCGTGTTTGGGACAGTGAGACGCATCATTAGACTTACAGCGCAGTGCCAACAGTTCAATACATCCCCATCCGGCATACCACGCCGCGCTTCCCGTTTCAGAACAAGTTGAACCACCTGCAACCGAGTGCTATCTTCGCTTCAGCGGGGCCGTACGAGCCCGTATCCTGGACGGCGCATCACATATATAGCGAATCGTCCGGCCACTCCCGTGGGCGCTACCCGAACACAATTCGATCGCAAGGCCATCGTCGAGGCGGACGCGCTTTCCACCGTCCGGCAACTCCTCGTTGAACTCGATTGCTCGCGTGGCCTCGAAGAACTCGCCGCCCGCGGCGCCCGGGCGCACCTTGAACGCGAACTTGGCCTCGGCAGCCTTGAACGCGTCGAACTGATGCTGCGCCTCGGCAATACGTGCGGCGTGCGGCTGCCGGACCGCGTGGTGGCCGAAGCCGACACCATGCAGGACCTGATCGATGCGCTCTTGCGCGAGAATCCCGCGGCGCAGCCCGGCGATGCCTCCACCGGCTCGTCGAGCGGCGGCCTTACCGGCTCGCAGACGACGGGAACCGCTGCAGCTACAGCCCCCGCGCAAGTCTCTGCGCCGACAGCGCGCTTTGAAATGCGTCCCGATCTCGAGGAGCAAATCCGCAAAGCCGAATCGCTCACGGAAATTTTGCGATTGCGAGGACGCGGCGAACCCGAACGCGCGCATATCGTTCTGTACGAGGAAAACGGCGAGCCGCGCACGATCACTTTCGGTGAACTCTACGAACGTGCGTCGGCCGTCGCCGCGCAGCTGCGCACGCGCGGGCTCGAGCCCGGCCAAACCGTTGCGATCATGCTTCCCACATGCGCCGAATTTTTCTCCACGTTCGCGGGCATTCTTCTCGCCGGCGGAATTCCCGTGCCGATTTATCCGCCGTTTCGCGCGGACCGCATCGCCGAATACGCCACGCGCCAGTCCAACATTCTCCGCAATGCCGAAGCGCAATTTCTAGTCACGTGGCGGCAAGCCGAAGGGCTCGCGCGCCTGCTGCAGCCGCGCGTGCCGTCGCTGCGGGAAGTTTTGAACGCGCAGAAACTTGCCAACGAGCCTGAACCTGCCGAAGCGCCGACCACCGATTGGCGGCCCGTTCATCATCTCGCGCATCACGCGCGCGCCGAGGACATCGCCTTCCTGCAATACACGTCCGGCTCCACGGGCGATCCCAAAGGCGTAATCCTCACGCACGCGAATCTGCTCGCCAACATTCAGGCGATCGTCGGCGGAATCAATATTCAGCCGGACGATGTCGCCGTCAGCTGGCTGCCGCTGTACCACGACATGGGATTAATCGGCGCGTGGTTCGTGCCGATCGTGACGGGCATTCCGCTCGTGGTGATGTCTCCGCTCGCGTTTCTCAGCCGCCCCGACCGCTGGCTTTGGGCCATTCACAAGCATCGCGGCACGATCAGCCCCGCTCCGAATTTTGCGTACGAGCTGTGCGTGCGCAAAGTGGCGGACAAAGACATTGAAGGCCTCGACCTCAGTTCCTGGCGCGCTGCCACGAACGGCGCGGAACCTGTGTGCGCTGCAACGCTCGAGCGGTTCGCTGCACGTTTCACAAATTATGGCTTTCGTCGCGCAGCGTTGATGCCCGTGTATGGCCTTGCGGAAGCTTGCCTCGGAGTTTCCGCGCCGCCGATGGGCACGGGCTACAAAGTGGATCGCATCGAACGGTCCACCCTCGAATCAACGGGCCGCGCCGTTCCTGCGAAACCTGGAGACGCCGCGCCGCTTGAATTTGTCGGCGCGGGCAAGCCGATGCCCGGAGTGGAAGTTCGCATCGTTCACAGAAAAGATACGGAAAACGCGCTCGGCGACCGCGCCGAAGGCCAGCTTCAGTTTCGCGGCGCTTCCGCCACCAGCGGTTACTACCGAAATCCCACGGCAACGCGTGAACTGGTTCGCGATGGCGGCTGGCTGAATTCGGGAGACCTCGCGTATCTCGCGGATGGCGAAATTTACATCACCGGCCGCGCGAAAGACGTGATCATCAAAGCGGGCCGCAATATCTATCCGCACGAAGTGGAAGAAATTGTGGGAAAAATCGCCGGAGTTCGCACGGGTTGCGTGGTGGCGTTCGGCGCGCCGGACGAGCGCACGGGAACCGAGCGCCTTGTGGTCACCGCGGAAGTGCGAGACATGTCCAGTGCGAAACGAATCTCATCGGAAATCTCGCGCGCGGTGAACGATGCGATGGGAATTCCGCCGGACGTGATCGAATTGCTTCGCACGCAATCAATTCCGAAAACTTCCAGCGGAAAACTCCGGCGCAGCGAGACCCGCCGGCTCTACCTCGAAGGCGAGCTCGGTAAAAAACAATCGGCTGCGTGGGTGCAAGTGGCAAAACTTGCCGCGCGAAGCTCCGGCCCTCGCGCGTGGGCGTTAGCTAAGGGCGGCCTGAAGCGCGGCCTCGAATACGCATACGGTGTCTACGCGCTTGCCGTATTCACGCCGATCATTCTTACTGTGTGGGCCGCCGTATCACTCACGTCTGACAGGCAGCGTGCAGCGCGTTACGCTGCAGCGGGATCGCGGCTAATCCTTCGCGCCACGTTCACTCCGCTGAAAATCGAGGGCGGTGATCTTCTAAAAAGCCTCGCCACTTCCGGCCCGTGGATTTTCGCGCCAAACCATTCGAGCTACCTCGATATTTTTGTGATGCTCGCGGTGCTTCCCGTCGGCGTCCGCTTCGTTGCGAAAGGCGACGCGCTGAATATGCCTGTGATCGGCAAGATTATTCGACGCTCGGGCCAGCTTGCTTTCGATCGCAGCGATCCGCAGGCGCGTATCCGCCAGGCGGAAGATGTGGAGGAAGCGCTCGGGCGCAGAGAATCCGTCGCCGTCTATCCGGAGGGAACTTTTACGTCGCTCACCGGCATTCGTCCGTTTCAACTCGGCGCGTTCAAAGCCGCAGTGGATACCCAGCGGCCGATTTGTCCGGTGGCGTGCCGCGGCGCGCGAAATATCTTGCGGGATCAAACGCGGCTGCCGCGACCGGGCACAGTCACCGTCACGTTTGGGCCGCTCGTAATTCCTGATCCAGCGGCCGGAAATGACTGGCACGAAATCGTTCGCCTGCGAGATACCACGCGCGAAATAATTGCCCGCGGCGCGGGCGAGCCGCTTTTGTAAGCTCACCACATTCCTGGATTTTGAAGTTGTTCGCAACGGCACCAGCCCTGCGATCCCATCCGACACGCAAAAACGCGCATGCCGTGCCCCTACGAAAATGCCCGTAAGCTGAATCCGAAGTTGTGAATACAGCGATTCTTATGCGTCTTTTCGAGTAACCCGCCCGCCGCTAACGGCATCCAATTTACGTTGGAAAAAGTGAACTGCTCCGCCTCTCTCCCGGGGAGGCGAGGGCGAATACCAGAAGCGGCAGCAAAGGACTCCGGCGCAGTAAATTCTGCCGGCGGGGCCCTGAATCCAATCATCCTCAGGAGGAATGTTCTTATGGTACGGAAACTGTCGTTATTGTTCGGTCTGGTTTTTCTTGTTTCGATTTCCGCGCACGCGCAGGGAATCAACGACAAGCTGGAAGTGTTCGGCGGCTATTCGTTCATGCACAATGATAATCGCCCGGACGGCAATCTGAATGGATTTGAATTCTCGGGCCAATACAAACTAACGAGTTGGCTCGGAGCCGTGGCGGATTTTGACGGCCACTACGGTTCACCGAACGGCTTCAACACGCACGCGAACAATTATTTGTTCGGGCCGCAGGTTTCGTTTCCGGCGCGCGTGTCGCCGTTCTTCCACGTACTTGTGGGCGCTGCTCACGAACATGTGGACGGCGAAGGTTCGGACTCGTCCTTCGCAGCCGCGATTGGCGGCGGCATTGACGCAAAGGTCAGCGGGCCGGTTTACTGGCGCGTGATTCAGGGCGACTGGATTCACACCAGTCTCTTCGGGCGCGACCAGAATAGCGGCCGGCTTTCGACGGGCCTCGTAATCAAGTTCTAGCTTCCCTCTCGAATGCGAGGGTGCTGCGTTTCTTGCGTGGCGCCCTCGCGTTCTGATTCCCCGCAAAATTATCGGGATTCGCAGGAATTTCACGGCACACGCTGTGCCTCTAATTGTTTTGTACTATCAATTGCCTGTATGGCGCGGCCCCCGAATTTCTTAGTCTGCTTCTAACTTATTCAATTCCGGCCTATTACGAAGTTCCGATGAGAATCTGCATCAAATCGGACTGTCTTACGTCTAATCGAGTGTTCGTAACCCCGGATTCGGGGTGAAAAGAGGCAGCCATGATGAATAAGAATTCATTGGAAACAGTGGGAGTTCGCTACACCGGATGGGCCGCGCTAAACCGCGATCCGCTCGAGGATCACGTGGAATTCACGTGCCCGCACTGCGGGAATCGCGGAGTAAAGAACGCTCGTCGCCCGCGGGCGGCGTATCACTTCACCGACGGATTCGTTCAGGATCTGCAGGGTGAAGCGACCACGTGCCGCGAGTGCAAGCAATCGGTGCGTGTGTCACCTGTAGTCCTGGTGCATGACAAGGACGAGAAGCGGCGATTCGAAGCAATGTTCGGCACGGCGTTTGAGGCTGATCTGGCCGTCTCGAAAAACTAAAGCATTCTTCGGCACACCTCTCCCAATTCGTCTGCTACTTGGGGTGAGGTGTGCCCGCGTTACTGCGAAGTTGAATTACTAAACTTCATCCTCCAGCGACAAATGGTGCGCTTCCATTTCCCTGCGGACGTGCTCGAACGCGTCATCCACGTCGTCGGCAAATTCGAGCAACTTGTAGTCGCGCTCGCTGATCATTCCGGTGCGCACCATATGGCGCCAGTTGAGTACTTTGTCCCAGTATTTCCGGCCGTAAATCAGAATCAAGTGATGCGACGAAAGCTTGTTCGTCTGCAGCAGCGTGAGCATTTCCCACAGCTCGTCCATCGTTCCAAATCCGCCGGGGAAAACAATCAGTGCTTTGGCCATTTGCGCGAACCACAGCTTGCGCATGAAAAAATAATGAAAACAGAAATTCAAATCCTCGGTGATGTAGGAATTGGGACGCTGTTCGTGCGGAAGCTGGATGCTGAGTCCAATCGATGAACCGCCCGCATCGGCGGCGCCGCGGTTGGCGGCTTCCATGATGCCGGGGCCGCCGCCGGAACAGATCACGAAACGCTTTGGATGCATGCCCAGCGTCATCGACCAGCTCGTGATGCGCCGCGAAAGTTCGCGCGCGTCTTCGTAGTAGCGCGACATCTCCACGTGCGACTTGGCGAGGCGAATCCTGTCAGTCCATTCCGCGCTGCGCCGGCCTTTCGCGCGGGCTCGAACTTCTTTCAGGTCATCCTTCGCGCGTTCCGGTGAATGGATGCGCGCGGAACCGAACATCACGATGGTGTCGGCCACTTTTTCGCGCCGCAAGCGCGCCAGCGGGTCGAGATATTCCGCCAGAATGCGCAGCGGTCGTGCGCCCAGGCTCTCCATGAATGTGGGATCTTCGTAGGCGAGCTTCGCCATCGGCAAGTGACCGGAGCGCTTCATGAATCCCCCTCAGAGTCGGCTAGTGCGTGCGATAACGAACACGCAAACAGCTATTTTAATACTGTTTGCGGCGCCCGGCGCGGCCACGATGCGCGGTGATTTCCATCGTATGCACCCGAATCGATGCAACGCGCCGCCGGGCTTGCGGAATCAGATAGGATACGTTGTGGGCTTTCGAATAACGATGCGGGCTACGATCAAAGTCGGGTGTTTCCTCTCGCTTGTTGTGCTCCTGGCGCTTGCTCCCGCAGCTCGTCCGCAGGCGGCTCCGCCCGGGCCGATTCACACGAAGCCGGGAGTTGAGCCCGAGAAGCGTCCCACGGCGGAAGAGCAGAAGCGCATGATTCGCGTGCGTGTGAACGAAGTCACCGCACCTGTGACGGTACGCAACGCGAGCGGCGAGATGATTCTCGACGTCCCCAAAGAAAGCTTCCACATTTTCGATAATGGCGTCGAACAGAAAATCGAGCACTTCGATCTCGGCGCGAATTCGCTTTCGATCGTGCTGGCCGTTGAAACCAGTTCGCACATCGAGCCGATGTTTCCGGCTGTGAAACAAACGGGGCTTGTGTTTACGGAAACCGTGATGGCGCAAACGTCCGAAGTTGCGATCGTCGGTTACGACGATGATGTGAACCTGCTGAAGAAATTCACCACCGATCCGGACAATATCGAAGACGCGATCAAGAATCTCACGATGGGAACTTCCGGCACGCGGCTGTACGACGCGATGTCGCGCGGGATTTCGCTGCTCGAGAAAAGGCCGGAGGTGCAGCGGCGGATTCTCGTCGTGATCGGTGAAGCGCAGGATAGCGGCAGCGAAAGCACGCTTGGCGAAGTGTTGCGGCACGCGCAGCTCGCGAATGTGACGATCTATTCGCTGGGCCTCAGCACTGCCATGGCGGACCTGCGCGCGAAAAAAGCACCCGTCGATCATTCGCTCGGGCCTCCGGGAACGTATCCGGTTCCGACGCCGAACGGGCAGCCGCAAACGCCGGGGCTCGAGCGGCAAGTGTCAAATCCTCCGATTGACTACATGGCGCTTGCGATCTGGCTCGTGAAGACCGGGAAAAATGCGGTGGGGCCGAACTCACTCGAGATTGCAAGCAAAGCGACCGGCGGAATGTTTCTGAACGCGAAGAAAGACAGCACGATTCAAAAAGCCGTGGATGAAATCGGCGGCGAAATTCATGCGCAGTATTCGCTCGGCTACCGCCCGCCGCCGGATGTTGCCTCCGGCTATCACGAAATCAAGGTGACGGTGGACCGCCCGGATGTCACGGTTCGCACGCGACCTGGTTATTATTTGCCGCCACCGCCCGCCGATTAGTTTTTTTTCTCGCGACTGCACTGCACGTCGTAGACCTCGGTCACGCGAAGAGCGAGAAGTACACTCCGTAACGCCGGCGTCCCGCCGGCTCTTTTCCGCTACACTTCAAGCATCGCCCCCAGCCACCGCCAATTTCGCAATCCAGCCTTCCTCGGATTGTCCATGATGTAGGTGACCGTCCGATAAAAGTCTTCCTCGCTCCGAATCAAATGGTCGTAATACTCGTGTTGCCATAATCTTCCCGACCGCTTCAGCAGGCGATTCGCATTTTTGGCAGAAAATGATTTCCACGTATGTAGAATTTCGGCCAACTCGTACCCCGGCACGAGCCGGAATAAAACGTGTACGTGATTCGGCATTACGCACCAAGCGTAGAGATGATAGCGGGCGCGATCGAAATGGCGAAGCGTTCCTTCGACTACATCAGCCACTTCTGGATTGGAAAGAAAGCAGCGGCCAACGCCGTTGTCGAGTTTCCGCTCGATCTGCTCGCTGAATAGCTCTTCGAGTCGACTTCTTTCGAACGAAGACAGGGGGCGGTTTGCAGCTTCTGCCGTTGCGAGTATGTTGCGTCGCTCGAACTCAAACTTCTGGAGCACGGTTTGCGGCAAGGAATCGGCCAGGCGGAATGTGACGAAGTAGATCGCGTGATGCTCTTCCCAGTGCGGGAGTTTGCCGCGACTGCGGACGGTGGGCACTGGTGGATTCTAGTTCAAAAGAGCCGGCGGGACGCCGGCGTTACGGAAATTACGCTGACGTCCTTGCTCGGTGTCGGTCTACTTCGATCATGCTGTTTGATGCGGGAAACCAATTGTGCTTCGGCTACTTTTTCTCCGGTTCCGGCGGTGACTGCTGCTTCTTCCTCTTCGAGGATGGCGGCTGCGGCTGCGATGCGGTCGCCTTCGTCCAAGCGAAGCAGGCGGACGCCTTGTGTGGACCGGCCGGCTTCACGGATTTCGCCGGAATGGACGCGAATTACTTTGCCCTGTCCGGTGATGATCATCACGTCGGAATCTTCGCGGACTTGCAGAGCCGCGACGACGGGACCGTTGCGATCGGTGGATTTCAGGTTGATGACGCCTTTGCCGCCGCGCGATGTGACGCGGTATTCAGCGAGCGGCGTGCGCTTGCCGTAGCCTTTTTCGGCGACCGTAAGCATCAGCGACGTGAGCGATTCGCGAATCTGATCACTTTCGAGCTCGTCGAGATCCTGCGTCGTCTTCTTGTACTCTTTGGCGATGATTTCGAAATCGGGCTGCGCGGCGTCCATGCTGACGACGTAATCGCCCTTCGCCAGATCCATTCCGTTCACGCCTCCCGCGGCGCGTCCCATCGAGCGAACTTCCGTTTCGCGGAAGAGGATTGCCTGGCCATCGCGACTCGCGAGGAAAATCATCTGCTTTCCGTCGGTGAGTTTTGCGCCGATCAGCTCATCGTTAGCATCGAGACTGATGGCGATGATGCCCGATGGACGCGGATTCGAAAATTCAGTGAGCTCGGTCTTTTTCACCGTGCCATTTTTCGTGGCGAGGAAAACGTAACGGCCGGTTTCTTCGAGATTGCGCGTGGGAACGACGGCCATAAGCGTCTCGCCTTCCTGGAAGCGGACGAGATTGCCAATCGCTTTCCCTCGCGTAGCCGCTGCCGCTTCGGGAATTTCGTACACCTTCAGCCAGTAGATGCGTCCCTTCGACGTGAAAAGCAAAATGTAGCTGTGCGCTGAAGCGGTGAAGAAATGTTCGACGAAATCGTCTTCACGCGTTTTAGCGCCGATGCGGCCTTTGCCTCCGCGCGATTGGTGGCGGTAGACGTCGACTGAAGTGCGCTTGATATAGCCGGCGTGGCTCACGGTGATCGCCATTTCCTCGTCTTTGATCAAGTCTTCGAGTTTGATCTCTTCCACGCGGTCGACGATCTGCGTGCGGCGGTCGTCGCCGTAGGTTTTCAGGATTTCGCGAAGTTCGGCGACGATGACGGCTTTCAGTTTTTTCTCGCTGGCGAGAATTTCCTCGAGGTCCTCGATGCGCTTGCGAATTTCGGCTAGCTCTTTGAGGATTTCGTCGACCGAGAGCTGCGTGAGGCGGTGCAACTGCAACTCGAGAATCGCGTCGATCTGAGCATAGGTAAGGCCTTCGCCTTCGGCGTTGCCAATCACCGTGCCGGTGAGCGCAACGATGCCGTATTTCTTGCGATCGACCTTGATGCCTTCGAGGGTGCGTTCCTTGCCGGCCACCATCACGCGCACGCTCTTGTTCGAGAAGAAATCGTGCAAATTTTCGCGGGCGTTGGCGCGGCTGGATGATCCGCGGATGATCTTGATCACGTCGTCGATATTGTCGAGCGCGATGCGGTAGCCGAGCAGGATGTGCTCGCGTTCGCGGGCTTTGCGCAAATCGTATTGCGTGCGGCGCCGGACCACATCGACGCGGTGGCCGATGAAGAGATTGAGCAGTTCAACGAGGCCGAGTTCGCGCGGCTGGCCGCCGACGATCGCGAGCAGGATCATGCCGAACGATTCCTGCATTTGCGTCATCTTGAAAAGCTTGTTCAGGATGATTTGCGGCTCTTCGTCGCGCTTGATTTCGATCACGACGCGCATGCCGTCGCGATCGCTTTCGTCGCGGATGTCAGCGATGCCTTCGATCTTTTTGTTTTGGATAAGCTCGGCGATGTGTTCGATCAGCCGGGCTTTGTTCACCTGATAAGGAAGCTCGGTGATGACGATGTCCTGCCGGTCTTTCGCGCGATTTTCGATGGAAGCCTTGGCGCGGACTTGAAAACTGCCGCGGCCGGTCTTGTAAGCCTGCTCGATTCCTTCGCGGCCGTAGATGTAGCCGCCCGTGGGAAAATCGGGGCCCGGAACAAGCTTCATCACTTTTTTCAGATTTGCTTCAGGCTCTTCGATCAGCAGGATTGCGGCTTCGACGGTTTCTTTCAGGTTGTGCGGCGGAATGTTGGTCGCCATGCCGACGGCGATACCCGTGGAACCGTTGACGAGAAGGCTGGGAATGCGCGTGGGAAGGACGACGGGTTCCTGTTCGCTTTCATCGAAGTTGGGAACGAAATCGACGGTTTCTTTTTCGATGTCCGCGAGCATTTCTTCGGCGATTTTGGAAAGTCGCGCTTCGGTGTACCGCATCGCGGCCGGAGGATCGCCGTCAACGGAGCCGAAGTTTCCCTGGCCGTCGATGAGCGGATAGCGCATGTTGAAATCCTGCGCCATGCGGACGAGCGCGTCGTACACGGGCGAATCGCCGTGTGGATGGAACTTGCCGAGTACTTCGCCGACGATTTTCGCGCACTTGCGGTAAGGCTTCGTCGAAGTAAGGCCGAGTTCGTACATGCCGAAGAGAATGCGGCGGTGGACAGGCTTGAGGCCGTCGCGCACGTCGGGCAGCGCGCGCCCGATGATTACGCTCATGGCGTAATCGAGGTACGACTTCTTCATTTCCGATTCGATATCAACCGGAGTCAGTATCGATTGATTTAGTTCGTCAGCCATTTGTTCCCTTTCGTGCGACTGGTATGAATCTCAAATTTGCCGGCCTGAAGGCCGCCGCTACAAAATCGATGCCCGGGATTTTCGGTCAATGCTTCTTCGCCGTTTTACCCAGCACGTATGTTTTTACCGTTTCGAACGCAGCCGCGTTGTTTGAAAAGCGCTGCGGGCCGAAATGTGTTTCGAGTTCGTCGAGCAGGTCGTCGCGATCGGCTTCCGTGGCGGCTTCGAACGAAACGCCCTGCTCGTTGTCAGGCGCTGCCGTAGGACGCGCGCCAAAGTCCGAACAACTGATGCCGCGCAGGCCCGGCAAGATTTTCCAAGTCAGTTGGTAAATCATTTTCGAATCCTTGTGGGTCGCGGCTTCAGCCGCGACATACCTCAGTTTCTAGGTTGGGGGCTTCAGCCCCTGCGGCTCTCTTCGTCGAAAGCGCACTCGTCCATTTGATATTGGCCACTCGCCGATCCCAACGAATAGTCGGCTGCTTTTTCCACAAGACCAGCTTTGACTGGATTCAGATCGATGTACTGCTTGCGGATTCGGTATTCGTGAACGTCGCGAATCCATCTATCGTGATACCCGGAGTGCCAAATCGGCGACGAATAGTTGAGTTCCTTTCGGATGCGAAACGAGGCACCGCCCTTGATCATCATCACAGTCTTCTCAAGAGAAGCGTCCTCCCCAGGCGTGAGCAAGATATGCAGGTGCTCAGGCATGATGACGAATGAATGCAATTTGTAGAATCCTCGATCGCGGCATTCGATCACCTTTTCCAATACAATTCTCGCCGGGTCAGGCTTGAGAAAAACTTGCCGGCGCTCCCACGTATCCGTGGTCACAAAGTAAATTCCGGCTTGTCTTACTCGTCGAACAATTCTGGCCATTTCGGGAACTTCAGGGGCCAAAGCCCCTGTCCACGGTTACATTTTATGTCGTGGCTGAAGCCACGACCCACAAAGCGTTGAAGCCCTGTCCGGCCGACTCGCTCACGCCTACCCGCGATTGCAACCGCGGGCTACAAACATTGCGCTCTTCGTGTACTCGGGTCATGTGCATTCCAAACATCACTAGATATCCAGGTTGACGACATCGAGAGCGTTTTCCTCGATGAACTTGCGGCGCTGTTCCACGTTTTCGCCCATGAGCGTGGAGAAAATGTCCTCCGCGGCGACGGCGTCTTCCAGGCGAACTTGCAACAGCGTGCGCGTTTCGGCGTTCATTGTGGTGGCCCAGAGCTGCTCGGGATTCATTTCGCCGAGGCCCTTGAAGCGCGTGATCGTGAATTCTTTTTTTGCGTCTTCGAGAACATAGCCCAGGAGCGCCGATGAATTGTCCTTTGTGACTTTGTCGCCGTTATGCTGGATCGTGAACGGCGGACGATCGTTTTCTTCGATGGCCTGCCGCAGCGTGCGCAGGCGCTTGTACTCGGCGGTGGCTGCGAGAGGCCAATTGATTTTGCGTTCGCCGCCATTCGTGAGCAGGAGTTCGTACAGGCTGTGCTCTTCGTCGTAGACGAGCTTCGATTCGAGCTCGAGCTTTGCTTTCTCGATCTGCTTCACCAGCTCCTGCAGTTTTTTCTTGTCGGCGAAGTCGGTTTTCTTTTCGAGATCGCTTCCGGCAATGATGTCGACGAGCTTTGGTTCGCGGAGGCGCCGGCCGAGTTTTGCGGCGACCTGGTCATACTCCTGGATATTCAGGAGGAATTGCGTAAGTTCGCCGCCTTCGAGCGATTTGCCTGTCTTGCCTTTCACGACGTGCTCTTCAGTGGCGCGCTTCATCAGCTCGCGGGCGAATTCGCGCTCGTCGCGGATGTAGCGGTCCATCTTGCCGCGCTTCACGCGATAGAGAGGCGGCTGCGCGATGAAAATGTTTCCCTTTTCGATTAATTCGCGCATGTGGCGGAAGAAAAACGTGAGAAGCAGCGTGCGGATGTGGCTGCCGTCGACGTCCGCGTCGGTCATGAGAATTACTTTGTGGTAGCGAAGTTTGGCGGCGTCGAAATCGTCTTTGCCGATACCGGTGCCGAGCGCGGTGATGATGCAGCGAATTTCTTCGTGCCCGAGCATCTTGTCGTAGCGCGCTTTTTCGACGTTAAGAATTTTGCCTTTGAGCGGAAGGATGGCCTGATAGCGGCGATCGCGGCCGCCCTTTGCGGAACCGCCCGCGGATTCACCTTCAACGAGGAAGAGTTCGCAGCGCGAAGGATCGCGTTCCTGGCAATCGGCAAGCTTTCCGGGCAGGCCGCTGGAATCGAGCGCGGATTTGCGGCGCGTGAGCTCGCGTGCTTTGCGCGCGGCTTCGCGGGCGCGGGCTGCGTCAATGCACTTGCCGATAATTTTGCGGGCGATCGATGAATGCTTGTCGAAATATTCGCCGAGCTTTTCATTGACGAGCTGTTCGACGAGGCCCTTGATGTCGCTGTTCAGTTTTCCTTTGGTCTGGCCTTCGAACTGAGGTTGCGGAAGCTTCACGGAAACCACGGCGACGAGGCCTTCGCGAACGTCGTCACCATTGATCGAAACTTCGTCCTTCTGCTCTTTAACCATTCCTGTGGAGCTGGCGTAGTAGTTGAGCGTGCGGGTGAGAGCGGAACGGAATCCGGCAAGATGCGAGCCGCCGTCGACGGTATTGATCGTGTTCGCGAACGAAAAAATGTTTTCCGTGTAGCTGTCGTTGTATTGCAGCGCGATTTCGATGTCCACCTGACCGCGCTTTCCTTCCATGTAGATCGGGGTGTCGTGGAGCGTGGTCTTGCCACGATTCAGATGCTTCACGAATTCGGCGATGCCGCCGGTGAAGCGGAACTCGGCTTTTTTGCCGCTGCGCTCATCGTCGAGCGTGATTTTCAGGCCCTTGTTGAGGAACGCGAGTTCGCGAAGACGCTGCGAAAGCGTGTCGTAGCTGTAGACCGTCTTGTCGAAAATGGAAGGATCGGCGTGGAATGTGATTTTTGTTCCGGTCTTGCGAGTCTTGCCGGAGGACTTCAGCTTTGATGTGGGTACGCCTTTTTCGTAGGACTGCTCCCAGACTTCGCCATCGCGCCAGATTTCCAGATCGAGCCAATCGGAAAGCGCGTTCACGACAGAGACGCCGACGCCGTGCAAGCCACCGGAAACTTTGTAGGTGTCGCTGTCGAACTTGCCGCCGGCGTGCAGCACGGTCATCACAACTTCGGCGGCAGGCTTTTTTTCCGTGGCGTGCATGTCCACAGGAATGCCGCGGCCGTTGTCCACAACGGTGACGCTGTTGTCATCGTGCACAGTGACGTTGATCTCGTCGCAAAATCCGGCCATCGCTTCGTCGACGGAGTTGTCCGCCACTTCCCACACGAGGTGATGCAGGCCGAGCTCGCCGGTGGAACCGATATACATCGCGGGGCGCTTGCGAACGGCTTCGATGCCGCCAAGAACTTTGATGGAAGTTGCGTCGTACTTGTGGCCAGCGGCTTTGTTGGCCGGAGCTTCTTTTTCAGCCATGCGATTTGCGTCTCCTCAGGAAAAAGCGCGTTGCATGAAAAATGCACACCACAGAAAATCAGCGCGTCAAGAACAGAGCGTTCGCGCAAAATTTTAGAATTCAGTTTCTGCATAACAAAGCGACGTTCACAGGAAGGCGGCTGTCGGCGGAAGGGCGCGACACTTGCCTTACCATTGGCCCCAGATCTCGCGATGCGCTACGAGCTGGGACTCGAAGGTTGCTGCTCCATCCCGCCCCATTCCGAAAATTCGGTGAAGCGCGGCGAAGCGTTGATTTTCCCCGCGGAGGGGGACAACCGGATTTGCCGGCCTCATTTGCCCTGGCGCGAGCAAAAAACAGAGGCAAGTTACGTCCGGATGAAGTGCCGTTTCTAGAGACTCTATTTTACGGGATCGAGAGCGAAATCACAAGGCGAAACTAGTCACTTCATTGGCTGTTAGTGTGTTTATTTTCAATGGTTTAGATTGGATTTGTCGACCCCAAACAGAGGATAGAAACCAACTTCAGGTTGGGTTCAAAAATATAGCGCGATTTTGTCTTATTTCCGGCCGATTGCGGCATCGAAATCACCGCTCTCGAGGACGCGAGAGCAAGAACAAATTCAAAGGAGCCGGCAAGATGCCGGCGCTACAAACGGCGAAAGCCGAACACATTGATGCGCGCGATTTTTCCGGCCGCAGCGATCAGATGCGCATCGGCATTACGACGTAGCGATAGCGCGTGGATTCGTCAGAGATAGGGCGGAGCTGGCCGGCGGATTGTTCGTCCTTCAGCTCGAAGCTGATCGGGCCATCAGCTGACGCGGCAAGGAAATCGAGAAGGTATTGCGCGTTGAAGCCGATCGCGATTGTGTCGCCCTTGAAATCTTTTTCGATGATCTCTTTGGCTTCGCCGTACTCGGGGCTGGACGCGGAAATCTCCAGGCCTTCCTTGGAGAGCATGAACTTCACGGCGTGCGAACGGGAGTCTGCAAGCTGCGAAACGCGGCGGAGCGCGTCCTGAAGCTCGCTGCGCTCAAGAACGACTGTTTTGGTGACGTCGCGCGGCAGCACGGCCTCGTAGTTCGGGAACTGGCCGGTAAGTTTGCGCGACGTGAGCAGGCGGCGGCCAAACTGAAAGAAGAGGTGACTTTCGTCTTGCGCGAACTCCACCTGACCGTCGTCGCCGGATTCTGCGGCGAGGCGCTGCACTTCCGTCATCGCTTTCTTCGGAACGAGAACACGCGTCTCCGCGGAGAAGCCTTCGAATTTGTAGTCGCGCTCGACCATCGCGAGGCGGTGGCCGTCCGTCGCGACCATGGCGAGCGAACCTGGCTTTAGGACCATCAGCGCGCCGTTCAGCGTATAGCGTGACTCTTCCAGAGAGATCGCGAAGGTGGTCTTGGCGATCTCATCAGCAATCAGCTTTGCCGGAATTTTCACAAGCGCGTGCGGAAATGTAGGCAGCGCGGGAAAATTCTCTTTCGACATGCCGACGAGCTTGTAGTTCTTGCGGTCGCAGGTGATGTGCACCCAATGATTTTCGAGCAGTTTGAATCGAATCTCTTCTTCGGGAAGCAGGCGAACGAGCTCGAGAAGTTTTTTCGCGGGGATCGTTCCGGAGCCTTCTTTTTTAACTTTGGCTTCGCAGGACGTGCGAATGCTCAGCTCGAGATCGGTGGCGGTGATCGTCAGGCGATTACCCTTCGCTTCGAACAGAAGATTCGAAAGGATTGGAATCGTCGTCTTGCGTTCGACGACACCCTGAGTGAGCTGCAGCTCTTCGAGCAGGTCAAATTTCTTTACGCTGAATTCCATCGGGCCAGTTCCTTTTTCTTCTTGAGTGGCACGAGCAGATGCCGTTGCTTCCGTCATGCGGTGGCTCCCCTTATCCTGCTACGGGTACTTTACTGCTTTTCTCTAACTGAATAAATATATAAACCCCGTCGTAGTCGCCGGAGCTGTGGATATTGCGGAAATCGCCGCAAGTGACGCTGCGGACGTCCGTTCGAGCCGAAACCGTGCTGTGGACACACTCGCGCCTCGGAGGAAACGCCGCACCGAGGCGCAGGTTTTGAATGCCGCCGGGAAGTTTCCACAAAGCATTCACAGGCCAACGCACAGATGGATCCACGGATAGAAGCGCGCGCAGATTCACGGATGACCGAATCGGTACACATGCAGATGGGTTGAAGAGTAGTTTCACGGTTAATCCTGCGAGCACATCTGGGCATGCATGGACGAGAAGTTCTAGTAGTACACCAACGGACAAAGGATCGGCTAGGACGGGACCGTTAGCCCTAGCCGAACGAATCGAGCAGCCTGTTGATCGTTTTGTTCAAATCTTTATCGGTGAGGCGCTGGTTCGCGATCTTGTGGATGGAGTGAAGAACGGTGGTGTGGTGCTTGCCGCCGAATTGCCGGCCAATTTCCGGCAGCGAGGCCGAGGTGAGCTGTTTCACAAGGAACATCGCCACCTGGCGCGGGAAGGCGATCACCCGCGAGTTGCTGCGCACTTTCAAGTCCTGGGCGCGAAGGCCGAATACTTCGCCGACGCGCTTCTGAATCTGCTCAATGGTGACTTTTTTATCCTGAGTCTCGATGATGTTCTTTAGGACCTGCTGCGCGGTGGGAAGATCGATGCGAGCGCCGGTGAGCGAAGCAAAGGCCATCAGGCGGATCAGGGCACCTTCGAGCTCGCGAATGTTGGACTTAATGGCGCGAGCAATGTATTCAGCTACGTCGTCCGGGATCGAAACGTGCTCGTTGTCGCCCTTCTTCTGCAGAATCGCGATTTTGGTCTCGAGGTCTGGTGGCTGGATGTCCGCGATGAGGCCCCATTCGAAACGCGAGCGGAGGCGCTCTTCAATCGACGAGATTTCTTTGGGCGGGCAGTCCGACGAAATCACGATCTGCTTCTGCTGATCGTAGAGCGCGTTGAACGTGTGAAAGAACTCTTCCTGAGTTCGTTCGCGCGTGGCGATGAACTGGATGTCGTCGATCATCAGCACGTCCATCGTGCGGAACCGGTCGCGGAACGCAGCCATTCGCTCGAAACGAATCGAGGAGATCACTTCGTTGGTAAACTTTTCCGCGCTTACGTAAGTGAGGCGAATCGAAGGATCGCGGCGCTTGAGCGCGTGGCCAATCGCCTGCATCAAGTGAGTCTTGCCAAGCCCTACTCCTCCGTAAAGGAACAGAGGGTTATAGGACTTGGAGGGTTGCTCGGCGACAGCCACCGCGGCTGCGTGCGCAAACTGGTTCGAGGCGCCGACAATGAAAGTGTCAAACGTGTAGCGCGGGTTCAGCTGATAATTCGTCGAATCGAAGTCGAGTTTGGCCTGTGCCTGGGGTTGAGTGGCGCTGCTCGCCACCGGTGCTTCCGATTCCAGGCACGTAAACTCGAGTGCTAGCTGCGGTTTGCCGATTTCCGTTAGGACCGCCTGCAAAAGTTCGCCGTAGGTTTCGGTGAGGCGTTTGCAAAAAAGGCGGGTGGGAACTCGAATGACAAGGCGATCGTTTTCGACCGACTCCTGGCGAGTGGGACGAAACCAGGTGGCGAAGCTGTGGGGATTGACGCGCCGTTCCGTGTGCTGAAGAATCTTGTCCCACAGGTTCATAGTAAAAATAAGCCCCCGAACAATTTCCACCGGTGTGGAAATGTTGTGGAAAATTAAATCACGGCTGGGTGAGGCTTTTGGTCTGGCCTTTCAGATTCGAGTGGCGACCCGCGCCCGCGAGTGAGCCGTCGATGAATGCCCGTGTTGCTTGCATCAAGAGAATCGCGAGACGGGATTCTGCCTAAACGCAACGCAGACAGCAAGAGAAAATTGAGCGAATCGGAAGCGTGTACTCCACACAATACCCACAGGTTTTCCACAGCGAGAAATTGCAGTTCGCGACGAATGAACGCAGATTTTCTGCGGCAAACTGAAAAAATCTCTGCGAGCGAACAGAAAAATTTGCGATCAGCACGCATATCAGTGCGCGCTTGTATTTGCGGCAGGCTTGGCGGGTTTTGCAAACTCGAAAATACCGAACGAATCGGTGCCGAGGAGCAAGCGATCGGGCTCGATAAGAATTGTTTTCGGGACGAGGCGGGCGCCCGCCGGCGAGAGCGTTCGATACGACGCGATCTGAACGCCGAGATTTTCAAAGCGCAGCAACTCATTACCCACTGCGATCCAGATTTCGTGCGTCACCGGATCCACTCCCACCGAATCGATGACCGGCTTCGCTGCGGGTGGTTCGTCGTGGTGGTCCAACGAAAGCAAGTCGCGAGACCTGGCGTCCTGCGCAAATTGATCGAGCGAAATTTCAGTTCCGGCGTATCCAAACCGATCGAATCTTCGCAGGGTCGGCACGGGCAAGAACGAGAAGACGAAATAAATGTTACCGGCGGGATCCGCTGAGACGCGGCCCAGGTCCGGTGTGCGGTTAGGATCGAAGTGCGCAGAAAAATCTCCCGGATCGCCGATTGCCCGCGTGAGAATGCCGGCGTCGCCATAGATCATCATGAGGCGGCGGTAACGCAGCGAGGTGACCACGAACTCGTCACCGGGAAGCGCGGCGATGGACGTAGGCCCGGGGACCGGAATTGTGGCGGCAAGCGCGCCATCGGGCGCAAAAATCTTCACGGCGTTTGCGCCGCGGTCGGCGACAAACACGCGTCCAGCGGAATCAACGTCGAGCGCGTCCGCGAAGACGATCTTTGCGTTCTTCTTCGGGTCAGGAGAGCTCGCGTCGGGAATTTCGCCGACACGCTTACCGTCCGGGGAGAAAATCAAGATCACATTGCCAGGAGAGGCGGCGGCATAATAACGGCCGGCAGCGTCGCGCTTGAGAGAGATCAGCCCGGGACCAACGCCGGGAAGTACACGTGCGCGTGCGACAATATCCTGTTGCGCGTCCTTTTCGGCCGACATGAGATGTGTGCCAAGGAAAGCGCAAGACACGAAGACGGCGACAACCCCGAGGTGTAGTCGGAAATTCATTTTCAGTTCAGGTGAACAGTCGAAACCCCCTTAAGAGACGCACGGTGGACGCGGCGAGTTGCACGGATTGTACGCGATTAGTGCGCGAACTGAGCATGGACGCCAAGCAGGCAGAGCTGAGATCCTTCGGTCGCGGAGTACGGCTCGCTTGAGAGGGCACGGAATTCCGAGCCGCTACGGGACGGCGAAAAGGCTTTTAGTGAATCGCGTAGACGTAACCGTCGGCGCTGCCGAAATACAGCGAGTCGCGATCGACGGCTGGAGAGGAAAGGATCGCGCCGACGGAGAACGCGCGATAAAGATACAGCGTCATATCCAAGAAGTTGTGAAAGGTCTGCTGCGATTTCGTATTACTGCCGTCGGGATTCAGAACCTTTAGCGGATCGTTCTTCGCGCTGTCGGTTTGAAACTGCCAGGCAAGCTGGCCGGAAGTCGTGTCGATGGCGAAGAGACGCCCGTTGAAGGCTCCGACATATGCGAGATTTCCGGCGAGAGCTGCAGAGCCAAAAATCAGACCCTTCGCATCGAACACCCATAGCAAGCGGCCTGTTTTCGCATCGACTGCGTGAAAACGGTGCGTATCCGAAGTGCCGACGTAGACGACTCCTCCGCGGACCGCAGGCGTTCCATTCACCCAGGATTGACTCGTCGAGTAGTCCCACTTTTTCAAGCCGGTCGCTGCGTCGACGGCGTAGACATGGCCATCGCGGCAACCGACGTAGACAGTGCCGTCGACGACCGCTGGTGACGACTGAAATCCTTGCTGATTGTGAATGATGGGATCCTCTCCGGTCTTGAAGCGCCATTTCTCCGCGCCGGTTTCCGCATCGAGAGCGTAAAGATAGCTGTCCCAACTTCCAATGTAGACGGTGTTGTTTGCGATAGCGGGCGACGCGTGAACCACGTCTTTTGTGACGAACGACCACGAAAGCACACCCGATTTGGCATCGAGGGCATAGACGTGGCCATCGCTGCTGCCGAAATATACCCGGCCGTTGAAAACAGCGGGCGACGACAAGAATGTGTCCATCGGATCGGCGATGTTCTGATCGGTGGGCACAAGACCATGCAATCCCTTCGCCTCGAATCTCCTTTCGCCACTCGTCGCAAAAAGCCATTTCACAGCGCCGCTGTCAGCAGCAACGGCGTACAGTGCGCGGTCGTAGCTAAGGTAGTAGACCATTCCATCCGCAACGGCGGGAGAGGACGCAATGCTGTCGGTGGGTTCTGTCTTCCATTTCTGCTGGCCGGTTTCCTGATCGATGGCGTACATCGAGCCATCGAGGCTGCCGATAAAAACTACGCCTCCGGCGATTGCGGGTGAGCCGACGATTGGTCCGTTCGTTTTGAACGTCCACTTCACGCCGGTGAATTTCGCCGGGCCGGGCGAATCGTAGACACCTGTGCGCGCGTTGTTCGCGTGGAAAGTGGATTGAGCCGGCGTGTGCTGCGCGAATGCGAGCGCGATCACGAAGATTGGAATTATTATTTTCGCGCTTTTCATCAGGCACTCCAGCCCGGATTCGTTCTGTGTCAGACGGCGTGTGAGCCAATTCGTTAGCGGGGTTACGCCAGGTCCAGTGCGTGTCTACAATCGTTGCAAGGTCAACGATGAAATCAAAAGAGCCGGCGAGACGCCGGCGTTCCGGAGACTACGTTCAGCCTTCCGGCCGGTTGCGGTCTACGATTGAAGTCGCCGTCTGCGCTTGGTGCATTCAGTCGAGGCGGAAATTCAGGCGCTGGATCGAGCGGGCTCGGCCGGTGGCTTCGTCGATGTCGAGTTGGACTGTGTTCATCTGCACGTCACCTTCGGCGACGGTAAAGCGGGCGGGCATGGCGTCAAGAAAGCGCTGCAGTACTCCGAGTTTTTCCATGCCGATCACGGAATCGTGCGGGCCCGTCATGCCGACGTCGGTGATGTAGGCGGTGCCTCCGGGTAGAACGTGTTCGTCGGCGGTCGGAACATGCGTGTGAGTGCCGAGGACGGCGGAGACTTTGCCATCGAGATACCAGCCCATTGCTTGCTTTTCGGAAGTGGCTTCGGCGTGCATATCGACGACGATTACTTTCACGTCAGCGGGGATTTTCGCGCGTTCGCGATCCGCGGTGCGGAACGGGTCGTCCAGTGAAGCCATGAACGTGCGGCCCTGCAGATTCATCACCGCATAGCCTGTGCCGCTTTTCGTCTTACCGACGTAGAGCCCGGCGCCGGGCAATCCATTCGGAAAATTGGCGGGACGCAATAAACGCGGCTCGTGCGGAAAGAAATCGAGAATCTCCTTACGATCCCAGATGTGGTTGCCGCCACTGATTACCTCAATTCCGCAGGAGAAAAGTTCTTCAGCGAGGCGCGGCGTGATGCCGAAACCGGAAGCGGAGTTTTCGCCGTTGGCGATACAGAGATCGATCTGGCGCTGGGAAAGGACGTCTGCGAGGCGGTCGTGTACGATTTTGCGGCCGGGCGACCCGACGATGTCTCCGACAAATAAGATTTTCACGTTTCGCTTTCTGAAATCAGATTCGCAGCGGCGGAAAAACTACAATTTAGGAGCGGTCCACTCCGCCGTGCATTGCTAGGCCCTGAACCCCACGAATAGGTGGGTGCCCTGCGCCTGCTTTAAGGCTGTCATGAGCCGGCAAGCCGGCCCAGGACTGCACAAGGGCAGGACGACGCGGGCTCCCGGGGATCCAGTGTTGGTTCAAATAGGCTTTCGCAACGACACCTGCGTTGCAGGCCAACTCCAAGATTCATTGTAACAGGAAACATCGGCGCGACGAGTCGGGGCGGTTCCAGAAACGCTGCCGCAAAGTCGGATCATTCTCAGGATCGATCCCTCGGGACTGAATCTCAATTTCGAGTGAGCATAATTGGTCTAGCGCCTGGTTTGTCGCGGAGGCCGCGGCAGACGTTCTCCTGGACCATTGAGGTCCCCGCCCGGAGCGGCGAAATTCCAATTTGGCTGTCTCACGGTTCGACTGATTCATAGTCAAATGGGTAGCGGCTGCCACTGGGGACAAGACCGGCGGCCGAATCGATTCACACTTCTCGCCGGGGCGGGACATTCTGCGTTCCTTGGGAGGACATGCGCCATGAAATTTGGTTATGCGATCAAATATGTGGCTGATATGAATCGCGCAGTGAAGTTCTATCGCGACGTGCTCGGATTCGAATTAAAGTTTGAATCGCCCGAGTGGAGCGAATTCGCCACCGGCGAGACAACACTTGCGCTGCACCGTGCGTCGGAAAAGAATCCGGCAGGATCGGTCGAACTAGGCTTCAAGGTTCCCGGCATCCAGAAATTCTACGAAGAGATGATGGCGAAGGGGGTGAAGTTCAGCATGCCGCCGACAAAGCAGGATTTCGGCGGCACGCTCGCGCAGTTCATTGACTCCGAAGGCGGACACTGCAGCGTTGGCAGCGAGTAACGGCGTGCATCGCTCGAGCGGGCAATTCCTATCACCTCGCTCCGGGAGAAGGTACACTTGGCGAAGGTCGAACTCACCCTGCGTTCCAAGGAACACTCGATGAAAAAATCTGCCGCAATGGTCGCCAGTGCCGCCCTGTTCGCGCTCGCTTTCTGTGCAGTTCCTGCTTTCGCACAACAACAGCCAGGTGCCGCTGCTCCCGCCGCGAGCACGGAAGATTTGCAGAAGGCCACGCAAAACCCGGTCGCTAGCCTCGTCAGCGTGCCCATTCAGAATAACAACAATTTCAATATCGGGCCGTTTGATCGAACACAGGACGTGATCAATATCCAGCCCGTGATTCCCGCCCGCATCAGCGATAACTGGATGCTGATCACACGCGTGATCCAACCGATTCTCTGGCAGCCCGATCCTTCTCAGAATACGGGCGGTGAATTCGGGCTTGGAGACATGAACCCCACGTTTTTTCTCTCGCCTGCCAGGCCCGGCAAATTAATTTGGGGTGTTGGCCCGGCGTTCTTGATTCCAACGGCTACCAACTCGGTGCTCGGCCAGGGGAAATTTGGAATCGGGCCTTCCGTGGTGGCGCTCCTTCAACCCGGCAAGTGGACCATAGGCGCATTGGTGAACAACGTCTGGTCGGTTGCGGGTGATTCCGACCGCCTCGACGTAAACCAAATGACGCTGCAGTATTTCATCAACTACAATCTTCAGAAGGGTTGGTTTCTTTCGATGTCGCCGATCATCACGGCAAATTGGGAAGTTGACAGCCCCAATCGCTGGACAGTTCCGTTCGGCGGCGGCATCGGCCGCATCATGCGGCTCGGCCCCCAACCCGTGAATCTCAGCCTGCAGTTTTACGGCAACCCGGTGCGTCCCTCTGGCACCTCTCCGTGGGGCATGAGGATGCAAATTGCGTTCCTCTATCCGAAGATGCCGAAGAAATAAGCAGAGAACGCCTCGGTTCACCGGTAACGCTCGGACCACACGAGCATTCAATCGAAGGCGCCGGCGCGACCGTTACTAATGACGGTACGCCGCGAGTCCTTTCTCATATAATCTTCGACTACATCGGTTGGATCGGGCCGAAACGACGGTCGGCAGCTGTCTTCGGCACGGGTCGGTCATTCCGGTCGCAAGAGTTTGTAGCGATTGCCGGATTCTTGACTTGCGCTAAGCGCCTGTTGGAGCGAATCGGATGGGGTTTTTTACAAATTTAAGACTGCGGCGGAAACTGCTGATTGCCATGATTCCGCTCGCTTTGATGGTGGTGGTGGCGGGCGTGTATTCGTCGTTTGCAATCAAGACGATCGATCGCCGGTATAGCGATTTGCTCGACAACCAGGTGGAAGCGCTCAGACACGTCGGCGAAGCGCGAGCGCATTCCAATCGCTTCGGGCTATTTCTTTACGAGCTGGTTGACGAGGCTGACCCGGATCGGAGACGGGCGATCGACGAGGAATTAGAGAAAATTCGTGTCAATTACGACGCAGCGATGGCGGCGGCACTCAAACAAAGCCCTGAGCGCGCAGACAAGATCAACGCCGCGACGGCTCTCTTCGATCGGGCGGAAACTGACGCCCACCCTGTCCGGGCGGCAGCCTTAGCCGGCGACAATGTGAAGGCTCTTGGTTTGATGCATGGAGGCGTAATCCACGAGATACAGCAGGCGCGCCAGCCCACGGTCGAGATCATGGAGGATCTGCAAAAATATATCGATCAGCGCTCCGATGATTTGACCCGCGAAACGCATCAAGCGGCATTGATCACCTGGCTCGTGATTGGCTTCGGCTTGTTGGCATCGTGGGCTGCTGCCTTCTTCATCGTAGAGACAAAAGTAGTGAACGAACTGCTGTCTCTGCAGGGCAGCATTCAAGACCTGGCCGGTGGAAAGCTAAATCAGAACATTCCTTTTCTTGATCGCAAGAATGAGATTGGTGAAATCGGACGAGCACTGGGTACGCTGCAACTCGGCGCCCGCGAACGCGAAACGCAAGCGTGGATAAAGGCGGAAGTGGGATCGACACTGGAAGCCGTGCAATCGGCTCAAGACTATCCTGGATTCGGGAAAGCCTTATTTTCGCGCCTGTCGCAGGCCATTCCGCTGATTTACGGCGCGTTCTATATTGCAGACGTGAGCCGCAAACGCTTTGCGCGCGCTTATGCGTTTGCGCTCGCCGATTCAGCCGCCTCCAGCGATTTCGCGTTGGGTGAGGGACTGGCGGGGCAAGCGGCAGCGGAGCGGCGCATCCTTGAAATTGCTGCCGGAGAACAAGTGCGAATCTCCGCAGGCATGGGAGTCTTGACGATCGGGAAAATCCTCTTTGTTCCGGTGGTCAATGATGGGGAATCGACTGCCGTCATTGAACTAGCGACAAATGCAGCGCTGTCGGAGCGCCAGCGAGTCTTACTCGATTCCTTGTTGCCTACCATTGCACTCAGCGCCGAAATATTGTCTGGGAATCTCGCGACCAGAGAGCTTCTCGATCAGACGAAGGCCCAGGCTGAATCTTTGGCATCGTCCGAACGCCAACTCAGCTCCCGCAAAGAGGAATTGGAAAATATCAACCAGGCGCTGGAAGCTTCTGGCGAAGAATTGCGGCGAGCCAAAGAAGTGGCGGAGGAAGCTACGAAGATCAAGTCGGACTTCCTCGCGAACATGAGCCACGAAATCCGCACCCCGATGAACGCGATCATCGGCATGTCGCACCTGACGTTGCGAACGGATTTGAATCCGAGGCAGCGGGACTACGTAAGGAAAATTCAACTTTCCGGCCAGCACTTGCTCGGCATCATCAACGACATTCTGGATTTCTCGAAAATCGAAGCCGGCAAGCTGACGGTGGAAACGATCGAGTTCGATTTGGAGAAGGTGCTCGAGAATGTGAGCAACCTGATTTCTGAGAAAGCCTCCGCGAAAGGGCTCGAGCTTATTTTTGACGTTGAATCCGCGGTTCCCAGGCAACTCAAGGGCGATCCGCTGCGGCTTGGTCAGATTCTGATTAACTTCTGCAACAATGCCGTGAAATTTACCGAGCAAGGCGAAATCATCGTTCGCGCCCGGATCCAGGAAAAAGATCCTGAAGGCCAGTTGATCCATTTTTCGGTGAGCGACACTGGCATCGGCCTCACCAAAGAACAAATGGGCAGGCTATTTCAGGCGTTCGAGCAGGCGGATGCTTCCACCACCCGCCAACACGGCGGCACCGGGTTGGGACTCGCGATTTCGAAACGCCTCGCGCAGCTGATGGGCGGAGATGTCGGCGTCGAGAGCGAGATGGGAAGGGGCAGCACGTTCTGGTTCACCGCCCGGCTCGGCAACGGTTCAGCTACCCAGCGTCGCACCATCACTCCTGACCTTCGCGGCCGCCGGGTTCTGATCGTTGACGATAATCCGCAGGCTCGCGCCGTGCTTTCGAGCATGCTCATCGGCATGACGTTTGAGGCGGACGAAGCTCCTTCCGGGTTGGAAGGAATTGAAATGGTGCGGCGCGCTGCGGAAAGCAACAAACCATACGAAATCGTTTTCCTGGACTGGCAAATGCCTGGGCTCGACGGATTCGAGACGGGCAAACGGATTCGAGCGCTGCCCAATCTCTCGATTCGCCCGCACCTCGTGATGGTCACCGCCTACGGCCGCGAAGAAGTACTGAAACAGGCCGAAGAGAACTCATTCGCAAATATTCTGATCAAGCCTGTCACGGCGTCGATGCTCTTCGATTCAGCTGTCGAAGTCCTCGGCGCACCGGAGTCCAAGAGTTACGAAACGCCAGCCGGTCCTACCTTAGAAGTTGGACAAATTCGCGGCGCGCGCGTCTTGCTCGTCGAAGACAACGAACTGAATCGCGAAGTCGCGCTAGGCCTGCTCGAGGATGCCCAACTGACGATTGACATCGCTGAGAACGGACAAGTGGCGGTTCGGATGGTCGGCGAGAACAATTACGATTTGGTGCTGATGGACATGCAAATGCCCGTGATGGATGGCCTCGCCGCCACGCGAACGATTCGATTGAAGCCTCAATACCAGTCGCTTCCCATAATCGCAATGACGGCGAACGTGATGGAGAGCGATCGCGAAAAATGCACGGAAGCCGGGATGAATGACCACCTTTCAAAGCCCATCGATCCCGAGGCACTTTTCGCTGCGTTGCTGCGATGGATCAAGCCACGAGAGAACACCGCCGCTGCACCTGTGGCGACTGCAGCAGCAAAGAGCAGCGCGCCAAATCCTACTCGCGCTGCTGAAAGCGATTCCATTGAGATTGCAGGTGTTGACACAAAATCCGCGCTGCGCCGAACGGGGGGAAATCCCAAACGCTACGAGATGCTGTTGCGTAAGTTTGCGGAGTCGACCGCCGTGGAAGAGATTCGCGGCGCGCTCGCTGCGGGCGACACCGCAACCGCCGCACGCGCAGCTCATTCGTTGAAAGGAGCTGCCGCAAATCTCGGCGCGACAGCTGCGGCGGAAGCCGCCGCGAAAGTGGAAGCGACGATTCAAGCCGGGCAAGATCCGCAGCCTCTGTTGGACGCGATGTCTGCGTCACTCAGCACAACAGTTCAGGCAATTCGATCGGCGCTTCCCAGTGAAGCGGCCACAGAAACCGCGCCGTCCGCGCCTGCCGACGCTGCCACGGTAGTGGTGCCCTTGAGCCGCTTAAAGAAGATGCTCGCAAACGACGATGGCGAAGCAGCCGATTTCATTTTGGACGCGCAGCCCGAGCTCGCGAAAGTGCTGACCGGATCGGAAATTACGGCGCTCAGCACTCTCGTCGGCAATTTTGATTTTAGTGGTGCATTGAAATGTGTAGCAGAAATCGCCGCCCGATTGGCCATTCAACTGGAGTAAGACCATGTCCGTAACGCTGCCGCAGAAACTGATTTTGGTAGTCGATGACACGCCCATCAATATTGGCGTAATTACCGGCGCTCTGAAAGATTCGTTCGCGACGAAGGTCGCGACGAGCGGCGAAAAGGCCCTTGCGATCGCGTCGGCGAAAGAGAAGCCGGACCTAATTTTGCTGGATGTGATGATGCCGGAAATGGACGGCTACGAAGTTTGCCGCCGCTTGAAAGCAAATCCCGACACGCGCGACATCCCGGTAATTTTTCTTACGAGCCAGACGGATGCCGAAGACGAAACCAAAGGTTTCGAAGTGGGTGCAGTCGATTACATTCACAAGCCATTCTCGGCCGCGGTTGTGAAGGCGCGCGTGCGTACTCATCTGATGCTGCGCGAAGCCCACGCCCAGATTGAAAAACAGCTGATTGAAATCAACGCGGAACTGGAAATGGCGCGGCAGATTCAATTGTCCATTCTGCCGAGCAGCACCCCCAAGATCACCGGCATGGACATTGTGGCGCGCTACATTCCAATGACTTCGGTGGCGGGCGATTTTTACGATTTCATCGTCGTCGACAAAACGCACATCGGCATTCTGATGGCGGACGTTTCAGGCCACGGCTTGCCTGCCGCCCTTATCGCATCGATGCTGCAGGTGGCTCTCACTGCGCAGGTGCGCCACGCTTCGGAACCGGCGAAAGTTCTGGCAGGCTTGAATCAGGCCCTTTGCGGGAAATTCCAGCATAATTTTGTCACAGCGGCATACGCGTTTGTCGATTTGGAAAAAAACACTTTGACGTACGCGGGCGCAGGCCATCCGCCGCTGCTGCTTTGCCGCAAGTCAACGGGTGCCGCCAGTCAACTGCTGGAAAATGGATTGGTGATGGGCCAATTTGAAGAAGCCGCATACGATTCGCTGCAGGTTCCCATCGAGGCTGGTGACAGGTTCGTCCTGTATACGGACGGAATCCTCGAAACGAACAATCCTGCGGAAGAAGAATTCGGAACCGCTCGCTTCATGCAGTTCATGGAAAAGAACAGCAAACTTCCGGCCGCCGCGTTTGCGGACGAGCTGATGCTCGAACTCGCTCGCTGGCTGGAACAGCCCCCGGGCGAAGGCCACAAGGACGATATCTCGCTTTTGACGATTGACTTGACGGCTCGCTGAACATCAGACAATGACCGACAATCTTCCTTTCGCTAACGACCCAGAAACTCACGGACCGCGAGGAGACTCATCAAAGCGTTACTCGTGGATCCCGGCTGCCTTTGGCGGTGCGGTGCTCGCAGTGGTTCTGATCGGCGCGCTGATCTGGGCATCGACCGGGCTTGGGCTTTTGCACCTGCTCAGCTTTTTGCACGGAGGACGCACTCAACTCAATGTGGATCAGCCGACGGTGGTCCGCCAAATTCGGCAACTGCAGCGCCTGGAAACCGTAAGCTACACGATGGATAAGATTATCTCGGGCGAGCACGCCAACGAATACCTGCCGAAGTTCCTCGTAGGCGACCGCCTGCTGCTTGTAGTGCACGGAGAAGTGGTTGGAGGAATTAATCTGGCGGAATTGCAGCCGGGGGATGTGTTAGTGCAAAAACAAAAAGTTTCGATTCACTTGCCGGCAGCCGAGATATTCAGCACGCGAATCGACAACGCGAGAACGAAGGTATATTCCCGCGACACGGGTTTATTTTCTTCCCCGGACCCCAACCTCGAAAGCGAAGTTCGCGAAGAAGCCGAGCGTCAACTGCAGCAGGCCGCGCTCCAGGATGGAATTCTCAAGACTGCCGCCGACAACGCGCGAAGCACAATTTCCGGAATGTTGCAGGGTTTCGGCTTCCAGGAAATCGAAATTCGATAGAACCACGGCGAACCCGCTTTTCTACTCTGGAATTCCTCGTCTCACGCAGCTCAACTCGCAGGTGGCTCTGCCAGCCATTCGAGGTGCATGTCGTAGAGTTTTGCCATCGTCGGGCGTCCGGCGGCGTCCCATCCGCACATTTCGTAGTAAGTCTGGATCATCTCGCGGAACTTCGCCCGGTCGATCACGGCTCCTGCGTGCCGGCCGGCGCGAATCGGCTCGGTGTAGAAGCGTTCCGGCAACGTATCGTCCGCCGCGCTCAACCCTTCGCGGTAGTTGTACATGCGCATTAACGCATTTCTGCGCTCGCCGATTCGAAACAATTCATGGCTGCTGAAATCCCAACCCGTCACAGCACTCACGAGCTCGGCGATCTGTTCGAGTTTCAGGTAGCGCGTCGGCGCGCAAGCGTAGAGACAGACGCCTACGCCATCCGTCCCGCTCCAAACGAGATTTAGCGCATTATAATTTCGAACTTTCGCGGGCGATTGCAATCCCATCGGGATTCGCTCGTAAATTCCCATCGTCGCGCTGCGATCGAGCGTGTGGCTCCAGCCAACCGTCACGTCGTAGTCCCAATCGTGCTCGCAGATGTCGCCTTGCGGACCGACCGGAGCTGTGGCGAATCCCATCGCGAGGTTCGTTTGCGATCGTCCCTCGATCGCGATGCACTCGACGCCCTTCACATGCAGCGCGAACGCCTCCGAGCCCTTTCCAATCTTTTTCGCAGCGCGCTTTACTCCTTCGGCCAGCGTATCGCCAGCACTGCGCCGCCGCGCAATATCTTCGATCAAGCGGACGCCATTCTTGTCCGCCGCCTCGCCGAATCCAAATTCGTATCCCAAATCTGTTTTTGTCAGCGCGCCTTTTTCGAAGCATTCTGCCGCAAAGCCCAGCACGTTGCCTGTCGACACGGGATCGAGCCCCTGGAGCATGCACTGCGTGTTCATGTCGAAATACGCTTCGAGGTCGCTCAAATCGAGATTGATTGCGAACGAGGAAAGCGTCTCCCAGGACGTCCCGCCGAACCGATCGTCTTTCGTCAGCCGCCCGGTGCTGAAAGATTTCACGCAACCGTTAGCGCAGCCCGGACACTCGCTTTCAAGGCGCATGTACGACGTGTATTTATCTTTCGCGAAACTTGCGGGCGGCGTGTAGTCGTGCCTTTGTCCGTTGCGCGAAAATACGTATCCAGGCTCCAATACGTTGTCGAGCCAGTAGGACCAGCCCGGCGGCTGCTTTTGCCAAAGATTCAGCGCGTTGTTCGTGATTCCCTCGTCGCGGAAAAGCTTGTCGAGAGCAGCGATACTCGCCGCGTCGGCCACCTCGGGATAAATTGGATTCACGATCACCACGGCTTTCAGATTTTTCGACCCCATCACAGCGCCCATGCCGCCGCGCTGCGTTTGGTGCGCGCCCCCACACACGATTCCGGCGAAGCGAACCAAATTCTCGCCCGCAGGTCCGATCACGGCCACCTGCGCGCCGCGTCCGTGGCGGGCTTCGAGCGCAGCCGTCGCTTCCGCTGTGTTTTTTCCCCACAGATCACCGGCCGGCAAGAGGTTGCATTTTCCGCCGTCGATCAGCAAGTAGCTTGGCTGCGGCGATTTTCCGCGCAGAATCAGCGCGTCATACCCAGAACCCTTCAGCCCGCGCGCAAAGGGTCCTTCGCAGCGGCTCTCGAAAATTCCTCCCGAGAGCGGCGACTTTGCTACCACTCCGAAGCGCGCGAGTCCGGTTCCAAGATTGCCGCCCGCAACTCCACAGCCGAAGATCAAAAGACTTTCAGGAGCAAACGGATCGATGCCCGCTTTAGTTTCTTTCAGGAGGTAATAGGTGCCGAACAGCGCGGGCCCGGGATAATTTCTGTAAAACTGTGCGCCGGGTTCCTCAGGCTTTGAGAGATCCATTCGCCAGATCCAACTTCAGGATCCTGCCGTGATAGCCGTGGACGCTCATTCGGGACCAACTTGTTTCGAGGGCATGTTGCCTCTCTGCAAAATCTGATTCTTGCCATCACAAACGAACAACCTCGCGGAAAGGCGCGTCTTTACGTTTGAGCTTTCGCCCGAAGGCCGCGAAGAACCAGCACCGAAGCCGTCACGATCGCGATGGCTACACTGAAGAACGCAAACTTCACGAAGCTCTCCTGCCACGGCTGACCGCTTCGTCCAGCCGCCGTGATCGGAGAAAGGGCGCCGGTGCCAAAAGCAGCGGCGAGCGATGTGACGAGCCAGTTCGCGTACGCGCCGTATAACACCAGCCAGTAAGCAATCGTCTTCGCCGGCGGCGAGAGTCTCACTTCGGGCCAAATAGCGCTCAATGCGATCAAGAAAGTGCCGTTCATTACGCCTTCGAGATGCGCGGCAAGTCCCATCCGGATATTTGCGAAATGCTGTTCAGCAAAACCGGTCAGCAATCCGAGGAGAAACAGGAACATTCCATGCCACATCAGACGCCGGTTGGAGCCTTCCATTCTTCTCATTCCCTATTCGCGATGGTGGACAATCGCTCCGTGAGGCACAGTGCGGCTTCTATCGCCAGATGATTCGCTCTGCAATCAATCGGATTGAGAATCCAGAGCGAACCGCCGAATATCCTTCGATCGCGTCTCGAGGGGCGGGCGCATAGTTTCTCGCAAAGCAAAATTGAAAATCGCGCACCGCCCCCGTTCGCGTATCGTACCTACTTATTGTTTGTCGTAGACGCTCTCGGCGGTGACTTCTTTGCCGTCCGCGCCCTTTGCCTTTGTCTTAACGGTTACGACTTTTCCGTCTTTTGATACCTCAGATTCGGCGTGTCCGACTTCCTTGCCGCCCTTTTTCAATGTTCCTACCGTTTTATGGGTCCCCACACGCTTGAGTGCGATTGCGTCAGCGCCACCGGGCATTCCCGTTCCGGTGACAGCGGCATCCTTACCGTCAAAATTGGTCGTGAAGCTGTATTCCACAGAGCTTCCATCCGCGGCAACTCCGGTGAATGAGTATTTTGCGCCTGCGCCGACAGCGGTCACTTCGCGCGTCTGGCTCTTGGGCATCGGCACGCCTACGTACTTCGATTTTGCGACGTTCAGCTTCCACGTTCCGACAAAAGGATTGTCCTGGGCCATCAATGGGCTGGCTGTAACCGCGGAGAGACCGAGAATGGTAAACAAGAACAACATACGCTTCATGTGTGTGATTCTCCTTGGAGTGAATGCCTTGGCTTGGTTGTGCCTTAGCGGTTGCGGATTATGGCCATGCCTGGCTTCGAATGGCAAGGCGTATGTTGTTCTCCGCGTGAACCCGCTGATGGGAGAGGGTTCTTGCACGAGATAATCCAGTTGCGCATGGGGCGGAATGTACAAACGCTAGCGCCGCGCGCCGGGCCACTGCGCGCGTGCAAGAGCCAAGGAATACGAAACAATCGAAGTGTGCAAAACAGAACAGACGCTTATCGCGGTAGTTTCTACAATGCGCGCATCAAACAAAAACTGATGGGACGATTGAACGGAGCAAGGAGTATCTATGATGAACGAATTGCAATTTCCGGAGTGGCAAGGACCTTACCTCGAAGCTTTGATGGAAACCAATCAGCACAAACTTGTCGGGCGCGTTGATCTGGCAGAGACGGCGATACTGTTGCGTCTGAATGCCATCAAGGTCAGTTCAGAGAGCCGAACGGAAGCACAAGCACTGGAAGATGCGCTGAGTGGGCTCAGCGTTCTCCGTCGGGAAACGGTGGATTTCAAGAAATCTCAATCACATTCCCCCAGCACAACCCAGATCCACGTCAATTAAGTGGTTCCTCGCGCGAGAAGTGCTATCAGGATCGCTGCTGTGAGAAGGACGTGTGTGAGTGGGAGCTGTGAATGCTGATCCAGGAAATCATAAAGGGCGATTGCCTTGCCTTCCTGAAAAGTACCCGTTTGGGGAGGCTCGCATGCTCGAAGGACGGTCAGCCGTACATCACACCGTTTTATTTCAGCTTGTCCGGGAACTACCTCTACAGTTTTTCTACGGTGGGGCAGCACATCGATTGGATGCGGACGAATCCGCTGGTGTGCGTAGAAACCGACAAGGTGGTGACCTCACACGAGTGGCTTAGCATCGTCGTTATGGGCCGCTACGAGGAATTGCCAGATACGCCGGATTGGCAAAGAGAGCGCTCGATCGCTCACGAACTGCTTCAGTCCAACCCGGACTGGTGGGAGCCGGGATACGCCAAGACAATCGTTCACGGTACGGAACGTCCTCTTGTTCCCGTCTACTTTCGAATTGAAATTGTTGAGATTACGGGCCGCCGCGGCTCGTCTGATTCGGGCCGCAAAACCAGCAACGCCTGAGTTAGTCGTGAAGTACAACACTCATAAGCGAAGTATTGATCTGCAGCCCGCCGTTGTACTTGATGAAACCCAGCTTCCGGAACTTGTTCATGAAGAAATTCACCCGTGACCGCGTTGTCGCCACCCATTCTGCCAGCCCAACACCCAAGATCGCCACAACCGCGTCCTTGCCCGTTTCCGTTTCCACTGAAAGCCGCACTCCGCTCATTTGAATTTAACAGACGTTTTTACATGGGTCGCCCTGCGAAAAGATCGTTTGCGTATTCCCAAACTCCACGACTTTCCGGGCCGCGCCGGCCGAATCGAGGAATTTCTGGGCCTAGAACACCTTACCTGCGCTGGCTTTTGGGCGCTTGGAAGGCTTTGCCGGCTTGTATTTATGATTCGCATCGTCGCTCGCGCGCTTGAGCGCAAACAAGTCGCAAAGGTGTGCAGAAGTGAACAGAATCGGTTTGTCGTCCCGCCTAGGATGCTACCTGTAGGGGAAGCGATGGGGCGAGGTTAACCCCGGATCCCATCGTTTCCCGCTTCGCTCCATCGGAAATCGCAGGCCCCCTCCACTTTGGCCGGTCCTGGCAGTGCCTTAGTTTGTTGCTTCATGCCGCACTGCCTTGAAACTGGACAAAGTATCTGCTCTGCGCAGAGAAGGAAATGACGATATGCCTTTGCTTCAAGTACTGACGGTTCTGGTTGTGGTTGGCGTACTGCTCTGGCTCGTGAACAGCTTTATACCGATGCAGGGGCAGATTAAGTCGATCTTGAATGCGGTTGTAGTGATTGCCGTGGTTTTGTGGCTTCTCAACATTTTCGGACTATTTCATTCGTTCTCGCACGTTCGTATTGGGGCTTGAACGCAGGCCCGCTCGGATTGTGAATTGATAGCAATGGAGGAACAGAGATGAAGGCACTCGGAATATTCAGCACAGCATCATTAATTTTTCTCTTCGGTACGGCTCTTCCCGCATTCGCGCAGGAAGAACATCACGAACAAGAAGCCAAGCCAGCGCAGCGTCAAGAGCAGGCAAAACCGGCAAAGCAACAAGAGCAGGCCAAGCCACAGAAGCAGGAACAAGAGGCAAAACCCGCTAAACAGCAGGAACAGGCTAAGCAAGAACGACCGCAGCAACAGGCCAAACCGGCTCAACGCGAAGAACAGCCGAAGCCCGCAAAGAAGGAACAGGCGGCGAAACCTGAAAAGCAGCAACAGCAAGCCAAGTCCGGGCAACAGGAGCAGCAGAAACAGAAGCAGGAGCAGACTAATTCCGCAAAGCAGGAACAGCAGAACAAGTCGCAGCAGGAACAACAGGCAAAGACGAATCAACAGCAACAGCAAAAACAGAAGCAGGAACAGACCAATTCCGCGAAGCAAGAACAGCAGAATAAATCTCACCAGGAACAAGCAAAATCGCACGGCGGGCAACAGCAACATCCACAACGGACAGCGGCTGCAGAACAGCGGCAACGATCGCAACCAGCGCTACGCCTGAGCGCGCGAAGTGAGAGCCGAATTCCGGAGGCTCGTTTCCATTCTAACTTCGGCCGAGAACATAGATTCCACATGGGCAATCCGCGATTGGTTAACGGCTACTCGCGCTTTCAATATGGCGGGTATTGGTTCGGATTCGTGCAGCCCTGGCCGGTAGGCTGGTACTACACCGATGACGTCTACGTGGACTACGTCGATGGCGAATATTTCCTGTTCAACCCGTATTACCCGGACACGCGGGTTTCTATCAACGTGGTGCTGTAGGGATTCTCCGCCCGCGGTCTTTGAGGCGACTCGTTCCGGTTCGTTGAGTCGCCTCGAGACGCCGGTAGGAAACGAGTCTGCAGTTGCTCGCTAGCAGCGCAAAGAAGGAGACAAAATGATCGGAACGATTTTAATCGTAATACTGGTAATGGCGTTACTCGGAGTTCTTCCACGCTGGTCGCACAGCCGCCAGTGGGGATATGCGCCGAGCGGCGGAGTGGGATTGATCCTGGTGATCGTCGTGATTCTTCTGCTCCTCGGAAGGATTTAGCGCACAGAGATCGACGGCTACCCAGAACCCGTATTCGGCGCGGCAGATGCGCCACCGTGTCTGGAATGTGAGTGGATCGAATTCGTCGAAAGCGCGGAATTCGCGCCGCCGCTGCTTTTGAACGGCAACATCAGTCGCATTCTTGAGGTGATCAATGGACGAATCAAAGCAGCAAGCGATTCAATTTCTCGAAAAAGAAATAAAGACCTACATAGCGCTGGCCCTCTTCCTCTCAAAAGAAGGAATCAAAGAGCGCTTAAAAGTAGGCGGCAAAGAATTCGTCATCAGCTCGAACTACTACAAAGAACGAATGAGAGAGGCCAGGAAAATCGTGACTGACCTCAGAAAAGCAAACCATTCTTAATCCGGTGCGATGCTGATTACTTCGAGTGGCCTTCCGCATCTACGTCGATAAGCTTGAGCCGCAGCGTCTGCTTTCCGTTCTCATCGAGGGACACGCTCTCGCCTTTCGATTCGAACGGCTTGATGAATTCGGGATCATCGATATCGAAGTAGTATTCATCGAATTTCTTGAGCGCAAAAGCCTTGTATGCGCCTGGTGCCACACCGCGGATCGTGAATCGCCCATATTGGTCGGTGGTGGTGATCTCATCGAGGCGCACCCCTTTCCGATTGGGTTGATCGGGCACGAGAATTATTTTCGCGCCCACGGCGGGCAAGTCGTCGCCTTTCGTAACCACGCCGTCCACCCTCGCACTGTGGTTGCTATAGACAAGTTCCAACGGCTGCGAAATTGCGCCGGCCACTTGTAATCCATTCTCCATCACATCGACGTCGTTCACTTTCGCGGCCTTCAGATAACACGTTTCGCAGTCAGTCCTGGTTTCGATCTGGTACGCACCATCGAGAACATCACGCATTTCAAACGTCCCGTCCTTTTTCACCCGGGCGTTCGTGCCAGCCATCGCGAAATCAACTTCTTTGGTTCGTAGGAATATCAACAGGGTTGTGGGCAACGCCGTCATGCCTTCCATTGCCACTCGTCCGTGAATCTCCGCGCCGCGCTTGATCTCCAATCGTATGGAGTCGACGTCCGCATCCACGACGGCAACTCGCGCGAACCCTCTAGCTGAAATTCGTCCGTCGTCGCGCCCGTACGCTGTCAGTAGATAATTGCCCGGTGCAAGACCAGAGATCTCGAACGAACCATTGGGATTGACGGTACTGTGCAAACCAATCGAATGGGAACCATCTTCCGACGTGGCATTGACTCCCGTGGCCGGTCCGGAATTGCTTTCTGAGAGATTCACGATCTGGCCGCGAATCTTGTACGTTCGGTTACGGATCAACGAGAAATCCATTGATGGAATTTCATCTCCCGCGTTCAATTCGATCGCCGACGCACGAGAGAAATCAGCAACCTCTGGGTAGTACGTCACCACATAGCTGTTCGTCGTCTTCGCGCCGGACGCTGCTCCCTGCTGGTCAACGGCTGCGGCTAGATATCGCTCTGAGGAATCAGGAGAAGCGCGCAAGCAATATTGCCCCGGACGCAAATTGAACAAGCGATACTCGCCGAGATCGTTCGTCAAAGATTGTGCTGTTGATTCGGCGATCACTTTCCCGCGCCGCTTCGCGCGCCGCACCGCTTCTACGTATGCGTACTGCACGGGATCGCCGTCTTCATCCGTGACGCGTCCGGAAATTGCAGCGTATTTTTGGAGCCGGAATATCAGGTCCGCCATTTTCTGCCCGGCGGCAAGCGTGAGAATGGCCGCGCCTTCTCCCGCGCTGTCCTCGCCATAGGATTTGTCGGCATAGCCGAGGTGGATCACACTGAAGTAATAAGAGCCCGGCGCGACACCTTCGATCAAGAACTTTCCGTCCGCGCCCGTGATCACGGCGTGCGAGCCTGTCGCTTTGCCATCCTGCCGGCGAAGCGACACGTGCGCTTTCCCCAGAGGCTCATCCGTCCCTGCGCGCACCACAGTGCCGGCAACGCTCGCGAGCTGGCTCTTGTCATCGGTTGAGCTGGCGGAGAGGCGACTGCTGGTCTTGCGCGGAAACCCGGAACGCAAAAAGAATGAGTGAGCGAAGCTGCGGCAAGCATAACGGCGATATTGCGAAGGCTGAACGTCATGGCGGATTGTGCCGGAGCTATCTTACTTCATAGATAGCTAACTTGTTTTGGATTTCCTCTCGTCCTCGGCGGTTCGTCGTGCGAATTGGGCAGGCGAAGCCTTCGAGGGGACTAAGAGAGACTACGCGTATTTGAACGGCCGGATACCGATACTTTTCCAAAAGTACGCGAGGATGATGATGCTGGCGATCGCAGCATACGCGCACCACAGCGAAGTGAACGCGTAGCGCTTGAACGCCATCACTATCAGAAGAATCGTCAGATTCGCAGCGCCGAAGAGCACCATCGCTTTCACCTTCGAGAAGAACAGCGATCCGCACGTCGCAATCACGTACAGAATCGCGATCACCGTGTAATTTGTCCCCTGATTAACGTACACGATGCTGTTTCCCACCACGTAAATCTGCGTTGGGTAGGCCGCGAGCGCCCACAGCATATAGAGCGTCGTGCCTCCTCCAATCACAACGAAAGGCACCATGCGCCTGCGATCTTTGCCTTCTGGTTCAAACATCAGAACGCTGAGCGGCAACAGAAGAGGCAGCAACCCCTGCGCATACAGCATGAACGCAGCGCCCATGTTGTGCGTCACGGTGGGCGAGAGAATCCCGTCGAGCCCCAGCCAGACAAATCCCTCGATGAACTGGTGAACGGCAAATAGCGTGGGCAACGCGGCGAAAAGAATTTCGCGCCGGTGCCTCACTTTCGTCAGAGTGACGACGCCGATTCCTGCCAATACTGTGCTGCCAACAAAGTTCGCCGCCGCTGAAAAGCACACGTCTCACCCCCGCGTGCGAAAAACTACACTGAAGAACGCAGAATGCAAAATATTTTTCGAGACTTCCACCTGGCAAGGAAATCTATTTATTTCTGCAAGCCAGCCGTCGCGTTGAGGACGATGTGCAGAGGAGCCACCTGCTGCGGCTTGGCGTAGCGGTTCACCAGGAATCGCTGGCCATCCCTGGTGACGTCATAAGAAAACTGATCCGTGGAAGAAACCTGAGCGCGGAGCTGCGCGCGGAACAGCGGCGTGGGGTTCCCGGAAGAGAATGATCCTCGAGTATCTACGGAGACCGCCGTCAACATGCTCTTGGGCCCGATGTAGAAAAGTTCCTTGCCATCAGCCCGCCAGCGAGGCTCCGAGCCGCCGCCGCGCGAAACCTGCCACTTACCGGCCGCGTTGGGATATGTGGTCGCGTAGACCTCCCAGTCGCCCGACTCATTCGATGCGTAGACCACCCACTTGCCGTCGGGAGAAATCTGTCCATTCGATTCGCTGGACTTGGTGCTGAGAAACGGCGTCCTCTTACCGCCCGCAGTTTCGAGCAGGACAAGTTGCGTTCCTCCTGCGGCGGGCTGCAACGTAGCGAGGAGTTGCTTGCCATCGAGCGACCATGAATTCGGAACGAGATCGTCGGTCGCCTGACCGTTTTCTTTGACGGAGAAGATGGATCGGGCAGCCTGCAACCCTTGTGACTGTTTCACGAAGACGTTTGTATCGTTCACCTGTAAAGAGCGATAGGCGATCAAGCTGCCGTCGCGCGACCACACGCCGCCGACATCTTCCGAATTATCGTAAGTAAAGCGCGAGCTGGTGCCGCGATTCAGGTCGCCGAGCCAAATATTGACGTTGTTCGCTTTCGAGTCGGCGATATCAACAGCGACGCGGCTGCCGTCGGGCGACAAGGTGGGATTGGAGACGACGCCGATATCGCCCACGGTGGTTTGTTGTTTGCCGGCGCGGTCATACCATGTGAGGACAGAGAGCGTGGCTCCGACGGTCGCGTTGTAAACAACCGTTCCGTTCTCAGCCACAGAAAAGGAAGCCCAGGAGATGGAAGGCTGGAAACCGACCAGGTCGGCGACAACCTGCGAGTCGTTACCCACGGTCCCTTTAGCGACGTCGAAAGGAGTGACGCGCAACGCCTTTTTCTCGTCGAGATAAAACAAGTAGCCGTTTGCGTAGCCCGCGTTCGCTATGGATGAAGGAGCCACCCTTTTGGTATCGCCCTTGAGCGAACAGAGGTAGACGCCTCGGTCGTTGTCGCTGTTTGAAAAAGTGAGAGCCATGAACAGCAGGTGTTCGCCGTCGGGCAGGAAGAGGGGCCAGCGGTGCGAAACAATTCTTGCGGAGTCGTACGACCCATTCGTAAGCGGGGCGAGATTGCTGCCGTCGGCGTTTACTTTCCACAACCACCCGGCCGCTTGAGGCGAGAAGACGATCACGCCGTGGCGACTCCAGCTTCCGCCGCGTCCGCTCGTGGCGGTGGCAACAACCTGCGGAGCGCCGCCGGAAAGCGCGACTTTTTTCAATTTACCATCGGCGAAAAATGCCACATACGCATCATCTGGAGACCAGAACGGATAACTCGCGCCCTCGGTGCCGGGCACCAGGGTGATTGCCGAAGACCCGATGCGCTGCACGCTAACCATGTTGGCACCGGAGACCTGGTCCGGCGATACAAACGCTAGCATGCGTCCATCGGGCGACAGCGCCAGATGGCTCATCTCTTCCTGAATCGGGATGAAAAATTCAAGGCGCTCCGCCGTAGGAGATCGAGACCAAAAGAAAAAAGCGAGCGCTGCCGCGGCCACAAATGCCAAAAGTCCGGCTGCCAGAAAAATGCCGGCCGTTTTGCTGCGCGCTTTCGGTTTTTCGGCGGCTAAATTTCCAACCTCCGAAATTCCGCTCGATTCCCGAACCCAATCCAGATCCAATTTCAAGTCATGTGCGCTTTGCGGCCGGTCGTCGGGATCTTTGGCGAGGCACGTCTTCACAATGCGTTCGAGCAGTAGGGGCGTGAGAGGCTGCGCTTCGCGCATCGGGCGAGGATCTTCTTTCAAGATCGCTGCGATCAGGCTTGCGTGGCTCTTGGATTCGAACGCTTTCTTGCCCGTCGCCATTTCATAAAGCATCGCGCCGAATGAAAAAATATCGCTCCGTGCGTCGGCTTCTTTTCCTTCGAGTTGCTCTGGCGACATGTATTGCATCGTGCCGACGATGGTTCCCTGCGTGGTGAGCGGTCGGCTCATCGTGGGTGAGGACGCCGGATCTCCACCCTGTAAAATTTCTTCGCCCTTTGCGAGGCCAAAATCGAGAAGCTTCGCGCCGGACTTTGTGAGCATCACGTTGGCTGGTTTCAAGTCGCGGTGAACGATTCCCTGGCGATGCGCTTTATCGAGTGCGTCCGCAATCTGCGACGCAAATCGCAATAGCTCAGCGTTCGCCAGTGGTCCTTTTTCAATGCGGGCGGCGAGCGTCTCACCTTCGAGATATTCCATTACCAGATATTCGATTCCGTCCTGATGGCCCACGTCAAAGAGCGCGCAAATGTGCGGATGGCTGAGGCTGGAAATGGCGCGCGCCTCGCGCTCGAAGCGCTGTCGAACTTCCGGCGTGTCTGCGATTCCTTGCGTGAGAATCTTGATAGCAACAGTGCGGTCAAGCCGCGTGTCGCGCGCGCGATAGACTTCACCCATTCCGCCCGCGCCAATCGGCGCGAGGATTTCGTACGGCCCGAGTTTGGTGCCGGATTTAAGTGACATTTGTGACGGTGAGTATAACCTCGGAACCGTTGCGCGAATACCTTGAGTCCGACGATAGACGCCCTATGCGAACCTGAGATTTCTCAGGACGCAAGCTCTTGGAGTAGACTCATCCATGCCCCGAGCGCGAATTCTCGGCCTGGCCATTTTCTTTTGTGCCGCTCTCTCCCCGCCGTGTGCTACGTTCGCACAAGTACAACCCCAGCCAGATCTACACCCGGAATCCCACAGGAGAGACGAGAGAGCACCTCTTGATCAAGATCGGCTGGTCGGGTTTGACGCAATGGCTCACGAACTCGCCACTGGACTCACTAAAGCGGGCCAGAAGAAAGTTATTTTCTTGGACTTTCGTGGGCCGGACAAATATTGGTCGCCCTTCGCAGATTGGCTAGCAGAACAATTTTCACTCGCACTCAAAGCTGGGGGATTTCCAGTGCAAGTAATTGATCGTGCCAAACTAGCTGACTACGAGCCGATTGAGGAAAACGAGTACGGCACCGGCGCATCGAAATTCCGTGTAGCTCTTGAGCTAGGCGCGGACACGATTGTAGAAGGAACGTATCGGCCCGCTGAAAATGGGGTCGGAGTGAGCCTCAGTGCGCATCCCGTCATCGACCCCGGCCGTGCCGATTCCATATGGACATCGCCGATCAGTACAGTCGGAGGCAAGATCCCTTTTACGAAGGAGATTGGTTCAAAGATTTATCTGCCGCTCGATGCTCTTTGGCCGCTGAACAAGAAGTTCACACCCGGGGAACAAGGCGTCAGCGGCCCAACCTGTGTGTACTGTCCCAATCCTCAATATTCGGCTGAGGCGCACGAGAAGAAGCAGGATGGATATGTACTTCTAACGGCGGTTATCACATCCGAAGGACGTGCGACTCAGATCAAAGTCGCTAGAAGCCTCGGTTTCGGCCTCGATGAAGAAGCGATCGAGGCTGTAAAGATCTGGAAATTCAAGCCCGCCTCTGATGCAGATGGTCGACCGGTCCCTGTGTACATTCCAATCGAAGTGACATTCCGTCTGAATTGACCTGTTCTCATCGGCACGACAATACAGGTCGGTGCTCCGTAAGGAGAAAACCGCATCATGATCGATCAGCGCATCGTGAACGAGTCTGCCCATCTGAATCCCCGATCAAATGCGATTTGCGGATGCCAGCGAAGACGTCGCGAAGGCGAAAGGGAGGTACCTTCGTACCGGCACCGATTGAACCTAGGGTCTATCGACGCGGTTGGGAGCTGGGCGCACAATCACTGTGGATTCGGGGACTGTACGGCAGCCGGCACAAAGCTCACCCCCCATGAGCGCCGGCACGCTGGATAGCACCCTCGAGTTTCTGCTCCTCCAACACCCCATGCCCTGAGCGGCCGGCTCCCCCACCGGCCGCTCCCTTTCTTGACCACAAGTCACCCTATCGAATCACTTATACGATCTATAAAGGCAAAGCGTCTTGACTTCCCGCGCTCGCGGTTTTATAGAGGACACACGGGGATTGCGCGGTTGGTCGTGGGCAGCGGGTGGGGACATTCTTTTGCGGATTCTACGGTCGGTTTGCCGCATATCCTCGTCTAACCCTGCGCACTTCAGCCTGTCGCGCGCCATTTATTGGAAGTGAAAGCTTTCACCGGGGGTGGGCCGTGTTCCAGATTCGTGCGTTCCTTTCCGTCTTGTTTTTCTCCTGCCTATTCTTGTTCGTCGCAGCCATGCCGATGTGGGGCCAGACGGCGACGTCATTGCGCGGCACCGTAACGGATCAATCCGGGGGCGTAGTGGCTGGCGCGAGGGTGACACTCACGAACACCGCCACAAACGTCGCGCGCACTGTTGATTCAAAAGGCGACGGCAGCTACGTGTTTGATCCCTTGCAGGTTGGCACGTACACAATCACGGTGGAGAAAAATGGATTCGCAAAGTATCTACAATCCGGAATTACGCTGGAGTTGAACCAGAACGGCCGCCTCGATTTGACTTTGAAGGTAGGGCAGGGTTCAGAGACGGTCGAAGTAAAAGCGAATGTGGCGCAGGTGGATACCACGGGCGCTGTGCTGGGCAAAGTGGAAAACCAGCGGATGATTCAGGATCTGCCGCTGCTCGACCGCGATACGCTGCAGCTCGGCCTCCTGCAGGCCGGCGTTTTCAATCCCGACCCCGACGATGGATCGGGAAATCCTTTCTCGGTAAGCGGGCAACGCTCCGAATCGCTTACATTTCTTCTCGACGGAGCAAACAACACCAATTTCCTTAACAACAACATCATCGCCAGCCCGAATCCCGATGCGGTGGAGGAATTCAAGATTCTCACCAACAATTATGACGCGCAGTACGGCCGCACGTCGGGCGGCATCGTTAACCAGATCACGAAATCCGGAACGAATAGCTTTCACGGAGACCTCTTCGAGTTCCTTCGAAATGATGTATTCAACGCGAAGGATTTTTTCCTCCCGGCCGGTGAGCCGAAGCAAAATTTCAAGCGCAATGTATTTGGAGGAACGGTCGGGGGTCCGATCAAGAAGGACAAAATATTTTTCTTCGCGGCGTATCAAGGAACGCGTCGCCGGGAAGGACAAAATTCAGGTTTGCTGCAAGTTCTGAGCGATCCCGAGCGCGGCGGAGATTTTGGCGAACTCTGTACGGCAGGATTCGCGGGCGGGAACTGCATCGATCCAACGCAGCAACTCATCAATCCGATTACCGGCGATAACATCCCGAACAACAATTTGGCCGCCGCCGGGCTCGTGAATCCCACCATTCAAAACTACATCACGAAATACCTGCCGCACGCAAACATCGGGACGGATCAATTTATTTCCTTTCCCACAGCGGCCATCGACGACGACCAGGGTGTGGTGCACCTCGATTACAACGTGACGAATCACGACACGCTATCGTTCGTCTACATCATTGATGATTCGCGGGATGCGTATCCATTTCTCATCAATAAAGGCGCATCCACTGGCGGAAACGTTCCGCTCGGCTCAGGATTCTCGGATACGCTGCGCACTCAGATTGGCAGCTTTTCCTGGATCCACACGTTTTCAGGCGGAAAGGTCAACGAATTTCGTTTTGCAGCGAACCGTTCGGCGAGCCTCGCCGCCGTGCCGGCCGATACCACCTCACCAGCAGATTTGGGGTTCGCGAACGTAAGCCCCGACGACGCAAAGGGCACGGCGCCGCCGATCATGTTCACGAATTCGTTCAATCTCGGGCCGTCGCCACAGGGGCCGACCAAGGAACACAGCGCAACGTTCCAATGGGCGGACAACTACACCTGGACCCGGGGCCGGCATGAATTTAAGTTCGGCACGGACATCACGCGCATCCGGCAGAATTACAATTTTGACTTTTTCAACAACGGAAGCTACGACTTTACGTTTGGTGATTTCACCGGCGACGAACTGGCGGACTTCGTTGGCGGATTCTGGGACAACTACTTCCAATTTTCAAATGCGGTGTACGGCATTCGCACCGGATCGCTTGGTTTCTACGCGCAGGACACCTGGAAAGTGCTTCCGCGCCTCACTTTGAACTACGGGCTTCGTTACGAGTACAACATGCCGCAAAGCGACATTCACAACAACATTTTCGGTTTCTTTCCCGGCCAGCAATCGACGCTCTTTCCTGACGCTCCCTCGGGCATTCTCTATCCGGGCGATCCGGGCACGCCAAACAACGCATTGGTGTATCCGGACAAGAATAACTTTGCACCGCGGTTCGGATTTGCGTGGGACATGTTCGGCGATTCGAAGCTCATCATGCGGGGCGGCTTCGGAATTTTTTATGACATCGAGGATGGCGCGTTGAACCTTCAGTTCGGCGGCCAGCCTCCGTTTGGTGCTGTCTCCAACTTTTTCCCAAGCGATTACAGCGGCGTCACCGGTGACGTGGTAAGCGATCCGTTCACTCCATTCGGCCTAGAGAACCCGTTCCCGTTTGCGTCCGCGGGTAAGGTCGGAACATTCCTCGATCCGAAGATTGCGTTCGCATACACCACGTTCCCGCATTTCCGAACGCCGTATTCGGAGAATTTCAATTACGGGTTCCAGTGGCAAGCCACGCGGGACACGATGGTGGAGGCCGTGTACGTCGGGAGCCTCGGACGCAAGCTGATCTCGAGCGCGGAAACGAATTTCCCTGACCCCACAATCATGCAGCAGCAACTCGACCAGTTTGGTTTCGTGAATCCCGATTGCGCGCGGCGCCAGATCGGAACGGGAGCGGACATCGCGCAATGCACCGGCGGTGTGTCGCCGATCGATCCGGACGGCACCGCCACCGGCGCCACGCAACTCCTAACGAATATGGGCAATGGACTTTCCGACAGCCACCAATTCCAGCTGACCGTGGACAAGCGTTTCAGCCGCCACTTCGCGCTGCGCGGGGCCTACACGGTTGCGAAGACGATCGATCTTACTTCCGGATTTCGCTCGCGGTCAGGACAATACACGGATCCGCTCGATCCTCGTCTCGATCGGGCGCTCGCGGACTTCGATAGCCCGCAACGCCTCGTAATCAGCGGAATCTGGGAGCTTCCTTTCGCAAACGGAATCCACAGCGACGGCATCCTGAAAAAAATAGCTGACGGATGGCAGTTCAGTGGAATCGCTACCTTCCAGAAAGGGCAGCCCTTCACTCTGTTTTCAAACGGGAACTCGAGCGAGCAAAATAATTTCCTCGATCGTCCGGATGTCGTTGGCCGGATTCAACGTGTGAATCCCCGAAATCCAAACAGCAGTTTTTCGAGCGACTGCGGAGGAGACGCGACGGGGAATTTCTGGTTCAATCCGACGAATCTGGTTTGCACTCCCTGTTCAGATCCAACATGCTCCGACGGCACGGTGGGAGTTCCTCTGTTCAGCTTCGGCACCCTCGGACGTAACGCGCTGCGCGGCCCAGGAATCAACAACTATGATCTTTCTCTCAGCAAGAAGATTCCAGTCACCGAGAGCAAGTACTTCGAATTTCGCGCAGAATTTTTCAACGCGTTCAACCACGCTCAGTTCGAAAACCCTAATAATGAAGGATTCGATTCGAGCTTTGGCCAAATCAGCTTCGATCGCAACCCGCGCCTGATTCAGTTCGGTTTGAAGTTCTACTACTGACGGGCAGACCAACCCTTCGGAAGCAAAAAAGCCCGAGCCGCCGGGAAAGCGGCTCGGGCTTTTTATTTTGCGTATCGCGATTCCGTCTTTGAATTTGTAGCGGCGGCCTTCAGGCCGGCAGCTTTGCTTTTGCTTGAGAGCTTGACGACACCAGCACCGCACCGTTCGCCGCACCGCGCCGACGAATCTCGATGTGGAGAACTACCTCGGGCGACCCACTGGGCGATAGCTGGCCAGCGCGCGCGGGCGCATACGGAAGCGCGGCGCAAGCGGCGGCGGCACGTTGTGAAGCGCGCAGCCGCAATTGCTGCAATGATCTTGCGGCGCGCCCTCCACGCGCAGCCAGTGGCCGCGCGCGGGACACTCCGGATTCAAACACTGCACCGTCCAACCCGGCAGATATTGCATTTTCGTTTGCCTCGCTTGAACCACAGCCCCGGCGGCGGAAGGGAAAAGCAATCGCCACCGAAGCTCCCCCGGAACGAAAAAAAAGCCGTGAAACTGGCGGGATTGTGCGCCGGTGCGTCTAGTGAGTCAAGAAAAATGTACACAATTAGTTGTGGTGGTGTTGCGGGAGGAGCAAACGAGCCTTCGAGACGGACTTGAAGGCCTATTGTGGTGCAGAGTGAAACAGATTTGACTCGTACGCGGTGCTGCGCTTGTGCAGCGTGTGGAAAATCCCACGACGAGATAGAGCGCTCGTCGCGGCTATCCACCGAGCAAGATTTTCGGCTAGCGGACGGCGGCGAGTTTCGCTTCGAGCTGGTCGACTTTCATTTGCGCATCGGCGACTTCCTGCTGCTTGGCCTCAAGGTCGGTCTTTTCGGCGGCTATGTTAGCGGCTCCGTCCTTGTCTGCCGAGTAGTTTGGTTTGCTGTAATACATCTGCGAATCAAGCGCCAGTTTGCGTTGCACGATATCGAGATCAGCTTTTGCGGTTTGCAGATGGGCCTTGGCGGAAGCGAGATCCGTTTGAATCGCGGCCAGTTCTGCCGAGGCTTTGCTGCCCTCGCTCTTGTCGGCTGCCGGCGCGAGCGGCGTCGAGGTTGTCGAATCTGTTGATGCGGTCTGGCCCACAGCGTTCGCGTCGCCGTCGGCTGGCTTCGCGGCGGAATCGTCGGTCGCGTCGGTTGCCGGCGTCTGCCCGACCACGCTCACCGCACCGGGTTTCCTTGGAATCGTGTCGTTATCCCAGACCTTCGTGCCCTTCGGCTGCTCTTTCTTTTGTTCGCGGGAGCGCCGGGCTGCGTCGGCGATCGAAGTGGAATCGCCTTGCTGCTGTTGCTCCAGAGGCTGTCTTGCAGAAGTCGAGCCTACTTGCAGCAGGATTACTATCGCGAGTCCCGGCCATACGCTTTTCATCGCAGCTCTCCCGAAAAGAAAGATTTCCGTTCGACTATAGTAGTCGCGCGGCCTCTCCTGCGGCAAACGGCGTTCTGCGCAGCACCCAAAAAGGCAACCTGTACTTCGTGGCAGGTGGTGTTGGCCGTGTGCGCGGGCATCAGCTTGCACCCTTCGGATGGGCCGTGCATACTGGCCGCGCAAAATTCCGGAACGGGCCCGGCCAGTGCTGGATTTCTTATATAAGGAACGGCAATGAAATCAAATGGGTTGCGATTGACATTTGCGTTATTGGCCTTGGCCGTTGGCGTTTGTTTCGCCGTGGGCCCCGTGCGTGCGAATTCCCTGCTGCCGGCGCAGCCTCAATCGCAAGGCGCGTCCTCGCAAGACGCGGGCGCCCCTGCACCACCCTCCGCCACGAACCCAACCGCTCCTGCCGCCGAAAAGAAAGTTACTGGATACACGCTGCCGCCTGATCTTTACCGCAAGGCGCGCAACCTCGCCAAGATCGCGTTCTGGGGGCAAATCGCGATATTTTTTTACACGGTCCTGCTTTTGCTTTTGATTCTGAAGTGGAAGCTCGCGCCGAAATTCCGGGATATTGCAGAACGCGCCACTTCCAATCGGTTTCTCCAGGCTGCGATTTTTACGCCGCTATTCTTTTTGGCGTTCGGCATCCTCTCGCTACCTCCCGATACGTTTCGTCATTGGATCTTGCGGGTGTACGGACTCAGCATTCAAGGCTGGGGTTCATGGTCTTGGGACTGGACGAAAGGGATGCTGATCAATTTCGTGATCTGCACGATCGCCGTGTGGATCCTATACGCCGTGATCCGCAAAAGCCCTCGAGCCTGGTGGTTCTATTTCTGGATGGCTTCTCTCGCGCTGGGAATTTTTCTGTTTTTCCTTACGCCGGTGGTGATCGATCCGTTGTTCAATAAATTCGAGCCGCTCGCGCAGAAAGACCCCGCGCTAACGTCGAGTCTCGAGAAGATGGTGCAGCGCGCAGGTCAAGATATTCCACCTGAGCGAATGTTCTGGATGGGCGCAAGCGCCAAAGTGACAGAGCTAAACGCCTACGTGACGGGAATGGGCGCGACGAAGCGGGTGGTGGTGTGGGACAACACGATTGCAAAGATGACGACGCCACAAATTGTGTTCGTAGCAGGACACGAGATGGGCCATTACGTCCTCAATCACGTTTGGAAGGGAGTCGCGTTCTTTGCGGTGCTTCTCTTCATTTTCTACTATCTCGTGTTTCGATTGAGCGGATGGGTGGTTGGGCGTTGGGGCGGTGCGTGGGGAATACGCGGGGTGGACGATTGGGCGTCCATGCCGGTTTATTTTTTGATGCTGCTGGTTCTATTTTTTATCACGTCGCCGATCGGGAGCGCCTTCAGCCGCTATCTCGAGCACCAGGCGGATCAATATGGCCTCGAAGTGACGCACGGATTGACGCCCGATTCAGGCCAGATTGCAGCGCAATCATTTCAAATTCTAGGTGAGGTAGATTTAGCTGATCCCGATCCGGGCGCCATGGACATCTTTCTTTTCTACGACCATCCAGCGATTCCCGACCGCGTGCGCTACAGTCTCACCTACGATCCGTGGGCGAATGGCGGGCAGCCGGAATTCGTGAAGTAAGCCACGCCACCGATTACGCGATCTCACTACCGATTGTCATCCTGAACCCATCCGGTCAGGATGGGTGAAGGATCTCAGCCGCCGATTTCAGCAACCCTGTTTCCGCCGCTGGACCCTTTTATCTCCGCCCGCTTCAAGTGGCGTAGGCTTCATCCTGTTCGCTTTCACGTCACCGCGCGTGGAACTTCATACTGATGCCATTCTTCGGCCGCAGTGTAACGAGCGGCTCCGGCACCACTGTCGTGCCAGGCACAAGCTCAAAACGAAACTTCTGCGCGATCGTCGCAATCACGAGCGCCGATTCAAGCAGCGCAAATCCCTGCCCGATGCACCGCCGAGGTCCATCACCGAACGGAAAGTAAGCACCCGCCGGCAGCCGCGCGGCCAAGCCTTCGATCCAGCGTTCGGGGCGAAATGAATCCGGATCATCGAAGTAACGCGCATCGCGATGCATCACCCACTGCGAAACAAGAATCGTTGAGCCCACCGGAAATTCGTAACCGCCGATCGTGGATGGCGCAATCGACGTGCGCGCCATAATGTACGCGGGCGGATACATTCTCAGCACTTCACTAATCACTGCGTGCAGGTACGGCAGCTTTTCCATGTCCGCCACGCCCGGCAGGCGGCCGCCGAGCACGTCATCCAATTCTTCATGCAGGCGCGCCTCCGCAGCAGGATTCTGGCTCAGCAGATACCACGTCCAGGAAAGCGTGAGCGCCGTGGTTTCGTGGCCGGCGAGAAATAGCGTCATGATTTCGTCGCGCAGTTGGCGCGGAGTCATCTGCGTGCCGTCTACGTCCATCGCCGCCATCAGCATCGAGAGCAAGTCGGTTCGCTGGTTCGAGTCCCCCAGCGCCTTGCGCTCGTCGATGATTCGGTATACGAGGGAATCGAGGAAATCGAACTCCTTCGTCGCGCGACGGTTCTTGGACGTGGGCCAACCCGCAGGGATTCGAAACGGCGAACGGGCACGCCGCAACGAATAGCGCATCAGGAACGTCATGGCGCGGCCTACTTGCTGGGCCTCGCCGGGAAGCGTGGTGCCAAAAAGCGTGCGGACGGCGGCTTCCAGCGTCAACTCCATCATTTCTTCCGCCATGTTTCGCGTGTCGCCATCGCGCCAGTCCCGCATCTTCGTTTCCGCGCACTCGATCATCGTCGGCGCGTATTCGTTGATTCGCTGGCGATGAAATGCCGGCTGGGCGAGCCGCCGCTGTCGCCGCCAGAAATCTCCTTCGCTGATGAGCAAACCCTGCCCCAGGAGACGCTCGGTGGTTTCCTTGGTCAGAGTGCTCTTGTGAAATTTAGCCTGTTGGATAAGCAGCACCTGCTGAATGTAGTCGGGATGATTTACGAGGATGCGGCTCTGCAGTACCACCGGGATGCGAACCACATCGCCGTACTCGCGCGCCATTCTCTGCATCAGCGCGAGTGGATCGCGCAGAAGGTCGAGAGCCATGCCCAGCAGGGGCAAGCCTTTCGGGCCTGGCGGAACGCGGTTTCCTTTCTGGGCTGCTGTTGTCATCGAAATAATCACATCCGGAGGATCCACGCGCGCTCGCGATCGACCCTCCCATTCCGCGTTCAAGTCTACTTCAGGTGGATTCAATGAAGGGAAGTTGTCTCACTCACAGGCTTAGAGTGCGGATGCCGTCGAAGACCTTCGAGGCGAAGCGGCAGAAAAGTGTGCTTGCTTTCGTCGCAATCGTACGCGGCGAGGATTCGTTCTCGTGAACGGCAATGCTTCGACAAAAAAGACCGGCGCCTGCGCGCCGGTCTCCCTGTCGAATCGCTAAAAATTAGAGCTGAACAGCCTTGCGGCGGCGGAAGAAGAGCAAACCAGGAAGAGCAGTCGCCAACATCAGGAGGCTGGATGGTTCAGGTACGGCCACGGACGCATCGTCAAAATTCCAGTAATCGTCATCATTCTGGAAAGAAAACGCGATCGTGTTATTCGTCTGAGAAGCATTGAGGGTAAACGAATATTCCGTGTACCCGGGAAGCGGAGGATTGGGATCGTTTACAGCGTCGATACTGAGCAGCGAAGTCCCGTTCAGGATCGCCTCAAACGTGTCGACCTCGCCCGGAAACCCGCCCGCGCCGGGATCAAGAAAGAAACTAATCACGACTGTCTGGCCGAGTGCCGCAGTGAAATCCTGGCTGATCGTGACCGGGCTTCCTTCCACACCAAAAAATGCGCCGAAATTTCCGCTGTTGGGAACCAGGCCGTCGACTCCGTAAAACGGATCCGTGGTGTTGCCCGACAGCGTCCAGCCGGTGAAATCACCTGTTTCGAATCCGCCATTGACGAGCGCTTGTCCGTCCGCTGCTGCCGGGGACGCCCACGCAAGGCTGAACAAAGCCAGGGTTAGTGCCGCTAAAAACATCCGCATAGTTCACCTCGTGTTAAGAGTTAGGTTAGATTTCAGTTCCGATGCTTTGCCCTGCCACTTCTCTTCCCTCAGCAGCCAGCCTCAGTTCCTGCCTGCGCTGACGAGCCTCGCAGGCAGGAGAAATTGTTTAACCCCGCCGCAGGGAACGCCGAAGCGTCCCCCGCGACGGGATATTTCCTCTCTTTACGGCAACCACGCGCTGTTCATCACCAGGTTGTACGCATTCACAGTCCCGATGCCCGTTGCAAAATCCCAGCCCACGGTCGCGGGATAGGCTTGCGGGTCGAGTGCCGTGACGCCATTGATGATTGAAGTGCAGACCGCGTTCGGTGCTCCGCCGCCGCCCGACAAAGTGCAAGTCGGATCGGAGGTGTAGCCTGAACCGCCGGCGGTGAGCGAAATACCCGTCACTCCAACATGCTCGACAGCAGTGCAGGTGGCGCCAGTTCCGGAACCGCCTCCAAGTAAGCAGGTGGGAGCGGATGTGTATCCGCTGCCTCCGTTTCGGAGGGTTATGGTGACACTTCCTGCGCCGTTGACCGTTGCGCTGCAGGTGGCTCCGATTCCTCCGCCGCCGATCAACGCGCAACCGAGCGCGTCGCCCGCAACGTAGCCAGTGCCGTTACTCGTTTTCGTGATCGCTGTGACGAGGCCGGAAATTGACGCCGAACAAGTGGCGCCAGCTCCCGCGTCTCCCGTGATCGCACAGGTGGGTGCCGAAGCGTAATCGGTTGTCCCGCCGCCCGACGAGGTGACGTTCAATGCAGTGACCGGACCCGGGCCTGCGAGGCCCGGGAACGTTTCCGCCGCGGCCGACATCACGCCGATATCGGTCGCGCTGTCAGTGGTCGACGGACGGTAGCAGTTGTAAAGCCGAGCCGCCGTGCCATTACCTACAGATGCGCAAGGAAGATAAATCGAGCCCTCTTGCACGTCGTAGAAGGTACAGCCGGCGCCGACGGCGTTCCCCAGCTTCGAATTGCAGCCGGCGTTGCCGGTTGATCCGTATTCGGAGTTTGCGATCGCGTAGTACACCGTGTTCGCATTACCCCATCGCTGACCGGTCTTCTGATTCACCAGCGCCTGGATTCCGGCCAAGATTGGCGACGAAACCGATGTTCCGCCGAAGCCGGGCCAGTTGGACGGAGGAAGCGTGCAAGGTGCCGAAACTCCCTCTGCTCGTTCCGTGGGATCCGGGTTGGACATGCAGACCATGTAGAAGTGGTTCCACACGCCGTTGGCGGCCATGAGCGAAACGTCGGGAATATCGCGCACGCCGTCGTTCGGATTGCCGAGAATACCCGCCTGCCACGAAGGCTTCGAGTACCCTACGCAGGTTCCACCGGAAGCAGGTGTGCCGTTGGTGGTTGGCTGGCCTACCGCACAGTTGCTCGGACCGCCGCTGCCGGAGCCCGTGCTCAGCAAGGTGGAGGTCTGATTGAACGGATAGGTATTGCATAGCCCGGTGCCGCTCGGACCGTACCCATTGACCAGGCTGGAAAGATAATACTGTTGCAGAAAGTTGATCGTCACCGAATCGGCGCAAGAATCGTTCCAGGGAATTTCCGGAATATAGGACTTGGCCGACCCGAAGGACGTGGTGTTCCCCGGATTCCAGTACTTGGATTCCTGTCCGAGGTACGAGTCTTCGAAATCGGTGCCGCCCACGGAAATGTTGAAGGGCGTTGACGTCCAGCCGCTTACCGTGATGCCGCGCGTGGAATCGGCACCGTTGGCATTCGAACTGGCTGCGCCTTCATCACCGGACGAAACGAAAATCGATACGCCTTCCGCGACACCCTGTTGATAGGTGGCGTTGAAGGCTGCGTTCATCGTAGCGCCGCTTTGCGATTCGGATTCACCGTAGCTGATGCTGACGATCGCGGGACCGGTGGTGTTCGCCCCGGGCGCGTTGAGGAGGTTTTCGAGCGCGATCAAGCCGCCGAAAGTCGTCCTCGTATCGTCGCAGACGGCCACTTGAATCGCTGCGTTGGGAGCTGCGGCGCTGGCCCATTCCATGTCGATAGCGACTTCGTCGTCCGTCGTGTCGTTCAGATCGCCCGGATCGACGCAATTATTCGTCGGGCTGCTGGCCGGGTGAGTCTGGCTGATCGTGCCGAACGGATAGGCTCGGGTAAGGCCGGCCGTCTTTCGGAACGCCGCCCAGTCGCCGAGGCTGTAAGCATCTTCATCCTCGATTACCACAATCGTCTGGCCCTTCCCCGTGACGCCCGCAGTCAAAAGCGGGTTGATGTTGTAAATCGTCTCGAGGTCGGCCGGCATCAGGGCTTCGCAATTGGTCGTGAGATCCCGCAGGCCGGTAAGGAAGCCGCAATTCGGGCCAAACGTGAAAGCAGGATGCACCTTTTTCATCATCGGGTGCGGCCGGAAGTCGTTCAGCGAAACCACGCCCTTCACGGCGGCGGCAAACGCAGCCGGGATCGAGGGATCGCTCATATTGGCTATGTGCGAGATCCCGTTCACGTTGAGGCTGTGAATTTCGGTGCGAAGCGCCTGGCGAATCTGCCCGGCGGTCCCGGAAAAGTCGATGAGCATGCCGCTGGGATATACGAGGTTGACCTCGAAGCCGTTAGACTTGAGCCAGGCCGTAACGGCGTCAATATCTTCCGCCGCAGGGCCATATTTCTGGCCAAACTCCGAAGGGCTCAACCACTTGTGGAAATTCGGTGAATGTTTGTCGTGCAACTGGTTGATGTAGGTTCCCAGTGCTTCTTCGGCTTCCGGCGAGCGCTGCATCAGGAGCATCATGTGATCGATCCGCATGCCGTCGGGTACGCGTTCGCGGTCGTTTTGGGAGTTGGCTTCGCTGCGAGTATTGCCGCGAAGTGTCACTCGATTGTTCTCGTCCGAGCGCTCCGTGACCATCCGGCGACGGCCCTGCGCGCTTGCGGTGGAAGATGCAAGACAGATTGCTGCTGTAATTAGAACTAGACTAAAACACACTCCTAGACAGACACCCCTTTTCATCCAAACCTCCCTCTCTGAGCTGCGAATGTAGGTCTGAAACCTCGACTCGGGATTCGCTTAGGAACCGATTTCGCCCAGCGCCCCCCAGGCTTCGGCATTTGAAAATGGATCACACGCGAACTTCTACAGACAGCACTCCCCGAACAAATTTCCCGCAATCAATTAGCCAAACTTTCAGCGGCGTTCGATTGCGTCTTGATGATGCCTAAGTCATGTATAAACTGAAGCGACATAGTCATGGAGCGTATATGACCACCCTGCACGTCGCGTGCGATGTGCGCATCTGTTTGCACACAAACGGTAAACGAGTTCGACAAATATTTTGCACTTCTCGTCGGTCTCGTTCGATTGAATCGTGCTCGCACACTTCTCCCGCAGTCGCGATGGGATCGCGCACGGCGCCACTTCCAGGTTGTTGGCAAAAACGCTGGCTCCCTAGACGCAAGCCCCTCTTTGTGGGTTTCAATTTTATTCGGTAAGATGAATGACGAATCGGCGTGTTGATGCGGGGGGTTCCTCATTGGATTTCGAGCGGCCCGAATGGCTGGAGCAGATGGCAGGCATCCTCGAGACGTTGAACGAGGGTGTGGTCATCATTGACGATTGCGAGCACGTGATTTTCGTCAATTCCTGCTTCGAGGAAATGACGGGCGTTCCTCGCGACGATCTCTTAGGCCAGGATCCGCTGCTGCTGTATTACGGACCGGAAGACGTAGCTCTTATACAAGAGCGTCGCAGAGAAGTCCGGATGGCCGGCCGCGCGCGCCATGAATTCCATTTGCCAACCAAAGGCGGCGCCAGGCTCCCTGTGGTTTCCAGCGCGCGCAATATCGAAGATCCGGATGGCCGAACCTTTACGATCGTAAGTTTTACTGACATTTCCGAGCAGAAAAGCGCCGAAGAGCAGCTTCGCGCGGCGAATAAACTCCTCGAAGAGCGCCAAAAAGAAATTGAAGACGATCTCACCCTTGCGGCCCGCGTGCAACAGAGTCTTGCCCCGAAATCGCTCACGTGGGGCAGCCTCGAAGTCGAAGCGTTCTATCATCCCGTGCGCACGATTGGCGGTGACTTCGGGCTGGTGAGCTCCCTCGACAACGACCACTTGAACCTTCTTGTTTGCGATGTCTCCGGCCATGGAATCGGCTCGGCGCTCGTTGCCAATCGTATTTATTCCGAAGCGATCACTCACTTGCGCAACGGCATTCCCCTGGGCGATATGCTCACTCAACTCAATCGCTTCGTGATGAGCAATCTCGGAAGCTCGGTTTTCTTCTTCACCCTGGCCGCGGCTCGCGTGGACCGCAGCGCCCGAAGGATGGTTTTCGCCGGCGCCGGTCACCCTCCCGCCATGATTGTCCAGCCGGGTGAAGAACCCAGGCTTCTCGAATCGCGCAGCATGGTTCTCGGAGCGCTGCCAAACGCCGTCGACGGCGAAGCCACCCTTGACGTCGATCTCGTGCCCGGCGATCGCATCGTGCTCTATACCGATGGCATCACCGACGTTTTCGATGCGAATGGCGAGATGCTGGGCGTGGAAGGCGTGCAGAAATTCGTGCGCGAAACCGCGATGCTGCCGTTCAAACAAATGAAGCAGGGGATTCTCGACCGTGTCGCCGAATGGCGCGAGGGTCCCGCCTCAGACGATGTCTCGCTCGTGCTCGTTGATGTGCATTGATGAGGCTGCAATCCTCTGCGTCCTGCTTCGTTTCGTGATATAGACACACTCCGCCGATGGCTAATCTGCAATTCACGCGCGATTTCTCCGTCGCTCCGAATGAAGTCTTCGTATTTTTCGTTCCGCAACGCATGCCGCTCTGGTACGGCATCGAGATGAATTCTCATTTCGAAGTGCAGGGCGGCGCATCCGATTTCGCGGTAGGCCAAAAACTGCGCATCACGGGTGATCTCGGCAATTGGGAAGTCGCGCTCACCGTCGTTATCACCGCCTACGAATGGGAACGCCTGCTCGAATGGCAATTTCAGGATTCCTACGGCGTGCGCGGCATGCAAAGGTGGGAACTTACGCCAACACCAGCCGGAACGCGTCTACAAATGCACGATTCCTACCGGCTTCCCGACCTATTCGGGCGAATCTTCGACAAAATTTTCACTCACTTCGCAGTGGGCCAGCGCGACCGCGCCTGGCTCGATCGCCTGCAACGCCTCGCCGAACGCCGCTAGCAATTGACGGTTCTTCCTGATGTTCCGTAGGGGCACACCACAGCATGCCGTGCCCCTACTGATCGGTGGGAGTCCACTGCCCGGCTACATCAGACGGTTTGGCGTCAACTGGTCCGAAGCGTAGCGCCTAGCTTCTTCTGCAGCGCTTGAACGATCCGCGCGGAAAAATCCGATAGCTGCGCGTCCGTCAATGTCGCCTCTGCGCTCTGAAACGTCACGCGAATCATCAGCGAAAATTTTCCGGCAGGCACTTGGCCGCCGCGGAAAAGATCGGCAGCCTCCACGCTTTGCACTTCCGCGATCTGCAACGCGCGAATCGTATCCGATACCTGCGCAAACGTGACTCCGTCATCCAGCACGAGCGAGAAATCCCGCTCCACCGCCGGATACTTCGGAAGAGCTGTGAATTTCAGAGACGCGCTTGCTCGATCCACAGCCTCCAGCAGCGGCTCGAATCGCAATTCGGCAACAAACACATCTTGCCGCAGCTTGAATTCATCCGCGATGCGCCGCGCGAGCTGGCCCGCGATGCCCACAGGTTCCGTGCGCCCGGATTTGCCACCCGACGCCGACGCATGGCCAAAAGAAATCTTCGCCGCGCGCGCTCCTGCGAGCCACCCCGGTCCGCCAGCCTGCCACTCGAATCCACCCGCAATTTCACCCATGCGATCGAGATCGCCTTTCAAATCGGCAAACGAAAATTCCCGGGCCGCTTCGTAGATTGATTTCTCGCGCGCGAGTCCCGTTGCTCCCAGCGTAAGCACCAACGATTCCACCGGATCGCCATTTCGCAGCTCGTAGGTCTTGCCGATTTCAAACAGGCGCACATTCCGCTGTGCATGATTTAGATTCCATTCAAGAGCGCTTACCATGCTGACGGTGCCGGTCGAACGCATCGTCGAAGCATCTTCCGCCAGCGGATTTCCGATCACCGCGGGCGTCAATCCGTTCGGACGGAACATCGCATCGCGCTTCGAATCCACAATCGGAATCGCCACAATTTCGTGATACCCGAGCGCGACCAGCCGCTCGATCACTCGTTCCTGCGCTTCGGCGTAGGGCAGCGGATGCGCAGGCAATTTCGCAGGCGGCAGCCGCGGCGGGAATTTATCGTAACCATACAGACGCGCCACTTCTTCCACCAGATCGATGCCGCGCGTCACATCGCGCCGCCAGGATGGCTGCTGGCATTCCCATTCGGCGACGAGCGATCCGGCGCTGCCGCGATTCCCGTCCACGCGCACCGGATGAAACCCGAGTGCGCCCAAAATATCTTCGATGTCGCGGTCGGGAACGTCTGCCCCCATCACGCGCAGGAGTTCTTTCCGCGTGAACTTGATTTTTCGCGCCACCTCGGGCCGCGGGTACACATCGATGATGCCGGAGAGGATTTCGCCGCCGCCCACTTGTTGAATCAGCTCCGCGGTCCGTCGCGACGCAAGCTCCGCCATCTCCGGATCGGCGCCGCGCTCGAAGCGATAGGAAGCTTCCGTGCGCAAACCGAGGATCTTCGACGCGCGTCGCACGGAGATCGCATCGAACCACGCGCATTCGATCAGAATATTTCGCGTGCTGAATCCGATTTCCGTGTCGGCGCCGCCCATCACGCCGCCGATTCCGATTGCGCGCGTGCCGTCTGCGATTACGCACATTTCTTTCGCAAGGGCACGTTCGGTGCCATCGAGCGTGCGAATTTTCTCGCCGGGCTTCGACCGGCGCACCACGATCCGGCGCTCGTTCAATTTGTCGAGATCGTACGCGTGCAACGGATGGCCGAGCTCAAACATCACGTAGTTCGTCACGTCCACTACGTTGTTGATCGAATTCTGGCCGATTGCTTCAAGCCGCTGGCGCAGCCAGTCCGGCGACGGCTGCACTTTCACGCCGCGCATCACCCGCGCCGTAAACCGGCCGCAAAGATCGGGAGCTTCGACATCAACGCGTGCCGCGTCGCTCGTCTTTTCGGAGATCTCTTTCAATTTTGGCTGCACGGATTTCAGCGGCAGGCGATAAATTGCGGCAACTTCGCGCGCGATTCCGTAATGCCCCAGGCAATCCGGGCGATTTGACGTGACCTCCGCATCGAGAACCGGCCCCGCTGCGGTTTCATCGATCGCGTCGATCCCGGTGCCGGAAAGCGAAAGGCGCGCGCGCACGTCCGCCGCTGTCGCTTTCGCGTCCACGAATTCTTTCAGCCAGTTGTAGACAATTTTCATTTCGGCCCGCTATGATTCCTCACGCAAATCCTTCGGTCACGATGTTCCCTCAGGATGACGATGCTGGTCGCATCGTCACGGGAACTGTCGCAAGAATCGCACGTCATTCTGAAACATCAGCGGCAGCTCGCTCACGCCGTACTTCATCATCGCGAATCGGTCCACGCCCATTCCGAACGCGAAGCCCGACAGCCGCTCCGGATCGTAGTTCACGAAGCCGTACACCGCCGGATTCACCATGCCTGCGCCGAAAAGTTCAATCCAGCCCGACTGCTTGCAGATCCTGCAGCCGCTTCCTCCGCAAACGTGGCAACTCGCGTCCACTTCCGCCGAAGGTTCGGTGAACGGAAAATAGCTCGGGCGCAGGCGAATTTTTACTTTCGGTCCGAGAAACGCGCGCACGAAATATTCCACCGTCCCTTTGAAATCGCAGAAGGTGATGTCCGTATCGACGGCAAGCCCTTCAATCTGGTGAAACATGTAACCGTGCGTCGCGTCGGGATTGTCGCGGCGATAGACTTTTCCGGGCACCACGATGCGCACCGGAGGCGGCTGCTTTTCCATCGTGCGAATTTGCATCGGCGACGTGTGCGTGCGCAGAAGTTGGTGGCCGCTCGCGCCTTCGATGTAGAAGGTGTCCATGCCGTCGCGCGCAGGATGGTGTTCGGGGATATTCAGCGCTTCGAAATTGTAGTAGGGCGTTTCAATTTCCGGCCCTTGCACCACGCTGAAGCCGATCGAAAGAAAAATGCGCTGCAATTCTTCGGAGGTTTGGCGAATCAGGTGGCGCGTGCCGATCGCGCGTTCGATGCCGGGGAGTGAGAGGTCGATGCGCTCACGCGCTTGCGCCGTGTTTTCTGCGGCGGCTTCGATCGCGGCCTGGCGCTCTGCGAGCGCCGTTTCCACGTGCGATTTGAGCTGGTTTAATTCCTGACCCACGACGCGTTTCAAATCCGGCGTCGCCGGTTTCAACCAGTTGTCGGTGATCTGGGAAAGCACGCCGGACTTGCGGCCAAGCCATGCATCGCGCACCGACTTCCAATTCGCCTCGCTGGTCGCGCCGGAAAGCTCGCGCTCGAATTCCGAGCGGAGTTCCGCGAACATCGCAGGAAGTTTTTCCGGCGAATTCACGCCCAGCTGCGCGAGTGTTTGTTTCGTCGGCTCGTTCGTAGTCATGGAGGTTTTTCCAGCAACGGCTGTACGCCATATTCAGGGCGCCACAAATCGGCCGTAAAATGTAGCTCGGGTCTTCAGACCCGAGGTTTTTCTGACTTGTGCGCAAAAGCCTCGCCTCTAAAGAGGCGAGCTACATTGAAACCAACCGCTGACGCTAACCTTCGTCCTTATGGCGAATGTGCTCCGGCTTCGGAGCCTTCGCTCCTGCCGGGGCTTTCGCAATATGCAGCTTCGCCGATTCCACGAGCGCCGTAAATCCGGACGCATCGCGCACGGCCATGTCCGCCAGAATCTTCCGGTCGAGATCGATCCCGCCGAGTTTCAGGCCGTGAATCAATTGGCTGTAGGTGACGCCATTATTGCGCGCCGCGGCGCCGATGCGCTGAATCCACAGCGTGCGATAGTCGCGTTTGCGCGTGCGACGGTCGCGATAGGTGTACCGCAGCGAGCGGTTCACCGCTTCTTTTGCCGAACGGAAGAGCTTTCCCTTTGTGAGGAAAAATCCCTTCGCGTGTTTCAGCAGCTTCTTGCGGCGTGCGCGGCGTTTTGTTCCGCGTTTAACTCGAGGCATCGTTCATCTCCTGTTGCGCGCCAAAGAGGCGCCTTGAATTAGGAATTTCGCAGCGAGGGCGTGCCCTGAACGCAATGATCGGGCATCCTGCCGGCTCTTTTGATTCTTTAAAACTGTCAACGGGGAGACAAACAGGGCCTCGCCGCTCGCCATATACAAATCCACAGAATGCCGCGCGAGCAGCAAGACGGGTTTGTCTCGTAGAACATCTTTCAGATCCCGATCGAAATCAGAAAACTCATCGGGAAATCCGGCCGGCAGGCACCCGTTACGCTCTGCCCAGATCGGAAAAAACTAAAAAAACTAGACGCCGTAAGGCAGCGCGAGCCGCACGTTTGGCACATCCGCCTTATTCACAATGGCGGACTTGCCCAACTTGCGCATGCGGCGCGGTTTCTTCGTGCCCAGCAAATGGCGCATGCCGGAATGCCGGCGGACAAATTTTCCCGTCGAGGTCTGCTTGAAACGCTTGGCAGCCCCGCGGTGCGTCTTCAACTTCATTTTCTTGTTCTTCTTCACAATTTCCTCTTCGAATCCCGTTTGGTTTGACGCCGCACTTCAACGCGACGTCTGCCGGGCTGAAGCCCGGCGCTACAAAAAATCTAGGCCTGCCCGTCAGCCGCAGCCCCTGCCGGACGTCCGGGTGCCGCAGCCGTAGCACCTTTCTTCGGTGCCAGCAGTGCCAGCAAAATGTTCGCTTCCATGCGCGGCCCGAATTCCACCTGCGCGTGGTCCAGAATATCCATCAACAGCCGGTTCATCTTCGCGCGCCCTACATCCTGGTGCGCCATTTCGCGGCCGCGATGAAAAATCATGGCCTTCACTTTGTAACCCTCGCCCAAAAACCGGATGATTTGGTTTTTCCGCACCTGGTAATCGTGCTCGGCAGTGGAAGGCCGGAACTTCACTTCCTTGATGTGCGAACTCTTCTGATGCTTCTTTGCTTCGTGCGCTTTCTTGCTCTGCTCGTACAGAAATTTTCCGTAATCCACCAGCTTGCACACCGGCGGCACGGCATTGGGCGAAATCTCCACCACGTCGAGCCCTGAATCTCGCGCCGTTTTCATGGCGTCGAGCAGGGTCATCACGCCCAGTTGGTTTCCCGCGTCATCAATCACGCGAACTTCGCGAGCGCGAATGCGCTCGTTTACCCGTAGACCACTCGTACCGCCTCGTTCTGCGATAAACCCACCTCCGGAGCCACCGAAGTGAGTTTCGGTGCCCCAAGTATCCGTCCCCGCTCACAGAATTTTATCCCGGGAGAGACAGGGCGAGAAGTATAGCACGGGTTTCTGCAGTCCTGCATAGGCCAAGGCGAGCCGCCAACCCTGGCATATTCTTGTTATCTCTGAGTTCCCGAGGGTGGATTCGGGGAAATCGGGGAGTGGAGCGCGACCTCATTCCCGGTGATGATGGCATTCCGAATCTGGCTGAAAAGGTCGGTAAGGTTGTTCGGCGTGTGCGGGATCAAAATGGTGTTGCTGTGATCGTTTGCGGCAATCTCCTTAAGCGTGTCGAAATATTGGGTCATAAGGACGAGCTGCATTACATCCTGTGGACTGGACCCCGGAACGGTTTTGGCGAAGTCCTCCACCGAATCCTTCAGACCCGAAATTATCGCCTTCCGCTGATTTGCGATTCCTTCTCCCTGCAGCCGTTTTGATTCCGCCTCGGCTTCTGCCTGCTTCACCAGAAGCAGCTTGTTCGTTTCGGCGCGAGAGACCGTGGCTTCCCGTTCCCGCTGGGCGGCGTTGATGTCGTTCATGGCAGCTTTCACTTTCTGATCGGGAACGATGTCAGAGATGAGGACTTTAACGATCGAGTAGCCGTATTCCTTCATCGAAGCGTCGAGGTTGTCCCGCAAGTCATTCGCGATATCCGATTGATTCAGGAACGTATCGTCCAACTTCATTTTCGGAACGTGCCCGAGCACCACGTTGTAGACCATTGACTCGATCTGCTTCACGGGGTCGGTCAATTTGTAGAACGCGGCTTCGACGGCATCGGGGATCACCTTGTACTGGATCGAAACGGGTATTTGAACGAACACGTTGTCCTGCGTTTTCGTCTCCACCTGAACTTCGAACTGCTGCACCTTCATACTCAGGCGGCGCACCACGGTTTCCAGGTAAGGAGTTTTCCAATTCAGCCCCGGGCCAGCCACGCGCGCAAACTTTCCGAGCCGCTGAACGATCGCCACCTGTGCCGTCTCCACCGTGAAGAACGATCCCAGGACGATGCTCAAAGCGACCAACAAAATGATGGCGGTAAAAACCAGGAAAACGCCGGCCATGTTTACCCTCCTCGTTCAATTCCAGTAGCGCGCAACCTCGCTCGCGAGTCTTGGCACACTCAGCCGCACATTCAATCAAAGGGCTAAAGACGGCGGCATTCTACCTTAGTCAAGCTTCGTTGCCAGAAAATACAAATAGCTAGCGATGAACTCGTCGGCGTTAATAACGCTCAAGAACGAATCCGCGATCGTCAGCCCGAACGCGCTGAGTGAAAATGATTTCACGACGATCCGGGAGTTGAGATTGACACGCTCGATGCCCGCAGCGTAGGTTAGCGCGACTCGTGGCCGCGCTTCGGCCCGCGCACTCCTGCCACCCGCGCGAAAGGAACAGCTAATGACAAAGCGCCTCACTCGCCGCGAAGCATTGAGGTCAGCCTTCAGCGCAGGAATTGCGACAGCCGCGCTTCCTTTGCTGCCAACCGCCGCGAGCAGTCGCGCAAAGGAGCTGCCGTCAAACCAGAGCGCCGCGCCGACTGCTGATAATCTCGTGTCGCTCGCAGATTATGAGGCACGGGCGCACGAGCGCCTCTCGCATGCCGCCTGGGAGTATTACAACGCCGGCTCCGCAGACGAAGTCACCGTGCGATGGAATCGCGAGGCACTCAGCCGCGTGCGCCTGAAGCCGCGCGTCATGGTGGACGTCTCGCAGATCGACACGCGCACGAAACTTCTCGGCGTCGACATGCCTCATCCAATTTTGCTAGCGCCAACGTCGACGCACATGCTCGCGAACCCGGAAGGCGAAGTGGCGACCGTTCGTGGCGCTGGAGCCGCAGGCGCGATCATGGCGATCAGTACGCTCTCGAATCGCAGCGTCGAAGAAATTGCACAGGCTGCGACGCGACCCGTTTGGTTTCAGCTGTATGTGGAAGATGATCGCGGCAACACGAAAGCGTTGATCCAACGCGCCGAAGCCGCTGGTTGCCGCGCCCTTTGCATCACCGTAGATCTCCCCTGGGTTTACGCCCGCGATCGCGAAGCGCACATCCGAAACGAAGCGCCGCATCTTCCGTTTCCCAACATTCACGCCGAGAGCGCGCTCCCCGGCGGCGCCGGCTTGAAAGGACACCGAAGCCGCGCGTTCAACTGGGCGAACCTGGAATGGATTCAGTCGTTCGCAAAAACTCCCATTCTGCTTAAAGGTGTTCTGAATCCGGATGACGCGGACCACGCCGCGAAAGCAGGCGTCGCCGGAATTGTGGTTTCCAATCACGGCGGCCGTGCGCTCGACACAGTTCCTGCAACGATCGAAGCATTGCCCGCGGTGGTGGAAAAAGTTGCCGGCCGAATACCGGTGCTGATGGACGGCGGCATTCGCCGCGGCACAGACGTGCTGAAAGCTCTGGCCAACGGAGCTTCCGCAGTTTTGATTGGGCGACCATATCTTTACGGACTGGGAGTTGCCGGGTCGGATGGAGTGCGCAACGTGATCGAAATTCTGCGCGGAGAGTTCGAGGCCGCGATGGCGCTCAGCGGACGCACTTCGATTGCCGCGATTGACCGCTCCGTGCTCTGGTAGCTAGCGACCGCGAAGCTCGCTTTATCGTCGAGAGCGTTTAAGAGCGTCGCGTCATCTACGGAGCGCGTCGCAAATCGCAAATGCGAAAAACCATTCTGATCACGGGCGCTTCGAGCGGCATCGGCCGCGTAACCGCGCAACTTTTTCAGCGGCGTGGCTGGAACACAGCCGCGACAATGCGTTCGCCGGGAAAAGCGAGCGATTGGCCGGCGCACGAAAACCTTTTTCTCGCGCGTCTCGACGTTACCGACCCTGACAGCATTCAGAAAGCGATTCGCGACACGTCTGGGGCGTTTCGGCACGATCGAAGCGATCGTCAACAACGCGGGATACGCTGCCGTGGGCCCATTCGAAGCGTCTACTCCTGCGCAGATCGAGCGGCAGATCGGAACAAACCTGATCGGCGTGATGAATGTGGTGCGCGAAATTCTGCCGATATTTCGCAGGCAAGGCGGCGGAACGATTGTGAACGTCTCGTCCGTCGGCGGACGCATCACGTTTCCGCTCTATAGCGCGTATCACGCGACGAAGTGGGGCCTCGAGGGGTTTTCCGAAGCGTTGCAATTCGAACTGCGCCCGCTGAACATCCGCGTGAAAATAATCGAGCCCGGCCCGATCAAAACGGATTTCTACGATCGTTCAATGGATGTAGTGAAAAAGCCGGGGCTCACTGCCTACGATGATTTCGTCGCAAAGGCGATGCCCAACATGCAGAGGGCTGGCGAAACCGCGCCTGGCCCGGACGTGGTCGCGCGTGTGATTTACAAAGCAGTGACCGACGATTCGTGGAAGCTGCGCTATTCCGCAAACGGCGCGCTCTTCTTAGCGCTGCGCCGCCTGCTCCCCGAGAGTTTGTTCCGCGCCATCATCGCTCGCGCCGTGGTGCGCTAAATTCTTTTCGCTGCGTTCGCTTCTTGCCGCGTGAGCTTCCACCTTGTAACAATTCCGGTCACTGCGAATGCCAGCGCCAACAAGCCTAGGAAACCAAAAATTCCAGCCATGGATTCAAGAATCCCCGCACCATTCACGATGTCTGAACGTTCACCGGGATCGAGAATCACTCTCAGCTCTGGCGGATCGGTACCGACCCTGCCTGTAAGCCTGCGAATGACCAGATTTAGTTTGTAGTGGCCGTCGTGTTCCGGCCGGAATGAGCCAATGAATCGTTCGTCGGAATTGCCGCCAAAATCGCTGGGTGCCGCGCCGTGGGTAACAGCCTGCCCGTTCTCAGAAATTGTCCAGGCCACGCTCGTATTTTTCTCATCAATTACCCCGCCGTGGGGCGCGATCTCGATGACGTAGTAAATCCCCTTGTCTGCGGCAAATTCGGGTGACTCGATTTCACTCGGAGCAGGAAGCAAAGGCATGCTAAGCGGCAGCCAGACATGACTGTTACGGAGGCGAGTTGAATCCCGGTACAAGAATCCCGCAGCAATGAAGAATCCGACCGCCATGAGAAACCCGATACGACTCCACCAGGTCATTCGCAAGCCGGCACCTCGTTGCGCTACACGATCGCGCGCGAATCGACTTCTTTGCGTAGGTCTGCGACAAATTCTTCGAGCGGGCGCGGGCCGAGATCGCCTTTGCTGCGATGGCGGACTGCGACTGTGCCCGCTTCGGCTTCTTTGCCGCCGATTACGAGCATGTAGGGGATTTTTTGCATTTGTGCATCGCGGATTTTGGCTTGGAGTTTTTCGTTGCGGTCGTCGAGATGGACGCGGAAGCCTGCCTCTTTCAGCTTTGCCTCCACCTGACTCGCGTAGTCGATTGTTTTTTCGCTGAGCGGCAGCACCGTTGCCTGGACGGGCGCGAGCCACACCGGGAACGCTCCGGTGTAGTGCTCGATCAGCACGCCGAAGAAGCGCTCGACGGAGCCGAATAGCGCGCGGTGAACCATCAGCGGCTGATGACGCGCACCGTCTTCGCCGACGTATTCGAGTTTGAAGCGCCGCGGCAAATTAAAATCAAATTGTACGGTGGTGAGCTGCCAGGGGCGGCCAATCGCGTCGACGAGCTTTACGTCAATCTTCGGGCCGTAAAACGCGGCTTCGCCCGGAATATATTTGTACGGAACATTCATGCGCTTGAGCGTATTGGTAAGCGCGTCCTCGGCGTGTTTCCATTCTTCAGGAGTTCCGGCGTAGTCCTGCGGGCGCGTGGAATCGCCGCCCGAAAGTTCCACTTCGTAGCGGTCGAAGCCAAAAACGCGCAGCACTTCCCACGCGAACTCGACGCAATCCTGAATTTCTTTTTCGATTTGATCCGGCATGCAGAAAATGTGCGCGTCGTCCTGCGTGAATCCGCGAACGCGCAGCAATCCGTGCAGTACGCCCGAACGCTCGTAGCGATACACGGTGCCAAGTTCGGCGAGGCGGTACGGCAACTCGCGATAGCTGCGCAGACGTGATTTGTAAATCAAAATGTGGCCGGGACAATTCATCGGCTTCAGCTGGTAGTCGTCTTTTTCGACTTCCATCGTGCCGAACATGCTGTCTTTGTAAAATCCGGTGTGCCCGCTGATTTCCCAGAGATGTTTGCGCATGATGTGCGGCGTGAAAACGAGTTCATAGCCGCGCCGGACGAGTTCATCGCGCAGCCAGTCTTCCATCTGCCTGCGAATGATGCCGCCCTTGGGATGCCAGAAAATCAGGCCAGGGCCGGCGTCTTCTTCAATGCTGAATAGATCGAGTTCGGTGCCAAGTTTGCGATGGTCGCGCTTTTTTGCCTCTTCGAGCTTGTGCAGATATTCGTCGAGTTCCTTCTGATCGACGAAGCACGCGCCATAAATCCGCTGCATCTGCGGATTGCCTTCCTGTCCCTTCCAATAGGCGCCGGCGACACTCATTAGTTTGAACGCCTTGATGCGGCCGGTGGACGGAATGTGCGGGCCGCGGCAGAAGTCGATGAAATTTCCGGTGGTGTAAAAGGAAACCATCGGCTCAACGGCTTTTTCTTCTACGAGCTCGCACTTAAATTCCTGATGCTGCTTGCGGTAAAGCTCGAGCGCCTCGGGCTTCGGAATTATTTTGCGCTCGTTCGGAATGTCTTTCGCCGCGAGCTCGCGCATTTTCACTTCGATTTTCGCGAGGTCATCCGGAGTGAACGGGTCTTCGCGGACAAACTCGTAGAAAAATCCGGTGTCGATCGGCGGGCCGATGCCCAGCTTTACGTTCGGGATAGAGCTCCATCACCGCGGCGGCAAGAAGATGCGCGGCGGAGTGGCGAAACACTTGAACGGCGTCCGGATCCTTCGCAGTGAGAATCGCAAGTTTGGTGTCGTGATCGAGCGGGCGCGAAAGATCGATCAAGTCGCCATTCGTGCGCGCGACGAGCGCCTCTTTCGCAAGCCTAGGCGAAATCTGCCGCGCAATTTCAGCGGCGGTCGTGCCCTTAGGAACTTCGCGGGTGGCTCCGTCCGGCAATGTGATTTGTATGTTGTCCATAGGTTGGTTGCTGTGCTCGCCGGCCGCTTCGCGGACGAAACCAGAAGCAGCTAGATTACTGACACGTGCGAGTGCGGTCAAGGACGGCGGCAGATTTCGTCGCGGGGGCCGCGAAAACCCCGGTTTGCGCCGATTAGACCTATAGGCTGGCTCTTGTTTTCTTATGGTTACGCTGATTTCTAATCGCGGAACCGCGATTAGAAATTTTGGCGGCCCGGCTTGAAAACCTCGCGAGCGGCAGCGCGGCGCCGACTTGATTGCTGGGCTTGTGGCGAGGGTTGAGGCGTGCAGTGGCGCGGTGCTCGCCTTGCGTCGAGCGAAACTGTGTCGAATTTTGCTGTTAGTCGCCATTGCGCCAGAATCAAACTAGCACGATGAGGGTGGCTAGGGAGATTTCCGATCGGACAAAAAACGGACAAGGCATAGTACTGGCCGAAAGGACAAACTGGGTCAGGGTTCGCCGGAGAATGTGGGCGAACGATTGAGAAGAGAAAAGCGGAATCGAAACGATCGAGCCATTCCAGCTTGTCGGGATGTCAACCCGCCGCCCGCATGCCGGAGCATTAAAATCGTGCTCCGCTACTGTCAGCGTGGCATTTATATATTAAACTGTTGAGGTAAGAAATCGACTGGTTATCATTGGTTTTCAAGGACTCTAAAATGGCAATCCTTCAGGGGAACAGCACGTGATTCGCCATGTGATATCGGTGCTCGGTCTATTTGTATTTGCGTTTGGGTGTTGGGCGCAAAATCCCAATACTGGTGCAGTGGCTGGAACGCAGTCGGACCGGACCAAGGTTAAATACACCGATGATGGGGAACTTAAGAAGCCCAGCGCGTATTCCGGATTGCCAGTGGTTGGAGAGTTTCAAGAGACCAAGGTTGAAGCCGCGCCTGACAGAGAACGGCGCAAAATCAGGGAGAAGCGGTACAGCGTCACGCATCAACCGCGACCCGTTGAGGACCCCGGCCTCTTCGTGGATGGACAATCCGAAACGTCGAACCTGCGGTTCATTGATTACGTTGCTGTGGGCAAACCAATCGACCCGAGCGGTTTTCCCGTTTCTGGAGCCTCCGCAGTTGTGGTTGGGACGATCCTGAATGGCAAATGCTTTGTAAGCGCAGACCACAACTATGTGTACACCGACTATCAGATCAGGGTGGATCAAATTCTCAAGCAAGACGCAGTCGCCAGCCTATCCGTCCGTAATGAGTTGGTCGCCGCAAGAGAGGGAGGGGCCGTAAAATTTCCGTCGGGGCACGTGACGAATTTTCTGACCGTAGGACATGGACTGCCCGAGATTGGCTCTCAATACATCTTGTTCCTCGGGAAGCCCAACCCAAGTCTCCCCGAATACGAAATTATGTTCGATGCTGGATACGAATTGAAAAGCGGGCGTGTCTATCCCCTTGACGACGTGAATTCCCAATACGTCGGTGTCGATGTGGCTGTCTTCTCGGGTGAAGTCCAGAAGGCCATCGCCGCTTCGCAGAACGGAGGAGTGAAGCCATGAAAGCCGCGCGCCATTTTTTCCTTTCGATTGCTGCCCAGCTCCCGCAAGTGGCGCACGAGGAGTCGCTACGGAATGATGACGCCGGGGAGATTGACGAAATCGAGATCGGCGGTGACGAGTTGCGCGTTGTAGGTTTGCGCGGTGGCGTAAATGATTGCGTCAGCCATGGCCAGCTTGTGTTCGATGCTCACCCTTGAGGCAGTTGCGGCCAAGTCGGAATCGAAGGCTACCTGGCGGGATCGATAGGCGTGCGAGATAAATCGTTTGAGAGCCGTATCGCTGCGCGTAAGTGCGAGCTTCTTGAGAACTTCATAAACCACAATCGAGGGCACGAGAAGCGAGTCTTCGTGAACGAGGAACTTGCCGAATGCGTCGGCTTTGGGGCCATCGCCAATAAATTCGATCCAGCCGGACGAATCGACGAGGCAGAGATCAGGCGCGGTCGTTGTGGTCACGGTCGCCGTGCTCCCAGCGGATTCCAGTGGCGCTACCTCTTAGCTTGGAAATTGGGTGCGGCAATTCAAGGCGCAGGGCACCGTCGAATGCGTAGATGAGAAGTTGCTGCCCGGGCCGAATGTCCAGCCGCTCGCGGACCTCTTTCGGAATCACGATTTGAAATTTTGGCGACACCGTTACTTTCGCCTCGTTTTCTTTGGCTTTAGGAGTCTGTTTGTTGGCTGCCATTGTGGGTGCCTCGGGATTGCTTTCCTCTCATTCTACCTATGTTCGATGTAGAACGAAACGATTATCGATGCCACTCGATCTCTATCGATACAGAAGCGGCAGCCGATAGCTCCACTTGCAAGGTGCAAGACTAGGGGATGGTGACTCCAGGGAGGCCGCGGAGTTTTGTGTTGGCAGTGACGAACTGGGCCTGGAGGGCGCGGGCAGTGGCGTAGAGGATGGCGTCGGTCATGGCGAGGCGGTGATCGAGGCTGGCGTTGGCGGCGGCGAGAGCCGTCATTTCGTCGAGCGGGACGACGCGGCAGTGGAGCGCTTGCGAAAGAAAACGGTCGGCGAGAGGCTTGCCGCGATGGCGGGCGAGTTGGCGGTAGACTTCGTAGATGACGAGCGAGGGGACGATGACCGCGGCCTCATTCTCGAGATAGTGGCCGAAGGCGCCTGCCTTTGAATCTTCGGTGAGGTATTCGAGCCAGCCGGAGGAATCGACGAGATAGAGCTCAGATGTGGTCCGAGTGGTCACGATAATCCTCTTTCCAGCGCATGCCTTTGGCGGAGCCGCGCAGTTCTTTCACGGAGCGGCGGGGCAGCAAACGGATGGTACCGTCGAGCGAATACATCACGAGTTCCTGCCCTGATTCGATGCGAAGTTCTTCGCGAATTGCTTTGGGGATGACGATCTGGAATTTGGGAGAAACCTTCACGCGAGCTCTCTCCATCGGTTAAAACCTCCGACCGGCGAATCGATATGTACATCGTATGTCATTTTGCATATCGATTGCAATTTGTAATACTAGCACAGTAAGTTGGAAGCGAAAACGTTGAGCCTTAAGAGCTTGAGTTCCTCACAAACGATTATAGGATCTGTGCGCTCGAGCGAATTCACCACGCTGCAGATTTATTTGACGGGGTTGGTGAGACAGTCGGGAAAATACTTGCCAGTCGACCCGCCGACAATTCCTAGAATATTTTTTCCGACGCAGAAATAAATGGGAGCAGTAATTATGCGAAGAAAACATTTTCTTGCCCGATAGTTTTTGGTTCCTTAGTACTCCGTAGGGTCACAGAAAATCGCGCGCGTTATTTTTTCCGGGCGGACTCGAGCATATCCCAGGCGGCGTCCGGCATGTCGATGAAATCGTTGAATTCGCCTGCGCCGCGGAGCCAGAGGCCGCCGTCGATCACGACGCATTCGCCGTTGACGTAATCGGCCTGAGGGCTGAGGAGATAGACCGCAAGGTTGGCGAGTTCTTCGTGGCGCCCGAAGCGTTTCATGGGGTGCTCGTTTTTCGCGCGCTCCTCGATTTCCTTCGAAGGCATCAGACGCGAGAATGCGCCTTCGGTGGGAAACGGGCCGGGAGCGATGGCGTTCAGGCGAATGTGGTATTTGGCCCATTCGACGGCGAGCGAACGCGTCATCGCAAGGACGCCGGCTTTTGCGCAAGCAGAGGGCATCACATAGCCGGAGCCGGAATTTGTAGCGGCATAGGTGGTGACGATATTCAGGATGTTGCCGGGTTGTTTGGCGGCGATCCATTTGCGGCCGAGCACGAGCGTGAAGTTGAAGGTTCCTTGCAGCACGATGCCGATCACGGCGTTGAACGCGTTTGGGGAGAGTTTTTCGCTGCGGGCGATGAAATTGCCGGCGGCGTTGTTGAGGAGCGTGTCGACTGTACCGAATTCCTTTTCGGCCGCGGCGACGGCGGCTTCCACGGCGGCAAAATCACGGACGTCGGCGGAGAAGTAGGCTGCGCGGACACCTTTGGCGCGGATGTCGCCGGCAGTCTGCTTGAGCGGTTCTTCGCGGCGACCGACGAGGAAAATATTCGCGCCGAGTTCTGCGAAGCGAAGGGCCATCGAGCGGCCGAGTCCGGTGCCGCCTCCGGTGATCAGGATTGTGCGGGATTTGAGCAGATTAGGTTGGAACATGGCAATGCCTCCGTGTGATTTTCCGGCATCATTCTTCATGGAACGGAGCGTTGACTGCAAGGCAAACTTGGCGCTGGGTCGGTTGCGAGGAGACGCAGGCTGGGCGCGTCAGCTGGATTTGACGCTGAGGTCCTTCACCCATCTTGATCGGATGGGTTCAGGATGACCGCGCATGGTGCTGGGCGAAAATTGGAGCACATCGTCGTGCTTGCCGATGCCGTGCCATGTGGCTAGGTTGTTGGCGCGAAGGGCACGGCCTGCCGTGCCCTTACGGGCGGGTGGTGATGGGAATTACTTAACGGGCAGGAATTCTTTCGGGATTGGGTTTGCTGGGGTTTCTTCTTCCCACATGATTGTTACGACCCACCAGCGGGTCCCGTCGAAGTAAATCTGGAAGCTGTTAATTCCGCGCGCGAACGGCTTTTCATCTTTTGCATCATGCCGCGATTCGTACGTGCTGAAGATCTGCATGATATTGCCGTAGCGTTCGGACTTGCGCGAGGCTTCGCGTTCAACGAAGCCGCTCTTCAAAAAATACGATCCGGCCCGCGCAGCGTAATCCTGCGGCGACAGCGAGACGATTCCGATTTCGCTTGAATCCTTCTTTGGTCCGATTGGGATCAACCGGGCGCCGGGCGCGAAGAGCGAGTTGAAGCGGTCCCAATCGCGAGGGCCGGGAGGACCGGAGATCACGTTGTAAACGGCGGCGAGGAGCGCGTCGGGTGTAGCGACGTCGGCTGGTTTTGCGGCAGGGGGAGCGGCTTGCGCGGCGGCAGCGGCCGGCGGCTGATCCTTATCCTGGGCGTGCAGCGGCAGCGCAGTGATGGAAGCAAAAAACAAGAGTGTGGCGATCGAAAACAAACGTGACATTTTTTCTCCGGCGGCTTGCCGCGATACGCTGCTGCCCCAGTGCCGCAGGGGCGGAGCTTAAACTGCGCGGCGATTGGATTCCAGCGAAAAAATTCGCCGAATTTGCGGAGATCGCTGTACCTCAGGGGCTAAAGCCCCTTTTTATTTAGCAAGGCATCCATGTCGGAGCTGAAGCTCCGACCCCCTAAACTGCACGGACACTCATTCAATTCTGGAAGGGTGACGATTACGCGACGTTGGATTCAATCACCGAGTCTGATCAGGCTGTCAGAAATCAACGTGCAGGCGAAGGCCCGGTGCGACGAGCGGGCCGCGATCTTTGTTGTAGCCGGGATTGTTGAGGTGCTGCACGTCGAAGGTTGCAAAAATGCCGCGCCAGACATGCGTGGTGTAGAAGGCTTCGAGAATTTTCTCAGGGCCGTAGGTGAGATTGCCGTCGCCGAGCAGGAAGCCGAGGCCGCCGAGCGAGAGATATTGCTGGTGCGATTTGTCGATTCCGTTTGCGACGAAGACGAGTCCCGTGCGGTCGTTGCGGCGTTTCCAGCGATCGCCTTTCGAGAACACGCCAAGTTCGAAAGAGCGATCGACTTCGGTGTACTCGTACGCTTCGTTCCGGCCTTCGCTCCAGCCGAGGCGTCCAAACATGCCAATCTCGGGCGTGATTTCCTGCTCGAAGTTCAGGCCGAAGCCGTAGCGGTGGCGTCCTTCGCGGCGCGTGGAAATGATATCGGGCGTGGGCGTCTCGCCATTTTGAAAATTGCGGATTGCTTCTTCGTAATTTCCCATGTTGGCAGTGTTGAGATAGGAGAGAAATCGCACAACACCTGTTCGATGCAGCAAAAGATTGCCTCGCGCCTCAAATTCAAGATTTGCGGCGCGCGAACGGGAAAGATCGGCGTCGAGATTGATTCCGTTTGCGACCTTGGACATTAATGTCTCGGCGAATCGAACGGTAAACCAGTGATCGTCATACTCGAGGATAAGGCCGTCGGTATAGCCTCGCGTGTTGGCGGAGTAGTCGTAGGCGCCGTTGTTATCGACCGTCCAATTCAAAAATTGAAGATGGCTGTCCGAGCCCCACGAATTGAGATCGAAGAAATCGGGGATCGTGAATTTCCCGATCCGAATTTCGAGGCGCCGCGCAGGAAGTGAAGTGGCAAGCGCAAGCGGGCCGCGCGTTGCTGGAACGCGTTCGTCGCTGAGCGGAATAATCTGCCTTAGCATTATCCGCGCGAGGTAGGGGTTGTCGCCGAGGGAAGGATTGCGGACGACATCGAGATTTACAAAGCCCGCGAGCCCTAGCGCGTTGCTGAGGCCATGCCCCCCTGCACTCTCGAAATCGAGAAACACTTCGGTCGTGTGCGTCAGCTGGTAGCCGAGAAACAGCGTGTAAACCTTCGACGTAGCATTCTGCGCGCGAGGGCCAAAACTATTTGTGCCGCTGTATTTCGCGGGGAGCGACGGATTCCACTCAAAAACGATATTCGCCTGCCCGGAGATCCAGTAGCGGCTCGTTTGCGAGTGTGGAAAGAGCGTGAGTGTGTCGGCTGAATCCGGGTCGTTGTCCGTCGGGGGAGAAGACGCCGGTGTCGTCACGGGATTGATCTGAACGGGCGCTTGCTGTTTGTCCGCGGGTTCATCACCTGCGGAACTTTGCGCCCGAGCAGCAACTGAGCCGGCCATGCTAAACGCAAGGAGGCATAGGAGTCGTAGGCACGTTTGATGGCAGGTTCGGTGCATGTTGTAGCGGCCCAGCATCCATCCGATTTCAGGGACGGAGAGTAAAACACAGGCGCATCCAAAAACCACGTTAAAAGCACGTTACAATCCAAGGAAGCGGGATCGCACCGACCCAAATTCCCCAGTCAGCAGGGCGACCGAGGCTAGATACGCTTTTTCCGCACGATTCTTCGGCCGTGGGGCGGGGACATTCAGGCCTCAAGGCATCCCGATTGCCCGAAGCAGACATCTTTAGTAGTCTCTACGATTGCGCTTACGATAGCGGCTCAGACCTACTGAAGCAGGGGTGAGGAATTTGCAGAGAAAATTGGGCCTACATTTCTGGACTCTTATATTTGCAAGCTTGATTCTGTCCGCTTGCGAGCAGCAGATTAATTTTCCAAAGCCGGTACTGAAATCGATGACGCCCACCACGATTCAGGCCGGCAATCCAGTCTTCACGCTGCACGTGAGTGGGAATCAGTTTTCTCCCGGTTCATTTGTGGAATGGAATGGGAACCCGCTTTCATCGATATTCATCGACGTCCATAATATGACGGCCTTGATTCCGGCATCGCTCGTGCAAAGTCCGGGCAGCGCGACCGTTGTCGTTTTTACGACTCAACCCGGAGGCGGGACCTCGGCAACAATGCTGACGTTTACGATTACTCCTGCCCCCAGCAATGTTCCCAAAATCACGTCTGCGTCTCCGAGCACCGTACTGGCCGGTTCCAATGGAGCCACGCTTGTTCTTTCAGGCAGTAATTTCGTTTCGCAATCGATCGTAACTGTGAACAACACAAATCGAGCGTCCAACTTCGTTAACAGCACCTCGATCCAGGTGGCCCTCACGACGGGCGACGTGGCAACAGCCGGAACGTTGCAACTCGCCGTGATCAATCCAGCGGCGCCGCCACCCGCACCGCCGAATGGCGGCGCGTCGAATCTGTTTCCGTTTCCGGTGGTGAACCCGTTCCCCGTGATCGCGAGCTTGACTCCCATCAGTATCGCCGCCGGCGGCACCGCAACGACGGCGCTCACGTTGACGGGCACCGGATTTACGCCGACTTCGGTGATCGAGCTGAACGGCGGACCACGACAGACGGCCTTCGTGAGCTCGACGTCGCTCTCCATCCAGCTTTCCCCCGGTGATATTGCATCGGCCGGCGTGAATCAGGTGCAGGTGGAAAATTCAGCTCCTGGCGGTGGGATCTCCAATATCGTGGCTTTTGCTGTGAATGCGACGACGACCCTGGGGCTCCCTGTGATTCTGGATCTCGCTCCCGACGGCTCGCAAGCCGCGAACGGAATCTGCGGCACCGACGCAACATGCGCGAACGGCATCCCCAATACAGATACCGCCGGGCCTTCTACGGATAACGCCGGCCATACGGTGGCCTTCGCATCCATCTCGAACAATCTGGTGAAGAACGACACCAATGGCGCCAGCGATGTTTTCGTCCGCACCACTTGCGTAGGAATCTCCTCGTGCACACCCACGACGACCCTAATCAGCACCGACCCGAACGGGAGAGCGGCCAATGGAGCGAGTTCCGAGCCTACGATCGATGCAAGTGGCTCGACCGTGGCGTTTACTTCCACCGCTTCGAATTTGGTGACGTCGGCGGCGCTGAACGGAACCACTCGACAGATTTTCTGGAGCCTCGTGACTCCGAGCGCCACCGTGGGGACTCAACTGGTGACAATGGCCGCGGACGGAGTGAGCGCCGGCAACGGGGACAGCTACAACCCGGTCATCAGCCCCGATTCGCGGTATGTTGCTTTTGTCTCCCTCGCGACGAATCTTGTTTCGAACGCTACATTCGACGGAGTCACGCCGCAGGTGTTCGTTCGCGACACTTGCACCGGCGTCGCTGACGTCAGTTGTTCGCCGACAACGTTTCTGGTCTCGACGCCCGACGGGGTAACGCCGGGAGACAAAGCGAGCTCCAGTCCTTCGATTGCGTCAGGCGGACTCTTTGTGTCTTTTGTGTCGAGCGCCAGAAATCTGGGCCCAACGGCGCCGAATCCGAATGGCTTGGCGGAAGCTTTCGTGCGCGCCTGCCCGACTCTGGTGACAACCTGCACTCCGGAAACGGATATCGCATCAACGCCCGACGGAGTGACCCCGGCGAATGGCCCAAGTACTCAAACGGCCATCGCGACAAATGGCCGCTATGTCGCGTTCACATCGACGGCTACCAACCTCGGCGTTAGCTCCGGCGGAGTGCAGCAAATCTACGTTCGGGACACTTGCTTGACCCAAACAGGATGCACGCCGACCACGACGCTCGTTTCCACTCGCGATGGAGTTACGCCGGCGAACTCACTGGCGGAGCGTCCTTCGTTCAACTCGACGGGGCAATTTATTGCGTTTGCTTCCGCTGCCTCGAATTTGGGGGCGAATACCGCGAACGGTATCGAAAACGTCTTCGCCCGCAACACCTGTCTCACCATCACCACTGACTGCACACCCGCTACAATTGTCGCGAGCCAGCCGGCGGGAACTTTATCTCCTTCGTTGAACGGCAGCAGCCTCGCTCCTTCGATCAGCGGCGATGGTCACACGGTGAGTTTTCTCTCGTTTGCGAACAATCTTGTGGGTCGCGATACGAACGGAGTGCTGGACGTCTTCCTGGCTTTCACTACTTTCTAGTTGACGCCCTGGGATCGGCGCGAAACATTTCCTGCTTCGCTGCGCTCGCGCCGATTCGCTGCAGTATCGCGCGGCGGGTGTTCACGAGCGTAAACGTCAGCGATTCTCGAGGAACGCTGTTCACGTACGATCCAATCATCCAGCCCAGGCCGGTGGGAATATCCCTGGTCAGCGAAATCGACTGGCATTCGGCATATGTCCCGCCGTCTCTTTCCTCGAATCGCCAGTAGGTGTTCATCCGCCAGAGATAGCCGTGGTCCTTTCCTTCGGGTTCGAGTTTTTCGCCGGGCTTGCCTGCGTCATCCACTTCCTGCACGCGCGTGGTGCGTGAACGGCTCCACTCATGCGTTGGATCCACCGGTTGATAGTGGACTTCGTGCGTGGTGTCGAGCACCGTGGTGATTATTTTCTTTTTGCAGAAACGAAGTTCAATCACGAAATCACTGCCGTCCTGCTTGACGATTTTCGAGCGAAGCACATCCGGCCGGAAGTAGGGCTGCTGGTGGTCGTAGTCTTCTTCAAACGCGATCGTTTGCGCGAGCGTGGCGCCCGGAATAAAAACGGTGCCGATCCAGTCGTGAATCATTCCATCCGGAACCTCGATTCGCTTGCCGTTGTCGAGCGTCTCGAGCCGTTCGATCACCACTTTTCCGTCGTGCAAATCCTTCCAGGCCCCTTCGCGACGGTTTGCCGGCAACGAATCGACCCACAGAAACGGTTTGTGCTCGGCAAGGCCCGCATCGATCTGCGCTTCCGTCAGCTGAGCGTAGCGATTGAAAGCCGCAACCGTTTGCGGCTTGAGATCTTCGGGAATGGCCGAGCCGGGCAACACGCAAAGCGAAACAAAAATGGCGATCAGCGCTCGCCCGAATCCTCGGCACACGCTCCTGCGCCTGAATATGGTTTGTTGTCGTTCGGTATATCCGCTCAATCGATTCAACCCTCATCCAGTATGCCCCAGGCCAAAAGCTCTCGACGAATGGTAATTCGATTCTTCGTGGCAACCGAGGCGAGCGCGTCGCCAAAACGGAGAGTGAGTGACCGAATGAAAGGAGCGATCAAGGTGAGACGGCGGGTGCCCAGAAGAAGCCCAGCCTGCTGACGGGGTCAGGGGTTGCCAGCAGGCGAGGCTTACACGGGTTGGAAGGTGGCCCCGATTCCTTGTGGAACCGTCGTCCCCGCAGCTCACGCCCAACCCGCACTTTCATTCTCGAATCTGGAATGGAAACGGCCAATGGCGCGGGTGGTATAAAAATCGAGTACCGGGGTAGTAGTACCCGCTCCGAGGTTCCCGAAATCCTGCCGGTTTCAGCAGCACTCCGCGCTTACGTTTTGCGAGCCGCACCGTCTTATCCCAAGTCTCCCCTTGTTAATCTACAGGAGACGTGGCACCCTGCACCTGTAGCTTCTCTAGGAGAGCACTTATGAGCCCGTCCACTGAAGTTTTGCAAGGCACCCTCGACCTGCTGATCTTGAAGACGGTGGCGCTCGAACCCATGCACGGCTGGGGCATCGCACAGCGAATCCAGCAGGTGTCGCGCGAGATGCTGCAGATCCAGCAAGGCTCGCTCTATCCCGCGCTGTACCGGCTGGAACGCAAAGGATGGATTCGCGCGGAGTGGGGCGCGTCGGACAACAATCGGCGCGCGAAATTTTATTCGCTGACGAAAACGGGGCGCGCGCAGCTCGAAAAAGAGCTGGCGGATTGGAACCGGCTGTCGTCGGCTGTGGCGCTGATTCTGCAGCGGGTGTGAAAAAGGCAGTGGCGAGTGACGAGTGGCTAGTGATGAGCACGAGTCAGCTCTCAGGGAGCGAGTGACCTATGGGTATTTGGCGGCGATGGTTCCGGCGAGGCAGCTGGGAAAAAGAGATGAGCGAGGAGCTGCGGTTCCACGTGGAGCAGCAGACGGCTGCGAACATTGCAGCGGGAATGCCGCGCGCCGAAGCGCGGCGGCAGGCGCTCGTGCAATTCGGCGGCGCGGAAGCAGTGAAAGAAAACTGCCGCGAGCAAAGCCGCGGATTCTGGCTGGAAATTTTGCTCAGCGACGTGCGTTACGGCATTCGCATGATGGCGCGCTCGCCGGGTTTTACGATTGTGGCAATTCTTACGCTGGCGCTCGGAATTGGAGCGAATACGGCGATTTTTTCCGTGGTGAACGGTGTGCTGCTCAACCCGCTGCCGTTTCCGCAATCCGATCAGCTCGTCACTCTCAGCGAGAGCAAACCAAATTTCTTCACGGGCTCGATTTCATTCCCCAACTTCCGTGACTGGCAGCGAAGCAATCACACGTTTTCATCCATGGCAATCTCGCGCCCGATTTCATTCAGCCTCACCGGAACGGGCGAAGCCGAGCAGTTGAAAGCCGAGTTACTTTCCTCGGAATATTTTTCTCTACTCGGCGTGAAACCGGTGATCGGACGAATGTTTGCGCCCGGCGAAGACGAAGTGGGCGCAGCGCCCGTGGTGCTGATCAGTGAAGGACTTTGGAAGCGCAAGTACGGTGCGTCGCCCGAAGTGCTGGGCCGCGCAATGACGCTCGATGGCGGCAGCTACACGATCGTCGGCGTAATTCCTGCGAATTTTGATCTTTCGGTACGGAGCTTCCGCAACAGCGACCTGTATGTGCCCATCGGCCAGTGGAAGAATAATTTTCTGCTCAACCGCGGCGCCGGCCTCGGCATTCACGGAATCGGCCGGCTTAAGCCCGGCGTCACCATCGAACAGGCCCGCGCGGACATGGATGAGATAACACGCAATCTGGCCGCTGCCTATCCCGACGTCGACAAAGGAGTCGGAGCGGCCGTGTTTCCACTCAAGCAGGACATGGTGGGACAAGTCCGGCCGCTGCTTCTGCTCTTGCTCGGCGCAGTTTGCTTCGTGCTCCTGATCGCGTGCGTGAACGTGGCAAATCTTCTGCTGGCCCGCTCCACCGCTCGTTCGCGAGAGTTCGCAATTCGCGCCGCCCTCGGTGCGGGAAGCGGCCGATTGATTCGGCAACTGCTAACCGAAAGTATTTTGCTGGGAATTGCAGGCGGCGGCCTTGGACTTTTGCTGGCCGTGTGGTCGATGCGGACCGCGCTTCAGCACTTGCCGGTCACATTGCCGCGCGCAGCTGGCGTTGGACTTGACGCGCGCGTGTTGATTTTCACGATGGTGATTTCGGTCGGAGCCGGAATTATTTTCGGACTCGCCCCGGCGCTGAAATCGCTGAAGCCGGTGCTGCACGACACGCTGAAGGAAAGCGGCCGCGGTGGAAGCGGCACCAAGCATCGGGCACAAAGCATTTTCGTGGTGGTGGAAATGGCGCTGGCTCTCGTCCTTCTGGTGGGTGCCGGATTGATGATTCGAACTCTCGGCCGTCTCTGGAGCCAGGATCCGGGCTTCAACCCGCGCAACGTGCTGAGTTTCAATCTCTCGCCTCCACCGTCGCTCATGAACACCAACGCTGAAACCGTTCGCGCCTTCTCGCGCGAACTCAACCGCCGAATCGCAGCCACACCCGGCGTTCAAGCTGTATCGATGACGTGGGCGGCTGTCCCCATGGCCGGCGACGACGAGCATGTCTTCTGGCTCGATGGGCAGCCAAAACCAGCGAGCCAGAACGAAATGAATTGGGCGGTGAAATATGTCGTCGAGCCCGACTACCTCAAGGTGATGCAGATTCCGCTGCAACGCGGCCGGTTCTTCACGCCGCAAGACAACGAACACGCTCCGTCCGTGGCTGTGATTGACGACACTCTGGCCAAAAGGTATTTCGGCACAGCCGATCCGGTGGGCAGACGGATTCGCCTGCAAGGGAACGACGAAGTAAACGACGGAACGACGGAGATCGTGGGCGTCGTGGGCCACGTAAACCAGTGGGGACTCGCTTCCGACGCGCAGGAATTGCAGGCGCAACTTTACCTTCCCTGCCTGCAGATGCCGGACAGTTACACGGTGCTTGTTTCCTACGGAACGAGCGCACTCATTCGCTACGCCGGGACGGCGCCCGGCATCATCGAGTCGATTCGCAACACCAGCCATCAGATGAACAGCGAGCAAGTGGTATACGGCGAGCAGACGATGGACGAAATTATTTCCGATTCGATCTCCGACCGGAAATTTTCGATGGTTCTCCTGGCCACGTTTGCCGCGCTCGCGCTTGTGCTTTCGAGCATCGGCCTCTACGGCGTGATTTCGTATCTGATCGGGCAACGAACGCACGAAATCGGAATTCGGATGGCGCTCGGCGCGCAGCGCATGGACGTCCTGAAGCTCGTCCTCGGCGAAGGCGTGAAGCTTGCGCTGATCGGCGCTGCGATCGGACTTGCGGCGGCGCTCGCGTTGACGCGCCTGATGTCGAATCTGCTTTACGGCATCAGCGCCAGCGATCCGCTAACGTTTGCAGGCGTAGCTTTTGTTCTGATGGGCGTCGCGCTGCTTGCTTGCTATATCCCGGCACGCCGCGCGATGCGCCTCGACCCGAATATTGCGCTGCGCTACGAATAGCGAACTTGCGAGGAACGCACGATGAACTTGTTTTCGCGCAACAACTTGAGCAGCCAATCACGCGAAAAATGGGAACAGGACGCGAGCGACGAGCTTCGCTTCCACATTGAACTGCAGACGAACGCAAACATCACCGCGGGTATGGAGCCTGAAGAAGCGCGCAGGCAAGCGGCGCTGCAATTTGGAGCCGCCGAAGCCGTGAAAGAAGATTGCCGCGAGCAGCGCAGCGGCTACTGGCTGGAAACGCTCGTCGCAGATCTGCGTTACGGGCTGCGCATCCTGCGAAAAAATCCCGGGTTCGCGGCGATCACGATTCTCACCCTCGCGCTGGGCATTGGCGCGAGCACTGCTGTTTTCACCCTCGCCGATGCAATCGTTTTGCGGCCGCTGCCTTATCAAGCGCCGGAAAGGCTCACCTGGATCACCGAACAAACTTCGACGGGCGAATCAACAGGCGTCTCGTGGCTCAATTTTCAGGATTGGAAGCGGTTGAACACGGCGTTCAGCGGAATGGCGGGTTACCGCGACGCGCGAATGGCCTTCACCGGCGAATCATTTCCCGAACCGGTGGCAGGGCGCTACGTCACCGCCGGCTATTTTGAACTGATCGGAGTAGCGCCGGCGTTCGGCCGCACATTTCAGCCCGGCGAAAACGAAGTGGGCGGTCCTGAAGTGGCCGTTTTGAGTTACGAATTCTGGCAGCAGCAATTCGGTGGATCAGCGGAAATTCTTGGCAAATCCATGCGGCTTGACGGCAAAGCTTTCACAGTCGTTGGCGTGATGCCGCGAGGATTTGGAGCCGTCTCTCACACTGCCGTGTGGGCGCCCTTCGAACAGAATGTTCCCGCGCCCTACCTCACCGGACGCGATATTGCGTGGCTGCTCTTCGCGGTAGGCCGAATGAAGCCCGGAGTTTCATTCGCGCAAGCGCAATCCGAGATGAACCGAGTGGGCGACGTGCTGGCTCACGACTATCCTGCGATTGACGCCGCGTCCCGGCCGGTGATGAAAGACCTGACGCGCTACATGCTGGGAGACAATCGCACAGTGTTGCTGTTACTCGCGGCGGCTGTGGGGCTGTTATTTTTTATCACCTGCTCAAATCTCGCAAATCTTCTCTTGGTGAGAACCAGCACGAGGCAGCGCGAGTTTTCAGTTCGCATGGCGCTGGGGGCGAGCAGCAAGAAAATCCTGCGCCAACTTTTCACGGAAGGGATGGTGCTTGCCGTCGCCGGTGGAGTCCTGGGTTCGATCCTGGCCTGGGCCGGCGTGCGCTTTGCGGCTGTGATCCTTCCGAAAAATGTGCCGCTCTCCGCACCCTTGCATCTGGATAGTCGCGCACTGATTTTTATTTTGGGAGTTACGGTCGCGACCGTTTTCGCGCTCGGTTTTGCTCCGGCGCGATTCGCGATGCGCGCGAACCTTCAGGACGTTCTGCGGTCGAACGCCAATCAGGTTCGCGGCGGCCATCATCGCCTTCACACCGCGCTGATGATCTGCGAAGTAGGACTGGCGATGGCCGTTCTAGTAGGCACCGGTCTGCTGGCGCGGACGATGATGGCATTGCTCGCAACCGACATTGGATTCGATTCCGCGAACTTGCTTTCCGCCACCGTCACACTTTCCCCTGCCGATTATGCGAATCCGGCGCAGTCCGCTCAATTCATCCAGCACGGAATCGAGCACATCGACCAACTTCCCGGTGTGGTGTCTGCCGCTGCGGTGTTTCCCGTCCCATTTACGCCGCAGATTTTTCAAGTGTGGCTCGCGATTGCAGGACGCACACCACAGCCCGGAGTGGAACAGACAACGTACGTTTCCGTGATTTCAGCAAACTACTTTCAGACGATGCGTATTCCAACCCTGCAGGGCCGCGCCTTCACCGAGCAAGACACGTCGCAAGATGCGGGCGTGGTAGTGATCGATCGTGGGCTCGCGCGGCAATATTGGCCCGGCGAAAACCCCGTTGGAAAATCGATCAAGCTTTTCACGCAGGACTTCTCGGATCCAAAAGCCAAGCCCTTCGAGATCATTGGCGTTGCCGGGCCCGTCCGCGCAGGAGGTATCGACGAAGAGCCGCAGCCTCGCGTCTACCTGCTTATGAATCAACAGCCGAACTACACGATGAGCTTTGTGGTGCGCACAGATATTCCGCCTCAGCTTCTCGCGCACGATGTGCAGGATGCGATTCACGGGCTGAGCCGGAACGTTCCGGTATTCAACGTCGGATCGATGGAAAGTGCGATCAAGAGTTCACAGGAACCGCGCCGCCTGGCCGCTCTTCTTCTGCCATCGTTCTCGATTGCTGCTCTTTTTCTCGCAGCGATCGGTCTGTACGGCGTTGTGTCGTTTCTCGTGGCGCAGCGCACAAATGAAATTGGCGTTCGGATGGCACTGGGAGCGCAGCCACGGGATGTTGCGAGGTTGATTTTCGGTTTCGCCGGAGGATTGATTCTTGGGCGGCGTCGCGTTGGGACTCGTAGCAGCGCTCGCAATTGCACAATTGATGCGCACAATTCTCTACGGCGTACGTTGGCTCGATCCGTTCACGTTCGTATTCGCCACCGTTGTGATCGTCATGGTGACGCTCGCGGCGTGTTATCTGCCTGCCCGGCGCGCTATGCGCGTGGATCCCATCATCGCGCTACGTTACGAATAATCGCTTCACGAGGTTTGTGCCATGAACTGGCTATCACGCAAAAAATGGGAGCGCGACGCGAGCGAAGAACTTCGCTTCCACATCGAGCAACAGACTGCCGCGAACGTCGCCGCCGGCATGGCTCCCGGAAGAAGCGCGGCGGCAAGCAGCGCTGCAGTTCGGCGCGCTCGAAGGCGTGAAGGAAAGCTGCCGCGAAGAGCGTCGCGGGTTCTGGTTCGAGACGTTCGTCGCGGACGCGCGTTACGCGCTGCGCGTGATGCGCAAAAATCCCGGCTTCGCTGCGATTGCGATTCTCACCCTCGCGCTCGGAATTGGCGCGAACACCGCGATCTTCAGCGTGGTTTATGCGGTACTTCTCAAGCCGCTTCCATATCCCGCGCCCGATCAACTCGTCGTCGTATTCGAGGCCAAGCCGCAAGAAGGAGTGGAGTTTACCGGCGTTTCGTATCCGGATTTCCAGGATTGGCGCGCGCAGAACAGCGCGTTTACCGAACTGGCGGGTAATCAGGAGCACGATCTCACCGTCACCGGCCGCGGCGAACCTTTTGTCGCAGACACTGCTGTTGTTACCGCCGGGCTCTTTGACGTGCTCCAGGCGGCGCCTCTCATGGGCCGCACGTTCGTTCCTGAAGATGGCCGGCCGGGCGCCGCGCCCGTCGCGATCGTCAGTGAAAAACTCTGGCGCAGCCGCTTCGGCGCCGATCCCCATCTCGTCGGCAGCTCCATCAATCTCGACAAACGCTCTTTCACCGTCATCGGAATCATGCGCGCCGGTTTTCATTCGCCCATTCTCATACGCAACCAGGACATTTGGGTTCCTACTCCAGACGATCCTGTTTTCGGCGGATGGATGACGAGGCGCTCGGGCCACTGGCTCAGCGTGATCGGGCGATTGAAGCCCGGCGTTTCCATCACCCAGGCCCAGGCGGAAATGGACGGGATCGGCCGCCGGCTCGCCGCGGAATTTCCGAAGGATGACGCAGGCTGGTCGATTCGCGTCGCGCCACTGCAGAGTGCGATCGTGAGTGACGAGCGGCCCGCGCTTCTTCTTCTGCTCGGCGCGGTTGCGCTCGTGCTCCTGATCGCGTGCGCCAACATTGCCAGCCTGCTTCTCGCTCGCGCCACTTCACGCGCCAAAGAAATGTCCGTACGAATCGCGCTCGGAGCCGGGCGCGGACGCATCATCCGCCAGTTGCTCACCGAAAGCGCAGCACTCGGTTTGCTCGGTGGCAGCGCCGGAGTGTTTCTGGCGTATTGGAGTGTGCGGGTCATGGGTTCGCTCCTGCCCGCGGACCTGGCGCAGATGCAGGACATTCGCGTGGATGGCTGGGTGCTGTCTTTCGCGCTCTCGCTTTCGGTGGCCGCGAGTTTTGTGTTCGGGATGGCGCCGGCTCTTTTTGCCGCAGGTTCAGATGTGCAGAAAACTCTTCGAGAAGGCGCCGGCCGCGCTGGTGCGGGCGGTAGCCGCCAAAGTGCGCGAACGATTCTGGCGGCGGCCGAAATCGCTCTCGCGATGGTGTTGCTCGTGGGCGCCGGGCTGCTGGTGCGCAGCTTTATCGCGATGACCGCGGTGAGCCCGGGATTCAGTTCTCAGCATCTTGTGAAGGCCGAAGTCTCGCTGCCGCAGTTCGAGTATTCCACTCCACAGCAGTGGACCGCCTTTGCCGACGAGCTGCTCGCCAGAATTCAAGCCGAGCCGGGTATGCGCGATTCGGCCATCGCGCTTCCCCTGCCGCTCGTGCACCCGTTCGTCAATCTCGGATTTGAGATTGAAGGGTCCTCCGCGCCGCCCGCATCGCAAGCGCGTACGGCAGATTACGTGGCGGCGACCCCCGAGTATTTTCGAGTGATGGAAATTCCCTTGTTGCAGGGCCGTGAATTCAGCCGCGAGGACGTTGCGTCCGCTCCGCGCGTCACCATCATCAGCGATGCAATGGCGCGCATGTATTTTCCGAACCAGAATCCCATCGGCAAACGACTCATTTTCGGATTTCCTCCCAATGGCGACGCTCCGCGCGAAATCGTGGGAGTCGTCGGCAACGTGCGGGACGTTAATCTCCGGCAGGCTCCCTCAGCGATGATGTACGTACCATTCGCGCAGGCACCTTTCTGGGGCACAGTCGTTGTCGTGCGAACGAATCTGAGCGTCGCGGCGGTGGCCGAGGCGATCCGGCGCGACGCCCACGCCATCGACAAGGATTTGCCGGTGACAGACATCGGAGCCATGCCGGAACTTGTGAACGCTACGATGGCGCAGCCGCGCTTTCAAACCCTGCTGCTCGGTCTCTTCAGCGCGCTCGCACTCACTCTCGCCGCCGTCGGCATCTACGGCGTGATTTCATTTTCTGTGGCGCAGCGCACGCACGAAATTGGCATTCGCATGTCGCTTGGCGCGCAGCCGGCGCAGGTGTTGAAGCTCGTGATGGGACAAGGGATAAAACTCGCGCTCGTTGGTATCGCGATCGGCGGCGCGGCTGCGTTTGCGCTCACGCGACTGATGATGAGTTTGCTGTTCGGCGTCAGCCCCGCCGATCCGCTCACGTTCGCCGGCGTCGCGATCCTTCTCGCGTCCGTAGCGCTCGCCGCTTGTTACATTCCTGCGCGCCGCGCGATGCGCGTGGATCCGATGACGGCGCTCCGCTACGAATAGCAGTCGCGAGTAGTAGAGAGACGGCAAAACAGAGCTGCGAACTCGCTGCGTCGCGTCACGAAAGCACGCGCGAAGGAGGCCCCATGAATTTCAGCCGCGAGAATTGGGAGCGCGATCTCCGCGAGGAACTGCATCATCACTTTGAAAGGCAGTTGGCGGCCAACATAGCCGCGGGCATGGCGCCAGACGAAGCGCGCCGGCAAGCGATGCTGCAGTTTGGCGCGATCGATGGAATAAAGGAATCTTGCCGCGAGCAGCGCAGCGGATTCTGGTTCGAAACCCTTATCGCAGATCTGCGTTACGCATTGCGGATGCTCCGCAAAACTCCCGGTTTCGCCGCAATCGCCATTCTCACACTCGCTCTTGGCATCGGAGCGAACACTGCAATATTCAGCGTACTCAATGGCGTGATCTTAAGACCGCTGCCCTATCCGCAATCCGATCGTCTCGCGTTGATCTGGACTGAATTGACGAACGCCGGGCAAACCCGCGCCCCATTTTCTGGGCCGGACATGGTCGATCTTCAGCGGCGCAGCCGCCTCTTCCAGGACGTTGGCGGAATCTGGGTAGGCAGCACCGCTCTGACTGGCACCGCAGAGCCTGAACAAATCAAGCTCGGCTTCGTCACCGATAATTTCCTCACGATTCTAGGCGTGATGCCCGCGCGCGGGCGCCTGTTTCTTCCGCCCGATGGTTTGAAGGGAGCTGCGCCAACGATCATTCTCAGTGACGGCCTCTGGCGCCGCCGCTTTGGCGCGGATCCGGAGATCGTAGGTAAATCGCTCACCGCTGACGGCAAAGTTTTTACAATTATCGGAGTGATGCCGCAGAATTTCCGGCTGGTATTCGCCGAAGACGCAAATGTTCCGCCCGATGTGCAAGCGTTCATGACGTTCCGAGATGATCTTGCCCGACAAGCCCGCGACAGCAATTACTTGCGCGTCGTCGGACGGCTCAATCCCGGCGTCACGATTCAGCAGGCTTCCGAAGAAGCCCGGTCCATCGCCGGCCAGCTTCGTGCCGAAAATCTGGTGAATTCAAAACAAGGAGAAGATTTCGAAGTCCTGCCGCTCCAGCAGGACACCGTTCGTGACGTTCGGCCCGCTGTGCTTGCATTGTTTGCAGGCGTCGGCCTTGTTCTTCTAATCGCTTGCGCGAATGTCGCGAACCTGTTGCTCTCGCGCTCCGGCCTCCGTAGACGCGAACTCGCGCTGCGTTCCGCCTTGGGCGCCACGCGCGCGCGCATTGTTCGCCAATTGCTCACCGAGAGCATTCTCTTGTCATTGCTCGGCGGCACAGCAGGGCTCCTTCTTGGACGCTGGGGAATGGATTGGCTCCTCGCGTTGAGACCCAAATCCCTTGGCGTGATGGAATCGATTCATTTCGATTTCGCTGTACTGGGATACGCATTCGCGATTTCTTTACTCGCAGGAATCATTTTTGGTTTGGCTCCGGCTGCGGAAGCCACCGGTGGCGACCTGATTGAAACGCTGAAGGCCGGCGGAAAAGGAGTCGTCGCCGGCAAAAGCCGTTTTCGTACTTTGTTAGTTGCGAGCGAAGTTGCGTTCAGTTTTGTGCTGCTGATCGGATCGGGCCTGATGATTCGCACGTTCGTCACGCTTCTCAATGTGGACTCGGGTTTTAATCCCGATCGCGTCCTCACGTTTCAAATCACTTTGCCTCCCACTCGCTACGCTACCGATGCGGACCGCACGCGCACGCTGTATCAACTCCAAAGAAATCTTGCGGCTCTTCCCGGTGTGGAATCCGTTGGCGCTGTGCATCGGTTGCCGTTCGATGATTATGTGAACTGGTACAGCTACTACTGGAAATCCGGGACGCCCCCTGCCGAGCAGAACAAACTTCTCGCCGATCACCGCGCCACACTGCCTGGATTTTTCCACGCGATGGGCATTCCGCTGATAGCGGGCCGTGAATTCAACGATTCAGACGACGCTGCGCACCAGCGAGTTCTCGTAATCGACGAGTCTCTCGCGCAACGAACATGGCCGGGCGAAAGCGCGCTCGGGAAAGAGCTGAATGTGGAAGTCTGTAAGGAGGGAGATTTTATTCGCGCCACGGGTGTGGTAGTTGGCGTCGCGAAGCACGCGAGAAATCTTCAGCTAACCGATGATGGACGCCCGCAGGTATATGAATCCTTCGCGCAATCGCCGCGCGAAATCCTCGCTTACACCGTGCGCACCACCAGCGAGCCGAACTCGCTGTCTGGCGCGGTTCGCGCAGAAGTCGCAAAGTTCGACGCCGATTTGCCGCTCGCAAAAGTTCGCCCGATGAGCGATTACGTTCGCCTCGCCCGGGCAAACTCGCGATTCACCATGCTGCTAGCGGCTGCTCTTGCGGCGCTCGCGCTCGTTCTCGCCTCCATCGGTATTTACGGCGTCACGGCATACTCCGTGTCGCAGCGGCGCAACGAAATCGGGATTCGCGTTGCGCTGGGAGCCCAGCGGCGCGATATTTTGAAACTTGTGCTCGGGCAAGGAATGGGCGCAGTTATCGGTGGCGTGCTCGCCGGTTTCGTTCTTTCGCTGTTGCTCATGCCTGCGCTCGCGACCCTGCTCTTCGGAGTTCGTCCCACAGATTTGCCGACGTTCGCCTCTGTCGCGCTCTTCCTTTCGAGCGTCGGTTTGCTCGCGTGTTATGTGCCGGCACGCCGCGCGATGCGCGTCGACCCGATGACGGCGCTCCGCTACGAGTAGCTGTACCGTGCGAATTCGACCTGTAGCGTTCCGATTTATCTTCGGGAGCCGTCCCACATTTCACCGCCCATCGCACGGTTAACCCCTGCAAATTCTGTGCTCGCCCACGGAACAACTTGAAGTCTAAGCACGTATCATTTTCGGGGCGGTTGCTCGCGGTAGCTGCGGCAGCGGTGCGGGCGTCAGCGAACTTTGGGAGGAAACGATGGCCGGATCGACCACACCGCGGAGCACACAGATAAACCGGAACGAGAAAACTGGCGGATTCTGGTTCGAATCGTTTTGGTCGGACTTGCATTACGGGCTGCGAACCTTGCGCAAGAATCCCGGATTCGCGACGGTTGCGATTCTCACGCTTGCGCTCGGCATCGGCGCGAACACCGCTATGTTCAGCGCCGTAAATTCCGTGCTGCTGCGCCCGCTTCCTTTCACACAGCCCGACCGCCTGGTGCAATTGTGGGAGACCGAATCAGCCGTGCCCCAAGCGCCCTTCGCCGCGCCCGATTTTGTCGATTGGCGCGCGCAGAATCAAACCTTCGACGACATGACGATTTACACCTGGCCACAGAGTTTGAATTTAAGCGGCGCCGGTGAACCCGAGCACATCTCCGGAGTCCTGACGCAGGCGAATTTCTTTTCGGTTCTCGGCTCTGCGCCAATGATGGGACGGACATTTGCCAGCGGTGAAGATCAAGCCGGACACAATCACGTCGTCGTGCTCAGTTACGGCCTTTGGCAGCGCCGGTTTGGCGGAACACGCGACGCGCTCGGCAAGGAAATCGAACTGGGCGGCGAGAAATATCAGATCGTCGGAATTATGCCGGCAGATTTCCGGATGGGTTTGAAAGCGGACTTGTGGGCCCCGATGGATATGGATTTGAAAAAACTCCCGGCGCGCGGCAATCATTCCTACCCGGCGATCGGACGTCTGAAACCAGGCGTGACCCCACAACAAGCGAAAGCAAATCTCAACGCGATTGCGAAAGCGGCTCGAGGAGCAGTATCCCGGATCGAACCGGCAGATTGGCGCGGACGTGGTGGAAATGCGCGAGCAGTTGACGGGCTCCGTGCGTCCGGCACTGCTCGTGCTGCTCGGAGCGGTGGCGCTCGTGCTCTTGATCGCGTGCGTAAACGTCGCTAATCTTTTGCTCGCGCGCGCTTCGAGCCGGCACCGCGAAATTGCATTGCGCAGCGCGCTCGGCGCGCGCCGTTCGCGGATTATCCGGCAACTGCTTACCGAAAGTGTGCTGCTGTCGTTTCTCGCGGCAATTCCCGGACTTCTGCTCGCGTACTGGGGCGTGAGTGTGCTCGCAACTCTACCTGGCGTTCCTCTGCGGCAGTCCGGCGACATTCACCTCGACGTCACAGTGCTCTGCTTTGCCTTGGGAATCGCGGTATTGACCGGACTCGTGTTTGGACTGGTGCCTGCGCTGCAAGTGGGCCGGCGCGATCTTCACGACGATTTGAAATCGGGCGGCAAAGGGGTCGGCTCTGCAGCGTCGTCCAGCAAATGGGTGCGCAACGGACTGGTGATTGGTGAAATTGCGCTGTCTCTTTGCCTACTGATCGGGGCGGGATTGCTGCTACGAAGTTTTGAGCGGCTGCGGTCCGTTGAAATCGGCGTGCGGCCGGACAATGTGCTCACAGCAAGAGTGGCGCTGCCGGACGAACAGTACAAAGAAGATCAGATGACGCGCGTTTACCGCGACATGGCCGAGCGGCTGGAGCATGCGCCTGGTGTGGATGCGGCTTCGGTTTCGAGCGAGATTCCGCTCGACGGCGGAACGAACACCTACGCGAAAAAGCCAGGCGCGCCGGCGGAAGAACTGGGCGCGCTGATGGAAATGAATCAGATCACGCCCGGCTACTTCAAAGCTCTCGGCATCCCGTTTCGCGCCGGACGAAATTTTACCGAGGAGGACTTCGAGCTCGTTCAGAAGGTGAGCGAAGCAGCTAAGAAATCCGATTCGAAATATGTGGGCCCGCTGATGGTCGGCATCATCAATCAGAAAATGGCCACCGAATTCTGGCCGAATGAGGAGGCGCTCGGAAAAGTCTTCGAGATCGATTCAGTCCCCGTGCAAGTGATCGGAGTGGTGGCCGACACGAAGATATTCAATTCTCCGCGGCAAAAAACGATCGACGAAGCATATTTTCCGCTTGGCTGGAGCTCGCGAAGCGAAATGGCGCTCACTGTTCACGGCGCGCAGGCTGCGACGTTGCCGGAAACCGTGCGACAGACAGTCGCGGGAATCGATTCGCGGCTGCCCGTGTTCAACGTGCGAACGATGCAGCAGGTGATCGTCGAGGCAAGCTCGGACACGCGATTCGAAGCGCTGCTTCTCGGAATTTTCGCGGCGCTCGCGTTGCTGCTCGCGGCGGTGGGAATCTACGGCGTGATGTCGTACCTCGTGGCGCAGCGGACGCAGGAGCTGGGCATTCGTATGGCGCTTGGAGCGCAGCCGCTCGACGTGCTGCGGCTTGTGATCGGGCGCGGCGTCGCGCTCACCATCGCGGGGCTAGCGCTCGGGCTTGTGGCGGCGTTCGCTGTGACGCGCGTCTTGAGCAAACTTCTTTATGGTGTGACTGCAACAGACCCGATTACGTTCCTGGGAGTTGCGCTGCTGCTCGGCGTGGTGGCGCTCGCGGCTTGTTACATTCCGGCGCGCAGAGCAACGCGAATCGATCCGCTGATTGCATTGCGCTACGAATAAGTTCAACGCACGGGCCGCGGCTCGGCGAAGGTAAGCGCTGAGATCCTTCGGACATCCTTATCGGATGTCCTCAGGATGACAGCGGTAGTTGTTGGGCGGAACTCGCGCATCGCTCGGTGGCTGGAGCGCGCGGCGCTGAGATTATTTTGCTGCCGGCAGATGAATCGTAATTTTGGTGGGCTTTCTTCGAGTGGATCATGATGCGCTTCTCCCAGTCGGAAAAAACGCCGTTCGAGTAAGCGCGTAGATCGTACTGGCCCGTCTCCCATCGGGCAAATTGGAAGTGGCCATTTTCGTCGGTGCGTGTGGCGTGCGGTTTTCTGCCGTCGGAGGTTTGAATCGTCACGCTGGCGTTCGCAACAGGCTTGTTCTGTGCATCCACAACGATTCCTTCAAGCGTGCCGACGGGAATCGCCATCTTTTGCGCCGCGGCTGACACAACAAAAAACGCAATCGCGAGCGTGGCAATCGTCACGCGAGTGAGTGGTCGTTTCATGCAGGGGCCTCCTGAATTCTGCACGTATTGTACTGTTTAGGGCGCTGTGGATTGGATTCGCGGCGCGCGCTGATTCGCGTGCGTAACCTGTCCTTTCGTACAAGGGAAGTGCAGGCGCGGGAATCTAGTATTTGTAGTGGCGGCTCGCGGCGGCGTGGCCGGGTTGGTCCTGGCGGCCGGTGTCAGGATTGAGGCCGCGCTCGAGTGCGATGAAATAATTCAAGAGCTGCAGGGGAATCAGGTGAGTGAAAGCGGCGAGCCATTCGCCGGATTCGGGATGTCCTGTTCTGTGCGGGCTGCGAGCTCAGGCACGACGAGCGTGTGTTCGGCGGAAATGTCGTGATTCGCGGACGGCGTTACGATCGCGGTGCGCAGCACTCTCAATTCGCCTGCGGCGCGCAGGATGTCGCGGGCCCGGGCGTCGGAGGGACTTCCCGTTAGCAGACCGACGATTGCGGCGCGCGAATCGATCTCTGAGAATGGTCCGTGCAGGACTTCTTCCGTTTCAAATCCCTCGGCGGCGATGTAGCAACTTTCTTTTATTTTCAGAGCGCCTTCACGCGCGGTTGGCCAGCCAACTCCTGCGCCGAAGAGAATAATGCGCGAGAGTGGCGCGATTTTCCTGGCGACGGTGCGGACTTTCGCGATCGAGGGCAAGAGCCGTCGAACGAATTCGGGGATGCGATCGATTGCAGCCAGAGTCGAATTCCCGAGCGAGAAGTTTTTTGCGTTCGGCGATACGGAGAATCAGGATGGCGAGCGCGGCGAGAGCTGTTGTGTAGCTCTTCGTGTAGGCGAACGAAACTTCCTGGTCACACGTCTCGATGTGAAAGTCTGCGCCGCGTATTTCCGCGCCGCTCATTTCGCCGGTGATCGCAATCGTAAGCGCTCCGGCGGCGCGTGCCGTGCGAAGCGCTGCAATCGATGCGCTGGTGGTTCCGGTATGCGTGATCACGACGACTACATCGCGCGGGCCGAAAGCGATCGGGTGATTCACCAGTTCAAAGGATTGCTCGAAGTGCGGCCAGATGCGTCCGTTGGTGAATTCGCGCATCCAAAGTTCTGCGATCTGTGCAGCGTGAAGCGAAGTGCCGATGCCAACAAACGTGATCCGCTCTTTTTCGGCGGCTGCATCGGCGGCGCGTTCGATATCGGCGCGGCGGCCGAGAACTTTTTCGATGAGCGCGGGCTGCGCGTGAATTGCGTCATATAGATAGTATGGGTGGGCTGCGCGGGGATCAGGCATTTGCTTTTTCTCCCGGCACAGTGTATCCGATGAGTTTCAAAACGTGTTCGATGAGTTTTGAATCGCACTTGTTCGAACGGCACGCAATCCAATCATCCACCGGGGAGATCCAATGGCTCGTTACATTTCGCAACACACGCTGGCATGTCTCACGCGGCAGGGCGCGGAAGAATTGGGAAAGCGGCTGGCCGCGGCGACGACGGTGACGGCAAAGCGCGTCTTCGTGAATATGCAGGAAGGCAAAATGATGGTGGAATTCGACGCGGCAACTCGCGAAGATCTCGAGAAATGGTTCACGGCAGAGAAATTTCATTTCGACTGGATTCTGCGCGTCGAATTCGAATTTGCCGAAGGCGCCCTTCGTCCCGTGATTTGACGGGGAAGGAAACAAATGGCAGCGGGAAAATTCAAGGCACAATGTCTCTCAGTCATGAAAGAAGTGCACGCGACAGGCGAGCCGGTAGTGATTACGAAACGGGGCGCCTCGGTGGTGAAAATAGTGCCGGTGGAGTCCCCTGAAAGTGAACTATACGGATTTCTGGCCGGTGAATTCCAGATTACGGGCGACATCGAATCGCCCGTAGTTCCCACGAGCGCGTGGAATGTGATGAAGAAATGATCCTGCTCGACACGCATGCGCTCATCTGGCTGGCGAGCGAACCGTCGAAGCTATCGAAGAAAACGACCGACGCAATCCGCAAGGCCAGCCAGGAAACGGGGCTTGCGATCTGCGCGGTGACGCTTTGGGAAGTGGCGTGGCTCGCGACGCACGGACGGCTGCAGATTACAGGCACCGTGGAATCATTTGTAGAGAGAATTTCGTCGAGGACCGCCGTGCGACCCATCACCCCGAAGATCGCAGTACTCGCCAATCAATTCTCCGATGACTATTCTGCCGATCCCTGTGACCGTTTGATAGGAGCAACCGCGCTGGCCGAAGGAATGGCGCTCGTGACGAAGGACGCAGACATTCGAAAATACCGCCAGATTCAGACGATCTGGTAATCGGGCGTCAAGGGACATTGAGATCACACGGTGCGTCGTACGGAAACCGACAGATGAACCCATCATCATGAAGGCATTCACGATCAGGGAACCTATCGAGACCGAAGACTATTGTTTGTGGTATTGCTGGATCAGTTTTTGGTAGCGAGGGTCGGGACGGAGGTTGGCGAAGTAGGGGCTGTTGTCGAGGGCGCTGAAATCGCGGAAGCCTAACGTGAAAGCTTCTTGCAGCTCCGCCAGGGCTTTGTCCTTATCGCCTTTCGCGGCATATATCGCGCCGAACCAGTAATGGTCGATCGCAATCTTTCTTCCTGCGTCCCTTTTCCCCATGTAGTCGAGAGCCCGATCGTATTTACCTTGAGCCAAAGAGAGCTGAGCCATTCCGAGTGCTTCGTAGCTATCGCTTCCTAAGTCCTTCGCGTGTTGGAAGGCGAAGGCAGCATCCTGGTAGCGCGATTGAAACAGCAACGCGCGGCCAAGATGATACTGAGCGGCCGCAGAAGTGGGCTGGAGCCGAATCGCTTCGCGCGCCGCTTTTTCTGACTCGGTCGCGTCCGGGGGCTGCTCGTAAGCGAGAGCCCAGGACAAGAGGTCCCAGGCGAGATGGTTGTCGGGTTCGAGGCGAGCGGCCTCGCGGAATTCGGTGACGGCGCGAGGGTAGTCGAAGTGCAGGGCGTAGGTCTGACCGAGCGCGACGTGAGCTTCGGCGAGTTGCGGGTCAATGGCGATGGCGCGACGGGCGTATTCTTCGGCGCGCTGGAGGTGGAGAGGATTGGAATCGAGATCGCGGTAGGTGAGGCCTTCGACGTGAGAGAGACCGGCGAGAGCCGGAGCATACTCTGGATCGAATTTGAGAGCTTGCGCGAAGTTTGTCCGGGCGGCTTCAAATTTTTCGGGCGTTTCGACGAGGAGCAGGCCGCGTCCAATCAAGAAGGCCTCGTAAGCTTGCGGATTCTGCGTGTAACGCTGCTCGATGGCTTTTGTTTCCTGGGGGCTGAGATGAAGATTCAAGGCCTGGGCGATCTTCAGCGCGGTTTGTTCCTGCAGGGCAAAGACATCTTTCATTTCGCCGACGAAATCATCGGCCCACACCTGGAAGCCAGTGGTGGAATCGATCAAGTGGACATTGATGCGGACTTGATCGCCGCCTTTGCGAACCGTGCCTTCGAGGAGATAGCGGACGCCGAGTTGGCGGCCTTCATCGGCTGCACTCAAGCCGGAGATTTTCGCGGCGGCGACGGAGGAGTGAGAAGCGACGTCGATGCCCTGTATCTTGGAAAGCTTGGTGGTGATTTCGTCGGTCATGCCGTCAGTGAAGTAGGAGCTATCGGCGTCAGTGCTGAGATTTTGGAGCGGCAGAACGGCGACAGAGGGTTTGGTTGCGCCGGTTCCTGTGGCGCTTGGCATGGAATGTTTTTGATACCACAGGGCTCCGGCGATCGCGGCGATGAGCACGAGAAGGGCGATGCCCAGCTGAAGCGGCCAGCTCTTCGAACGAACGACAGGAGTTGCAGGACTGTAGATGTTTTGCTGTTCGGGCGCGGCGGCAGTGCGCGTGGAAGAATCCGATTCGCGCTTTACGCGGCGCAGGTCAGCGCGCAAATCGGCGGCGGACTGGTAGCGCATCGTGCGATCTTTTTCGAGCGACTTATTGATGACGCGCTCGAGTTCGACGGGGAGCGTGGGATTCAAACGTACCGGCGGCGCAGGAGTGCGATTTAAAATGGCGTCGAAAATTACGCCGGACGTGGCTCCGGGAAAAGCCATCGCGCCAGTGGCCATTTCATAGAGGACGACGCCGAGAGAGAAGAGATCTGTGCGGCGGTCAAGTTCAGCGCCGCGGACTTGCTCGGGAGACATGTAAGTGACGGTGCCGATGGCGGAGCCGGGACTGGTGAGGAGATTTTCAGCGGTGACGAGTCCAGCGGAAACGGTGGCGCCTTCGGCGACTTTTTGAGCGGCGGGAGCAAGCTTCGCGAGTCCAAAATCCATAATTTTTGCGTGGCCGCGAGTGGTGACGAAAAGGTTGGCGGGCTTGATGTCGCGATGAATGATTCCGGCGGCGTGAGCGGCGTCGAGGCCGTCGGCGATCTGGATACTCCAATCGAGCAGCGTTTCGGTGTCGAGCGGGCGTCCGTTGATGTGGTGCTTGAGTGTTTGACCGTCAAGAAATTCCATGGCGATGAAGTGGCGGCCTGCAAATTCGTCAATTTCGTAGATGGTGCAGATGTTGGGATGGTTGAGGGCGGAAGCCGCTTGTGCTTCGCGCTGGAACCGTTCGAGCGCCTGAGGATCACTGGCGAGATCTTCGGGAAGGAATTTCAACGCGACAAATCGGCGAAGTTTCGTGTCTTCCGCTTTGTAGACGACGCCCATGCCTCCACCACCGAGCTTGTCAACAATGCGATAGTGCGAGATGGTTTGACCAATCATCAGCGGGTGGGCACGTCGGCGGCACATGTTAGGTTACGGCCACGGGCAAGTCAACGCGAGGGCTGAACTCCGAACTATTGCCACTCTCAGGGTTCGGGTGTAGGCTCTTTGGCATGACGAACCTTTGCCAGACCATCGACCGCGGGTGCTGTTGCTGCGCTTGTTGTCGATTTGTTCGTTCTGGCACGGGGAGGCTGGAGAACTAGAAACTGAATCCAGCCAGGAGACTTTGAACCCGCCGCCAGACACGCTGGGCGGCGTTTTTTTTTGGTTACGGCGGGAACAATAACCACGCGTTTACCGGCTCGCTAGCCCATTGATCGAGATCCTTCTGGCATCCTGAACGGATGCCCTCAGGAAGACAGTTTTTGTTTTGACGACGTAGCGGCTGCGTTCAGGTGGTCGACGCGACAACTCCCGGCGGAGCGCCAAGTGGAAACGAAGCGCTCGAAAGTTTGCGGAATTTGTTGAATTGAGGATGGCTCGAAGGGCATCGAATTCACTATCGAATACAACAACGTCCAAGGAGGAAGTGAAATGAGCGAATTCAAGCATCCGGAAGTGCTGGTTACCACCGAATGGGCCGCGCAGCATTTGAACGATCCAAAAGTGCGGCTGATCGAAGTGGATGTGGATACCACGGCGTACGATCAGGGCCATATCGCCGGAGCGGTAGGCTGGAACTGGCAGACGCAGCTGCAGGACAACGTGCGGCGCGATTTGATCGACAAGGCGGCTCTTGAGGCGCTGCTGGGGAAGTCCGGCGTGTCAAACGACACAACGATCTTGTTATATGGCGACAACAACAATTGGTTCGCGGCGTATGCGCTGTGGCAATTGAAATATTACGGGCACAAAGACGCGCGGTTGATCGACGGCGGCCGCAAGAAGTGGATCGCGGAAAATCGCCCGGTGACCACGGACCCTGCGAAAGTGGCAGCCGCGACGTATCATGCGACTGGTCCGGACGAATCGATTCGCGCGCGCAAGGAAGACGTCTTCGAATCGGTGAACAAGAAAAAGCCGATTCAGCTCGTGGACGTGCGCTCGGTGGATGAATTTACCGGAAAGATTATCGCGCCTCCGGGAATGAGCGAGACGGCGCAACGCGCCGGACACATTCCGGGCGCGGCGAATATTCCGTGGGCGCAGGCGGCCAATGAGGATGGAACGTTCAAATCGGCGGATGCGCTGAAAGCACTGTATGGCGGGAAGGGCGTGAATGGCGACAGCGAGATCATTGCGTATTGCCGGATTGGCGAGCGGAGTTCGCACACGTGGTTCGTGCTGAAATATCTGCTCGGCTACGACAACGTGAAGAATTACGACGGATCGTGGACGGAGTGGGGGAATCTAGTGGGAGCGCCGATCGAGAAGGAGATTGCTGCGGCGGCGCGGTAGGTCACAGGACGGAACGAATACCTCGTCCGCGCGTGGTTGCTGACGTATTAGGCTGAGATCCTTCACCCATCCTGAACGGATGGGTTCAGGATGACAGTCATTCCCTAGAATGCGGAGTTGGTACAGAGCCCCGAGGCTGAACGAGCCTCGGGGCTTTTTTTCGCTTGACATATTCCTATATGGGAATGTATTGTTGGTCGTGCCCAGAGCCGCTACTACATCGGATGCTTTTAATGCGGTCGCCGAGCCCCGGCGAAGGGAGATTTTGAACTATCTGGCGCTGCAGGAACGGCCGGTGGGGGAGATCGTCGCTGCGCTGGGGCTTGAGCAGCCGTCGGTATCGAAGCACTTGCGGGTATTGCGGGATGTGGGGCTCGTGCGGGTGCGGAGGGAGGGGCGCAAAATGCTGTATAGCCTCGATGCGGAAGCGATCCGACCTTTGCACGAATGGACGGGGACCTTTGAGAAATTCTGGCGCCACCAACTGCTGCGAGTAAAACAGCGGGCGGAAGAAAAGCAGGCTGAGAAGAAAGAGTGAGCGGTATTCATCTTACTTTCACATTGAGGAGGAACCATGGAGGCGACGGCAATGCAGCTTGAGAATTTGACGTTGAGCGTCAACGAGGAAATTCACGTGAAGGCGTCTTTGGAAACGACCTTTGCAGCGCTCCTGGAACAGATAGGTCCGGGCGGTAGCAGGCCAGACGGTACGCCGATGCCCATGAAGATCGAGGCGTGGCCCGGTGGCAGGTGGTACCGCGATCTCGGTGGCGAGAACGGCCACTTCTGGGGCCAGGTGCAGGCGATCAACCGGCCAACGCTGTTGGAAATTACCGGTCCGCTTTTCATGTCGTATCCGGTGGTGTCGAACGTCCAGTACCGGCTCAGCGAAGTAGCCGGAGGAACACTCATCAAGTTTCATCACACGGCTTTGGGATTGATTTCCGACGATCATCGGAAGGGAGTGGGAACTGGATGGGGTCATATCAACCAGAGCGTTCGGAAGCGTGCCGAAAATCGTTCGGGGCAGTAGGCCGGAGCTTGAACAGAGCGGAGAAAAGCTTCGGAGAGGCGAAACATGTGTCCAGCGTGTCTGGCAGCGGCGGCACTGATCATAACGGGGGCGATATCAACAGGCGGGCTCGCGGCAATGGCGGGAAAGCTGCGCAGTCCCAAGCGGTTCAAATCTCGTGCGAAAACGAGTGAACCCGGAAATCCAAACGTGAGGAGAGACGATCATGGCAACCGGTAAAGCGATTTCCCCGAAAGTGGTGTCGCAAGCTCAATGGCTTGCGGCGCGAAAGCTGCTGTTGAAGAAAGAGAAGGAATTTACAAAGTTGCGTGACGAGCTGAGCCAGGAGCGGCGAGAGTTGCCGTGGGAAATGGTCGAAAAGCAATACACGTTCCAGGGACCGAAGGGACGAGAGACGCTGGCCGAGTTGTTTGATGGGCGCAGCCAGTTGATCGTGTACCACTTCATGCTGGGTCCCGGTTGGAAAGAAGGCTGCCCGAGCTGTTCGTTCTTGGCCGATCATTTCAATCCGGCGGTGGTGCACCTGGCGCAGCGCGACGTGACGCTTCTAGCCGTTTCCCGTGCGCCGCTTCCGGAGATCGACGTATTCAAGAAGCGGATGGGGTGGAACTTCAAATGGGTCTCGTCGTCCGGAAGCGATTTCAACTACGACTATAAAGTTTCATTTACGAAGGAGCAGGTTGCGAATCGCCAGAAGATTTACAACTTCGAGACGCAACTTCCGGGCGAAGAACTTCCCGGCGCCAGCGTTTTCTACAAGAACGCGGACGGCGAAATTTTCCATACCTATTCAACGTATTCCCGTGGTCTGGACATTTTCCTCGGGGCGTATAACTGGCTGGATGTGACGCCGAAGGGCCGGGACGAAGCTGGATTGCCGCACGGAATGGCGTGGGTCCGGCATCACGACCGCTATCAGTGATTCGGTTCGAAGTGCGAATGATCTTACAGGGGCGTAAAAACCAAAGATGACAGGAGAAAACATGGGAAACGCAACGCACGAGCAAGTGAATCTGATGCTGAAATTGTACGATTTGCGCCGCGAAGCGAAATTGCGAGAGGCGCGGGACTGGTATTTCCAGAACTTCAACATCAAAAGTGCCGAAGACGTGATGCGCATCGCGCCCTTTGGCAGCAAGGAAAACGCCTACATGCGGATGGTGATGAGCTACTGGGACATGGTGGCCGGCATCGTCAATCGCGGGCTGGTCGACGAAGAGATGTTCTTCGAGAGCACCGGCGAGCAGTGGGGTGTGTGGGAGAAAATCAAGCCGGTGGTCCCGACGTTTCGAGCAATGTTCAGCAATCCGAAATTCCTCAGCAACCTTGAGGAACACGTAGGGCGCTACGAAGCGTGGCGGGAAAAAGTCGCGCCCGGATCGAGCGAGGCGATGCGGAAGTTCTCGGAGCAAATGGCCCAGCAGATGAGCCAGGCATCGAAGGCGCAAACCGCAGGGAAGTAAGACCGAATTTTCCTGCACGAAAGCTAAAAGCCCCGAGAGCAAACCGGCCCTCGGGGCTTTTTTCTTGTGATGGCGAACGTAATTTCAAATTTGAAATGCAGGCAGTCGAAAGCTACGGACCCGGCGTGAATGGTTTGCCGGAGGCCAATTCCTTCTGCACGAGCGTGAGCATATCTTTCGGTGTCCCGATGCGCCGATAGTGGCTGGCTTCGATGAACTGGTGCTCTTCGAAAGTAAATAGAAACTTTCTGGCGGTGAAATCGTATTGATAGCGAGTGGCGAGCCAGACTCCGGGCGCGACTTCCGTTTGATCGAGCGAGAAGACGCCGCCGCGGTACAGTTTTCCGAGGATGCCGCCGCCGAAGGAAAGATCGCGAACGATATGCGCTTCGCCGTGAACGAGCTGGTTCTGCGCAACGTCCACCCAGATCTTCGCGGTGACGCGCGAGATCGCTTCCTGGAAAATCGTGTGCGGATGGAAGCGGGGATCGGGGTCGAGCTGGATCACGTCGCACAAATGGCCGTTGAAGGTTTCGCGGCCAACCCATTTGCGCGTTAGGCCCAGCTTCAGTCCCTCGATCAGTTCGGCGCGATCTTTTTTCTTCTTGTCGAATTTCGCGTATGCAATTTTCGCGCGAGGATCGGCGGGATTGATCGCAAGTTCCAGTGCTTGCAGCCAGAGTTGCAGTTGCTTCCGGTATTCAGCTGGATCGTTGGGTCTGCCGACTTCGTTGAGCAGCAGTTTCATGGTTCCGGTGCCGGTGGGAACAACGCGAAAGGTGCGATCTTCGAGAACTTTTGGCTCGGAGCCGCCCGTCCGGCTCACCTGATGCTCGACGCGTTCGTACTGCATGATTGCAATGTCGTTTTGATTTTGGTTTGCAACGAGTTGGTCGGAGCGGACTTCAAGTTCGGCGGGCGTAGGAGGCGGGTCTTGCGAGGCATTCGCGGAGGCGGAGCGTTGCTGAAGGGTGGACGGCAACGACGCGGCCGGGACGGAGATGCTCCCAGACGCAGTGATGCCGATGGCGAACGAGACGGTGAGCATCGAAATGGCGACCCATTTAAGCATTCGTGGAACGGTCCTGCTTGGATTGCGCCGGCTGGAATTCTGGTTGCAGATCCATTGTAACCGGGATTCCGTTCATTCCGACCGGGCGAATAGGAGCCTCGATTTCATGTGCCTATTTAACGCTGGGCTGAACTTTTCGGCGGGCTCATCCGTCTATAATGGATAGAGTGAACCAACCTACTTCATTTTTGGGACAAGCGCGGCAGTCGGCTGCGGCATTGCAGGAGACCTTTCGGATCGCCCTGGATACGCTGCGGTCGCACAAACTGCGCACATTCCTTACATTGCTGGGAGTGATTCTGGCGGTGACGACGCTCGTGGCCGTGATTTCCGTGCTGAACGGCCTCAACGTCTATGTCTCCGACAAAGTGGCGAACCTCGGTGCAAACGCACTCGTGGTGGATCGGATCGGCATCGTTACGAATCTCGACCAGTGGACTAAAGCGCTGAAGCGTCCGCCGCTCGATATGTCGGATTACGAAGCGCTGCGGGATGGCATGACGCTGGCAGCCGCCGTGGCCGCAGAACAGAACAACGTGGCGGACATTCGCTACGGAAATGATTTGAGCGAGGACGTAACGATCCTTGGCGCCACTCCGGCATTTGCGGACATTCGGCAGATCGAAGTAACGAGCGGGCGGCTCCTTACGAATGCGGACGAAGACCATGCTGCGAATGTTTGCGTCATCGGAATGGACGTGGTGAACAAGCTGATGCCGGGAGTGGATCCGCTCGGAAAAGAAGTTCGCGCGGGGCAGGGGCAGTATCAGATCGTTGGCGTAGCGAAGCCGAAGGGAACGGTGCTTGGCCAGCCGCAGGATAATTTCATCATGATTCCTCTGCGGACGTACCGTTCTGTTTGGCTGAAGCATGGAGATTCGGTAACGATGTTCGTGCAGGCGCGAGGGCCGGAGTGGATGTCCGCGGCAGAAGACGAAGCGCGCGTGATCATGCGGACTCGCCGCCACCTGCCGTATCAGGAAGATGATAATTTCGCGATTATCATGCCGGATTCGATCACCGGAATTTGGAACCGAATCACAGGGAATGCTTTCGGTATCGCGATTTGGGTCACGTCCGTGTTCCTGGTAGTGGGCGGAATCGTGATCATGAACATTATGCTCGCAAGCGTTACGGAGCGAACGCGAGAGATCGGATTGCGAAAATCGCTGGGAGCGCGGCGCGGGCACATCGTGATGCAATTTCTTGTGGAGTCGTCGATGCTCGCGACTCTGGGCGGATTGGTAGGCGTAATGCTGGCGTTGGGCATTGCCGCGGTCGTTCGCGCGGCGAGTCCCGTGCCGATCTCGACGCCGCTGTATGCCATTTCGATCGCGTTGGGATTGTCGACGGCTGTGGGATTGTTTTTTGGGATTTATCCGGCGATGCGAGCTTCGAAGCTGGATCCGATTGAAGCGTTGCGGGCGGAGAATTAGGGATGATGTTTGGTTGGGGCAGTGATATGCGAATGAAAGTGGTACGCACGTTTAGCATTGAGATCCTTCGGTCATCCTGGTCGGATGACCTCAGGATGACAGTCGTGCATGTTGGAGACGATCGCAGAAATAATGCTACAGGCGGGAGTGATTTGAAACCATGATGCCGGTGCGGCAGGATTTTCGCGAAAATCTGGGGCTCGCGTTCGACACGATTCGAACGCACAAGCTGCGGAGTTTTCTTGCCGTCCTGGGTGTGTTGATTGGCGTGGCGCTGATCATTCTAGTGGTGGGGCTTGTGCAGGGATTTAAGACATCGATCTCGGAAGAAATTGCCTCCGAGGGGCTGGACACGGCGTGGGTCGCGCGGTTTACGCAAGGGCCGGGACTCAGCGGGCGGCGGCCGAAAGAAGAGCGCGAACGCAAACCGCTCACGTTCGAAGACGCGCAGGCGGTGATGTCGCAATGCCCGGCGGTGAAGCAGACGGCGGTGTCAGTATTTGAATGGACGCAGCCGCATACCGTTCGTTACCAGAGCAGCAAAGTAGCGGGAGGCGAGTTTCGCGGAACTTTCCCTGCGTATCTCGAAGTCTATTCCAACGCGAACATAAAAGCCGGCCGGTTTTTCACCCAAACAGAAAACGAGCATCGCGACAACGTGGTCGTCCTCGGCGAAAATATCGCCACCGCGCTTTTTGGAAAAGTGGATTCGGCGCTCGATAAACAAGTGCTCGTCGATGGCGTGAATTTCCGCGTGATCGGAGTGCTGGAAAAGCCGGTGGGGCTTTTTGGAACCTCCGACGAAGATCGCCGCGTGGTGATGCCCTACTACACGTTTTTCAAGATCTATCCGGCAAGCTTCGAGCTGGCCATGCGGATTCTCGCCTATCCGGGAAAACTCGATATGGCGGTGGACCAGATTCGCGACGTCCTGCGGCGGCGGCGAAACGTCCCGTATGACAAACCCGACAGTTTTGCGATTCAGACGAACGTCGAAATGGTGAAGCAGTTCAACGACATCATCGGCGGCGTTGTGCTTGTAATTGTGGTGCTGAGTTCGATTGGCCTGCTGATTGGCGGAATGGGAGTGATGAATATCATGCTCGTTTCGGTGACGGAGCGGACGCGGGAAATCGGAGTGCGCAAAGCAATCGGAGCGCGCAGTCGCGACATCACCTGGCAATTTTTATTCGAAGCAATGACGCTCACCGGAACAGGTGGTTTGATTGGAATTATCGTGGGCAGCGCGATCGTAATGTTGATTCCCGTGGTGAGTTCACTGAAAGCGATCGTGCCGCTCTGGGCCGTGATCGTTGGATTCACGGTGTCCGTGAGCATCGGACTGATTTTTGGCGTGTGGCCCGCTACGAAAGCCGCGAAGTTGAATCCGGTGGAAGCGTTGCGTTACGAGTGACGGCGATACTTTCCCGCCCTATTTTATTTGTGGCGGCGCTTGGTCAGGCTGAACAACGATCGGACTTTTCGGATTGAGCTGCGCTTTCCCCTCAGGACCGAGTACATACGGAAAACCCTCCGGATCCACCGGGGCGCCGGCAATCATTCCCGCTGTAATTAGATCCATCATCGAACCGGGGTAATTGCCGAAACGATCCCGGTAGCTCTGCGCGAGTTGGCTGAGTTGCGCTTCATCCTGTTGAACTTTCAACGCCTTCAATTGGTCGAGTGCGTACTGCTTTACCTTCGGGTCTTGAGTCGTATCGTAGGTTTCGGCCCAGATCATGCGCGAGGTTTCGAAAGCGCCGCCTTTTGAGGCCACGCGTGCGGCCAGCACCTTGAAGATTTGAGATGCGCCGGGAATTTTGCTGACGTTCAGGTAGGCGGCTGCAGCCTTTTCGTAATCTTTAAGGCGCATATAGTAGAGGAAACCAAGATCCGCGGCGACTTGCGTATTATTCGGATTCGCAGCGACTCCTTTTTTCACCAACTCGACGGCGAGATCCGGCCGGCCGGCGCCACCTTGTTTTTCGGAGAGGAAAAAAGCCCCAAAATGGTATGCGACGATTAAATTCGGATCGAGCGTGGTGGCCACGTCAAGCATGGGCGCGAGCAAGCTGAAATCGCGATCCGAAGTGGGAAGCTTGGCGCCGTAATACTGCACAGCTCGCGTCCAATAGACGTCGGCGAGCAAAGAGTTGTACCCGAGGCTTAGTTTTTTCAGAAGCGGCCCGGACTGAATGAGAAGTTCCTCATTCTGTTTTGCGAGATAGTTCCGCTGCGCGTCAATTCGTACCTGCAGCATCACAATGCCGACGAGGAGAATCGGCGCGATGACGATCGCGGGCCACGCCAGCGGGTTTCGCGACGATGCGCTCATTTCAAGTCCCGGCCCGAAAAAACGGCGGCAGCGGCGACGAGAACGAGCGCCGAGTAAAGCACCGTATAAAGAGTGTTTTGCCCAATCAGAGAAAGCGGGATTGCAAATCCATGGGCTGCCTCGCCGATCACGTCGTAGTTGTGGAAATTGGGAAGCACGTAGTAAAGGACACGCGTGATCATCCGGACCGCGCTGCTTTGCGTCACCATTCCGATGTTCAGAATGTCTGCCGAAAACATTCCCGCCAGATAAATCCCGATCGTGAAGAGCGTGGAAAGCATCGGGGTGGAGAAGCACGAGAAAAAAAGCGCGAGAGCCGTGACAAGAGCCAGCTTGAGAAGAATGAAGTACACCGCCACGAGAATGTAGACGTCCGACCGCTCAAATCCGCGGCTCACATAGAGGAGCGCGGCGGCTACGCCGATCGTCATCAGGCATGTGTTTACAAGCAGAGTGAGCAGCAGGCCCGCATATTTCCCGACGATGAATTCCCATCGCCGAATCGGTTTTGCGAGCAGGCTGTAAAGCGTTCGCTTCTCCATTTCTTTGTAAATCAGGCCGACGCCGATGAATATCGCCATCACCAGCCCGAATGCGGAAATCGCCGACAGTCCCAGGTTGACGATCACCAGCCGCTCGATCCCGATGGAAATCTGTCCCACGAGAATTGCGGCGCCGATCATCATCAGCGCGAAGAACACGAGATTGTAGAGAACGCGGTCGCGCACCGCTTCGCGAAATGTATTGACGGCGACAACTCCGGGCATCGCGCTCATTGAGTGACCACCTCGACAGCGTGCGACGCGGCTCGTTCTTTGTTGACCAGGCGGAAGAAATATTCTTCCAGCGAGGGCCTCACCGGCTGCACGGAAAGAATTCGCGCTTCGCAACCGCGCAACTGTTCCAGCGTCGCGTACAGCGCGGCTTCGGAAACTTCGGCGCGATAGTGCGCGCCCGTTTTTGCCGCGCACACGGAGAGTCCCGGCGGGAGTGCGCGGCCATCTTTCAGTTCGAATAGAATCTCCATCCCCGTCACGTCAATCGAAACCATTTCACCGGGAGATCCAACGCCCTGCAATTTCCCATCAACCAGAACAGCGACCCGGTCGCAAAGCATTTCCGCATCAGAGAGAATGTGAGTGGAAAAGAAAACAGTGCGGCCCTGCTGTTTCTGCTCGAGAATAATGTCGCGGACTTCGCGGCGGCCAATAGGGTCGAGCCCGGACATCGGTTCATCCAAGAAAACCACTTTTGGATCGTGCAAAATCGCCTGGGCGATTCCCGCGCGCTGGAGCATGCCTTTGGAAAACTTTCGAAGCTGTACATCCGCAGCCGCGGTGAGCCCCACGCGATCGAGGAACCGCGAGACGCGCTGGCGACGCTCGGCCGGCGTGTAGCCAAAAAAGCGCGCGTAATAATCGAGCAGCTCCCGCGCCGTCAGGTAATCGTAGAAATAGGGCTGCTCGGGCAAATATCCGATTTCCCGGTGCATGTTGACGTCGTCGATCGGCTTGCCACGAACCCGAGCTGTGCCAGCCGTCGGAAAAATCAGCCGCATCAGCAATTTCAGCGTGGTTGTCTTTCCGGCTCCGTTGGGACCGAGAAATCCAAAAACTTCCCCATCCTCCACACGAAGCGAGAGGTTATCGAGCGAGCGGCGAGTGCGCTTGCGCCAGAAGCCCAACGCATAATCTTTTGTCAGACCCTCGATTTCGATTGCTGCCGTGGTCATATCGTTCATTATTATTTTTTTTCGGGAGATTCGCTTGTGTCAATTGGAGTGTGTTGCTTCGAATAACACATACGCTAGGGGACGAGCGGCCCGCAAATCGGCCCTGATTGACAATCCCGGGCCGCCTGCGTAGGCTCGCCGCAGCGGAACTTGCCTCATGATTGGCCAGACCCTCTCGCACTACCTGATTACGTCCGAACTTGGCCGCGGTGGAATGGGTGTGGTGTATCGTGCTCACGATCAACTATTGAACCGCGACGTGGCGCTGAAGCTGATGCGCGAGGACGTCGTGAACCAGATGGACCGCCGCGCCCGCATTCTCGCGGAGGCACGCGCCGCTTCGGCGTTAAATCATCCCGGCATAACGACGATTTTCGATGTGGTCGAGTCGGGAGAAAATCTTTTTATCGTGATGGAGTTGGTCGAGGGTCAGACGCTTCGCAACCGGCTGTCGTCATCCGGGCCTGTCGAGGCTCTCGAACTCTCGCGGCTCGGCGTTCAAATCGCCCATGCGCTCGATGCGGCGCACTCGCACGGCGTAATTCACGGCGATATCAAGCCGGAGAACATCGTGGTGCAAGCGGCGGGTGCGCCGAAGCTATTCGATTTTGGAATCGCCCGGCAGATCGCAACTGACACCGCGACCTTTACACGTTCTGTGCAAGATCTGAACGAAACGCCCCGAACCTCGATCGCTGGCACGGTCGCATACATGCCTCCCGAGATTTTGAGAGGCGAGCCCGGGGACTCACGTTCCGATCTGTATTCTTTGGGTGTAGTTCTTTTTGAGATTGCCAGGGGGCACCGGCCATTCGAAGGTCCCACGATTACCAGTCTGGTGGCGCAGATCCTGCATGAGCCTGCACCACGGCTTGATTGTGCAGACACGATTTTGCCGCTGGAGCTGGCTCGGATCGTTCAGAAACTTCTCGAAAAAGACGCCGGCTCGCGCTATCAATCGGCGCGCGAGCTTCAGGTCGACCTCACGAACTTGCAGCGCGAACTTGAATTCGGCGCTCTGCTTCCCGCCGCCGTGCTCGGAAAACGCGCTGTCGCAGTGCTGCCGTTCCGGCTGCTTACGCCCAATCCCGAGGATGACTATCTGGGTGTGGCGCTGGCGGACGCGATCATCAATCACATTGGCGGCCGCGGCGAAGTGCTGGTGCGGCCGATCAATACGGTGCGGCGTTACGCGAAGCAAGCGGTGGATCCGCTTGCTCGCAGCGCGCGAACTGAATGTTCACATCGTTGTGGACGGCAGCATTCAGAAATCCGGATCTCGATTGCGCGTTCACGTCCAGGCCTGGAATGCGGCGGACGGATCCACGCTGCTCACCGCCAAATTCGATTCAGAAATTGCGGCGCTCTTCGAATTGCAGGACAAAGTGGCCGAGGCGCTCGCCCGCGCGCTCGGGCTCAAATCTTCCGGTTCGTCCGAATCGTCGCTCGAACCTCCGACGAAAAACTCCAGAGCCTATGAACTTTTCCTTCGCGCGGTCGAACGCCTTTCGCGAGTCAACATGTGGGACATGCGCACCGCGATCGAAATGCTCGAGGAAGCCACTCGTCTCGATCCGCGTTTTGCGGAGGCTTGGGCACGGCTGGCGGAAGCGTGCGTGTTCATGGCAGGGACGTTTGACACAGCGCCGAAGTGGTACAAGAAAGGCGAGCTGGCGATGCGGCGGGCGCTCGCGCTCGATCCTACGAACGCGCAGGCGCACTGTGCGCACGGCCGCGTGCTGTGGACGCCGCTGAAAGGTTACAAGAACCGCCAGGCGTTGCAGGCTCTGAGGGAATCGCTCCGGCGCAGCCCCGGGTATCATCCTGCGCTCGTCTGGCAGTGCCTGATATTTCTACACGTCGGAATGATCGATGAAGCGATCAAAGGATTGCACACGGCCCTCGCCACCCAGCCGGACGATGGATTCGCCCTGACGTTCCTCGGCCAGGCCAGAATGCTGCAAGGCGATTACGATGAAGCCGCGAGCTATTTCAAACGGGCGCTTTCCCTTGATCCCGCCAGCTTGTGGGTGAATCTTTTTTCTCCGATGGTTCCGCTCTACGGAGGAAACCCCGAGGGCGCGGTTGAGATCATCAAGAGCGCTCAGCGTTTTTTCCCCGAAGAAGCGCTGTTAACGAGCTGGGAAGGCTTGCTGTGGGCGAAAAGGGGTGAGGCGCGCAAGGCGGAACAGTCCATTCGCAAAGCGTTAAAGGTCGGCAAGTCCATGCTCCACACCCATCACATGTGGCACGCCGCTGCGGCAACCTACGCAACGCTTGGCAAGCCCCAGCTCGCCGTTCCGCTGCTCGCTCGCGCTGCGAGGACCGGACTGCCGAATTATCCGGTCTTCCGGGATGACCAGCATTTTCAATCGATGCATACCTACCGGCCCTACCTGCAACTGCTCGCGAAATTGAAAAAGGAATCGGACGGTTACCGCAAGGAATTCGGAGAGGGATAGGTCTTAGTCTCTGGCGGCCGAAGAAGCTGGAGGCTGCGCCGGAGTTGGGACTTCCGTAGAGCTGCGAAGTTTCTCGAACGCCGAATCCTTCGCGAAAGTCTCGGGAAACTTTGATTCAAACGAGGCGAGCCCCGGGCACACCATCCGGTGGGCTTTCGAAAACCCGAAGGCTTCCATCTCGCGGCGGGATTCTTCGGCCGTCCATCCCTGTACGGCGATTCGATAGGCGGCAATCATCATTCCGGCGCGGTCGACTCCGAGCTGGCAATGTACAAAAATCTTCTTGTCCGGATTCTCGCGCAGGATGCTGAGGAATTTCGCGATGTCGTCGTGATTCATGTGCGAGCAGCGCGATGGGATCGCGACGTACTGCATTCCGAGCTTCGTCACTTGTTCGCGCTCGCTGTCCCGGTCGCTTCGCAGGTTGATTACGATGGCGACACCCATTTTCGCGAGCGCGTTGAACCCTTCTTCGGAAGGTTGCGCGCCTCGAAAAATTTCCGGCGAAACTTGCCCGAAATTTGGCACGCCTTCGAGGAAGATTTTCTGCGCGAACACGCGTTCGAGCGCAGTAGGAGTTGCCGCTGTCGTAGGTTGTGACGCGTCCGTTGGTTCTTGCGCGCGCGTAGCGCTGCAAAGGATCGCAGAGACGAACGCGATCCACGCGAAACGAGATAGGTTTCGAATCACTACGCTCATCGTACACCCAAGATCTGTTCTAAAGCGAAACTGCCGATTGTGGTTTCCGCGCACGTACCACTACCAGTAGACGCATTCGACAACTTTCACTCGACATTTTGTGGTTCGAAGGCGAATTTTTCTTGACAAGTTTTCCACAACCCCTGATACTGCGCACCCAGACTCGGGGGAACGCGAGCCGAATATTTCAAGCAGCAAAGTATCCGGCAGCGCCGAAAGCATTCCGGGTTTTACCGAAAAACTGAAGGGAACCGCCCGCACTTCGCACCGCGCTTCCATTTCTTGCGCGGCTTAGCTGGGCTTTTCTCTTTTTTGGTCTGTGAAACGGATTTTTTCGTAACGCAACGAGCTCAATCACGGTTCGCTCCAGCTGACTCCGTGTTGAGATTTTTAGAACAACCTGGTTCCGGACCCCGGCGGTTGAGAGTAAGATAGTAGTTACCCTCCCGCACGGCATTCCGGCAAACATTACGGCTGAAATACTGCCGGCGCGGAGGCAGAGATGGCAGAAACGAGAACTGCATTGAACGGACAGACAGAAGCGGAACAGGTAACGCGGCGAGCCAGCGGACTGGAATTTCAACGCCGGTTCACAGACGGAAAAGTGGCGCCATTCGACGCAGTCGAGTGGGAACGTCGTACCGCACTCATAGGCAATGATAAGGGTCAGGTAATTTTCCGGCAGGAAAATGTCGAAGTCCCGAAATCGTGGTCGCAGACTGCTACGAACATAGTGGTTTCGAAGTATTTTCACGGCAAGCCGAACTCGCCGGAGCGCGAAACCTCCGTGCGGCAGTTGATCGCGCGCGTTGTCGATACGATCGTGCGCTGGGGCGAAGAAGGCGGCTACTTCGCAACGCCCGACTCGAAGAATATCTTCCGCGACGAACTCACTCACCTTCTCGTCGAGCAAAAAGTGGCATTCAATTCGCCGGTGTGGTTCAACGTTGGTCTCCAAGCCAAGCCTCAGTGCTCCGCGTGCTTCATTAATTCCGTCCAGGACAACATGGACTCGATCATGAACCTCGCGAAGACGGAAGGAATGCTCTTCAAGTGGGGTTCTGGTACTGGGACGAACTTCTCCTCGCTGCGCGGCAGCAAAGAATCTCTCTCGGGCGGCGGCATTGCCTCCGGCCCGGTGAGCTTCATGAAGGGTTTTGACGCCTTCGCGGGCGTAATCAAGAGCGGCGGCAAGACTCGTCGCGCCGCGAAGATGGTGATCTTGAACTCCGATCACCCCGACATCATGGAATTTATCGAGTCCAAGATGAAGGAAGAGCGCAAAGCGCACGTCCTGATCGAGCAGGGCTACAACCCTTCGATTGACGGCGAAGCCTACTCCTCCGTTTTCTTTCAGAACGCGAACCACTCCGTCCGTGTGACCGACGATTTCATGCGCGCTGCCGAAGAAGACCGCGACTGGTGGACGCGCAACGTGAACGACGGCAAGCCGTGCGAGCAATTCCGGGCGCGCGACCTGCTGATGGAGATGGCAAAGTCAGCGTGGCAGTGCGGCGATCCCGGCATGCAGTACGACACCACGATCAACCGCTGGCACACCTGCAAAGCTACCGACCGCATCAATGCTTCCAATCCGTGCTCGGAGTACATGTTCCTCGACGACACGGCTTGCAACCTGGCTTCGCTGAACCTCCTGAAGTTCCTCGGCGCGAACGGCCAGTTTGATTCGGACGGATTCCGCGATGCGGTGGACGTCACAATCACCGCGCAGGAAATCCTCGTCGACAACGCGAGCTACCCAACGGAAAAGATCGCGCGCAACTCGCACGACTACCGGCCGCTCGGCTTGGGTTATGCGAATCTCGGCGCCCTCTTGATGTCGCTCGCGCTTCCTTACAATTCCGATGGTGGACGCGACTTCTGTGGCGTTATCACCGCGCTCATGACCGGTGAAGCCTACGCCCAGTCGGCGCGCATCGCCGAGCGCATGGGTCCCTTCGGTGGCTACCTGCGCAATCGCGACGCGATGCTTGACGTGGTTCGAATGCACCGCGACTCGCTGCGGCCCATTAAGGAAGAAAACGTCCAGCCCTCGCTCCTGCACGCGGCGCAAAAATCCTGGGACGATGCGCTCGCGCTTGGCGAACGCTTCGGCTACAAGAACTCACAAGTTTCCGTGCTGGCGCCGACCGGCACCATCGGCTTCATGATGGACTGCGACACCACCGGCATCGAGCCTGACCTTGCGCTCGTGAAACAAAAGAGACTCGTCGGCGGCGGCGTGATCAAGATCGTCAACAACACCGTGCCCCAAGCGCTCATGAAGCTCGGCTATCCGCCGGAGCAGGTTGCCGAAATCGTGGATTACATTGACGCCAACGGCACGATCGAAGGCGCGCCCGGCTTCAAGCCCGAGCACCTCGACGTGTTCGATTGCTCGCTCGCTCCGATGGGCGGAGGCCGCTCGATTTCCTGGCGCGGCCACTTGCGCATGATGGCGGCAGCGCAGCCGTTTATTTCCGGCGCGATCAGCAAGACGATCAACATGCCGGAAGAATCCACCGTGGAAGACATCATGGAGGCGTACACGGAGTCCTGGAAGTTCGGGCTGAAAGCCGTAGCCATCTATCGTGACAATTCCAAGCGCTCGCAGCCGCTTTCCGCAGCAGGCAAGAAAGAAGCAGACAAGCCCGCGGCCGCAGTCGCCGAAGTGGCAGCCCCGGTCGTCGCAAAAGCAGCTGAAGTGCTTACGCCTGCGCAGCAGGAACTTTTCGCGCGTGCGCAACGCCGGAAACTGCCGAACGAGCGCACCTCCATCACGCACAAATTCTCGATTGGCGGCCACGAAGGTTACCTGACGGTCGGCAAATACGCCGACGGCACGCCCGGCGAAATCTTTATCAAGATGGCGAAAGAAGGCTCCACGCTCTCCGGCATCATGGACGCTTTCGCGCTGTCCGTATCCATCGCGCTCCAGTACGGCGTCCCGCTGCGCGCTCTCGTCGATAAATTCGTGAACTCGCGCTTCGAACCTTCGGGCTACACCGGCAATCCCGAAATTCGCTATGCGAAATCAATCGTCGATTACATCGGCCGCTGGCTCGGAGCGAAGTTCATCTCGCCCGACTATCTCGATGTGGATGCGGCAACGGCAGCAACCGAAGCCGCCGCCGTTCCCGTCGCAGCAGTGGCAGCTCCCGCGGTGGCACCCGCAGCCACGAAAGCAGCGGAGACGGAAGCATCCACGCGACCACGCGCTGCCATCGACGACGCCCCATCCTGCTCCGAGTGCGGCATGCTGATGACGCCTAACGGCAGTTGCTACAAGTGCGCGAACTGCGGCAGCACGTCAGGCTGCAGCTAGCGCGAATCGCAGCGATCCAAACTTTCAAGGGCGTTCCGGTCAACATTCCGACGATCGGAGCGCCCTTCTTATTTTCCGGCAGGCCTTCAGGCGGTGGGAGTTTGCGCCGAACGGCGCAATGAACGAATCGCGGAATAACCGAGCAGCAAAACAGCAATTCCCAAAGCGAGCCACAGAACCACGTCGTATTTCTCGGTCCACGGGCGTGGATCGGACCACGCAGAGTTCAGCTCTTCGCCACGCAATTGACCCGGCGCCGCAGCATCCATCATCTTTGCATCCAGGCGCCGCTCGAGATCGTATGCAGGAGCCTTTGCCAGCGCCTGCGCCGTACAGCAGGCGATAGCTTCGTCCGGGCTGTTGCTCGAAAATGATGTGTCTCGGCGTCATGTACAGGGCCGGCGTCACTCCCGGCAGCGGCGCGTCGTTTCCATTCAGGATTGCCACTCGCCAATAGCGCCTGTCCGTGTAACTTGGAACATCGACCGTAAGCTGCTCGCGGACGATATTTTCCTGGTGGAACCGGTAAATTTCGCCGCTGGCAAACGGAAACCAATCCTTGCCGTCTTCGCTGGTTGTGATTTCCACGGTGCGGCTAAACTCCGCAGGCGCGACGTTGAACTGCACCTCCTTGATATTGAGCGCCGCGGTACCGAGATCGATCCGCCACACGGTTTTTCCCGCGGGCGCGGACGAATCGAGAACTGCATTCACAACAATCGCTGCGCGCTCCGGAGGATCAACCGCCTCGTAGACAACGCTCGCGCCGGTAACAAAGAATTTTTGCTTTCCATCGAGAATGCGCACGCGCAAATAGCGGGCGTTGTTATCCGAGTAGGAGACGAGTTGCGTGCCCTGGCGGCTTTCCTTTTGGAATCTGAAGATCGGCGCTCGTTCCTGGACAATCCGCCACGTCCGCGCGTCATCGCTAGCTTCCACCTGTACCCACTCAATGAAATCCGATTCAGGCGTTTGAATATTCACCCCGTTGTGAAACGGGGCCGCGCTGCCTGTGTCGAGCACGAGTTGCGTGTACAGCCCCGGAGCAAAGCTATTCTCCAGCAGCGACGTTGGCAGCGATTTCGTGGTTTTCGCTCCTTCGTGCGTGAAGCGGACGAAAGGAACTTCCTCTCCCCGGTCGTCAATCACGCGAATATCGGCGAGCCACGGCTGGACGTGCGCGTAGACATCCTGAGGGACGATTACGCTGACGAGTTGCGGCGCCACCACGGTTGGCAATTCGATCGCGCGGAAGTAAAGCCAGTGGCTCCATGCCGTCGGCAACGGAGCGGCCGCGAGAAATGAAGTGGCGAGCAGCACGGTTGCTGCTTGCAGGCAGCGCTGCCCCGGTTGGGTGGAAATTTTCACGTGTTCGGCTCGCCTTTTTGGCCGGCCAGCCGCCGCTGATACAAAAATGAAATCAACAGCAGCGCTAGACCAAGCAGCAGGAACGAAATAATTCGATAGAAGCGTTCGAGAAACGAAAGGTCGAAGAAGAAAACCTTTCCGATCACCACTCCCAGCAGCGCCAGCGCTTGCCATCGCCACACCGCCGATTTCTTCCACAACCCCGCGCCCAGCAATCCCAGCGCATAAACGAGCCACAGCGAAGAGAGCGCGAGCTGTTGCGCGAGATTGCGCTCGATCCCCGGCGAAGGCGTGCGCTCAAAATAATCCCAGATTTCGAGCGAGAGCGCTGCCAGCGCAAAAATATTGGCGGCGATCGCGGTGCCGAGAAAAACCGTCCGCTCCGGTTCTTCCAGCGCGACGCCTTCCGCGCGAGCGAAATAGCACGCGAGAAGAAAGCAGACGACCGTCACCGCAAAAGTTGCGAAACGCGCGTTGAGCAGGAATTGCTCAGCAGGAAGTGGGATAAATGTGAGGCGGCAAGCAGCGACGACGAAAAGCACGAAACCGGCGGCTCGCAGCGCGCCGATTCGAATCCGCAGGCCACTCCAGATCAGGACAGCTCCTTCCACCGCCCATGCGATCGTGATCCAACGGCCGTCGAATCGGATCGGAATCGCAAGCGTCACGAACGTGAGAGCAAGACCGGCAAAAATGATGCGCGTCACCGGCAGGCCGGAAGTTTTCTTCTGCGGCAGCGCCCGCTCGATCGCGAGGTGAATCGCGGCAAGCGTGAGAACCGCAATCGTCAGCGCCCAGCGATGATCGGGCCAGAACATAGCCCGCAATGCGACCAGATACGCCAGTGAATTGACGAGCACGATTCCGTTTTCGAGCAGCGAGAGTTCGCCTTCCCGTCGGCTGCGCACCACGGGCAGAGCCGCGAACAGCACAAAAAATAAAGTCGCGAAGAGCAGCGTCGTCCAGAGTGCGTCTTCCCGGTAAAACTCGCTGTACCAGCCCCAGAAATAGACGAGCGTCGCAATGAACTGAATCGGCGGAAGACTTTTCCAATCGCGCACCCGGGCCAGCGCCAGCATTCCCGCGCCGAGCACTGCCATGTATGCAAACAGCGTGATTTCGTGGTTTTCGCCGGTGCTGACGATCTCCGGCGTGACGATTCCGCCGATCAGCGCGAGGACGGCGATGCGCTCGGAATTCCGGCCGATCGCAACAATCGTCGTCAGCGCCGTGACGGCGATCATCATCGCGAACGCCGCCGTTTGTGAAAACACCTGGTAGTAGTGCCAGCCGCCCCACAGCGAGAGATACAGTACGGCGGCGCCGAGCCCGGCAATCCCCTCCGAAAAATATTTGTAGCCGCGGTCGAGCAGCCGGTGGCTCCACGGAAATAGCGACGCTCCGATCAGTAAGCCGATGCCAACTCTGCCGCGCGGGCCGATCCAGTTATTTTCGAACGCGTATTTCAGAAAGAATGCCACCGCGAACAGTATTGCGAGAATGCCGATGTAGTTCATCCAGCGCCCGGCGATGAGCGCTTCGAAATTTGCGCTCTCCGTATGGCCGGGTTTTTGAGTCCGCGCTCCTGTGGAAAGTACTGGCGGCGCCTCGTGCGATGGTTGGGAAGGTAATGGCGGCGGCGCGGATTTGACGTGAGCTGGCGGCAGACTTTCCGGAATCGGAGTCCGCGGAGCTGCGGTAGCAGGCGCCGGTCGAACTTGTTCGGGAGCTGAAGGGGGCGGACCAGCTTCGGTAACACTCGGCGCGCTTCGGCGCCCCGCCGGCAGCGAGAATCGTTGCCAGTCTATTTTCAATCTGCGCGAGGCGTTGTTCGAGCGAATAAATGCGGCTCGTGAGTTGAGGAGTTTGCCCGGACGCCTCCTCGAGATGCCGGACGCGAACGAATGCAATGATCGCCAATGCCGGCACGATCACCGCGATGAAAAGTACAATCAGAATGACGAGAGGCACGATCGGTTCCATGTTTGGCGCGTTCGCAAATCCGGATGCTGTTAGAACAACGCTACGTGAGCGCCACAATACCCGCGTTGCCGCCCACTGTCCACTCGGCAATGGGCCGCTCTAGCGCGACGGCAATGCTATGATGTGCCGGTCACACGGCTCTGCCGAGAGGCTTCAGCTCCATGCTTCGCACGCACAAACTCATTCCGCCGTTCAGCATTCACACTCCGGACGGACGCACGGCCCGTGCCTGGGATTACAAACAAAAGAAAAATCTGGTGATCGCGTTTTTGGACTTGGAGTGTGCGCCTTGCGCGGAATTTCTGAAAAGTCTTGTGCTCCGGGCGGGTGAACTGCGCGAGAAAGAGTCGGTGGCCTTGCTCGTATTTCCGCAGCAGCCTTCGCGCCAGATTACGGATTCACTTCCCGCGGAAATTATCATCGGGTCAGACATGCCGGGCCGTGCGGCCCGCGAATTTCTGGGTGACGATGCGTTTTCAGCGAGCGGTTTCGTTCGCGGTGGCGTTTTCGTCACCGACCGCTACGGCGAACTCTCCGCGCAGTGGCAAATCGAGCGCCACAAGTTCCCCGGGATCGCCGAAATCATGAGCGCGCTAGATTACGTCCAAATGGCGTGCGACGCTTGCGCTACGCCGCTTTGGCAGGCTGAGTAGCGCAGGCACTCCCGCCTTTGCCCCGAGCGAATTAGGTGCTCCGAATCCGATTGCTCGCCGAGAAATCACATGGGGCGGTTTCGAGTTCAGCCCTTTTCGGAATCTCAGCTGCCCATAAAAAAAGGGAGTCCCATTGGGACTCCCTTTTTCTTGCTCTACCCAAGATTCCGGTTTCGGCGCGGCGAAACCGGCCCACCCCGGGATAAGAGACAGCCGTATCGTTGAGTTGCACGCACAATGCCACCGCATCCTGTTTTCAACAGCAACCCGGCGGGATTGCCAGCACGCGACTTAGCGCACGAACGGCGATTTTCGAACGATTACAATTCAAGAAACCTACGGTTTATGAAAGTAACCCATCCCGATTCCTACATTCTTTGGAAGGCGTCGCAGTTAATTCTTCCCGAGTGCGAATGTCACCGAGATCGTGGTATCGACTTGGACGGGTTTCCCGTCGAGGAGAGTTGGTTTATAACGCCACTGCCGAACCGCGTCAGCGGCCGCTTTCATCAGTTCCGGTGGTCCTAAGATGCTCTGCACTTCGAGCATAGATCCGTCGTAATCAACGACGGCATGCACGACCACAGTTCCCTGGATGCGCTTCGCTTCCGCTTCGCGCGGATATACCGGCATCACCTCGTGAGTCCTCTTGGCCGCTTGCACATTGCCACCGACTCGAATCCGTCTGGGCACGAGTTGTGGAACGGCACGCATTGCGTGCCATCCAACATATCTAAAACCTCCCTGAACAAATACAAAGAGACCCGGAACGCTCCCGGCAGCTTCTCCCGGCTTGTTGATTCCAATGGTGTAGATCGGCACGGGGTTCTGCATTGTTTTGATCACCTTTACGGCATAGGTTTCTTTTTCCGGCAGCTCTGACGGCTGGGAACGGGAAACTGTTATCTCAACTGGTCCGGCATCTACAAAGCGACTAATGGCGTCTGCTAGGATGGCGTCGAAATCCGGCAGGGCATCTTCGTAAAACCTTGCTATGTGCGCGCCGAGTTCGGGGCCGAAGACTTGCGGAAACCATGTCTGATAGCCGGGGAGAATCATATTGTGCGTCAGGGTGTGTACCTGGGAGCCGTCATTGCTCTGTAGCGCGCTTACAATTTGCTGAAGCAAGGCGTGCAGGCCATCTGCTGTGTCCTGGTATGAGACGGGCTGTGCTGTGGAAGAAACGTCTTTCTGCTCTGCTGCGTCTTTCGGCTCCGACTGAGCCTGGACCGAGGGAACCACGATTGCGAAACAAACCAGAATCGCACCGATCCGCAGGATGTTCATATGGCCTCGCTTGTTTGTCAGAGGTCTTTTTCGATCGATACGGAGAATGAAGAACACCGAATGAACAGTGGAAAACTGTGACTCTTGGGGTCCACGTCCGCGGCGCTCTCAGTCGCCAGCATCCTCGGAAGTCTAAGGGCCACCCAGCGTGTACTTCACCGTAATTGTCGAATCGACTTCAACGGGCAAGCCATTCAAAAGCGTGGGGTTGTAGCGCCATTTCTGAACGGCCTCCATCGCAGATTTCGCAAATTCACATTGGCCCTCAACCAGGTTCATATCGTGAACATTACCGTCCTTACCAATGATTACGTGCAGGATCACGGAGCCCTGTTCGCCGCGCCGCTTCGGATCGACCGGGTACTTGGGTATCTCCTGGTAGATTACCTTCGACGCTTGTACGGAGCCGTTGACAACAACGGTCTTGGGGCTCGTGTTCTCTGGTGCGCTCGGATTGGGGTTTTGAATCGAGAGGTGATTGACCGGCGTAGAACGAAAGGGAAGGCTCCTGCGTAAATCGCCCAGAAAGCGGAAGCCTCCATCCACGTACGCGAATAAACCCCATACCGATGTGCCGGTCGCGTTGGTGAATCGAATATCGAAAAGCGGCTCAGGATGCTCGCGCAGGGTCAGTAACGGGTACTCTTTTGCGGTGGCCAGGTCGTTGCATGACTCCTCGAATCGAACTCCCCGCAGGTCGGTCTTTTTCTGATTCCACATCGTCGATAGTACGGATTTCGCCTCTATACTGATGTCCTTTCGTCGTAATTCGGATGCGCTCTCCAGTTGCGCACCGACTTCTTCTCCAAAAACGGAACGAAACCAGGCGCGCGCATCCGGAATCGCGAGCGCGTCTGTATATGCCGCGAACATGGCCGTATCATTGCTTTCAACGAGTTTCATCATATCTTTGATCAGTTTTTCCATGCCCTTGGCCGAATTCGGATACGACGGGACCGCCGGTGCAGGGGCCTGGCTCGGCGGAGGAGCCGCTGCCGATGGCTGCTGCGCCGAGAGCGTGCCAGCGATGGCGAAAATTGCGAACACGACGGAAACAAGAGTGCGGTAGGCGCAACTTGTAAAATGTTGGAGCTGGTGTGGCATCAGGTGATCCGACGAAACGCGCTACAAATACACGAAGAGTAACTTAAACGCAACTCACATTTCGATGGCTGCGATGCTTAAGCGGCGGCTGGTTTTGGCGCGGTGGTAAGCGCGCGACGAATTCGCTCTCCAAGTCCAGCGCGCCGGGAATGAAGAGCAGCGCGGCCCACAGAATGAGCGTTGGGCCGGCTTCGAGAAGCCACGCGAGCAAGCCGACGATGTTTTCGACTAGCGGCGCGATAGCCTTCGACGAACGAATTGTGCAGGCGGGTGCCGGTCGACCTCGGCGAGTCTTGCAGGCTGGCTTTGTACTCTTCGTTGACGGAGAGAGTCAGCGTCGCGAAATCGACGCGCGATTGCAGCCCGCGCTGGTCGGCTTCCATCTCTTCGATTTCGCCGCGCACCCGCGCGATTTCGCTTTCCACTTCGAGCACGTCCTTCACTTTGCCTGTGTTGTTGCGCAGGACGTCGAGCAAACGCTGCTCGGTCGCGCGCGAATTCTTCAGCCGTGCAACGAGATCGGTGTATTGCTTCGTCACCTCCTCGCCGGATTGCGTTTCCTGTTCCATTCGGCCGAGCTGTTTCAGCTCGGTGAGCGCGGCATCCAGCTGCGCGGACGGAATGCGAAGCGTGGCCGAGAAAGTTTTCGCCGCGTCGGGCGGCGTCGAGGTGTTGAGATCGCCGATGTAGCCGGAGTGCCGCACCGTCACATTCTTCACAGCGGATTCAACGCTGCCAATATCCTTCACGACGATCGAGAGTGTTGCGGTGCGCGCGATCATTGGCAAGGACGCAGGCGTCGAAGACGTGGACGAGGCGCCAGAAGGTGTCGGCGGTGGTGGCGCAGGCGCCGCGGAGGACGCTGACTGTACTAGAGCACTCGACATGCGACCTTGCTCGACTTTTTGCTGAAGCGCTTGCAGTTTTCTTACCTCGTCCAGATATTTCTCGGGAGTCCCGTCCGTAGTGCCGGGTTGCGGAGGGACTGCGCGAAGTTCCGTTGCCGTTCTTCCATTCAGCGGTAAATCGCGAATCGCAGCACCTTCTGAGGAAGCCGAATTGTGAGATCTGAGTAAATTCGGAATGGCCACAACGACCGCGAAGATGGCCACCAATCCACCCACCGCCACCCACGCCCATGGCCGCGTTCGGCGCAAACGAAGACTTTCGACCAGGCGTTGCAGAGGCGTCATGCCTTCAACGGCAGGATTCGCGCCCAAATTCTGTGTTGCGGCCACCTGCTCGTTCATTTGCTCCGTCAATCGCGCCGGTGACGATTCGATCTCCCACGCGGCAAATTGCTGCGACAGATTGCGAAAGCTCGCGGACAGCGATTTGCATTCCGCGCACTGTTGCATGTGCTGCGCGATCTCAGCGGCGCGGTCGGCGGACATTTCGCCGTCGAGGTAGGCCATCACTTCTTCCTGTTCAAATGGATGAGTCGAGCGCATTTTCTTTCCTCATTGATGTACCGGGAACGCTTACCAGAATTTCCTTCAGCGCCATGCGCGCCCGAAAGAGTCTCGAGCGCACCGTATTGATTGGGACGCGCATCACGCCCGCGATTTCTTCGTAGCTCAAATCTTCGTACTCGCGCAGAAGGAGGACCTCGCGATCATTAGCGTCGAGTTTTTCGATTGCTTCGCGGACCCAGAGCCCGGCATCGGTGTTTTCGCGTGCTGAAAGTTCTGCGCACTCGCTTCTTGGGGTGGTACCGTTCGAGCTGTGCGCAGATTTACGACGGTCATTAGCGAGAATTTTGAAGGCGATCGCGAAGAGGTATGTGCGGAACGTGGCTCGCGGTTCGTACCGCTGGGCGCCGCGCAGAACGGCGAGAAATGTTTCCTGTGCGAGCTCTTCGGCGTGCGCTGGATCGATCACGCGCCGCCGAAAGAATGCGTAGATCAGTTCGCGATAACGGAGAAAAAGCTCGGTGAAAGCTTCCTGCGAGCCTTTTTGGAAGTCGAGGATGAGTTGTTCGTCAGTTGCCATCGCGTCGCTCGCCATCCCGGCCCTGCCGCCGTGTTACTTCCGGGGTTTTGGTTCTCCTACTATGTGTAATGTCGCGGAGACGCGAAAAGTTCCCGTGAATGGACAAAACTAAAGGTTGTGTATAGCGTAGCGTGCGATAGGCAGCGCGGGCGGGTCTTAGACCCGCCCCTACGAGAATCAGGTGAGCTCGGTGGACCTTCGGTGTTTGCATCACAGCATTAGAACGTGCGAGGAACTGTTTCTTGCAGTGTGCTGATTTCGGCTATGCGCCGATGGCGGTGCGGAGGGCTGCGGCGAGGGAATCGGTCCAGCGGTTCACATCTTCGTCGCGCTCAGCTTCGACCATCACGCGCGCGAGTTGTTCGGTCCCGGAATAGCGCAGGACGATGCGGCCCGAATTGCCCAGCGCCTTTTCGCCTTCGGCCAGCAAGCGTGAAACTTCCGGCAGCGATTCGAGCGGCGGTTTTGATTTCACGCGGACGTTCACGATTTTCTGCGGGAATATCTTCAGGTCGCTCACAAGCGAATCGAGCGGCCCCGCGATCGAGACGATCGATGCGATGATGACCGCAGTAAGCATCCCGTCGCCGGTTGTTGCGTCATCCAGAAAAAGAATATGGCCGGACTGCTCGCCCCCGAGATTAGCGCCAATGCGAAGCATCTCTTCGAGTACGTAACGATCGCCCACGGCAGTTCGAACGAGCTTCAGCCCTGATTGATCGAGCACGCGCTCGAGTCCCAAGTTTGCCATCGTAGTGCCAACGATTACGTTGCCCTTCAGCTTGCCGGCCGATTTGAGGTAGCGCCCCGCGACGAGCAGAACGCCATCGCCGTCCACCAGCTTTCCCGAAGCGCTTGCAAAAAGCGCGCGGTCCGCGTCGCCGTCGAATGCCACTCCGAGTGCAGCACCCGAGTCCACGACCAGCTTCTGCATCTCTTCCGGATGAAGCGAGCCGCAGCCGGCGTTAATATTTTTTCCGTCAGGCGAGTGATTGATCGCGGTTACCTGCGCGCCCAGCATCTGAAAAAGCCGCGGGGCAAGCTTGCTCGCAGCGCCGTTCGCGCAATCCAGCACAATTTTCATTCCTGGGAATTTCGAACCGGCGAGAGCCGCCGAGCGCAGCCCGCCCAGATAATCCGCGTGCAGCTTTTCGTCGCCATGCGGGTGGGCTTTGCTTGCATACGACGCATTCGTTCCACGCGCGGTATTGGAAGACGGCCGCCCGTTAGGCGAAAGAATCAGGTGCTCGATTTCCATTTCGGCCGCATCCGGAAACTTCATGCCCGACGACGAAATCAGCTTCACTCCGTTGTCGTGATAGGGGTTGTGCGATGCGGAAATGACCACGCCCGCGGAAAATCCTTCGCGGCTCACGAGCCACGCCACTCCTGGCGTAGTGACGACTCCCGCCGAAACCGGCTCGGCTCCCGCCGAAGCAAGCCCGCGCGCGATCTTGTCCATGATGTGCGGCCCGGATTCGCGCGTATCGCGCCCTATGAGCACTCGTGGAATCGGGCCACCGCCCGCGACGGGCTTTTGAATCGTCAGATACTCCCCTAGCGCCGTGCCGACGCGTCCGAGAGTCGCGTCATCGAGTGGATATTCGCCTGGAATGCCCCGGATTCCATCCGTGCCGAAAAGTTTTTTCGCCATGCGTTCGCGCCAACGCTCCCCAGGGTGAATCATTGAATTCTAACACCGTGCTCCGCACCGAACTTGCATCGAAACCCGCTGGCGAAACCAAACCATAACCGCGCCGCCGCGACGCCAGTATCCACGCGAGCACATCAGCGCCACCGCGCCGCGTCGCTATGCTATTGTACGCGGGTGCCAACCGAAGCTGTGAAAGACCACAGTCTAGCCTCATCGAGTTCCGTGAGCGCGAGAATCATCGCCGCGGGCATCGTGATCGCCTTTTGTTATTGGGCTTCCACCGTGCTCGTCACCGTAGTCGTCTCGGTGCTGGCGGCGTATTTTCTTGACCCGATCGTCACGTGGCTCGAGGAATGGCACATTCCGCGCGCGCTGGGCGCCCTGATCGTTGTGCTCTCGACGATTTGCATGCTGCTGCTGCTCGCATGGACTCTGATTCTCCGTGTCGACCAGTTCGGGCAGGACTGGCCGAACTACCAGAAGCCTTTGCGCGAGGCCGCGGCGGCTGTGGAAAAGAAACTCGAAACTCTCGAAAGCCACGTTTCCGAAATTGAACCGGGCATTAAAACGGGAGATCGAGTGGTCCAAGTGGCCGAATCGCATCCGGTTCGGAGCGCTTTGCTTTCTCGGCTGAGCTCTCTCGAAGCGGTATTTCTATCGGCGACGTTCGTTCCGTTCCTTTTGTTCTTCATGCTCGCCGCGAAACGCCAAGTCTGGCACGCGACGATGCAATTATTTCCCGCCACTGAACGCACGCGCGTGAAAGAAACGCTGTCGGAAGTTACGCTGGTCCTGCGCAGCTATGTGATCGGCACTGCGCTTGTGGGCCTGATCCTGATTTTCTGCAGCTGGATGTTTTTCCTGAGCATCGGACTCGAATTTCCGTTTCTCGCGGCGCTCGTTTCCGGATTGTTTAATCTGATTCCTTATTTGGGTGTGGTTCTGTCGTGGTTTCCGCCCATCATCATTGGCCTGAAGCAGTTCAAGCATCCGCAACAGTTCGTCGGCATCATGGTGATGATGACGTTCCTTCATCTCGTCGCTGCCAACCTCTTGATGCCGGCGCTGGTCGGCTGGCGCGTGCGCCTGAATGCTCTGGCTCTTACGGTGGCGCTTCTTTTCTGGGGCTGGCTCTGGGGCCCGATGGGCCTGATCCTCGCCGTTCCGATTACCGCCGTGATCAAAGTGATTTGCGACCACGTGGAAAGTTTGCAGCCTGTGGGTCGCTGGCTCAGCGCATAGTTCTTCCGGGGCTATCTCACTAAATCCCATGAATTGTTTCGACCGTCGCGCGAAGCGCGATCTCGCTCGGCGCTTCCTGCATCATCCGAATCGCGGCAATCCCTGCGGCTCCGGCCTTGATGCACTCCGCGGCATTTGACTCATTTACGCCGCCAATCGCAATCACCGGAATTCTTACCGCTGTACACACCGTGGCGAGCTCTGCAATTCCATGCGGGGCACCGAACGGAATCTTCGAAGGAGTTTCATAGATGGGCCCGAAGTACGTGTAGCTGGCTCCGGCACTCTCCGCCTCTTTCGCGCCTTCCAGGCTATGGCAGGAAACTCCAATCATGAAATCAGCGGGAGCATTCGCCTGACGGCACCATCGCACGGCGTCGCGCGCCGGAATTGACGCATGGCCCAAATGAACGCCTGCCGCGCCCGCCGCCAGAGCTACATCGAGGCGATCGTTGATGATCACGCGCGCGACGCCAGCCCTCACGGCTTGTCGTGCGAGCTCGAGCAAATCGCTCGCCGAGACGTCCTTTTCGCGGATCTGCACCCAGTCGACGCCTGCCGCGACGACGGCGCGGATTTTTTCAAGCAGCGCCGTGACGGAGCGGTCTCCGGCGAGGGATTTGCGATCCGTTACGTAACAAACAATCGGCGTGCTAATTCTGGCTGACAACGGCGGGCGTCCGGCGGCGAAATGCCTCAAGCGCGAAAAACACGTTGATGATGCCCAGGCCCGAAATCGCGCCGCGCGTGAATGCGTTATTGGCGAAGAGCGCGAGTGCCGGGTACTGGTACAAGAAGTAGTTTTCTTCCCAGACGGATGACCACGGCACGAGTATCAGCACTAGGCCGAGTTCGAGCCATACCAGCAGCCATACCACGCGGAACAAGCGGTTCATCATCGGATTAGGATTATGGGAGATTATCTGCGGAGTGGCAACTGCAAGTCCCGATTCGCTTCAGCGAGATTGTGGGCTAGTGTTTCTGCAGTTCGGCGATGCGATCGGCTACGTCGCGGTAATCGATATTCACCGCGTACACCTGCTGGAAGCTGTCGAGCGCTTGCTTTGATTCGCCGGCATTTTCAAGCGCCATCGCCAAGTCGTAGCGCAACGCTAGGACGGCTTCCTGTTCGAGGTCCGGCACTTCAAGGGCGCGCTGGTACCAGATGGAGGCAATCTTCGGCTCGCCTTTATCCATGAAGCAAAGCCCAAGCATCGTCGAGCAGTTCATCGTGTAGCGGAACGGCTTTCCCTTCTGAACGGCTTTCGCAACTTTCTGAAATTCGCCAATCGCTTCGTCCAACAATCCCATTTCGCGGTAGGCGATGCCAAGATTGTAGTGCGTCTCGAGATCTTCATCTTCCTCGCCGAGTTCGCCCAATTCCGCCCGGAATTCCTGGAACACTTCGGAGAGCTGGTTCAAGCTTTCGGCCGAAACTTCCGGAACCGGCGAAGACGTGGCCGAGCTGCCATTCGTGGTACCAGCAACGGGTGCCACTGGCGCGGCCGATGCTGGAGTTTCGGCCATCGGCAAGTCGAATCCATCGATCTCCGCCACGAGTTCGTTTATGAAATCTTCTGTGGTGGCAGGCTCCGCGGCGTTGGACGCCGAAGCCTGCGGCGCCAATTCGAGTTCGAAATCGCTGCTGCCAGCGGAAACCGTGTCACCCGTCGTTTGCTCGGCGCCTGTTTCCTCGATGATTTCGATCGCAGGCGCGCTCGCGGCTTCTTCCGCAAAAATGTCTTTCAGCTCGATCACTTCAAGCTCAGCGACCGGTACGGGTTCGGCTGCGTCGAGATCGGTTTGAGCGAGAACTGGCTCAGGTTCATCCGCTACGACGTCGATCGTGGGCTCGGTCTCTGGTTCAATGGTTTGCTCGGCAGCCGGTTCGGCCTGCGGCTCAATCGCAAATTCCAGTGCGGTTTCCTCGGCAGGTGATTCCGCCGCGATTTCCACCAAGGTTTCCTCAGGAGGTTCTGCCGGAGCTACCGGTGCCGCAACCGCCGCAGGTTCCGCAACGTCCTGAACCATCGCCTCCCATTCATCCGAGAGGTCTACTTCATCTGCGCCAACTCCAACTGGCTGCGCGGGCGCCGCCGCAACTCCCGGCGTGCGTTCGGCCTCGAGCTTGACGACAACGGAGGGTGCCGAGGCTGCCGATTCAGTAGCGCGTGACGAAATCGTCTCCGCATCCGGCTGGATCAGTGGGATTTCAAATTCAACGAAGTCGGATGTTGCTTCTGCCGGCGCCGAGCCTTCGGCAGCAGGAGTGGGCGCAACCTCGAACACCGGCGGTTCCGACGCAGCGGGCGCGGCTGAAACTACAGGCGCCGTTTCCACGGCGGCCTGCGGCTCCTTCACAAGCTGCTCGACGGGCGCTGGCACAGCTGCGACCTGCGCGCTCATCGCCGGAACGGCAGGCAGTTCTTCTTCCGTCATCCCCGCGGCTTTTTGGAATCGCTGGCGCAGCTCGGAAAAACGGTCTGCATTGACTGTATCGTTCCGCTCGCGATGAATCTGTTCGAGCTGCGAAGCAAGCTCCGCCGTCCGGCGTTCATTTCCCGCGCCGAGATGCATATCGAGCAGCCGTTCGAGAGTTGGCGTATGGCGGGGCGCGCGCTGCAACACATTTTCGAGCAGGTGCGTGGCCTTTTGCGTGAGGCCGTAGCTTGAGAACAGGTCCACATCCGTCAGCGCCTGCGCGATATATTTTTGTGTTTCCTCATCGAATGTTTCTTCGATGATGGCTGGTGGCGAAGTGGGCGTCGCCTCTTCGTGAATTTCTTGCACGGCAGAAATTTCGGGTGCCCTTGCCTCGACCGCCGGCTGGGAGGTCCCGCCGCTCTGTGACCGCAGCTGGTTCAACCGTTCGACAAGCCGCTCGTCGGTCTTGTTGCGGTCAATCAATTCTTGCAAACACTCTTCGGCGCGGGTGTAATTTCCGGTGGATGCGGAAAGGTCGGCGAGCTGGCTGAGAGCCAGCGGCAATTGATGCGAATTGCTCGTATGGCGGCAATAGTCGATCAGCAATTCAAGCGGCGCGGGTTCCTTCGGGCACTTTGCGACCGTAGCCGAAACAGCCTTCAGGAATTTATCTTGCTCGCCTGCCTCAATCGAAGGATTCCGCAATTCTTCGAGCAGCGGCAGCGCTTCCATTCCATGGCCGCCCTCAATCATCGTCTCTGCGACGGCATAAAGCGCCGCCGTATGCTGGTGGCCTTTCGCGAGTTGCGCCCGGGCCCGCACGGCTGCCTTCTGCACTTGTCCGGACTTGAGTTCCAAATCCAGCAGCAAAGTGCTCACTTCGCCGCCTGCGTTCGCTTCCGGGTGGGCCTCCAGTAGAGTGATGGCTTCGCTTTCTTTCCCGGCGGCCGTAAATAATTTTGCCTTCAACAAAAGGGCTGCGCCATTGGCTGGGTCCACCTCAAGCGCGCGTTCCAGCAGCTTTTCCGCTTCCTCGTGTTCACCACGATCGAGCAGCCGTTGCGCATAGTTCAAATACGTGAGCGCCGCTTCCTTCTTCTGGCCCATCACGTTGTAGAGTTCGGCCAGCCGCATTTGAACGCGCAGGTTCTCCGGCTCCACGTCGAGCAACCGGTGCAGCACTTCCACCGCTTTCTGCGCGTGGTTCGCTTTCAGGTGTGCTTCCGCAATTTGGAGGAACAGCGGCCGCGCCTCGCTCAGCACTCCTTGCTGCACGTAGAGGTCGGCGAGCCTTTCAAGCGGCGCCAGTTCGTTCGGCGCCAGCTTGGCAATTTTCTTGTAGATCGCGATGGCTTTGCTGTTGAAGCCGTCGTTCAGATAGACCTGCGCGAGCCGCTCGAAATATTCGATGGCGTGCGACATGTCACCCTGGCGAGCGTACAGGTCGCCTACCGTCATCAGTGTGGCTTGGTCTTTTCCGTCGTTCCGGAGGATTTGCTGATATTCGGCAATAGCCTGAGGGACTTTGCCCTGGTTGAGGAATTTCAGCGCATTTTCAAGCGCTTTGCTTTTGTTGAAAGCCATGGATGATTTTCGTCTGCCTCGGCCCAAATGCCGATGGCAGTGCCTTCCGCCCCGTGGGCCCCCTGCTGCAGGCTGAGGTAAGAAGGTTAGCACGCGCCAAAATGCAGGGTCTATGAACCGCCGAGGCTGTGGTGACGAAGGGGATAACAGGTACCAGGGTACTGCTAGTTCTCCGAAACAGGGGTCAAAGCGGCTTCGGCAAGCGGCAGCGGGTTCTGCGTGGCTCCGGTTGCCCAGCAGCGCGCTTCCCTCACGGGCGCGTACGAAAACCGGTGCAGCGGCGTTGGTCCGTGCTGCCTGAGCGCCGCGAGGTGTTCGGGTGTGCCGTATCCTTTGTGTTGCGCGAGGCCGTACTGCGGATAGAGCTGGTCGTATTCCTCCATCCGGCGGTCGCGCGCTACTTTAGCCAGAATGGACGCGGCTGCTATCGACGCCGAACGCATATCGCCGTGGATCAAAGCTTTTTGCTCGATGGGCAGGTCGAGTTCGATTGCATCGAGCAAAAGATAATCAGGAAGAGGGTTCAACTGTGAGATCGCGGCAACCATCGCTTGACGGCTTGCCTGGTAGATGTTCCAGGCGTCGATCCGGCTGGCGTCGATTTCCGCCACGGCCCACGCCAACGCGTGTTCGCGGATGCGTTCGGCGAGAATGAAGCGGCGTTCGGGGTTTATTTTTTTTGAGTCGTCGAGGCCAACGATGCGGCGCGTGGGACTGAGAATTACAGCTCCTGCGACCACCGGCCCGAATAGCGATCCTCGGCCTGCTTCGTCGAGTCCAGCGATGCGCATCCAGCCGCGCTGTCGCGCTTCGCGTTCGTAACGCCTGCAGCAGAGCCGTTCCACGTTTGCGGATTTTAGCACAGGCTGTGGTCTTCGCTGCGCCCTCGAATCACCAGAGTGTTCGCAAAAAAAAGCCCGCCCCGATTTTTCGGAGCGGGCTGGCTGATTCGTTTTCGCTGCTGCGATGTGAGCTTACTTCGCTTCGGCTGATTTTTCCGCTGCCACCGTTTCGAATCGCTCCACGCGCTTGATGCGTGCTGCCTTGCCGCGCAGACCGCGCAGATAATTCAGTTTCGCGCGACGCACCCGGCCCTGCCGCACCACTTCAATCGACCCAATCATCGGCGAATGCACCGGGAAAATTCGTTCCACGCCAATTCCGAAGCTTACGCGACGCACCGTGAACGATTCGCCCAGCATTTCACCGCGGCGGCTCATCACCACGCCCTCAAACGGCTGGATGCGCTCTTTGTCGCCCTCGCCTTCCTTCAATCGCACGTTCACGCGGATCGTGTCTCCCGGACGAAACACAGGATGATCCTTTCGAAGTTGGGACTGCTGCACACTGCGAATAATCGGTTTCATTGCTCTTTTTCCACGCAGACCCGCTCAGGTGGGGCCAGCTGACAACGCACAATCACCGATTTTACCGAATTCGCCCGATTTTGCCTACATCAAATTGCATCGCATGGCGAACTGGCAATCAACAGATCCGGGCGATTGCGGCGCGTTTTTTCGAGCGCTTGCTGCGCGCGCCAGCGGCGAATTTCTTCGTGGTTTCCGCCGAGAAGAATTTCGGGAACGTCCCAGCCGCGAAAGGAGGGAGGGCGCGTGTAATGTGGATAGTCGAGGATTCCGTGATTCGTAATTTGTGACTCGTGACTCGTGCTTTGCCTCCCCGCTGCGCTCTGGTCCGCTCTCTCACGTTGCATATTGATTGGCACCCGTAGGGGCTCTGCTTGCTGCGCCCTTTTCTTCCCGGCGACAACTTCCAATTCGCTGAACGATTCGTTCACCGCTGAATCTTCATTGCCCAATGCGCCGGGAATCAGGCGCGTCACCGCATCCAAAATCATTGCCGCCGGCAATTCGCCTCCGGACAGCACGAAATCGCCAATCGAAATTTCATCGGTGGCCAAATGTTGCGCTACGCGTTCGTCCACACCTTCGTAGCGGCCGCAGATCAGAACGATTCGCTCGAGCTTCGCGAATCGCCGCGCGGTTTCCTGCCGGAAAAGTTTTCCGGCAGCCGACAGCAACACGATGGCAGTTCCCGCCGGAGGTCCCGCCTCGCTCGTCGCGCCGACGAGCGATTCCACGGCCTCGAACAGCGGCTCGCACTTCATCACCATTCCTTCGCCACCGCCAAACGGGCGATCGTCTACGGTTCGGTGCCGGTCGTGCGTGAAATTGCGCAAATCGTGGACATGGGATTCGATGAGTCGTGCTTCGCGCGCCCGCCGCACGATTCCGTAATCCAGCGGCCCGCCGAAAAACTCGGGAAAAATGGTGATGAGGTCGAAGCGCATCGCCGTTCATCGTACCGCAAGGCGAAGGGAAAAGCAGATTCCTCGCTGCTCTCGGAATGACGGCGACAAAGGCAGAGCTCAAGGCGGTCAGTCGCGGTTCAGTTCGCGGAGGCCTTCCGGCAGGGCAACTTCGATTCGTCGTGCGGAGGTGTCGATTGCGACGCAAATTTCCTGCGCCAGCGGAACGAGAAGTTCACCGCGCGGCGTTTCCACTTCCAGCAGCGGCGTTCCCTTCAAATCTTCACCCGGAAACTGAACGTCGCGAACGCGGCCCACTGCCGCGCCACCGTCGCGTTCAAAAACTTCGCACCCTAGGAGATCGCTCACATAAAAACTGCCCGCTGGAAGCACCATGCGTTCGCTCAAAGGAATTTGCACTTCCAAATCAACCAGCTTTTTCGCATCCGCCACCGAATCCGATCCTTCGAAAGTGAAAAATCGCCTGCCCGCCGCGACTGTGGCTCAGCCAGCATTTGCGTACCTGCGCGCGCCGCGCCGTAGACGAGCGCGCGTTCCACAAATTCGCAGATTTCAGGCGAGTGAGGCGTTCAGGAAAATCGGTGAGGATTTCTGCTGCTACTTCGCCGCGGACACCGTGAGGCCGCAAAATGCGCGCGACGGTGACGTCAGGCTCTTGCGGTGCCTGCGGAGCTTTTGAGGATTGACGCGTGTTCACTACTCGAGAATTTCCAACGTAAAACGTTTTCGCAATTTCATGCCGGCCGCGCCCAGCAAAGTTCGAATGGATTTTGCGGTTCGGCCCTGCCGACCAATCACTTTTCCAAGATCCTCTGGGTGTACCCGCAATTCGAGGACTGTTACCTGTTCGCCTTCGACAGCTTTCACCTGAACGTCATCCGGATGATCTACAAGTGCTTTTGCAATCGACTCGACCAGCTCTCTCATCGCGACTCCTCCGCAGCGTGGCGAGTGGGGACAAACTCGCTAGAACATGTACGCGAACTAAGCACATATCTCGGCTGGGAGTGAGACGGCTCAGGCAGGCTTCTGGTTCCGCAGAAAGCTACGCACGGTGTCACTGGGCTGCGCGCCCTTGCTGATCCAATATTGCGCGCGCTCGCGATCGAGCACAATCGCCGCAGGCTTCTTCAGCGGATCATACGTACCAATAATTTCGACAAAGCGTCCATTTCGCGGACGTGTCTTTTCCGTCACGATCACGCGGTAAAAAGGACGCTTTTTCTTGCCAAACCGGGCCAAGCGAATCATCAACACTAGAAAATCCTCCTAATTCGAATCCTCTGATTATATCGGAACGATTGTGTTTCACCAATCGTTAATCTGGGCGGGTTCCGGTCCGCCCGAGCAGCTTCCTGAGACTCAATTTTCATCGGGAACACCGGGAGGAACCTTCATCCCGGCGAATTTGCCGAGGCCGCGCATCTTCGTTTTGGCATAGCTGCCGTATTGCTTCATCATCCGGCGCATGTCGGCGTATTGCTTCAGCACCTGATTCACTTCCTGGACGGAGGTGCCGCTGCCGCGGGCGATGCGCTTGCGGCGTTTGCCGTCGATCAGGCGATCGTCGGCGCGTTCGGCGGCGGTCATGGAATTGATGATGGCTTCGACGGACGTGAGGCGCTTTTCGTCGATCTCGGTATTTTTCGGGAGATTCGCGAACGGGCCGACTTTCGGGAGCATGCCCATCAACTGTTCGAGCGAGCCCATTTTCTTGATTTGCTTCAACTGGTCGCGAAAATCTTCGAGCGTGAAATCGTTTTCGCGCAGCTTGCGTTCGAGTTCGCGCGCTTTCTTTTCGTCGATGTGCTTTTCGGCTTTTTCAATCAGGCCAAGAACGTCGCCCATGCCGAGAATGCGCGAGACGATGCGGTCGGGATAGAACGGCTCGAGCGCGTCGTATTTTTCGCCGATGCCGACGAATTTTACCGGCGCGCCGGAAACTTTGCGGATCGAAAGCGCCGCGCCGCCGCGCGCGTCGCCGTCGAGCTTGGTGAGAACTACACCGGTGAGGCCGAGCTGCTTGTGAAATTCTCCGGCGCTGCGGACCGCGTCCTGCCCGATCATCGCGTCGGCGACGAACAGAATTTCGGTGGGGTTGAGCTCGCGCTTCAGCATCTGCAGCTCGTTCATCAATTCGTGCGTCGATGTGGAGGCGGCCGGCGGTGTCCACGAGGATCACGTCGTTGGCGGAAAGCTTCGCTTCGCGCATCGCGCCGCGCACAATTTCGAGCGGCTTGTCGGTTCCGGTGCCGGGCCAGCAGGGAGTGCCGGTGGCACGCGCGACTTGCGCGAGTTGTTCGCGAGCGGCGGGGCGGTAGACGTCCGTGGAAACGACCATCGGACGATGGCCATGCTCTGCGAGCCACTTGCCCATTTTCCCGGTGGAGGTGGTTTTGCCGGAACCTTGCAGGCCGACGATCGAGCCAGATCGAAGGCGGGCGCGAGGCGAATTGCGGCTTGGCTTCGCGGCCGAGGAGGTCGGCGAGTTCGTCGCGAACGATTTTGACGACTTGCTGGTCGGGCGAAAGCTGCAGCAGAACTTCCTGGCCCAGCGCTTTCGCGCGAATGTGGGCGATGAATTCGTCGGCTACGCCGAGGTTCACGTCGCCATCGAGAAGCGCTTCGCGAATTTCGGCCAGGGCGGCGTCGAGATGCTCGTCGGTGAGCTTGCCCTGGCCGCGCAGGTTCTTGAATGCGCGCTGTAGTTTGTCGGTTAGTGTTTCAAACATGTGAGAGTCCGTGACTCGTAATTCGTGATTTGTGACTCGTGATTCGCGAGTCTTGAAATCCTTGCTGGATTTTTATTTCGCGGCGTCGGCGCGTTTTGCTTGCGGCGCGGCAAACCCTTTCAGCAGTGCGCTTAGTTCGGCTGATGAAACTGTGTCGTCGACAAACGTGAACGTGCCTTTCTCTTTTATTTCTTTCGCTGCTTTCAAGAACGCGCCAATCGCGACGCGCGAGAGGGCTGCGCCGAGACTGATTCGTCGCGCGCCTGCGGCGATTAGATCCGCCAGCGGAAAATTCTGGCCCTTGATGCCTGCGAGTACATTTACCGGCTTCGGAGCGACGGCGGCGCAGACTTCTTTGATCGAAGCGAGATCCGGCAAGCCCGGGGCGTAGAGTACGTCAGCACCGGCTACCGCGAAATCCTGGAGTCGGCGAATGGTGTCGTCAAGGTCATTGCGGCCGTGAAAATAATTTTCGGCGCGCGCAGTGAGCGTGAACGGAAACGGCAGCGCGCGCGCAGCTTCCACGGCGGCGGTGACCCGTTCGACGGCATGTGCGTGATCGTAGATCGGGCGGCTATCGTTCCCGGTAGCGTCTTCGACGGAGCCACCGACGATTCCCGTGGCGCCTGCGAGGCGAATCGTTTGCGCGACAAATCGTGGAACGTGACCAAACGTGTTTTCGAGATCGGCGCTCACCGGCAGATCAGTGGCTTCGGCAATTGCGGCGCAGTGCGCGAGGGCTTCTTCGCGTTTCACTTCGCCATCGCTGCGGCCCACGGTGAAAGCAAAACCCGCGCTAGTGGTGGCGAGCGCTTCGAAACCGAGTGCCGCGAGCATGCGCGCTGAACCTGCGTCCCACGGATTCGGGATGACGAAGGCGCCGAGGCGGGTGGGGCCAAGCGAGGTGCTGTTGCGTCCGACGTCGGCGGTGAGGCCGTGAAGGGTGCGAAATTTTACGGCTTTTTCGTGCTGAGTAAGACTCATTCGATTCTCTTTTCTGTGCGCGGGTGAGGCGGCTGGGATGGGTCAGGAAGCCGATTAGAAATTTGTAAGTACTTATTTTGCAGCAAGTTAGTTGATTTTCTAATCGCGGAACCGCTGATTGGAAAGCGGCGCATGATTGGCCCTTCGCACGGTGATAAAGCGAGTGGGGTCGACGGTGTGCGAGCACTGGTGATCCGCGAGATGACGACTCGCGCGCCGGTTGCTTCCCGTTGCGCTGACGACTGTTCCGAATTGGCGATTCGATTCATAGCCAACATAAGGCTAGCACGATGTGGGAGGGATGCAAGTGGACGTTGGTGTAAGGATTTTGCCGGCGCGTGCTAGTGTCGAAGCAGAAGTCAAAAGAGCCGGCAGGATGCCGGCGCTACGAAAGGCCCGCACGAGCGCGACGCGAAGTTCTGGCGGTCCTCTTTTGCAATTTCGGAAATGTTCTCTTACGACAACTTTTGCGGAAACTTGCAGCGTTCGAACGCTAGGTGCGGTAGGATGCGCGCATGTTTGTTAGGAAAGTATTGCGAGTGTGCGATGAGGAATGGCGGCGCGTGATTGGGGCGATTGTGGCCGTGTACGAACACGCGCGGGCGCTTGACGAACAGGCTTTGCGTTCGCTGGGCGTGGTTCCTCGCGGGCATCGCGACTAACAGCAGCCGGACAATGAGGTCCTGGCCTCAGAGACTGGCGGGGATGTGTCGGCGCTGCTGGATTTTTCTTCGGGTTGTCCTTTTTTTGAAATTCAATTCAAACGATGAAGGCGAGGGCGAGCGATTTGTTGCTGAGTTGCGATTATTGCTTCACAGGCTGAAGCCTGTGCTACTGATCGGCCTGAATGGATCGAGAGCGCCAGAAACAGTGCACACACCAAAACTCTTGCTGGATTTGCTCAGGGCTGGATTTGGACCAGGCCTGGTTCTGGTTTTGGCTTTGGGGTGCCGGGGCGCCAGCGCGATGGGTGGATTGAGCGGGTGCGCAGCTTGTTGACGAAGAGGCCGGTGTTGATTGAGCCGCTGACGAAGTGGCCGACCTTTAGCGGGCCCACCACTTTTTCGGTTCTGATCCAGTGCAGGGCGCTGCTGATGGTGCAGCCGCACTGGGAGCAGTCGGGCGTGCCGCCGAAAACGCAAGGCTCGACGCGGCTTTTGAGGTCCGCGGAATAGTTGGCGGACATTTTTGCGAACAGGCAATCGTCGGGATCGCTGGGCGGGCGAAGCAGGGCTTCTCCCATGCCCTTGGTGAACAGGAATTTCGGAAATTTCTTGTACATCAGCGGCAATTCGCGAGCGAGAGTTTCGCGGTCGGCGGGCAGAAGCATTTCGGCGCTTTGTTCGCCGATTTGCGGCGTGTAGACGCTGACCCAAACGCGATTCACTTCCGGCCGCGCGCTCCAGAACGCGACATATTCCTCGAGATAGCCTGGTCGCTCCATCATCGGGCGCGTAATCACCCAGTGAGCATTGATTTCGCGGCCTTCGATATTTTTGAGGATGCGTTCGTAGGTGGCGGGCTGGCGGCGGACGTCGTGGTGCTCGGGAAGGCCGTCAATCGAGACGGCGACGCGCACGCGCGGCAGCTTCATCCACTCCATCGGAATCGGAATCACGGCGCTGGTGACGACCAGCGTGAAAATATTCATGCCGCTCAAAATCGGCAGGATGCGGCTGAGTTCTTTGTGACGAACGAGCGGTTCGCCGCCGACGAGCGAGACGTGAATCGGCTTGTGCTTGCGGACGAGATCGACGACGCCGTTGACGAGATCGTCGCCGCGCAGGTCGTTCAACTGGCGGAGAGTGGTTTCGCCGCCGAGATGCGAATCACCGTAGGCGTAGCAGCCCGGACAGGTGAGCGGGCATTCACGCGTGATTTCGATGGAGAGCATGGGGACTTTTCCAGTGAGAATATTTCCCCACGCGGAGAGAATTTCGCGCTTGGTGATACTGGGATTGGGAGCGACAGAGGTGGATGCCATAGCCCATTATGCCGCAAAAGGGAGACGAAGGGCGGTTTAAGGTTCGTCGTGGATATACTGCGCCACGGAGGTCTACGGCGGTGACGGCTCGAAGGCGAAGTTCGGGTTTTGAGGAATGCTCATTTATCTTTCACGCAGTAGAGGCTAGAACTTCAAAAGAGCCGGCGGGACGCCGGCGTTACGAATGGCAATCGCGGCTTCGAGGTTGACTTCGGGTATGCGGAGATCGAGGTGTGACGGCGTGCAGACCTGCGAATGGCTGTTTCGTTGACATAGGGTGGGTTGGGGAGTTACGGTGCGTCGAGGGAATCTTGCGGAGGGTGCCGATGAAAGCGAGTTTGATTGCGGCGGCGGTGTTGATGATGGCGTTTCTGGCGCGAGCGCAGGCGCCGGCCGGAAACGGTGCGACCGCAGCGAACGCAGCGCCAGCGACGAATGCTGCGCAGGCAGCAGTGCCTACAAAGGATGAGCCGCATCATCATCTGGTGCTGGAGAACGCGTACGTGCGCGTGCTGCACGTAGAAATTCCGGCGCACGAGGCGACGCTGCTCCACGCACATGATTTGCCGTATGTGTCGGTGACGATTGGCGCGGCGGATTTCATCAATGCGGTGGCTGGGAAGCCGGAAGCGCACGCCACGCTTGCGGATGCGCAGGTAGGCTATTCGAAAGGCGGTTTTGCGCACATCGTGCGGACGGATGCGGGGACGGCGTTTCAAAATTTTACGGTGGAACTGCTGAAGCCGCAGGGAGCCGCGCGAAACCGCTGCGTAAAAGTGATTGCGGACTCTCCAGTAGAGGATTGTCCGGCGGGCGCGGCGGTTACGCCCGTCTTCGAAACAGATGAGATGCTGGTGGAGGCCGGGACGCTTGCAGCGCAGGGGAAGCGGACAGACGCTGCGTCCGCTTCGCCGCGGCTTTACCTGGTGCTCGATAAGTCCGAGCTGACGATTGCGATTCCGGCGCTGGGTGATACGAAGCTGCATACGGCGGACGCGTTCTGGCTTCCGGCTGGAGCGGCACCGGTGCTGACGAATCCAGGCGCGAGCGCTTCGCGGTTTCTAGTGCTGACGTTCAAATAGCCACAGAGTCACTGAGTCACAGAGAATTCTTGGTACGAACGTACGACGGCAAACATTGCAATTTGGGTGAGCCCTTCCGCGAGACCCCATTGATAGCGTTCCTTGACCCTAGTGCGGGGGTCGTCTAGACTCGTTGTTTCGCTTGTGCGCGCGATTCGCTCTGGCGCAGGGTGCCGTAGACAGGCACCTCCTACCGCGCTGAAGCGCGGCGCTACAGGGACAGGGCGGCGCGCGAGTCGCGGCAAAGCCAGTTGAATGCCGGAAGCGAAATTTGCGGCGTCGGCCGCACGTAAAATCAAGAGATTGAGCGAAAAGCAGAGGAGAAGGATCGTTGCCGAAACGTACTTATCAGCCACATGTGCGCCGCCGTCATAAGAAGCACGGATTCCGCGCACGGATGAAGAGCCAGGGTGGACGGAAAGTTCTCGCGACACGCCGCAAGAAGGGGCGCCACAGTCTCACGCGCGTCTGACCCGCCGGGGAATGAATTTCCACGAGCCGCTCGCCTGGTGCGCCGGTCGGAATTTGACGCGGTGTATCGCGAGGGCCGCCGCCGGTCGAGCCGTGAGTTTGCCGTTTTTCTTCGCGCCAATGGCCTCGACGCAAGCCGGTTCGGATGGAGCATCAAGAAAGCGCTGGGGAGCGCGGTGAAACGCAACCGCATCCGGCGCAGAATCCGCGAAATCGTACGATTGCACCGACAGGAGATTTCTCCAGGATGGGACATTGTGATTCATCCGCGCACGCGAGTGGCTACGGCGGAGTTTGCGCAGCTGACGGAAGAGTTGTTGAAACTGATGCCGCGCCGCGGCGCCGCCGAGGCGGGGACGAGTGCAAGCCTGGCACCCGCGCCGGGCAAGTAATAGGCGCGCGCGAAACGGGATATTGTTCGTGGCGCGGGAAAATGGAGCTTGCTGCTGTTCGTTCGCTTCTACCAGATTTTTCTTTCGCCGTTTTTTGGCGGCGCCTGCAAATTTTATCCCTCGTGCTCGAAATATGGATATGAAGCGATTGCGCGGCATGGCGCGCGGCGCGGAAGCGTGCTGGCGATGAAGCGATTGTTGCGTTGCCGTCCGTTTACGAAGGGCGGATACGATCCGGTGCCGGAAGCGTGGAGCGAGTACGAGGAGAGAGAGATTCAGCGGCTAAAGCCGCAGTTGGTATCGGATGTTGACGTCGCGGCTGAAGCCGCGACCCACAAAGATACGGGAGAATTCGCGCAGTGAGCGAGATGAACGATCAGGTTCGGGCAGTTGTTTTCATTTTTCTCGCGCTGCTAATTCTTTTTACCTGGGGACATTTCTTTAAGCCTCCGGTTCCTCCTCCGCAATCCACACCGGCTGGTGCGGCGCAGTCCGCTCCGGGCGCAGGACAGGCTTCCGGCGCGAATCCATCTTCTTCGGCTTCCTCGAATTCTGCGACGACTTTGTCGCCGGGCGGCAAACCTTCGGCAATTCCCACGGTGCAAGCGGCGGCGGAAAAAACCGTCAACATCGAGAGCGCGCTGTACAGCGTGGAATTTTCGAATCGTGGCGGCGTGGTGCGAAGTTGGAAGCTGAAGAAATTCTTGACGGATCAGAAACCGCCGCGTCCGCTCGATCTGGTGAACGCAGCGGCCGCGCCGCAACTGGGCTGGCCTTTTTCGCTGGTCCTTACGGATCAGCAACTGGAGGCTCAGGCGAACAGCGCGCTGTATGAAGTGACGACGCCGGCAGGAAGTGCCAGCGAAAATTTGCAAGCGCCTGCGGAGGTGACGTTTCACTGGAGCGACGGGCACCTCGACGTGACGAAGAAGCTTTCGTTCAGCATGAATTACGAGTTGAGCGTCGAGTGCACGGTAACTCTGGACGGCAAACCCATTCCGGCGGCGGTTGCGTGGCGCGGCGGATTTGGAGACAAGGAAGTTTACAACGCAGCGCAACTAGTGAGCGTTTACTACAAGCAGAACGACAAGCTGAATCTGCTGCAGTACAAGAAAGCTCGGCGTCTCGACGAATCAGGCGCAGCCAGCCGTGCAGAGCGGGCCGCTCGCGTATCTCGGGATCGAAGACCAGTTTTTCACGGCATCATTTTTGCCGGATGGAACGAACCTTTCGTTGTGGCACTGGATGCAGAACCACGACGTGATGGTCGACGGCAAGCCAGCCGCCGAACCTGAAGCGGAAATGGCGGCAGGCACTACGGAATCGGCGCCATTGAAGATGCGGGTTTTCGTTGGGCCGAAAGATTTGACGCTGCTGAGCAGAATGCAGCCGCCGCTCGATGAATTGGTGCAGTTTGGCTGGACCGGAATTATTGCGAAGCCAATTTTCGAAATTTTGAAATGGATTTACCGGTACGTTCCGAACTACGGCTGGGCGATCGTCATCCTCACGCTCATCATTAACATGGCGATTTTCCCGTTGAAGATGAAGAGCTGGCGCTCCATGCAGAAAATGCAAAAAGTGGCGCCGGAGATCAAACAGATTCAGGATCGCTACAAAAAATATTCGATGAGCGATCCGCGCAAGAAGAAAATGAATGAAGAGGTGATGGCCGTCTATGGGCGCGAAGGCATCAACCCGATGGGAAGCTGCCTGCCGATGCTTTTCCAGATGCCGATCTGGTGGGCGCTGTGGCGCGTGTTGAATGGCGCGATCGAATTGCGGCATGCGCCGTGGATCTGGTGGATTCACGACCTCTCGGCGAAAGATCCGTATTATATTTTGCCGATCGCGATGACGATCACGATGTATCTGACGACGAAAATGACGCCGCAAACGGCATCGGTGGATCCGGCGCAGCAGAAAATGATGCAGTTCATGCCGCTTTTCATGGGATTTATTTTCTTCCGATTGTCGAGCGGGCTGAACCTCTATATGTTTACGAGCAACCTGGTGGGCATGGGCCAGCAGTATTATTTGAATCGCACGGAACCGCTACCTTCGCGGAGCAAGTTCAAGAACAAACCCGAATGAGCGACGAGCGACGCCCGGCCGGACAGCGGCCGCCACGAAATACGATGTCGTCGAGGCCATCGCGGCCACAGGGTAGAGATGTGCCGCGCGGCGAAGCGCATTTCGATCGCGCGCGCGCCGTGGAAGAATTGAAGCGCTATCTTGATGTGTGCGTGCGCGAAATGGGACTTGAAGTGGAGTACGAGATTTCTTCGCCGGCGAATGCGCAGGGCGGAGCGCAGGCGGTTCCGTCGGAAGCAGGCCCAGAAGTGCTGGTGGCGTTTCGCGGAGCGGATGAAGCGTTGCTTCTCGAAGCGAATGCGGAACTTTTGCTCGCGCTCGAACATATCGCGCATCGCTGGCTGCGGCTCGATCCGCGGCTGCACGATCACGTTCGATTCGATTGCGGGGACTACCGCGCGACGCGGCTTGAAGAATTGAAATTGTCGGCGCGTGTGGCGGCGCAGCGTGTGCGCGAGACGGGCCAGCCATTTCGATTTAATCCGATGTCATCTCGCGAGCGGCGGCTGATCCATCTGGAGTTGAGCGGAGCTGCGGACGTTCGGACGATGAGCGAAGGCGCCGGGGATCACCGGCTGCTTGTGATTTATCCTGCGGGGAAGAAAATGTAACTTGTAGTTCGTGACTTGTGACTCGTGAAAAGCGCGATCCTGCCTGGTTGACCTGATTTTTCCGATTTGAAGCTAGACTTCGAGCGTGTAGCCTCGCTTTCCCACGTTGAAGGCTTGTGTGTTGCCGAGGCGATCGCTGTGGCCGGAGCATTCGTGGATGTGGCCGCAGAAAAGATAAACGGGTTGGACGCGATCGACCCACGCGCGAAGCGTGGGACTGCCTGCATGTTTTCCGGCGGCGAATTCATCGAGGCTCGTGCCCTGCGGCGGAAAATGCACGACGAGGTAGAGCGGCTTCACGTTGTCGAAAGCTGCGAGTGCTTCCGCGATTTCCCCTTCTGAATATTCTCCCGGAGTATTGAAGGGCGTGATGTTGCTGTAGCCGAGACCGGCCCATTGCGTGGTGCCGCGTTCGGAAGTGAGCGGCCGCACCTGGCGGTGGAAATCGACGAAGCCGTAGCGGGTGCAGAATTCGCGTGTTTCGTCGTGGCTCTCGTGATTTCCAGGAAGCACCCAAACTTTTTCGCCGAGCGGCTTCAAAAGATCGCCGCAGCGAGCGAGGTCCTTTCCAAACGTGGAGAGATCGCCGGCGGCGATGTAGACGTCAGCGGGTTGCGCGACAAGTTTTTCGAGTGCGCGCACATCGCCATGGATGTCGCTGAAGATTAAAACCTTCATGGCGCCACCCCGTGATGAGGAATCCGCGTGAGATTTTCCATAAACATTCCGTTTTGTTCCCAGCCTTCCTCCACCACTTTACCACCGGAATCAAATACCACGATGTAGGTGAAAGGCTGTGGCCTACGGCGTTTTGGATTCACAAAACGGTTTTCGCCGAATTCGACGATGTGCAAGCCTTCGAGCGCAGCGCTGCGGATCACCGGGAAACGCGCGAAGCCCCAGTAGGTTTTCACTTCGGGGAGCTGTAGCGCGGCATCTATAAAATTGTCGCGCGGAGAGTCGGGCGTGAATGTGATTGGCTGCGCGCCGAGATGGCGTAGGTCGAAGCGCGATTGATAGACGCCGTCGGTCGAGCGGATGACGCCGCCCCAACTGAGCCAGGATGGCGGAAGCGGGAGCGCCGCCATGCGGTCGACCGTGATGTGATTTTCGACGGCAAAAATTTTCACCTGCTGCATCACCAAATGATGAGCCGTCCAGCAGGCGGCGAGGTAGAGGAACATCGCATATGTTCCGGCGCGGCACCAGCTGGATCTGCCGACCCGAAAGCCGCAATCGCCGCGCGCAGGAAGAAAAAATAATGCGCCGATGACGGCGATTGCGACGGCGACGATCCATCCGTGGAAGGGATATCCGACCGAGCGTGCGAGTTCCCATCCGCCGAAGGCGGCAAGCGAGAAAAGAATCCACATTTTCACGGCGCGCTCGCGGCTTTTCGCGCGGTCGTTATAAATCCAGGCAATTATTTGCGGCAGAAGCACGATCGACGAAAACACGAGATCAATAATGAAAAGAAGATCCCAGGCGACGCGCTGCTGCGAGATGGGAGTGAGCATGCGCGTGCCGAAGGACGTAGTTCCGTCGAGCAAAATGTGACTCGCGATACCGACGCCGTAAATTAAGGTGAGCACGGGCCAGGAGGGCGCTTCGATTTTCAGGCGTCGCGCGGCCCAACGCGTAAGCCATGCGAGAAACGCCGCGAAGAATGGAAGGCCGACGAAAGAGTGCGTGATGCCTCGATGGTATTTGATGATTGCAAGCGGGTCGTGCGACAACGCGTCGGCGACGGTATCAATATCCGGAAAAACGGCACCGAGTGTAGCGGCGAAAATCGCGACGCGGCCATTGCGGTCGGAAAAATATCCTTTGCCGAGCAACGCGCCAGTGATGCCGTGGGTTACGGGGTCCATTTGCGATTTGCAGAATGGGAAGTGTACACGATTGGACGAGAGCTCAAATAATCTCGATCAGCGGATGGCGTTTCGCGACGACCTCGCCGATGATTCGCGCGGGAACGCCACGAGATTCCATCGCGGCCAGTGCGATGCTTGCTGCTTCCGGCGCGATTGCCGCGAGTAGTCCGCCCGACGTTTGCGGATCGAAAAGAAGCGCGCGAAATTCATCGGCGACATTACTGGTGAACTCGACGCAACTCTCGACGAACTCGCGATTGTTCTTCATGCCGCCGGAGAAAAAGCCGCTGCGTGATGCTTCTATCGCGCCGGGGAGATATTCGATGCGCGCGTGATCGATCTTCAGTGAGACGCCGCTTCCGATGGCCATTTCGCGCGCGTGGCCGAGGACGGCGAAACCAGTGACATCTGTGACGGCATGAATGGGCGTCGCCGATTTTGCCGCGTCGCCATTTTTATGCGTTGTTGCCTCATTTTCGACTTCGTGAAGCGCTTCGGCTGCATCGCGATTCAGGCGCGTCATCGAAGCAGTTGCCGCTGCAACCCAGGAGTCTTCCGCCCGGCCTTGCTTCAACGCTGTGGAAATAACTCCCGTGCCAACGGGCTTCGTGAAGAGCAGGACGTCGCCAGGTTTTGCGCCGACATTCTTCCAAATGTGATCCGGATGGATTACGCCGGTCACCGCGTAGCCGAATTTTAGTTCGTCATCGCGAATCGAATGGCCGCCGACCACGGTGCAGTTTGCTTCCGCCATTTTCGCGAGGCCGCCGCGCAGAATCTGCTCGAGAATCTCGGGCGAGCTCGCCGTGGGAAACGCGACGATTGTGAGCGCTGAAATTGGCCGGCCACCCATCGCGTAAATGTCGCTGAGAGCATTCGCGGCTGTCACCTGGCCGAACAGCGCGGGATCGTCAACGATGGGCGTGAAAAAATCGACGGTCTGAACGATGGCGAGATCGTCGGTGAGGCGATAGACCGCGGCATCGTCACTTGTCTCGAAGCCGACGATCACGTTTGGATCGGATTGCGATGGGAGACGCTTTAGGACCGCATCGAGAATGCTGGGACTCAATTTCGCCGCGCAACCTGCGGCCTTTGCCGTCGTCGTTAGTCGAACCGCTTCCGCCAAGTGCGCCTCCGGAGAATCAGTCGACGATTATAACGCTTGGAGCGCTGAGTCTGGAAATGCGGCGTCGCGTGCGATGGCTGCGGAGACGAAGTTAGCGATAATTTGATAAGTCAGGCTTGTGCGGCGGCGGAGCGAATTGGAATTGTGATGGTCTTCGGCGGATCGGCTGTAGCCTGCGTCACCGAAAGCATGTGGCAGCGGCCGTCAAATACGGCGCCAGGCTCGATGATCAGGCAGGGAGTGTGAATTTCGCCAGTTACGATGGCTTTCGTCTGAATCTCGACACGGCCGCGCGCCTCGATGGTTCCGTCGAAGCGGCCGCCGAGGACCACCGAGTTCCCTTCAATCTGGCCTTCCATGGTCGAGTTCTCACCGAGAATCAGAAGCTCGCTCGAGATAATCTTGCCCTTCACGGAGCCGTCGAGGCGAAACGTGCCGCCGACTTCGAGTCTGCCGTCGAAGCGGACGCCCTTCTCGAGAAAACCTGTCCATTCGCCTGAGTCTTGATTCCTGCGATCAAACCACGGCAAAGCCATGCTATTTAACTCTCCTATGTATGTAGGATTACTTTGCCATCATTTGATCGTAGAGGCGAGCCAAATCGCTATCATTGTAGTATTCAAATATCAATTGTCCTGGACGATTTGTGGAGCTCGGGTGGACTATCACGCGTGTGCCGTAAGCCCGCTGCAATTCCTCGACGGCGGCCTTTAGGTTTGCGTCTGGTTGAAAGGACGCGCGAGGTGATTTCGGCTTTGTTCCACGTGTAGCGAGACGTTCGACTTGGCGAACCGTCATTCCGCCTCGGGCGATGCGCCGCGAGAGCTCGAGTCGCGCGTGGCTATCTGCAATCGCCAGCAAAGCTCGTCCGTGGCCTGCGGTGAGACTGCCATCCTCGAGCAGATCCTGAATGGGATCCTCGAGCTTCAGCAGGCGTACCGCGTTCGCAATCGTAGCGCGGTCCTTTCCCGTTCGTTCCGCGACTTGTTCCTGCGTGAGATTAAATTCTTCCGTGAGGCGCTGGAATGCGCGAGCCTGCTCGATCGGATTCAGATCTTCTCGTTGCAGGTTCTCGACGAGCGTCATCTCGAGCGCCATTTCTTCGGGCACATCGCGCACAACTACGGGCACGCGTTGCATCGATGCGCGTTGGGCGGCACGCCAACGGCGCTCGCCGGCGATGAGTTGATAGCGATTGTTGATGCGACGCACGACGAGCGGCTGCACGATTCCGCTGGACATGATCGAGCGCGCAAGTTCTTCGAGCGCTTCTTCGCGGAATCGCGTGCGAGGTTGGTACGGACTCGGATCGATCAGGTCGATATCGACGTGGAACAGTCCGTCAGTTGGAACTGTTGCCTGGATCGCCGTCGTTGCTGCCGCGTTCGGTGCGGCTGTCGCTGTCGGTGGGGTTTGCGTCGTCGCGACTTGCTGTCGGCTCGCTGCTGGATCCGACGGCGCTTCCGGTGACCTCGCTGGCGCTACCGCTGCTGCTGCTCCCGATCCCGATGCTGCTGCCGGCACCGGCTGCTGCGGCTGCTGCGGTTCCGGCTCCCGAATCAGTGCGCCCAGTCCCCTGCCCAAGGCGTTTCTCGGCATTGGCAATAACCTCCTTGGCTAGCTGAAGATAGCTTTCTGCACCTTTACTATGTATGTCGTAGAATATTACAGGCTTTCCGTGACTTGGAGCCTCCGCTAGACGGACATTTCGAGGAATCACGGATTCGAATACTTGCGAGCCGAAGAAGCTGCGGAGATCCGCTGCGACCTGCTTTGAAAGCGTGGTCCTGTCGTCATACATCGTCAGCAAGATTCCCTCGATAGCAAGCGTGGGATTGATCGTGCGGCGGAGCCGCATTAACGTATCGAGGAGCTCTGAGACGCCTTCGAGCGCCAGGTATTCACATTGGATAGGAACAAGCACTGAATCGCTCGCAGCCAGTGCATTGAGGGTGAGGAGATCGAGGGCTGGTGGCGAGTCGATCAAAATAAACTCGTAATTGTCCTTTACAGCTTGAAGGACTGTCTTTAAGCGGAATTCGCGCCGTTCGGCGGAGACCAGTTCTACTGCAGCGCCGGCTAGGTTCTTATCGGATGGTACGAGATCTAGCGACTCTACTTGAGTGCGGATCGCGATGCGTTCAATCGGCTCGTCGAGGATAAGGGATTGATATAGCGTGCGCCGCGCGGGATCTTTGGGGAATCCGAGGGCACTTGTAGTGTTTCCCTGGGGGTCGCAATCGATAACGAGCGTGCGGTGTTCTGCGACGGCGAGAGATGCTCCGAGGTTGACCGCTGTCGTGGTCTTACCGACGCCACCTTTCTGATTTGAGATGGCGATTATGCGTGCCAGAAGCTCCCCCAGAATTGCAACGCGAATTTACCGAAACATATGGCGCGATGCAATATGTTTCACGTGAAACAAACGCGAAATTTGATTCTAGATCCCGAATGTTCCACGTGGAACAGTAGAAAATCGCCAATTTCAACGCACGGGCGATCCAGAGAGTAAGAAGCGGCGCTCCGATCCGGGAATCACGATCGGCTTACTCCAAATCCAGCCAGGTTTGGTCGAAAGCTTCGCGAGATCGTCCTTGCCTAACCAAAGAAGAAGCATTCCCGACTCGCAGAACTGGCCTTGCGACCAATCCAAGAGTGTTTTGAACTGACCAAGAGCGCGTGCAGTGATGAAATCGAATGGCGGTCCTTGCCGTTTGAAATCCTCGATTCGAGAGCGGACTGGAACAGCGTTTGGGAGAGCCAACTCACGCACGGCTTCGGAAAGAAACGTAAACTTTTTGGCGTTTGACTCGATCAATGTGACTTTCAGGTCTGGCGACAGCATGGCGATCGGGAGGCCCGGGAATCCGGCTCCGGAGCCAACGTCGGCGAGCCGACCATTTTCAAGCGAAAACGCAGAAGCAGCAAAAAGAGACTCTCCAAAATGAAACCGCAGGATCTCATCCGAGTTCGTCACCGTCGTTAGCGAAATCGCTTGATTCCACCTCAGAAGCAGGGAGATGTACGTTCTGATGCGCTCGCACATCTCAGATCCGGAACTGACACCATAGTCCTGCAAAATATCGCCGATTTGGGCGTCCGATGGCAGATTCATAGATAGATCACGCTGTCGCCTCGAGAACTCCTCACCAGCCCGGTATCAGCGCGCAATCGGCGCTCCTTTTAGATCGTCAGCCGCGGCCGGCACTGAAGAAATCGCCGTTCGAATTCTGGACGGCGCCAGAAAACCAGCGGTCAGATCCGTTACGAAATGAGCGACAATGGTTGGAACAAGGCTCCCGGTCCAGGCTCGAATGCCGGCGAAAAGAATGCCTATGTTGAGTGTTGACACCAGACCCCGGCGGCCTTGGTATAGATGCGCAAGAGAAAAAAGGGTAGCGGACGCAATTATGCCGATAAACGTGGAACGAGACCAATCCTCAAAGACACGCTGGACGAACCCTCGGTAAATAATCTCTTCGCATACTGCCACAGTGGCTACAAGCGCAAAGAACGCAAGGCGCTCAATGGCGTCACGCGGGAAGAGCTTCAATGCTACCAGCAGAATATCGCCCTTTAATTCTTTAGGATGTGATGCGAGTCGATTTATGCTAACTATCTGATTTATAAGTAGTAACATAACTACTATAATGGTAGTACACGCTAATAAAGTGGGCCTAGGAAACGCTAGACCCAAACTCGGAGGCCGGATCCCGTGAGCAGTCGAGCGCCATAGAATGATTCCGGTGGCGAGCCATTGAAATGTGATCGTGGAAGAGTAGAGGACGAGCCGCTCGATTTTCGTCGTGTCGGGAATCTCGATCAAACGGCGAACACGCCGCCGCCCCAGCAGCGGAACGGCGACGCCAAGCATAATTAGTATGAGTGCGAAATCCCAGTGCATCGCGAAGTTCCAGGTCACTTTCCTCGTTTGAATGACAAGATTGAAGACTCCCGAATCGAACGAACTCACTCGTATTTGAGCGCAAATCTCCGAACGGCACTAGATGAAAACATTTCTGCGAGCCGTGGGCAAGCCGAAGTGTGTTGATAGTGTCTGTTGACACTGACGGATGCACCACCGTATGTTTCTTCGTCCGCGATTTTCGCACTGACTTCTGGATTGACATAAAGGCGCCATGAAAATTCTCGTACTCGGAAGCGGCGGCCGCGAACATGCGTTGGTATGGAAGCTGCGGCAATCGCCGGATGTCGCAAGAATCTGGTGCGCGCCGGGGAATGGCGGCATCGCGAACGACGCGGAATGCGTTCCGCTCGATTTGAACAACGTGCAAGGGGCAGCTGATCTCGCTGAAAAACTAGGCGCGGACCTCACAATTGTTGGTCCCGAACTTCCGCTTGTTCTCGGCGTCGCCGACGAATTTATGAAACGCGGTTTGACGCTGCTGGGCCCGTCGCAAAAAGCTGCGCAACTTGAGGGCAGCAAGATTTTCGCGAAGCAGTTCATGGAGCGCCACGGCATTCCGACGGCTGCGGTGTACGGAATTTACGATCAGTCCGTCGACGCATACACCGAGCTGTGCTCGGTCGATTGGCCGCTCGTGATCAAAGCAGACGGATTGGCGGCCGGCAAAGGCGTGCTGGTAACTTCGTCGCCGGATGAAGCGACGGCATTTATCGACCGCGTGATGGAACAAAAAGAATTTGGCGACGCGGGGAAGCGCATCCTATTTGAGGAAGGACTTAAAGGCGAAGAGCTCTCGTTTATCATTTTGACCGACGGGAAAAATTTTGTGCGCATGGCGCCGACGAGAGATCACAAACGCGCGTTGGATGGAGACGAAGGACCGAACACGGGCGGGATGGGCGCGTATTCGACGGACGACATTCTGCCGGCAGAACTCGAAAGCGAAATCGTGGAAACAATTGTGCGGCCTACCCTGGCGGGGCTCGCAAAGGACGAGATGCCGTACCGCGGATTCTTGTACTTCGGCTTGATGCTCACGCAGGAGGGGCCCAAGGTACTTGAATTCAACTGCAGGCTCGGTGATCCGGAGACTCAAGCGATTGTGATGCGAGCAGATTTTGATTTTGCGAAGGTGTGCATGGGCGCCGCGCAGGGAGAGCTTGGAAGCACGCAAACGAAGTGGACGCCTGCTGCTAGCTTATGCGTCGTGATCGCATCAGCGGGATATCCGGCAAACCCGATGATAGGAAGAGAGATAGCAGGCATTAGCACGAAGAATGATGGGACAGGAGCGGTTATATTTCATTCGGGAACGCGCCGGGAAAACAATAAATACTACACTAGTGGTGGTCGTGTTCTTGCCGTGTGCGGAAGCAGCACTGACCTAGAATCAGCGCGCCGCACCGTATACGATATCTGTAGTGCAATTAGTTTTGAGGGCGCCCAATTTCGGTCGGATATCGGTCAGCCGGTGTCTAAACGCGCACGGATTGCCGCGGAAAGCACGAATGGCTGAAGTCCTCAGCTTGTTTGTCTGCTTCGTTCACCGCTTCCCGATGAAAGAACTAGAGGAAGCTGTGGCGGTGCAAGACAAGGGTTTGAAAGACTGCATCCATGGGCGTCCTGGGAGCAAACGGCAAGTGTCACTGATGGACGTCGAGACGCTGCGGAAACTGGGAGTCTCACCGGGCACGATCAAGGAAAACATCACGACAAGCGGGCTCGATTTTCAGTCCCTTGACGCAGGTCAGCTTCTAAGGATTGGGGAGGGCTTGCTGGAACTGACCGAGCCATGCAGACCGTGTTCGCGGATGGATGAAATCCGGCAAGGTTTGCAGGAGCAGCTTCGAGGACAGCGCGGGTGGCTTTGTCGCGTCCTCGAAGGTGGAAGAATTCGACGCGGCGACCGGATCGAAGTGCTCGCGCCGTTATCACAAAATATCACACAGGAGAACTTACGGTGACCAGCAGCAACGCGCAGGGAAAAGCGACGGTCGGAATTCTGATGGGATCGGATACGGATTTGCCCGTGATGAGCGAGGCCGCAAAGACGCTCGAGAAATTCGGAATTGCTTACGAGATGGAAGTTGTCTCGGCGCACAGAACTCCCGCGCGGGCGCATGAATATGCGACGTCGGCGGCAAGTCGCGGTGTGAAGGTATTAATTGTGGGCGCAGGGGCGGCGGCACACCTGGCAGGTGTGATCGCGGCGAACACGACAATTCCGGTAATCGGTGTACCTCTGGCGACGAGCGCGCTGAACGGAATGGATGCGCTGCTTGCGACCGTGCAGATGCCGGGCGGTATTCCCGTGGCGACGATGGCCATCGACAAAGCGGGCGCCGTGAACGCAGCGATATTTACAGCCGAGATATTGGGATTGTCAGACGGGGAAATTGCGAAGCGGCTCGTCGCACACAAGGAAGACCTCGTTCGAGGAGTGGCCGAGAAGAATGCACGGCTGCAGGAGCAATTGAAGCAGAAGAAATAGCTGCGGAGACTTCGGTAAATCTGGAACTACGCCTTCCGCCACGCCGTTTGCATTTCAGCGCAACGAATTTAGTTGCCGGTCGGTTTTAGAAGCGTGGGCGCGTCCGAGGGGCGTGCTTTCTGCTCACCGGGCTTTTTCGGCTCGGCTGGCGGCTGAAGTACCCATTCAAATCCCGTTTGAAAACTGATGACGGCCATCGTTTGGCGCGCTTTCGGAGCGGCGAGAGCGTTCAGCGTGGCACGCATGAATTGCGTAGCGTCAGGCGTGGCGATCTTGTTGCTGATGCCTTTCAACAGCATGGATGCTACCGAAGCCATCACCGGATCAGACGAAGCGAGTTTGTCGATTCGCGGATCCTTTTGGCGCAACATCTCCAGCACAGATAGCGATTTCTCGTCGGGTGGATAATCGAATTCCACAATTGTGAGCGGCTGGCCTTTCTCCGGAGGCCAATCCTGCAGGTACTGAGGACGCTTCACGCGAGTCTCCCAATAGTCGCCGCGCTGCGGAAATTGTTCGAGGCCATACGTTACGTGCCAGACCTCGGGGCCGTAACCGGGAATGAAATCGGCTACCACCAATTCCGCGATGGATTCTCCTTCCGGAAGCGCAACCTGGGCGTGCAGCTCTTTGACGATCTGGTTCATGCGATCGCCCAATCCCTGTCCGATGAACTCGATGTCGAGCGCTTCGCTCCCCTCCTCGCCGTGTTTGAGTTTCGGGCCTTCGGGCGCCATTCGGCCGCGGAGACGAGGCAGCTCCTGATCCAAGCGTCCAAACTGTTGCTGCGAAGAAGGGGAATACCAATCGACTGCACCGAGGATGATGCCGGCGCGTTCGCCGGAAAGTGGAACGGGTGTAGGCGGATGAGTTTGCGCTTCAAACGGATTTTCGACAGTGCCCAGTAGGATGGAATCTTTCGAAATAATAATCAGGATGCGGCCCGCTGCGAGATTTGCGACGACCTCTTCGCCGGGCTGGTCAGTGGAATTCTGCGCGAGTGCATGAGGCGCGCGCGAGGCGCAGAGAGTGGCCGTTACACTCACTAGAATCGAAATGATAGCTATGCGGAACGCTGATGATGGAGACTCGAAGAGAAATCGGAGCGGCACGGAACCTAATCTCCCGAAGCGGACGCGATCGCTCTGCGCGCAATCGATTGCACGGCGGTGATGGCAATCACCTTCGAGATATCTTCCGAAGTACATCCGCGCGACAAGTCGTTCGCAGGGCGCGCAAGCCCTTGCAGGATCGGGCCAAGCGCTTCCGTTCCGGCCAATCGTTCGACGAGTTTGTAGCCGATGTTTCCGGAGTCGAGATCGGGGAATATCAGCACGTTGGCGCGGCCAGCGACAGGCGATCCCGCAGCTTTGCTTGCGGCCACAGAGGCGATGAGCGCAGCGTCAACCTGCAATTCACCATCGATGGCGAGGTCGGGCTGGCGGGCCTTCGCGATACGTAGCGCCTCCCGGATCTTGTTGACGCGCGAGTGCGATGCAGATCCTTTAGTCGAAAAGGAAAGAAGCGCGACGCGAGGCTCGACTTCGAGAAACGCGCGGGCGTTTTCGGCAGTGGCAAGCGCAATTTCGGCAAGCTCTTGGGCGGTAGGCTCGGGAACTACAGCGCAATCAGCGAAAAGCATCGCGCCCTTTTCGCCGAAGGATGCGCCACTGTTTCCATTGCGATTGCTCGCGACCATCAAGAAGAAACTCGAGAGCAAGCGTGCTTCTGGCGCAAGGCCGATCGAATGCAATGCCGCGCGGACCGTATCCGTGGTGGAGTTTGCCGCGCCGCCCACAGTGGCGTCGGCATCGCCTGCCGCGACGCTGAGCGCTGCGAAGTAGAGCGGTTTGCGAGCGATCTCACGGGCTTCTTCGAGCGTCACGCCGCGCGCATGGCGCCGGTCGAGATAGATTTGCGCGTAGGAATCAATTCGGGAGCTTGAGAGCGGATCGAGAATTTCGATACCGTTAAGTTTCACGCTCAGGCGGTCGGCCGCGGCGCGGATGATATTCGCGCGTCCCAGCAATGTGATATTGGCATAGCGTTCGGCAGTAGCTTGAGCTGCGGCAAGAATCACTCGCTCGTCTTCGCCTTCGGGCAGCACCACCCGCTGCGGGTTTGTGCGCGCCTTGCTCTTCAGTCTGTCGAGAAGTTCCATTCAGGTGAAGTTACCACAAATCGGCGAGGCGAAGTGGTGCGAGGCTGGGGTTTGGCCCGGAATTTGGTTTGGCCGTGGAACAGTATCGATGCCTGGGGGGCCGCTGCGAACTCGTTTCCGGGAGGCTGACGTGGTGCGAAATTACTCGATTTGGGCTGCGTCGCCACAATGTCGGCGATGCTCACTGTCCTAATCGCGTCCGGTTCTAGTAAAATCGGATAGCACCTACCGCTATTTCGGGAAATCAGGAATGAGCATTCTGGACGCGTTTAAAGGAGGGGGTCTGAAATCCCCGAATCGCATTCGTCACAATGGGAAGCGGCTTTCGGAAATTCTGGAAGCGCACAAGAAATTCATCAGCGGCGACGAAACAGGCGCACGCGCGGATCTTGCGGGCGCGGATCTTTCGAACGCCGATCTACACAAATTGAATTTTGCGTATGCAAATTTGCAAGGCGCAAACCTTACCGGCGCGAACCTCAAAGATGCCAAGCTCACGTTCGCCGATTTCAGCAAAGCCAAGCTGCACAAGGCAGACCTGCGAAAAACAGATCTCACGGAGGCCAACTTGAGCGGCGCGGACCTTTCCGAAGCCCAAGTAGGAGGCGCCGAGCTTTTCCGCGCGGACCTGCGCCAGGCAAACTTGCGCCGGGCGGATTTCGGCGCCGCCAATTTCCGCCAAGCGATCGTGACCGGTGCAGATTTTCAAGGCGCACTGTTAGGGACAACGATTTTGCGCGAAACAAATCTGGATGGCGTTGATCTTTCGAGCGTGGATCTCACGACCACGCTGCTGCCCCCAGGTTACAAGCGTCCGAATCTTGAAAAGGGCGCGGCCAAAGGCTGAGGGCAGAGCTAAATGGTGCAGCCAACGCGAACGAACATGGCGCCCGCACCGTGGATCCGGGTGGAAGATTATCGGTCGCCCGGCGGCTGGGTGGGCCGCGAGCAGGTAGCTGCCCGGGCGCGCGCCTATTGCGAGCTTCTCGAGAAGGGTCAGATCCTATTTTTTCAAGCGCTCCCTTTTCATTTCCCCGTAGACGACCGCGACTTTCTCCTTGCGCAGGAATGGACGGAACTGCGGCTGCATAAGAATGTCTCCTACCGGCCGTCGGAAGATGTCTTGCGCGGAGTTTCTGGCAATGCCAAGACGATCGGGCGGCTGCAGACGATCATGCGCAATTACAGCGCGCAGGTGATCGAGTTTCTGACGAAATTTCTCCCGCCGTACGCGGGAAAATGGAACATTGATTTCTCGAGTTTCCGGCCGATCGAAGAAGAAGGCCGCGACCTCCCGATCCACAAGCGGAATGACCTTCTGCACGTCGATGCGTTTCCGAGCCGGCCGACCCGTGGTGGCCGGATCCTGCGTGTTTTTACGAATCTGAATCCGAAGCGCCCGCGGGTGTGGAACACGACCGAGAATTTTGAATCGCTTGCGCGCCAGTTTGCGGAAAGCGCCGGACTGCGCGAGATCGCGGAAGACGATTCGATGATCACCCGCACCGTGCAGAGTTGGGGAGAAAAACTTGGCTTCCGCGGCATGGGACGAACGCCCTACGACATGTTCATGCTGCGCTTTCACGATTATCTGAAAGAGAATGCAAATTTTCAGGCGAGCTGTCCGAAGTACCGGCTCGAATTTCCGCCGCTCGCCACCTGGATTGTCTATACCGACTGCGTGGCGCATGCAGTGATGTCTGGGCAATATGCGATCGAGCAGACTCTTTTGATTCCGCCGCAGGCCTTGGTTACGCCGCAAGTGGCGCCGTATCGAATTCTGGAAGGCATCGCCGGGCGCCCGCTCGTCGGTTAATAAGCTCGGGTGACATTCCTCAGGGGCTGAAGCCCCAGTGAAAAGGCCAGGCTGATGTCGGAGCTGAAGCTCCGACGCCCTAAGAAGCGGCTTGAGTTTGCACAGTTTCGCGCTCGCCTTGTCGAAAGCGGAGCTCCGATCTGGCGGGAACCTCCGGTTACTTGGCGGCGGGAAAATCGGCGCCTTCGGAACCGTATCCGTAGGGGCCGCGAGGCGGGTTGGCGCGGCGACGAGTTTCGATGCCGAGCCTTTTGATTTTCTGATTCAGGGTGGAGAGAGGAATCTGAAAGCGCTCGGCGGCTTCGGTCTGATTCCAGTTGGTGCGCTCGAGCATGTCCACGATGATGCGACGCTCCACTTCTTCGAGGATTTCGAATAGCGACGGAGCGGGAGCCGGAGCCGCGCGAGCCAATTTCGCCCGGCAGCGGCGGCAGAAATTCGGCGAGCTGCAGGCGAACGCCCTTGACGATTTCGCGCGTGCGAACGCTTTCGGGCAGCAGGTCGGCGTCGACCGTTTCCTGCGTCGAGAGCACCACGGCGCGCTCGACAACGTTTTCGAGCTCACGCACGTTCCCTGGCCAGTCGTAATCCATCAAGAGTTTCATCGCGCTGTGAGTGAATAGACGTGCCGGCTTGCCGTTTTCGTGGCAGAACTGCTCGAGGAAACGGTCGATGAGCAGCGGGATATCTTCTTTGCGATCGCGCAGAGGCGGCAGCTGCAGCGAGATAACGTTTAGGCGGTGATACAGGTCGTCGCGGAAGCGGCCCTCGCGGACGAGTTTTGCGAGGTCTTCGTTCGACGCGGTGAGGATGCGAACGTCAACCTTGATCGTGTCCGTGCCGCCCAGGCGCATGAATTCGCGTTCTTGGATTACGCGCAGCAGTTTGGCCTGTGTTTCGGGACCGATCGTCGAAATTTCGTCGAAGAAAATCGTGCCCTGGTCGGCGACTTCGAAAAGGCCTTTTTTCGATGCAATCGCGCTGGTAAAAGCGCCCTTCACGTGTCCGAAAAGTTGCGATTCGAGCAGGTCGATGGGAATCGACCCGGTGTTGACGGGGATAAACGCTTTGTCAGCGCGCGTGGAAGCGGAATGGATTGCCTTCGCGATTAATTCTTTACCCGTTCCGCTTTCGCCGTAGATCAGAACGGTGGAACGCGATGGCGCCACCTGCGTGATCAAGTCGAACACGGCGAGCATTTTTTCACTTTTGCCGATAATGCTCGGAAAATTGTAGCGCTGCTTCAGCGCCCGCTTCAGCTGGACATTTTCTTCGCGCAGCCGCCGCCCTTCGATCGCGACGGATACCTGCGCAATGAGTTCATCGTTCGACCAGGGCTTGGTGATGAAATCCTGCGCCCCGCCTTTGAACGCAGCGCGCGCCATATCGATTGAGCCGAACGCGGTGATGAGAATGATGGAAAGGTTTGGATCGCGGCGGCGGATTTCCCGGAGCAATTCCAGGCCGTTGCGGTCGGGCAGGCTTACGTCGAGCAGCATCAGGTCAAAGGGGCGGTCTTCGAGCCGCTGCAAACCCATTTCGCCGGTTTCGGCGGGGGTCACATCGAAACCCTCGGAGGTCAGAAGGGCTTCGAGACCTTCGCGGATTTCCAGTTCATCGTCGACAACGAGTATGGTTCCTTTATGCATGGACCGCTTTTCTGGCTACGGGAAATTCGAGCCGGAACGATGTTCCTTTTCCAGGCGTGGAGCGCACGTCCACTTTGCCCGCGTGCTCCTTGATGATGCCGTAGCTCACCGAAAGGCCCAGCCCGGTGCCCCTGCCGGTGGCCTTTGTTGTAAAGAATGGATCGAAAATGCGGTGAAGGTGCTCGGGCGGGATGCCCGCGCCGGTGTCGGTGACTTCAATTTCCACCGAGCCGTTGTGAGCTCCCGTGCGTACTTCCAGCATTCCGCCGCCCGGCATCGCGTCGCGCGCGTTCATGAAGAGATTCAGGAACACTTGCTGCAAGCGCGTGGTGGAGCCGAGAACGGTTGGCAATTGCTGCGTGTAATTTTTGATGACTTTCACTTGCGCGGTCTTGAACGGATGCTGCACAAGCGTAAGGGTTTCCTCGAGAACGTAGTTCACATCCACTTCGATGAATTCGGCGGCGCCAGTGCGCGAGAAATTCAGCAAGTTGTTGACGATTTCGCTCGCTCGGAACGTCTGCTTCACGATGCGTTCGATTGTTTTCTGGCGCGGATCGTCCGCGGGAATCTGCTTCGCGAGCATCTGAATGTAATTTGAAATCACGGCGAGCGGCGTGTTCACTTCGTGGGCTACCCCGGCGGCGAGCAAGCCGAGCGACGTGAGCTTTTCGGTTTGCACCATCTGCTCTTCGAGGCGGACGCGCTGGGTAATGTCGTCGAGAAGGATCAGCCGGCCGAGCCGCGCGCCATTCTTGCCGACTAGCGGCGCGATGGACGCGTTAATGACGAGGTGGTTGCCGCTGCGCGTATTGAGATGGAACTTGTAGATTCCGGAAACGTGATCGCCCGCCGCGCGCGCAGCAATTTCGGCGACGAGATCCTGCGGCAGCACTTCCTGCAGGCGTTTATGCACAGCATCGCGCCTCGGAATTTCGAGCAGTCCTTCGAGCTGCGGATTCCAGGACTCAATGCGGTCTTCAAGATCGACAGTGACGACGCCGATGTTCAGCGACTCGACGATATTCTCGCTGAAATCTTTCAGGCGCTCGATCTGCATGGCTTTTTGTTCGAGCGATTGGTAGAGGCGCGCATTTTCAATGGCGATTGCGACATATCCTCCAATCGTCGAGAGAAGTTCAAGGTCGTCGCTCGAGAGATAATCGCCATCAACGGTCTTGCCAAGTCCTAGCACCGCGACCGTCCGTTCGCGGAAGCGGCAAGCGATGAAATAGTTCAAGTCGAGCTCTTCGAGGGTGCGGCGAACGGAATCCGATTCACCGGCGGCAGAGCGCGCTGATTCGAAGAACAAGCATCCGCGCTCAAGCGCCGGCCGGCCTGGATCGAGAAAACTAAGATCGAGAGCGGCCTGAGGCCGAACACCCATCGAGCGCGACAGGACGAACTTCGCGGGATTCGCCGGGTCTTCGAGGAAGATGGCGAGCCGATCGACGAGCAAAGTCTGAGACACGCGGTCGAGCACAGAGCCGACTAGTGGTTCGAGGCGCACTTCGTTCGTGAGCGCGCTGCCAAATTCGATCAAGGTACGGCGGTAGTCCAGGCGGTCGCGATAGAAGAAGCGATCGAGCCGCGCCTGCACCCAATCGCGCAAAGGCTGGAACAGGAAAGCGGCCACTACGATTGCGATCACGCTTCCGGCCGGGCCTGCCGTCAATGTGGTGTGGAACGCCTCGCCGATCAGCGCGACTGCTGCAAAATAAATCGCCACCACTCCGGCCGTTGCGAATGTATACGCAAGACCGCGCTTGAAAATAATGTCGACGTCCATCAGCCGGTAGCGAATGATCGCGTAACCGAAGCAGAGCGGAATCAACGCGAGCGAGCATGCCGACGCTTTCATCCATGACGGAGGAACCACGCCGAGGATATAGGGAACGATGTAGAGAAGCAGGAACGGGATCGTCCCGGCGAAAGTGCCGCCCGTGACCCATTTCAGCTGCTGCCGGAGAATGGCCGAGGGAGCGCGGCGATAGCTCATCAGGAAAATTCCGGCGGCGATCAGGAAGTAAATTCCCAGATTTCCGAGCTCCACTTTATCGAGCCAGTAGCGCGTACTGACGGCGGGGAGGAAATCCAGGGTGCCGCTGGCGATAAAAATGTGCAGCGTCAGAAGGGCTGTGGGGATAGCGTACGTGATCGCGAGCTTGGGCCAGATCCAGCCGCGGCGTTCGGGAAATACAAGAGCGAAATGCACGAGCAGCGCGGGCTGGAATAAAAGCGCCACAACGTTGGCCCAGTAGATCACTTGATCAAACGAATTCAGCTTGCCGCTGTAATGAAAGCTGTAGAGCACGAACGAGATGAGGCAGAAAATGTAGAAATGAATCGCGCGGGGCGCGTTCCAGCGCCGCGCAAAGATGAAGAGACCGATGAAGAGATACAGCAAAGCCGTCAAGCGAAGGTAGTTCTCTATCGACGACGGATTTTCCTGCGGCGCAGTGACGAGAGGGGTCTCAAACGTCGCACCTTCCCGCTGCATTCCGTAGCGCACTTCTGCCCACGGACCAACGCGGAAGAGAACGCGGGTAACATCCGTCGCGCGATGAATCGAAACGTTGCGAACGGAGTGGACATAATCACCCTGCTTGATTCCAGCGCGAGCGGCGGGCGAATCGGCAACCACATGCCAGGCAACAACGCCCTGCGCTGTGTCCATCCAGGTGACGCCATCATCGGGGAGGATGTACCGCGTGCGCTGCTGATAGTTGAGGGTGGCAAAGATCACGGCGGCCAGCGTAAGAACCGCCAGCACCACCGCACCCAGCCGCATTCGAAGGCTATCGTTCACCGAACTACACCCGTACCCTTCCAACTATTATGCCAGCACGTAGGTTTCCACGAATCACAGATTTCATATATCGCAACCGTCTTTTTATCTTCAGCTTAGAGGCCTATACGGAAGTTGGAGCGGCGGGAATTCTATTTCCGGGATACATCTTCCCGATTCCGGTAGGCTGCTAAGCTACTAAAACTGAACGCTTAGCCCGCCCCTAAAATAACGGTAGGAAGGCACGAGGACGACGTGCCCGTCGCCGGTTGAAACCGGCACGTAGCCTTGTGCGAGAAGATTACCAAAGTCGGCCAAAGCTTCCATGTGGCCGGGGAAGAAACTTGGCAATTGCTGCCGGATTTCCATGTTCAGGTACGGGTCGAGATGGAAGAGCGACTCGCCGTAGGGATCCAGATGCGTGACGGATTGCCCGCCAATCCATTTGTAGCCTACGGACAACTTTGTGCCGGAACGGGGAATCGTCGTAGAGATTCGTCCCGCCAGGCTTTGGCGATAGCGAGTGACAAGTTGATCGCGCAAAGGCGCTTCAGTCGCCGCCGTCTCATCGTCTGTAGCGAGCGCGCCCGCATAGGCGTAGACGATTGTGGCGTCGAGATTATCGTTGAACTTCTGGTGATACGCCGCGCGCGCGCCCATCGAACTTGACCGTCCGCCATCGTAAACAAATACGTCGGAGAAATAGTCGCGCAGATAATCGGAGCCAGACGCGGAACCTTTTCCAAACACCGCCGTATGGCTTGAATTGTCATGGAAGACGGCTGCGCTAATGCTGGAATTTTTGTTGAGTGCGTGCTCGATCGCGACTTCGGCGTGCAAATTATTCTCGAGGACCGGCCGCCCGTCGCGCATCAACAGCGTCGGAAGCGAATCGAGCGAGTTCATCGCCGATTGCAAGCCAGACTCAGCTCCGTTGGAATCCTGCTGCCAGGGGCTCATGGCAACGAGTCCGGCAAGCTGCCAGGAAGGCGAGAGCTGGATGGCAACCTCGCCGCGCGGGCGGATGGCCATCGTGTAGCTGCCGAGACCCTCGCCAATCAAATCGCTGCCATACCGCAAACTCACGCGGTCGGTGACCGCGAGCTGGTTATCGTGCGACACGCGCATGCCGCGGAAGGTGACGCCCGTGGGACCGAGTTGGGATTCACGCACAACAACACTCGATACCGGCCCGTCTCCCAATTTTCCGGAAGGAACCCATTCGGCGACAAGTCCACCGGCGGGCGCGCCACCCTCGTAACTGAATTGGCCAGCCACGTACAACTGGCCTTTTTCGCCGACGGCTACGTCATAGGCGAACGCGGTGGCTGGCGAATCCGCGTAGTTTGAAATCGAACCCGGATGATCGGAGCCGGAGGTGACGTCGAAACGCCCGCGGATCGCCTGCTTTTGAGCCGTTTCGACCTGCCCAGGGACACCCGACACGAAAACCGTGCCATCCTGCCAGCGCAGAATCGAGCGAGTCGCTGCTCCGCTACGCAACACCCAAATCCATTCATCGGACGCCAGTTGTTGCTCCGGCTGCCGCCGCAATTTTTCAAACGAAGAGAGCACCGAGCCCAGAACGATCTCGAGCAAAGTCGTTTGCTGGTCGCTCACCTGAATATGCTGCTGAACCGCCGGAAGGAAACCGGCGAGCGTTACCTTGATGGAATACATGCCAGGCGCAAGTGTGGCGGTTGAAAAGCGTCCGCGATCATTCGTCAGGAATTCCGCAGGGGCGAAGGTCAGCAGATTCTCGGCCGTGATGGAGACGCTGGCCCCCATCTGCGGCGTTCCCGAAGGATCCATCACGACGCCGGAAATTTTTCCGGAGTTAGGAGCGGCGGCGAGCGGCAATGCCGCGAAGAGCGCAAGCAGGCCGAAGCCCAGCACGCGAATCGTTCTAAATTGAGTCAACCTCAAGTTCACAGCGCCTCACCTCCCCTTCGGAGCCGCAGTCGCCGCTGCAACAGCAACAGCCGGCGGCTTCACGGTAAATTCCGAAGTCGGTGTGATGGTTTGTTTCGCAAGATTATCGGTGATGGCTACTTCCAGTTTGTATTTGCCGGGACTGAAAGAGCCTAGCGTCACCATGTTTTGAAGCGTCATTTCTTCGCCATGCTCGGGAATCTGGTCCTGGGCGAGGTCGAATTTCTTGAGCGGCTCGGTTTCCTTGTCTCTCAGAACGCGATACTGCACCGAAACGTCCGCCTTATGGGTTTTTTCGTCGACCTTCAAGTTGTAAACCTGAAGGAAAACGCCCATCGGATCCGTGGCGAGAAATGCGCCGTCCATTTTGGGGCGAACCTTCAAATCCCCCAGGACAAACTGGCCCAGGCCGATGTCTTTCGCGGAAACGCGAGTAATTTGATCGGCCAGAATCAGCGAACTGGAAGCGAGCTTATCGTCCTCAAAGCGAGGCACAGCAAGGCGGGTATTGACGACGCCGACGTTGTTGCTATTGACGTCCTTCAGAACGATGTCGAGGCGATAGAGTCCCGGCCGCAATGGCACCGCTTTTTGATAAATCGACGAAGTTCCGAGTGATTGCTGCAACAAAGCTGCGGGAACGTCGCGGTGAATTGTATCCTCGAAGGTCTGCACAGGACGGCCGCTGAGCGTAGTAATCCGCGCGAACAAATTCACCGTTGCAGAATCCACGCCTTCTTTTTCTGCAAAACTCAACTGACGGGTGGGAATCTGGATGGAAATGGGAACCAGAACCGTGTCCGAAGTGATGCGCAGAAAGTCGAAGCGGTAGTCGAACTTCACCTGGTCCTTCACCACTCGCGAAGTGACGACGGCTTCGAGGTCTTTGAACTTCACCGGCGGCGCCTGCTGGATCTTGGCGTTCAACTCCAATCGCGAAAATTCGCTTTGGCTCTCGGGCCGCATGCCAATGGGTGCCGCGGTATGAGTGCCGTCGGTATTGCTGAAACGATCGGTCTTGCTGGCCAGGCCCATCGATTCCATTTCGGTCAAGCCCGCGCCCGGCACGTAAGTGAGTGCGTCCTTTTCGCTGGGATCCATCGTTAGATGGAACTCGCCGGTCATCGTAGGGTCAACGAATTCGATGTTTACGTCTTCACCGATGCCTTCCAAGTACCGATAACGCCAATCTTCAAACGGGTAGGTAGAAGTGGTACCGCCGCCTTCGCTCGAGGGCCGGTCGTAGCTGCCGCCGCTGGGGTGCGACTCAATCTCGTCGGGCGGCCCCCACATGATGTAAATTCGGCCGCGGTCCGTCTTCCAACCAGGAATGCCGGAAGCAAAATGTTCGTTGGTATAGGCAATGCGTCGATAGTGCTCTTCTTTGTAGGTATTTTCCGCGGAATCAGGGTCGGGATTGCGGCGTTGCCAGAATTGCTCGATGAATTGTTCGCGCTCTTCGTTGGTCTGGAGGTGAACAAACGCACTGCGCTCTTCCGGGCTGATGATATAAACCACGTCTTCGTTGAGCCACTTCTTGTACTGCGAGTCGAGTTCTTTGAATAGTTCTTTGTCGCTTTTTGCTTTCTGCTTGGCGGACTGCTTGGCCGATTTCTGGTCCGTCTGACCGTGGGTGGAATCCTGGCCAAAGACGCTCGGCGCACAAGCCAAGGCTCCGGCTAAAATCCCGAAAAGAAACAGCTTGGCCCCACGGTCCATGATTTACCTCTTTGACCCAAATTGACCCAAAAGTCTAACCTGTCCATAGGTACAGGTCAACGACCGATTCCCCTTTGGGGGGTATGAATACAACGCCGATGATACGGGTTGCCTGCCGGTCGCAATTAAGTCCCAAAGAAGCAACCAGTCCGCCAACTGGCAGGTTCAGTTAGACCGCTCGAGCGGCCGATTGGTTAGATGTCCTCACTCCTTGGTTAGCAGCCGATACGCCTGTTTCCTTCGGAGCCGTTTCGAATTAGAATGGTTCTTCTTGTAAACGACGCTCAGGATCACGCGCCGGAGATTCTGAGCGGTGGAAGCCGCAGTCACGTTAGGAACAAGGAACTTGCAAGCAGTAGGCCTGCCTGTCCTTCTCCGCAACTCTGCGTCTAAACCAGAAACATTCTGAAGTGCTCGGACGTAATATCAGGAGTGGGGATCGGAAGCCCCGGCGTGGGAATTTGCACTCATTGAGGTCGGCATCATGAAGACGTGGAAAAAGGTGGCAATCGGAGCGGGCGTTCTGGCGGTTGCGGGGATCGCATACTCCGGTATCACGTACCAAATGAACAAGGGCGTTGTAAAGGTGCAGAGCGGGAGAGTGGTCCGGCAGGACCTCACATCGATCGTCACCGCTTCCGGCGAGATCCGGCCGAAGAATTACACCAACGTGATGGGTGAAGGGTTTGGAAAGATAACGGAAATAATTGCTAAGGAAGGAGACCACGTCAAGAAGGGCGACGTTCTCATGCACCTCGAGAACATTCAACCGGGCGCCGACGTCCAGGCTCAACTTTCTGCCATTCAGGCTGCTGAAGCGGGAATGACAATGGCCGACGCGAGCTATCAATCGGCGATTGCCACGCTCGCACAGCGGCAATCCGACCTCGAAAAAGCAAAGTTCGATTGGGAACGCTCGCAGAAGCTTTTCGAGGAACAACTCATCTCGAAGCAGGATTACGACGCATCGAAGGCCGTCTACAACGGAGCCGTCGCCGGGCTGAACGCCAGCAAGGCACAGGTGGAACAGACTCGCGCGGCGCGCGAACAATCGCGCTCCACGGCGGAACAGAATCGCGCGATGCTCACTCACACCCGCGATGTTTTCCGCAAGACGACGTACACGGCGCCGATCGACGGAATCGTCAGCTACATCGCGGTGCGCGTGGGCGAAAATGTTGTGCCCGGAATTCAAAACGCGGAAGGCAGCTTCCTGATGACGATTTCGGACATGAGCGTGGTCACGGCGGAAGTGAAGGTAGACGAGACCGACATCACGAACGTCCGCGAGGGGCAGGCGGCGGACGTGTCCATCGATGCGGTGCCGGGCAAAGTTTTCAAAGGTCATGTAAGCCAGGTGGGCGAGCTGGCGATTCTGCGAACATCCGGCCAGGCAGCCACCACGCAAACCACGGCGAATACACAGGAAGCGCGCGATTTCAAAGTTGTCGTGACAATTGACAACGCACCCGCTTCGATTCGCCCGGGACTGTCTTCGACGGCGAGGATTGAAACCGCCCAAAAGAAAAACGTGCTCACAATTCCGATTCAGGCGCTTGCCGTCCGTTCACAAAAAGAGCTGGATGAGGCCAAGGAGGGCAAGAGCGATGGCGTCACCCTTGCGGCTTCAAAACCAGCGCGCTCGGGGCAAAAAGAAGACATCACCGGCGTATTTATCTTGCGCGGCAAAAAAGTTGAGTTTGTTCCGGTGCAGACCGGCATCAGCGGCGTCACGGACATCGAAGTTACCAACGGATTGCGCGAAGGCGATGAGATCGTGACGGGCAGCTATAAAGCTCTGCGAACTCTCAAGCCCGGCGGAAAAATCAAAGTGGACAACACCGCTCCGAAACGCGACGAATCGACCAGCTAGCCAGTCGCTATCGCACGTCCCACAAATCGCCAGCGCATTTCCGGAGGATGGCTTACGAATCGTTGGCCTCAATTCTGTACGCGAATCTGAAGAAGTTTTGAAAAATGAAGGAGTGCTGGAAAATGATCCGTTGCATCCGAGGAGTTCCCGAGAATGGCTGTTGAGCAAGCCAGCGCCCTGCAAATCTTCCGCGAAGATCTAGTGACGTCAGGAATCGTCATCCAGGTGGAAGAACTGTGGAAGACGTACGAGATGGGCGCCGAGCAGTTGCACGCGCTGCGCGGCGTGAGCCTGGAAATCAAGAAGGGCGAATACGTCGCGATTATGGGCCCGTCCGGCTCCGGCAAATCGACGCTCATGAATTTGATTGGCTGCCTGGATTCGCCGACGAAGGGAAAATATTGGCTGGCGGGACGGCTGGTGAGCGAATTGAACGACGACGAGCTGGCCTACATTCGCAACAAGGAAATCGGCTTCGTCTTTCAAACGTTTAATCTGCTGCCGCGCGCAACCGCTTTGCACAATGTTGAGCTGCCGATGATTTACAACGGCACGCCGTCCGCGGATCGTCTCGTGCGAGCGAAAGCAGCTTTACAGCAGGTGGACCTCACCGATCGGATGATGCACAAGCCGAACGAACTTTCCGGCGGGCAGCGCCAGCGCGTGGCGATCGCGCGCGCACTCGTCAACACTCCCTCGATCTTGCTCGCCGACGAGCCGACAGGCAACCTGGATTCCGCGACCGGCGAGGAAATCATGGCGCTGTTCGCGCGCCTTCACCAGCAAGGCAACACGATTATCCTCGTTACGCACGAACCCGACATCGCCGCCCACGCCCACCGCGTGATTCGCCTTCGCGACGGCAAAATCGAAAAAGACGAACGCACGCGCTAGCCGGGCTGTTCCTCAATTCATTCAGCGAAATTACGGAGCAACAGGCGGCGGAGATTGGCTCGTGATACTGCCCGTCATCGTTCGCACCGTGTCTGTGCCGAGTAGCAGCGCGGTATTCCCGTCGACCACGTAATACGTGATTCCAAACGTAACGGCCGGATTTGTACCTTCCAGTATCGCCGTTCCGCGGCCAAGGGATGCATCCGGAGCGACAATGGAACTGTTCAATGGGTCGACAGGATCGGATTGAAACACGGAATTGTACGTGTTGATGTCTAGATTTCCCCCGCTCACTGCGGTTCCGGCGAGAGTCACCTGGCCATTCGCATCCGGCTGGTACGACGCGGCGCTGTTGTGAAAGATTCCCTGGCCCGACAGATTCAGAGCGAATAGGCCTGAAACCGGCGCGGGGGCAATCGACTGTTTGAATGCCATTCCGTTCGCGGTTGCTGCGGAATCGAGTTCGAGCATCACCGCCGACCCAGATGACGTTAGATACACCGCGAATTCGGAAGCGGTTCCGCCAGACGGGCACAACTTCAAATCGATGCGGCCCGTCTGGTTATCGACGGTATATGCACACGATCCCAAGGACGTGTTGGATACAATCGTGCCGGCATTGTTGGAGTCCGTCGCTCCGCTCGTGATGTTTCCGCCGCCATCTGAAACGAATACTCCTCCGCTTGCGTACGCTCCCGTGCTCGACGTGCCGCCGGCCGTGAACGGATAATTGCCGCTCGTCAATTCCGCGGTCGCAAAGGAACTTCCTGTGGGCGCGCCGAATACTTCGCCGGCAAGAAAATTGTTGCGGTCGATTTCGACGAGATGCAAATGCGTGTTGTCGATGATGTAGTACGCAAATTGCAGCGAATTTGTCGTATCGGACGTGAGGGTGATCGTGCCGCGCCCGGTGCCGGAGCGCGTCGCGTCGAAGGCATAGGTGCCCGAGAGAGTTCTGTCCAGCGTCGTTACCGTGCCGTTGATCTTGGCGTCGAGCACCGTCGGCGTGCCTGAACTCGGAATCGTTCCTGCACCATTCGCGGTGAATTTTCCGGCAAGGCCCGTCGGATTGAAGCCGGAATCAGCGCCCGCGAGACTGAAAACATACGGCCCTGATATTCTTGAGGGAGACGTCGTCAAATCGTTCAGGTTCTGCTGATCGATCGACCCGCCGCCCGTCACGTTCTTGTCGAACCGGATCAAGTGCGCATGCTGGTTCGTAGTGAGGGCGAACTGCAGTGTGCCAACACTTTGCTGGCCCGAGTTTAAAGAGATAGTTCCTCGTCCGTCTGGCCCGACGATATAAGTTCCGCTGATGGTGATCGCCGTTGACGGGCCGCCCGAAAAGCTGTCGATGTCTTCCACACCGCTCACGATATTGCCGGCTCCATCCGCCACGAAACTGCCCGCAACCGCGAGAAATCCGCCGGAATTGTCTCCGGAATAGGAAAATGCAAACGGTCCATTCAAGGATGCATCGGAATACACAATCGTAGCCGTGCCGCTCGCCGAGACGCCATCGGTGGCCGTGACTGTGATCATTCCGCCGGGTGGCGGAAAGAAAGGCGCCGTGTAGATTCCGGTCGTCGCATCGATCTTGCCGATATCGCCGCCGAGAGCAGAACTGATTGCCCATGTTGCGTTCGGATCCGCCACGCTATTCAGGGTGGCTGTGAACAGATGGCTGCCGCCCGCCGGCACTGTCGTTGTAAGAGGAGTGACGGCCAGGCCCGTCCCCGCGCCGATTGTCACTACAGCCGTGTTCGAAGTGACGGTCACGGGAGTGGTGGTCGTGCTTGTGGTCGTTTGAGTTGCGATTGCCGTAATGTCGACTTGCCCGTTGTCCGTCCCTCCCGGCGCAACAGCTGGAGCAGTGTAGATTCCCACTTGAACATCCGTGGTGGAAGGAAGGATGGTCCCGGTCGTCGAGTTGCCGCCCGCGACGCCGTTCACCTCCCACGTAACGGACGTGTTCGTCGTGGTCGTCGAGTTCGAGAGGTTCACAGTCGCAGTGAATTGCGTTGTGGTATTCACCGGCACGGTCACCGATACCGGCGAGATCGTGACGGAATTGATTACCGTGGCACCACCACCACCGCCGCAGGCCGCCAGGCTAAGAAGGGCCGGAACGACAATTGCCAAATAGAAAAAGAGCTGGGCTTTCTTCCGCATTAGATGACATTTCTCCATGCTCATGGGGTTCAACGAACGACCGCTCCGAGCGAATCTCAGCTTGAGAATAAAATTGTCTGATTCAGTCCAATTCCGTTTTAACGCCTGAGAAGTTCCAATACTTTCAGCGCCACATCATCGGCTCACGACAGAAGAGCTGGAATACAAGAGCGACCGCGAATTGTATCATTGCTTCGTGAAGCTATTCCCACTTGCGCGATTTATGATGCGGCTGGCTGGGATCGGGCTGCATCGGTGGCGCGGGGAAACCGCCGGCTTATTGACGGATTGAGGGGCGGGTCCGAGCGTTCGGACTCCTATGCGAGATTCTCCGAAAAAAGCTTGAGTTTACTCGTACACAAATTCCACTGTTCGCACGGGAGACGAGGCTCCGTCCAGTTCGCCCGCTTGCAGTTCCACGCGATATGCTCCCGGGGACAACCTGTCCAGAGGTATGACAAGTGCGAGCGGAACCACTGGGCTGCCTTTCTCAACGAAAGTGGATGCGTCGATCGTGCCGGTGGCAAAAACGGGCTTGCCGCTCTTTTGGTCCACCACCTGATACGCGACGCGAAGTGCGGGCGGAGAGTCGCTAGCAGCTCCGGGCGAATAGACCTGAGCATACAGCGCGACTTTGTCCGTCTTCGTGAAGTGGTTGCTACCGGAAGGAATAATCTCCATCTGGTGAACGACAAGCGGCGTGTGATCGGCGAGCAAATCCTGATCGAGAGCGCCACCGAGGTCGGACACGCGCTCGAGATGATTCGTTAGCGCGATGCCGCTCAGGCTGAACGATTTTCCATCGTACGGATCGATTTTCAGCGGGACTTCGTACTTTCCGAAATTCTGCGCGCTGCCGGAGAGCACCACCGTTAGCCGGTATTGGCCAGGAGCAATCACGAATTGGTTTTGATAGTGAATCGGAGCCTTCGTGATCTGCTTCCATTCGTCTTTCTCGAGATCGAAGGTTTGCTGGTCGCTGAACCGCGCCGCAATCGAGCCGTCTGGCCGGTAGGCGATGCCGAGAACGTTCACGTCGGCGTGATATTTCCCCTTCACTTTATTGAAGTCCACCGACGACGGCGGAATTTCCATCACCAGATTCACTCGCGCCTCGCTTGAAGCCGTGTAGAAATACGGCGCTTCGAGAGAACCCGCTGTGGAGACAGCCGTCGAGCCGGATGCGTGCGCTTCCAATTCCTTTTCCACCGGTTTTCCGGCCAGCACATCGGACGGTTTCACGTTGCAATATCCGCTGCGCGCGCGCACCACGGTTCCACCACGATCCACTTTCACTTTTAGCGCGTGGCAACTGCCCTCCGCGGAATCCGTGGGAGCAAAACCGAGCAGATAATATTCGTTCTGCTCGCGCGCGATCTTTTGCAAGCCCGTGACGAGATCGTTTGTATTGAAAATCGGAAATCCTCCGGTGCCTTCCGCGAGCGCGTACAAGAACTTGCTGATTGGTCGAAGCCGATTCCGGAAATGGCGGAACAATCACACGAGGCTGCGTGAAATTTGGGTTTGCGTAAGGCTGCCCAACTCCACCGCGTGGGACTCCACCTGTGCCACCTCGGCCTCCGGTTCCACCTGGCGCACCGGTGCCGCCTTTTCCTCCAGTTCCGCCTGTTCCTCCTCCAGTCCCACCTCCAGTTCCGCCTCTTCCTCCTCCGCCTCCAGCGCCGCCGCCCGTTCCTCCGCCAGTTCCACCTCCGGTGCCGCCGCCACCGCCTCCGCCGCGACCACCACCGCCCCCTCCACCTCCGCCAGCGCCGCCTCCGCCACCGCCTCCGCCGTGTTGCGGTTCCGGATCGAGATCTGCAGTCGGATGAAACGACGCGAGTTGAAAGCCCGCTACACTCCTGGGGCTACTTGAATGTGGGACGCGCGCAGCCAAGGCTCGCCCGGTGTTCTGATCCTTCGAAGATGGCGTCAAGCGAGCCTGAAGACCTCGAACATCGAGAGGATAGATTGCGACGTTTGCTTTGTTGCACGCGTCGATCGTGGCCAGCAATTCCGAATCGCGCTCCGGCGTGAGTGGAAATCCCGCGGTGAAAAGCACCAGACTTTTGCGTCCGGCTACGGACGCCAGATTTTTCGCCAGGCTTCGTATCGATAGCAGGACGCTGTACGCGCCAAAATTCCTTTCCGCTCCGCTCAGCGTTGGATCAGCCGGCCCGGCTGCAGCTCCGGTGGCGGGCGGCGCGTTGCTTGTGACGGCCGAAATCTTCACGCCAGAGACAGCTTGCTTCAGGCGCTCCGCATCGGTCGTGAAATTCTGCGTGATGCGCAGAGTCCCGCCGTATTCCACGATGGCGATTGCGCGATCGGGGCCCACGTTTGCATCGATGAACTTCGCCGCAGCGGCGCGGGCGCGCGGCTGGTCGGAAGTGTCCATGCTGGAGTCATCAAAAAATAAAACCATGTAGCGCCGCTCGGAAGCGGCAGGCGAATTGGGATCGGCGCCGAAGGAAAAATTGTTCACTTGTTGCTGCTTGTTGTCGTCGTACACGCGAAAATCATTTGCGGTGAGGTCGTGAATGTAATTGCCCTTCTTGTCGGTGACGATCACGTCCACGCGCACCACGCGCGTTTCGCTGCGAACCACAGGCACGGATTGAGGCGTGCCCTGAGGCTGCGGTGAGGGCTGAGATTGCTGCGCGTCTTCGGCTTTTTCAGCGGGAGGAGGCGCTGTTTGTTGCGAGGCATCCTGCTGATAGGTGGGCTGCGCATAGACGCGATGCGGCGACATGATCGCTTGCCATGCAAACACAATCCCGCAGAGAAAGAATGCGCCGGCCAATACAGCTCGCGCGGAATATGACTTGATGCGGCTGTCTTTCACGCGGCGCCCTTGCGCGCTATGTCGTTCCATGTTGCACCTCGGTCTCCGCTCGCCTAATACGGAATTTCCACCACTCCATTTTCCGCTGAAACCTGCGAAGCCTGCGAATCCCGCACCACGAGCCGGACCAGATACCCGCCCGGCTTCACGTCAAAATTTGTTCGCACGGTGAACCCGGTGTGGCTCAGCCGCTCGAGAGTCGCGTCGCGAAGCCGCATCTCGACAATTTTTTCCGATGCCGTCACAAAATTTCCATTGCGGTCAAACAGCGCAGCGACCACTGTTAAATTGTTGTTGTTGCGGCCATCCACTTTGTCGAAGCGAATACCGCCAACGTCCACGTGGGTGAGGACGGCGAGCTTCGCGTCCATCGCGTCCACTTTATAGAATTGCGTGTGAAGTTGGACGGGCAGGCCATGCTGTTCCTCCTGCGACATCACCGCTTCCTCGATTTCCTGCTTCACGGCGTCCGCCGGCGATTCCCCTTTTTTCGGCGCGTAGAAACCTGACCGCGCTTGGATCGTGTATTTTTCCTTTGATTTGAGTTCCACCTTCACGCTATGGAAGTGACCGTCATACTTTAGATTTTGCGGAACAAATCCGATCAGGTAGGAAGTCTCCGGCGCGGCAACCACCAGGCGAAACCCTCCGGCAAGGTCGTTGCTGTTCGCGAAGCTTACTCCGCCGGTGCCATCCGCGAGGCTCCATAGCACGTCGGACTGGCGCGCCTGCCCTTGCACGCGATAGCCCGCGTGATAACCCGACATCGTGGGATCGCCGTAGGCTTTCTCGCTGATGTCGGGCGAGGGGTCGACGGTGTACAGACCGCGCGCATCGAGCGTGCTGATTACCACATTCGACCGGGTCGCGTTGTCGATCACTTCGGAGAGTTCGTAAAGTTGAGTCGGCGTCAAAAACCCAGGCGAGAGCAGCACGATTATCCGCTGCCCCGAAACCACGGTCATTCTGCGAACAATTTCCCGTAGGCGCCGGAACGAAGCCTGAGTCTGAGTGTCTCCCGAGGAGAGTATGCGCAGCGCAGTCGATTCGGCGAGCCCTTGAGCGGCGCCGAGAAACCGGCGGTCGTTGCTGAATTGGCAGACAAGCGCGTCATAGGTTCCGACGGCGAGGGCTTCGGCGTCGTGCCGGTTTTGAATCAGGTCCGCCTGGTAGTAATCGATGCTCGGGCATTCGCCTGCACCCGAGGAGCCGCTGGCGGTGACGGGGCGAGGTTGGATGTGAAGCAGCGCCTCATGCAGTTTCGCGCGATCATCGGTGAAATCAGTCTGCGATTGTCCCGAGATTGTAAACACGGCGAAGCGGTCGGTCGGCACCAGCGAACTATCGATGTACTGGTCGGCAACATTGCGGATGCGCGCCAATTCTCCGAATGGCAGATGAACGTCGTCAAAAAGCAGCGCGACGAATCGCACCGGCCGCACGAGTGGCGTCGATGGCTTCTCTAAATCGGCAGCATGCGATGAAGTCGCCTCCGCGGGAGGTTGAGGCGGCGCTGGCGCTGGTGTTTCCACGGAAAAAAGCGAGATCAACTGCGGCTTGCGGTCTTCAGATATTTGGAAATCATCCTGGCGAAGGTTTGGCACGGCATGGCCGTGCGGGTCTCGCACCACCACTCGGATCGGGACCAAGTTCACGCGCACTGAAAATGGAGTGGTCGCGTCGTGCGTATTTACTTCTTGCGAGTTGTCAGAAGCTTTCGCCTGCGTGGACGCGGGTAAGGCTGGTGTCGGCGAGGGTGGTGCGGTTTGTTGCGAATTGCCGGTGGGATCAGACTGGGCCCGAAGCGAAGTAGCGAGCGCTGCAAATCCGAGTGCCAGGAACCCAAGCGCAAAAACCCGAGCAGCGAGCCGCACTCGAAATGAGAATGGAGGGTGCGCTGCCATCCTGGCGATCATGCGGGCTCCGTTGCTGCCAATTCCGGACAAAGAAGTGCGGTCCCGCTGAGCCGCGCGCGCTTCTCAGGACTCTGTGCGAGTCTACTTTGCGCTTGTGGTGCCGTCAATATGCGACGAGGTGGAAACGTGGGTTAATTCGAGGCAGAAGCCACTGCCAAGGGATGCTTCGGCTGGTAGAGTCCCATCTCGCCTCCGCCGGGCAGGCGAATTTTCGTTATCGAACCCCATCGTGCTTCGTGCACCGGCGAACACTGGACGCCTTTCTTCTCCAGTGCTGCTATTTCCGCGATTAGATCGGCACACATGAAATAGAGTTCGTGTCGGTCGCTTCCACCAGATGGTTCTTCTGTGGGATGAACTGCCACTTCCGACGGAGGTAGCGCGAAGATTAACCAACCGTGGCCGGCGTCGACGGATGGAAATCCGAGAACGTCGCGGAAAAATGCGCGATCTGCCGCTGCATCCTTGCTGTAAACGATTGAATGCGCTCCAAAGATCATTGGAGTTGCTCCTTTTCGCCGCGGGCAACGGGTGGTGAGTGATCCCCGGGAACGCGAGGTGGGTGATGACCCGGCGCGACCAGGCTCCGCGAGCTATCAATCGGCACTTACGCTCGGAGCAGGTCTGGTTGCCAGTTCCGGATCAATTTCTTGATCGCTTTGCGATCGTTTAGTTTTTCGTCGAGAACCTTCCGCGCCAGTCCGGGCAACTCGGCATCGCCCGCAAACCGCAGCGAAACCAATTGCGCCACCGTGAATTCGGGGATTCGCGGCTTCAAGTCTGCTGGAAGCAGCTGTTGCATTCGCAACTGCATCTCGAGCCGGATCACGCGATCCTGGACCGTAAGAGAAAACAAACGCGAATAGAGCGCCAGCAAGATGAATGCAACAGCGAGTAGGAGCGAAATCACCGACTCGCCGTTCAAAACGTGAACGATTCGAAATAGGGACCAGACCAGATTGATCCCGAAAATCGGCAAGACTACGAAATGAAAGGCCGGGACAAGCTTGGTGTGATTCTCGAAATTTTGTGTCGTCATGGAATCGCTCCGAGGCGTAAGCGCGCGGGATTTAATGCGGGGATTCTAGCAGACTTCGACAAACCGATGGTTCATTCAGCGCAGACAAGATTTGAATACGCGGCGCCGCCGCCGCGTATTCCCAGAATCTAGACGCTCAATCCCGGCAAGCGCTTTCGCGCAAATGAGCCGAGCGCAAGGAAGCCGCTTCCAAGCAGCAGAAGTGACGATGGCTCAGGAACCGCAGTGCTCGAGACGGCTGAAACCGTTCCCGTAGCGACTGGAGTGAAATCGAACGTGGTCATATCGCCGGTGAGGCTTCCGAAGCCCGTGCCATCGCCCGGGATCACGGCAAAGTTGCCGGTATTCAAGGTGAGGATGGGCCCGTTAATGAATCCGGCGTCATTCCCGAGGAATGAAAAAAGCAAGTCATCTCCGCCGAAAGAGAAATCAAGATCAAACAGCCCGCTCGGGGCGTCCGGGGTGCCAGCCAAGTAAAAGATTACCGTTCCGGGCTGATCAGTGAGGCTGAAAATTGTGGTGCCGCCCAACACGTCCGCGTAGTCGAAGGTGATGTTCGCGAAGGTCGAGGGACCGGAAACTGGGCCTGCGGGAAGCGATGCCGGGTCCACTGAAAAGCTAAGCGTGAACGAATCGCCGGGTCGCGATACTAGAGTGGACAAAAGCCCATCTCCCGTCGCATAGGTTCCGGTGACGGTATAATCGACCACGCCATCCGCGTGAGCCGGACTCACCGTGAGAACAAGAACCAAAAGAGCAAGAATCCCAAATACTTTGCGCATCGCGATCACCTCGAAGTCCTAAGCCTTGCTGCTAAGAGAATACGGCTGGGCACAGTTCCTATTGCAGCGGACGTTCCAAACAGGAACATTGACAATAAAGGAGTTATTGCAGAGGATTACGAGGATTGGGAAAAAGACTTCCCGTCGCTAGCTCGAAACCGGCGCTCCGGCAACAATTTGGTTCCCTCCAGCGGACGGACGGTGTAGACGAGTCAAGATTGACACGGCTCTCCGATCAGGATGCTATGGTTTAGGCGGTTCGCTTTTCCAGACATCGATTCCGGCAGCCTGTTCGGGAACGTCGAGCGTCGCGACGGTGGTGAGTGAAGCAAGATCGATCACTTCGACAGTTCCCGGTTCGGCGCCGATGCCTTCAACCGAGATAAACGCGTAGCGATTGTCCGGCGTAACGACCGCGCCATGAACGACCTTGCGCTTCGTCGGCAGATGCGCAAGTTCTTTTCCACTTTTCGGGTCAAAGATCGAGACAGACTGGCTGCGCTTATTTGTGGCGATCAACCGGCCGTCTTTCGTCATCGCGAGATTGTAAACGCCGTTACTCGCGGGGAATCGCCGCGCGAGTTTCCACGAGGCGACGTCGATCACGTCGATCTCGTTCGATTTGTTGCAGGCGACGTAGATTTCCGAGCCGTCATTTGAAGGCTGCGCCCATGTGGGCACGCAGGTAAGCTCTCCCATTTTCATTTGGCCATGTGGGGCGCCGTCCATGCCCATTTCTTTGCCCTTGGTGAGAACAAAATGCCGCGCGACGTCAAATTTGCGCGTATCAATTTCCACCAGCATGTCGTCCATCATGCACGCGGAATAATGCTTCGTGCCTTGCGGATTCAGGCGCGAGCCGTGCGGCATCGTGCAGGTGGTAATGCGTTTTACTTCCGCCATTTCGCCTGTCGCGACTACCGAAACCGACGACGGCACCATATCGCCGTGGAAATTCGCGTTGGCGACGTATACGAATTCGCCGTCGCGCGAGATATCCGCCGTCGCGGGAAACAGGCCAAGCGGCGCATAGCGAACCACCTCGTTCGTGCCTGCTTTCAATTTCCACACCGAGCCATTCGGTTGGCCGTGGCCCACCGACACGTACACAAAATCCTTGTCCGGGGAGACCGCGATTCCGTGCGGGCCGTTAATGTCACCCATCGGCAGCAAGCCAATTCGAGTTTCGCGTTCGATCGCGATTCCTTTTGGGCCGAATCGCAACAGCACAACTTTGTCGGCAGCTTCGCACACGACGTAGACGAGATAATCCTGCGTTGGCATCGATGCCGTGGCGGCGGCCGCAAGGTTTGCTTGCGACTGTGCGGCTACGGGGCGAAACGAGAGGGACGCAGATAGCACAACCAGAGCAATGACGCTGAATGTAAGAAACATCCAACGCGATGCGAAATTACGAGCGAGCCGACGTACAGGCGCTGCGAGCTGAAAGGCTTCGATCACGAAGATGGCTCCCGCATTTTTATTTGAATGCCCGATTTGATTACTCTTCCGAGAGCGAGATTGCAACGAAAAAACCCGCAATGCGAAATAGACGAACGAAAATTCAGGATATTCTCTCAGCGGTGGAGTTTTCGTGGCCGAAGGAGGCGACGGCCGGACCCCAAAATCGAAGCGATGGTTGAAGAAATTCCACCCCGGCAAGCGTCTTCCCTTCGTTCGTGCGCACCAGCCGCGTGATGCGGCACGCGAGCTCGTCGTCTGTATCGAGATTCGTGAGGATTAACTTCTGCGAACGCTCGACGGCTGCTGAAATCGGAAACAACCCTCCATGCGAGCTGACGTCGATCGTTTGCGTGTGCTCTTGAAACGGTTCATCTTCCACACGTCCATACAGCAAGATGCGCATGGAAGCTGGCACGCGGCGGCTGCGGCGTTGTTCGACGAGAGGCCGCTGGCGCGAACTTTTTGGCGCGCCGCCGAAACCGAGCAGACGCTTCAATAGCTTGTTGAGCCCGAACACGACTGCCCCCAAGAAATCAGACATGCCGGCGTTGCACTGCGGTATGCCTGCGCCGCACAATGCCGCAACAACGGCGCTCCGCATGCGCTACCAGGAAGTTACGCTCTCTCGATTCGGAATTGCACGGGAAAATTTGGCGGCGCTTTGCTTCTAATGATAGATTCGCGCCGCCCGAGTGCAAGGGACGCGCAACTTGCAACTACCGACTCACGCCGCTTCGCCTCTCAACGATCCACGCGGTTCGTCCACTCCTCGTCTTGCCGCAAAGCTTAATTTATTTGACGCGACGATGCTCGTGATGGGCGGCATCGTCGGCTCCGGTATTTTCATTAATCCGTACGTTGTCGCCGGGCTTGTTCATACCCCGGTGCTGATTCTCGGCACGTGGATTGCCGGTGGCGCGATTGCGCTCGCCGGTGCGTCGATTTATGCCGAGCTCGCCGATCGCATGCCGGCGGTGGGCGGCCAATATGCGTACCTTCGCGAGGCCTATCATCCTGCGGTCGGATTTCTGTACGGATGGGTGGCGCTGCTGGTGATTCATGCGGGCGGGTCGGCCGCGGTGGTCGTGACGTTCGCAAAATATTTTCAGCAGCTTGCGAACGGCGCGGGCTCGGAGAAATTGACGGCCGTCACGGTGATTGTTGCGCTCACAATCATAAATTGCCTCGGAGTGCGCGCGGGCGGCAGCGTGCAGAGCGTCTTCATGGTGTTTCGGATCCTCGCGATTGCCACGGTCGTCGTCGGCGGCGCGTGGTTTATCGCGCACTCACAAGCCGCGCCGCACGTTCCGTGGCAGCCGGTTCTTGACCGCCCGCCATCTTTCGGATTGCTCTCGGTTTTCGGTGCAGCGATGGTTCCCGTGCTGTTTGGCTATGGAGGGTGGCAGACGTCGAATTATGTCGCCGGCGAGATTCGCGAGCCGCGCAAGAATTTGCCGCGCGCGCTTGTATTCGGCGTGGTGGGAATTATCGTGCTGTATCTCACCGTGAATTTTGTGTACGTCCAGGCACTCTCACCTGCAGGGCTCGCCGCCACGTCCACGCCGGCTTCGCAAGTGATGCGGGCGGCTTTCGGCGGACGAGGGGCGTGGCTTGTGGCGGCGCTCATCGCGATCTCGACTGTGGGATTTCTCAGCCAGGCGCTGCTTTCCTATCCGCGATTGTATTTTGCGATGGCTGACGACGGCCTGCTGCCGCGCCGGTTTGCGCGCCTGAATGCGCGCACGCGCGTTCCGGTTGCGACGATTATTCTGCAAGGAGTAGTGACAATCGCGGTCGTGCTGCTCGGCACATACGAACAGATTCTGAGCTACGTAGTGGTGATGGACTGGCTTTTCTTTGGACTGACGGCCAGCTGTATTTTTATTTTTCGCGCGCGAGAAAAGTCTGGCGATTCCGGCGCCGCCGGAGAAGCAGGCTTTCGAGTTCCCGGGCATCCATTGACGACGGCGCTGTTCGTAGCCGTGGCATGGCTCGTAACCGGCAACACAATTTACAAATATCCTCGCAATGCAGGTGTCGCTCTGTGTATTCTCTTCGCCGGGGTTCCATTCTATTTCCTGTTTCGCGGGCGCGCGCGACGCTCCGCCGGCTCCCATTGATCCTGTTATGAGCCCGCAACGGCGAGAAATCCGGTCGGCCTACATCGAGTGGGCGAAGCTGCGTTCGCACGCGACGTACAAACTCGCGGGAAGCGATATGCTCGCCTACCCACTCGCGGAATTGCCCGTCCGCATCGATCAACTCGAAATCGCAAATCCCAGTGACAGCTACGGCTACCCGCCGCTGATCGAACGGCTCGCAGCGAAGGCCGGTGTCGGCACCGAATCGGTGGTCTATACGCAGGGCACCTCGATGGCGAACCACCTCGCGATGGCGGCGCTCGTTGAGAACGATGATGAAGTTCTGATCGAAGAGCCTGCATACGAGCCGCTCCTTTCCGTTGCGCGATATCTTGGCGCAAAGATTCGCCGCTTCCCGCGCCGCTTTGAAAATGGCTTCAAACTCGATCCCCGCGAAGTGGAACGCGCCATTTCTCCGCGCACGCGCCTGATCGTCCTGACGAATCTCCACAACCCCACGGGAGTTCGCACTCCTGACTCCACTCTTCGGCTGATCGGCGACATCGCTCGCAGCCTTGGCGCGCATGTTCTGGTCGACGAGGTGTACTTGGAATCTTGCTTCGACGCCCCGCAACAATCGGCGTTTCATTTGGGGCAGAATTTTGTGGCGACGAGCAGCTTGACGAAGGCGTACGGGCTTTCCGGCCTGCGATGCGGTTGGATTCTGGCTGCGCCTGCGCTGGCGGAGAGGATGTGGCGGCTGAATGACTTGTTCGGTGTGATGCCCGCGCATCCGGCGGAGCTGCTCAGCGTGATTGCGCTCGATAACTTGCCGCGTATCGCGGCGCGCGCGAAAGCGCTGGTTGACGCGAACCGCGCGCTACTGAAGAAGTTCCTCGATTCGCGGAAGGATTTGCTAGCGATCTGGCCGGAGGCGGGGGCTGTGGTCTTCCCGCAGGTTACGAGCGGACATGTTGAGGCTTTCTGCCATTTGTTGCGCGAGAAATATGAGACGAGCGTGGTCCCCGGGCGATTTTTTGAAGCGCCGGAGCATGTGCGGGTCGGCGTTGGTGGCACCACAGAAAATGTTCGCGAAGGGCTTGCACGGATGAGCGCGGCGCTCGATGAATTTGGAGCGAACGCAAAGGCGTGAATTAGAAAACGAGTTCCTCAGGGGCTAAAGCCCCACCGATGCGGAATTTTTATGTCGGAGCTGAAGCTCCGACCCCCTAAAAGACAATGAATTGCTGCGGTCGCCGGGGCGTTACGCGCGGGAGCGTTTAGTTTTCGGCGCTTTTGGGCGAAGCAGTTCGACGAGCGCTTGCGCGGCTGCGGAGAGCGGGCGGTCCTGGCGGTAGACAAGATAGACGCGGCGCTCAATCTTCATCTGGCGCAGCTTTAGTTCGCGCAAATCGCCGCGCGCGATTTCGCCTTCCACGCACATTCGCGGCACGATCGCGACGCCGCGTTTCATTTCGACGAAGCGCTTGATGCTTTCGATCGTCGGCAACTCGATGTCCATCCGCAGCGTGACGCGATGTTTTGCGAACATTTGAATCACGCGCTGGCGGTAGGGCGATTCCACGATGTGCGCGACGAACGTTTCGCCATCGAGCGCGGAAATATCTACCTCGCGGCGTTTTGCGAGCGGATGGCCCGGCCAAACTACAAGAGCAAGCGAATCCCGGTAGAATTCGACGGTCGTCAGCTCGCGCTCTTCCGGCAAGTACGAAATCACGCCGATATCGAGCTGGTGATTCAGCAATTCCCTCGGCACGTCGCGCGAAAAAACGCGATGCACGCGAATCTGAATTCCGGGATAAAGCTTTCGGTAGCGCTCGAGAGCCGGAAGCAGCGCGTGGATCGAACTCTCGTTTACGCCGATGGAAACCTGTCCGCGCTCGAGCCCGTTTAACTGCTGCATTCCCTTTCGAATTTCTTCGCGGAGGTTCAGCATCCGATCCGCGTATTCAAGAAGCAACGTGCCGGCGTCGGTGAGCGTGCGGGCGCCGGAACCGCGCACGAAGAGAGGTTTGCCCACCCAGTCTTCGAGCTTTCGCATGGCGATGCTGATCGCAGGTTGCGTCCGGTAAAGCTTTTCCGCGGCGCGCGAATAGCTCTGCTCGCGCGCGACCGTCTGAAATACCTGAAGAGCTGCCAGGTCCACGATGTCTCCACCCTCAACTCATTCACATATAAGGGAATCTTATTGTACATGCAACAATTATAAATTGGACACGAATGGACACGCCGCGCTCAACTGATGCTGCCTATAGGAGCGTCCATGGATACGGTTCACATCTTTGACACCACCCTGCGTGACGGCGAACAGTCTCCCGGCTTTTCGATGCACCGCGAAGAAAAGCTTCGCCTGGCGCGCCAGCTTGAACAACTGGGCGTTGACGTGATCGAAGCAGGATTTCCCATTGCGTCTCCCGGCGACCTGGAAGCGGTTCGCGCGGTAGCGGGCGAAATTCGAGGGTGCCGCGTCGCGGCGCTGGCTCGCGCGAAGCAGGATGATGTGGATGCCGCGTTGCGCGCGCTGGAGCCCGCAGCGAAACCCCGCCTGCACATTTTTCTTGCCACGTCCGATCTACATTTGAAGCACAAGCTGCGCATGGAGCGCCACGAGGCGCTTGAACAGGTGCGCCAGATGGTGCGATTCGGCGTGGAGCATACCGAAGAGGTGGAGTTTTCCGCGGAAGACGCGAGCCGCAGCGATATCGAATATCTTTGCGACGTCGCCGAAGCCGCTGCTGAAGCGGGCGCGACGATTATCAATCTTCCGGACACGGTCGGCTATTCGACGCCCGATGAATACGGCGAAATGTTTCGCACCGTGCGAAGAAGACTCACCGCGTATCCCGAATATTGTTTACAGCGCGCATTGCCACAACGATCTCGGGCTTGCGGTTGCAAATTCGCTGGCCGCGATTTGTGCCGGCGCGCGGCAGGTGGAATGCACGATCAATGGAATCGGCGAGCGCGCTGGCAACGCTTCGCTCGAAGAAATTGCGGTGGCGCTGCACGTCCGGCAGAGCCGCTATTGCGCTGCCACGAATATCCGCCTCGAAAAAATCTATTCCACCAGCCGGTTGCTGACGGCGATTACGGGCGTATCGGTGCCGCCGAATAAAGCAGTCGTTGGCGCGAATGCGTTTGCGCACGAGGCGGGCATCCATCAGGACGGCATTCTGAAAAATCCGCTTACGTACGAAATTATCGTGCCGGAGAAAGTGGGAGTGCCGAGCCGCAGACTCGTTCTCGGAAAACATTCAGGGCGCAACGCGCTGCGCGCGCGTCTCGCCGAGCTGGGTTACGAGACGACAGCGACGGAGTTGGCGGAGTGCTACCGCATGGCGACTGAACTTGCGGATTCGGCAAAGCAAGTGACCGACCGAGATCTGCTTTCGTTCATTCATCAGGTTCGCCGCGGCCGGGTATCAGCAACGATACCGGCAGCTGGGCCGGTGCAATCCAGCCGCGCGCCACGATCGCGGCCGCGCGCTGCCGCAGCGCATTGATACAGGGAGAAACACACCATGGGCGGAGTCCGCAAAACGATTGCAGTGCTGCCGGGAGACGGAATCGGCCCGGAGGTTACGCGCGCAGCCGTGCATTTGCTCGGCGATTGCGCCGAGGCGCACGGGCATAAATTCGAATTTCGCGAGTTTCCATTTGGTGGTGTTGCGATTGACCGCTGCGGCTCGCCTTTGCCTGATTCTACGCTTGCTGGTTGCAAAGCTGCGGATGCAGTTCTGCTTGGGGCGATCGGAGGGCCGAAGTGGGACGCGCTGCCGCTTTCGCAGCGGCCGGAGAGCGGCTTGCTCGCGCTGCGAAAGGAGTTGGGGCTTTACATCAATTTGCGCCCGATTCGTTTGCGGCACGCGCTGCAGGGAATATCACCGCTGCGGCCGGATCGCGTTGCGGGCTGCGACTTCGAAATCATTCGCGAACTCGCAGGGGATATTTATTTTGGCGCGCACGAATTGCATCGCGACAATGGCAAGTCGCACGCGAGCGACGTTGCCTCATACACTTCAGCCGAGATTGAACGCGTGGCGCACTACGCGTTTGAACGCGCGATTGCACGCCAGGGCCGCGTCGCGAGCGTTGACAAAGCAAACGTGCTGGCCACGTCCGCACTCTGGCGCTCGACCGTCACCACCGTTGGACGCGAATATCCCGGCGTTGCGCTCGAACATCTCTACGTGGACAACGCCGCGATGCAAATCGTTCTGCGACCGAAACAATTTGACGTGATCCTTACTTCGAATCTTTTCGGCGATATTTTGAGCGACGAAGCGGCTGCGCTGGCGGGTTCGATCGGTTTGATCCCGTCGATGAGCCGAGGCTCAGGCGAAGGCCCTGCACTGTACGAGCCGATTCATGGCTCTGCGCCGACACTAGCAGGAAAGGATGTTGCCTCGCCGCTCGGCGCGATTTTTTCGGCCACAATGATGTTGCGTGAATCGTTCGGTCTGAAAGCGGAAGCCGAGTGGGTCGAATCGGCCGTCGATCGCGTGCTGGACCACGGCTATCGCACGATGGATATTGCCGAAGGCGGCAACCGGATTTTGCGCGGCTCGGAGTTTGCCGACCAGATTCGCGGTGAAATGCACGATTCGCTCGCCCACACCGAGCGCTACGGCTGGGGCGTCTAGTAGATTTTAGTTGTCATCCCGACCGAGAGCGAGGGATCTGCTTTTTCGCTTGCTCTGACGTAAGGATGGAGCCTCGACCGAACTAGCTAGTTGAACTGCGATTACGTTTTTCGCAGCACGAGCGTGCCCACGATCATGTCGTGCAGCGCCTGCTTTTTCTCCGTGAACCCGGCCATCATGTACCCAATTCCCAGCGGTATCAGCCCGGTGATAATTTTTGCGAAATAACGTCCCGTCGCTCTGCCAAAACTGATTCTGCGGCCTTCCATGTCCGTAACAATCAGGCCCAGCGCCATTTTCCCCAGCGTACCCTGATGTCGCGGAGCTTTCGGTGTACGCGTAGTAAATCCACGAAGCGATGACGGCGGCGATTCCGACCACGATAAACAATCCGATGATGGCAATCGGAAACTCTGGATCGGATTGCTGCACGCTCTCCGCTGCCTGGCGCAGTGCGCCGATTCCTACAAACGCAATTCCGATCAGCAACAAAATTCCGAACACGACCATGAGCACGATGCCGTCAATGAAGTGCGCAATCACCCGGAGCCAGAAGCCTGCGTAGGGCGACGGCAAGGCGATCGCAGCCGGCAGATTGTTGTAAACCGGCAGTCCTCCTGCTGGCGCCATCGCAGGAGTCGCATAGCCAGCCGGAGCGGCAACGGCTGCGGGCAATCCTGCGACCGGTTGACCGCATGCCGAGCAGAATGCCGTTCCTTCCGTTAGCTGCGCCCCACATTTTGAGCAGAACATTGAAACCTCTCATCGGCCGAGTCGCTGCCGAAAAATCCTAAAGTTGGCGCAGCACCAGACAGCCGGCCAGAATATCGTGAAGTGCCTGCTTGCGCTCTGTAAAGCCCGCCATTGCGAAACCGATCAGCAGCGTCATTCCTGAAAGCAGCTTTCCGAAGAAACGTCCCGATGCGCGCGCGAAGGTGATGCGATTTCCTGCGAGGTCCGTCACTTTCAGGCCCAGCGCTTTTTTGCCAAGTGTGGCCTGCCAGCCGGAGCTTTCCATCGACGCAAAATAAATCCAGCCCGCCATCAGTGCGAGTAACCGGATCGCAACCAGCGGCCTCGCCATCGACGTGTAGAGTTCCCACGGATTGTCACTCGACATTCTTTGCAGCGAGCCGCCGAGCAGCGGCGCGAAAATGCCAACCCCTACCACGGCGCCGAGAATGATCGAATCGATGATGTATGCAACGAATCGCAACCAGAATCCGGCATACGCCACGGCTGGCCGCGCTGCCTGCCAGTTGTGTTGGGTTGGTTGTTGGAGTGGTTGCTGAATCGGTGGAAAATAAGTCGGCTGACCGGATGGCGCTTGAGCGGTCGGTGGAGACGCAGGCGAAACAGACGGCTGCGTTGCGGATGGCGGGGTGACCTGCGGCGCGAGTTGGCGGCCGCATTTCACGCAGAATGCCGCGTCGTCTGCGAGCTGTGTGCCGCACGTTGAACAATACATTTTCGATCGCCCCAATCGTTAGCCGCGCCACCAAATCGCCGGCTGGCGCGCATACTACTCAACCGGAAACCGACGGGTCAATATGCAATTGCCGTGCAAATGCCACGCGGCGAAGGATCCGGCGCGCACATCGCGCTTCGGTTTGCACGCCAGGCAAGTCGACGACTGTCATTCTGCAGTTGCACTTTCACTAAGGATACGCTTTCGCACGCGCGAAAGTTGCACGAGTTCAGCGCTCTCGCTTAGACTCGTGCGTCCAATACATTGAACGATATTGAGAGGAGAGGTCATGCGATTTCATTTTAGTTTCACAATAGGCGCTAAGATTTTCGCTGCGGTGCTTCTGGCAACGATCTTGTTCGCAAGCGGCTACATTGCTGGTCAAAACAAGTTCGGCCAGCCCAAGACGATCATACACATGGTCATTCTCAAGTGGCGACCCGGTGTCGCCGACGCCGACAAGCAGCGCGCCCTCGAAGGTGTGAAGGAAATGGCGGCGAAAGTCCCAGGCGTGAAAAATATCTGGATCAAAGCCGACCGCATCCAGCCCCGCGATTTCAATGCCGCCTACGCGATCGAATTCAAGGACCGCGATGCAGCTGACGCCTATGCTGAAAGCCCACTTCATCAACAGTGGGAGCAGAAGTATTACGTCCCGATCCGCGAAGTCAGCATTTCCGAACAGGTCACGAATCCGTAGCTGCGAGCCGAACCGGGAGCCATGCCGACATACCAGCTACGCGCATCTCCGCATACATGGAAAATCGGATTGCGACAAAATCGGAACCCTTCAGAATGAAAAGCGGAGGTGCGCAATGATCAAGAAAGTGAAGGAAGGCTACAAAGTTCTTTCAGAGAAAGGCAAAAATCTCGGTGGGCCGTACAAGAGCAAAGCAGAAGCGGAGAAGCGGCTGAGGCAAGTGGAATACTTCAAGCACCACAAGGGCTAGATAGCCTAGGCGCGCACGCCCAGCCTGCGCCTTGTTGATTCGATCGCTAAAGCTCGGTCCGCAAGCCCCCTGTGTCTTTTTCCGCAGCCCGTCGTCTTTTTCCACAGAACGGTCCGAAATCCACAAATCCCGTTTATTAAAAATATATTACTTCTGCTTGACGAAAAACTTTCCTTTGCTATACTCTCCTGATGTCGGCGTACCTCGGAATTGCCGGGGATTGTCCTGACAAGCCGGGTAGGCCGCTTAACCAGAGGTGAAGTTGGTTACAAGCACCGGGTTCGAACAAAACGAGAATCGAGCATATCCGTTCCGGAGGCTGCGCGCGTAAAGCGGCCTACCAAGAATGGACGGACATGCCCGGCGCTCGTTGCCGGGTTTTTTATTGCTCGCGACTTCAGTTCCAAAACTGATTTCGCGCTCCGCCGGGAGCGGAGACGTTCCGATCGGAAGTTGATGAACGGAACGACGATCTTTGACAACTGAAGGAAGTAGGCATCGCGTTATGCGAATTTCAAGGTTCGCATGGCGTGATAAACCGCAAATTTTTGCTCGAGAAAGTAGCGCAATGTGGAAAGGCGAACTTGCCTCCACGCGCGATGTTGTGTGCCCTTCCCTAGATGTTTAGGCTAAGGGCCATACATAGCACTCGGAAGACACAGGATGGGGAGCTGCAAGACTCCTCGTTATTCTCTGCGTTTCAGGGTTCCAATCCTGATCGGGTTGGAACGTGTTAGGTAAGTTTTATGGTTAAGCTACTAAGAGCGTACGGTGGATGCCTTGGCGCCAACAGGCGATGAAGGACGCGGCAAGCTGCGATAAGCCTCGGGGAGCTGCAAGCAAGCTTTGATCCGGGGATTTCCGAATGGGGAAACCCAGTCTGGTAAAACCAGGCTACGGCCCTCTGAATATATAGGAGGGTGCGAGCAAACCCAGGGAAGTGAACCATCTCAGTACCTGGAGGAAAATAAATCAAACGAGATTCCGGTAGTAGCGGCGAGCGAAACCGGAACAGCCCAAACCGGGATATTTATATTCCGGGGTTGTAGGACCGCGTGAGTAGAGTTATCAAATCGGAGGCTAGGTGAACCTGCTGGAAAGCAGGGTCAAAGAGGGTGAAAACCCCGTAACCAAAAGCTTACCGAACTCGAAGCGGTATCCTGAGTACCACGGGGCACGAGAAACCCCGTGGGAACCTGGGGAGACCACTCTCCAAGGCTAAATACTCGTTGGCGACCGATAGTGAACTAGTACCGTGAGGGAAAGGCGAAAAGCACCCCTGCGAGGGGAGTGAAATAGAACCTGAAACCGTATGCTTACAAGCAGTCAGAGGGCTATGCCGTGTCTTCGGATGCGGAAAAAGCCTGATGGCGTGCCTCTTGCTTAATGAGCCGGCTAGTTATTCTCACACGCAAGGTTAAGCGAAAGCGAGCCGTAGCGAAAGCGAGTCCGAATAGGGCGATTAGTGTGTGGGAATAGACGCGAAGCGGGATGAT
>CAVYQD010000001.1:1590000-2037994 GCA_963770575.1 uncultured Acidobacteriota bacterium
CCGCCTCGGCCTTGTTCTCGGCGCCGTGGTCTGCACCACGGACGCGATCGCTGCCACGTCCATTTCGAAGCGTCTAGGGATACCGAAACGTATCGCGGCCGTGATCGAAGGTGAAAGCCTCGTCAACGATGCAAGCGGCCTTCTCGCGCTCGAGTTGGCGGTTGCGCTCGTCGTCACAGGGCGCATTCCCGGCCCTGTGGAACGTGGCGAGCTTCTGATTTATGTGATCGCCTCGAGCATTGCGATCGGCCTCGTGATCGGTAAACTGATTTACTTTTTCGAAACGAAAATCGACGATGCTTCCATTGAAATCACGATCAGCCTCATCGCGCCATACATTGCGTATCTTTCGGCAGAAAGCGCGCACTCATCCGGAGTTCTCGCTACCGTGGTTTGCGGGCTCTACCTGGGACATAAGAGTTCGCTCTATCTTTCGAGGGAGGCCCGCCTGAAGGGCTATGCCGTCTGGGACACGCTCACGTTCATCCTCAATGGCTTCGTTTTCATATTGCTTGGCCTACAGCTCCCGTACGTCCTCGAAGGAATTCACGAGTTCACGCTCGGACACCTCCTCTACCTCGGAGCGACTTTCAGTGCTGCCGTAATCCTTCTCCGGCTCGTTTGGGTTTATCCAGGAGCGCTGGTGTCGAATTTCATCCGGCGCAGGATACTTCATCAGACCGAGACGGTGCCGACCCCGCAAGATGTGTTCATCGTCGGCTGGACGGGGATGCGCGGCGTTGTCGCCTTGGCTGCCGCGATCTCATTGCCTGAATATCTGCAGAACGGCTCGCCATTTCCGCAGCGCAATCTGATTATTTTTCTCACATTCTGCGTGATTTTTGTCACGCTGGTCTTGCAGGGGCTCACGCTGCCGCCGCTGATTCGCTGGCTGGGCCTCGAGGGCACTGGCGACGAGGATACCGAAGAGACGCAAGCGCGCCGTGCTATGGTGCAGGCGGCCATCGCATATCTCGAAGCCGCACGCGATTCAGACGGCCCGGCATTCGAGCCCGTCTACGATGAGATTCTCCATCTCCAGCGCCACCGGCTCAGTCGCCTGGACGGCAGAGCAGCCGACGATTCAAAGCATGATCCCGAGCACTACGGACGTTTTCTCGCCGTGACTCATAAGCTCCGCGCCGTCCAGCGCGCCGTGATCCTGAATCTTCGCAACCAAAATCAAATCAACGACGAGACTCTTCGCAAGCTCGAATACGAGCTCGACCTGCTCGACGCGCAACAAGCGGCAATGGCGCAGCGCTAGCAGTATCTGGTTCGGACGAGCGACCACGATTGAGGTAAAATCCGGGCAACGTGACGCGGACTGGAAAGCTGCTCGATCAGATCGTTCGTGGAAACGCGGATTCCAATATTCCTTTCGCAGGAATGCTGCGGATTTTGAGGCAACTCGGATTTCAGGAGAGCGTGCGAGGCAGCCACCACATTTTTTCACGGGATGGGATCGCCGAAATTGTGAATTTGCAGCCGAAGGGATCGAAGTGCAAACCTTATCAAGTGAAAAAAGTCCGAAATGTTATAATCAGTTATCGCTTGGCTGGAGAACTCGATGCCTAAGTACGAAGTCATTATTTACTGGAGTGCAGAAGACCAAGCCTTTATCGCGGAGGTACCTGAGCTGCCGGGTTGCGCCGCGGACGGCAAGACGTACCAACAAGCATTGGCGAATGTGGAAGTGATCATCCGCGAGTGGATCGCGACTGCCAAGGAATTGAACCGCCCCATCCCCGCCCCCAAGGGCCGCCTCGTTTTTGCTTGAATCCGATAACTTCATGACGCTCCGGACAGTTTTACGAGCCTCGGTTGTGATTCTGTTGTTGCCCACACTTCGATTGGCGGCGTCGGTTTTGGATCATTCGCTGACTTTTGCTGATCGCCCAGTTGTTGGCCCTACTCAAACCAAATCCATACCTGGCGATCGTCTGGGCCTCACGTGCACTCAAATCCTCGAGATGCCTTCAAACGACTGGGTGAAAAAATTCAATTCTGCGAAAGACGCTTCGGCGCCTAGCACGATCCAGGCGATCGCCGTCTACGGAAAATGCTACGACGCGCGCACCACTCGTCTTGCGGCCGCGCTGGGCAAATCAGGGAAAGGCCCGTTGATGGGTGCGCGAGGAAACTTCCGTGATTTCGAAAAGGTGTTGAATGATTTCAGCGCCAAAGCACTTGGCGCTACCGATCCTCCCGCCGATGAGCTGAAAAAGGCATACGCCGCGCTCTACGAAAAACAGTTTCGCTACGAGTTCTATCGCCAGTACGAACAGAATAATTTTAACCCGCCGCCTCTTACGCCCGAGGAATCGCTCGATTTCACGAAATCGAAGAACCACTTCGGAGAACTCCTCGGCTTGCTCCCGGAAGACAAGACCCACGAGCTTCACGCTGCGTTCGGTGAGATCTTCGCCGCCGGTGGCGTTCCCGATCCAACAAAAGTCGCCGTTTATCGCTATTGCATATTTCTCTTGGAACCGCCTTCGGCCGAGCCGTTCTCTCCGCCACCATTTTAGATGTGGGATGGCGTCGTCGCCGGGACTTTGGTAGGCTCCACATTCTTGACACAGGAGACCCAATGACTTTCCGCAATCTGCTCGCGCTTGCGATTCTGGTGTGCCTTGCGATTCCCACATCCTTGCGCGCGCAATCGACCGACGCAACGGCGCAGCTCACTGCCACGAACCAGCTCGCCCGCGACATCTACAAGCAACTCATCGAAATCAACACGACTGATTCGGTGGGCAGCACCACTGTCGCCGCTGAAGCGATGGCTAAGCGGCTGCGCGATGCGGGATATCCCGAGAGCGACATCTATGTGGGCGGGCCGAATCCGCGAAAAGGAAACCTCGTTGCGCGTCTGCACGGCACCGGCGCCCGCAAACCAATTCTCATGATCGGCCACCTCGACGTGGTAGAAGCGCGGCGCGAAGATTGGTCCGTCGATCCGTTCCAGTTCATCGAGAAGGACGGCTACTTCTATGGCCGCGGCTCAATCGACATGAAATCGGGCGACACATTTCTGATGACGACGATGATTCGCCTGAAGCAGGAAGGCTTCAAACCCGATCGCGACATCATCATGGCTCTAACTGCTGACGAAGAGGGCGGCCAATCAAACGGCGTCGCATGGCTGCTGAAAAATCATCGCGATTTGATCGACGCGGAGTACGCGCTGAACCCTGACGGCGGCACGTTTCAGATGACAGACGGAAAGAAATCCATGGCCGCCATTCAGGCAAGCGAGAAACTCTACGCAGATTTTGATTTGAAAGTGACGAACCCGGGCGGCCACAGCTCGCTGCCCGTCGCCGACAATGCCATTTATCAACTCGCGGAAGGACTCACGCGACTGGAGCACTACAAATTTCCGTTCGAGCTGAATGAAGTGACGCGCGCGTATTTCGATCATATGTCCGCAATCGTGGGCGGAGAACTTGGTGCGGACATGAAAGCTGTGCTGCAAAATCCGCCGGACGCGAACGCAATCGCACGTCTTTCGCAGAAGCCTTTCTTTAACGGCATCACGCATACCACTTGCGTGGCTACACGTCTCGACGGAGGCCATGCCAACAACGCGCTTCCTCAGATGGCTCGCGCCAATGTGAATTGCCGGATCCTGCCCGGACATACCGTGAACGAAATTCAGGCCACACTTGTAAGGGTTCTCGACGACCCAAAGATTTCAGTCACCGCGGTTACGGGCGGCGGCATTCAAGCTCAGAGCAATCCGCCGTCACCTTTGCGGCCGGACTTGGTGGCGACTCTTGAAAAAGTGACTTCGCAGATGTGGCCGGGCGTTCCCGTGGTGCCGGTGATGGATACAGGCGCAACAGACGGCGCGTATTCACGCCCCGCCGGAATTCCCACCTATGGAATTTCCGGAATGTGGATGGATCCGAACGAAGACCGGTCGCACGGCCGCGACGAGCGCCTAGAAGTTTCTTCTTTCTATATGGGCGTCGATTTCTACTATCGCTTCGTGAAGGCGCTTAGTTCGAACTAATGCTTTCAGTTTCAAACGAGACAGACGAATGAGCTTGATGCGCCGCGCCATCCTGATGGCTTCGCAAAGTCCGTGGATGCGCCAGCACGCACCGCGTTATGGAGTGTTGCGCCGGACTGTGACGCGATTCATGCCGGGCGAGAAGGTGGAAGACGCTCTCGCGGCCGCACGCGATCTTGCGGATAAGCAGATCGCAACGGTCGTCACGCATCTTGGCGAAAATATTAGCTGACCGTGCCGAAGCGGACTCCGTCACACAGCATTACCTCGACGTGCTCGACCGGATCCAAGCGGCCAACCTGCCCACGGAAGTTTCGGTGAAGCTCACGCAGCTCGGCCTCGATCTCGATCGCGAGGTTTGCTACGCGAATCTCGTACGACTCATCGAGCATTGCCCCGCCGAGAAAACACTCTGGATTGACATGGAGCAGAGTCCTTACGTCGATGTCACGCTTGAAATTTATCTGCGCGCGCGCAAGGTGTATGCGAACGTTGGCGTTTGCGTTCAGGCATATTTATATCGCACAAGCAAAGACCTCGACGCGTTGATTGCAATCGGCGCTGCCGTCCGCCTGGTGAAAGGCGCGTATAACGAGCCTGCGGAGATTGCGTATCCTAAGAAATCGGATGTGGATGCGAGCTACATGGAACTCGCCAAGAGATTGCTGAGCCCGGAAGCACGTCGCGCCCACGTTCGCGCTGCACTGGCTACACACGACCGCGTATTGATCGCGAGTCTGATCGAGTGGGCAACCGCACAGGGAGTGAAGAAGGACCGTATCGAAATTCAAATGCTGTACGGGATTCAGCGCGCAGAACAGCTGCGCCTCGCGCAAGAAGGCTACCGTTCCGAAGTTCTGATTTCATACGGCACATTCTGGTATCCATGGTTCATGCGCCGCCTCGCAGAACGCCCCGCAAACGTCCTCTTCCTCGCTCGCAACTTCTTTGGTGGTTGATCCTTACAGCTCTTCAAACTGAACATTTCAGCGGCGCGCGGCGTATCACTGTCACGAATCGAGGTGCGCCATGAGAGATATTTGGCAGGATGTGCGTTACGGAATCCGAATGCTGGCAAAAAGTCCCGGATTCACGGCCATTGCCGTTTTGACCCTCGCCGCCGGTATCGGCGCGAACACCGCCGTCTTCAGCGTCGTGAATTCGTTCCTCTTCAAGCCACTCGCAGTTCGTGACGCAAGCCACCTCGTCGTTGTCGCGGACCACACTCCGGATGACGACGATCCGCGCGAAGTTTCCCATCTCGATTTCAAAGATCTGCAAGCGCAGAACGATTCGTTTACCGACATGACGGCCTACTTGATCCATTTTGCCGGCCTCAGCGCCGACAATCGCAGTGAGCGCGTGCTAGTGACGTACACGGAAGGGAATTATTTTTCTTCGCTGGGAATTCAGCCCGCACTGGGCCGCATGTTACTTCCGTCGGAGGGCGAAACGGCCGGGCAAAACCCGGTCGTGGTTCTCGGATATGCATACTGGATGAAACGATTTAACGGCGACCCGTCTGTGGTCGGCAAGAGCGTGAATTTAAACGGGAGCCCAGTCACGATCGTCGGCGTCGGTCCCAAAAACTTTCATGGGACGTTCTATATCGTTGAATCGGATGTGTATGCACCCATCGGGATGGTGGCGAAGAATCTCGAGGATCTCGGAGTTCTTACGAATCGTGCCGAGCGCGAGATGAGAGTGCTGGGACATCTCAAATCCGGTGTGACGATGGCGCAAGCTCGAGCCGGCCTGCAGGTGATTGCGGACCGTCTGGAGAAAGAATATTTCGACACGGACAAGGGTCTGCGAATGGATGTGATTCCGGAAAAGCTGGCGCGGCCGGAAGCGGCGTCTGCAAGCATGTGGCCGGTGATCGCCAGCGTTTTTCTCGGACTCGTCGGGCTCATCCTGATCGTCACGTGCGTCAATGTAACGAACCTGCTGCTCGCCAGAGCATCGACGCGCGCGAAAGAGATGGCAATTCGTGCGGCGCTGGGAGCGGGCCGCGTTCGCATGTTTCGCCAATTGCTGACCGAGAGTCTGTTGCTCTCCGCGCTCGGCGGGGCCGGCGGCGCGGCGCTGGGAATCTGGATGATGAAGTGGATTGAGGCAATACGGCTTCCCGGAGATTTTCCGCTGCGTTCGGAACTTCCGTTTGACTGGCGGATGTTCGCGTATGTCACGTCGATCGCGATTATCGCGGGGTTGCTTGCGGGGCTCACCCCGGCATGGCGCGCGTCCAAGATGGACCTGAACGTGACGCTGCGTGAAAGCGGCCGAAGCCTTACGGGCGGCGCCGGCCAGAATCGAATTCGCAACGTGCTTGTGGTGGCGCAGGCGGCTGGTTCGCTCGTCGTGCTGATCATGGCGGGCCTTTTTTTGCGCAGCCTGGAGCACGCGCAAAAAATGGATCTGGGATTCAAGCCTGAGCATGTAGTCAATTTTACGATGGACGTTTCTCAACTCGGATACGACGAACAAAGAGGACGGAATTTCTATCGCGACGTTCGCGAGCGCGTTCGCAACATGCCCGGTGTCACTTCAGCGAGTCTCGCCTATTCGGTACCGCTCGGTTACTACAGCCACGGCGCTCCCACGTGGAAGTCGGGCCAGGAGGGACTGCCGGAAAGCCAGGTGCCGCGCCTCGGCTACAACGAAGTGAGCGCGGATTATTTCCAGACGATGGGGATCGAGGTAGTGAGAGGCCGAGCCTTCGAAGAGCAGGACCAAGCCAATTCGCATCGCGTTGCCGTAGTCAACGAGACGATGGCGCAGAATTTATGGCCCAAACAGGATCCGATCGGGCAGCGTTTTCGCTTCGGCAAAAATGAATCCGCTACTTCGGCGGAAGTTATCGGCGTCGTGCGCGACAGCAAGTACAACTTCATCGCGGAAACTCCTCGCCGCCACTTCTACGTTCCGCTCTCTCAGAATTACAGTGCGGTGCGGGTGTTGCAGGTACGTGCGGACGTCCCGCCGGGAACATTCGTCAGGGCCATCGAAGATCAAATTCACTCGATCGATCCGAATCTTCCGGTGTTTGACGTGATGAGCATGAATGAATCGCTGCAGGGCGGGAATGGGTTCTTTCTGCTGCGAATCGCTGCAATTTTTGGAGGCGGATTGGGTGCGCTCGGCTTGCTGCTTGCAGTCGTAGGCGTGTACGGAGTGATTTCGTACGCGGTGAACCAGCGCATTCACGAAATTGGAATTCGAATGGCGCTGGGGGCACAGCGCGAAAATATTCTCAGCCTCGTGTTGGCGCATGGATTGAAGCTGGTGCTAATCGGGCTCGGCGTGGGACTCGCCATTTCTCTGGCAACGGCGAAGGTGGCCGCGAATCTTCTGGTGAACACCGGCGCGCTTGATCCTGTGGCGTATGCAGTCGCGACGTTGCTGCTCGTTGGTGTAGCCGTTGTCGCATGCTACATTCCGGCGCGCCGCGCAATGCGCGTCGATCCGCTCGTAGCGCTGCGCTATGAGTGATGGCGAATTTCTAGGGTTTTGCTTCGTTGGCAACGGCCGGTTGCGGCGATGGCGCTGCCTCCGGCTGTCCGGCCGACTGAGCGGAGACCTGGCGCACCGACTGCGCTTTCTGTCTCGAAGCGGGCAGAGTCGCCGTCATTGCTTGCGAGACGTTGAGTACGGTGTCGCCGTGAACGACGACGCGGAACCGCCGATCGGCAGCTTTGATTGCGGGAGTGTCTTTGTGAAATCCCGACAAGAAGTACGGGTAACCTTCAAAATTGCGCGTGTGGTCGTTACCAGGTTGTTTAACCGCAAAATTTACGGGAATGCGTTCGCCGTTCGTGGCCACGATATCCTGCATAAACCACGCCACCACTCCCGATCCGCCATGCGATCCCGGCGGCCGGAAAGCTAGAACCCGCGCGCGCGCAACCGAACCGCGCAAGACGATCGGAACTCCGTCCACGACGAGATCTTCGGCTGCAGCCATTTCCACGACGGTCCCTTCCTGCAATTCTTCCGAAGAGACATTGCCCGTGAGTTCCACTTCAAAAGAGGTGCCGTCAGGAACCTTTACGTCGACGCTTTCGGGCGCTCTTCGCTCGGGCGCGTCGGTCGCGACTGGCGCCTGCATCATCGCCAAAATCACTTTGTCTGAGACATTGGCCGCGCTGAGCTTTTGAATTGCCTGCGGCGTAGTGTCAAACGCGCAGCGGCTCGACGCGATCTTTTTCAGAATGAAATCGGAGCCGTGGTGGAGTGCATGAAAACCCAGGATGTCATCGTTCGTCAGCGCAGAAGCCGGTGGCTCAGGTGGAGCAACCGGTCCAGCCGGTTTGGGAGTTTCGCTCATGCCGAATGTGTACACTCGCTGCGGTGGCGGAGGCGCGTCGGAAAGATCGGCAGCGCGCACCCAACCGGCCCTGCCGTCGAGAGTGCGAATCTGGGAATAGCTGCCGGAGCGACTGATCACTTCCACTTTCTCGCCGCAGCGCAATTTCCCGAGCTCTTCGAATCGGTCGATAGTTTTGTAGAGCAGCAAATAGGAATCGTAGGTGCCGCATTGCGCGTAACTCGCGGAGTCTGCGCGCGCAGAAATAGCGGCCGCAAAGAACAAGCAACACACCAGTAGTCGAGCCTTCATTCTGTGCCCCAAGTCCGGGGAGCATTGGAGGATGCGTGTGCCCGGATTCACGAGAAATCAGACTGCGCACCCATTCTTGCGGAAGACTTGGAAGCGACCAATAGTACTTTGTGACAGGCTGGTCTCAGGAGCTAAGCAAGAGGCTGAAAATGCCTCTCTCCGGACGGAAAGGCGCGCTTGCCGCGCGGGTAAACTCTAAAACTGTCCTTAAGGACAGTAGACAGCTTGCGAAGAAATTTTCTAAAGTAGCGTCCCGCCCAGAAATGCTTGATGAAAATCTCCGAGGAGTCTCGGATCGCGAGTGGGGAGAAATCAATGGCGATGGCCGAACTCAATCTGGTTGCTGAGTTTAAGCAAGGCGTAAACGCGCTCAAGAACGGATACCCTCAGAAAGCCCTCATGCACCTGCGCACCGCATTTGAATCCGAGAAGCACAATCCTTACTATCTATCGTTTTTAGGATTGTCGATGGCACGCGCTGAACGCAAGTGGGACAAAGCCTCAGAGTTGTGCGAAATTGCGGTGCAGCTCCGTCGCAACGAATCGCAGTTTCATCTGAATCTTGCCGAAGTGTACGCGCTGGCTGGCCGCCGGGAAAAAGCGCTCGATACTCTGGATGCGGCGCTGGCCTTGTTCGGCGGAGACGCGCGGTTGAAACGCGCGCGAAGCAGAGTGGAAAAGCGCCGGTCGCCCGTGTTGCCATTTCTCAGGCGCGATCACTTCCTGAATCGGACATTTGGCAGGGTGCGACACCGGACATTGAAACGCCTCATTAAGCAGAACGCCTAAAAATAAGCAGCAACCACGGAACGACCTGAATCCAGCCGTTCTGCGACTCTGCAGAAAATCCCACTACGAAGAATATGCTCGTGGTCGCTGCCGAAAATTTCTTGCGTACCTGTCTATTACGAGTGAAATCGGAAGCCCTACGCAGACGATGTGCGTGACGATCGCGATGATCGAGGAACGAAGCGTGTGACCCGGATGAAATCGCGAGAGCGGCATCACGATCCAGTACATCACGAAATAAACGGCGACGCCGTACAGCACTCCCGAAACGATTGGATGCCGCGTCAGGAAGTTGAGATTGCGGCTGGCTGCGTAGAATACCGCGGCAGCCGAGAAAGCGATCAGAAAATGAAGCGTCAAGCCCAGCGCGGCCGTGAGAGCGCCTCCCATGAATGCATCCGAGCCGAGCAACCCGGATGCGATTCCTTTCAAGATTCTCGCCGGCGTAATTCCACGAGGCGCCCATGTAACGAAAGCGGCTGTGATGTCGCACAGTCCGGCTGCGAGGCCGGCTGTGAAGACAGCCGCAAATGCTTGCGAGTTGCGACTCGGTGCCGCTGTGAAGCTGGACGCCTTCAATTTGCAATCCGCGTGAAATCGACTGGCAGTAAATTCAAACACAGCAACTACTTGAAACTCAGCTGAACCGCTTCGGGCTTCGAGAATTCAGTGCGGCCCTCCAGCGACAGCAAAGCCTTCTTGATTGGAAGCCCACCGCCGTAGCCCGTCAAACTGCCGTCGCTTCCGATCACCCGGTGGCAGGGCACGATGATTGGAATCGGATTCGAGCCATTGGCCAAACCCACGGCGCGCGCCGCCTTCGGATTTCCGACGCGGCACGCCAACTGGCCATAGGAAATCGTCTCACCGTAAGGAATGGTGATGAGCGTCTTCCACACGCGAAGCTGAAACTCGCTGCCCTCGAGCGAGAGTGGCAGCGTGAAGTTTCTCAACTCACCCTCGAAGTACGCATCCAATTGGCGAATCGTTTCTGTGAAGGGAGATCGATCTTCGCTCCAGTCCGGTCGAGGTCGTACGGGCCGCCTACCCTCCGCGAAACTGATTGCGCGCAAGCCGTTTTCGACTGAAGCGAGCAGCATCGTTCCCAAGGGACTTTTGTAATGTGTGTACCAGATTCTATCTCAATTTTCTTCGTTCATCGATGTTCCGTGGAGATATTCGTTGGATTTCAAGTAGCGACGCGGAGTTGCCCGCTGAACGCAGCCGAATCCAGCTGCGCAGCAGCTCCGGCGGATTCGCGCGTCGACCTTCCTTTTACATGGGCCGATTCGGGACAGTCAAATTGATTCAGAGATGATGCGCGTATTTGGAAATATGAATGTAATGCTCGTGTGGCATAGGGGAAGTCTTGCCGATAAGTAAGGGTATCCATCTATGGCCGGCATCGGAACCTTAAAGTAGGCTTGCTATAGCTGCTAAATCCCGCACCACGCTCTTGGAAAGGAACTTACATGAAATCGCTAGCGACGCAAAGTATTGCGCTCGGAATTTTGTTGTCTGCGGCTGCGCTTGCCGGTTGCTCGAGTGCGCCGAAATCGCCCGATGTGGTGAGCGGCATTCGCCAATCGCTCGATCAGTCCGGTTACAAGGACGTTTCCGTCAGCCAGGACCGCGATAAGGGCGTTGTGACGCTTTCGGGTCACGTGCCTGCCGACGCCGACAAATTGCAGGCGGAATCAATCGCAAATTCGCTGGCTGCTGGACAAGTCGTCTCCGATCAGATTGCTGTTTTGCCTCCGGGCGATGAAAAGAACGCGAAGGATATCAATTCGGATCTCGACGAAGGCATTGAGAAGAACGTTGACGCCGCGCTGATTCAGAATCGAGCGAAGAAAGACGTGAACTATGAAGTGAAAAATGGCGTCGTCACGCTGACGGGAACCGTCAACTCCCAGATCAAGCGCAAACAAGTTGAGAAGATTGCGTCCGGAGTGCCCAACGTGAAGCAGGTGGTGAATGAACTGCAGGTAAAGGATCAGAAGGCGAGTTCGTCAAATTAGGACGGTGGCGCGAATCCCGCGGCGAAGAATTTCGCGGATTGCGGCTGCGACGATTACGAAGAGGCGCTTGCAATGCTCCGATGGACGTTGATTTTTCTATTGATCGCGGTTGTTGCGGGAGTCTTCGGCTTTGCCGGAATCGTGGTGGCCGCCGTTGCAACCGCGAAGCTGCTCTTCTATTTATTTCTGGGAGCTGTGCTGATGTCGCTTCTCGTGGGCATAGTTAACCGGGCGTGAAGCCTCAAAGCGCAGGCGATCCCGTCGTCACGAGATCCTATCGATCGAAGGATCTCTATCATCTCCTGACCGTCGTCGTCGCGGTTGTGGCAATTGCGACATTGTATTTTGCCCGCGTCGTTCTCATTCCGTTTGCCCTGGCGCTGCTATTCACATTTATTCTCACGCCTGTCGTTAAGCTTCTCGAGCGGGCTCATTTCGGGCGAATTCTCTCCGCGCTGCTCGTGATCGGTCTGACGATCGGCGCTTGCGGCGCACTCGGTTGGACGGTGACAAAGCAACTGAGTGACGTTGTGAATCAACTTCCGGCTTACAAATCCAACATCAGGCAGAAGCTGGCCTCGCTTCACTCCTCATCGAATCGCACGCTGGACAATGCGACAAACACAATGACGGAAATCGGCAAAGAGCTGGCTGCTCCTGCCGGGCCCGCTCGTTCCGAAGGGAATGGAGTGACGCATCCCGTGCGTAATCGCTCGGGAGACTCCGTAGAGCCCGTTCCGGTAGAAGTGGTTCATACCTCGATTGAGCCCTTCGAATCGGTTCAGAACGCGCTGGAGCTGCTCGCGAGCACGCTCATCGTTTTCGTGTTCACGATCTTCATGTTGATTCGCCGCGAAGATCTGAGAAACCGCCTGATTTCGCTCGCGGGAGAGGGCCACCTTCATCTCGTGACCCAGACTCTCGATGATGCGAGCGCGCGCGTGAGCAGATATCTGCTGATGCAAACGATTGTCAACGCCTGCTATGGAATTTTCATCGGTGTTTGCCTTCATTTCATCGGAGTGCCCGGCGCATTGCTGTGGGGCGCGCTTGCGTGCATTCTCCGATTTCTTCCCTACGTGGGACCTCCGCTCGCGGGCATCATGCCGCTGCTGCTTTCGATGGCCGTGTTCACCGGGTGGTCAAAACCCCTGGAAACCCTGGCTCTATTCGTTGTCACGGAACTCATCGTCTCAAATCTGGTAGAGCCCATGCTATACGGCGCGCACACCGGCATTTCATCGATCGCGATTCTCGTAGCAGCCATTTTTTGGACGGCGATCTGGGGACCGATCGGGCTGGTTCTTTCCACTCCGCTCACGGTTTGCCTGCTCGTCGTGGGTCGGCATTTTCCCCAGCTTCGAATTCTCCACATTTTGCTCGGCGATGAGCCCGCATTGACGCCAGACTCCCGCTTCTACCAGCGTCTTCTCGCGTTGGACCACAATGAAGCGCGGCAGGTGTTGGAACATTATTTGCAGGAAAAGACGCTCGAAGAACTTTACGATTCCGTTTTGATTCCCGCTTTGAGTCTGGCGGAACAGGACCGGCATCAGAACCGCCTGGACGAGGCAACTGAAAAATTCATCAGCCAGAGCACGCGCGAGTTAGTTGACGAATTGTGGGAGCCTCGAGGCGCCGAGGCGCGTTCCCATCCTGACGGCGCCGAAGTACAGACTTCGGTGGCGCAGAGTGTGTCGCGTGCGGAAAATTCGAAGAACATTCTCTGTCTGCCGGCTCGAGATGAAGCGGATGAGATCGTGGGCACAATGCTCGCTCAAGTTCTGGAACGAGCCGGACATCACGCTCAGTGTGCCTCCGTGGGTACCACTTCAGAAATGCTCGCTCAAGTGAAGGAGGAAAAGCCCGACGTCGTTTGTATTTCGGCGCTGCCTCCGTTCGCAGTACCACACGTGCGTGCGCTCTACGCCAAATTGCGTGTGCAGGATCCGAAGCTGAAAATCCTGGTTGGGCTGTGGCGTTTTTCGGGCGAACCGGCGAAGCTCAGCCAGCGAGTCGGACTGGCGGAGGGTTCGCGCGCGTTTACGACCCTCGTGGAATTTGTCGAAGCACTCCAGACAACGCCGGCTGCGAAGCCCGAGACCGTTGTTGCGATATCTTAAGCGCTCCTTCGCGGCTCGCTTCCGCCGAGATGTATTTTTGTAGACAATTTCGGGACTAGAATATAGTTCGCTCCATGCTACAGGTATAATGGTATGGCAACGAGGGACTCCTTCTTTCAGAATTGTGTGTATTGATGTAGAAGCGTTTTGAAAACACGTCAGCGATTCGGTCCTCATTAAACAGAATTAACCCGCGCGCCCAGCGGGAGCAAGCGCAACCAGGGAACTAATCCAAATTCAGGAACAGGAGGCTTAAGAATATGCGGTTCTTACGTGCACTGTTATTGGCGGCGGGAATGCTGTTCCTGCCGATCGCAGCTTTCGCGCAAGTGAATGTTTCGGTGACGATTGCGCCGCCGGAATTGCCTGTGTATGAACAGCCTGTGTGTCCAGGTGACGGATATATCTGGACGCCCGGATACTGGGCTTGGGACGGCGACGATTACTACTGGGTTCCCGGAACGTGGGTGGAAGCGCCGGAAGTTGGATACTTGTGGACGCCGCCTTACTGGGGTTGGGGCGGCAGCGCTTTTATTTTCCACGCAGGATACTGGGGCCCGCGGATCGGATTCTACGGCGGGGTCGTATACGGATTTGGTTACGACGGCCGCGGGTATGAAGGCGGACGTTGGGAAGGCGGTCACTTTTACTACAATCGTTCAGTAACAAACATAAACGTAACCGTGGTTCACAATGTCTACGAAAAGCGAGTTGACGTTAGAAACGTAACGCGCGTGAGCTACAACGGCGGCAGAGGTGGAATCGAAGCGCGCGCCACGCACGAACAGGAGGAAGCCGAACACGAACGGCATCTTCCGCCTCAGGCTGTTCAGAACCAGCACGTTGAAGCAGCGCGCTCGAATCGTGAACTGCGAGCATCCGTCAATCATGGGAAACCGGCGATTGCAGCCACTCCTCGACCGGGAGCGTTTAACGAACACGAGACTGCGGGTCACTCGAAACCGGCCGTGCACCCGAAGGACCTTCCGCCGGCAGAACACCACACGCCTACGCCGACGGGCAATGCAAAGGTGGATCAGAAATATCAGAAGCAGCAGGAGAAGCTCAACACGCAACAAGACAAGCAGCGGCAGAAATTGCAGCAGTCACAGGACAAAGAACACCAGCGGATGCAGCAACAGAAAGTGAACGAAGCAAAACAGCAGCAGGTGGAGCAGAAGCACCAGCAACAAACACAACATTTGCAGGAGAAGCACGTCCAGCAGCAACAGCACCTGGAACAGAAACAGCAGCCGCATCAGGCTTCTCCTCATCAATCAGCGCCTCCGAAGGAGAAGCACTAGGCGTCTGAGATGACCGCGACCGGCCGGGGCGGCAGCGAACAACTCCGCCCTGGCCCATCGCTCAACACCGGCTGCAATGAGTGGAATTGAATCGTACGCCGGGAGTCCTCGTTGTAGAATCGCGCGGCGATCAAAACGGAGTTCTACGATTTCTTGCGCGGAACCTTGGCGCCTTTTTTCCGCGCTTCTGACAGGCCGATGGCGATTGCCTGTTTCCGGCTCGTTACTTTCCCACCCTTGCCTCCTTTACCGGATCGAAGTGTTCCGCGCTTTTCCCTGTGCATTGCACTCTTGACGCTCTTGCTTGCTGCCTTTCCATATTTGGCCATCGCGATCCTCCCTAGAATTTAAGAACGACATCGCCCGTCGACGAGTTTCATTCCCCACTGGCCTATTGAGATCTGGTACTGATGGAACAGGTCTTCTTCAGCGCGGCGGAACAATGCGGAAGAAAAACATTCTCGTTCTTCTGCGGTCTTTGAGTCTCGACGAAATCGCATTTCACCGGCATTCTGGATTCAAACATTCGCTCCAGGAATACAGCGGAGCGTGTAACTCGAACGGCATTCCGCCTTACCGGCTTCGTGCGCAATATCAAACAGCCAAGATTCATGACCTATGGTCATCGAGTCGAAAGCGATCAACGCAGTGTCTGTCTACTAGACCTGGAAATAGCGCCTACAGTATTCGCTTGATGGCGAATGCCAGTTTGTAGGCTTAGCCTTATCTCAGTAATCGCCAAATCCCATGCCAAGTCTCGGAGCCGCCTCGCGTATTCTTTGCGGAGAGCACGGCATTAGAAGACTCGTTGAGCGAGCTGTCACTGAGCGGCGTGAAAAAAAGAGCAGGGATCGCAGAGTCACTCGTCGCAGGGCTGAAGAGGAATAATGTTGCTGTTGATATTGAGTGTTGTTCTCATACTGGCGCTGTTTGGAAGTTTGCCAGCGTGGCCGCACAGCAGACGGTGGGGCTACTACCCGAGCGGAGGAATCAGTCTGGTACTGCTCGTCCTGCTCATTCTGTTTTTAATGGGCAGACTTTAGGTAGCGAAAAAAGCTCGCGCGGCGAGGCGTACGGAGATCTCGTGCGGGAGTTTGTGATAGATGGGTGGTCGTGGCGGTCGAGTAAATGATTCTTGCCGCGTGTGAATCAAAAACGAAATAATCGCCGGGCTTCAATTGATTCAGCACGTTGAGTCGGGATCTCGCATTTTCCAAGCCGTGAATAGTTTCAACCCAAATCGGCCCATTTTCTGGCACGCCACTGAAGATGTCATAGGTGCCATGCATACGTCCCCCTTGAGGCGTCTGCCGCGTCCGCGAGAATGCGCGCGTAAACCGGCGCTGGTGAGTGTGCAATTCGCCCGCCAACGTGAGGCGTGGAGGCCTGCCCCAACTGTAAGAAACGTAGAAGTTTACGAGAAGGCTGAGATATGCCGAGATTTTGCTGACCGTCCGGCGTGTAAATTTTCAAAATGGAACGTACATATTTCGCAGCTTTGAGGCGGTGAACGGGTTTTTAGCGGCGGCATGGCAGAGATATTGCTGATCTCAAGTCCAGCTGGGGACAGAAGGGACTTACGCAGTTTCTATCGTGATTGAGAGAGGATTGTCAGAATTCTTGAAGGACCTTTAATGTCAAATCTTCGAATTTTGATTGTGGATGATGAGAAGGCGGTGCGATCTGCTTTGGAAAGGCTCCTCGGTACGCGCGGAGACTGGGAAGTGGTGGGCCAGGCTGCCGACGGTGCGGAAGCGATTGGGAAAGCAAGGGAATTGAAACCCGATGTCGTGATCATGGACGTTACGATGCCGCAGATGAGCGGTCTCGAAGCCACGCCGGAGATCAAAAAAGCCGTTCCCACTGCTGAAATCCTCATTTTCACTCAGCACGATTCCACTCAAATCGTGCAGCAAGCACAGAAAGTGGGAGCGACCGGATACCTGCTGAAATCGCAGGCGAACTGGCTTGTCGCTGCTGTCGAAGCAATGGGGCAGCACAAGCCTTTCTTTCAAGGCAAGAATATCCCGAAGCCTGTTTAGCCAGTCATTCGCGCGGGCAGATTTTTCGAGCCCTCGCGATTCTTTCTTCGAAGACGTGCACGCTGCCGCCCGGTGTTTCCTTCCACCTTCGAATCGCTGAAGCCGGTACCCCACTTGGAGAAACTCTGCGGCGAGAGGTTCTCAACACGTCATTTTGAGGCAGCTTCCGCACCGAATCCGGGAATTTGCCACTAAGATTTCTCAATTGAGACGCTTGCGACCTACAGTGAAACCCTCGCATCGCCTACAGGATGACGCCGATAGGTATTGGCCCGAAACCAAGCTACGTTGCAGGAAGAGTTATGCTGTATTCGTCGGCGAAGATGTATTCTTAAATCACAGCCGACATGCCTCCGGCATGGAGTGAAGTTGCAGGCAAACCTACAATAATCATCGGACGGGCGCCGACACAGTGAAGCGCGGAAGTCAGGACAATCATCGACGCGGAACCAGTTGTCAGGTTAAAGCGTCTTACCAGTGACCCGTTCTTAGAGCTCCTTGCGACCGTGCTGACGCCATTCTCTATCTGAGGAGACAAAAAGTGCCATCACTTCGTATCTTGATTGCCGACGACCATGATCTGATGCGACGTGGAATCAAGGGAATGCTCGTATCGCGCTCAGGGTGGGAAGTGTGCGGCGAGGCAAGCACCGGTCGCGAAGCCGTGAAGCTGGCCGGAGAAATGAAACCGGATATCGCGATCTTGGATATCAGCATGCCGGATCTGAATGGTGTCGATGCGGCCAAGCGAATTCGCAAGGAATCGCCGAACACCGAGATTTTGATTCTCTCGATGCATTATTCCGACCAATTAATCCGCGACATTCTCGAAGCTGGGGTGCGCGGTTACATCGTGAAATCGGATTCCGACCGGGATCTGATTATTGCTGTGGAAACGCTCGCAAATCACAAGCCATTTCTTACCCCGCGCGCCACCGAAGTGATGTTAACGAGCTTCAAAGAAGGTAGGATGCGCCCGGAACTTCCCACCACCCTTCGCGACCGGTTGACGTCGCGCGAGCGGGAAATTGTCCAGCTACTAGCGGAAGGCAAGAGCAGCAAAGAGGTGGCTGCGTCGCTCAATATCAGCGTGAAGACCGCGGAAACCCATCGCGCGAACATCATGCGCAAGCTCCAGCTGCACACCGTCAGCGAGTTGGTTCGATACGCGGTGCGGAATCAGATTGTGGAAGCATAGTTTCTTCTTGCGGAGCCGCAGGGCAAATGTTATTTTTGACTTCCCAGCCGATAAGATTTCCAGACGTCTTTTCCGCGCGTAATTGACGTCCCGACGCGCAGAATTTTTCCATTATCCCGGCTTTTGAAGTGAGGATGACATCGCCTACAGGAACTTTCCTGTCGGCCTAACGCCATGGCTGTATTGGCGTAACTTCCATTTTCAAAGATTATTCGACTGCGGGAGAGAGCGGAAAGTGAGGGACCTTTTCAAACAAGGTCTGAGGGCTGGGCCACTTTTCTTTCTCTCCCCGGCCAATAGTAGAAAGGCATCCTTCCATGGATCAGTCAGTGCCTGTCGATGGCAATCCTGTAATCGCGATAGATAGTTCATCGCCGGAGAGTTTTCACCCAGCGCTGCAGGTTCCCACAGTACTCGTGGCGACAGTGGACGCGACGATCGGCGAGAACATGCGCGAGCTGTTGCAATTGTATCGGTTGAAAACGATCTGGGCCAAGAGCGTCGAAGAAGTGAGAGCGGCTCTGGCGAGAGAGACTGTCTCCGCTTGCTTTTGCGGTTTCTGGCTGATTGACGGTACGTACCGGGATGTGGTTCGCCACTTGAAACGGCAGCCGCAAGAAATCCCCGCAATCATCGTTTGCGAACCGGCGTGCCCGCACGAATACAGAGATTACCTCGCGGCGCTGAACATCCGTGCGTTTGACTTCATTTGCCATCCATATCGAAAGGCGGATATGGACCGAATTCTGCGCGCGGCATTCACAAAGCGCGATCACGCGCCGCAACTGCCAATTTCCGCGAAAAATACCTCGCATGCCGCCGGGAATCACTTGGATCTGCGCAAGGCCGGATAGGCGGCGCGATGGACAAGTCGTTTGTCACTGTGCCTCGGACCCGGAATCGAAGCGGACGCGCCCTCGAAGCCATTGCCGAGCTCTTTAACGCTGTGTTCATATTCGTATTTCTCTTTGTACACCCGAAGAACTAAGTGCTTTCCCTTTTACGACGTAGCATGGCAAATCTAACGCCGCCGTTCGCCAGAGCTGCTATAGTCGTTGGGTTGCAGCACGAAGCCCCGCTTCGTTCGTCCGCAGTCGCGCTAGATCTGTAGCTGCAGTGAATCGATCGAAGAAATGACTACATCCACCACGCCGCTCATCGTGTCCCCTGAACTCGAGGAGCCGATTCGCGCCGAGCTATTTAGTATCGAACGCCTCGAGCAACACGCGGAGACGCTGGCCGCCGCTCAGACCGTCACCCAAAGTTCCGATGAAGGGCGGCCACTGCTTCCGCGCGTGCTCGAAAATGGGCGCGTTCTCCTCGAGTACTACCGCGAAACGGCCAAGGCAATCACACTCGAGCAGTCCATCACACCCGCGGCGGAGTGGCTCGTCGACAATTTCTACATCGTCGAGGAGCAGCTGCGCGAGATTCGTGACGACCTTCCTCCGGGTTTCTATAACAAGCTGCCCAAACTTGAATCCGGCCACCTGGGGGGCTACCCGCGCGTTTTCGGAATCGCGTGGGCCTTTGTGGCGCACACCGACAGCCGCTTCGATCCGGATGTTCTGCGTCGCTTCGTAAACGCCTACCAGCGCGTTCAACCGCTTACGATCGGCGAGCTTTGGGCAGTGGCAATCACTCTGCGCGTGGTATTGGTGGAAAATTTGCGCAGAGTGTCTGAGCGTATCGTGCAGAGCCGCCACGCGCGCGCGGAAGCGGATGTTCTTGCGGACCGGCTCCTCGGTACCGGAGGAGGCTTCGCCGCAGTAGCGCCGGCCACAGCTCTGAGGAGCTTTGAGAATAAACCGCTGGATCGCGCCTTCGCAGTCCAGCTCGTGCAGCGTTTGCGCGATTTAGACCCGAAGGTCGGGCCCATCCTGCTGTGGCTCGACGAACGTCTCTCGGCTCAAGGCTCCTCCGCGGATGAAATCGTACGCGCGGAACATCAAGAGCAAGCCGCTATGAGCGTCACCGTGCGCAACATCATCACGAGCATGCGGTTGACCTCTGCGTTCGATTGGCCGGCATTTTTCGAGAGCGTCAGCTTGGTTGACGAAATTTTGCGCGATGGAAGCGCCTACGGTGAAATGGATTTTGCCACGCGCGATCAATATCGTCATGCCATCGAAGATCTCTCCCGCGGTTCGCGCTACACCGAAATCGAAATTGCCACGCGCGCCGTCCATCGCGCCAAGCGCGCCCGCTCCGAAGGCAACACAAACGGGCAGCCGGCGGACGGAAAACGGTTCGATCCCGGCTTCTACCTGATTTCCCAGGGACGGCAGGCTTTTGAGCGAGAGCTGGAGTTCCGCGTTCCATGGAGACGCTGGCTTCTCCGTCAATATGTGCGGGCTGCCGTCCCGGGTTATTTGGGAACGATCTTCATCCTCACCGCAATGATTCTGGCGATCCCGCTGAATCGCGCACACGAGCTGGGATTGAGCACCATGTATCTCGTTCTATTCGGCTTGCTCGCTCTTGTTCCTGCTTCCGACCTCGCGATCGCGCTCATCAATCGCGCCGTTACCGATTTGCTGGGGCCCCGCACATTACCTCGTCTCGAACTGCGCGCCGGCGTTCCCGAAGAATTGCGGACCCTTGTGGCTGTGCCCACGCTTCTAACGTCGGAAGATTCAATCAAGGAGCAAGTCGAACGGCTCGAAGTTCACTACCTGGCGAACGCGGACGGGGACCTGCGGTTTGCGCTGCTGTCCGATTGGACGGATGCGTCGAGCGAGAATCTCCCGGGCGATGACGAGCTTCTAGCTGCAGCCGTCGATGGCATTGCCAGGCTCAATCAGCGCCACGGTCCAGCGCCGGGAGGCGGCGACCGGTTCCTTCTCTATCATCGCAAGCGGCTCTGGAACGAACGCGAACAGAAATGGATGGGATGGGAGCGCAAACGCGGAAAACTCCACGAATTGAATCAGTTTCTTCGCGGCTCCACGGCCACGTCCTTCCTTCCCACGGGTGGCCGCGCTCCAGAAGAGATTGCAGCTGTTCGCTACGTAATTACACTCGACGCAGACACCCGCCTGCCGCGCGGAACAGCTTGTCGTTTGATCGGGACGATGGCGCATCCGCTCAACCGGCCCCAATTTGATGCGGAAGAAGGGCGCGTGGTGGAAGGCTATGCGCTGGTGCAGCCGCGCATCACTCCGTCGCTTCCCACTAGGGGAGAAGGCTCGCTGTTCCAAAGGGTTTTTTCGGGGCCGAGCGGCATCGATCCATACGCTTCGGCCATCTCGGACGTATATCAGGACTTGTTTCGGGAAGGTTCGTACACCGGAAAGGGAATTTACGACATCGATGCGTTTGAAGCGTCGTTGGCGGGTAAAGTCCGGGAAAACACTTTGCTTAGCCACGATCTCTTTGAAGGCGTCTTCGCTCGAACGGCGCTTGCCACGGACATTGAGCTCTTCGACGATTTCCCATCGCACTACGAAGCTTCGGCGGCGCGCCAACATCGTTGGGCGCGTGGAGACTGGCAGTTGCTCCCGTGGATCTTCGGCCGAACGACCGTAATCGGAGACAAGACTCGCCGGATTCACATCCCTGCCTTCAGCCGCTGGAAGATGATCGACAATTTGCGCCGCACCCTTTCAGCGCCCTGCACATTTTTAACTCTGGTTGCTGGCTGGCTGGTGCCTGATGTGTCGCCTTGGATGTGGACCACATTCATTCTTGCGACCATCTCAATTCCGGCGTTGATTCCATTTCTTACGGGACTGAGTCCACGGCTCGGCGGCATTTCGAAACGCAGCCATATTCGGGGGGTGCTATCGGATCTCTATCTCGGAGCAGTCCAAATCGGATTGACGGTCGTCCTTCTTGCGTATCAAGCCTGGCTGATGGCAGACGCGATCGTGCGAACGCTGGTCCGATTGTTTATTACCCGCAAGAATCTGTTGGAGTGGATGACGGCGGCGCAAGCGAAGTACTCGGTCGACTTGAATCTCTACGGAATGTTCATGCGCATGCGCGGCGGCGTGCTTCTTGCGCTCGCCGCGTTCGTAGCCGTCGCTGTGGAACGGCCGATCGCGTTGACTGCGGCGACTCCGCTGGTGCTTTTGTGGATTGCCGCACCCGCGGTCGCAAGATGGATCAGCCTTCCTCCTGGACAACTCGACGAGGAAATCCTTGCGCCATCGGATGCGAAAGCTCTTCGCTGGATTGCCCGCCGCACCTGGCGATTCTTCGAGACCTTCGTTTCAAATGTCGACCATTCGCTTCCTCCCGATAATTTCCAGGAAGAACCGAAGCCCGTCATCGCTCACCGCACTTCCCCGACGAATATCGGCCTCTATCTTGTGTCGGTTCTTTCGGCGCGGGACTTCGGCTGGATCGGAACCGCGGAGACAGCCGAGCGGCTGGAAGCTACGCTGCAAACCATCACTCAGATGGAGCGATTTCGCGGCCATTTGTACAATTGGTACGACACGCGCGATCTCCGCCCGTTGGACCCCAAATATATTTCTTCCGTTGATAGCGGAAACATGGCCGGCCACCTGCTGGCTGTAGCTAACGGATGTCGCGAGCAGATTCACAACTCATCGATCGAACCTGGAATCCTGGAAGGAGTTGCGGATTCGGTCGTACTGCTTCAGGAAGCGCTCGGGAAAATTATCGAACCGCGACGCACTCACGCCGTCACTCGAAAACAACTCAGCAACGCGGCAGAGGCGCTGCTACTGCGATGCGATCAAGTCCCTGCGGATGTGGCGGACTGGGCCGTCCGGTTCGTCGAATTGAAGGGGCGTGCGCAGACCGTTGCCGACATTGCCCAGACACTCGCTCAAGAACTGGGAGATCCTGCCGATTCCGAAGTGCGGGTGTGGGCCGAAGCTGCACAGGCATGCGTGGAAAGCCATTACCAGGATGCTTTAGTCCTGATTCCCTGGTTACGACTGGAACCGGCGGAAATCGTCGCGATGGCACAGCGCCGTCCGGAAGATGCTCCTGAATGGGCGGTGATCGCCCCCTTTTTCCAAAGTCTTCCCTCCTTGCAAGATGCGCCGGAACGCTTTGAGGCTGCCATTCGCGAACTCACTGCGCTCGGGAGCCGGCTCATCTCCGATTCTCTCGGAAACCGGACAACTCTCGCGCGAATCGACGCCCTCGTTCGCGCGATCCAAAAATCGGCGGCCGAAGCGGCCGGGTTGGATCGGCGTCTACACGCGCTCGTACAGATTGCGCAGAAATTTTTCGACGAAATGGATTTCACATTTCTTTTCGACAAGACTCGTAAACTTTTCTCAATCGGCTATCGCGCCACCGACGGGAGTTTGGATACCAGTTGTTACGACTTGCTTGCCTCCGAAGCCCGGCTCACTAGTTTTATTGCCATCGCAAAGGGCGACGTTGCCTCTTCGCATTGGTTCCACCTCGGAAGGGCCTTGACGCCCGTGGGGCATGGCTCCGCTCTCATTTCATGGTCTGGCTCGATGTTCGAATACCTGATGCCCGCCCTCGTGATGCGATCGCCGGCGGAGAGTTTGCTGAGCCAAACGTATGCGCACGTTGTTTCTCGACAGATCGAGTATGGTGAGGAGCGTGGAGTTCCGTGGGGCATTTCGGAGTCCGCGTATAACGGTCGCGATATTGACTTTACCTATCAGTATTCCAGCTTCGGAGTGCCAGGGCTCGGCCTCAAGCGCGGGTTGATTCAGGATCTCGTGATCGCGCCGTACGCCACCGCTCTTGCAACAATGGTCGATCCGACCGCGGCAGCGCACAATCTACTGCGCATTCGCCACGCCGGCGGATTGGGCGTTTACGGTTTTTACGAAGCCCTCGATTACACCAGTAGCCGATTGCCCGAAGGCGAGGATGTCGCGGTGGTGCACGCGTTCATGGCCCATCATCAGGGTATGTCGCTGGTTTCATTTGCGAATGCCCTCAAAGACGGCGTGATGAGGACCCGCTTCCACGCCGAGCCGATCGTGCAGGCTACCGAACTCCTTTTGCAGGAGCGCACACCGCGAGACGTGCTGGTGGCGCGGCCGCGCGCGGAAGAAGTGACAGAAGCGGCGCAAGTGCGAGAGTTGGTTCCGCCGGTGGTGCGCCGGTTTAAAACTCCCCACGACGCCACTCCGAGAACACAGCTTCTCTCGAACGGTCACTACTCCGTGATGCTCACGGCAGCGGGTTCAGGCTACAGCCGTTGGCGCGATATCGCGGTCACTCGCTGGCGCGAGGATCTCACGCGAGATAACTGGGGCACCTACCTCTATCTTCGCGATCAACAGACGGGAAACATATGGTCGGCCGGCTACCAGCCGACCGGCGTCGAGCCGGATTCCTACGAGGCCGTGTTCTATGAGGATCACGCCGAATTTATCCGGCGGGACCGTTCGTTGACGACGACCCTCGAAGTATTCGTGTCGTCCGAAGATAATGCGGAGATCCGCCGCGTTTCGATTTCGAATATGGGCGTGCGCGCACGAGACATCCAGGTGACGTCGTTCGCGGAACTGTCTCTCACCTCCCAAGCGGCGGACGTAGCGCATCCAGCTTTCGCTAACTTATTCGTAGAAACAGAATTTGTGCCCGCCATTGGTGCGATTGTTGCAACGCGCCGCAAGCGCTCGGAAGATGAACCCGAGGTTTGGGCCGCGCACGTGCTCGTTGCAGATGCTGAAATCGTTGGCGAGCTTCAGTACGAGACAGATCGAGCGAAATTCCTCGGCCGTGGCCGCAGCGCTCGCAATCCAGTGTCGATTGTCGATGGACGGCCGCTGTCAAACACGGTCGGTTCGGTGCTTGACCCTGCCATCTCTCTGCGCCTCACCGTGCACATTCCTCCCGGCAAGACGGCGCACCTGGTCTTTTCAACCGTTATCGCTTCCACGCGCGAAGCCGTTTTGGATTTAGCGGACAAGCACCACGACGCCAGAACCTATGAGCGAACACGTACGCTCGCCTGGACGCAAGCACAGGTTCAGCTTCAACACCTGGGAATCACAGTCGATGAAGCGCATCTGTTCCAACGCCTGGCGAATGCCGTTCTGTATTCCGATGCGTCCATGCGGCCTACATCCGATGTGTTGAGCGCGATCGCTCTGGAGCGCAGTACGCTGTGGGCTCAGGGGATTTCCGGCGACTTGCCGATTGTCCTCGCGCGCATCGACGACGCCGAGGATTTTGAGCTCATTCGGCAATTGCTGCGCGCCCACGAATACTGGCGCATGAAACAGTTGTCCGCCGACGTGGTGATCATCAACGAAAAGGCGCCGTCGTACGTCCAGGAATTGCAAGGATCGCTCGAGGCGCTCGTGCGCGGGAGCCAGCTGAGGCTTGCGCCGGATACCAGCGCCGCCAGCGGCAAGATTTTCTTGCTTCGCGGAGATTTGGTTTCGCCGCAGACACGCACGCAGCTTCAGAGCGTCGCCCGCGTCGTGCTTCTCAGCCGCCGCGGCACCCTCGCCGAGCAGATCACCAGGTCTCAGCTCCGCGAACCGTTCGTGCCGGCGCCGTTGCGGCCCGCTCGTCCGGGAAGGTATCCGGACGTCCCGCCGCCCGCGGAATCGCTACAGTTTTTCAATGGTTTTGGCGGCTTTGCTGGAAATGGCCGGGAATACGTAACCGTCATGACCGAAGGATTGCGCACTCCCGAGCCCTGGATCAACGTTATCGCGAATCCATACTTCGGATTTATTGCTTCGGAATCAGGTTCGGGATTCACGTGGTCGATCAACAGCCACGAAAATCAACTCACGCCCTGGTCCAACGATCATGTTGTTGACACTCCCGGTGAAGCGATTTATGTCCGCGATGAGAGCACGGGAGAGGTCTGGAGTCCTACTCCGGTTCCCATTCGCGATGAAGCTGCAACCTATGTGGCTCGGCACGGCCAGGGATACAGTCGTTTCCAGCACCGATCCCACGGCCTCGCGCTCGATCTCCTGCAGTTTGTGCCCACGACCGATTCGATCAAAATTTCCAGGCTCAGTTTGCAGAACAATTCCGGCCGCGCGCGCCGGCTCTCGGTCACGGCCTACGCTGAATGGGTGTTGGGAAGCTCACGCAGTGGATCGGCGCCCTACGTCATCACCGAAGTGGATCCTTCTTCTGGCGCCCTCTTTGCGCGAAGTGCCTGGGCAGGCGAGTTCGGCGGACGAATCGCGTTTGCGGATCTCGGAGGACGGCAGACTTCGTACACCGGCGATCGCACGGAGTTTTTCGGACGCAATGGCGGACCGGAACGTCCGGCAGCATTGGAACGAGGCGGCCCACTGTCGCAAAAAGTGGGAGCAGCTCTCGATCCTTGCGCTGCTCTGCAGACTACATTCGAATTGCGTCCTGGCGGCCGGATCGATGTGGTGTTTTTTCTTGGGCAGGCCGAAAACGCAAATCAGGCCCGGTCGTTGCTGAATCGTTTTCGGACGGTAAATCTCGACGACACTCTAGACGAGGTGACGCGAAGCTGGGACGACCTCCTCAGCGCGGTGCAGGTAACGACTCCTGATCCGAGCATGGACCTGATGCTCAATCGCTGGCTGCTGTATCAGACGCTGAGTTGCCGCGTATGGGCTCGCGCTGCGTTCTATCAGCTGAGTGGCGCGTACGGATTCCGCGATCAACTTCAGGACGTCATGGCGCTGGGTATCGCCAGGCGTAGCGTTGCGCGAGAACATCTGTTGCGGGCGGCTTCACGCCAATTTGTCGAAGGTGACGTCCAGCACTGGTGGCATCCGCCATCGGGACGGGGCGTTCGCACTCGCATCTCTGACGATCTTCTGTGGCTGCCGTATGCCGCCGTCCAGTACACCGAAGCCACCGGTGACATGGCCATCTTTGAGGAGCAGGTACCGTTTCTAGAAGGCGATGTGCTGGCTGAGGGTCAAAAGGAATCGTACTTTGAGCCGCGCGTTTCCAGCCAGCGCGGCACGCTTTTCGAGCATTGCGCGCGAGCGCTCGATCGTAGCCTCACCGTTGGCGCCCACGGCTTGCCGTTGATGGGCACCGGTGATTGGAACGACGGCATGAATCGAGTGGGCCAGGATGGAAAGGGCGAAAGCGTGTGGCTTGGCTGGTTTCTACACACGGTTTTATGGGAGTTTGCAAAAATCGCGGATGCCCGTGGAGAACGCAAGCGCGCCGAAGCGTGGCGATTACATGTGAGTGCGCTCAAAGCCGCGCTCGAACGCGACGGCTGGGACGGCGAATGGTACCGCCGCGCTTATTTTGACGACGGTAGTCCGCTTGGCTCTTCACAAAATCTGGAATGCCGAATCGATTCCATCGCCCAGTCGTGGGGCGTGATCAGCGGCGCTTCAGAATGGGGCCGCGGGACGCGAGCGATGGCGGCGGCAGAAAGCCAACTCGTGCGGCGGCAGGAAGGATTGATTCTGCTTCTCACGCCTCCCTTTGATCACACTCCGCGCGATCCTGGCTACATCAAAGGCTACCTTCCAGGCATACGTGAAAACGGCGGCCAGTATACTCACGCAGCAACCTGGATGCTGATCGCGTTTGCCTCGCTTAGCGATGGCGACAGAGCCACCGAACTTTTCCGCATGATGAACCCAATCAATCGCACAAACTCTCGCGCCGGCGTGCAGCGCTACAAAGTCGAGCCCTATGTTCTTTCAGGCGACGTCTATGCCGAAGCTCCCCACGTGGGACGTGGCGGATGGACTTGGTACACGGGCTCGGCCGGTTGGCTCTATCGCGCCGGTATCGAGTGGATCCTTGGATTTCGCTTGCGCGGAATGTTGCTCGCCATCGATCCGTGTATTCCACGCAACTGGCCGTCCTATTCCATCGATTTCCGTTATCACTCCGCAACCTACAAGATACGCGTCGAAAATCCTTCCGGCGTCACGCGAGGAGTGGCGATCACCGAGCTGGATGGAAAGTTGCTGGCTGGAGCCGCGAATATTCCGCTCGTGGACGACGGTGCGGTTCACAACATTCGAGTCGTGCTGGGATGAAGCCTTTCGATGAAGTTATGGCATGATTTTTTGCGGCGTAATTAAAACGATGGCTGCTCGCTGAAGGAACTGCGGAATTTCGCGTCGCGCTGGCGCGGAAGATTGGTTCACTCCGAGCCAGCGGCAATTTGAAACAATCCGCTACGATTTGTTGCCCGCCACGATCAGCGCAATTCCGCCAATCAGCGCGAGGCCCCCGATGATCGGAGGTATCGGAACCGTGTTGTGCTCTTCCTTCGTCGCCTGGATGGGACCCACATCGAGAACCTTTTTGTGTGTTGTGTAGGTGAAGCCTTGATAGGCGAGCGCGAGCACCCCGAGCACCACGAGAACGAGCCCGGCTATCGTTGCACTCTTCATCTGATTAATCTCCTTATCGCTGCTTCAGAAACTCCGCTTCGAGTCTGTCTCGCTACCTCATCGCCGGAACTTATACCCGTCGCACCAAGCCGCCCACCAGCGACACGAGGAACAGTATCAGAAATACAACGAACAAGACCCTCGCTATGGATACTGCGGCCGCCGCGATTCCCAGGAACCCAAACACGGCTGCGATCAGCGCGACTACAAAAAACGCCAAAGCCCAACGCAACATAACGCCTCCTGTAAGTAGAATCCGAGTGGCTCGCTTCGAGTGTGTTGGCGAGCAATACGAGAACCTGTCGCCACGTTTCTACTCGTACTAAGGTCGCTGCACCATACGGACATCGCATTACTGGGCTAAGGGGATCGCTGTAGAGCCTCGGGAGAGCGAACATCGCTCGGGCCGATCCAGCAGGCACTTTCGTTAGAAGCTTCTAATCTCGCAAGCTCGTACCTCAATACAATCGGCAATCTACGTCCTTCTCCGTATGGCCCCGCAAGCGGATCGGAAATACTCTCGCTGCTGCGATGGCACATAGTTTGCATTTCTAAGTCCGACGAGCCCAGCAGTTCGATCCGCGCGTTGGTCTGTGAAACAACGCGGAAAAACAAAGGGGTAAAAAATGACTCGAAAGTTTACGAATCGAAAATCTTCATGGCTTTGGGGAGCGCCAATATTACTTGGCATGTCGCTTCTCGCGGGCCCTGCTCTTTCAGCGCAACAGGCTGCGGCGGACAACACGAAGCAGAACCAAGGCGATGCGAACCCGGGCGCGACGACGGCCGACCAACAAAAGATGAACACGGCCGACCGCAATCTCACCAAGCAAATTCGCGCTTCGATCTACAAAGACAAATCGCTTTCCACCTACGCGCACAACATCAAGATCATTTCTCAAGACGGCAAAGTCACGCTGAAGGGGCCCGTCCGTTCCGAAGATGAAAAGGCAAGCATCGAAGCGAAGGCCGTTGCCGTCGCCGGCGCCGGTAACGTCGCGAACGAACTCGAAATTGCTCCCGCAAAATAATCGCAGTAACGCCGCGACGTAGAACTGCGGCTCGCACCTAAAAAAGGAGAACACTCAAATGTCAGGCAAAAACACTGCTGTATTCGGAATTTACGCCACGCTACCGAGCGCCGACAGCGCGACCGATACGCTGGTTCGTTCCGGTTTTCCCGCCGCGGATATTTCCGCATTGCTTCCCGATAATCTCGGCTCGAGAGAAATTGGAACCGAAAAAGCTACCAAAGCGCCGGAGGGCGCAACCGCAGGTGCGGGTTCCGGTGCGGTTCTCGGCGGCGCACTTGGGTTGTTGGCCGGCATTGGCGCTCTCGCGATCCCGGGCGTCGGTCCTCTGATCGCTGCGGGCCCAATCATGGCTACTCTCGCGGGAATGGGAGTAGGCGGCACTGTGGGCGGCTTCACAGGTGCTCTGATCGGCATGGGCATCCCGGAATTTGAAGCCAAACGGTATGAAGGTCGCGTGCAGAAGGGCGGAATTTTGCTCTCCGTTCACTGCGATACCTCTGACGAGATCAAGCGAGCGAAGGAAATCCTGAAGAACACTGGGGCGGAAGATATTTCCTCCACAGGCGAATCTTCAGCAGACGTGAAGGCGACCGATCAGAAAGTCCGCAGCGCTTCTGGAAGTCAAGACTAGTTTTATTTCCGAGGAGGAAGCTCGACCCCGGGCTTCCTCTTCGCCTTCCACATCGTCGGCGATCAAGTTCAAAAGATTATCCGGATTCGCTAGAAAACGAACGTACTTGGAGGATTTTGCCATGAGCAGACGGAATAGTTGGCCCGGATCAGTGTCCGCAATTTCAATTTTCGCAGTGGGAGTCGGCGTAGGCGCAGCACTGGGCGTGCTGTTTGCGCCACAGTCCGGCGAAGATCTTCGTGATGACATCGTCGCCGGTGCACAGGATGGAGTGGATGGAGCGATCGCGGCAGGACAGAAGTGGACGCGACGCGCGCAAGCAAGCATCGAGCAAGCAAAAGGGCAAGTGCGACAGGCGACCGAAGTGGGAGAGCGCGCGTTTCGAGAAGCGAAGAACTCAACTTCCTAGACATTCATCTCATGCAGTACTGAGTCCAGGGAGACGACAATGAAACGCAGCGAACACAAATCGAGCGTCGGCGAAAATGAGTTTCTCATCGGTGTCGCTCGGTCGATCGGATCGACACTCGGTGCGGTTGCGGCGAAAGTCCGTAGCACAGCCAGCGCGGGGCTGCCTCATCCAGTGCGCCGCAAGCGAGTCGCGCGCAAACGGGTCGCTCGCCGGCGTGGTTCTGCGACTACCAAAGGACGAAAATCGCCGGTACGGATCGCCGCTGGGCGCGTCTCGCGGAAGACCAGATCGAAGGGATCTAAGAAGTCTTCAAGATAAACGGGTTCTGCGCAGCTCTCAGTCGTGCACAACTTTGGCGAGCGTCTTGTACACTTCCAACCTTCCGTTCTTGTCGTACTGGATGTAGCCGAGCCTCCTGAACTTGTTCATGAACAAATTCACGCGAGGCCGCGTGGTCCCCACCATTTCCGCGAGCGTGTCCTGATTGATTCGCGACATGATCGATATATCGGACTTCCCGGCGTCGTAGTCTGCGAGTAGCAAAAGCGTCCGGGCAAGCCGCTTCTCGCTTGAATTGAAAAGATGATCGATCAAGTCCTGTTCGATCCGGTGGTTTCGCGCAAGCAGATAATTGATAAACCGGCTGCACACCGCGGGTTCTTGTTCGAGAATCTTCAGCATTTTTGAACGGCTGATTACCATAATCGAACCGTCCACGATCGCAACCGCCGACGTCGAATAATACGCCTGGCTACTGATGCAGTTCTCGCCAAAAAAATCGCCACGACCGAGAAATCCGAGCACGCCTGCTCTTCCGCGTTTTGAAACGAGCGTCAATTTCACGACGCCTTCCGCAATGTAGTGAACCGCGGTGCATTCATCGCCTTGCGAAAAGATCGTCTCCCCCGCTTCATATCGAACAGGCTTTGACGTCGGCAAGCCGGTGGGAAAAAGGATCGCTGCCTTGTCGGCTCGCTTGCTGGATTTCATCGATTCCTCTTGTTCGAACGACAAACGCGCGTCGCGAAGCTGCCTCATGAGTTGCGAGGATGTCTGCGAAGCCCCGCTTACCGCGCCTGTATCGGCCTTTTTTACTTCAATCGCGCGTGGGCGCCTGTCCAATGTTGAACATACAGTCTTCACACGTACTTGTACACTGAGGCCGTCAATCACGCCTCCCAGCGCCTGATTGAGATTTCGTGGACAGATCAAGACTCGGTCTAGTGGAGGCGGGTTCATGGGTTTGGGTTATGACATCTTCAAGAAACTTCACGACGGCAGTCCCTTGTGGGTCACGCAGGCTGCCACGCTGGAAGAAGCGAAGAGACACCTCGAAACGCTAGCCGGTTCCGCGCGTGCCGAGTATTTCATCCGCGACGCGACGACGGGCGAAGTGCATCGCGATCCGGGATCCATCGTTTCTGATTCAACAGGCTGAAGCGCACAGTAGCGCAATTTGCTCCACTCGCGCCCTTCTCGAATCCCACTTAAGGAATGAGACAATTTTTGAAGGCATCGTTTCTGCTCGACGACGTCGCCGCGCGAGCAGCGCGAGTTCAAGCACTCGACACCTTCTTTGTTAAATTCAGCTTCAACAACAGCATGCGTAGCTTCACCAGGCGCCTTGCCCTATTTGCACATTCAGTTGGCTACCGAGATTCAGCGACGTATAGGCTTCGTACTGCATCTAACACAGACATACGAGCAGCCTTCCTCGATCATCCGGTTTAGGAGGTTGAGGGCTCTCCGAGGGGAATTTGCAATGAATCGCATCGTCGCCGTAGCTCTGGGATTTGCAGTGATCGCGCTGATTCTTTTTGGGTTCGTGCGCCGCAACACAGTGGGCGCAGCTGCCGCCGCGCTTCCCGATCCCGTTGTGGACGAAACGCTCGCCGCCAGCAAGGGCCGGGAAACAATCGTCGTCGCCGGCGGCTGTTTCTGGGGGATTCAAGCCGTATTCAAACACGTCAAGGGCGTGACGTCCGCGACGGCCGGCTATTCCGGCGGCACTGTGAAAAACCCTGACTACGAAACGGTCAGCAGCGGGACTTCCGGGCATGCCGAATCCGTTGAAATTGTTTACGACCCGTCGCAGATCACTTTGGGGACGCTCCTCAAGATTTTTTTCTCTGTCGCCCATGATCCCACAGAGCTGAATCGCCAGGGGCCTGATTCCGGCACTCAATACCGCTCGGCGATCTTTTTTGAGAACAAGGACCAGCAGCGTATTGCGCAGGCCTACGTGGACCAGCTCGACAAAGCCAAAGTTTTCCCCCAACCGATCGTCACTCAGATCGTCCCCTTCGAAGCATTTTATCGCGCCGAGGATTACCACCAGGACTACGCCATCCATCATCCCGAGAATTCATATATTCAGATTTGCGACCTTCCGAAAGTGAAGCACCTCCAGCAGCAGTTTCCGGGTCTCTTTGTGGACTATCATTGAGCGGTTCATGCACCCCGCCGCCGGCCAATCGCTGAAACTCCTGCAATTCCTGCAGCCAATTGCTACTTCGCACATCTAAGACATACACTTTGCACCTGAGCGCAAGAAGCTGTCTCAACGAGAGCGCCGTTGAGCCTGCCAAGTGGAGTGTCTTGTGAAATTGAGTAGGCAAATAGTGTGCGGACGATTTAAAATCGCGCTGGAACTGGACAAAGGGTTCAGTGTTCGCGTGCGTAGTTTGTCTCTTCCGAGTGATTCATCCACCCAGCCTCAAACATCTTCTTCGTTCGCTTTTCAGTCGCGGAGGGACAGCGACAGAGTGAGAAAAACGCTGGTGAAGGTTCCATCTGAGAGTCACTAATTCCTGGGAACTTAAGGAGAACGACTCATGGCAACGATCACGACGAAAGACGGGACTCAGATTTATTACAAAGACTGGGGCAAGGGACAGCCGGTCGTTTTCAGCCACGGCTGGCCGCTCGATGCGGACGCTTTTGAAGATCAGATGATTTTTCTCGCCGACAAAGGTTTTCGTTGTATCGCGCACGACCGTCGAGGCCACGGCCGTTCGAGCCAGCCTTGGGACGGCAACGAAATGAACACGTATGCCGATGACCTCGCGACGCTCGTTGAAACGCTCGATCTGAAAGACGCGGTACACGTGGGCCATTCCACCGGCGGCGGCGAAGTAGCTCGTTACATCGGCCGTCACGGAACAAAGCGCGTGGCGAAGGCCGTGCTCGTTAGCGCGGTACCGCCATTGATGCTCAAGACGCCCGCCAATCCGGCCGGCTTGCCGATCGAAGAATTCGACAAACTTCGGGCAGCAGTTCTGGCCGACCGCGCACAGTTTTTCATCGATCTGAGCATCCCGTTCTACGGCGCGAACCGGCCCGGCTCGAAAGTATCGCAAGGCTTGCGCGATTCCTTCTGGGCTCAGGGGATGCTGTGCGGACACAAGGCAGCCTACGACTGCATTAAGGCGTTTTCGGAAACAGATTTCACCGAGGATCTGAAGAAATTCGACGTTCCTACGCTCATCCTTCACGGTGACGCCGACCAGATTGTTCCGATCGTTGCTGCCGGGCTTCTCTCTGCCAAAATCGTGAAAGGCGCCAAACTTAAAATTTATCCCGGTTTCCCGCACGGCATGTGCTCTACAGAGAAGGACCAGATCAACGCGGACCTGCTCGCATTTCTCAAGGCAGAGCGATCAGCTTCCGCGTAGTCCGGAAGGTAACGTCACGCGAGCGCTCCTCGCGTGACGTCTCTAGCTGGCGCGCCATCGGCGCGAGATCGCCGCGCCGATTCACGGCCACGAACATTCCGATTGATTCATGCCGCTGCCTGATCCATCGCCGCAGTCATCGGCAATAACCAAAGTTTCGATTGTTATGCCCGAACTTCCTATGTTACTCAGGCTGTTCAACTTTCAGGGATTACCGACCGGCTTCGGAACGAAGGAGCGTCTATTGCAAAATGAAGCTATTTCAAACAGCGCAAGCGCGCGTGCTTGGAGACGACGATGAGTAGCGCTTCGGGACGCAAGATCGGAATTGTGATTGCGTTGTGTGCGATCGCCGCAGTTGTGGCGTTCTTTTTGATCCATTCCAAGAGCAAATCGGCCGGTGGCGCCGGCGCGCCGCCGGACGTCGGCGTAACACAGGTCGAGCAAAAAGACGTCCCCATCTATCGTGATTGGATCGGAACTCTCGCAGGGTACGTAAACGCCGACGTCAAAGGGCAGGTGACTGGGTATCTGTTGCGCCAGGTTTATAAAGAGGGCGCGTACGTACAGAAAAACCAGTTGCTGTTTGAAATCGATCCGCGCCCCTTTCAAGCAGCACTTGACCAGGCTCTAGGGAATCTGGCCGAGGCAAAGGCCCAGCTCGCAAACGCGATAGCAATACAAGGCAGGACGCAGCTCGATGTGGAGCGTTATACGCCGTTGGCGAAGGAGCAAGCGGCGAGCCAGCAGGATCTCGACAATGCGGTTCAAAACAATCTCGCGGCAAAAGCGACGGTGGCGACTGCGAACGCACAAATTGCGACTGCCCAGGCTGCCGTCGAAACCGCGCAGCTGAACCTTGGATTTACCCGGCTCACCGCGCCGATTGACGGAATTGCCGGACGAGCAATGCTGCAGGTTGGCGACCTGATCAACCAGAGCAGCGCTGCCGTCACTACCGTTTCAACGGTCGACCCAATCAAAGTCTATTTCACCGTCAGTGAGAGCGAGTATCTCGATTTCAATCGAAGATTTCCCACCGAACTCGTCAGGCAGGAAGAGTTCAAGCGAACTCCGCTCGATCTGATTCTGGCTGACGGAACGACGTATCCGCACAAAGGAACAATCGACTTCGCGGATCGCGAAGTGAATCAAGGTACGGGTTCCATCGTGATCGCCGGTCTATTTCCGAACGAAGGGAATATCCTGCGTCCCGGCGGCTATGGAAAAGTGCGAGCGTCCACTCGAATCCAAAAAGATGCGCTGCTCGTTCCGCAGCGAGCGGTTTCCGAACTCCAAGGCAGCTATCAGGTAGCGGTGGTCGACGGCAGCAATAAAGTGACGATTCAAACGGTGGAAGTGGGCGAAGTGATCGGCACCCAATGGATCATAAATAAAGGATTGAAGCCGGGCGATCGCGTCGTCGTGGAAGGCGTGCAGAAAGTGCGAACGGGCATGCAGGTAAACCCCAAGCCGTATTCCCCTGAACTGGCTGAAGTGAAGGGGAAATAGGCGCATGTCAAAATTCTTCATCAATCGCCCGATTGTAGCCATGGTGATTTCAGTTCTGATGGTGCTCATCGGTGCGATCACCATTTTCAGCCTGCCGATCGCTCAATTCCCGAACATCGCGCCACCGGAAATTCAAGTCCTGGCCACCTACGTAGGTGCGGATGCGCAGACGCTCGAGCAAGCCGTCGCAGCGCCACTCGAACAACAAATGAGCGGCGTCGACCAAATGAACTACATGTACTCGTTGAATGCGACGGGAAACTCCCAAACGATTCTTGTAGTGAACTTCGATATCAAGACGGATCCGAACACCGACTTGATTCTCGCGCAATCCCGCGAAACGCAAGCTGCATCGCAGCTTCCTGTCGAGGTAACGAATTTCGGAATCTCCGTTCGAAAATCGGTGACCGCTCCACTCATATTGATTGCACTTTATTCGCCGAACGGTACTTACGATGCGAGGTTTCTCGCCAACTACGCCTATATCAATTTAAACGACCCGCTCACGCGCTTGCCGGGAATCGGCAACGTTCAGATTTTTGGCGCCGGCCAGTATGCGATGCGTCTTTGGGTAAAACCGGATCAGTTGGCAAAGCTGGGAATCACGGTACCCGATGTGGTTGACGCGATTCGCGCTCAAAACACGGTGAACCCGGCGGGAAAGGCGGGTGACGAGCCCGCGCCGCCGGGCCAGGAATTTACATATTCCGTGCTCGCGCAAGGCCGGCTGATTTCGCCCGAGGAATTTGGACAAATCGTGATACGCGAAACGCCGGACACCGGAATCGTGCGCGTTCGCGACGTAGCGCGCATCGAACTCGGCGCGCAAGACTACAGCGTTTCAAGCCGCATGAACGGAAAGCCGAGCGCAATTGTCGCTGTTTACCAATTACCGGGTTCGAATGCGGTGGATGCGGCAAAGGGCGTTCGAAAGCTGATCGAGACGATGAAGCACACGTTTCCGCAGGACATGGACTACAAGGTCGCGCTGGATCAGACTAACTCGGTCACCGAGGGCATCAAGGAAATCGTTGAGACGCTCGTAATCGCCCTCGTCCTCGTGATTCTCGTGGTCTTCCTCTTCTTGCAAGGTTGGCGTGCAACATTGATTCCACTCCTGGCGGTTCCGGTTTCGCTTGTCGGCACTTTCATATTTTTTCCCTTGTTCGGATTCTCGATTAACACGCTTTCTCTGTTCGGGCTCGTGCTGGCGATCGGACTCGTGGTCGATGACGCGATCGTCGTGGTAGAGGGAGTGGAGCGCCACATCGAAGATGGAATGAATCCCAAAGATGCGGCACTGAAAACGATGGATGAGCTTTCGGGGCCGGTCGTGGGTATCGCGCTCGTTTTGTCAGCGGTATTCGTGCCCACAGCGTTTATTCCCGGCATCACCGGACGTCTGTATCAGCAATTTGCAGTGACGATTGCAATCTCCGTTCTTCTTTCGGCGTTCAACGCGCTGACTCTGAGCCCGGCCCTCGCCGCGCTGCTCCTTCGACCGAAAGAAGAAAGCCACGGGCTGCTGCGCCGGTTCTTCGATTGGTTCAACCGTGTATTCGGACGCGCGACGGAAAGCTACGTAGGTGTATGCGGCGGACTGATTCGAAAAGGCGTTCTCGTAATGGTGATACTGCTGGTCGTTAGCGTTGCCGCCGGATTTGTGGGCAGCAAAGTGCCGGCGAGCTTCCTGCCCGATGAAGACCAGGGCTACGCGTACATCAACATGCAGCTGCCCAATGCGGCGTCACTGCAGCGGACGGATCAAGCCGCGCGACAAGTGGAAAAGATCCTCGCGGACACGCCCGGTGTTGAATACTCGACGAGCGTTATTGGCTTCAGTTTGCTGAGCTTTGTGCGCACCAGTTACAACGCGTTCTTCTTCGTAACTTTGAAACCGTGGGACGAAAGGAAAACGCGGGCGGAGCAATTCCAGGAAATTAAAGCGCATCTGAACGCGCGGCTGAGCGCGTTGCCGGAGGGAATCGTTTTCAGCTTTTCACCGCCGGCGATTCCGGGTGTCGGCAGCGCCGGAGGTTTCACCTTCGTTCTCGAAGATCGCGCCGGCAATGACGTTGCATTCCTTGCAAACAACTTGAGCAAATTTCTGACTGCCGCACGGAAGCGGCCTGAGATTGCCGGCGTGACCACCACGTTTCTGCCGAGCGTTCCGCAACAGTATGTAAACGTCGACAGGGACAAGGTACTGAAACTCGGAGTGCCGCTCAGCGATGTCTATCGCACGATTCAGGCTTTCATGGGAGGCTCATTTATCAATTATTTCAACCGCTTCGGCCGCCAGTGGCAGGTGTATGTGGCGGCAGAGGGGGAATACCGGTCGAAAGTGGAAAACGTCGGCCAGTTTTACGTGCGCAATAACAAAGGACAGAATGTTCCGCTCTCTGCCTTGACCAAAATCGAGCCGCGCTCGGGCCCCGAATTCACGATGCGTTTCAACGAATACCGTTCGGCGCAAATTAACGGCGCTGCGGCTCCGGGATACAGCTCCGATCAAGCAACGGCTGCGCTGGAAGAAGTTTTCAAAGAGACGATGCCGGCGGGAATGGGGTTCGATTACCTCGGAATGTCGTATCAAGAACAGAAGGCCCGGGAAGGTGTTCCTCCCGCGGTGATCTTCGGACTATCTCTGCTTTTCGTCTTTCTCATCCTTGCCGCACTGTACGAAAGTTGGTCATTGCCATTCAGCGTGTTGCTGAGCACTCCGGTCGCGGTGTTTGGCGCTTTCCTCGTGCTTTGGCTGCGGCGCTTCGTGCTTGGATTTTTCTTTCCTGCTTACATGATCCAGATCGAAAGTGACGTGTACTCGCAAATCGGTCTTGTGATGCTGATCGGGCTGTCAGCAAAGAACGCGATTCTGATCGTCGAATTCGCTAAAGACGAATTTGAAAAAGGAAAACCACTGGCTGACGCTGCGCTGGAAGGCGCCCGCCTGCGGCTTCGACCGATCTTAATGACGTCGTTCGCATTCATCCTCGGCTGTGTTCCTTTGTGGATTGCTACCGGTGCTGGATCGGTGGCACGGCAGATTATGGGCACCACTGTAATCGGCGGAATGCTGGCTGCGAGTTTCATCGGAATTTTTCTGATCCCCGCGATCTTTTATCTCGTCGAGAAATGGTCAGGCGCAGGGAAGGAACAATCTCCTGCGGAGCTTCCAGCAAAACCAGCGCCGGCGGAGGGAGACTGACATGGCCCGCCGTCCGATGGAAATGCGAAGCGATTCTCGACTTGGATCAAGGAAACTGCGGCGAATGGTGTCCGCACTGCTCGCATCCAGTTTGATCGGTGGATGTACGGTGGGTCCGAAATACCAGCGGCCCGCGATTCAGCCTCCGGCCGCATACCACGATTTGGGTGAGAGTTCGCAAGCGCCGCCGATGGCAGCGTCATACGCCGATCTTCCGTGGTGGCAGGTCTTCCAGGATCCGCAACTACAAGAACTGATTCGCATCGCGCTGAAGCAGAACTATGACCTACAAATCGCGACCGAACGTATCAACGCTGCCCGCGATCAAGTGACGATCACTCGCTCGAGTTTATTCCCTCAAGTTGGAGGGAATGCGAATTTTAAAGGTGGGCAGGAACTAACCGCCCAATCGAAATTTAATTTTTTGAGCCTGACGGCCGATGCTGCATTTCAGTTGGATTTGTTTGGCAAACTCCGAAATGCCACGAAGGCTTCGCGCGCGCAATTGCTCGCCACGGAAGAAGCGCAGCGAACCGTGATTCTCACTCTCGTCAGTGATGTTGCGAGCGCCTACTTCGATTTGTTGCGGCTCGACCTCCAATTACAAATCACGAAGGACACAGTGGAAACGCAGGAAGGCTCCGTCAAATTGACTTCGCTCCGCCTGAATCACGGCGTGGCCACAAAGCTTGACGTGCTGCAGGCGCAGCAGGTGCTCGACACAGCGAACGCGCAGATTCCGGATTTTCAGCGGCAGATCGCTCAGGAAGAAGATGCGATCAGCATTCTTCTCGGCAACTACCCGGGCACGATTCCGCGCGGCATCCCGCTCGCGCAGCAATCGCTTCCCCCCGGCATTCCTCCGGGACTACCGTCATCATTGATCGAGCGGCGCCCCGATATTCGCCAGGCCGAACAGAATCTTATCGCCGCGAATGCGGAAATCGGCGTGGCGAAGGCGGAGTTTTTTCCGCAGATTTCCCTCACCGGCTCAGGCGGCGGCGCATTCGGACGCAGCAGCACTTTCACCAGCATGATGAGTTCGCAACTTCCGATTTGGTCTTACGGAGTGCAGGTAAGCCAGCCGATTTTCACCGGTGGCGCGCTACGCGGAAACTTGCGACTGGCTGAATCGCAATATAAGCAGGCGCTTCTCATTTACAAGCAGTCGATTCAAGTTGCCTTTGGCGATGTTTCCGATGCTCTGATCGGGTATCAGAAACTTCATGAAGTGCGCGTTCGCCAGCAGCAGGTGGTAGACGATCTTGCAGAATCGGTCCGTCTCTCCGTGATGCGTTACAAGGGCGGGACCACCACGTATCTGGAAGTTCTCGACGGCCAGCGTTCGTTATTCTCCGCCGAACTCACGCTCGCGCAGGCGCGCGGCAGCGAGTATCAGAGCCTCGTGCAGCTTTACAAAGCGCTCGGCGGCGGCTGGCAGTAGCTTCTCGCCACAACCACGGAAGCGACGCGATCGCTTTCCAAGAGGCGCCGAACGTATCGCAGCCCCGCCGGCGCATAACGAAGTTCGATTTACGCTTCGACTTCGGCGTCTGCCAGCGCCAACGCGTCATCCAGCGCCGCCACTCCTTGATCGATTTCCGCTTTTGAAATGATCAATGGCGGTGCGATTACGAAATGGCTCATCCACGCTTGAATGAAGACGCCATTCCCCATCATTTTCGCGGCGACGCGATCTACGACGAGCGGTTTGCCCGCAAGCTTGTCTTCGCCCGTGTTGAACGGGTTTTTCTTTTCCTGATTTTTTACTAATTCGACAGCCCAGAACAAGCCGATGCCACGCACTTCGCCGATCGAGCGATGCCGAGGCTTGAGCGCCATCAGTTTTTCGCCGAGGTAAGCACCCATTTCGGTTGCAAGCTCCGGAAGGTTGAGACGCTTCATTTCATTGATCGACGCAATCGCTGGAGCAAGCGTGAGCGGATGCGCTTCGTACGTATGGCCATGAGAGAAAAAATGATCTTCGAAGTAGGCTGCAATTTTTTCGTTCGTCGCGCAAAGGCCCAAGGGAATCGCGGCGTTCGTTATCCCTTTCGCCGTAGTCAGGATGTCCGGGACCACGTTCCAGTGATCCATCGCAAACCATTTTCCAGTGCGACACCAGCCCGTCATCACTTCGTCCGCGATCAGCAACACTCCGTGGGCGTCGCAAATCTGCCGGAGCCGCGGCATGTATTCCTTCGGGGGAATCAGCACGCCGTTGGTTCCAACGACAGGCTCGATAATCACGGCCGCCACATCGCTCTCGTTCGCAATCATGTGCTCAACATATTCTGCGCAAGCGATGCCGCATCCGGGATAGGTGTGCCCGATCGGACATTTGTAGCAATTCACTTCGGGCGCGAATATCACGCCCGGAATTTTCCCTGCCGGCTCCATCGCCCACCGGCGCGGGTCGCCCGTCGCAGCAATCGATCCCATCGTGGAACCGTGATAGGACCGGTATCGCGAGATGATTTTCGTTTTGCCGGTGTACATCCGGGCGATTTTGAAAGCTGCTTCGTTCGATTCGGTGCCGGAGGTGGTAAAAAAGTATTTAGTAAGACCTTTCGGCAGCACTTCGGTCAGCAGTTGCGCCAATTCAGCGCGCACTTGTGTCGCATAGCCGGGCCCGATGAACGCAAGCTGCTCAGCCTGTTGTTGAATCGCTTCGATCACCGCTCGATTCTTGTGCCCAAGCGTGACGCACATCAACTGCGCCGAAAAATCCAGGTACTTCTTCCCGGCAGCATCCGTGAAGTGGCAGCCTTCCGCATCGACCACGTGCAGGGGCGACCATCCTTTCTGGCGGCGCCATGTCCCGTAGGTGAGTTGAGCCGTAAGCTCCTTCACTTGCGCAGAAGACAATTTATCGCTTGTCGATGATGGCATAAGCCCCTCGCTGCAAATCAAAGCTGGCAACTCTCCGCAAATTTGGCTTGAATCGACATGTTGCGGCCGCTCGCGCACTCTACCAATCGCAAATAAGGTTGTCGAGTCGCCAGAAGCATTGTTGAGCGCCCACGGGAAGGCAGGCGGAAGCAATCGACTGCGGTGCGAAACGAATCTGCTGCTTCCTTGCGTCGATCAGCCGGAATGAAAGCGGGTTTGTGATTGCCAACGGCGTAGCTGGCACGGATTTTCACTAAGAACGCGAAATTTGATCGCGCTGGTTTCGGGTCAGTGAATTTGAACAGCATTCTTCCGCGCTCGCGGGGACTTCGCCAGCAGCCACGAAGTTGCCCCGCAGGCGCGAGTTCCAGCATGCCCAATCATAAAACTATTTATCAGACTTGTTCACCGGTGATGCCTTCTGCAAGTTCGCCAGTAATAGTTTTGCTGACGGTGGAGGAGGGACGACGTGTTTGAACACGATCGCGGATGCGCTCAGGTCCTTCCCGTAGAGATTTTTGTTCGCGCCATTGTCGGCACGAAGCGTTGAGCCTGCGAGCGAGATGCCCGCGAACAATCCGCGTGAACGCGAGTACGAAAGTATTTCGGCTCGCATCGTGACGTCGGTTTCAGCTGAAGCAGCTCGTCCTACAGGACCAGCGGCAGCCGACACGTCGCCGCCGAGTTTCACTTTGCTCGCGAGAATGCTCGATGCCGCCCGGGGATTCATAAGTAGAAGAACAAAGTCAGTCGCCTGTCCTCCCAATTGCAATCCGAAGCTGCCGCCTTCCAAAGCCATCATGGTTGGAGTGCCCCAGCGGCCTTTGAACGTCTTGCCGCTGCGACATGTCATCACGCCGCGTCCGTAGCTGCCGCCGATGCCGATCGCGAATTTCAATACCGAAGGCAGTACGACGACGCAGTCTGCTTTATCCAGCACGCTTTGCGGGATGCTGTCGGGGGCGTTCAGAATTTCATGCATCACTTTTCCGGCGTTCTCGACGCGGTCTTCCTCTTTGTCTTGCGCGAGGGCTGGGAAAGCAAACACTACAATCAAACTGAGGCTGAGAAACACTTTCTTCATAAAATCTCCTTTCAAGTTGCTCGTTCGATTTCGAACGAGAGGCACGTGCCTCGCTGTCACCGAGGGAAATTGGGTGGCGGAAATGAAATCGGCGTTGGTGAACCTAGTCTCCTCAGATGCTAATACATTTATCAGCCCGAGTGTTAGTGCGCTGCAAAATTTTCTCGAGATACGATTGGAGACGTCGCGCCAACTTATCCGACTAGCGCGTCCTAGCCCTGGACTTGCAAATAAAGCCGGTAACCCTCGCTCATGATGGACTCAAACGGACGGAGTGTTAGATTGCCGGCATCGGTTTTTGCAACCCAGTCCGTCGATGATTTTGCCACGGCAGTGGTCGCCAGCAATTGTCCACGCGTGATTCGTTCCGGCACATTCCCAACGGCAAAGAGCGCGATAGGACCGCGCATCAAAGCAACTGTGTTTGGATTCTTGGAGTCGACCGCTTCTAGTCGCAAAGGCATGTGGAATTCGATCTCGATGCGATCTCCATCTTTCCACGTCCGCGCCAAAGCAAGAAAACTTCCTGGAATCGCGTCCAATTCTGTTTTCGCGCCATTTACAGCTAGAGTCGTCTTCGCGCCAGCCCACTCCGGAATACGAATATGTACGCTGAACGCTTCCGGGCGCGCAAGTTTGAGCTCGAGCTGCGTTGTATTAGCTCGCGGAAAATCTGTGATCTGAGTCAGAGTGCATGGCGTGTCCTTCTGCCGCCAGGAAACAACGGAAGGCAGGAAGAGATTGACGTAGATGCCGTCCCTACTTCGGTAGTAGGAACTGATGCCGTAATCGGCGGCGAGTTGCGGAAATGTGCCGGAGCAGCAGGGCCATTTATCCGGGTAATGAACCTTCTTGCCAGTGTTGCTGAAGTCGGAATAATAGAACGACGTTCCGTCGGCTAGAATCGGCCACGCCCCGGCGATCGTGTTGTAAAGGACGCGCTCCATGCTGTCGCCGTAACGCGAATCGCCGGTCACACGCAGCAGATAGCGCGCGATCTTGAAATGAGCGTATGCGCCGCACGGAGTTTCAAAGCTCGAGTGTGTCTTTGCAAGGCTTTGATTCAGGCCGTCACTTCCAGGCGAGACGAATGTTTCATCGGGCGCCCATCCTCCGGTAGCGAAGCTCTGTTCCGTAACCATGCGAAATGCGTTGCTCGCGGCGCGCAGGTATTTCTCGTCTCCCAGCACAAAATAAGCCTGCATGGCGGAGCTGAGCGCGTTTACATGACTGTACGCATGCTCGCCCGGAAGGATGTTGGTTCCCGCCGCGAGTGGATCGAAATACTCCTTCTCGATGAAGCGGACCGCGAGATCCCGGTAACGGGCGTCTCCGCTCCTTTGATAAGCAAGGAACAAATTCTCCGGAAGCGTATACGTTTCGTCGTAGGTATAAGAGAGGTCCTTGTAGGGGCGGGCGCGCTGCTCGACGCGACTTAGGGCCTTTTCCGGCAACAGGGGCATCACGCCTGCTGTAGTGCGCCACAACACGTCGAGTGCTGCCGGATCTCCGGCAAATTCGTGGGCGTCAATCAAGCCGCAGCAAATCTTGTCGAACGTGTATCCGGGAGCACGATAGTCCCTGAAAAATTTGCCCTCCGCGCTTACGGTGGCCCCGTAACTGCGCACGAGGCGCTGCACTTTTTCCTGTGTGGGTTTCGATCCGGTGATGGCATAGGCACGCGCGAGCGCCGAGAGGTATTGCCCGAAGCTGTGACCGGGAATGAAGCCGTGGAAATTGCCTTTCAGATTGAAATCAGTCGCATCGTCATACCACCCGCCCATTTCCGGTCCGGGTGCGGGCAGGCCTTCGCGCTGACGAAAGGGCTTGAGCATCGCGTCTTCATCGAGGTACAAAAATAAGTCGTGGTTCTGATCGAATTGGCGTCGAAACGCTCCGTCCACCAGCTGAATCTGGGAATAGCCGAAAAGCGAAAGTTGAGGAACGATCGCTATTTGCGCAGCCGGAGAGTAGCGCCACGATGGAAGAAGACGTCCGGCGATGGCTGCGCCGCTTGTTATCGCGGCGCTCGTAAGAAATTGCCGCCTCGAAGTTTTTCTCATGATTGGGTTCCTGAATCGATTGCCTGGTGGACTGGGCTCATTTCGTCGAGCGATCAAGCGAGCGCGCGGACGAAAAACGCAACGATCGCGCTGCTGGGCTTATATGTCCCACCCCGGATGTCTGTCAAGCCGTGCCTGCCCCTGCTATTGCGCACTAATTATATTGTACGCAGGAGGAACCCCGATTTCGCAGTCGATGGCAATGATGTAGACTCTGTCGTTCATTGGAGTAGAAAAACTCGGACTGGCCGGAGTTCCATCGCTCACAATATAGTTAATAGCGTTGTGCCGATAAAGTTAGTTTCTATGCTTTCACGGAGAGAATTGGGATTTCCCACAGGTGAAAAAGGACCATGGATTCTCGTTCATTTGGAAAGCACTCGAACGGAACCGAAGTAGAGCTCTATACTCTCAGGAATAAGCACGGGATGGAAGCGAAGATCTCTACTTATGGGGGAATCATTGTGTCTTTACTGGCCCCGGATGCGGAGGGCAAGCTCGTCGATATTGTGCTAGGCCACAACTCGCTCGATAAATATTTGAACGATGCCGCATATCTGGGTTGCATTCTCGGCCGGTATGCCAATCGAATCGCAAAAGGACAATTCGCATTAGGTGGCATCACGTACACTCTCGCGCGCAATAATGGCGAAAACCATGTCCACGGAGGATTGAAGGGATTCGACAAAGTAATCTGGAAAGGGCGTGATATTTCGACTGCGAATGCTCAGTCTTTGGAATTGACGTATCTCAGCAAGGACCTGGAAGAAGGATATCCCGGAAACATGTCCGTCCGTGTTGTCTACACGCTTACTGACCAAAACGAATTGAAACTCGAGTACTCGGCGACGACTGACAAAGACACGGTCGTCAATCTCGGAAACCATTCCTATTTCAATCTGGCAGGCCATGCGGCGGGCAACATCCTGCAGCATGAGCTACAAATCAATGCGGACCGGTTCACACCCACCAACGCAGGGTCGATTCCGACGGGAGAACTTCGCAGCGTGAAAGGCACGCCATTCGATTTCACGCAGCCGACAGCGATCGGGCTGCGAGTGAACGAAGATCACGAGCAATTGAAATATGGGTACGGTTACGATCAAAACTTTGTCCTGAATCGCGATAACGATGCGACACCGTCTCTCGCAGCCCGAGTTCGCGAACCGAAAAGCGGACGAGTCCTAGAGGTTTGGACCACAGAACCCGGCATGCAGCTCTACTGCGGCAATTTTCTCGACGGAAGCGTTCGAGGAAAGGGTGGCGCCGTCTACCACAAGAACCAGGGCTTCTGCACGGAAACCCAACATTTTCCGGATTCCCCCAATCAGCCGAGCTTTCCTTCAACGGTGCTGAAAGCCGGCGCGCAATTCCATTCAACGACGATTTTCAAGTTTCTTACTCAGTAGGCGTGGCGATGCTAGCCGGGAGGATTGCGAATGGTCCGCGGACTTCGAATGCTTTTTGTAGGGGCGCTCTGCGCCGGCGCATGCTTCGACGCTTCCGTCTGCTCCGCGCAGCAAACTTGCGAAAGCCTCTCGAGCTTAAAACTCCCGAACACGACGATCACTCAGGCGACGACGATGCCTCCCGGCACAGTTCCCGACGGAATTCCTGCCGCGGTTTCGACGCTGAAGCTGGGCTTCTGCCAAGTGATCGGCGAAATCAAACCGAGGCCGGACTCTGATCTCAAGTTCGAAATGTGGCTACCAACCGCCGGTTGGAATGGAAAATTCCAACAAGTCGGGAACGGTGGATTCGCGGGTTCCATTCCGAGGCTGTCATTGATACAGCCGCTTTTTAGCGGGTACGCCGCCGTTGCCACCGACGATGGGCATGCTGGCGAGGTGACAGAAGCAAAATGGTCTTCGGGCCATCCGGAGAAGATACTCGATTTTGGATATCGTGCCGTTCATGACGTTTCAGCGGTCGCGAAAGAGATTATCCACGCGTTTTACGGCAAGGAGCCTGCGCACTCCTATTTCGCCGGTTGTTCCGATGGGGGCCGCGAAGCGCTGATGGCTGCGCAACGGTATCCCGAGGACTTTGACGGAATTGTTGCCGGTGCTCCGGGCAACTTTTGGACTTCGCTGATGATAACGGGTGTCTGGAACGAGCAAGCGCTTCACAAGGATCCTGCCAGCTACGTGCCAGCAGCCAAATTGCCGGCGATTCAGAGTGCTGCGCTCGCCGCTTGTGACGCATTGGACGGATTGAAGGACGGAATTGTCGACGATCCTCGCCAATGCCATTTCGATCCCGCGACGATTCAGTGCAAAGGGGACGACTCGATCAGCTGCCTTACAGCGCCGCAGGTGGAAGCAGTGAGGAAAATCTACAGCGGACCCAAAAATCCCCGCACGAAGAAGCAGATCGCTCCCGGACTTTCTGCTGGCGGCGAGGCGAACGCTGGAACTTGGGGGCCCTGGATCATCGGGAAAGATGCCAATTCTCCGGCGATCATTACTCTTTTCGTGAACGCATTTTTTGGCGACATGGTGTTTGGCATCTCGAACTGGGATTACCACAACTTCAATTTCGACTCAGATGTGGCGAATGTCGATGTAAAAGTTGCTGCAATGCTCAACGCAACCAATCCCGATCTGAGTAAATTCCGCGCCCGCGGCGGGAAACTCATCCAGTATCACGGTTGGGACGACCCGGCCATCAGCCCGCTCGGCAGCGTTACTTATTACGAGAGTGTCGTGGCCGCGACGAAAGGAAGTTCCTCGCGGAATTCTGCCGACCGCCTGATGGACACGCAGAAATTCTACAGGCTGTTTATGGTTCCCGGCATGGCGCACTGCTTTGGCGGCAATGGTCCGAATAGTTTCGGCAATTCGCTGACCGGCAAAGTTGATCCCGGGAACAATGTTGTGAGCGCGCTCGATCGGTGGGTCAGTGACGGTGTGCCGCCGGAACGAATCATCGCGACGAAATATCAGGACGACGATTCCGGAAAAAGCGTCATCAGAACCAGGCCGCTATGTCCGTACCCGCAGGTGGCAAGGTGGAACGGGACGGGAAGCGCGGATGACGCCGCGAATTTCGTGTGTCAGCGTCCCGATGCCAAGCAGCCGGGCAGCAAATAGCCGCAGCCGCGCTGTTGGCGTCCGCGTAGACTGTCGACTCGCTAACGCCCCTTACCTTGACATTCGTTTTGTCGACATCGGATACTAGGCGTCCAATTCATGGACACCGCCACGAAAACCACCGCAATGCGCAGCATCGATATTCAGTCCACGCAAGACAGCGTGGTCAAAGCGATTCAGTCCGCGATTTTCAACGGCGAACTCAAACTTGGTCAGCGCATCATGGAAGAAGAGCTGGCCGCCACGTTTCAGATCAGCCGCGCTACGGTGCGCGAAGCTCTCCGCCGCCTCGAACAGGTTGGACTCGTGCAGATCAAAGCTCGCAGGGGCACGTTTGTAACGCGGCTGACTCTCACCGAAGTGGAACGAACCTGCCGCCTTCGCGCCGCCCTAGAAGGGCTGGCGGCTCGTTATGCCAGCGAACATCTTTCGGAAGATGATTGGCGGGCCATCAAGCACATCCTCGGTGAGATGAAGGTGGCGGCAGAAACTCGCGACCTGGGAGCGTTCATCAAACTGGATCGCAACTTTCATGAATTGATTTGGACCCTCGCTGATGACGACCAGCTCGAATACATTTTGCGTTTTCTCAGCACTCCTTATTTTGCTTTCGTGGCAAGCGTTTCCACGCTTCTCCTGTCCGACGTGAGCAAGGTCTATCGCGTTCACGAAAAGTACCTCAACGCGCTTCGAGCAGGCGATCCCGAGCAAGTACAAAAGAAAGTGCAGGAGCTCCACGAAGGTTTGGCGGTAGGGTTCATGGCCGACATTCGCCGGGCCCAGGCCGCCATGCCGGGCAAAATCTTCAAGCTCGAAGACGGCGACTAAATGTCGCCCTCTCCCTGCTTTTTACTCGCTTCCGTTCAAATACATCCTTCGATCAAGCGGGACCTGCTTCGTTGAATTATCGTGAGTAAACGAACGGTTCTCCGTGCTTCAGTTCCTGATAACCCACCTTGACTCCCTGAATCGCGAGAGCCGCTCGAAACTGCTGCGGGTCGATGCGATTGTCTGCAAACATGTCGTAGTGGCACGGCACCGCAACCTTCGGTTTCACCATTCCCACTACTTGCGCGGCTTCCCAGTGCGATAGGTTGTTGAACCCGCCGTTGATGCACGTAATCATGATGTCTGGCTCATGTTTTCCGGCGGAGCCCAGTAGCTCGTGAAAATCAGTGTCGCCGGTAATATAGATTTTAGGTCCGTTGCCGAACTGAAAGACGAATCCCATGTGATTGAGGTCCGTGTCGTCGGTGGGCACGGCAAAAGTGCCGACCATTCGAAAATCGCGGGCTTCATACTCACTTTTTGGCCAGACGCGCACGATGCGGCTCTTCTCCACGCCCTCAGCCGCATACACATCGCAAGTCGGCATGGGGCCGACGAAATGCATTGTGTCCTTATGACGCAGCTCCCGAATCGTTTCCGGATCGGTGTGGTCCTGATGATTGTGCGTACAGGTGAAAATGTCGATGTCGAGATCCTGCGGCTTCACGAGAATAGGGACCACTCGGCGGAGGTCTATATCGATTTTTAGGGCTTCGCAGCTATCTGTGAGGTACAGATCGACACTGACCATCGTGCCTTCCGGCGATTTAAATATGTAGCCGTTCTGCCCGAACCACCACATTGCTACCGCGCCTTTTTCAACTCGAAACTCCCGAATCTGTCGCATTAAATCCATGTACGCTCCTCAATGCCGCAAAGTTGTACCGCTAGCGGAGAAATGCCTCCGGCAATCCTCCATCGACTGGAATGATGTGTCCGGTTGTTTTCGAGCTTTTTTCGCTTGCCAGCCAGTAGATGGCATTCGCGCAATCGGAAGGAAGAATCGGTTGATGAGTGATTGTGCGTTTTGCGTAAAACTGCGCCAGCTTTGTCCGCAAGGATTCGGTAGATTCCGCATCCTCGAATCCAATTCCATACTTTCGAAGCGCAACGATCACGCGTTCGCGTGAAAACATCGACGAACCGGCGATCACCGTCGCCGGGGCGATGCCGTTCACCCGGACGAGCGGCCCCAGACCGATGGCGAGCTCTCGCACCAAATGGCTGACGGCGGTCTTGCTGATGTCGTAGGCTTCGCTGCCGTGTTTCGGAACAACTGCATTCGCCGAACTTGTCAGTACGATCGACGCCGGTAGATTTTGTTCCTTCAGAATCGCACTCGCTTCCGAAGCGAGGAAATAGTTTGCCGTCACATTGACGTGCATCGTGCGCGCCCAAAGATCTTCGGAAATGCCCTCCGGCGTATCGGCGATCGGGAAGATCGCGCCGGTGTTGATGACCATGTCCAAACCGCCGAATTGCAAAATTGCAGCGCGAAGCGCGGAAGCGATGCCCTTGCGCGACGAAAGATCAAGCGCACAGGAAATCACCATCTCCGCATTCGATAAGCTTGCCGCCTCTTGCGACACCGCTTCAGCTGCTTCGCGATTCTGATCCGCCACCACAACGTGCCCGCCGTTCCGCGCGATCTGCAGCGCCACCTCCCGCCCAATACCGCTTCCCCCTCCGACGACGACGGCGATTTTCCCGCTACACTCGCGCGCAGCCGGCATGCGGCGCAGTTTTGCTTCTTCAAGCGCCCAATATTCAATCCGAAAGGATTCGGACCTTGGTAGCGCGACGTAATTATTGAAGCTCGAGAATTCGCTGGATTGCTTTGGATTTTTGGCCTGAGGAAGGTGATTTCTTTCGCTGGCCGTTCGTCGAGCGCATTGGCTCCGGCCATCACATGAATTGCGTTCGTGAAAAATTCGGTTGTGATCCGAGCCTCTCGCTTGTCTTTTGCAAATCCAAATATACCGAGCGCCGGAATCACGACGACGGTAGGATTTGTATCCCGCAGCGGAGGCGAGTCCGGTTGAGCGAACAACTGGTAGTAAGCGGAGTAATCCTTGCGATATTTTTCGATTCGTTCGCCGATTCGGTTCTTTAGCTGCGGCACGTCCTCGCTCGCCGGATCCCAGGGGACAAACATCGGGCAAATGCGAGTTCGCAAGAAGTGATCGGGGCAACTTGTCCCCAGTTCGCTCAATTCCTGCGCCCAGTGCGAATTCGCAAACTCCAGCGCATCCTGGGAACTCTCATAGTGCGCGATCAGGCGGCGATTTGAGGATACGGCGCCTCGAAGGTAGGGCAGAATCGCAGCGGCAGTAGAGTCGCGATCCGTTGCCGCGTTGACGGCCGGACCGCCGAACGCCGGCCTTGCGGACCTCTCGGCGTACCCCTGCACGAATTCGCCCAGTTGATCGATGGTGCGGATGCTGTTCGCGTAGCACGAGCGCTGCGTTCGGCCCCAGGTAAAAAGGCCATGGCTTCCGAGCACGATGCCTTCTGCAGCGGGATTATCTTTCACTGCCTGCCGCATCATCATCGCAAGCTCAAAGCCAGGCCGCTGCCACGGAATCCAAATTAATTTGCGCGCGAAACGATCGTTGAATTCGCGGAGTTTGCCGGTCCCGTTTGCGCTAGCCGCAAGAGCAATTGCCCAATCCGGGTGAAGATGATCGACGTGCTCGAACGGAAGGAAAGCGTGAAGCGGCGTATCGATCGAAGCAGCCACGCGGTTCATTCCGAATGCACAGATTGGGTACAGCTCAACCATCTCGTCTTCGTGTTCTTCGCCGCGGTAGCGCGAGATGAGTTGCTCCAATTTATCGAGGTAAAGTATGGCGAAACCGTTGCGATCGATCGAACGCAAATCGCCGCCGCTGCCCTTCACGGCCAGGACGCGGGTTGGCTTGCCGGAGATCGGGTCAGGCAATTCGAATTTTGAACTTGTGTTGCCGCCGCCAAAATTTGTGATACGCAGATCCGCGCCCAGCAAATTGGAACGATATGTCAGGAGTTCGAGCGGTTTATCGGCAAGGCCGTGCGCCTCGCGGTCTTCCCATAAATCTTTCAGGAACCTGGTCTCGAGTGCGCTTGTATCAGGCATGAACGTGCTCCAGATAATGTTGAAATCTTCGATAGTGAGAATTCCAGCGATCGGAGGCGAGCGGCTCGAATCGCTCCACCGGAAATGAGCGTTCAATGATTTCGCGCGCTTCCGCAAGTGAAGTGACCGCTCCAGTCGCAAGCATCTGCATTGCGATGTTACCCAGTGCGGTCGCTTCCACTGGGCCTGCGACGACCGGCCGGCCAGTAGCGTTCGCCGTAAATTGATTCAGTAGACGGTTCTTCGAACCGCCGCCGATGATTCGTGATTTCATCGAAGTGTTTACCGGTCAATTCCTCGAGCGATTCGAGAACTTCCCGGTACTTGAAAGCCAGGCTCTCGAGAATCGCTCGGGTAAAGGCCGGAGCTCCTTCCGGAGCAGGCTGCTCCGTTCGTCTGCAGTAGGCGGTGATCGCAGTGGGCATATCGTCCGGACGCAAGAAAGATGGATGATCTGGATCAAACAGCGAACGAAAGGAGTTGCGTTCATCGGCCGCCGCTACCGCGAGAAGCTCATCATAGGTGGAATCGTTGCCCGCTGCGGTCCAGCTTTTCTTGCAGGATTGCAATAACCAGAGTCCAGCGATGTTTTTCAGCAAGCGAACCGTTCCGCAAACTCCGCCTTCATTCGTAAAGTTCAGCGCGCAGGCGCGCGGCGTCATCAAGGGTTCAGGTAATTCGGTTCCGAGCAGCGACCAGGTACCTGAACTCAAAAATGCTCTGTTGGGCCACGTCGCGACCGACGCGACTGCAGATCCAGTGTCGTGGCAAGCGGGCGCGACGACGGGAGTGCCCGCAAGCATCGGCGAACCGGCGTTTGTAAGTCTTCCAATCGCCGATCCCGGCTCAACGATCGGAGTCAACAGTCGCGTCGGGAGACCGAGTCGCGTTAGCAACCCAGTTGCCCAGGAGCGCGTCCGTGGATCAACGAATTGAGTCGTCGTCGCGTTCGTGTATTCGCACGCAATTTGTCCGGTGAGCCAGTAATTCAAAAGATCGGGAATCGTAACTAAACTTTGTGCGGCGTCGATTAGTTTCGGCGCGGCATTACATGCTACGTAGAGCTGATACAGAGTATTGAAGGGAAGAAACTGAATTCCAGTGATGGCATAAATCTCTTCACGCGGGACGCGGGCAAAAACGGCATCCATCGCGCCTTCGGTGCGCGCGTCTCGATAGTGGTACGGATTCTCAAGCAGGTTGCCACGCTCTCCGAGGAGCGCATAGTCAACGCCCCAAGTATCGACGCCTATGCTATCGAGCCGCGGAATCGATGGCCCCTCCAACACGCGTTGGATTTCAGACCACAATCGGAGAATGTCCCAGCGAAACGATCCGCGAACATGTACGGGCTCATTCGGGAAGCGATAGATCTCATTGATTTCCAATAGTCCCGAGCGAAGGCGCGCCTGAATCGCCCTTCCGCTTTCAGCGCCGAGGTCAAATGCTAGATAGTGAGCATTCATTTTTGATTGTCTGGAGGTGAAGATCTCATCGTCATGCCCGAAAGCGTCGCGCGATTCATCTAAGCATATGACGATACGCTTGATGCGTTCTTCTGAGCGCGCTGGGTGGTGATTTTTTCGAGATAACCGCTCTGGCGGAATGCGTCAAGGGGATCTTCGGCTAACCCGCGCGCTTTGCGCCACGCGCGAATCGCAGGACGCACATCGGTCGAAAAAGCGTCCTGCAGCAATCGCTCCGCGGTCACCAGCTCACATTTCGTTTGGGCTGGAAGCAAGCTGGCGTAGTCGACGAGCGCGGCTTTCGCAAAAAGTTCCTGGGCGGTCATCACGGTCTGAATCATCGCTTCGATCTTGCCCTTGAGGTTGTGGCTTTGATCGACCATGTAAGCCACGTCCGGACGTTTTCCAGTCTCATGTTCGAACAGATTTATTTCGTAGAAAATCCGGAAAACCTGATAAGGGTCGATCGATCCCATGGTCAAGTCATCGTCAGCATACCGGCGATCGTTGAAGTGAAATCCGCCGAGCATGTCCTCGCTCAAAAGCCACGCCACGATCTGTTCAATATTCTGCGCGGAATAGTGGTGTCCGGTATCGACCAGAACTTTTGCCTGCGGACCCGCAGCGCGCGCGAGCAAGAGAGCCATTCCCCAATCGGCAATATCGGTGTGATAGAAGGCAGGCTCGAACGGTTTGTACTCCACCAGCATTCGCTGTCCTGCCGAAAGCCGCGAATGGGTAGCACGAAGGTTTTCGTCAAACCACTTCCGCCGCTGCCGTATGTTCGCTGTTCCCGGATAGTTCGAGCCGTCCGCAAACCAGAGCGAGAGATCGCGGCTGCCAAGTTCGCTCGCGATTTTCACGCTATCGAGCACATGATTGAGTGCCGCTCGGCGAATTTCTGCGTCCGGATTGCCAAATGAACCGTACTTGTAAATCTGATCCTGAAAAATATTCGGATTGATTGACCCGGAACGAACGCCATACTTTTCCGCCGCGCCCCGAACGTCCTTCACACTGCCTACGCCATCCTTGAAATCCCAAAGTACGTGCAGCGCCACCGTGGGGCACGCGCCGGTGAGTAAGTGGACCTGTCCTGCGTCGCTGAGCTTTTCTTCGATCGTGGACGCAGCGGCCGGCTGAATAAACTTTCCGAATCGCGTGCCTGTGTTTGCAAAACCCCAGGAAGGCAGCTCAATTTGAAATGAGTCGAGAGCTTTGAAGATTTTGCTTTCGAGTTTTTCAGGCATTTGTCACTCCTTCAAGACTTGCTGAATTGCGCGGAGTATCTCGAACGGGCCGCTGCGAGCAAGATATTAGCAGGCCATCCAACGCTAGCCCAGTTGGACTCGAATTGCCTGAACGCTCCCGGCCGGAAGGTGTGCCACCAGCTCGCCGCCGTCCACTTCTACTTTTGCAGCTTTCGGCGCCACTGTTTGAGGCTGCTGGACCGTATTTTGAGATCGGACATTCGGCCCCGTGAGGCTCGTAGCCGTTGCGGATGCAGCGCGCCCGCCGCGAAGATTGATTCTAAGCTCGGCTCCGTCGCTCAGACTCTGGTTGGCCAAAGTGATCAGCATCGAATTCGCCGAGCGCGAAGCCGACGCGCTGATTGCCGGCCGGCTTTGCTTCGAATCCGAGATTTGCGCAGTGTTCGACAATTCGGTGCGAAGCGATTGCGCTCCTTGATGGTCGCGGTACATTTCGTACACGTAAAACGTGGGCGTCAGCGTCATCTGCGCGCCGTCGGTCAGAATCAGCGAGTGGAGACAATTCGTGACCTGCGCAATGTTTGTCATGTTGATGCGTTCCGCATATTGATGAAACAGATTGAGGGAACTCGCGGCGAAAATTGCGTCGCGGAGAGTTCCTTTTTCGCTGAACCCATCCTCGATGGTTGCATCCGAATGCCAAACGCCCCACTCGTCAATCGTCAGGCCGATCGGTTTGCCGCGCGGCATCTTGCCGAATACAGGGTATTTCGCCCGCCGCGGTTCCACTTCGTCGATCGCTGCGAGCGCGCTGCGAATCAGCCTCTCGAACTCCGACAGATCCAGCATCAGACTCGTATATTCGGCATCGCTAAACGTGATGCTCGGACCGCGCCGGAAGTATTTGTGGATAGAGAGAAGGTCGAGATACGGCAAGCCGGGGCCGGCGGCGTCGAGGAACTTCGCATTCCAGCCTTCTTCAATGCTTCCCACGCCGACAAGCTCTGAGTCGGAGCTGAGTCCCATGCGTTTGAAATACAGCGCGTACTCTCGAAAGCGTTGCGCGTATTCGGCAGGCAGGAACAAGCCGCCGCAGCCCCAATTCTCGTTGCCGATTCCCCAGAGCCGCACTCCATAGGGTTCCGGGTGCCCATTCGTCGCGCGCATCTGCGCGTATTTTGTCTTGCCTGTCCCGTTGCAATACTCGAACCAGTTCAGCGCCTCGGCGGGTGATCCTGTGCCCACGTTTGCGGTGAGAAAGGGCTCGGCATTCAGGATCTTGCACCATTCCAAAAATTCATCCGTTCCGAAAGTATTCGGTTCCTCGCGGAGCCACCAGTGATTGTGCCGCAGCGGACGATTCTGCGGGGGCCCGATGCCGTCTTCCCACTGATAGGCGTCGGCAAAGCAACCACCCGGCCAGCGAATCACGGACGGTTTCACGCGTTTCAGAGCTTCTATCGCGTCGATCCGCAGACCTTTTATGTTTGGAATCTTCGAATCCGGGACCAACCCACGTTCCTTCGTAGATCACCCGGCCGATATGTTCAGTCATCTGGCCATACACTCGGGGGTTGATCGTGCCGATGGGTTCATCCAGAAGAACGGTGAGCGTGGCCGGCGAGGATTCCGCGAAAGGGAAGCGCAGGACACGGCTGGCGGAAGCGATTTCGGCCAGGCCCAATGGGGCAGCGGCCATCAGGGACAGAAATTTGCGACGTTCGACGAGTGTCTTAGTCATCTTCACCGTCATTCACCATCATCGGCGCAGGATATACATTGTAGACATTATTAAAGTCAAGTGGTATAGCCAATCCATGCTCAGCCAAAATCAGAAGACCGTGTCAATTGCCTGCTTTGCTGCCCTCCTCATACTCGCGGCGGCCCTTACACATGCTGCGTCCCGCGCCTTCCATCCGCCCGCGGCGACGCAAAGCCCGTTCCGAGTGGCCGTTTCCGTAAGCCCGTTCGCTGAGTTGATGTTCAGCAGCGGACTTGTGTTTACGGACGGCAAATCCACTGCCAGGACGGTGGACGAGTTGCAGAAGATGTTCGTGGCGCATGGCGCCAACGAAGTCTATGCGCGCATTGCGACCTCTCGCAAAAACACCCCCGGATTTGGAGATCACTCCTTTGATCGAGGGTTGATGCGAGCGCGTCTGGCAAAATCGCTCGGCCTTCCTTTCAACCCCGAACTCGGCCTTTTCAAGGCGTACGGAGATGTCCGGTGCCAGCCTTCGCCCGATTTCAGCGAATACCCTGAAATCAAAGTTCCGGGAGCCTGGACGTCCCTCACGATCGATCAAATGCTGCCGATCTTGCGCGCGTACGGAGCGAGCGCCGCAAAGTTGATTCTGAGCACCGGCGCAACAGTGCGGGTCTGGGATCTGGGCAATGAGGTGGACTTCGGAGTGGCGGGAGTGGCGCCGCAACCAATGCCCGATGCGTGCGACGATTTGACGTCCGGTGCGAAGTGGTATCAGCCACCTGACAAAGTGGACCCGGAAATCGGAAAGCAATCCGTACTCGACCTTCTGAAGCTTTCGGAAGTCGACCGCGTCGCCTGGCTGCGAGCCCACGTCTGGCCTCATGAAGCGCGAATGTTCGCTGCCGTGGCTGAGGGAATTCGTTCCGTAGCCCCCGACGCAAAGTTTTCAACGCACGTCAGTGGAGTGCTTGCCGTCCGGTCCGACAGAAGCCGAAGCCTTCTTCAAGGCAATGAAGGAGGGCGGCTATCTTCCCGACGAATTGGGATTTTCGTTTTACCCGTCGTCAACGCGCGATCCGGTCGATCGTCTGCAAGCGTTCAAAAAAACTGTGACGCTGGTGCACACCACATTCGAACGTCCGGTATTTGTCGCCGAGTTCGCATATCCATCCGCCGAGAAAGCGGCGCAGGAAGGGCCATTTGCTTCCTGGAATAATCCGTTGGAAGGGTATCCGCTCTCACCTGAAGGGCAGGCAAAGATCCTGCGCGACCTCGCGAGTTGGGGCGTGACGCACGGACTTTCCGGCATTCGTCCGTGGGGGCCAGATACAGCCATCGCTGGATGGAGTTCTTTTGCGCTGTTCGATCTGAAGGGAAAGACCGCGACAGCCCAACCAGGGCTCAGTGCGATTGCCGAAGGAGCGAGCGCTCGATGAATGAAATGCACTCGAGCCGAAGGTCGAGGCGGATAGTGGCAATCCGGCCGGAATTTTCCGGAGCGACACCTGCTTGATATTCGTATGTCGACATCCTACAATGACCGCCGCTTGGAGACTCGATGACCGAGACGTCGCTGGTATTGGGTTTCGCCCTGATCCTTTTGGGCGGGATCATGGAAGGCTCCTACTCTTTCCCCCTAAAAATGAATCCCAAGTGGGATTGGGAGCACACATGGGGAGCCGGATCCTTGATGGCTCTCTTGCTTGTGCCATGGCCTCTCGCGTTCTTCACCGTGCCGGGATTGGCTCAGGTGTATCACCAGTCGTCCTGGTCCGCGATCTTATTGGCTCTATTGTTCGGAGCCGGTTGGGGATTCGGCGGAGTCTTCTTCGGGCTTAGCATCAACATGGTTGGCCTCTCTCTCGGCTACTCAATCATTTTCGGAATCATCGCCATCAATGGCTCGTTGACTCCGCTCCTGATGAACGAGCCGGGCAAGCTCGTGACCACGGGCGGCCTGTGGTTTTTGGCAGCGATGTCGGTGATGCTTCTGGGAATCATCGTTTGTGCGGTCGCCGGAAATTTGAAAGCGAAAGCGGCGAGCACAACGTCGGCAAACCAATCCAAATCGGGTTCATTTGGCGTGGGCCTGATCCTGTGCATTCTTGCCGGCGTTCTTTCCGGCCTTGTGAACTTTGCGTTCATTTACGGCACAGAGATTACGCAACAAGCACAGCATTCCGGTGCGGACCCGCTCTCGGCGATCAATGCGCTGTGGGCGCTTGTATTTACCGCCAATTATGTCGCGAACGTCGGCTATTGCGTTTACCTGATGGTGCGCAACGGCACCGGAAATAAACTCTTTGCGAGTGGAACAGGCGCCTACTGGGTACGAGCGATTCTGATGGGCGTTTTTTGGAGTGCTGGCATCGTCGTGTATGGACTCGGAGCGTATAAGCTTGGCAAGTACGGGGCTTTCATCGGCTTTCCGATGTTGCTGGCGGCATCCTTGCTGACAGGCAACTTCGTAGGATGGATCAGCGGCGAGTGGAAGGGCGCGGACGCGAAGTCATCGCGAACGATGTTCGCAGGGATTGGATTGTTGCTCATCGCGATGGCGTTTCTGGCGAATGCGAACCGCCTGATGTCTCAGTAGAATTCCAGGAGAAATTCACAAGTGAAACTCACAGGGAAAGTCGCGATTGTAACGGGTGGCGGCGCGGGAATCGGCCGGGCGATTTGCGAAAGGTTTGCCGCAGAAGGTGCGTCCGTTGCGGTGGCCGAGTTGGACGCGAATATCGGCCGCGAAACCGCGGAGATGATCACAAAAAATAAAGGCAAAGCGCGATTCATCCATACCGACATCCAGAGCGAAGAATCGATTAAGAACCTCGTCGCGGAAACTGTCTCGTCGCTCGGTGGCGTCAATTTGCTCGTCAATAACGCCGGCGCCTTCGTCATTCGCGACGTCACCGCGAACGCCGCAGAATGGGACATCATGCTGCACACCAACATCCGCGGCACAGCCTTTTGCGTAAAGCATGCCTTGCCGGAATTGAGAAAAGCGGGCGGCGGCGCCATCGTAAATATCGGCTCGATTTCGTCCGTGCTCGGGCAAGGAGGGATGGTCACTTACAACGCTACGAAAGGCGCGATCTTGACGATGACGCGCTGCATGGCGTTGGACCTCGGGCCGGAAAATATTCGCGTCAATTGTTTGTGTCCGGGCAATATCAAGACTCGAGCGCTCATCAATCACATGAAGACGCTGGGGAAAAGCTATGAACAGGCGGAAAAGGAACTGACGCCTTTGAATTTCCTCGGCCGGATCGGAACTCCGGAAGAAGTCGCTGCCTGCGCCGCCTTCCTGTGCTCAGACGATGCCTCCTATGTAACTGGAGCATCGTTGTTCGTCGACGGCGGATACAGCGCTCACTAAAAAGGGGTTTGCGAATGGCCACATTTGATCTCACGGGACAGACGGCGGTCGTCACTGGCGCAGCGACAGGAATTGGAAAGGCAATTGCAATTCGATTGGCCGGTGCCGGCGCGCGCGTAGCCGTCGCGGACCGCGACGTCCCCAACGCAGAAAAAGTCGCAGCTGCGCTTCCGCGAGTCGCGTCAGGCGATCATTTCGCGGTATCAGTGGATATAGCAGACGGTCCGTCCGTGCGAAAAGCTGCAGATGTAGTCACGCAGCGATTCGGCAAAATCGATATTCTCGTAAATAACGCCGGAATAGCGGGAATGGCGGCTCCTCTGTGGGAACAAATCGAAGAGGATTGGGATCGAGTGATCCTGGTGAATCTAAAGGGAACATTTAATTGGTGCCGCGCCGTGGTGCAGCAGATGCGCGAACGGCAATACGGCCGTATCGTCAACATCGCTTCCATCGCAGGCAAAGAAGGTAATCCAAACATGACCGCGTATTCTGCGAGCAAAGCGGCCGTGATCGGCTTCACAAAATCATTTGCGAAGGAAGTGGCCAAGGAAGGGATTTGCGTTAACGCAGTTTCTCCGGCAGTAGTTCAGACGGAGATTTTGAATCAGATCACGCCGGAACAAGTCGCTTATATGACGCAACGAATTCCAATCGGTCGCACTGGCAAGCCGGAAGAAATCGCTGCAGTCGTTCATTTCCTCGCGAGCCCGGATTGTTCGTTCGTAACGGCGCAGTGTTACGACGCAAGCGGCGGCCGGGCGACTTACTGACGAGGTCCGAATCTCACAGCGAGTTAGTGCGAGTCGGGCAGGGGCGGGGTGCCGCTCGATCCCACGAGGAAATCCAAATCCGCGCCCTCGCTGGCCTGCAGCACGTGTTCAACATATAGCTTCACCCACCCGCGATCCGGTTTCGCCGGCGGAGTCCATCGCTCGCGGCGAGCTTTCAACGTAGCATCGTCTACCTCTAACCGAATCGACCGTCCGGGGACATCCAGCGCGATCATATCTCCGGATTGAACGAGCGCGAGCGGCCCGCCCGCCGCCGCTTCAGGGCAGACGTGAAGCACGACTGTCCCGTACGCTGTGCCACTCATCCGTGCATCGGAAATCCGAACCATATCCGTGATTCCCTTGCGAAGCACTTTTGGGGGCAATGGCATGTTTCCCACTTCCGCCATTCCGGGATATCCGCGCGGCCCGCAATTCTTCAGAACCATCACGCAATTTTCGTCGACATCCAATGATTCGTCGTTGATTCGCGCATGAAAATCGACGATGGATTCGAACACGACTGCGCGCCCGCGATGTTGCAGCAGATGAGGGCTCGCCGCCGAAGGCTTGATGACCGCTCCGTCCGGCGCGAGATTCCCGCGCAGCACCGCGATGCCCGCGTCGGCTTTCAACGGCGCCGCGAACGTCCGAATCACTTCTCGATTCCAGCAGGGCGCTTCCGCAACGTTCTCCCAAATCGAACGGCCGTTTGCCGTGACCGCATCGCGATGGAGAATTCCCGCTTCTCCCAGTTCCCGCAGCACCACCGGCAATCCGCCCGCGTAGAAGTAATCCTCCATAAAATACTTTCCAGACGGCATCAGGTTCACCAGGCAGGGAAGCCGCGATCCCAATTTGTCCCAATCATCGAGCGCAAGCTTCACGCCGATTCTTCCCGCAAGCGCGATTAAATGAATCACGGCGTTCGTCGATCCTCCAATCGCGGCATTCGCGAAGATCGCGTTCTCAAATGCCGTGCGAGTGAGGATCTGCGTCATTCGCATGTCCTCGTGCACCATCTCGACGATTCGCCGCCCCGTTAATTGCGCCAGCGTGGCGCGCCGGGCATCCACCGCCGGAATTGCTGCGTTGCCGGGCAAGCTCATTCCGAGTGACTCGACCATGTTCGCCATTGTCGAAGCGGTGCCCATGGTCATGCAATGTCCCTTCGAGCGCGAGAGGCAGTTTTCTATTTCACAGAACTCTGAGGGAGTCATGTTGCCCGCACGCACCTGTTCCGACATTTGCCACACGTTACTCGCGCCGATATCGCGGCCCTGGAACTTGCCGTTCAACATCGGACCGCCCGAGAGTCCAATCGTCGGCAAATTGCAGGAGGCTGCGCCCATCAGCAGCGCGGGGGTCGTCTTGTCGCAACCCATCATCAACACCACGCCGTCGATCGGGTTTGCCCGAATCGATTCTTCCACGTCCATGCTCGCCAAATTTCGGAAGAGCATCGCCGTGGGACGCATTTGCGTCTCGCCAAGGGACATCACCGGAAATTCCAACGGAAATCCGCCCGCTTCCCACACTCCTCGCTTCACGCACTCCGCGAGTTCGCGAAAGTGTCCGTTGCAGGGGGTCAACTCGGACCAGGTATTACAAATGCCGATGATCGGACGCCCGTCGAAAAGATTGTGCGGCCAGCCCTGGTTTTTCATCCAGGCCCGGTAGATGATTCCGTCCCGATCGGTTCGTCCGTACCAATCCTGGCTACGCAGCTTCTTTATGGTCGGTGCCAACTTGTCCCCCAAGATTTCATTCGGCGAAGGAACCTGCCCCGAATGAAGGAAACACTGGGCATTGGAAACTTGTCATATTGTCGACAACAATGATACAGCATTTTATGCCTCTCATACGTATCGAAGAATACAAATGCGCTTCGGCTACATCGGAGTGCGGAAGTGAAAGCTTCCCGAGCCGGCTTCGAGTATCGCCGAGCCGTTTTCTTCGCGAACGAATCGAATCCCGCTGCCCTCTCCGATGATTTTTCCGTTTTCCTGAACTTTCGAGGCGTCACTCGCAGGGAGATAAATCGTCGCTGACGTATTTGGAGGTACAACCACATCGAGCGAGAAAAATCCGTTCTCGATTTTCCACTCGCTGGAGATATGACCGCGAACGGATTCGTAGCTGCCTTTGGCCCACGTCAACCCTCCGCCCGGACGAGGGTCAATCACGAAATGTTTGTATCCGGGACTCGCATCGTCTGGAGCGAGGCCGATGATATTGCGCCACATCCATTCGCCCACCGAGCCGAGCACCACATGGTTCAGCGAGTTCATCGCGGTGTGACCATCAAATCCTCGTTCCGCCACATATCCGTCCCATCGTTCCCAAATGGTCGTCGCGCCCATGTCCAGCATGTAGCCCCACGACGGAAACGCGTGCGAAGTGACGAGACTGTACGCTTCGTCATTGTGTCCGCTGGAGCTCAGTTCCAACATCAAGCTTCGCGTACCGTGGATTCCCGTAGATGCATGTCCGTTGTACTTTTGCAGACCCTCAAGCAAGTGCGCAATCGCCAAGGGGCGCTGCGAATCGGGAAGCAAATCAAAATCCAGAGCGAGGGCATACGCAGACTGCGTGTCGCCTTGAATGCGCCCGTCCGGCTGCACGAATGCCTTGTTGAATGCCACCTTGATCTGAGCGAAAAGCTCCGCGTAACGGCGTGCGTCGTCGGTGCGACCTATGGCGGTTGCGATTTTCGAAAGCAAATCGGTCGTGTGTGCGAAATAAGCCGTCGCAAACACATCGTGCGGAATTGTTCCCCCGGTTCGAGGCCAGCCCGGGTAGAGCAAAGTATCGCCATTCAGCCAGTCTCCGGGATCGAGACCGCGATCGTTCTTCCACAATAGATCTGGATTCTTGCTATGGATGAATTCCACCCATCGCTGCGCCGACTCGAACTGCATTTTCAGCAATTGGGTGTCGCCGTAGTTCTGATAGGTGCGCCAGGGAATCACCACTCCCGCATCTGCCCAGGCCGGCGATCCGTCCAGCAAGGTGGCGCGAAAGACAGGATTAACGCTTGCAGAAACATTCATCGGATTCGGCGCCACATCCGGAAAGCGTCCGTCCGCAGATTGATCGTCGCGCATATCCTGCATCCACTTCGTAAAAAAGCCGGCCATGTCCATGTTGAATATGGCGGTTTGCGAGAACGTGAGTTCGTCGCCCGTCCAGCCGAGCCGCTCGTCGCGCTGCGGGCAGTCGGTTGGGATCCCGATCATGTTCGATCGCTGCGTCCACAAAATGGCGCCCATCAGCTTGTCGAGAAACGCGCTGGAGCTATTGAATTGGCTAATCTCCGGCGAGGACGAATGCGCCACTCGGGCAACCACCGTGTCGGCGCCGGGCGCTTCCGGCAGCCCGGAGATTTCCGCGTAGCGAAAACCGTGAATCGTGAAATGGGGCTCGAAGGTTTCTTCTTCTCCTGTCCCGCGAAGAATGAAGCGATCCGTTTGCCACGCATTTCGAATATTCGGCAGATACATCGTGCCGTCAGGATTAAGCGCCTCGCCGTGTCGAATCGTAATCACGGTGCCAGCCGGCCCTTTCGCCCGTACTCGCGTCCATCCCGAATGATTTTGTCCGGAGTCAAAAATATAAACGCCCGGAGATGGTTGCGTGATCGCGACCGGCTTCAAATCACCCGTAACGCGAATCGGTTCGTTCTTCTGCCAGACAAGCGCTTCGGTGCCGTCGGGCGTCGTCGTGACGGGCTGCCAACTGTTGTCGTCAAACCCGCGCATATCCCAGCCCGCTTGCTCCTTACGAGCATCGTAAGTTTCTCCGTCATACACGTCCGACGAAACGATGGGACTTTCGCGCGCGAACTTCCAGGATTCGTCCGTGACAATCGATTGCTTACGCCCATCGGAATACTCGACGTCCAGATGCATCAAAAATTCCGGCACAGAACCATAAATCCTTCGCACCGGCATCAATCCGACGTGCCCTGAATACCATCCCGCTGCCAGATAGGCGCCGATGGCGTTGTCGCCTTTTTGTACGAGGGAGGTCACATCGTAGGTTTGGTACTGGATTCGTTTGCTGTAGTCCGTCCATTCGGGTGCAAGAACGTGATCGCCGACGCGGTTTCCGTTGATTCGCAGTTCATACAAGCCACGAGCCGTCACGTAAACTGTCGCTCGGCGAATTTCTCCATCCAGGGCGAACGGCTTCCGAAATATCGCAGTCGGCTGGTGGATCGACCGGCTGCGAATTGGACGTGTGATCCCATCCACCAGGTTCGCCTTCGACCAGCCGGGACCTTCTTGCGAGTCGAGTGCGAGCACCGGTTTCCCCAATGCGAGATTCTCGCCGTTCGAGAGCACTTGCATCTCCGCCATCGCGAAGCTTGCAAAAAGTTCATTCTCGGCGTGAAGGCGCGTCACCACGAGCCGAACATAACGCGCTTGTGTTGGAGTGAATCGATATGTTGACCCAGCGCGATTCATCAACGGAGGCGTAATATCTTGATCCGTTCGATCGACCACCACCGACGCATCGCTGAAATCAGCGCGGTTCGCCACTTCGATTTTGAATCGCACTGGAAAGTCATAGGCAGGCCCGCCAGGCTGCCATTCGAAAGGATACGCAGGAAAAAGTCGAACCGAGTCAACCGTCGCAGCGGCGCCCAGATCGACTCCGACCCATTTCTGCGTCTCTCCCGTTGGAGCGATCGCCGAGTGATAACCGCTATTGACTCCGCGGACTGAGTCCGCTTCCGACTGCGGAGTCGTTACCGCAGACGGATCCGAAATCCATTTCGCGCCCCATTCGGATTTTTCAAGTAGCCCCATGGACCAGAACGCAGGTTCACTCCAGCCCGACGGGTGATCATTTTCATCCCAGACTCGAACTTTCCAAAAGTAAACACCCTTGCTCTGCAGAGGTTTTCCGGCATATGGGAGCTGGATTGTCTGGTCCGAAGGAATTTTCCCGCTGTCCCACGCATCACCCTGATCCGCGCGCAGCTTCTCAGCGCTGCTCGCGACGATCACCCGGTAAGCGGTCTGCCGCTGGTTGCGCAACGAGCTGTCGGTGGATTCAAGTACCCAACTGAGTCGCGGCTGGGGCGCGTCCATCCCAAGAGGATTCGTCAAGTATTCGCATCGGAGATTCGTGATGAGTAATCCCGATGAATTGTTTTCTGCCGAACGGAAGCTCGTCAAAAGCAGAAACGCCGACAGCACCACGAACATGCGTCTCATCAACGAGCCTCCCTTTTACGACGAGACTGCTTCGCGCACGAGTCAAAGCGAACCATTCAAGAAACTTTCGATCAGATTCGGTTGATCAAGTCCGCCGATCCCACGATCACGATTTTGGTGGGAACGACTCGATTCGCACCCGCTCGCTTTTCAAAAATTCAGGCTTCAATTCAACGCCGAGCCCGGGTCCGGGCGGCAAGCCGAGCTTCCCGTTTACGGGTGCCCCAGTAGCCGTAGCGATCGGCACGTAGCGCTCTCCGTAGTGGCGGCGCACCGTTTCGAGAATCAGAAAATTGGGAGTGGCGATGGCGAAATGCCAATTTGCAAAATGGCTCACCGGCCCGCTGCAATTGTGAGGAGCCACCGGCAGGTAATACGTTTCCGCCCAGTTCGCTATTTTCTTCGCTTCCGAAAGCCCGCCGCACCAGGCGATATCCAGCATCACGATACTGGCTGCACCATTTTCAAATAACTCGCGGTAGCCCCAGCGCGTGACGAGCCGCTCGCTCACGCATAGCGGTTGCCGGCATTTCTTAGCGAGCGTCGCGTACGCGGCGAGATTGTCCTGCGGCAATATCTCTTCGAGCCACATTACCTTGTACGGCTCGAGCGCCTCCGCAATCTGAATTGCGCAGGGCAGATTCCAATAGCCGTGAAATTCCATCGCGATTTGCATCGACTCGCCCAATGCATCGCGGATCTTGCGCACAGGCTCCATGCAGGATTCGATTTCGGATCGAGAAATCGATTGGCCGTGATTGCGTTGCCCCACACCGTCGAACGGCCAAATTTTCATCGCCGATATGCCCGCGCCGGCGAGTTCGCGCGCCAGCTCCACGGGATGTGTGTTGAAATCGTATACGTCGTCGTAACACGTGTTGTAGACCGGGATCGAATCCCAATACTTGCCGCCGAGAAGGCGATAGACGGGAAGGTTCGCGGATTTTCCGAGCAGATCCCAGAGGGCCACGTCCACCGCGCTGATGCCGCGAATCTCAGCGCCGGCCCAGCCTCGGTATTGCACTGTCATCAACAAGTCGTGCCAGATCGATTCAATGTCCCGCGGATCGCGGCCGATCAATCTCGGAGCCAGATCATTGAGCACAACCGCCTTTTCAACGGCGCTTGCCGGACAGGTTTCACCCAGGCCGATGATGCCTTCGTCGGTGTGAACGCGAACCCAAAGCCATCCGATCACACCCCAGTGCACTTCCGTGCTCTGGCGCAGCTCCACCGTTTCCACTTTTGTAATTTTCATGGCATCTCAATAATCGTTCGCACGTTCGTAGCGGCGTTTGCTTCGTATTGGCTCAACCCTTTACTCATCGCGTCTGCAAGTGGCAATTTTTGGGTGATGAGAGGCTCGGCCTGCAGCCTCCCGTCCGACAACATGGCAATCACGGTAGGGAACTCGTCGGCGTACGCTCGAGACGTGACCAGTTGCAGCTCGTTGCCCATCAATGAATTGAGATCGAACTCGAACGGGCCGGGAAATACTCCAACCACGCAAATTGTGCCGCCCCCACGAGTCAATTCAACCGCCAGGCGAAAAGCAGGCGCCGCTCCTACGCATTCAAAAGTTGTGTCGGCTCCCGCACCGCCGGTAAGATCTCGAATCGCTCTTAGAGGATTGGTTTGCTCCGAGTTTATGAACGCTGATGCACCCATCTGCTCAGCAAATCGCCGCTTTGCCTCGCACTTCTCCACGACGAAAACATCTCGCACACCAACCGCCCGGAGACATTGCAAAACGCACAGCCCGACCGCGCCGCCGCCCACCACAGCCACCCGGCTGCCGATTCCCACCTGCGCGCGTTTTACCGCATGCAGTGCAACCGCCAGAGGCTCAACCAGCGCGCCCGCTTCATTCGAAATCTTTGCTCCCAGCCGATGGCAGCAATGTTCCGGAACAACCGCGCTCTCGGCAATTCCTCCGTCGCGGCCAAAACCAATGTACGCAGCCGACTGGCACAACTCATACAAGCCGCGATCGCAAAACGCACACTTGCGGCACGAATCGACGGCATTTACAGCGACCCGGTCACCAACCTCCACTTCGCGAACGTCAGCTCCCGTCTCCACCACTTCGCCGGAAAACTCGTGTCCGATCACAAGAGGAATGGATCGCCCGGAGCGTGGATGTGGCGTCTTCGAGATGTACAGCGGTCCATGCAAATATTCGTTGAAGTCTGTATGGCACAGCGCGGCGCACTTCACTCGTAGTCGAACATCCAGCGAGCCGAGCTTCGCCTGTTCCGGAAAATCCTCCAGGCGAATGTCTTTTCGTCCGTGATATACGAGCGCGCGCATTGTCTCGTTGGTCCCCGTTCAGCTCTTTGGATCTTGCTAGTTGCTCGGCTTCGCCGCCTGCAAAGATTCTTGCAACACAAGCGCAGCCGGCCGCGGAATCCCATTGGGATAGAAGATGTCCGTAAATGGATCGAAGTCGTGAGAGATCACCATGCCCCAGCCAATCCAGCCGATCGGCGAGTTGGTGAGAACTGGCAGCACATCACGATAGTGGGCGGCCTGTGCTTCGTCGGTGGCCAACCGTCCAAAATCGGGTTTCCCGAAATCCCAGTTGGCCAGCGTTTCGGTGATCAGAATTTTCTTCTTCGCCTTCTCGCTGACGGCCTGAGCTTTCTGGATCGATTCACGCAAATGCGCTGAGTCTCCGTAAACGTGAAACGTAACGACGTCCGCCAAATCAGAATATTTTTCCGCATTGTCGAGCGACGCCCAGCCCACGCCCAGCACTTCATTCGGGAACCGCTGCTTCAGGTGGTCGTGGAAGTGGCGCAAAAAAGCATCGCGAGTTTTTTCCATCTCCGGCGTGATCAAAACCGTCGCACTCAGGAATCCCTCCGACGCAAATTCCGGCTCGTTCATCACGTCCCACAGAAGCACATTCGGGTTGTCTTTCAGTTTCGAGACAATCGCGTCCACATATTTCTCAACGCGGGAATACCAGTCCGGTCCAAGCCGGTTATTGCCAGGAGTGGACTGCCAGTTTTGCCAGAGCAGAGCCATGAAAGGAGTGTCCGCACCCACGGGAACTAGAGTGTTCGCTCCAAATCCGCGCACATAGTTCTTGAACAGCACCGCCATAAAAGCCTTCTGATCGGGCGCAAATCTCGAACTCGCTTGAAACTGATCGTACGCTTCGGCGGCAGGGATCCATTTCGCGTCTGCGCGAGGGCGGATTCCGCAGGAATCGGTTAAGACGATGACCGCACGCAAATGGTGCTTCGCACAAAGCCGCAAAGCGTCGTCAACCCTCTCGACCATTTTCGCGCCCAACTCGGCGAACGCATCGTAGTTCAGCCAAAGTCTTACGCTGTTGTAACCGACCGCAGACGCCAGCTGCAGATCATGATCGAAAATATCGTGATCGTAGTTGCGCCACATGTCGTGGGTGTTCGACGCATACGAAGGGATGAAATTTGTGCCGCGAATATTCGCCCAATCCGTCCCGGCGATTTTGCTTTCGAGAGTTTGCTCCTGTCCGGAAGCGGGTGCTGGAAGGGCAGAGATCGCTGAACACGACCCCGCGGAAACAAGGCAAACGAGCGCCACCCGGATTAGCCGCGATACTGGCGACCGGGGCCGCAGAAGTCGTTTGATGGAGAATTGTTCGTGGTTGCTGGATTCAGATCGATTCTGGGCATCGCCAAAAGAATCAAGCCGCGTCAAAGGTTTGCTCCTCTCATCGCGTCTTTGCAAAGCCCAGCCTGGATCTTCTAGGCGGACTCGCTGCGCCTGCGTTTGATTCGCAGCGGCTCGTTCGAGCCCTCTGCGGATCGCTCCAATGCTCCGGGCAAATGTTTCGTCTGCGAAATGCTCGTTATTTTCAGATCCTGGTAGAACTGTTCATACCGCTTCCGGCCGTCTTCCAGGTGTTCCAGCATTCGCCGGTGAGCCAGCTTTGGCTGGCGGCGTCGAATCGCGTCGAAGATGCGGACATGAAAATCAAAGTTTCGCTTGTTGGTTTGATCCGCCGTGATCTTGGTCCGTCCTTCTAAAAGAAGATCGCGGAGCGAAACCATAATTCCTTGCAACACGGCGCTGCGCGCTGCCGTCGTGATTTCATCGTGAAACGCGATCTCGCCATCCAGATATTTCTGCATCTGGCCAAACGAGCCTTCCATTTTTCGCAGGCACTCTTTCATGCGATCGAGTTCCGGCTTCGTCGCGCGTAGTGCGGCCAGTTCCGCCAGAAACGGCTCGATTGCGATCCGCGCCTCGATCAGTCCTAAGAAATCAACCGCACTAAGGAACGTGCTGAAATAAATTGCAGTCTTAAAAAGATTTCGGCTGTCGGAAGTTACGTACGTCCCGTCGCCCGTGCGGCTCACCAAAAGCCCCAGAAGATTTAGAGCTTTCAATGCCTCTCGAAGCGTCGGCCGGCTTACCTGGAACGCGCGCGCTAGTTCCGCTTCGGACGCAAGCTTTTCTCCGGGTTTCAGGACTCCTGTCCGAAGAAGCTCCTCGAACCGGTACACAACCGCCTGAAAAAACGACGCCTTCTTGATCGGCACCCAGCTCTTGACGCTCACGATCCACCCCTCGCCGCCTTCCCGTTGCGTGCAAGTGTTCAGTTAGGGAATTTGCGTTTGGCAAAGGTAACCCGGAACGATATTTCTCACACCTTAAATTCCACGATTCTGGATTTCAGAACAGCCCGCCGGAGGGAAGTGATCTCGCTCGCGGACGTCCTGCGGTCTTGCCGTGCTCCATCGGTACTTTCGATGCGTTCAATAAAATTTAGCTTGACACAAATTTCTGATTAATGTCAAGCTGCCTGACAGCCAACATAACCAAATGCATCTTTTGTGGAACAATCTCGAAATTCCAAACGTGTGCGTGCCCGATTCGACGGATGACTCCCGTCATTCGCTGCTGTTCGCTCAATCGAGCGGCTCGATCCGATTGCAGATTTCCTCAGGGGGAGACAAGCGATGAACCGACGATGCCTGGTCCTGGTAGCGCTCTGGCTGTTGAGTCCGCTGTGGTTGTCCGCGCAGGTTTCCTCGGGCAAAATCACAGGCCAGGTCACTGACTCCAGCGATGCGGTCGTTCCGAATGCTCAAGTCGTAATCACGAGCATCGCAACGAACGTTACTCGAACGATTTCCACCGATTCCGCCGGCATCTACTCCGCCCCGAACCTGCAGCCCGGCGACTACAGTGTCCAGGTGACGATGGCGGGCTTCCAAGGCCAGACGAAGACGGGCCTCGCTCTCTCCATCGGCCAAACCATCGCCTTGAATTTCACTCTGTCTCCCGGCACCCAGAAAGAGTCCATTGAGGTCGTGAGCAATGCGCAGCAGTTGGTCGACACAACCACCTCTTCGCTAAGTACGGTCATCACCACCGCGACGGTAGAAAACCTTCCGCTCAACTCGCGAAACTTCTTGGATCTCGTTCCACTGGTTCCCGGCGCGCAGCCCGGAGCCCAGGGCCGGAACCTCACGCAGAATTCCTTCAGCATCAACGGCGGCCGCGTCACTGCGAATGGTTTTCAGATTGACGGCGCCGATATTGACACGCCGTCGAATGACCCGGTTCGCGTCTCTCCCAACCTCGAAGCCGTCGGCGAATTTCAGGTTCTAACCAACAATTTCAGCGCCGAATACGGTCGCTCGATGGGCGGCATTATCGACGTAAAACTCAAAAGCGGTACGAATCAAATTCACGGCAACATGTTTGAGTATTTTCGAAATACAGTTCTGGACGCCTCGCAGGCGTTCGCGGACCCACCGCAGCTGCCCTACAATTTCAACCAGTTTGGAGCGTCCGCGGGCGGCCCAATCATCAAGGACAAGCTCTTCGTTTTTGGCGACTATCAAGGTGAACGAATTCGACAGTCGATTACGTCACATCAAAACGTGCCGCTGCCCGAACAAGCCCAGCCTTCGGGCGGTTTCGTAGATGGCGTACCGCAGGGATCCTACGATTGGTCGGCTCTCCTCAACTTGCCAACTCCGGTTCAACTGTTCAATCCTTACGTCGCAGGTCGTCCTGCGTTTGTGAACAATCAAATTCCGGCGAATTTTGTAGATCCGACGACCGCGCTCATGTACTCCTTTTTTCCCGCACCCAATCAGGGGTGCGGCGTTGGAAACCAGCAGACGTGCCAATTCAACTACATCACGAGTGTGCCCACTCCCGTCAACATCGACTCAGCGGACCTCCACGTGGATTTCAATGCCACGCCGAAAGACCGGTTCTCGTTTGGCATGATCTACAGCAACCAGGAAACTGTCGGCGGCACGATTTTTGGAGATCAAATTAACGGCAACCTGATTACGCAGATCGCCAACATCGATGAGCGGCTGTATTCGGTGAACTACACGCGCCTCATCAGTTCGAGCATGGTGAACGAATTCAATTTCGCCTACACGATCGACCGTTTGGATGCGCCGGTTAGCCAGGGCATGCAATTTCAGTCTTCCATTGCCGGTCTCGGCGGCCTGAACACAGACCCGAGCGATCCTTTTACTTCGGGATTTCCGCTTCTGGACATCGCCGGAGCCCGTAGCACAACTGTACTCGGCGGGCCGGCGGGTGGGCCATCCGCGCAGCACCACAACATTCCCCAATTTGCGGATAACTTCTCGTTCATTAAAGGACGCCACTCCTTCAAGACCGGCATGCTTGCGCGCTTCCGCGAGTACAACCTCCAACAACCGCTGTTTCCGCGCGGCTTGTATGTTTTCAACGGATTCACCAGCGGCAACTCTCCTTGGCGGCGTTGTGGGCGATCCGCTTGCCGACGCTTTGCTGGGCGTGCCCATCGTTGCTCAGCGGGAGCAGCTCACGTTCGGCGCTTTCGGCGAACGCGATAAAGAAATCGGCGCGTACTTTCAGGACGACTTCAAGGTCAACAAGCGGCTGACCCTAAACCTCGGTCTGCGCTGGGATCTGTATAAGCCCGCCACGGAACAAAATAACCACTTGGCGAACTTCGATCCCGCCACCGTAACGATGATTCTTCCCGGGAACGGAGTGTCGGCCAGCACTCTCAACACAAACTGGCACGATTTCGGTCCCCACGTCGGATTCGCATACTCACTTACTGAAGACGGCAAGACGTCACTTCGCGCCGGCTACGGGATCGCTTATCTCCAGTTGGTCAACCAGGCTGTCGGGACGATTACCGACCGCCTCACCGAAAACCCCCCGTTCAATATCGCGATTGGCGGAGCTCCCATCTTCGCGAATGCTCTTAGCACGCCTACTCAAACCGTTTCGCAGGGGATCCCGCTAATCCAGCCAGCCGATCCAACGATTCCTCCGATGGGCGCGAACGTCGTCTTCATTCCAAGATCTCAGCCGACGCCTTATACCCAACAGTGGAACATAGACCTTCAGCGCGAACTTCCCGGAAACGTGCTATTCGATATCGCGTATGTGGGCTCGGCCGGCGTACATCTAACCGGTTCGTCGAATCTTAACCAGGGTGCACCGGGCGGTGGGGCGTCGCCCATCTCTCCCAATGTCGCCCAAGTGGAAGCGCTGCTAAACAATCAACAATCGAACTACAACGCCCTTCAGGTGAAGGTCGAGCACCGCTTCTCCGCGGGATTTTTTCTGTTGGGTTCGTACACTTTCTCGCGATCGATTGACAACGGTTCCACTACGACGCAAGGCGACTTCGCCAATGGCAATAACTCCGAACCGCAGGATTCCTTTGACTTGCAGGCGGAACGGGGACCGTCGGACAACAACGCCACGCACCGATTTGTTCTCAGCTACCTGTACGATTTGCCGTTCGGGAACGGCAAGAAATATCTCAACGGGTCAAGCCGCGCGCTTGACCTTGTGGTGGGAGGCTGGCAACTGAATGGCATTACAGTCGTGCAGAGCGGTTTACCGTACTCACCGATTGTCTCCAACGGAGCTACGGATATCGGTTCCGGTCCCGGCGGACCGGTACGGCCGAATATCGTCGGCGATCCTAATCGCCCCGGGCCCGTGGCGGCCAATCCAGGCTGCATGAACCCACCTACGAAGATTCACACCTCTGATGCCTGGTACAACCGTTGCGCGTTCGTGGTGCCGGTAGCCTCTTTCGGGGACGCCGGGAGAAACAGCCTGATCGGACCGAGGTTTGTGAATTTCAATTTCTCGATCTTCAAGAATTTCTCAATTAACGAACGCTGGAAGCTGCAATTCCGCACGGAAGTATTTAACATTTTTAACCACACGAACCTGGGATTGCCAAACCCAGCCATCGATCAAGCGGGCGGAGGTCAGATCACCACAACAATTAACCAGGCGCAGCTCACGGCTCAGACCTCGAGACTCGTGCAGTTCGCGCTGAAGTTGATGTTCTAAGAATTGGTGTCTCGGCGTCGCGAGGCCAGTGCAACTGGCCTCGCGGCATTGCTTCGCCCTTGATAAAAATCTTGATAATAAGAGGGAATCCCTCGACAGATTCAGGAGGAGAGCCAAAGTGCGTCTAAACAAGCCGCGCCCATTGAACCGCCGCGAGTTCTTGAAAAACTCCGCACGAGTCGGAACCGGTGCAGTGGCGGCCGGACTTCTTGTGGATTCCCCTCTGGCACGCTCTCTCCGAGCAGCATCGAAACCTGCGGATCCCCTGAAAGCAAAGATTTCCGTCGACGCCGGGACCGTTCGCAACAAAATCGATCCGCACATTTACGGCACGCTTGTCGAACACATCGGCCGCGTCGTCTACGGCGGCGTTTACGAAGAAGGCTCGCCCCTATCTGACGAGCAAGGCTTCCGAAAGGACGTGATGGCCGCGGCCCGCGACTGGGGTGTCACCGTCCTGCGATGGCCCGGTGGAGATTTCGCTTCGCAGTATCACTGGCAGGACGCAGTGGGCCCCATGCAGAGCCGCTCGCCGAAATACAACGCCGCGTGGCTCGAAGAAGAGAGCAATCACTTCGGCACCGATGAATTCATGGCGTACTGCAAGAAAGTCGGCGGCGAACCCTATCTCTGTATCAACGCCGGAACGGGCACTGTCGAGGAAGCGGCAAACTGGGTCGAGTACTGCAACGGAACCGGAAACACTTTCTACGCCAACTTGCGTCGCAAGAATGGGCACCCGGAGCCGTACCGCGTTCGCTATTGGGGCCTCGGCAACGAAGTTTACGGAACCTGGCAAATCGGCCATAAGAACGCCGAGGACTACTCAAAGTTTGCTGTTGAATGCGCAAAGATGATGCGCTGGGTCGATCCGAGCATCCGGCTCGTCGCCTCCGGATCGGTCGAAGACCCTTCATGGAACCGAAAAGTTTTAGAAGAGCTCGTCAACCTGGTCGATTACATTTCCGTCCACGACTATGAAGGCTCTGACGATTATTACGAGTCGTTGGCTTCCGTTCGCCGCTTCGAACACAACATCAAGCTCATGGACGCAACCATCGAGCTCACCGACGGTCCACGCGGCAAAGACCCGATTGTGAATTGGGCTTTCCCCGACATGAAGAACAAGAAACGGATCGAGATTGCCTGTGATGAGTGGAATATTTGGTACCGGAAGCGCGATCTCTGGCTTCGAGACGTCCCGAACCCGGTCGAGGAAATCTATAACCTTCGCGACGCGCTGTGGGTCGCCTCAGCGCTGAACCTGATGCATCGCATGGGCGGAGTCGTTACGCTCGCGAACCTCTCGCAGCTCGTAAATTCGATCGCTCCCATTTTCACGAGTAAGCAGGGAATGTTTCTTCAGACCACTTACTTCCCGATGAAGCTGTACACCCACGAATGCGGCTCGTTGTATCTCGCGTCAAATGTCCAGTCGCCGACGTTCTCCAGCAAAAGTTATCAGGACGTGCCGTATCTTGATCTATCGGCGACAACGGACGACGCGAAGCAGACTCTTTCGCTGGCAGTCGTCAATCGCCATCAATCGGAGCCGATTGCAACCACCATCGCCGTCGATAACGCTCACGTCGATGGCAAAGCCGAAGTCTTCGAAATTAACGGACCGTCAGGAGCCAGCGAGAATTCGTTCTCCGAACCAAATAATGTTGGGATCAAACGGAAAGACCCAGTCGCCGTTGGGAGCCCGTTCACATACACCTTCCCAGCGCACTCGGTCACTCTGCTCAAACTGAATATAGCCGGAACCCGCTAAACGCGCAGCAAGCCTCGGGCTCAAGCGGTGGCCGGAATTCACTTCATCATAGGGGAAATTGTTTTCTAAGGGACGAAGGCCTGCGGAATCTTGCCGTGACGATGCGGCGCATACCAATTATGGCTTCCGGTCCATTTAGTCTTGTACGCGCCACTTGGAAGATCGTCCTGCGTGCGGATCGTCCACGCAAGCAGTTCCGCTAGAAGCTCCATTTGTTCCTTCGCAGCTGCGGGTTTGTTGAAGAGATTTGTAAGCTCGTAGGGATCCGATGCGAGATTGAATAGCTGGCCGTAACCCATCATGTCGTAAATCAGTTTCCAATCTCCCATCCGCACCATTTTCATGTTGCCGCTCTGAGTCACGTAGTTCAACTCATCAAACGTCTTGTCCTCATCGGCGACGATATAGCGCCCCAGGCCTTTGAACTCGGCGATGTTATACGGCACATGGTCCGAACTGTCGTAGTACAAGCCCCCGAATCCATTCTCCACATAGATGCTTCGAAATTCCTCCTGCGGGTACTCTTTCCCTTGGAGAATGGGCCAGAGGCTTCGTCCCTGCACTCCGTTCGGTATCTCAGCGCCAATCGCTTCGCACAAGGTTGGCATCACATCGGCGATGGACACGAAAATAGTTCGCTCGCCTGCTACGATTCCAGGTCCATTCCAGATCATGGGAATCCGAGCAAGTGCTTCCGGCACTCCTACACCTTTTCGCATCAAGCCGTATTCCATGACGTAGTCGCCGTGATCGGCCACGTAGACGATGATGGTTTTCTCGAGAACGCCTTTTTGCTCCATGTAGTGCAGTAGCCGCGCAAGTTGGTCGTCGATCATCCGCAAGCTGCCGATATAGTTCGAAACGTATCGTCGCCAGGACTCGTCGTACCGCGGATAGATCGATTCCTGAAGGCCCCTCATCCATTGCCACTGGAATCCTTTGTACTTCAGCGCCTCGGGGCCAACGTTTCGCTCGGGCACTCGATCGGGCGGAAACATATCAAAGTACGGTTTCGGAACCTGTTCCGGATCGTGCGGCTCTGGAAAGCTCACTTCGAGTGCGAACGGCCGGTCTCCCACTTGATCCAGGAATTCGATCGCATTGGAGACGATGCGATATGCGAATTGCGTCTCCATCGGAAACGGCGTCGGCACATGAGACACTCCAAAATTTAATTTTCTCCTCCAATCGTCGAATTCAACAATTTCCTTCGGGGGATTCGGGGGCTGCCATCCCGATAGGTCGTTGTATTCGCGCCAAAAGTCGAGCTTCTCGGGTTTCATATACGTATGGTTCTTTCCGGCGAGACCAGTCTTGTAATTCGCCGCCTTCAACACGTCGAAGATATCCGTTTCGAAGAAAGCTTGCGTGGTGGCGCTGTTTTGGCGAACGCGGTGTGCGTGCGGCCACCGTCCCGTTAGAAGACTCGTTCGGCACGGCGCGCAAGCGGGTTGGGTTACGTACGCGGAATCGAAGGGCGCCCCGCGATTTGCAATCCCATCCAACGTCGGACTCGTGTCAATTGGATACCCTGAGCGCTTCGTGAGTCCCGCTCTGTTTTGATCCGAAATAATGATCAGGATGTTGGGTGGACCCGGCGGAAGTGGAAATGGCATTTCAGATTCTGTAGGCCCCGGAGCGACTGAATTCACCGCGCCTGCTGCGACGATCTTAAGAAACTCTCTCCGTTGCATCATGAAGCTGCCCGCCCACCTCGAGGTTCTTCCGCATTCTATTTCATTTGCACAGTCAATCTCGAAATCGAATGAGCAGGGAACAGGTATTTCACTTCACCCTCCTCGACGGGAATCTGCGAGCGCTTAATTTTTACGCGCTCCGGTTCGTCAAACGAGTTCCACTCCATCAAATTGTCGTTGCTCACGACCGCTAAGTCGGCATTTCCTTTTGTTCCCGCTCCACTCACGCGAACGCTCGCTTGAATCGCTTTCTCGATGTCCCGGTTCACCACAAACACGGCCAGCGTTTTCTTGTCGGGATGAAGCCGAGCGGAGACATCCAACAGATTCGCGCCCTTTGCTCCGAGGTAGCCGCCTTTCGGCGCTACATCGAACGTCGGTCCCTGGACACTCACGTCCAGCGATTCGCACTGGTCGCGGGTGGCGTAGAGTTCCAAAGAAAGTGCCGGCGGCGACGCAACGACGCGGTCGCGGCCAATTCCAATCAATCCGAACGTATACGCGTAGACGATGGTCCGCGTGGCTAAGCCAAAATCTTTCGGGCGCCGCTGCATCAAGTTGTAAACCGCCCCTTCGCCCACAGCATTCCGCAACGTCAACACCGAACCGTAGAGTCCCACTTCACTGGGATTCTTAATCCCTGCGGGCGGCTTTGCCGAAGCACCTTCGGGAGCGTCGTCCGGCATGTTGATGGCCCATTCGTCCAGCGCAACGGGGAAGATTGTCGCTTTAGGAGCGAACTCCTTCATCTGCTGATGCAGACGATCGAGCTTTCCGCCGAGATCATCGGCCGATACCATCGCTGAGCGATTCATATCAGTAGCGTTGAGCCCCTTCGCGTCATTCTCAGGGTTGTAATGGTGCACTGAATAGCCATCCATCGTCCGGCCGGCAAGCGGCAGCACTTCTTTGTTCCAATCAAACAGGTAGCGGACGATCGGATACACAGGAGTGTCTTTGGGAATTGCGCCTTTCGGAATATCGAATGCGCCGACGGCGATCAGTTCGATCGACGGATCTATCGCGCGCATCGCCCGCGAATATTCGTCAAACCTCACCGCATACGCGCTTCCCTCGGTTCCTCCCAGCGTAGGCAACCACTCCTCATTGCCAACGTTCCAAACTTTTGCGGCGTACGGCTCGGGATGCCCATTTTCAGCACGCACTCGGCCCCATTTCGTCGTCTTCGCTCCGTTGACGTACTCCACCATCTCTGCAGCTTCTTCCGCCGTTCCCGTTCCCACGTTCACGCAAATGTACGGCTCGGAATTCAACTTCTTGCACAGTTGCATGTACTCGTCGACGCCCACGTCGTTCGCCGTGTACGCCATCCACGCGCGATTCAGCCGCGCGGGCCTTTTATCCACCGGCCCGATACCGTCCTGCCAGTGATAGTCGGAGACAAACCAGCCGCCGGGCCAACGAATGCAGCTCGGCTGCAAACGCCGGGTCAACTCGAGCGCATCTTTTCGAAATCCGTCATCGTCGAGGTCGGCCCTCACCATCGAAACCGAATCCACCCACACGGTTCCCGGCGAATTGATGTACACCATGAACTTTCCGTTGTTTGCTTCCGCGGAGGGAACCAGCTCACACTCGTATACCGCCCAGTCCTTCGCACCCGAAAACGGAAAATCGTGCGACGCGACTGGTTTCGTATGCGATTCTCCCAAGGCCACGTGGACTGCCCCGTTTAGATTCTGACTCTTGATTGCCAGCCGAACCTTGTAACGCTCGCCCGCCTTGAATCGAAATGGATCATCCACGTGTTGATTGGTCATGAGCTGAGGCAACACGCACTGAAGTCCGCGCTGCTGGATTCCTGCAGGAGTTTCGCCGCCCGCAAACATGATTCGTTGCGACTGGCTCGGACTGTAGTAAACCTCCTGGTCAAGGACCAGGGTGACGCCCGTATCGAGACCGATTGGATCCCATCCTTCACTCGTTCCTTTAAATAGAAAATTGTGCGCGTCGCGTGGCTCCGGCATCGCGAATTTTCGGTTGAAGAGAAGCTGGCTTGAAACTCCGCCGTCGAAACTCGTCAGCGTCTCTTCCGTATACTGTCCGTAAATTCGGGGATTAATCGTGCCAAGTGGACGGTCCGTGTATACCGTAATCACGGCGGGAGCTTCGCCCTGGGGTGTGACTCCGCCATCATGACTCAGCAAACCAACCAGCGATGTGGCAGCGACCGTTTTCATGAAATCGCGGCGATGCAGATCGTTCGGAATGGGATTTCTCCTTTCTCAGATCCAGCCGTTGATCCAGCCTTTCGTTCGAATGCGCAGCGAAACGGCAGAGCTCAAAAACGAGCGAATTTCAGCCGCGCTAACATTCTATATGTCAGACAGCTTGACATGTTTAAAACTTCGTGTAAACCAATATGTCATCTCGGGAGCCGGACACGTCCGAGGTTGCGGCCGCACGACTCAGAGGTCTCAGATGAACGATTCAGCAGTCGATCTTTTCGCCAGAGAAATCACCGGGATTTTCCGCAATCATTCCCTCGATCGAACCTCCGATACCGAGATCCAGACGCTTTCCATCGATGAAGCCTACGCGGTCCAGGGAAAATACTTGGCAACCCGAATTGCAAGTGGAGAGCGGACCGTCGGCTACAAGGTCGGCTGCACAAGCCCGGCCATTCGAGCGCAATTCGGACTCTCCGAACCAGTTTGCGGACGGCTGGTGGCGCCTCACATTTACAAAGACGGCGACCGGCTCGAAATCAGCGAATACGTTGACTGCGCGCTCGAGCCCGAACTCGTTCTGCACATCGGTATGGAACTCGACGGCAGTAATTTGGAAGACGCATATCTGCGGCAGGCCATTGCTGCAATCTCGCCCGGAATCGAAATCCACAATTATCGATTTTGGTATGGGCGACCTACGCGGCAGGAGTTGATCGCTTCGAACGCCATTCACGCAGCGCTCGTCGTCGGCGCGAAACACGAATTTCCCGATTCCTTGGATCTGCGCGACGAGCGCACCACTCTCCTTATTAATGATAAGGAAGCAGCTTCTGGAATGGGCTCCGAAATCATGGGAGGTCCGATCGAGTCTCTACGATGGCTGCTCACCCACCTGCGCGAACGGCAAATCGGCTTGCGCATGGGCGATTTCGTAATACCGGGTTCGGCTACCAAGCTGGTCCACGTTCGAGCGCGCGATCTTGCGGAGGCGCGCTTCACTCACTTTGGAAGTTGTCGCGCGATCTTCGAGTAATTTGCATTTTCTGAGCAGAAACGATTCGAGCCAGCGGAAAACCACTCCACCGGCGCTGCCAGCACGATTTAGATTTGCCCCTTCCCGCCATCTACGTCAATTTCCACGCCGGTTATGTACGACGCATCCGAAGACGCGAGAAATGCCACGGCCGCCGCGATCTCTTCCGGCGTTCCAAACCGTTTCATTGGAACGTCAGCGACTAGGTTCGCCAGAAATGCTTCGGACGCTTCTTTCGAAAGCCCTGTACGGTCAAATAGAGGCGTTTGGATCGGCCCTGGCGCCACCGCGTTCACGCGAATATTCCGACCCACAAGCGCCGCCGCAGCGGAACGCGTAAAGGAACGCATCGCGGCTTTGGTCGCGGCGTACACTGCTCCAGATGCTCGTCCCTTGTGGCTCGCGACGCTCGTATTCAAAATGATCGAAGCGCCATCATTCAAGTGCGGGATCGCTTTTTGGATTGTAAAGTAAGCACCCTTCGTATTAATGCCGAACTGCTCATCATATTGCGCTTCCGAAACGCTCTCGATCGGCCCGAATTTCGCGATACCCGCGTTAATAAACAGAATGTCGACCTTTCCGAATCTCCTGCTCACCTCAGTGAAGAGCCGATCGATATCCTCAATTTTCGACACGTCCGCCCGCACGGCAAGCCCGTCGTCACCGAACGCTCTCACGGCCGTGCGCAGCGTGGTTTCGTCTCGCCCGGAAATTGCAACGCGGGCGCCCTCCGCGTGAAACCGATTCGCTGTCGCCAGCCCAATTCCGCTGTTTCCGCCTGTGATTAGTGCAACTTTTCCTTCAAGCCGACGCATGGTCGAGTCTCCACGACTCTGCAATCAATGAATTGTATCAATGAGCGGCATCGTTTCGCGCGACTTCGCGTTTCACTGAGCCACAAGCTCGTACGACGAGCTCAGCTGGATTGCATTATGCAGAGTGCGGTACAGAGGACAGCTCATTGCGTAGATGGAGTGAACACGCTCGATGGTTTGGCGCTTCGCTTCATCTCCCTGAAGGCGCATCGAGACATGAACTCGCCTAATAACAAGGACTCCATCTTCCTGTTCCACCTCGCCTCTCACATCCGCCGTCAATTTCCCGTTGCTCGCATCGATTTGACGCGCTTCCAGCGCGCCCCCAAAGGTGCCGACCATTCAACCAGCGACGCCGGCGATTACATAGTCAATCGTCGCCGCGTGCGATTCCTTGATCTTGTCTGCGGGCACCTTGTAGTGCTCCGCGATCGCTCCGTGAACGCTGAAGAGCACCGGCTGCGCCTCGCCAGGAAGATGTGCTACACGAAGAGGTCCAACCTTGCGCTCGATTTGGACATTTGAAACGTAGACAACATTCGACATGGCCGTCTCCTTCGATTCGGTACCTGCGAATATACCGCAACACGCCGTTCTCAGATCTCCAATCTATCCCGCGAAAGGGGTGTTGCGCGTCGATTTTTAAAATCGTGGAAGCAGAAGACTCCTCCTGCGCGTCAACCATCTGTCGCTTGTCCCACAAGCCCGCCGATCGATCCAATTCCGCGGCGTCGTGCTTGTCAATGCCGAAGAACTTGCATATCCTCCCGCCACGTCAATGACCACGACCAAGCCGCTAGTAGCCCTGATTGCGCTGACGCTAATGTCTGCTGCCGGACGGTATACGTTGTCGAAGCACTCCGTGCAGGTTCCAGGGTCGCTCGATCTCTTCGAAAACTTGCTGTTTGCATCAATTCTCACGTGGTGGGTACGGGCCGATCGACAAGTACATAAGTTCGATGCTTCGTATGAATTTGAGGCGTTTCTGCTATTCCTGTGGTTCGTCGTATTACCTTACTATTTGTTTCGTACTCGTCGAATCAAGGGAATGTTCATGACCGCTGGGTTCTTTGGGCTATTCATAACACCTCTGTTCTTGGAGGCGTTCGTCCGTGCGTGGCGGGAACTCAGCCGGTGAGGAGAGCGTGGGATCTCGGTCTACCCGCGATTTCGTGATCATTCGTGAACCAATCTTCAAAGATCGCACAGATAACAATCGTAGCGGGATCCACTCTGCTGATTCCCGCCGCGATGGTACTGAGTGGCAATCGCCCCATCATGCTCAACTTGCTTTAGACTTTGACTCGTCTGGTGGCGTAATCAATGCACGGGAAAATCACCGCAGCCATCGTTCCGATTTACGGCACGATGTGCGCTCACAGGAGAATCGTTCTATGGTCAATTCCACGATCCATCGCATGATCAATTCCGCGTTTCATCGCATCTTTGAAATATCATCCATCGTTCTACTGATCCTCGCGAGCGCCATTCTCGCGGCTCCCGTCGGAGCGCAAGAGGTCCCTCACCAACTTCGGCCGCCCGCCAATGAACAACTCCTACTCCGAGTCCATGCGAAGGGCGATCAGGTCTACATCTGCAAAGCTGACGCCGCACAGTTCAACTGGACGCTGAAGGCGCCTGACGCACAACTCTTTGACCAGGATGACAAGCTCTTCGGTAAGCATTTCGCTGGACCGTCCTGGGAAGCAAATGACGGCAGCCGTGTCACCGGCAAAGCCATCGCCAACGCACCGTCCCCGGATCCCGATTCGATTCCATGGCTTCTCGTCAACGTCGTCAGTCACGATGGCAGCGGCGTGCTTTCCCGCGCCACAACGATCCAGCGCCTCAACACCAAAGGCGGCAAAGCGCCGGTTTCCGGCTGCGATAGTTCGCACGCCGGCCTGGAAGTTCGCGTGGCCTATTCCGCTGATTACTTTTTCTACGGTCCGAAATGACGGCCGGCAATCCCGTTCCCGCACCCCATCTCGGAGCGATCAATCGTCCATCTACGACAGCTCTGTAATTGAAATCGAAATGCGTCTCTTCCATACCGATGAGTCGCCGTAACAAGAAACGCCAAGTTCTCGCCGCGTCGGCAATTTGTGTGCTACTTGGATTTATCCGGGGCTGCTGGCGGTGCTTGAACTGGAGGAACGTGGCTCGTTTCTTGGGTCTGGGCGGAGAACACGCTAAAACTGCCGTTTCCATCACGCACTTGAACGGTCTTCGTCTGCTGCGTACCGGATGCCGCGTACTTCACGGAATATGTGGTTTTTGAGCTCACTGGCAAACCGTCAGTCGGGTTGCCGGGATCACGCTGTTCCACTTGTTGTTCGGCCCGCTTGTCCGAACTCGTATTCCCGACGGTCGTCACTCGCTGGTTGAGATGCAGGCTGCCGTCTACAACGATTCCAGGAACATCGGTGGAATATGTTTCGATCGTACTGGTTTTTTCTCCCGCGGGCGTTTCTGTTTCCTTGCCGACGGTGCGTGAATATTCTGAAAGTCTGCCCTCTACATCCGCGCGCGACACGCGCTCATCGCTGGTGCGGCTTTTGCCGTCTTCCGTGATTGTTTTCTCACTGAGTTCGCCCACTTCCCAATTGCCGTTGGCACCCGGTAGCAAGGTTTTCTTCTTGACCTCCACGTGGTGCTCAGCGCGCTTCTGCAACTCTTGCGTTTGCCGGGACGGAGTAAAACGTCCGTTTCCGTCCGCAAGGTAGACCGTCGTTTTCGTCTCCTGCACGTCCGAGCTCGTCTTGTTCGTATCCGCTATCTCGCGCTGCACCAGTTGGAGATTTCCATTTACATCGCGAGTCGACGTCGTGCGCACCGTTTGGCCATTTCCGCCGGGCAAGTTTCGTGCGTCTTCTTGCGTCAGCTCCGCCAGATTTCTTTGGCCGTTTGTATCCCACTTGTAGGTGCGAATCGTCGTTCGGGTCGTCGTGGCGTCCACCTGAATCGTTTCTGTCTCAATATCGTAATCTGGCCGGTAACTGCCATCGGTCCCGAGCACTTCAACCTTTTGTTTATCCAAACTCCGGTTGCCGGACTGGGAGTGACTCTCCGTCGTTCGCAGCGGATTGGTGTCAACCGAAGTCTGTGTAGCCGCCTTCCACGACTCGCCGGCGTTCGATGATTGAGCATCCTGGGCCCGCACGCAGACAGCGGAACCGGCGCACAGAATCAAAGCAATTATCGCCTCCACGAAAAACTTGGTCGCAGATCTTGCGAGTTGATTGTCAGTCCGAGATATTGCCACGTCGTTGCTCCGATCACCTCATCTTACCCCAAGAACTCGCGCAAGTCGTTCTTCACACCATGAGGATTCACTCTTACATGTGATGTCAAGACTGGGAGGCACAATATTGGGCACAGTGGAAATCTAGCTCAATGGCATGGCGCCAACATCTGCAACTAACTAACTGAAACCAGTGAAGAAGTTGGTGGACGTGACCGGGATCGAACCGGTGACCCCCTGCTTGCAAAGCAGGTGCTCTCCCAGCTGAGCTACACGCCCACACGAAATGCTGCTTCATCAATTCTAATTCACTTCGTTTCGCATATCCATCCCCCGCCAAGTTGCTGTTACCGCCCGGAATTCGTCAGAATTGTGCGGGTTCTGGGCAACGCGGCGCGCATCAGTTCCGAATCAGGCGTGTTGTTAATGCGCCGCGGCCGTCCCTGGCCATGCTCCGATCACTCCGTTGTCGGGTTAGCGCGCAGCCGCAAATTGCTTCTCGCATGGATGATTCTCTGGTAGCATTGAAACTCACTCTATTTTAAGAAATTTCCATTTGGAGCAACCGTCAATGGCACTCGCATGTGAACTTTGCGGCAAGAAACCGAGCTTCGGCAATACGATCAGCCACGCTCACAATGTCACCCGCCGCCGTTGGAATCCGAATCTCCGCCGCGTCAAGACCGTCGTCAACGGCACGCACAAACGTATGCGTGTTTGCACCGCTTGCATCCGCGCCGGTAAGGTGAAAAAAGCCGCTTGAAGACAGCCGCCTCGCCGCAACACTTCCCGTCCGCCCGGAGAATGCTCATATTCGCCGGCGTTCTTGCGTGCGGACTCGCGGCCGGTTGCAAGAAGGAATCCGCGCCGGGGCCGGACGTTTGGGCCGTGGTGAACGGCAAAGACATTGCCCGCTCCCAGGTGGAGAAATATTATCGCACGCGCGTGAATGCGGACGCGCCTGCTCCCTCTCAGGAAGAATCGCTTTCGCTAAAGCTCAGCATCCTCGATGAGTTGGTCAACAACGAAATCCTCATCGAACGCGCCAACAAAATGAATTTGGTGGCGAGCGATGCCGAAGTGGAAGATAAATTCACCGAATCAAAAAGCCCCTACACCGAGGAAGAGTTCCAAAAGAAGCTGAAAGAGACCGGGCTCACCGTCGACGATCTCAAGAGCGACATCCGCCGCCAGCTCTCTGTTCAGAAGTTGTTGAATCGCGAAGTCGTCGCGAAAATTTCGATTACCGATCAGGACGTCACGGACTTCTACGAGAAAAATCGCGCACAATTCAATGTCGCCGAGCAGCAATTCCACATTGCGCAAATCGTAGTCACTCCGCACCCCGATCCTTCGGTCCACAATCGCAAAAACGATAAGGCCACCACCGACGCGGACGCCAAGCGCAAAGTGGCAGTGCTCGAACAGAAATTGGCAGCCGGCGCAGATTTCAGCCAGCTCGCGATGGACTATTCCGAGGATTCCACAGCTGCGACAGGCGGAGATCTCGGCTTCATTCCCGAATCCGCGCTCAATAAGTCCGACCCGATTCTCAAGAAAACAGTTCTTGCGATGAAGCCAGGAGAAGTAACGCAGCCCATTGCAGTCGGCAATCAGGGTTTTCGCATTCTGAAGCTGATCGCAAAGGAGCCTGCGGGGCAGCGCGATTTGGCCGATCCGCAGGTGCAGCAAACGATTCGCGACACTCTCCGCAATCGCAAGGAACAGCTTCTGCGCTCGGCCTACATGATCGAAGCGCGCGACGATGCGCACGTCACGAACTACCTCGCCCGCCAGATCATCGAATCCGCCGGCAAACTTCCCGCCGCGAAGTAAGTCTACAATCCAACTGAAGATTCGGACGAGGTTTCGCGGCGTCAAAGCGCCGGTGGCAGGCCAGGCGCTGCTTTAAGCGATGATCGCGAGTACTTCTCCGGCATTTACCGTTTGACCTTCGGTAACCAACAAGCGCTCCACGGTTCCGGATTTCGGCGAGCGAATTTCGTTCTGCATTTTCATCGCTTCCACTACGAAGAGGCCCTGCTTTGCTTCCACTGCGTCGCCTGCCCCCGCAAGTACGCGCACGATCTTTCCAGGCATTGGCGCAAGCACCTGCTGTCGACCTTCAGCTTCGGCGGCGCCGCTTCGATTGCGGCGCCATTCGCGGGGGTCGCGAACGTCTGCTCGCCACTCGCGGTTAGCGACCGTAATACGAAGGCCGCTTCCGTCCGGTTCGATGCGCGCTTCGAGCGATTCGCCATCAATCAAAATCGAATACACGCCGGGGGCAATTTGCACCGCATCCGCTTCGAGCGGAGAGCCGTCGATGATGCACCGCAGGCGCTCTCCGGTTTTCGCGAGCTCCACCTGATGAGTTTTTCCGTTCAGCGCGATTTCAAGTTTCATCGCAGTTGTGCTCCGCGCATCGAGTTGCGAGCGAGTCTCATCGCGACGGCTCCCGGTCGATCTGCTCGCGGCGCCCTTCTGCTCTCCAGCGCGATGAATCATTGACAGACGATGACGAGGTATTCCCGGCGGCACTGGCACTCTTCGAGGCATGCCAAAGCGCGGCGGCAAAAAGTGCCGCGTTCTGTGCGCGCGCGTCGTTCGGAACTTCGGCAACCGTCCCGGGCCCGGCGGTCGGCGGAGCGTTGCGGAGAAAATCATCCAGCCAGCGCGTGTAAATGTCGCCGTTCTGAAAATCCGGCGTGGCCAAAATCCTGCGAAATAGCGAGATATTCGTCTTGATTCCGGTCGCGTAATATTCGTCGAGCGCCCGCTGCAATCGCGCGATTGCTTCGGATCGGTCGCTGCCCCAGGCAATCAGTTTTCCCAGCATCGGGTCGTAGTCGTTCGGCACGGTCCATCCCGGATATACCCCGCCGTCGAGCCGAATCCCCGGGCCGCTCGGTGCGTTCATCTCCAAAATCTTTCCGGGCGACGGGAAGAAATTATTATCAGGATCCTCGGCGTAGATTCGGCACTCGATGGCGTGCCCGCGAAGGGTCACATCTTCCTGCGCGAAGGGTAACGGCTCGCCCGCAGCGATTTGGATCTGCAATTTCACCAAATCCACCGACGTGACCATTTCGGTGACGGGATGTTCCACCTGTAGCCGCGTGTTCATTTCGAGGAAGTAGAAATTGCGATCGGCGTCGACGAGAAACTCCACCGTGCCGGCATTCGTGTAGCCGCCGGCGCGGGCAAGTTTCACGGCGGCTTCGCCCATTTTCCGGCGAAGCTCCGGCGTCATCACCGGCGAAGGCGCTTCCTCGATCACTTTTTGATGGCGCCGCTGCACGGAGCATTCGCGTTCGCCGAGATAGACGACGTGGCCGTGCTCGTCTGCGAGTACTTGAATCTCGATGTGCCGCGGCTTGAGGAGATATTTTTCGAGGTAGAGCCTTCCGTCGCCGAATGCGTTCTGCGCTTCCGATTGCGCATCGCGCCATGCGCCCGCAAGCTCCGATTCGCGTTCGACCGACCGCATGCCTTTCCCGCCGCCTCCGGCCACAGCTTTCAACACCACCGGAAATCCGGTTTTGCGCGCGATCGTCAGCAGTTCATCCACAGTTTCGATGGGGTTGAGCGTTCCGGGAACGGTGGGCACGTCCGCTTCGCGCGCCACGTGCCGAGCCGCCGTTTTCGATCCGAGTTTTTCCATCGCTTCCGCGGAAGGCCCGATGAACTTGATGCCGGCCTCTTTGCAAGCGCGTGGAAGGGCCGAATTCTCCGCAAGGAATCCATAGCCGGGATGAATCGCGTCGCATCCGGAATAGCGAGCGGCGCCGATTATTTTGTCGATCACGAGATAGCTTTCGCGGGAAGGCGCGGGGCCAATCGGATAGGCTTCGTCGGCGAGTTGGACGTGCAGAGAAGCGCGGTCTGCGTCGCTGTACACCGCGACTGAACGCACGCCCAAATCTCGACAGGCGCGCGCGATGCGCACGGCGATCTCGCCACGATTGGCGATCAGGATTTTGCGAAACATAGGGGCCTTGTGAAACGATTGGATGCACCAGCGGAGCGGACGCTGCGCGTGATTCTGTTTTTTAGGCGGACGGGTTGGCAACGTGCTGATGTGCGTCTATGATGACGGCGCAATCCGATAGCGGTGGAGGTGCAATGGACGCAGGTGAACAAAACCGGTGGAAAAAGGAAGCTGCTGTAGCCGCGGCACAATTGGTAGAGAACGATATGGTGGTCGGACTCGGCACCGGCTCGACGGCCGCTTACCTGGTGACCGAGCTCGGCCGCCGCGTCGCCGAAGAAGGATTGCGCTTCGTTGGAATTCCCACGTCCGAGCGCACCGCTGAACTCGCGCGCAGCCTGAATATTCCGCTCACCACACTCGCGGAGCATTCCGAGATCGATTTGACGATCGACGGCGCCGACGAAGTGGAGCGCGGCACTCTGTTTCTGATCAAGGGCCACGGCGGAGCGCTGCTGCGCGAGAAAATTGTGGCGGCGGCGAGCAAGCGGATGGCAGTGGTGGTTGATGAATCGAAAATCGTGAAGCGGCTGGGCTCGACGTTCTCGGTTCCTGTGGAAGTGGTGCCTTTCGGCTGGCAGGCGACCGAGCGCAAGTTGAAGGCGCTGGGAGCGAACCCGGAGCTGCGCCCCGGAACCGATGGTAAGCCCTACGTCACCGATGGCGGGCACTATATTCTCGATTGCGCGTTCGGACCGATGAAAGATCCGAAAAGAGTGGCGCGGGAGCTGGACTCGGTGGTGGGAGTCGTGGAGCACGGATTGTTTCTTGGATTCGCGCAGCAAGTGTTCGTTGGCGGGCCCAAAGGCGTGAAAATCCTGAAGCGAGGCGGAGCACGAAAGCTTCACGCGCAGATCACGCGCAAATCCAAACGAAGAAAACGGTGAGGTACTAGAAGTTCGGAACGGAATTCCTGCAGGCCTGCCAGCGATCGCGGAAAAACTCCCGATTGGTTTGAGAATCTGCCTACCGGCGCGCAAATTCAAATCGCGCTGCCCGATTAATACTTCGACGCGCAGCCTTGCGGATACACCGCGTCGAGCGCGCCCCAAAGAGCTTTCAAACTCCGCTCGGCCGCGCAAAGTACTGCCACTTCGTCCACGTTTTTTTGTTCGAGCAGCCATTCGCGCCAGGCCGCGCGGTGCCGCACGTCGGCTTCTTCGTGAACGGCGAAATAATTCAGCGAACGCGAATCGGTGATTCCGTAAAAGCGGCGAAGCCCCGAAATTTTCTGCGACGCAATTTCCGGAACTTGCGCCTCGTAGGTGTAAAACATCGCGACGGCTTGCGCCATCGATCCCTGCGTCGCCATTTCGTCGAACGTGTCGAGAAGCGCTGCGATTCCGGGCAGAACGCGGGTCGAATCGAGCGCCGCGTCTGAAACTCCCAGTGACGAAGCGAACTCGCGCCACAGCATCGGATGCGGCGCCGTCGGCTCGAGTTCTTCGGCGAGGTTCTCTTTCACGAGCGTCTGCAAGGTGCCGGTCGATCGTGTCGAGAGCTGTTGCAGGTTGTCGGGAAACGCCCGCACATGTTGATAATACTGCGCGGCGTAAAGTTGCAGCGATTCCTTCGAAAGTTTGCCGGCAGTCCAGGCCTGGTAAAAGGGATGCTTCAGGAGATGATAGCGTTCGATGAGCGCGTCGAGTGAATCGACCAGCGTTTTCGGTGCATTCTTCGAATTCGACTTCGGGCCCGACTTGAGCATCACAATCTCCTAGAGCACTGTTACCCGGCAATAATAATGGCGCAAAACCCCGCAATCCTACCGAATTGCCCGGCCAATGTCCAGTTAGTGACACCCGGCCGTGGCTGCTATGCTTTAGACCAATATGACTCCCAGTCGTGTCCTGCGCGCTCGCTGAGAATAAGGGCATCGCAGGCTATTTCCTCGCTTTCAAATTGAGTTGGATCGGCGCGTCATCACCGCCCATGGTTCCATCGGCAAAAAACCCATCCTCACTCGCTATTCTGTGTTCCCCAAACTTCCAGGCTCGATTGAATTGAACAATTTCCAGCACATCTTCGGCGAACTCTTCTCCCCAAGCCTGTTCCACGTCGAGCGCCACGGCATAGGCGCTGTAGCGATCGAAGGAAGTAGGTGTCTGTCCGACTTCGTTCAGGCGATTCAAGCGATCACGATCGGCACGCGAGAGAAATTCGCGAAATCCCCGTAAATCCCTGATGCATTCTCTTCCTTTAGCGGTCGGGCCATACAGAATGTGACGCGACATGACGATGAGCAATTCGCACGCGATTACGATCCCCGCGAACCGCGGAGAAGTAATCGCGGCAAGAAGCCCGAAGCCAAAAACTGCAGTGGCGCTGAGCCACACGGGAAACATATCGCTCCACCCCAAGGCGCGCTTCGGGACAGTCCTGCCCGGAAGATAAGTTACGAGCCGCTGAAATGTGGCCGGCCACACCCGCAGAGCTGCCCGTAAGCAATACGCGCCCAGAAGTATCCAAGCGCCAACGAATAACAGCAAGAATTCTGACGTCGGAGTTAGATCTCCGCGATCGACGAAGGGAAGTGGAAGAGCTAATGCGACCAGGACACATACCAGCAAGCCCGCCCCTGCCACCCAAATCACATCATACGCGGACATCAACTCCAATTCGGCGATTCCTTCGATCAGGATTTCAAATTTCTTGAACGCCCGACACAAACGGGGCGCATCACTCCCGGCAAATTTGCATGTTTCGGCGCCGGATGGAAAAAGTTCAGCGAGTACAACGGATTCTTCCAGAGTTAGCGAACCGTCCGGCTCGCGCAATCGCCTGAGCGCAAACCAATCTCTTTCTTGCTGAATTTCGACGAATCCCTTCACAGCCAGCGCAACGATGGACGCCGCGAATGCGCGTTCGCACTTCCCATTTTCGTATAGAAATGCTGCCAAGGCCGGCGATGTATTGGGCGGCGGTTCATACTTTGTCACGCCGACTGAGCGATTGGGTCGCCAGTTTACAAGAATTGTCGCGGCGGTGTAGTACAGAAAAACCACAGCGATGGTGCCCCAGGCCCAATTGTAAGCAGCATCAGAAGCGTCGAGGCTCCCGAAGGTCATAGAGGGATGTTGCCGTGCTTCTTTTTGGGGTTCGTGTCGCGCTTGTTTTCGAGCGAGCGGAGGGCGGTAATCAGCTTGGCGCGGGTTTGCGACGGCTCGATGATGGCGTCGATATAGCCGCGTTCGGCGGCTACGTACGGGTTGGCGAAGCGTTCGCGGAAGTCGTCGGTTTTTTCGCGGCGCAGCTTTTCGCGATCGGCTTCGGGCGCGCGATCGATTTCGCGTTTGTAGACGATGTTGACCGCGCCCTCCGGGCCCATCACGGCAATTTCGGCGGTGGGCCATGCAAAGTTGAGGTCGGTGCGAATGTGTTTGGAGGCCATCACGCAGTACGCGCCGCCGTAGGCTTTGCGGGTGATTACCGTGATCTTCGGGACGGTGGCTTCGGCAAACGCGAAGAGCAACTTCGCGCCGTGTTTGATGATGCCGCCGAACTCCTGCTGCGTGCCGGGAAGGAAGCCCGGAACATCTTCGAAAGTGATGAGCGGAATGTTGAACGCATCGCAGAAGCGAACGAAGCGCGCGCCTTTCACCGATGCGTTGATATCGAGTACGCCCGCGAGAAACGCAGGCTGATTCGCGACAATTCCGACGGGACGCCCTTCGAGCCGAGCAAATCCGACGACAAGGTTCTTGGCAAAGTGTTCGTGGACTTCGAAGAACTCGCCGTCATCGTAAATTTCGTGGATTGCGTCCTTGATGTCGTAGGGTTTTTGCGGATCTTCCGGCACCAGAGCATTCAAAGCAGCGGATGCGCGATCCCACGGATCCGGTGGACGAGCGGCGCGGCGGATCCTCGAGATTGTTCGATGGCAGATAGCTGAAAAGCTCGCGAATCATGGCGAGGCATTCAGCGTCGTCCCGCGAGACAAAATGCGCGACGCCGCTTTTTTCGTTGTGAGTCATCGCGCCGCCGAGTTCCTGCTTCGTCACTTCTTCGTGCGTCACGGTCTTGATCACGTCCGGCCCGGTGACGAACATGTAGGAACTTTCGCGCGTCATGAAAATGAAATCGGTAATCGCGGGCGAGTAGACGGCTCCTCCGGCGCACGGTCCCATGATCGCGCTGATCTGCGGCACCACGCCGCTCGCAAGCGTGTTGCGTAGAAAAATATCGGCGTAGCCAGCGAGCGACATCACGCCTTCCTGGATGCGCGCGCCGCCGGAATCGTTCAAGCCGATCACGGGCGCGCCCTGGCGCATCGCGAGGTCCATTATTTTTGTGATCTTCGACGCATTCGCTTCCGAGAGCGAGCCGCCGAAAACCGTGAAGTCCTGCGCGAACACGTACACAAGGCGTCCGTCAATGCGGCCATAACCGGTGATGAAACCGTCGCCGGCGGGGCGCTGCTGGTCCATGCCGAAATCGGCGCAATGGTGGCGGACAAATTTGTCGAGTTCTTCGAATGTTCCTTGGTCGAGCAAAAGATCGACGCGCTCTCGCGCGCTGAGCTTGCCTTCTTTGTGCTGGCGTTCGCGACGTTCGGCGCCACCGCCCTCTTCGGCCTCAGCGTTGCGCTTGCGCAATTCCTCCAGGCGGTCGTGATGATTGCGATGTTCGATGGGTTTTGGAGTGCTCATGATCGAGTGTTCACCGATTGCTTTCGAATTGTGGCTACTCAATATCAACTTTTTGGCGGCTTTAGGCAAGCAGGCGGTGGGTCCTTAAACCTCCGTTTACCGCCGATTAGAAGTGACCGCCGAGTATTGTTTTCAACGGCTTAGCGGTAATTCTAATCGCGGAACGGTCGATTAGGATTTGAGATTTGGGGAACTGTCTGCCTGCTCGCGCTGACTGCCGGCCTCATCTTCCTTGCTCGTCCTCCAGTGAGTTCTGTTAACACAGAGGTGACGGTAGCAGGTTGCGAAACGCGGGGCAAATGGATGTTGGTGTAAGGATTTCAAGGTCGAGGCGGAAGTTCCACGAAGCGAACTGCGCTCGTCATCCCGACCGGCCTTGCCGTATGGCTCGATGAGGGCTGACTAGGTGCGCGCGCATGCCGAAGCAAAGGATTGAGCGGCACCGCCATAGGTCTTTGTGGGACTTTATTTCGCGGCGGCGAAACGAACGGAGACCAGAGTGCCTACCAAGTCATCAAGCTTCGAAGCATCGACGCTTGTGAAGACAAACAAGAGCACGTAGCCCTTCTCGATCGTCACGGCTTCAACACAATGAGCAAGTTGATTGAGTATCGAGATATTGAATTTCACTTTCCAGAAGGTTCGCCCTCCGCTGTCAAATTGCTCAGGCGATCCGACGACGGAGAGCGCTTGCGACCGGTGTTGCCAGGCAGCAGCTATCGCCTTGGCAAGCTCCTCGCCAGACTTCTCATCCGGCGCAAATCGCTTATCCAGCGCCGAAATCTGAATCGAATTGACGCTGCTGGATATACCTTTCGTCGTTTCCTTAACGACAAAGAGGAGCGCGTGCATGTTTCGTGCAGCCACTTCGGTTATATCAGCCATTACTGGATCACCGTTCGCCAAAAGCGATCCTCCAATCCTGCTCATCGCTTTGCTCTTCTCGGCGTCCAAAACAACCCACCCTTTGGGGAATTCGTACGAGAGGCCCAGAAATGTATTCGTATAAATGTTTCCTGAATAGAAGCCGTCCTCCGGCCCTGGCGCAGTCGATTTCGAATCAGCGGCCACAGTGCCTGCTGAATCGGACTTATCAGCCACTGTCGAGTAGAGCAGATTCGCCGGATCGATACGTTTCGCTTCACGGAACTGAGCATCCGCTTCGTTCGCGTTGCCTTTCTCTCGGAAAGCGACACCGAGGAGGTAGTGAGTTTCCGCGTCGTTTGGATTCGTCTGCAGGAAGATCGTGAGTTCCTTTATTGCGCCATCAAAGTCGCGCGTATGAACGAGGCAGCCGCCCAGATGCTTATGGATGATCGGCAGGTTCAACGGCCAAATCAGTGCTTCCCGCAGGACTGGAATTGCTTCGCTATATTGACCGCTCCCCGAGAGGCTGAAGCCGAGTATAACCAGCGCTGATTTGTGGTCCGGATCAATTCGAAGCGCCTCGCGGGCTTCGGGTACCGCCTGCGCGCTCTTGCCCTCGCCAGTCAATGCTACAGCGAGTACCACGTACGCTTCCGCATCGTCTCGCCAGATCTCCAATGACCGGCGCGCTTGTGCTTCGGCATCCTGATACTGCTTCTGCGTAGAAGATAGCCTGCATACGATGAATGCAGAGTAGCTGAATCCTCTGTCAGTTGGAGCGCACGCTTGTAGTCTACGTCGGCGGCTTTCGGTTGCCCTTCCCTTATGTCGCTCAATGCAAGCGTCAGACTCTTGTAAGCGCGATCGCGATCCGGGGGCGGAGTATCGATTGTTTTCGGTTTAATTTTCCCAATCGTTGCAACCAAGGCGGGCGGAACATTGTAGATTCGAAAAGAATCGAGCGTTGCCGCATCTGGAGTGAAATCGATTCCGCGCCGACAAATTATCTTCTCGGCATATTTCACATCGAAATTGTGAGAAACGAATCCCAGCAGCTCCAGTCGATCGAACGGGGCGTCCGGAGGAGTCGGGCTCGGCCCCGCGTCGCAATCGGCTGCCGCCGCGTCCGTCGTCGCGGTTGGTGGCTTCTCGTTGTAGTAGAAAACGAAACGAAGTGTGATAGAGGGGCGCTTAAAATCGACTGGAAGAGGGTGGAAAGGGCTCGAGTCGCGGATCGATTGCATTGCCGCTTGATCGAACACATTTTTTCCCGAACTCGTTTCGAGCAAGAGATCGTTCGCTTCTCCATTGGCGTTGATCCCAAATCGCACGGTTGCCGTACCCTTTTCACCCTTCAGAGCGGCCTCGGGCATCGATGCATACCATTTCAATTTCACGTCACTCACCAATTTTAGGATGTACGGGTTGAAGTCCACTCCGTCAGTCGGGGAGAGAATTTGTACGACGCTTGGGGATCCGCTTGCCGCTTGAGCGGCGCTTGAGGCGGTGGATTGATTCTGAGTGTGTGCATGACTCACTGCTCCGCTGGCGAACGCTGATGCAACAGCTGCTACGGCGAGGATGGTGGGATTCCAACGCGGCTTGAACCAGTGATACACGGAGAAGAAAATAACCTTTATTGAAACAGTGTCAAGTTGGATTAAAGGCGGCGAGTGCTCGCTGATGCCTTCTCGCACGGATGTTCCCTGGAGGTTGCTTAGTGGAGGCCGGACCAATCGTCGGCTAGCAGGATTGAGTTGCTGGGATTGGAGGGGTCGTATTTAACGCTGGCGGTTTGGCCTACGGCGGCGCGCGTCAGGTGGAGGCGTTCTTCGAGGCCTGTTACGTCTTGCGCAGTTTCATAGGTGACGCCGGAGATTGAGTACGTGTAGTAGAGGAGGCGCTGGGTACCATTGGATGGAGCCGCGGCGCGCTTCGTGAAACTTCCGGCGCGTTTTGCGTCGTCCGCGGGAGGAGTGTGCTCGGAAATTTCCAGGACTTGGCCTTCGACGATGCGTCCGACTTTGTTGAGGTAGGCGCGGCGCTGGCGTTCGATCTCGGCGGCGTCCACAGGTTTGCGGCGCAGCCAGATAATAATGCCGATGACGACCATCGCGATGATGCCGGCGATCGGCAGCCACTCGCTCCAATTTTCCAGAAAGTGTTTCAACGCCCGCCTTCTACTCTTCCGGCAACGTGACCGGATTCCGAAGAGTGCCGATTCCGCTGATGCTTACTTCCACCACGTCGCCGCCGGCGAGAGTGCCAACACCGGCCGGAGTACCCGTAGCGATCACATCGCCGGGTTCGAGCGTCATCACTTGCGCGATCCAGCGAAGTATAACATCAACGGAAAAGATCATTTCGGAAGTGCTGGCGGATTGTTTTTGGACGCCGTTCACGAATGTTTCCAAACGCGTGGCGGAAAAATCGATGTCGGTCTCCAGGACGGGTCCGAAGGGACAAAAGGTGTCAAATCCTTTGCCGCGAGTCCACTGGCCGTCGAGTTTTTGGATATCGCGAGCGGTGACGTCGTTGAGGCAGGTGTAACCCAGAATGTAGGGGCGGACGTCGTCGTTCGCACCGAGCAGGCGGCAGCGGCGGCCGATGATGACGGCGAGTTCGCCTTCGTAATCAACGCGCTCGGAAATAGTCGGAAGAATAATTGGTTCTTCGGGTGCGATGATTGCGGAAGGCGGCTTCGTGAAAATGAGCGGGTTCTTTGGCGGGACGCCGCCCATTTCCGCGGCGTGGTCGGCATAGTTCTTGCCCACGCAAATAATCTTGGATGGTGTGGACGGCGGCAGGAATGCAACTGAATCGAGCAGCCATTTGCGACCGGTGCGTACGCGGGGCCCCCAGAGGTCGCCCGAAAACTCGTGGACGGTGTTTTCTTCCACGATTCCGTGCCGCGGTTGGGGATGAATTTCGTGCGGAGCGCGGGCAACGTGGCCGGCAGCAAATTCGAGCGGCTGGAACCGGCAAAGTTTCATGGGTGGTTGTTGGTCATCGCTGGTGATGAATCATGGCTGTGGGTGAAGATGATCGGTGCGGCGGCGGCGCGGCGTGATTGGAGAGTGGCGCGCCTGAAGGCACATGGAGCCAACCCACGAGACGGCGGCAACGATGCCATACACAACGAAGCCTTCGACAAGAGCTTCAAACGGCGTGCGCAGGATCTGAAATAGATTCTGATAAAACATTCCGGCTATGTTGTAGGCTACGATGAAAATCACCCATCCAATCAAAGCGGATAGGAACATCTGCACCGGGCGATGCAAGTAACGAACGACCGGGATGCACATGATGACGATGAAGAGTCCACAGAACGCGGCGTTGCGTTCGAGAGCATAGTGCTCTGAGCGCGGGACATGATTGGCGATGAAAAGCGCCGCTACCATTACCACGATCAGCAACCCACCGGTGTAGATCCCGGTGTGCAGAGTCGTGCTGGGCGGCGCGGCAATTGCTCGCCGGTCGAGCGGGAGAGATTCGTGGGTGGAAGAGCCTGTCATTCAGAGGACGAATCTTTCAACGGCTGAGATTCGACCGGGACGCCACCGGATGCCGGCGCACCGGCCGGACTTTCGTTCCCAGCGCGATCGACCGCGGTGACGGTGTAGAAGTATTCGCGGCCGGGTACAACATTCATATCGCGAAATGCAGGGGTAAGCAACAATTCGGTGTTCAGGCGCGTTCCAGGAATGCTCTGCCCGTCGCTGCGATAAATGTTGTAGCCCGCAATGTCAGTCTCGGGATTGATGGCCCAAGAAAGTTCAAGATGCGCGGGCTGCCCCGAAGCAGCCGGCACGAATGCGACAACGATATTTTGCGGAGTTGCCGGCGGAAAGATGTCTTTCGGCGTAATGGTGACGGAATTCGAATCGAGAGATTCGAGAATCCTGTCCGAATTCTGGCCGGTATATTGCGCGAGGCTGCGGACGGCGTAGGCGTACGTTTTTCCGAGTTCGACCTGCGTATCGGTGTAAGGCGGCGATGCGGGATCGGCGATCCGCGCGTAGGGCGATTTCAACTTCGGCGTTTCCGCGACGGCAGTTGCGGCGGGCGCGCCGGACGCGGCGCTTGTATCGATTTCCGCGCGATAGACGCGATAGCCTGCAATCGGCGGCGCCGGACCGATGAGAGTTTTTTGCGGCGGCGTCCAAGAAAGCGCGACGCCCGAAGGCGTGATTTCGGCTTTCAGGTCGGAGATTGGATCGGGGGCTGGATGGATCGGAACCGAGGTGAGGTTTGAATCCGCAGAGCGTTTTTTCGGAGAGACGAAGGTGCGCACTGTGAAGAGAGCGTCGCTCGCCGGGTGCTGCATGAAATCTTCAGCGGTGAGAGAGCTGACAATGCGCACGCGGCTCTGGACGGAGTATTGGTCAACCATGGCCGGAGGAATTGTGAGAAGCAGAGTGGGATGCGAGGGCGGAGCGATTGGCGCAGATGTGCTGATGGAAGAGGCGGGCACGAAATCACGATAGATTTCGATTGTGAGAAGCTGCTCGAGTTGGCGTTTCTCAACGGAATCGCGGGGAAGAGTGAACGCGAGCGTTACGTCGTCTCCGAGTTGCGTGGCGGCGAGGTCCGTGATCGCGGTTGGAGTGGGCGGCTTGCGCTCGATGGGCTCTGCGGGAGCAGCGCAACCACCGGCAAATAGAACGAAAACCAGACAGCAGAAAATGGAGATGGGAAGAGCACTGTAACGCGCGGCCGATTCGGGTGGGAACTCCCCTTTTAAAATTTCCATTTTCGATGTTCGAATACTACAGAATATAGCGGCTCAAATCCTGGTCTTTTACGATATTCGCGAGCTGTTTTTGAACATAAGCGGCGTCGAGCTTCACGGTTTTCTTCTTCATCTCGGGAGCTTCGAAGGAAATCTCTTCGAGAACCTTCTCGAGGATGGTGTGAAGGCGGCGCGCGCCGATGTTTTCAGTGTGTTCGTTCACCTTGGCGGCGAATCCGGCGATTGCGGCGATGGCATCGTCGGTGAAAGTTAATTTCAAGCCCTCGGTATCGAGAAGCGCGATGTATTGTTTTATGAGAGCGTTCTTGGGCTCGGTGAGGATGCGGATGAAATCGGCTTCGGAAAGCGAGCTGAGTTCCACGCGGATCGGAAAGCGGCCCTGCAATTCGGGAATCAGGTCAGAGGGTTTTGTGGTGTGGAACGCGCCCGCGGCGATAAATAAAATATGGTCGGTGCGCACCATTCCGTAGCGCGTATTAACCGTGGTGCCTTCGACGATGGGCAAAATGTCGCGTTGAACTCCTTCGCGCGAAACGTCAGGCCCGTGGCCGGACTCGCGGCCTGCAATCTTGTCGATTTCATCGACGAACAGGATTCCCATCTGCTCCACGCGATCGACGGCGAGGCGCGTGACCTGGTCCATATCGATCAAACGGTTTTCTTCTTCCTGAATCAGGTAATCGAAAGCCTCGGCGACCGTCATCCTGCGTTTTTTCTTTTGCTGACCGAACATGCCGGAGAGCATGTCCTTCACATTGATGTCCATCTCTTCGACGCCTTGATTCGAAATAATTTCGAAGGAAGGCATCGAGCGTTCGCGGACTTCTACTTCGACCATGCGCTGGTCGAGTTTGCCTTCGCGAAGTTGAACGCGAAGCTTTTCCCGAGTGCGCTGCACCTGTTCGCGGCGCTGCGCTTCGGAGGCTGGATTGGCATCGGCGGGAACGGGAGAGGACGGGAGGAGCAAGTCGAGGAGGCGCTCTTCAGCGGACTGCTCGGCGCGTTCGGCCACTTCGTCGAGCTTTTCTTCGCGGACCATGTCGATCGAAGTTTCGACGAGATCGCGCACCATCGATTCGACGTCGCGGCCGACGTATCCGACTTCGGTATATTTCGAAGCTTCCACTTTTACAAATGGACAGCCGGCGAGACGAGCGAGGCGGCGCGCGATTTCCGTTTTGCCCACGCCGGTTGGACCGATCATCAGAATATTTTTTGGGAGAATGTCTTCGGCGAGCTCCGGCGTAAGCTTCTGGCGGCGAACGCGGTTGCGAAGCGCAATGGCAACGGCTTTTTTCGCAGCGTTCTGGCCGACGATATATTTATCAAGCTCGACGACAATTTCGCGGGGCGTGAGCTCGTCGAACGACGGCAGCGGTTCGGGCTCGGACGTTTGCGATTCTCCGGCCAAGTAGATCACCATATCTTTCTCCGATTTACCGGTCATAGCTCTTCGATGCTGAATTGCGCGTTCGTGTAAATGCAAATTTCGCTGGCGATGCGCATGGCTTCCTGCGCGATGTCTTTGGCGCTGAGTTTCGTGAACTTCGTGAGGGCGCGCGCGGCAGCGAGAGCGTAGGGGCCGCCCGAGCCGATGGCGGTGATGCCGTCGTCGGGCTCGATCACGTCGCCATTGCCGGAGAGCAGGAATGTGGATTTCGCGTCGGCGACGACGAGAAGCGCGTCGAGATGGCGGAGAGAACGGTCGGTGCGCCACTCTTTGGCGAGTTCAACGGCGCCGCGCGAAAGATTGCCGTGAAATTCCTGCAATTTGTTTTCGAAACGCTGAAAAAGCGAGAGCGCGTCAGCCGTGCTGCCCGCAAAACCGGCGAGGATCTTATCGTTGTAGAGGCGACGCGTCTTTTTTGCATTGTGCTTGATGACGCCATCGCCGAGCGTGACTTGTCCATCAGCTGCGAGGACCACTTTATTATCGCGGCGAACGCAGAGCACTGTAGTGCTGCGTATCTGCGGGGATTTTCGCTTCGTGTGCATCCGGTGATTATACTCCGCGGGGCGCGAAATCGACGAATCGGGTGCGGAGAACATCGCTGCGGGCCGCGTTGCGCGTAGATGGGCGCCGTCCCTACATTGAACTCTGAGATTCTTCGGCCATCCTGAACGGATGCCCTCATAATGACAGAGCCGAACGCGGATTAGCTTTTGTTCTTTGCCGCTTCTTTTGCTTCTTTTGCTTCTTTCTTGCGCTCGCCTTTGCCGGTCTTTTCCCAGCGTTCTTCGAGGGATTCTTTGGTGAAGAGAGAATCGGAGAGGCTTGTGTTGTACTCGCATTTTTCGAAGAAGACCTGATACACCTTGATGCCGTTGCGTTCCCTGGCGATTTGAAAAGCCGTTTGGACGCCCTGGATCGGATGGTAATTCGAATAGACCTCGATCTCGTCGGATTTCATGCGCGTGTTGGCATCGCGCGTGTCCACGATTTTGCGAATCGGCAAGTGCGTGGATTTCGCGACCGCAATCCGGATCGTGCGGTTGTCGCTGTCAACGAGCTCGACCCATTCCGCTTCTTTCAGATCGACGACGTCGGGACCGCCGTAGCGGAAAATGATGTTGGGTTCGTGGACGCGAGTGCGCAGAATGTAATCGAGGTCTTTCTTGATGTCTTCCTGGAATTGAGCCACGTCGGCTCCCGAGGCGTCGGACACGCCGCCACGATCGAGCACCCAGCCTTTGGTGCCGTTCATCACGGCGATGATGTTGCGTTTCGGGAGATTTTCGTTTCGATCTTTGAACGGCGGTACTGCGTAGTCGACAAAGCTTTCGTAGCCGCTCAATTCGCCGCTGTGGCCAAACTGGCTGAGCCGGCCGGTGCATGTGACGTCGCGAATGCCGAGATAGGCTGCACCGCCGAGCCCTTGGACTGCCTGCTGCAATATCTCTTTTGCTTTAGCGGCGCTTTCGGCGGGCATCATGTCTTGCGGGGCCTGCGCGAAGGCGCAGTGTGATGCTGCTAGCAAAGTGAAGGCGAGCAGAACTGGAGTAAAAATCGCGCGCGAGATTATCCGCACAGTACGGCTCCTCCGTTTACATTGATTACTTCACCGGTAATGAAGGTTGCCAGATCGGATGCTGCGAAGAGAATCGGTCCGGCAATTTCTTCGGCTGTCCCGGGGCGCTTGAGCGGAATTGCGGCCGCGGCTTGTTTCAGGCCTGCTTTGCTGCGCAGAACCGATGCGGACATATCCGTATCAACCCATCCCGGCGCAACACAGTTCACAAGAATGTTATGGCGCGAAAGTTCGGTGGCGAGACCCTTCACAAAGCTAATGATCGCGCCTTTGGAAGCGCCGTAATGCGTGTGGAACGACTCGCCTCGTTGTCCGGCCGTCGAGCTGATCGCGATGATGCGGCCGCCGCGCTGCGCGATCATATGCGGCACGGAGTAGTGGATCACGGAATAGACGCTCTTCACGTTGACGCGCAGCATTTCATCCCATTCGCGCTCGGTGAGCTTTTCGATGGGCGTGTCGGTTTCGTTCCAAATGCCTGCATTGGCGACGAGAATGTCGATGCGGCCGAGGCGCTCGCGGGTGAATTCGACGAGTTTTTTCGCATCCTGCATCTTGCCGAGGTCGGCTTTGAACGATTCGATGCGAGTGCCGTGCTTGCGGGTTTCTTGTTCCAGCTGAGAGGCTGCGTCGTGGCTGCGGTGGTAGTTGAAGACGACATCCGCGCCCGCCTGCGCAAACAGCTTCACGGTGGCTGCGCCAATCCCGCGCGAGCCGCCGGTTACGAGTGCCGCCTTGCCTGCCAGCGAAATCATGTTTCCCCCAGGGAGTATGGATAAGTCCAAAAAGTTAAAAAGCGCCGGCTACAGCTGCTTCACAGGCTCTTTTCGAGCTGCAGCTACCAAACCTGCGAATAGGCGCTGCGCGAGTAAATCCGATTCCACCATTCGTTCCGGATGCCATTGAACGCCGGTGACCCAATTGGAATCCCCGGTCCACTCGACGCCTTCGACGACGCCATCGGCGGCGCGCGCTATCACGCGGAGATTTCGTCCGGGTTCGAGGATGGACTGGTGATGCGAACTGTTGACGCGCACTTCGTCTGCGGCGGCTAATTCGCGGAGGCGAGATCCGGGTTCGACTCTTGCAGCGTGAAAAGGTTCGGGAGCGCCTGTGTCACGGCTCGACCAGGGGTGTTGAATTTCGGTGTGGACCTCGCTGGGAATATCCTGAATCAGCGTGCCGCCGAGGAAGACGTTCAAACTTTGAGTGCCGTAGCAGATGGCTAGGACGGGTTTGTGTTCCTTGAACGCGTATTCGAGCAGCGCGAAGTCAGTGCGCTCACGATCCTGATCCGCCTCAGCAGCGGCGGGATGACGGCGAGCTCGATAGAGTGAAGGGTCCACGTCGGCGGGACTGCCGGTAAGCACGACCGCATCGAGAGTGCGCTCGAGTGAATTGAGTGCGTCAGGCGAAAGCGCGAGTGAGACTTCGACCGGATCGCCGCCGGCTTGTCGGACTGCCTTGACGTATCGGTCATACTTGGCGCGATCGCCCGTAAGTTCTTCTTTTCGTGTGCGATACGGGATGCCTACGCGAATTTTTTGGAGTGCGGCGAGGGCCATGAATTGTTCATCCTACCATTGCACATCGAGGTGGGCAACTTGGATGGTGAAGGTAGTCACGCAGAAGGGCGGAGTTCGCATTTAACCTGGATGCCCAGAAGCGAGCGCTGAGATCCTTTCCGGCAAGGCCGGAATCTTCGATCGGCGATCCTGATCGGATCGCCTCAGGATGACAGACGGGTGCGAGATTCGAGGTTGCTTCGCGCGGATGAAAAAAGTTAGAGACCGGCAGAGAGCGTGACGATGCGTGGAGCCGGTGAGGTCGACTTGGGCGAATACGTCGCGGGCTTTCTCGGCGGATTCGCTTTCAGCCAAAGATCGTAATTGCGCTTCATTTGTTCGATGTGGTGCGGGATATGCGCTTCCTGCATTTCCACCCAGTCCTCGAGGCGAAGCATACCGTCGCTTGGATGTTCGACCGTATTTGCCCAGACAGGTTCGGGAAGCGACGCCAGCAGCTGATAGGTCATCTTGCGCAGGCGGCGAATGATCTCGATCGCTTCGCGCGTGCTTTGATGGAAGTAGCCCAGCGAACCTGCCCAGCGGGCTGCATCAAATTGCAGCACAGGGCTTCCGGGCTCAGCAATGAAGCGGCGACAGCGAATGTACGCGCTGGCTTCGCTATCGGCAAGATGGAGGATCGTTTCGTGAATGCTCCACTTTTCCGGCGAAGGCTTGTAGAGCCACATTTTCTTCGGGAACTGGCGAAGCGCACCAGCAAGCAACGTCGGCGCGCCACCGAATGATTCCAACTTGTTGCGTCTCTCCTCGCGTGTCATTTGGCCCTCCTGCTATGCCCACTTAGACGTGTCGAGTTGCAGATTGGCTGCCAAGCCCCCAATGAATAAACGAAGAAAAGGCGTTAATTGTTTCCGCACAATATGAATTACCTGCAAAAAGAATTTAGTTCCGTCCGAATGCAGAAAAATATTGTTCGGGCATGGGACGCAAAATCACGGTTCCCGAATTCGTACTACGACCGTTTTTGGGCCTTAGATAGGAGTTTTTCTGTAGTGGATACTGGAATCTAAATTGCGGATATGAATTGCGGAATTGCGGATTGTGAAATTTCAGGAATTCGGAGCAGTGGCGGCAAATATTCGAGTACGCCATCGCGTGCGCAGGTCTCCGACAAGGTATAGCGAACCCGTGGCGAACACGGCGTCGCCGGGTTGTGCCATTCGAATCGCTTGTTCGAGGGCGTCGTACGGGTCGCGTGAGACTGTGGTGTGACGCGCAAGATGTGCCGTCATTTCTGCGAGCAGGTTTGCTGAAATCGCGCGGGGCTGGCGCGGCTCTGTAAGAATCACATGGTCCGCGTGCGGAAATAGTATTCCTGCAATTTCGTCGACGGCTTTGTCGCGCATGGCGCCGTAAACGAGAATGATCCGGCGGCCGGCGAAATTCTCTTTCCAAAAACCGAGCAATTCGCGAGCGCCGGCGGGATTGTGCGTGCCGTCAAGGTAGACCGCAGGGTTTTCAGAGAGCCGTTCCAGGCGTCCGGGCCAGTTGCACGTTTGCGATTCCGCTTTCGATCGCTTGGTCAGTGACGTGAAGGCCGCGTGTAGCGAGGTTGCGCGCAGCTGTGGCGGCGGCTAGCGCGTTGCGAATCTGAAATCGGCCGGGAAGCGGAGGCGCGATCGAAAGAGCCCCAACAGAGTTTTTGTTTGCCGGCGTGGCGATGGCGCTGTAGCAGCCGTCGACCGGAGGCTTTTCGTCGAGCCGCCATTCTTCGTCGATTTCAACCAGGTGCGCTCCGGCCTCCACACACTTGCGAGCAATGACCGCGCGGGCCTCAGGCCGCACAACCGAACTCACAACGGTAATTCCGTGCTTGATGATGCCGGCTTTTTCCGCAGGCGATTTGCTCGATCGAGTGGCCAAGGAAATTTTCGTGGTCGAAATCGATCGGCGTGATGATTGCGACTTCCGGCGTGACGATATTCGTGGAATCGAGCCGCCCGCCCAGTCCCACTTCATAGACCGCAAAATCAACGCGCTGCTCCGCGAATACGAGAAACGCCATCGCGGTGACGCATTCGAAGTACGTCGGGTGCGCGCTGAACCGGCCAGAAGCCATCAGCGATTCGATGGACGAATGCACGCGCGTCCAGGCCGCTGCGAATTGCTCGTCGGAAATGCTTTCGCCATTCAGCCGGATGCGCTCGTTGATGCGTTCAAGGTGCGGCGAGGTGTAAAGCCCGGTGCGCAACCCGGCAGCGCGCAGAATGGATTCGAGTATGGCGGCAGTGGAACCTTTGCCATTGGTGCCTGCAATGTGGGCGCACGGAACGGCGCGATGCGGATTGCCGAGGTCGGCTGCGAGGATCGAGATATTCTCGAGGCCAAATTTCTGTACGCGGGCCTGTTGTGGCGCGGCCAATTCCTTGCCAAGCGCCAGCAGAGCGCGAACGGAGTCTTCGTAATTCATTTAGGAATCGAGAAAAAAGCCGAGCGCCTGGCTGACGTAGGGTTTCAGCTCTTTGCGCGGAACGATCGCATCGAGGAAGCCGTGTTCGAGGAGAAATTCAGCGGTCTGGAAGCCTTCCGGAAGCTTTTGGCGAATCGTATCTTCAATCACGCGCGGTCCGGCGAAACCGATCAGCGCGCCGGGCTCGGCAATGTTCAAATCCCCGAGCATTGCATAGCTGGCGGTAACGCCGCCGGTAGTGGGGTCGGTGAGAATCGAGATGAACGGGATGCGGGCATCGTCAAGTCGCGCGAGCGCTGCGGAAACTTTCGCCAGTTGCATCAGGCTGACCACGCCTTCCATCATGCGCGCGCCGCCTGAGCAGGAAACTACGATCAGCGGATACTTCCGGTCGATGGAGCGTTCAATCGCGCGAGCCACTTTTTCACCAACTACCGCGCCCATCGAACCGCCGATGAATCCAAATTCCATCGAGCAGCAAATCACGGGGCGTCCGTCCATGCGGCCTTCGGCGGTGAGGATTGCGTCCTTCATGCCGAGCTTGTGCTGGGCGTCTTTCAGGCGCTGGGCGTAGGGCTTGGTGTCGGAAAAGTGGAGCGGGTCGTTCGAGGCGAGGTCGGCGTCGAGCTCTTCATATTCTTCGCCATCCAGAAGCAATTCGAGGCGGAGGCGGGCGCCGAGGCGGAAATGATGATCGCACTTCGGGCAGACGGCCCAATTCGCTTCTAGATCTTTTTTCCAGATGATCGCGCGGCAGGAACCGCACTTCGTCCACATGCCTTCGGTGCGGACGCGGCGTTCTTCCACCGGAGTGGGATTTTCGATCGGCTTTTTTTCGCGTTTGAACCAGGTCATGGCTAGTAGTCGATTCCTCGCTGCGCGAGGATGCCCTTCGTGTACGGGTGTTTCACTTCGCGCATTTCGGTGACGAGGTCGGCAGCTTCCACGAGTTTCGGATGCGCGTTGCGTCCGGTACATATCACATGAATCCGTTCGGGGCGCTTCGAGAGCGCCTCGACGACGCGGTCGGCATCGAGCATCTTATAGCTGATCACGTAATTGATTTCATCGAGCACGACCAGGTCATACTTTTCGCTGTAAATCTGCTCGCGGCCGAATTCCCAGGCCTCTTCGCTCATGCGAATGTCTTCGGGGTCGGTGTCCGCACCGCCCACTTTGACGAATCCGCGGCCCATCGGACGTATCTCGAACCTGTCGTCACCGAGCATTTTCGCCGCGTCGAGCTCGCCGTAATGCCACGAACCCTTGATGAACTGCACCATCAGGACGCGCAGGCCTTGTCCCACGGCACGAAAGGCAGTGCCAAGCGCACAGGTCGTTTTGCCCTTGCCCGGCCCGGTATAGACGATCAAAAGCCCTTTGCCTTCCGGCATTCGTTCGCGCCCCGCAGGAGAATTATCAATAGTGGATGGAGCGTAGGGAAACGTCAAGGGACAGGGCTTCGGCACGCAACGCGTTAGGGCAGCTGTGCGCCCTGAGTGTTGACGTACACTGCGTAGAGAGACTGGCTCGCAGCCATGAACAGCCGGTTTCGTTTCGCGCCGCCGAAGCAAAGATTCGCGCAAATTTCCGGAAGATGAATCTTGCCGATGAGCGTGCCGTCGGGAGCGAAGACGTGGACGCCGTTGAATCCTTCTCCCGCCCATCCGGCGCCCGCCCAGACGCTACCATCCACGTCGCAACGGATGCCGTCGGCTAATCCCGGCGACATGTTCGCAAAGATTCGGCCGTTCTTGAGCCGCACGCCATCGACGACTTCATAGACGCGAATGGGGTGCGGGTCGCTCGACTGTTTCGGAATTCCCGAATCCACGATGTAGAGCAATTTTTCGTCAGGAGAAAAACAAATGCCGTTGGGCTTGTTCATGTCGCTGACGACGACGGCGATCTCGCGTGTTATCGGATCGAGCCGGTAGACGTTGGCGGGTAATTCGAAGGGAGCCAGGTGGCCTTCGTAATTCGACATGATGCCGTAGCCCGGATCGGTAAACCAAATCGCGCCGTCGGAATGAACGGCGAGATCATTCGGGGCGTTGAGTTTCTTGTCTTGAAAGCGGTCCATCAAAACGGTAATCGTGCCATCGTATTCGGTGCGGGTCAGGCGGCGCGCGTCATGCTCGCAAGTGAGCAGCCTGCCCTGCTTGTCGCGAGAGTTGCCGTTGCTGTTGCTTGAAGGGTTACGGAAGACGCTCACTTCTCCGGTGTCCTCAAGCCATCGCAGGATTCGATTGTTCGGAATGTCGCTGAAGAGCAGGTAGCGCCCGTCCGCAAACCATACGGGCCCTTCCGCCCATCGAGCGCCGGTGTAGAGCCGTTCGATCGCGGTATTGCCGATTTTGTATTTCGAGAAGCGCGGATCAATCACCTCGATCGCCGGATCGGGATAGACTGCGGGATTTTTCCGCTCCTGTTCATCGTTACGATCGCGCGCCGGCGCGAGCGGATGGAACGTCAGAGCCGTCGCTGCTCCGGCTGCCACATTCATAAACGCGCGTCTGTCCATCGGTCATCCTCCGGCAGAGAAATCCACCGCGACGCACAATATCACGGCCGAATCTGAAGCGGCATAAGCGTTCAGCAAATGCTGAAGAAGGCAGCGAAGATGTCAGTTGCGTGGACGTGCTCAGATAGAGACGGCCGATACTCTGGTGCTCGATGGCGGAATCCTGGCCGTGCGAAACTTCGCTTCCTCACTGCGCATCGTCGGTGTAAGTCCCGGCTCGCCGGAGTTACAGAAATTACTCCGTGATGGACATTCATATCGCAAGTCGACGAAAATAAGCCGACTGTACGACTGCTTTTCCCTGAGGTCGAAGAGCGCGACAAGATCTTGATAACCCGCGGAGCTGTCGACGGCGGAGAGAGGCGCTTAGTCGGCTCACTGAATGTCCGGTGTCGACGTCGCATCACGATTGAGTTTGAACGGAAAAACAGGAGGTGAGAAAAAAGATGGCAACGGAAACCGCGGGTACTTCGAAGGGAATGCTCTGGAGTGGGCGCATACTGAGCGGCTTGATCGTCGCGTTCATGTTGTTTAATGCGTCGTTTGGATTTACGAAGCCGGACATGGTGCGGCAGGGATTCGAACATACGGGCTATCCGTACAGCCTCTATGTGGTTCTCACGGTCGTGATGGTGCTTTGCACGCTGATCTACGCGATTCCGCAGACGGCGATTTTCGGCGCAATTCTGCTTACCGCATACTTTGGAGGGGCAACTGCCACTCACGTGAGGATCGGAGAGCCTTTCTATTTTCCGGTTGTGGTCTGCGTACTGGCGTGGATTGGAGTTTATTTGCGGGACGCGCGGCTACGGGCATTGGTGCCTTTTCGAAGGTAGGTCGTCGGCGGCGCGGGTCAAGACCATGACGAGATGAGGCGCTCCTCGGATAGAGGTTTGACTCACACCGCGAGGACAGCGCAGAATCGAGCGTAGGGCGGCTGGGCTTTCAACATTAGGGGCTCGGTCTTCTTTGCAGCAAGCGTCGTGCATCATTAAAATATTCGTTCAAGGAGATGAAATGAAGAGAGTTCTTGCGTTGTGTGCACTGGTAATCATGGGACTTGCAGTTATGACGGCGTCAACTTTTGCACAGCAGGACAAAAGTGCGAGGCCGAGCCCGCCCGCGAAGGCGATTTGCAAGGTGACGGACGGGAAGACGGTTACGATCGATTACTCGAGCCCGCGAATGAAAGGCCGAAAGATTTTCGGCGATTTGGTTCCCTACGGAAAGATCTGGCGCGCGGGCGCAAACGAAGCGACGACGTTCGTGACGACGGCGGATTTCAGCGTTGGCGGAACAAATGTACCCGCGGGCAGCTATACGATCTTTACGGTTCCGAATGCAGACAAGTGGACGCTCGTGATCAGTAAGAAGACAGGCGAATGGGGCACCGCATATCCCGGCGAGGCGAATGACCTCGCGCGCGTGGACATGAGCGTTTCGAAGACGGCCGCTCCGGTGGAGAATTTTACGATTGATTTTGAGCAGAGCGGGTCGAGCTGCACGCTGCAGATGAAATGGGAGAATACGCAGGCGTCGGTGAAGATCGCTGCAAAGTAGTCGAACGCAGCGGCTGAAAACGAGCAGCAGAAATCGGAAAGGGGCACGGTGCGCCGTGCCCCTTGTTTATTTTGTGGCTTTGATTTCCTACGAGAGCTGTAAATCGTTGCGAATTTTTTCCGCTACTTCCGCCACACGTTGAAGCGCGCCGGGGGACATTTCGCCGCTCCCTCCGCGTTCGCGAAGGACGAGCCAGATGCCCGGACGGTAGATTTCTTTGTCGTGGCAGATCGCACCGGTGAGTTGAACGATTTCGAGGATGCCGCTCGTCAGTTCCCGTCCGAGAATGGCGCGCGTCTCATCGAGCAGATCTAGAAATCCTTGCGACGCAAGCATGGGATCCACGTCCCGCGGGATCGGCGCTTCCACGTCCTCCAGATCGTAGTCGGGCAGCGGTTTCGTGATCATCAGTTCGATGGAAGTGGTGGGGGCGGCTTTGTCGTGAGCGATTTTAATCGTCATGTGGACATTGTTGCAGAAGCGCGGCTATTTCGGATAGGGGTGGCCAGCGAGAATTGCGAAAGCGCGATAAATCTGCTCGGCGAGGATAACGCGCGCGAATTCGTGCGGCATGGTGAGAGTGGAGAGCGAGATTTTCTGTTGGGCGCTCGCTCGCAGCTCGACGGGAAACCCTTCAGCGTCACCGCACAGAAAAACGAGTTCGCGAGTGCCGCGGTCGCGGAGGTCGGCCAGCCATTTTGCGAATTGCTGCGACGTGAATTGTTTGCCGGCTGCGTCGAGCAAGACGATCGTTGCGCTTGAATCGAGTTTCAGTTTGCGGAGCGCGGCTGGGCCCGCGTCGCGGAGTTCGCTGATTTCGATATCGGAGTAGTGGCGGATGCGGCCGACGTAATCGTCTATGAGCGCACGGGCTTCTTCGCGACGGGTTTTGCCTAGCATGATGAGGCGGAGTTTCATGGTTGGTCGCGCCCAGTATTTTGGGCTGAGATCCCTGCCTGCGGCAGGCAGGCTTCGCTGCGCTCAGGATGACATGCTATATGCGATCCGGGCGAGAAAAGCGGCCCGATTTGTGGCTTGCTCGAGCGGCGCGGCGAACCAAAAATAGGACCGCTACTCGAGCAGGTTGTATTTCTTGCGTTTTTCCAGAAGCGTCTTGCGGCTGATGCCCAGAATGTCGGCGGCTCGACCGATTTTGTAGCGCGTCGCTTCGAGGGTGGCTTTGATTGCATCTCGCTCCAGGTCTTCGAGCGAGCGAAGCGGGCCGATGGATCCGGTTGCGCCGGGCGCAGCGTTAATGATTTCGGGAAAATCGCTCGGCTGAAGCAGCGATTCCTTGCCAAACACCAGCGCGTGCTCGATTGCGTTTTTCAGCTCGCGCACATTTCCCGGCCACGCATAGGCTTCAAGCAAACGCAGCACTGCGGGATCGAGCGCAGCATCCGGGCGGCCATGCACAGGCGCCGAGCCGCGCAAGAAAATGCGCGGCGAGCGCAGGAATATCCGCGCGGCGTTCGCGAAGCGGCGGCACGGGAACGGCGAGCACGTTCAATCGAAAGAAAAGATCTTCGCGAAAGCGTCCGGCTGCGACGGCTTTCGTGAGATCGGTGTTCGTCAATGCCATCAGCCGAGCATCCATGCGGAGCGTTTCCGTGCCGCCGAGCCGCTCGAAAGTGCGTTCTTCGATCACGCGCAAAAGCTTGGCCTGCATCCCGGGAGTGAGCGCCGCGATTTCGTCGAGGACGATTGTGCCGCCCTGCGCCATTTCGAGGCGGCCCTGTTTACGCACCACAGCGCCGGTAAAAGCGCCGCGCTCGTGACCGAAGAGTTCGGATTCGACAAGTTCGGCGGGAAGGCTGGCGCAATCGATCTTGAGGAATGGCGCGTCGCGTCGCGGGCCGTTCTGATGAATCCAGCGCGCGAGCTGGTCTTTTCCAGTCCCGCTTTCGCCGGTGATCAGAAGCGTGGTGGAAGGTTCAGCGAGTTTAGCGGCGAGTTCGAGAACAGCGCGAGACGCGGGATCAGCGGCTACCCATTCGATGTTCGGCGAGGCGGTCGTCACAGAATCATCTTCACCGTTTCGTCATCAGGTAATTCGACGTCACGTGGATTCTTGTTGCGGTGAACCAAGTTCAGAATCGCTATGCGAATCGGGCGGACGCGTGGGCGCCGGAAAATCAATGCGCTCGGCGCTTCGCCACAATCGCTCGAGATCGTAATACTGCCGCGCGCGCTCGCTGAAAATATGCGCGACGAACGCGCCGTAATCGAGCAGAACCCACTCTGCGCCGGGTTTCCCTTCGCGATGGGAGAAGCGAAGGCCCTCTCTGCGGAGGCGCTCATCGATCGCCTCACCGATTGCTTGAATTTGCGGCGAACTGGTGCCGGAGCACAACAAGAAATATTCGGCAAACGCGCCGACGCCGGCGAGCTTGAGCACCGTGATGTCCACGGCTTGCTTGTCCTGAGCCGCTTGGACGGCCCAGAGAATTTCGGGGCGGAGAGAGTTTGCTGTCACCGGTACAACGCCTGTCCCAGAATGTATTCCTCCACGCGCGCGGGCACAAGTCCGTGGATTGTTTGATGCTTGGCGAGCCGGTGGCGAACTTCGGTGGAAGAAACGTGGCTCGCGACGGTGGTGAGCAAATGAACCGTCGTCTTGCGCAGAACGATTTTGTGCGAATCATGCGAAGTTGTGCGGCCGAGTTTTTCAGGCGGAATCACGAGGCGCAACGCTTCGAGGCGGAATCCCGGACGGCTGGCGATGATGAAATCGCAGGAGTCGAGAAGGGATTCGTAATTCTTCCAGGTGGCAATTTCGAGAAATTGATCGGCTCCCAGAATGAAATACAAATGATCGTCGGGATGCTCGCGGTGGAAACGGCGCACGGTTTCATACGTGTAGAACACATGCGGCGCGGCGCCTTCCACGGGAGCTTCCGCGAGCGACGGCAAAAACCCTGCGTGATCGGCGCAGGCGAGCGCGACCATCGCGTATCGATGAACGAACGGCGTGAGCGCAGGTTTGGTCTTATGCGGCGGACGCGACGACGCCATGAAATAAATCGCATCAAGATGAAAACGCTTTTGCGCGGCTTGCGCCACGGCAATGTGGCCGGAGTGAATCGGGTCAAACGTGCCACCGAAGAGCGCGACCGAGCGGCGATGATGCGATTGGGCGTGCCCGTGCGGCTTGTGCGCGGCGTGGGACGTCAACGATCCTCTCCGTCCGGCACGGCCGGCTCGTTTTCGGAAGTCTGTTCGGAAGCGTGCAAGGAGTTCGAAGTCGCGTTCGCGTCGATTGAGTGAAAGTCGCCGGCGTCGGCAGGCACGGCCGGTTTAGGAATGCGATCGAGAGCGTCGGCCATCGCGCGAACCAATTCGACGATGCCTTCTCCCGTGGCGGACGAGATCGCGTGAAATTCCAGGCCGCGCTTGGCGCTGAACGCGCGCAATTCTTCGAGGTGCGTGCGATCGGTTGTTGCGTCGAGCTTCGTCGCGACCACGATCATCGGCTTTTCCGCCAGCATAGCGCTGAATGCGGCAAGCTCGTGCTCGATGATTTCGAAATCGCGGACCGGATCGCGATCGTTCGCATCGCTCGTATCGACCAGATGCGCGATCAGGCGCGTGCGTTCGATGTGTTTCAGGAAACGAGTGCCGAGCCCAGCACCTTCGTGCGCGCCTTCGATCAGGCCGGGCAAATCGGCGACCACAAACGTGCGGCCCGCTCCAGGCGCGGCGTCCGGATCGGCGGAAACAACGCCGAGATGCGGTTCAAGCGTGGTGAAGGGATACGCCGCGATTTTCGGACGCGCAGCGGAAATGCGCGAAATCAACGTGGATTTGCCTGCGTTTGGAAAGCCCACGAGGCCCACATCCGCGAGCAATTTCAATTCAAGCCGCAGATGGCGTTCCTGGCCGGGGCGGCCATCTTCATGCTCGCGCGGAGCCTGATGCCACGGGCGGACGAATTTCGGGTTGCCGTTTCCACGGCCACCGCGTCCGCCACGCGCGGCGAGGAATCGCTGGCCGGGCTGCGTAAAATCGAAAAGCTGCTCGCCGGAATCGGAGTCGAAGACGACGGTTCCGACCGGAACCTTCAATACCATGTCCTCCGCGGACGCGCCGTGGCAATCCGAACCTTCGCCATGGCCTCCGCGAACGGCTTTGAATTCGCGATTGTAGCGATAGCGCAGCAGCGTGTTGTCGTGCGGGTTTGCTTCCATGAAGATGTCGCCGCCGTGCCCGCCATCGCCGCCCGAAGGGCCGCCGCGCGGGACGTACTTCTCCCTGCGAAATGCGACGCAGCCATTGCCGCCGTCGCCGGCCTTCACCATGATTTTCGCTTCGTCAGCAAACACGTTTTGCTCGCTTCATCAAATTGCGGAAGTTTCCAAGCATCCCTCTGGGGCTAAAGCCCTGCCGAAAGCGGAAGTGCAAAGTCGGAGCTGAAGCTCCGACCCCCTAATAACAGGAACAATTCGCTTCGCAGCTGCTTCAACCCGTTTCTGAGGATGGTCCGAGAGAGCATACGCCAGGGTCGTGAGTAAAAACAAAAAAACGCGCCCCGGTCAATTGAGGCGCGTTGAATCCGTGCAGAAATTAATTGGCAGCCGCAGCCGCAGCCGTGGCAGCAGACTTCTTTTCGAGAGCCGCCGCGGCTTCGTCAACCGTCAGCACGCTGATGAAACGGCCCTTGCCGCCCTTGTCATCGAACCGCACGATTCCATCGATGAGAGCGTAGAGGCTGTCGTCCTTCGCGCGGCCAACGTTCTTGCCTGCTTTGTAGCGAGTGCCGCGCTGGCGGATCAGGATGCTGCCGCCGGTGACGACTTGTCCGCCGAAACGCTTTACGCCGAGCCGCTGTCCGTGGGAGTCACGTCCGTTCGTAGATGACCCGCCACCTTTTTTGTGTGCCATGAAAGACCTCTATGCGATTTGGATGTCACTCACTTCAACGGCCGTGTAATTCTGGCGATGGCCGGTCTGAATCTTGTACTGGCCGCCCGTCTTGTACTTCAGGACTTTGAGTTTCTTGCCGCGGTCTTGTGCAACGATTTTGCCGATTACTTTTGCCTTGGCGATATCGGAGCCGGAGATCATTTTCTTGTCGTCGTTGCTGACGGCGAGGACGTCATCAAACGTCACCTTGCCGCCGACTTTGCCTTCGAGGCTCTCCACCTGAATGGTCTCGCCCGGCGCTACGCGATATTGCTTACCCCCACTGCGAATTACGGCGTACATGCTGCCTCCAGAAGCTAGTGACAAACCCCAATTATACGGGGAGTTCTGGCGGTTGCGTCAACGAACTCTCGCGAGGATTTTCAGCAGCAACGGGAAGGAGTGGAATAGCGGCGGCGAACAGAATCAAGGTAGAACTCCTTCCGCGACAGCGGCTTAGGTGCAGTGCGAGGTTCGGGCGCGTGGGCGGCGACCTGGCAGACGCAGCGAAGATAGTTATCGTAAGCGGAGTCGCCGCTCAGTTGGCGCACCCACCAGAGGGCGCAGCGGACTGCGCTTGTAAACATTGATTCACTCAGTGTTAGGTCAGTGATCCCTGCCATTTGAAATTCTCCTCGCTCAAGTTCGGTCGCATTCCGCGTATCGCGTTGCGACAAATGTGGATTCGTGCAGCTCTGACGGTTTGCTTCCGCGAATAATCGCGATCCATTCGCCCATCGCGTCAAAGAGCAACAGCAGAACCATCACCGCAAGCACACCCGTGACGCCGGCATTGAGCCAGTAATTGAAAATCAGCCGATGAGTCACCGCGACCTGAGCCAAGGGAACCGTGCCCGAGGCGATCTGATCCTGCAGCAATCGTGCTTGCGAGAGAAATCCGATTCGCGGATGGGCGTCGAAGATTTTTTGCCAGCTTGCCGTCATCGTGACGGTGACCACCCACGCCATCGGCAGCACCGTCACCCAGATCCACTTCAGGCGGCCCATCTTCAGCAGAATGGTGGTGGCGACCACCAGTGCGACGCACGCGAGCAATTGATTGGCGATTCCGAACATCGGCCAGAGCGAATTGATGCCGCCAAGTGGGTCCATCACTCCTTGCCACAGAAAATATCCCCACGCGCCCACCATCAGCGCGCTCGAGATCAGAATTCCCGGCGTCCAACCGGTGCGGCCCAGGGGCTTCCAGAAATGTCCGCCGAATTCCTGCACCATGAAGCGGCCCACGCGCGTGCCGGCGTCGAGGACGGTGAGAATGAAGAGCGCCTCGAACATGATCGCGAAGTGATACCAGATGCCGAGAAGGTGTTCGCCGCCGATCGTGCCGCTGAAAATCTGCGCCATACCCACGGCGAGCGAGGGCGCGCCGCCGGTGCGGTCGAGCAGCGAGTGCTCGCCGACGCGCTGCGCGAGACTTGCCATGGTCTGCGGATCGAGCGCGAAACCCCACGACGTGATTGTTTTCGCGGCAGCGTCGGCAGTTTTTCCAACGATTCCCGCCGGGCTATTGATCGCGAAATAGACGCCGGGTTGCAGCGCGCACGCCGCCACCATTGCCATCACACCCACAAATGATTCAACCAGCATCGCGCCATATCCAATGGCACGCGCGTGGCCTTCGCGCAATATCATCTTGGGCGTGGTGCCGGAAGAAATCAGCGAATGGAAGCCGCTGATCGCGCCGCATGCAATCGTAATGAAACAGAACGGAAATATCTTGCCGGCAAAAACGGGTCCATTGCCGTCAACGAAAGGCGTGAACGCCGGCATTTGAATCATGGGGCGCACCAGAATCACGCCGCCCGCAAGCGCGCCAATCGCTCCGATCTTGATAAACGCGCTGAGATAATCGCGAGGAGCGAGCAGCAGCCACACCGGCAGGGTCGAGGCGGCGTAGCCGTATGCAATAATGGCAATCGCGAGAGCCGGTCCAGAAAAGGAAAATGCGCGTGACCATGAAGGGGAAGCGTTCACCCACTGGCCCGCGAACACCGCGAACATCACCAGTGCGACGCCGCCCAATGACGCTTCGAGAACCCTGCCCGGCCGGAAATAGCGGAGATAAACTCCCATCAGCAGCGCAATCGGGATCGTCATCGCGAGCGTGAATGTTCCCCAGGGCGAATCCTTCAGCGCTTTCACGATGATGAGCGCGACCACCGCAAGCAAAATCACCATAATTGCAAGTACGGCAATCAACGCGATCATTCCGCCGCGCTTGCTTACTTCTTCGCGAGCCATCTGCCCGAGCGATTTGCCGTCGCGGCGAATCGAGCAGAACAGAATCGTGAAATCCTGCACGCACCCGCCGAGCGCGGCCCCCACGATCAGCCAGAGCGTTCCCGGCAAGTAGCCGAACTGCGCGGCGAGTGTTGGTCCGACGAGCGGGCCGGGACCTGCAATCGCGGCGAAGTGATGCCCGAAGAGCACCCATTTATTCGTGGGAACAAAATCGCGGCCGTCTTCGAGCCGCTCTGCGGGGGTTGCGCGACGATTGTCGAGCGCAAAAAGTTTTGCAGCGATGAACGCAGAGTAAAACCGATACGCCACGAGATAGGTGCAAAGAGCCGCCACTACGAACCAAACCGCATTCAATGGTTCGCGACGCTCGAACGCGATTGCTGCGAGCGCACCGCCCCCTGCAAGCGCGATTCCGGTCCATACAAGAATGCCGAGCAACTTTTTCATTGAGCCCCGTAAGGCGCAGCGAGTGCGTTTCAAACTAAGAGCGCGCATCGCGCGATTGCGGCTCATCCTACGCAACCGATGGAGGAGCGTCAATCGCGACGAGCCGCATGCGCGTCCTGCGTTGATGCGTCGCCGGCGCGGCCGCACGATTTCGCTTCGCGTGCAGTCCAAATTGGCTACAATACGCGCCATTCTGAAAAGGGTGGCACGCGAGACGCGCGGGGCGGTGCGTCGCGAAGGGATTCATCTCAATGTCTGACATGCTGGCGACAAAACCGCTCGACTCGCTGATGAGCGAAGCCGGGGATGAGGCAGAAGGCGGACTGCGGCGAGTCCTCGGCCCGGTAAATCTGGTCACGCTTGGAATCGGCGCAATTATTGGCGCGGGAATTTTTGTTCTCACCGGCACTGTGGCCGCGAACTTTACCGGCCCGGCGATTATATTGTCGTTCATTCTCGCGGGGTTTGGCTGCGTCTTTGCGGGACTGTGCTACGCGGAATTCGCATCGCTGATTCCCATCGCCGGATCGGCCTACACTTACGCTTACGCGACGCTCGGCGAAATTGTCGCCTGGATCATCGGCTGGGACCTCGTCATCGAGTACGCATTCGGCTCTGCCGCGGTAGCAGCGGGATGGAGCGGCAACCTCATCGTCCTTTTTCAAAGTTTTGGAATCGAAATTCCGCCCGCGCTCACGGCGCCTCCCGGCATGACGCTCGTTTATTACCAGGGCATTTGGTCGCGGCTCGCGACGATCGGTCCGGCGCTCCAGCAAGCCGGCATTGATCCGCTAACGCTGCCGCACGCGCGCGGAATTATCGATTTGCCTGCGTATCTCGTCATTGCAATCATCACCGCGATTCTCGTGTTCGGAATCAAGGAGTCAGCAAATTTCAATTCCGCAATCGTCCTTATCAAGATTGCGACGGTGCTTACCTTCATCACTGTCGTGGCAGCCTTTCTCCTGCGGCATCCCACGGTTTCGGCGTCCAACTGGCACCCGTTCATTCCGCCCAATCTCGGCGAGTTCGGGCAATTCGGCTGGTCGGGTGTGGCGCGCGGCGCGGGAGTGATTTTTTTCGCGTACATCGGATTTGACGCCGTCTCCACTGCGGCGCAGGAAGCAAAAAATCCGGCGCGCGACATGCCCATCGGCATTCTCGGCTCGCTCGTCATCTGCACGATTCTCTACATTGGGCTTGGCGCGATGCTCACGGGCGTCGTGAACTACAAGCTTCTGAACACGGCCGCGCCGGTTGCCGTCGGCATTCAAGCGACGGGCGTGCGCTGGGGAAGCGTCGTCGTGATGCTGGGAACATTCGCAGGGCTTACGACGACGATGCTGGTCATGCTGCTCGGCCAGTCGCGCGTGTTTTATTCGATGGCACGTGATGGGTTGCTTCCGGAATGGGCGGGGCGAGTGCATCCAAAGTTTCGGACGCCGTGGATTTCGTCGATTGTGGTGGGATTTTGCGTGGCGCTTTTCGCGAGCCTTTTGCCGATCAACGTCCTGGGGCAACTCACGTCGATCGGAACTTTGCTTGCCTTCGTGATCGTGAGCGCAGGCGTTTGGATTCTGCGAGTGCGCCGGCCGGATTTGCCACGGCCGTTCAAAGCGCCGTTCGTCCCGCTGACGCCGATCCTCGGGATGGGAATTTCGCTCGCGCTGATGGCGAGCTTGCCGCTCAGCACTTGGATTCGTCTAATCGTGTGGCTGATTCTCGGAATGGGGATTTATTTCGGGTACGGACGCAAGCACAGCAGGCTGGCGCGTTCGCGTGCAATTGAAAAATAGGGGCTAAGCTCGCGAGCCGATGACAATGACTATGAATAAGCCTGGCGGCATGTCTCGTGTTCGCGGCAACTGCGCGGATCGTTGGTGTGATCGATGAGGATGTAGTTGTGGCAAGCGGCACATACCACGCCATAAATAGTTTCGCTGAACTGCTCGTGACCGGTGCTCGCGGTGTGTTCTTTTCGGCCCTGTTCCCGGCTCATTGCCATCGGTACGCTCCCGGCTGCGAATTCGCACAGTAATCTTACGGGTAGCGGGCCAAGAAAGTATAGTACGTGCCTCTTCGCCGTGGTATTCGCGCTCCAACCGCGGACTGAAATATGCGTGAGAAGAAGAAGGCCCATCCAGATTGGCTCTTGCCGCCACAGTGGGGCGCGCTTAGGCTTCTCGAATGAGCCAATTCCCACCGACTGAACGCACGCAAGTGCGCCGCCTGCCGGACCGCGGCAAGTACGATTCCGAAAACGTGTACGGAATTTTGGACGAAGCGTTTATCTGCCACGTAGGATTCGTGGTGGACGGGCAGCCGTTCGTAATTCCCACCGGATTCGCGCGTGTTGACGACATGCTGTACATCCATGGTTCGGCCGCGAGCCGCATGCTGCGCACAATCTCCGGCGGGGTGCAGGTGTGCGTCACCGTCACGCTCGTTGACGGCATTGTGATGGCACGATCCGGATTTCACAGCTCGATGAACTACCGGTCGGTGGTGATTCTCGGCCGCGCCACACAGGTGGAAGGCCGCGACGAGAAACTCGCTGCGCTCGCCGCGTTCAGCGAGCAAGTGATGCCCGGCCGGTGGAAAGATTTGCGCGAAACGACGGATGCGGAGCTGAAAGGCACGCTCGTGCTCGTGCTTCCTCTCAAAGAAGTCTCCGCGAAGGTTCGCACCGGACCACCGAAAGACGACGAAGCGGATTACGCGCTGCCGCTCTGGGCGGGGGTGGTGCCACTGAAATTAACGGCAGGCACTCCGATTGATGACCCGAGGTTGCCGAAGGGAATCGAGCCGCCTGAGTACGCGCGGAGTTACAAACGGTGAGCAGCTCTGTACGCGGGCTGTGTTGGTTCGCGCTCGGGCTTGCTCTGGTATTCGCGGCCGTTCTCGCATCCGATGCTGGTCCTCGAGCGCGGCCGTTTGCAGATCTTCAAGATCAGTCCTCACCAGCCGATGGATTTCGTGCGAAGTCGTATCACAGCCCCGGCGGCGAGACGATGCAGTACCGCCTGTTTGTTCCTTCGGGCTACGACGCCGCGAAAAAATATCCGATCGTGCTTTGGTTGCACGGCGCGGCCGGGCGCGGCTCGGACAATGTTCTGCAGCTTTCGGGAGGGAATTATCCCGGCACGCATGTGTGGACCACGCCGGAAATGCAGGCGAAATATCACGCGTTCGTTCTCGCGCCGCAAGTGGACATTACGAAAACGTGGTCGCGCCCTCACGTGAACACGCCGCCGATTTCGCTGCGGCTCGCGCTTGAGATACTGGATGCGGTCGAGAAGGAATATTCGATCGATCGCGACCGCGAATATGTGGCCGGACAATCGATGGGGGGAGAAGGCGTGTGGGCCGCTCTCGCGACGGCGCAAGGTCGTTTCGCAGCAGCGATCGCTCTTTGCGGAACCGGATTTGCAGATCAAGTAGCGGCCGACGCGAAAGTGCCTGTCTGGATTTTTCAGGGCGATGCCGATCCGATCGCCACGGTGGAAAAAATGCGGCAGTGGGTGGATGCGTTGCAAAAAGCGGGAGGCTCACCGAAATATACGGAATTGTCCGGTGTTGGCCACAACGTCTGGGAAAAAGCGTTCGCCAATCCGGACGTGGTGCCGTGGCTTTTCTCGCACAGTCGCGCGCGGTGACAATTCGCCGCTCCACTTTCCTTTCTTCGGGGCCTCGGCTCAGGGTGAATCGAGCAGATGCTTTCCGTAATCTGTCAGCAGGATTTGCAGTCCCACGTAGCTTAGGAAATTCGGCTGGCCACTTGTATCGGAACTAAAGCTCCGCCCAGCCATAATCAGCAGGATGAATCCTTTGCCGAGGCGATAGCGTCCGCCTGCGTCGAACGTTGTGTCATGTGGCAGCGCGCCCATCGCACGATCGTTGTAGACTTCACCCACAATCTCCAGTTTCGGCGTGAACTGATGTCCCGCGGCAAATCCGAGAATCCGCTCCGGATGCGAATTCCAGGCGAAGTAATAGCCGGCTTCAAAATCGAGATCGATTTTCGGAAACGTCTTCGTAATTTCGATCGGAAGTAGAAAGCGGGTAGCGCCGTCGGCAATCCCGTTCTTCACGGAGCCTGACGGGCCGGCTATTTCGAATTGCGGGAATGTGGAAATCTGCCAGCCAGATTTGTCATTTTGGTAGAAGCGCCATTTCACCCCGGCGAATCCATTGCCCCAACCGGATTGGCGACTGTGATCCGCGTTCGTTTGAATTAAATAAGGAACTTCGTAGGTCAGCTGGATACGATCACCGAGTCCGAAATTTATGTCGAATTGAGGAACCTGATACGAATTCTGGTCGTGGCGCAGGACCGGCATCACGCCGAGGTTAATTTCCCAATTTCCATTTCCGGGTGTGCCGGCGTCATTTGTGAGGAAAGGAGGGCCGCCTTGAGCTCGAAGCGGTAGCGGAGCCATCAAGCCCACTACAGTGAGAAGAAAAGCTAGTAAAAAGTTCGAGGTGAGAAATAATCGCATCTTCGCGGAAGAGTGTAGCAAAGCAATGCAGCGAGATGCGGACAGCGGCTGCCGTTCAGTTACAACCGCAACCACCGCCGCAGCATGAGCCGCCCGAACCGGACGCGGGTCCCGAGGAAGAACCGCCGCCCGCTTTGCTGCCGTTCCCGTGGGCCGCGAAGACGGAAAGCTGGATCGTATTTTTGGCACTCTTGCACTTCGGGCATGTAATCGATTGCTTCTGGTTCAGGACGATGCGCTCGTAGTGCTCGCCGCAGTCGTCGCAAACGTATTCATAAATTGGCATGATTGACCTCGATTCACCATTCTAGCAAATCAACTGCGGAAAGAGCCGACCGGCGGCCAGCGCTATAAAGAGTGCCGATAGCCGTGGCCTCGTTGGATGCCTGATCCAAAAAAGCAACAGCCCCGGTTGTGGCCGGGGCTGTTGGTGAAATGTTTCGGATTGTGATGAAAAAGCTTAGTCGCCGGCTACGGCGGCTTCGGCTTCGGGCTTTTCGATCTTGGCTGCGCCGTTTCCGTTGCCATCGGCGGGCGCGATTTGCACCGGCTTTACGGTGGCGCCAGGGACGGCCATCTGAATCTGCTGAATCGAGCCGATCTGGACAACTGTTTCCTGAGGCTTCTTCAGCACGAGCTCTTCGTAGATGCGGCGAACTTTTGCAGCTTCCTCGTTCGCCTTGCGGCGACGAGCGCGGTCTTCTTCGGCCGCGGTGAGCGGAATGTCGTGCTCGAGGTGACGGACGCGCGCGGCGTCATCGGCATCGATGCGCAGCGAGTGCTCGTAGTTCGCGAGATCGACATTCTTGCCCTTGGCGAAAATGTCGTGCTTGCCGTGCGTCTTGTACCACTGCGCGACGGTCGCGTTCTTGTACATGTTTTCGATGATTTTCCGCCAGCCCACGCCGGTGTTGTAGGCGCAGAAGGAAATTTCGCCCTGCTGCGTGGCGTAGGGGATGATGCACATTTCAGTGCGGCGGAAATCGTAGTTGAAGAGATCCTGGAACCACATGCCGGCGATAAAGAGGAAGTTCCACGGATCCTCTTTGCGGCGCTTCATGGCGTCTTCGAAAGTGCGATCCGGGCTGGAGCGGCCGTACTTCTTGTCTGCGTTCTTCGAAAGGCCCCAGGTCTTGTCGAACTTCATCCAGAGATCTTTCAACCGCAAACTCGGCGGCGCCTGGAAGGGGCTGTAGTTCTTGAGAAGCGCGAGCGCCATCATGAAGTTTGAAAACTTCTTGCCGCGGGCTGCGTCCGTGATTGCCAGAACGTCCTTCGTGAGCGACGGTGCATTCAAGAAGCGCGGGACCGGAGCCCATTCCTTCGTTTCCTTGTTGATCATGAGCGCGGTGCCGACGCCGCAGTTCGGATGGCATCCGCAGGAGAGCGAACCCCACTGCGAATCCGGGCCGTGCGAAAGGTCCGAGAAGCCTGCGAAGGTGGCGATGTAGGAAATCGGGAACCAATCGCGCGTGGGTTCCACTTTGCCTACCTGATTGCTGACGTCCTGCGCGAGATGCGAAAGCGTATAGCGCTGGCGAATGCGGCGTTCGGGAGTGATTTCTTCGTCGCGTCCCGTGAACGAAACCGGCTGGAAGGAAACGAAGGAAATCTTCTTCGGATTGTCCATCGCGAACTTGACGATCGGGCCCACCTGATCGTTGTTCACGTTGTTGACGATCGTGGTGACGAGCACGATTTCGATGCCGGCTTCGTGCATGTTCTCGATGGCGCGAAGTTTCACGTCGAAAAGATTGCCCACCTGGCGGTGGCTGTTCGCGTCGTTGCCGATACCGTCGAATTGCAGGTACGCGTAACGCATGCCCGCTTCGAAGGCTTTCTTGCAGAAATCCTTGCTCTTCGCGAATTCGATTCCGTTCGTTGCGGCCTGTACGCTGTTGTAACCCACTTTGCGCGCGTAGCGAACCGCGTCGAGGAAGTAAGGATGCATGGTCGGCTCGCCGCCGGAAAACTGCACGGACATCTGGCGGCGCGGCTTGATCTTGGTGGCGTTCTCGAGGATTTCCTGAATTTCTTCCCAGCTCAATTCGTGAACGTAACCGACCTGGTTTGCGTCCATGAAGCAGGGATCGCACATCATGTTGCAGCGGTTCGTCAGGTCAACGGTGAGAACGGAGCCCCGGCCGTGGCGCACGGTGCTTGAGCCGTGGCGGTGGAGGTCTTCGTCGTTGTGCGCGGGAATGTCGCGGCCCGGAAAATTTCCTTCGATCCATTCGAGGAACTTCGCGTCGATGGCCATCAAGTCTTCATACTTGCCATGGATGGCGCACTCTTTCACCATCCAGACCTGGCCGTCGCGCTCGATAATCTGCGCCTTGATTTCGCCCACCTTTTCGTGAACGAGGTCCGTCCAGTCCTTGTTGCCGTTGAGAATCAGATCGCGCGCTTCGCGAACGCAGTCCGGACACAGCGAGTCCGTGGTGCGCGGCCAGCCGAGCGTAGGCTTCGATTTCTCCCACGACTTCAGCAGCGGCTTATCCGACCACTTCGGTGTAAACGAAGGATTGGGATTGTGCTTGTTGAAGAATTGAATCGTGTCGAAGGTCACGCCTGCGGTCTTGCACAGCGCCCAGTCGAACGATTTCCAAAGCTTGGTAGTCACCGTATTCGGCATAACTCGTCCACCTCTCCCTTAACATTCCCGTAACGCGAGCGGCTTGTGAATCCCCCGGAAAAGCCTGCTCGCAACGTCTCAGCGACACTTCTAACTAGTTACAGTACTAAAGTTTGCGCCGATTTAGACCTGCCGTCTAGGAGTGTGCGTCCAAGTGCGCAACTGGGGGGTTAAACGGTACCAGAGAGCAGCCAATGGGGGTGCCGAACAGGCGCGAGAAAGCAGCCGAAAGCCGTTTGCACAGTGTGACTTAGCTGCGCCCTCGGTAGCGGACTCTTGGAGCTTGGGCCGTCAGTCCACGTTCAACGGAGTGCGCAGAACGGCGATCGCGAAGTGTGCCAGAAGCGGAGCGTCGTCGTCGAGTTGAATCCAGCGAATCACGCAGTGGTCCTTCAGGTACTGCGATACTTTCGCCTCGCTGATTTCGAGGTGCTCCGCGAGCTTTGCCTTCAGGCCACTCGTGTCAGGGAATCCCCGGCCGCCGCTGCGCGGGCTTTTGCTGCCACGCGAGCCGCGCACAAGATTGCCGATACCCACGCGCAGCGTCTGGCACGCTTCCACGTAATACGACGAAATCTGATCTGAATCCGAGAGCAAAAAGACGCCCGGACCTGCCGGAGCTTCTTCCGCCTGCTCGAGATTGTGCAGCGGACTGGAAACAAGTCGTCGCAGCATCGATTCGAGGTGCACCAGCCGCGAAGCGAGCGCCGGATCGCCGGCGCGTCCGTGCGCGGTGCGCTCGGAGGGAAGCATCGGTACGGCGTGTTCCATGCTGCCGCGCCGGAAGGAAGACGCGGGCGAACTCGACTGGCGAGGTGCTGCAGGCGCAACGTATGGGGGTGGAACTTCTTCGATGTGTGTTTCCGGCAACCGCTCCAGGCGAGGGTCGTAGTGAGTTTCCACGCGCGATTCTGAGCGGACATCGACGCGCGAAAGTTGCGGCCGCGAATCCGCAGGGACTGGTGCTGTTGATTCCGCAAACGCCTTCGACGGTAAACCGGTGCCAGCTGTTGCAGCGCCTTTGCGATGGCGTCCGCGTCCGCCGCGACGCCCTCGGCGCCGTTTTTTCTTCGCGCCGCCGGCCGCGGAAGTGGCATCGGCACCAGCGTCAGTTGCTGATGAGGATGTTTCCACTGTCTCTTCGTCCGTTTCCGCGGTGACTTCAGAAATTTCGCCGAGCACGGGAATCTGAATCACGCTCTCAGATTCTTCACTCGCAGCGGCCCGAGTGATTTGCGGCTCGGGCGCAGGTTCCGCGCCGGGAGCGGGCAGCTCGATTCCCAGACGCGTGAGCGCTTCTTCCGCTTTCTTCTTCCAGTCGGCGCGCCGGAATCGCTGCGCGGAAATAATGTACCAGCGGCCGGCTTCGTCGTTGCGTCCGGCCTTTTCTTCAATCGCGCCGAGTTCCCACGCCACCATCGCGTCGCGCGTACGTTGGTACAGTTCGGAGAGTTTGGATGGCGCGTCCGGGCTGTTCTTCGCCTTGCGGATGCGCGCCTGAATTTGACGCCAATCAGCCATGGCAGAGATTGTAGCGCCGATACACACCTAGGCCAATGGAGGAAAGTTTGTAGGCGCAGCCGGAGGGCGATGTCGTGGCATGATGGCCCCATGCTTCCGGCGGAGAGAACGCGGTGGATTTGCGAGCGCGCACGGGCGGAGGGCTTTGATCTGTGCGGCGTTGCGCCGGTCGATGCGCGCGGGCCCTCGTCAAATCATTCGGCGCCAGGATCCGAAGAGCTTGCACGATTGCCGGAATGGCTCGCGCGCGGATATGCCGGCGAAATGAACTACCTGAATGATCCGCGCCGCGGCGATCCGGCGCGAATACTTGACGGCGCGCGCAGCCTGGTGGTTGTCGCGCTGAATTACAACACTGCGTATCCGTATTCAACCGATGTGCTGCCCGATGCGGTTCACGCAAACGGACCGCTGACGCGCCGCGCGGCTGGATTTCACGCTATGCCTGGGGCGATGACTACCACGAAGTGCTCGGCGAGAAATTGGAAGCGCTCGTTGCAGCGATGCACGCGCAATTTCCGGAGGAGTTCGACGCGCGCTTTTACGCCGATACTGGCCCGGTAATCGAGCGCATCGCGGCGAAATATGCCGGATTAGGCTGGCTCGCGAAAAACACATGCTTGATCAACGAGCAAATCGGCTCGTGGATGTTTCTGGGTGTGATTGTCACGACGCTCGATCTTGCGCCGTCGCTCGAACCCGGTGAGCCGCCCGCGCCCGACCTCTGCGGAAATTGCCGGCTGTGCCTTGACGCTTGCCCCACGCAGGCGTTTCCCGAACCGTATGTGATGGACGCGCGGCGCTGCATCGCCTACCTCACGATCGAACTTCGCAGCGCAATTCCCGAAGAGTTTCGCGAAGACATGGGCCGCGCCGTGATCGGCTGCGATATTTGCCAGGACGTATGTCCGTGGAATCGCAAAGCTCCCGTGTCGCAACTTGCCGCTTTTCAACCTCGCTCTGTCGCGAACGGCGTGGAAAATGGAAAAGAGAAAATGGAAAATGGCGCGCACTCATTATTTTCGCCCGATCTCGAGTGGATCGCTTCGCTCACGCAGGAAGATTTCAGCCGGATCTTTCGCGGCAGCGCGGTGAAGCGGGCCAAGTGGCGCGGGCTTGTGCGGAACGCCTGCGTCGCGCTCGGAAATTCAAACGTAGCGCGCGAGTCTGAAGCCTACCGGCGAATTTCGTTGCTATTGAGCCGTCTCGCCGATTCCGATGATGCGCTGATTGCCGAGCATGCTCGATGGGCACTCGCGAAACTTTCGTTGCAGGGACCGATCGCCGGGCTTTCCGTCTGAGTATCGGCAAGCTTTGCGTGATAGGTTCCACTGCAACGGACCATGCGCGCATGCCGCACGCATTTACTCATTTGCGTGAATTGGCAGGAGGTTCCTGAATGCTTTCGCTACACTGCATTGAAATTTCTCACGCACTCGCGCCGCATTTCAGTTTTCCGCAAGGTGCTGCAACAGAACAGATCGCTCTCCGCTGGCTGCATTTCATCGGAGGCTTCATCTGGATTGGCCTGTTGTACTTTTTCAATCTGGTCGGCTTTCCAACGATGAAGCAACTCGACGCATCGGTGCGCGGGAAAGTGTTCCCGGTGCTGATGTCGCGCGCGATGGGCTGGTTCCGCTGGTCGGCTTTCTGGACGGTCGCCGCGGGCTTGCGCTATTTCTGGATCATCCTGGCCGCCGACGCGCAAAATGCCGGCAACTCACGGCTCGCATTACGATGGTTCGGCGAATGGCTGGCGGTGTGGCTTGTCGCATACGCGCTCATCTATCCGTTCCAACTTCCCAGTAAAGGCATCCTCGACAATTCCTGGGTGCGCACGATTGCCATCGCTGCAATCGTGGTCGCTGCGTCATGGATCGTCCTCGATCTGAACAGCGGCCCGCAATCCTCGAACAGCCACCTATCGATCAGCGTAGGCGGTGGCATCGGCTTGCTGATGCTGCTCAATACGTGGGGCGTGGTGTGGCGCGCGCAGAAGCGGCTGATTGCATGGACGCGCGCGAGCGTGGAGAACGGAACGCCGATGCCAGCCGAAGCGGAACGTCTCGCTCGCTGGTCTTATATCGCCTCGCGCGTTGGATTCTGGCTGTCGTTCCCGATGCTTTTCTTCATGGGCGCTGCAGATCATTATCCGTTTCTCAGCGGTATCACGGATTAGTCCAGCGCGAGAATTACGATCGCCAGCGAAGCGTGACAGGCCCTTCCATCGGATGACGCATCGGTGCGCCCGTGCGTTGCGACTCCAGATACGAAGATTTCAGCTCGAAATACCAGCGCGCCTGCCGGTCGGCGTCATCCACAAGCATCATGCGATCGCCGTACTTCAATCCCAGCGCCTGCTTCTCAATTACTTCCGTATCCTGGCGAATGAATCGCGGGCCGAGCACGTGAATGATGAACGACACCACCGGAAACCACGGCAGAATATTCCAGGCAGCGCAGAAATCCAGGCGGCAAAGATTCTGGCGGATTGGCGTAACGGTTGTGCGGCTCGTCAGCCAGTAGCGTCCAGCGCGAATCATTTCGAATCTTTGATTCGGCAGCACGAAATCGATTGTGGTGGTTGCAGGCTCGCCGGTGATGAGTTTCAGAATTTTATAAGGCGCGCTATTCGCTGACGGCGTGTGCGGACTCATCCGGAACCCATTTGGAATCGGCTCGAACTGTTTTGATTTATCGCGAATGCTTCGCCGCGACCGCCACCACCAAGCCTGATGCACGAAGGGCCCGTGTGCAGGGTCCATCAAGCCAATGATTCCGTGGTCGACGCTGCACGGCAAATCGGCCCACAAGTGTGCGATCTTGTAACGCGCGCTAAACGTGGGAAGCGCCGGCACCTCCGGCAGATGAAACAGCGGCGGCGCCGGCAAAGCTCGCCCTTCCGGATTCGTCATGAACGTCCAGATGTAGCCGTCACGCTCCGCGCACGGAAAACTTCCCGCATGGATCCGCTCGCACTTCAATTTCGAATCTTCGGTGAGCGACGGGATCGCGCGGCATTGCCCCGTGTGGGCGTCAAACTGCCAGCCGTGATACGCGCATTCGACGGAAGCGCCGTCAAATTGGCCGAACGAGAGCGGAAACGCGCGATGCGGGCAAACATCGCGCAACGCGAAAGGCGCGCCGGCAGTGTCGCGTCCGAGGACGAGAGGAACGTCGAGAAGCGTGGCGCGAACGAGTTTGCGTCCCCACAATTCTTCGCTGCGCAGCGCCGGATACCAGAATCCCCAAAGCATTTCGCCCGCGCGATCTTTCGAGTCGGCCGCCGCGGGGGTTGGGAGATTGGATGACGAGGTCATGTGCGACGTCATCGTAATATATCCACCGATTGCGCCGCAAAGTATCGAACTGGCTTTTGCCGCACGGTGACGTCTTGACACTTCAAGGAGCGAACCTTAGCATCAAATGATTGTCTGCGCGGTTTGCCCGCGCTGATTGTCCCGTGCCGGCGTAGCTCAGTGGTAGAGCGAGGGTCTCATAATCCCTAGGCCGTGGGTTCGATTCCCCCCGCCGGCACCATTTTCCGTCCCGCATCGCCGAACACACCTCTTCGCTTGCGCTGTGCGCAATCTCCCATTTTGCGCTTACGTGCGGGTTAGAACTGCGTGGTCAACCGAAGCGCGAAACTCCGCGAGGGACCGATGGCGTTGCCGGAAAAAAGCCCGCCGAAATCGATCACGTTCAGCACGTTTGTCAGGTTAAGGCCATCGGCCTGAATTCGCATGTTCACGCGGTCTGATCTGTAAATATCCGCGCCTGCCGAAGCATTCACCTGAAATGCAGGATAAATCCGTCCGCGATCGAAATTAATGCGATCCAGCACTTTCTGTCCATATTGTGCGAGGACCATATCCGGGTCGCCGTCGAATTCGAAAGGCAGGCCGGAATCGAATTGCACTCCGAATGCCAGCCAGAAGCGCGGCTTCACCTGATAGCGAACGCGCCCCCGAACGGTGTTCCGCTGATCCTGCGAGCCGGGAAAATGCCCGGTGAGTTGCATCGCGTCTTCCGAAGCATCGGGCCCTAGAAAAAGCCCGCCCGTCACGGGGAACCACACGTTGCCGACCATGTACGAGTAGCTCAGATACCCCGAGAATCCGCGCCAGTCGATCACGTCGATTTTGCCTTCCGCTCCGTAGATGATCGATTTCCGGAACGCGAGCGGGAAGCTAATCGTTGTGTTCTGGATCTGGTCGTCGTCCGCGTAATTGTTGACGAGCCGCCGGTAGTAGTTCGCGCCGATCCTCATCCGCCCGAAGAATGACTTCTGCATTCCTACTTCGTAATAATTTCCTTCGGAAGGTTCCACGGGCAGGCGAAGGAAATTGTTCGGGTCGATCGATTCAACCGCCGTGGAACTCGAAAGAAGAATATTTTCGAACGAAGGCGTCTGGAACACGCGATCGTACGAGAAATGTACGATCAGTCCCGCAGAGGGAAAATAACGCGAAATCGCGAAGCGCGGATCGACGGCCTGCCGGTTGAGCAGAAGCTGATAGTGGTCCCAGCGAAGGCCCGCGCTAATCGTCCAATTTCCTAGGTGAATCAAGTCCTGCACGAACGCGGACTGCTCGAGGTCCGGGCGCGTGCCGGCGTTCGGTTGAGCCGGCAGCGGAAACGTAAACGTGAGAGGAGTATCCGGATCAAACTGGCTCGGATCGGTGATGACGTAGCTCAAATTTTCGTGGAGGAACGTATTGTCGGACTCAACGCCGAACTTCCATTCGTGGCGCCCGCGATTGATCGTAAACGTCCCCTTAAAATATCCCTCGCGAAAGCGATTGTGCTGAAAAACCTGGACCGGCGTGGAGTCTTCGTTGGAGTCGAAGCTGTTCGAATTGTCGCGGACCATCCCTCGGATGTCGGCCACGGCGTGCGAAGAAAAAACGTGCTGGTACGAGGCGATTCCCATCGTTTCGATATTGTCCGCAGTTTGTCGCTGGCCGGCAGCCTGCTGCAGCATTTCGTTCGGAATGTCGTAACGTGAGATTTCATGCCGGACGCTGAAGCTGAGCCGGTCGTTCTGCGTAAACCTGCGCTGGTAGTGCGCGGAAAAGTCGCCGAGCGTGCCGGTGTTTGAAAAATTTTGCGGCACTACCGGATTCAGATAGTGATCCGTCATCGCGCCGCTTGCCGTCGCGCCAAACGTGTTTTTCCCCCACGTGTATTGTCCTTGCCCAAACGCCCCTGCTGAACGAAAGCTTCCGCCGGAGAGCACCATTTGCCCGTGAAAGCCATCCTGCGGATCTTGCAGCGTATTGACTTCGATCACGCCCCCCATTTTCCTGCCATACTCTGCGGGAAAGCCCGCCGTGTAGACACTCATCGATTGCACGTCGTCCGCTTCAATCGCTGGACCAAAACTGGGTGAACGATTGTCCGTGAGCGGAATCCCGTCCACCACGAATTGCGTTTGATACTCCGAACCGCGCGGATGCAGTACGGCGTTGCCTTCGTAAATCCAACCGGGTTGGGTATTCACCAGATCCTGCAGCGAGCGCCCCGGAACGGAGCTGAGACGGTCTTCGATTGCTTCCTTGCCAATCTGGCTCACAGCGCCCGCCTGGTCGGGATCGATGAGCGTGTTGGTCGCCGTTACGTCGACGGATTGGTTCAAAGAGGTCAATTTGAGTTGAATCGTGCGTTCCGTTGGAATTGAAGAGCGGATCTCGATGTTCTCGGTCGTGGCGGCGAATCCCGGCTGCTTGATTTCGATCTGGTAGATTCCGAAAGGCAGGCGTTGCACGCCGAGTTGGCCTTGATCGTTGGTTGCGAGCGTATTTCGATACTGATTTGCTTCGCTTGTGATTTGTACGGTGGTCTTCACGCCGAGGCCGGACGGGTCGGTGACGCTCAGATCAAGTTCGCCGCTGTTGCTCTGGCCGAACGCGGGCGGCACGCAGAGCAGGATGAAAACCGCTAGTTTCTTCATGAAATAAGGATTCCGGTGGTTCGAAGATGCCCTGGATACAACGCGCCAGTCGATTGGCAACTTCGATCGTTGCTTTAATGCTACCAGCGCGAGCGGGTTTGGCGGCCTCAGCATGACTATTCGTTTCCATGCTGTTTTGTTCAGTATTTTTGTCGGTTTTTTGTCGGTCCCCGATGGGATCAAAATATAATGAACAGAATCAGCTCGAACCGAATATAAATAGTAGAGGCTATGGCGATCTTTTCAATGGATTTTACGAGCGAACTCCCATTCTCGGCGGGGGCTGCTGTTGAGTCTGCCGCCGGGCTTTCGGACATCGAGTGCGAGGTTATGAACCTCTTCGAGCAATTTCGCAATCCGCTTCTTCGTTACGCTCTTTCGTTTGGCTTGCCCGTGCATGACGCAGAAGAGGTCACTCAGGAAGCGTTCCTTTCGCTTTTTCGGCATCTCCAGTTGCGAAAATCCCGGCAGAACCTCCCGGGCTGGCTATTTCGCGTCACGCACAATCTCGCCCTAAAACAGCGATACGCCAATTTGAAATCCGGCGGGGCCGCGACATCCGACTGGGCAATCGCGGAAACGCAAATGGACGCTTCGCCGAATCCTGAGGAACAGATGTCGTTCACTCAACGGCAGCGAAGGCTGCTGGCCGTTCTGCACGCTCTGCCTGAAAACGATCAGAGTTGCCTTCGCTTGCGTGCCGAGGGGCTCCGCTATCGCGAAATCGCGAATGTCGTTGGGATGTCGCTCGGAGCTGTGTCGATGTCGCTGGCGCGCTCGATCGCACGTTTGATTCGTGCGGAAGGAAGTTAGAGGGATGTTGCCGGAAAACTCGCATATTGCGAACCAAGAGCTCTTGCTGGTTGCGGACGGCGAGCTCTCCCAGCGTCGCGCTGCGGAAGTTCGCGCGCATCTCACGGCTTGTTGGGATTGCCGCGCGCGAATGGCGGAAGTGGAACGGACAATCACCGATTTCGCGCGAGCGCACCGGCGGGAGCTCGACTCGCAATTGCCGCCCATCGATGGCTCGCGTGCATCACTGAGGGCGCAACTCAACGAACTCACGGCCCAGCCGGACTCAAGCATGACCGGTTCAGCGCGGCGCTTCTTTCGATTTGCGATTCCCGTGCGGAAGTTCGCTTACTTGTGCCTCGCGCTGTTTGCGATGGCATTTGTCAGCAAGCTCGCTCTCGAATTCGCAGGGTCTCGAGCGTTGACGCTCGGTAGCAGTTCGGAGTTCGCTGTATCCGATCGCAGCGTCGTCCCCGATCGAACACTCACGCCCGGCGCGACGCGCGTTGTCACGGTTAGCGATGTTTGCTCGATGGTGCGTGAAGAAGTGGTTCGCGCGGTGCCAAACCCATTGAGGCAAGAGATTTTTAGAGAATACGGGATTGCGAATGCTCGTGCGAGCGACTACGAGATCGACTATTTGATTGCTCCGGGATTGGGCGGCACGGAAGACATGCGCAATCTGTGGCCGGAGCCTTATAGGTCTGCAACATGGAACGCGCGCGTGAAGGATGACCTCGAGGAACGTCTCCACGAAATGGTCTGCTCGGGAAAGGTCGATTTGTACACGGCACAACACGACATCGCCACGAATTGGATCTCAGCGTACATGAAATATTTCCACACCGAGAGGCCGCTTTCGATAAATTCGGCGTTAACGGGATACGACGTGGCGTTTACGGTTCCGCTAGTCAACGCGACTGGCAGCCTTCAGGCGAAGAATCTAGACGCCGCAAACTAATTTCAGCCTGAGCGTGAAGCGCAAGCAAGCCGCCATAGTCAGTCCGTCAGTCAATATTCCCAGCCTTTGACATTCGAGCGTGCTCGCAACGGCCAGAGGCACTGCGGCGCGAGCCGCCGCAGATTATTGCGGCGCAGTTGGCAGATGCTCTTCCAGATAGCGGAGTAGCAGGCTGTAGATGTGAAGTGTCGTACCGGTGCCCTGCGATATGGAGTGCGTGCGGTTGGGATACTCCATGAAGTCGACGGGCTTATCGAGTTCGATCAGGCGGTTGAGCAGAAGCTCGCTACCGGCATAGTGAACATTGTCGTCACCCGAGCCGTGAACGAGAAGCAGGTGGCCTCGCAATCCTTCGGCAAAATTCACCGCCGAGCTGTTGCGATAGCCTTCCACATTCTCAAGCGGCAAGCCCATGTAACGTTCCTGATAGATCGTGTCGTACAAGCGAAGATCGGGAACTGGCGCAACGGACATCCCCACGTTGTAAAGATCGGGTGAGCGGAACATCAGGTTCAGTGTGCTCGATCCGCCGCCACTCCAGCCCCATACCGCAACGCGCGATGCGTCTGCAAACGGATGCGAGGCGAGAAAATTCCGAAGCGCCGCTGACTGTTCCTTTACGACCACCGGATGAATCGATCCGTAAATCGCTTTGCGCCACGCGCGGCCTTTCGGGGCGGGTGTGCCGCGGTTATCGAAGCTGACCACCACATATCCGGCGTCCGCGGCGACGCGATCGAAATAGATGTGCCCGGTCTCCCACGCGTCGAGGACCGTCTGGCCGGCGGGCTCTCCGTATACGTACACGACGACGGGATATTTTTTCGCCGGATCGAAATGGGGAGGTTTCATCATGAACGCGTCGAGAGATGTTCCGTCGCCGATATCGACCTTGAAAAATTCAACCGGAGTCAATGCGAGCGCCGCCGAATTCGCGCGAAGCGCAGCATTGTCCTCGAGTATGCGAGCCGCACGATGATCGGGCAACGCGACGAGATCGGTAACAGGCGTTACGTCCGCGCGCGAATATGTGTGAAATGCCCAGCGCGCATCTGGAGAAATATCGTAGGCGTGCGTACCCGGAGCAGTCGCAGGACTTACGCGTACAGCGGCACCCGAGCCATCGAGACGTGTACGGTAGAGGTAGCGCTGCGTTGCGTTCTCAGGAGACGCGATGAAATAAAGCCAGCCGCTCTTCTCGTCGGCGCGATCGATGCTGATCACATCGAAATCGCCATGGGTAATGAGTGTTGCTTGGCCGCCGGCTTTTGAAACTCGATACGCGTGGCGCCAACCGTCGCGTTCGCTGAGCCACAGAAATTCCGTGTCCCCGTGGAACCACTCGATCTCGTTCATCACGTTGACCCATGCGGCATCTTCATCGAGAAATACGGAGCGCACGGAGCCACTCGCAGCGTCTGCGAGAAGCACTTCGTTCTTGTTTTGATGTCGATTCAGATGTTCGATCGCGAGTTCCTTCGAATCGCCCAACCATTGCATTCTGGCGATGTAGTTGTTGCGCGGTTCGCCGGGAACATCGAGCCAGCGAGTGTCGCCGCCCGTTGCATCGATCACTCCCACCCGAACGGCTGAATTCGCCGTCCCCGGAATCGGGTACGCGATGTTCATGAGCGTGGGATAGGCGCCAAGGCCGGGATAGGGGAAGCCTGTAACGATCGTGCGAGGCGTGCCGAGATTGTAAATCAGCGAAAAAATTCCCACACCGCTGGTATCGAATTGCCAGTAGGCGATCTTGCTTCCGTCGGGACTCCATGAAAAACAATCCCGCAACGCGAGTTCCTCTTCGTACACCCAGTCGGAAGTTCCATTGATGATTGTGGCGGAACCGTCGTGGGTGAGTTGAACAACGTGGGTTCCGGCAATATCTTCGACATAAATATTGTTTCCACGAACGTAAGCGACTTTCGAACCGTCTGGAGAAAATTTCGCATATAGCATTGAAGAAGCAGGGCCGTCACCACCGAGTCTCGCCAGCGCCCCGGATTTCAGATCGAGGACCCAGTAATCGCCGCGACTGTTGTGGCGCCACACTTGCGCGGTGTTGGTAAAAATGAGCGCGCGGGATTTGTCTTTCGACCACGCATAGTCGTCAATCGTCAGCGGCGACTTGGTGCCCGGCGGAATCAATTTGGAAGCGGAGATGAGAATTTCGCGCTTGCCCGTCGCCGTTTCGTAGCGAACGATGTCCCTCGCGCCCTTTTCTTTCACACTTTCCGATGGTTCAACCGTAGTGTAGAACTCCCCGCCATCGAGCCACCTCGCGGGGCCGAAGTGTTTCACCTCAAAATCCGGCGATGCAAACAGTCGGTGCAAGAGCTTGTCTGACTCTTGCGAAACCTGTGCTCGAGTGGGACTCGGAGCGGCAAAAGCTCCGAAGCAAACTAAAAGCGCGCACCACAACCGCTGAACGGCGAAACTTCGAACGCTAAGCATTTTCCAGTTTTGCGATGTCATCGGGGAGTTTTGAAATCACTTTCTCTAATCTCGAGGGTGTTCCTCGGTTAGCAGGATGGCCGAGAGCGAATCTACAATGCTCCGCGACAGAGCGCAAGCACCCAGGATTTGCATCTGCAAATCGCGCTCGAGAGTTTTGCGAAGCAAATTTAGAATGGTGCAAGCTGCGGGGTACAATGCGCTTCATGAAAGTCTTTCTTCGATTCGCTGTGATTTCCTGGTTGTGCGTTGTTGCAATCGCTACGGCTTCTCCCCGAGTGTGGGCGGCTGGTGCGAAGGCTTCTGCGGCCGATGGCATGCAGCAGTTTGCCGAATTCGGCGATTTCAGGCTGCAAAGTGGAGATGTGATTCACGATTTCAAGCTCGGATATCGCACTCTCGGCACACTCAACAGCGAGAAATCGAATGCGATTCTCTGGCCCTCCTGGCTCGGCGGAGAGACAAAGGATCTGCTCGACTTTGTCGGTCCAGGGAAAGTGGTCGACAGCGGCAAGTACTTCGTGATTCTCGTCGATGCGATCGGCAATGGCATTTCGACTTCTCCATCGAACAGCAAAACGCAGCGGTGGATGGAATTTCCGCAATTTACCATTCGCGACATGGTGGAGTCCGAGAGGCGTCTCGTCACAGAGACGTTCCACATTCCGCATCTTCGCGCGGTGATGGGAATTTCGATGGGCGGCTTGCAAACGTTCGAATGGATCGTGGCGTATCCGGATTTCATGGACGTCGCGATTCCGATGGCCGGATCGCCGCAGTCAACCTCGTATGACAAGCTGCTCTGGACTGCTGAAATTGAGGCGATCGAACTCGACCCGAATTGGCACGATGGCCACCCCACTGGCCCGCTTACGCGAGGGTTTGCAGTGTCTGAAGAAATCGATTCCATGAATCTTTTCACGCCGGATTATCGAGTGCAGGAAACGCCGCCCGAGGAATTTCCCAAATTCCTTGCAGAACTCAAAAAGCAAGCAGACGGCGACGGCGGGACGGCAAGCGATCAGATACGCCAACGGCAGGCGATTATGGCGGAGGACGTGGCTGGCGAATTCGGCGTCACACTTGAGCAGGCCGCGAAGCGTGTGCATGCAAAACTGCTGGTGATTGCTTCACCGCAGGATCATATGGTGAACCCGGTCCCGGCCCTGAAATTTGCAAATGCGATCGGCGCGCCCGTGGTGACGCTTGATTCGATCTGCGGCCACGAAAGCTTTCGGTGCATTTCGGTGGGCCCGATCGTCTCGCAATTTCTGGCTGATCCCGCGTCCGTTCGCAGCTCGACTTTGCACGATCCTGCGAAACATTAATCTTTCAACGCTGCGGCTGAATCGTTTTATTCTTCGACGGAGAATCCTGTGCGTCCTGACACACTCATCATTGTGAACCCTGTTTCCGGCGGCGGCCGCGCGCTGCGAGCCGAGCCGCTTGTCGCGAGCTATTTTGCCGAGCAGGGGCGCTCCGTCCAATTTGTCCGTTCGCGCAGCTCGGATGATATTCGCGAGCAAGCCGCGAAAGGCGTTGCGGAGGGGTATCGTTATGTGGTCGCGCTCGGTGGTGACGGAGCGTTCCACCATCTCGTGGAAGGAATTCTCGGCACCGGTGCAATTGCAGGATTTTTCCCAGCGGGCAACGGAAACGATATTGCTCGCGACCTGGGGATTCCCGCAGATGCAGTGAGCGCTGCGGCGGCATTCTTTCATTCGAAGCCGCGCGCGGTTGATATGGTTCGCGTGCGATTCGGCGACGGGCGCACCGCGCACTTCATTGGCGCGGGCGGCATGGGCCTCGATGCGGAAGCAGCGCATTTGGCGAACACGCGTTTCAAGAAATGGCCGGGAGTGACGCGCTATCTCGCCGGCGCGCTGTGGACATTTTTTCACGAGCCGGCGTTCGAGCTGGCGGCAGAGATCGACGAAACGCACTGGAATGGACGCGCGCTTTTCGCGGCAGTTGCAAACGCGACGAGCTATGGATCCGGAGTGCGGATCGCGCCCGACGCGAAAATGGATGATGGATGGCTCAACGTAGTGCTCGTGGAAGATTTGACGTGGTCGCGCCTAGTGGAAGCGATTCCGATTGTGCTGACGACTGGCGACATTCGATTCGACGAAGTGAATCGGTTCCGTTGCCGCCGCCTGATGCTCCGAGCCGACCGCGCCGTGAAAGTGCATGGAGATGGGGAGCTGCTCGGCGAATCGCCGGCGGAGTTTGAAATCTTGCCTGGGGCGATTCGTGTGATGGCGCCGGTTCAACCCGAAAATAGAAGATGACGCTGGCGAGCGAGGCGATGAGAGGTCGGAGATGACGGCTACTACCGGAACACGCAAGGCAGAATTGCTCGATGTGGCAGCGGTGCGCGCGTCGCGATATCTGGAGACGCTCGACGCGCGCACAGTATTTCCGTCAGCGGAGGCGGTGAAGCGGCTGGTGGAATTGGGCGCGCCACTTTCGGCAGAAGGAATGGAGCCGACGGAAGTATTGCGATTGCTGGATGAGATTGGATCGCCGGCAACGGTAGCGACGGCAGGGCCGAGGTACTTTGGATTTGTGACCGGTGGCGCGATTCCAGCGACGCTCGCTGCAAACTGGCTCGCAGGCGCCTGGGATCAGTGCGCCGGGCTCGACGTGCTTTCACCGGTCAGCGCTGCGCTGGAAGAAATTTCAGCGCGATGGCTCATTGAAATGTTTGGATTGCCGGCCGAATGCGCCGTGGGATTCGTGACGGGCGCAACGATGGCAAATTTTTCGACGCTCGCTGCGGCGCGAAACGCAGTGCTCGGACGCGTAGGCTGGGATGTGGAAGCGGACGGATTGATAGGTGCTCCTGCTATCACTGTAATCGGAGGTGACGAAATCCACGTCAGCGTCGTGAAGGCGCTCGGCATGCTCGGGCTCGGGCGCAACCGGATCCTTCGCGTTCCCGCCGACGAGCAGGGACGAATGCGCGCAGACCTGTTGCCCAAGGCCATCGCTTCAGCAAATGGCGGGCCGACGATCGTTTGCATGCAAGCAGGAAACGTGAACTCCGGCGCGTTTGATCCGGCAAAGGAAATTTGCAGCATCGCTCACGCTGCTGGCGCTTGGGTGCACGTGGACGGTGCGTTTGGATTGTGGGCCGCGGCGGCACCGAAGCTCGCGCATCTTGTTGCAGGAATCGCAGAGGCCGATTCGTGGGCGACCGACGCTCACAAATGGCTGAACGTACCGTATGACAGCGGAATCGCGTTCGTGTGCGAAGCTCGACATCTGAAAGCCGCAATGTCTGCAAACGCGGCATACATTGTGCGCGGCGAGAAACGCGATCCGAACCAGTTCACTCCGGAAATGTCGCGGCGTGCGCGCGGCGTGGAAATTTGGGCGGCGTTAAGATCGATGGGAAGCAACGGTTTGGCCGATCTGATCGAGCGCAACTGCCGGATGGCGACGCGATTTGCCGAGGGCCTGAAAGCGGCGGGCCACGATGTGTTGAATGACGTAGTTTTGAATCAGGTGCTTGTCTCGTTCGGAAGCGACGATGAAACGCGAAATGTGATCGCCGCGTTGCAGAGCGACGGAACGTGCTGGTGTGGGGGAACCGTGTGGCACGGGCGCGCAGCCATGCGAATTGCGGTGTCGTCGTGGGCGACCGCCGACGAGGATGTGGAACGAAGCCTCGATGCAATGATTCGAGCAGCGGCAGCTCAAAAACGAGAAGAAAATAAGGCGGGAAGTTAGCGTTCGGGTTTCTTCTTCGTCAGCTTCAGCGGCACATCGATATCGCGGCGTGAATCAAAACTCGAAACCGTGCGCGTGGACGACATCAATTCGTTGTGTTCGGCATGCACTTCGTAATCAACGTTGGGATCTAGCCCGCTGAACCGGTAGTGCCCCGTGTCGTCTGCGATGTAAGTTTTGATGGCTTGCGATTTTACGTTCTTCAGGTAAACCACGCTTGAGGGAACGGGATTCTCGTCCTTGTCAAGAACGGCGCCATGCACAGTGCGAAGTTGTATCTCGCCCTTTTTGTCTTGAGCGTGCGTTGCAAGAGTGACGAGCATAAGCAGCGCCAGTAGAGCGCATCCGCGCCACACGGTTTCGCAAAGCAAACCACGGCGCGCGGCGAGAAATCGCGGAGAACGAGCCCGGGAGAAAGTCATTCGATCTCTTCTTCCTCTTCTTCTTTCTCGCCTTTGTCTTCTTTCACCGCGGCGGCATCTTCGTCGTCATCTTCCTCGTCTTCGTCGTCATCATCGTCTTCGGAAATCAAAATGAGATGCACCGGGTGGGTCTGCGTCACTTCCAGCTCCACGTCGCATTCCGGGCAGCTCAGGATTTCGCCCTCTTCCACTTCGTCTTCGTCGAGATCGAGCTCTGCATCGCATTCAGGGCATTTCGTCACGGCCGTTCTCTCCTTCCTTGGGTGATCCTGCACTTCAGAGCGTATTATATAACGCCGCTGTCAAGCTTTCTCGAAAACGGTGGGGACGTGTAAAGGTGACGGGTCGACGAAAGTATCCGGAACGGCCAATGGTGGGAGTGGGCGGCGTGGTGATCGCCGGTGGGCGCGCATTGCTGATCCGGCGTGGAAGTGCGCCGCTGAAAGGCGAATGGTCCATCCCCGGCGGGATGCTCGAGATTGGCGAAACGATTGTGGAAGGTGTGCGGCGCGAGCTACTGGAAGAGACGGCGCTTGAAGTGAAGGTTTTGGATTTGATCGAAGTGTTCGAACGGATTTCGCCTGATGACCAAGGGCGGCACAAATATCATTTTGTGATTCTGGACTATTTGTGTGAGCTGATTCGAGGGAAACCGCGCGCCGGAAGTGATGTGACGGATGTGGTATGGGCTGCGGAATCAGAGCTGGCTGGATATTCGCTGACGCCTACTGCAACGCGCGTGCTTCAGAAGGCGTTCGCGATGGCTCGCGAACGGAGCGGCTCAGCGCGCTGATCGCGCCGACTTCCTGGATGCAAGCAAGCCTATTGAAAGCCGCCGCGAGACGTCAATACCGAGAAATCAGGCGACTCGGGAACGAGCCGAATTTCCACGCGGAAATTATCCTCTCCGATCGGTGAGACGTGCTCGATCTCGCACAATTCCCACACATTTCGATACGACCGGATGTTTGCGGAGCGAAAAAGAATATCGAGGCGGTGCGGTTCTTTCCAAACGAGTTTTTCGTTGTCGATCGTGCTTGCTTGAAAAAAAGTAGAAGCGCAGTTCATCGGCGCAGATTTTCCTTTTTGAACGATCGTGACGCACCACAGGAAGTCGTCTCCTATTCCTCTGTAGGCCACCTCCGTCATCACCGCGTCGAGGCGATTATCCGGTGACGTCACGCGCATCACCTCAGCTTGATCGTTCGCACCGGGCGAAAAAAGCTTCACAAGCAAGTCGCATCCGAACAAGCAAAGACAGAAGCCCAGCACGAAAGCCCCTGCCACAATTGCGATGCGGCCAATCTTCGATATTGTCTGCTTGGGGTCGCTACAATCATGCGAAAGGGAATTCATCGGAGCGAATTAGCTGGCGGCAGCTTCCGGAACGCGGCCGAAGCGGCGCTCGCGGCCGAGAAAATCCTGCACAGCGGCGGCGAGGTCGGCAGCTTCGAATTCGGGCCACATGCGGGGAGTGAAAAGCAGTTCCGCGTAGGCGCATTCCCACAACATGAAATCGCTCAAGCGGCGTTCGCCGCCGGTGCGAATCAGAAGGTCGACATCAGAAGCGGGACCGCCAGAGTGTGTGACCTCGCCGAGACGCCGCGAGAATTCGCGCTCGGAAACTTCGAGGCTCGAAATCATCCAGCAGGCAGCGCGAAGAATCGCGTCGCGCGCAGAATAATCCAGTGCGATGCGAAGTTCGAGCGCGCGGCCACCGGCGGTTAGGCGCTCCGCAAATTCGATCGCGTCAACCAGCGATGCTGGGATGCGATCGCGGCGGCCAATGACGCGGAGTCGAACGCCTGCGGCTGCACAGTCGCTCGCATCTGTGCGCAAAAAATCTTCGAGCAGGCCGAAGAGCGAATGGACTTCGTTTGTCGGGCGCGCCCAGTTGTCAGCCGAAAAGGCGTACAGCGTCAGTTTGCCGATGCCAAGTCCAGGAGCAGTACGAACCACCCGCCGCACGGCTGCCACGCCCGCTCGGTGTCCTTCCGAGCGGGCAAGTCCGCGCATCGAGGCCCAGCGGCCGTTGCCATCGAGCAGAATGGCGACGTGAAGTCCCGGCTCGGAATGTAGTTTCGGCGTCATGGATGCGACCGGACCCATTACCCTTCGCGCGTCGACTGGATCAGCGCTTCCATGTGATTGAGGTATTTTTCAAGCGCGCGTCGGCCAGGGGCGGTGAGCCGAAACTCCGTTTTTGGCATTCGTCCGGCGAATGACTTGGTGCAAGCCACATAACCGGCATCTTCGAGTTTGCGCGCATGAACGCTGAGATTGCCGTCGCTCACGCTGAGTAATTCTTTCAGCTCGTTGAATGTGAGAGACGTGTTCACGGCAAGAGCGCTGATAATCGCGAGGCGCGTGCGTTCATGAATCAGCCGGTCGAGATTCACGGCGGTGGTTTCCTGTTGCCGCGCGTTCATCGTGCTTCGTTTTGTCTTCTCCTCCCGCGAAATGCGGAAGGCTGTTGATTTAGCCGCCATAGTTCCTCGCAATCACCGCGCCAAAAACGATGTGCAGGCCGCCAAAACCTGCGGCCAGAAAAGCGTTGCCCCAACTCCACGGGCAAAAAAGCGCCACTGCGCCGAGCACGACGAAACAGAGCCCCATCAGTGGAACCACTCGGATTGAAAAAGCTCCTGCCGTCACCACGGCTGTGCCATAAAGCAGTAGCCACATGCCGGGAATTGCACCAGTCGCATCGAGCCGAACGAGTACAACCGTCAACAGCGCACCCGCAAAAATCGGCGGCGCAAAACTATAAATAAACCGCCGCGCGGGCCCACTCAGTAGCGATGTTCCTGACCGACGAACTTTCGAAAGCGTTGTCCAACCCGCAATACCGATTGCGACAGCCAGTTCGACAAGCCAGGTGAGCAGCCACTCGCGCGGATGAGAAGTTCGGGAAGCGATCGTTGCTGCGCCGAGAGCTGTGATGCCGAGAGCGACGCCGCCCCACCCGGGAACGGCGGTGAAAGAGCCCGCTCGTTCCATCGTCTCGCGGATAAAGCGGATATTGTCGCGGGCGCGGTCGTCGAGAGCGACAGGTGGCGGAGGCCGAACGGGAAATTGTTCAAGTTTGCGCATGGGTTGAAAAGTTCAGCATCCTTACGGTAACGGCCTCGCCACATGATGTCAAGTACTTTGAATGACAAAGTTATTCGGCTCGTGCTTGTGCCATCGCGTCCGCGGGGACTATTCTTTCTCTCAACACTCTAGGTTTCTTTGGAGGTTACAAGATGAAGACGACCGTTCTAACTGCTTTCATTCTTCTGCTCATGCCATTCGTCGTGGGAGCTCAGCAGACAGGTGCCGCGGCACCGGCTGCGATTGCGGAATCGAACCCGGTATCAAACACGGTTCGGAAGATACTGGAACGCCAATCGAAAAACATGGTTGCTGCCGTGGATGAGATGCCCTCCGACAAGTTTTCGTACCATCCCACGCCTGCGCAAATGTCGTTTGGAAGACTCGTGGAGCATATGGCCGGATCGAATAATTTTCTGTGCGCCAAGATTTCAGGTGCATCGGCTCCCGCGCAAGAGAAGCTGAGCGAGACGGACCCGAAAGAAAAACTAGTTGCCGCGCTGAAAGCGTCGTTTGAGTATTGCACGCAGGCGCTCGCGAAAGTGGACGATTCAAATCTGGGCGAACAACTTACGCTGTTCGGAGGCAATCAAGCGTCACGTGCCGCGGCCATGATCACACTGGCGAGCGGGCTCGCCGATCATTACGGCATGGCTGCGATGTACCTGCGATTGAACGGCTTGCTGCCGCCAACGGCCAAACCGAAGGAATAACGGCCGCTACCCCTCGGGACGCCGTTTCGGATAACGTCCGAGAATCCAGTTCCAGCGAATGTAAATTAGATCGACGAACATGATTACGCTGTCGCGAATCACCTGCACTTTCGTGGCTGGGTCGTGCGCCCATCGCACGGGAATCTCGGCAGCACGCAGGCCATGGCGCTTCGCGAGGAATAATATTTCAGGATCGAAACCCCAACCTTCGATGCGCTGCTGGTCGAAAATTACGCGGGCAGGCTCCCTTACGAACGCCTTGAAACCGCACTGCGTGTCCTGAAACTGCAAGCCCGTAAATAGCCGGACAAATCCGTTAAAAACTATTCCCGCAAGCTCACGCGCGCGTGATTGGTGCCCGAAAATCAGAGCGCGATTCACCGCGCGCGAACCGATTGCGACATCATTGCCGGCGTGAATGGCGGCGAGGAGTTTATCCGCTTCCTCGATCGGAGCAGAGAGATCGGCATCGGTAAAAAGCGTAATCCGCCCGCGCGCTTCCTGCATCCCGTGGCGTACGCTGTAGCCCTTTCCGCGATTGTCGCCATTCGAGACGAGCCGTAGCGACGACAATTCGCGCGACCATTCCCTGGCGACGTCGGCGGTGCGATCCGTCGAGCCATCGTCGACTACAATGATTTCTGCTCGCTCGGGACCAAGATCGCGGCTTGCAAGATAGTCGCGGATTGCCGCAAGTCCGCGCGGCAGGCGTCGTTCTTCGTTGTATGCGGGAATAATGATGGAAAGAGCGGGAGCAGAATCGGACGCATTCATCCGCGCGAATGCTCCCGAGTATGAGCGTTCGGACTCCAGCCGTAGCGTCCGAGCAAAGGCACGAACCGGCACGCAAAAAGTGATTCTTGCATCGTGCGTCCGTTTTGCTTCACAACGCGAATGAGCTCCTGCTGTTCAGCTGGCCCGATCGGAATGACGAGACGGCCGCCATCGGATAACTGCGCGACGAGCGGAGGCGGAATCGAGGGCGCGCCAGCGGTGACGAGAATTGCGTCATATCCCGCATCGCGCAAAGAATCGGCGGGCCACCCGAGCGATCCATCGCCAATTTCAATTCGCACGTTTCTGTAACCAAGCCGCGCGAGACGCTCACTTGCAGCTTCAGCGAGCGCAGGTCGAGACTCGACGGCAACCACTTTGCGTGCCAGCAGGGAAAGTACCGCCGCCTGATATCCCGAACCGCCACCTACCTCGAGAACTCTTTCGCAACCTCTGAGCGATAGCGCGTCAGCCATCGCTGCGACCATGTACGGTTGGGAAATCGTCTGACCAAAGCCGATCGAGAGCGGCGCATCGGCATAGGCTTCGGCGCCGTGCTCGGGTGCAACGAATAGATGCCGTGGGACCGATGCCATGGCGTCCAGCACTCGCTGCGATCGAATGCCGCGAGCTCGGATCTGCCGCTCCACCATTTCGCGCCGCTGCGCCGATTCGGCGGCATCGATGGCGGCTGCACTTGTATCGATCGTGCCGGCATACTCCGTCGCATCCGCTGCCGGGCGCGAGAAAAGATTCGAGAGCTTCATCACACCCGAAGCTATCACAGGGCGCATGGCCCGGCCAGCATTAGCCGCGAGCGCAGAAAATTGCATCTGGTAGTGGTGTTCGATACGATGAATTGCTACTCAATTTGGGCAGGACGAGAGTTCGGGCCCGCACAACAGGAGAAATGGAAGATGAATATGCGAATGGCCCTGCTCGTTACCGCGCTGTTTACCGCTGGCCCGGCGCTAGCCCAATCAGCCGCCGATGGATCGGCGCAGAAATCTCCCCAGCAAGTTCAACCGGGAACTCCGGCGGCGAAATCGAAGGCCGATGCCCCGTCAAAAACGCCACCACCCGCGCAGACTTCAGCGTCAACACAAGCTCCCGCGCCGGCCGAAAAACTCGATCCCGCGAAAGAGGCAGCCATTCGCCATCTTATGGACATCACCGAAGTGTCAAAATTAGGCGGTAACATTCAGGAGTACATCACCAAGGAAGTTCATGACGTAGTGGGTCGGGCAATCACTCCGGAAAAGTTGCCGCAATTCATGGATTCATTTTCGAAAAAGTTCGACGCAAGCGCTCCTCCCAGCGCGATCACAGATGTCGTGGTTCCCATCTACGCCAAAAATTTCTCACTGGAAGATATTCAGGGATTGATTCAGTTTTACGAATCGCCGCTGGGAAAGCGAGTCGTGAAGACGCTGCCGGAAATCAGCCAGGAATCGCAGCGAGTGGGCCTCGAAATGGACCAGAAAGCCGCGCTTGTCGTATTGCGCGGGATGTCCAACGACTATACCGAACTCAAATCCTTGCTGCCCCCTGAAGAAGGGAAATCCGGCAGTAGCGCGCCTGTTTCAAGCACTGCACCGCCAGCAGCATCATCACCGGCGCCTTCCGCTGCACCGGCGCCTGCGAATGGAGCAGCACCCGCGCCAAAAGCCGCGCCTCAGAAATAAAATCGCCGCGAGGCCTTGCCGGCGCGTGCGGACGGAAGAAAACGACGACAACTGGGCTGGCAACGAGAAACTCGCCACACTATAGGTTTTCACTCGCAATTTCGTGTTTCGTAAACTGCGAAACGCAGCAGGAAGTGGGCGAACTGTAGGAGAAACTCTCAGCCGGCGGAGAAAAAATGCAGTGCGGCTGGCTGAAGAACAAATTCGGGGTGACCTGGCAGATCGTTTTCACGATCCTCGGTGAGTTGTTGCACGGTGGCAACGACCCGAAGAAATCACAAAGCGCGATGAAGGCGATGCTTCAAATGACAAAGCTGGACATCGCCAAGCTCAAACAAGCGTACGACCAGGGCTAGCGAACGTGTACCTGCCTGAGTGAGACGGGTTTGCTCGCTTCAAAAAATGAGACGGATCCTCCCGATCCGGCTACAATTCTGAGCCCATGGATTGGTCTCCGCTCCGGATCTCGATAGCGACGAGCGTTTCCGCAACTGTCCTGACGCTCGTTCTGGGGCTTGCCGCCGCCGCGTGGCGCGAGCGGCGCACCGGCCCAATAGTGGCTCTGGTCGACGGAATTTTCCTACTCCCGCTTGTGTTGCCTCCCACAGTGGTTGGCTTTCTCCTCTTGCTGCTGTTCGGGCGCAACGGGCCGCTCGGAAAATTGTTCCTGCGTTTCGGCGCGACGATTGTGTTTTCCTGGCCTGCCACCGTGATTGCTGCCACCGTGGTTGCGTTTCCGCTGATGTACCTCACGGCGCGCGCGGCGCTGGAGCAGGTAGACCCGCACTTGCTGCAGGCGGCGCGAACGCTGGGCGCTTCCGAGTGGCGCGTCTTTCGCGAAGTGGCACTGCCGCTCGCGTGGCCAGGTGTTCTTGCTGGAACGATTCTTTCTTTCGCGCGCGCTCTCGGAGAATTTGGCGCCACGCTGATGCTCGCCGGAAACATTCCCGGAAGAACCGAAACGATTCCAATCGCAATTTATTTTGCCGTGGAAGCAAACGAAATGGCGCGCGCCGCCGCGTGGTGTTTCATCGACGTAGGAATTTCGCTCGTGCTCCTCGCGGGATTGTATTACTGGACACATCTGCAATCGCCGCGACGTTTGCGGTGGGCTCGCCGCTGACATGGCCCTCGAAGTCCAAATCGAAAAGAAACTCTCCGACTTCGCGCTCAACGTTTCATTTACCGCTGCCGACGCACCGCTGAGCATCCTCGGACCATCGGGTGCGGGCAAAACGATGCTCCTCCGGTGCATCGCGGGGCTCGAACGTCCCGACCGCGGCCGCGTGGCCCTGAACGATCGGGTGTTTTTCGATTCGGGAAAGCACATTCATTTGCCTGCCAGACAACGCCGAATCGGAATGCTGTTTCAGAATTATGCGCTGTTTCCGCATCGCTCCATTGCGGAGAACATTTCGTTCGGACTCGAAAGTTTTTCGAGCGCTGATCGGAATCAACGAGTGGCCGCTCTGATCGAGCGAACCCATCTCGCCGGGCTCGAAGACCGTTACCCGCGAGAACTCTCAGGCGGCGAGCAACAACGCGTGGCCCTCGCGCGTGCTCTCGCGATCGAGCCGGAAGCCTTGCTGCTCGATGAACCGCTATCAGCACTCGATACTCATTTGCGGAGCCAGATGGAAGCGCAGCTCCAGCAAACTTTCGCCGCCTACCGGCGTCCGTCTCTGCTGGTGACTCACAACATTGATGAAGCGTACCGGCTTGGCGTTCAGATGATTGTGGTCTCTCGGGGCCGGGTAGCGGCGGCGGGCGCAAAGGACGAAATATTCCGTAAGCCGCCGTCTGTGGAAGTGGCGCGCCTGACCGGCTGCAAGAATATTTCGCGCGCCCGAGCCGTTTCGGGCCGCGTGATCGAAGCAATCGACTGGGGTTGCAACATGAAAGTGTCGCAGGAAATCGTGGATCCGCCAAAGTACGTCGGAATTCGAGCGCATCACATCAAATTCACTGAGTTCGGCGGATCTTCCGATTCTGGATCTGCCGCCGAGAACATTTTCCCGTGCTGGTTTGTGAGCACGTCGGAAGGACCCTTCAGCATCACGCTGTATCTCACGCTGCGAGAGCCAGGTGCGCAGTCGCCTGCGCATCGCCTGCACGCGGAGATATCGAAAGAGTATTGGCAAGATTTTCGCGAGAAACCATACCTATGCCACGCGCGTTTTTCGCCAGATGCTCTGTTTTTGATGACGGAATAAGTGCCGGAGAACCCTTCCTCCAATTGTCACGGATTGGTCGGGAATGTGTTCTTGCGCGATCCTGCGAAGTGGGATTCTGCAGTGCTGGCGCTGTAGCGAGTAACTTCCAATTCAACCCCTGCCGGTCTGAAGCCCGGCGCTACAACTTCACGGCGAAGGCAATCTTGGGGCGTCGATATGGATGATTGATTATTTGAAGTGGCGCACAAATCTGACTTCGAAAGCGTACGTACCGTTGATATCTCGCAGGAACACGACGGAGATGTCGCGCCGTATGGCGTACTCCACCTGGATCAGCTGATATTGGTTCGTCGTCGCGGCGTTTGTGGAATACGTCACCGTCAGGTTGCGCGTGAATTGCTGCTGAATCGTCACGCGCGCCGCGGCGTTCGATTCCGTCGCCGTCCCCGCGAGGAATGGATCGACGCGAAAATGGCTGATGCCGAAAAGCCGCTCGATTCTTCCGCCCAATCCGCTTGAGATCGCCTCAGAAAGCAGCGCCGTCGCGCCATAATTTTGCGAACTTGTTCCGGAGCGCAGTCCGCTCTCCTGTCCCGTGCTGCCAATCGCAAGCAGCGCAATGATGTCGGAATCAGGTAACGGCGGGTCAGAGCGGTAGCTGAGAGCCAGGCGGCTCGCAGGTCCCGAAAAGTTGATCGTCACCTGGTAAGCGCCAATCGTCGATGTTGCTTCCACGTTTAGCACTGGATCCAGACGGAACGGATTCGCAAAATTCACATCGCCGCGCGTGAGCTGGTAATTGTTTCCGCGGAATGCCATCTCGCCGCCGAGCAGATGGATATGCCCCAGCAGCACCGGACGGTCCCACGTTCCGCGAAGCCGAACGTTGCCGTCCACCTCCAGTTGCGCTCCGCCCCACTCGATCCGCGCTCCGGGTGTAGTTTGTCCTTCGATGTCAAAATTGAGATTTCGCAGCAGAGTGGAACTCGAAGCGGGGCTCGTACTGGTCTCCGAAGCGGATGCGAAGAGGGATGCAACGTCAACGCCCTCCGCAAAGAGCAACCGCTGAATCTGAATTCTGCCGGAAAGAATCGCTGCCGTGCTCGTCCCTGAAAGCTGCAGCGCTCCGCTCGCAAGCCAGCTCATGCCTGCCGGATAACGGATGCGCACGAGTGACGTCGACGCGTTCAGTTCATAGCGAAGCGGACCTTCGCCGTAGGTTACGCCGCCATTCAGGACCAACTGGCCACCACCCGATTGTGCGGTGAGGTGATCGAACAACATGCGGCTGCGATCGAACACGAGGTCGCCGCTCACATGACTCAGGCCCGCCGGAAAATCAGAATATGTCGCGGACGCGTCCTTCAAAGTCGTGCGTCCAGTAATCCGGGGGCGCGACATTGTCCCTTCTACTGACACATTGATGTCCGCGCGTCCCTGCGCGAACAGATCAGGAATCACCCGGTCAAGAAAACGCAGGTTCACGCTGCCGGACAGCGAAAGATGCAGAGGCCGGTCGCGATCGAACCGCGCCGAACCGTTGAATTGCAAGTCGGTGTTTGACCCGTGCAGGCGGGCTTGATCAATGTGGACTTCATTGCGCCGGTAGGTGAGGCGGATCGGCCCGTCATTCTGAAGATCGACCAAATCGTAGTTGAACGAAATCTGTTCGATGTCGGCGCCGATTTCGATCGTTTCCGGATGGCGGAGCGCCCCCGAAATTGTAAAGCGCCCATCGACGCTGCTGTGCCCGGTCAGCTGTTTCAGGTGCAAGCCGGAAATGATGAACGCGTCCATATCAAACTGCTTCACCGTGAGTTCACCTTTCACCTGGTTGTCGCCTTGCAGCTCGGCGGAAAATTCGCCCTGCAGCCGCCCTTCGTTGATCTCAGAGATCAGCGAGAGCCGCGCATCCCGGCCATCTGACGTGACGTGGCCGCGGAAATTTCCCTGCACATCTTTTCCAACCTGCAGATCGACGAGCCGTACGTTGCCTTGCGCGATAGGCGCCTCAATCGGGCCGTGGCCCCGCACGTCGAAGTCGAGGCGTCCTGATATGGGTACCGCCGAGGTTTGCAGCGCTGCTATTTTTGCAAGTGGGATGTTCATGCCGGAGATGTTAAATTCAGTGTCTTGTCCTTCGGTCCGGTACGCAAGGTTTCCAGTCACGCGGCCTTGTCCGCTGCGCAACTCTGCATTCGAAAGCCGATACTCGCCGTGGGCTAAATGCAACAAGCCGGCGAAGTAATCGAAATGAAATCCCTTCGCGTCTAAATCTTCGAAAGTGAAATTCGCATCGAACATCGGCACCACTCTTGTGCCCGATCCGTGAAACGTACCGCTGAGAAACCCTTTCGCGGGGTAATTCGTGCCGAAGAGTTGCTGCAAGTCGTTCGTGGGCGTGTGTTGCAGCTTCGCGTCAAACGTCCAGTTATTTTGGGGCAAAAAGCTCCAGGCGCCGTCCAATTGCAATGAGACGTCAATCTCCGCCGAAGATTGTCCGCGGCGCACGGTCGTCTTTGAAAGGCGAAAACCATCAGGCGAATATTCCAGGTCGCCGTTCAGCGATTCGAACAAGAGATTGTCGTAGCGCGCGTCGGTTGCGTCCACATGGCCCACAAACGTCGGCCCTCCCAGCGGGCCCAGCACTCTTCCGCGAAAAGCCAGCGCTCCCGAAATCCGGCTGGGCGCCGAGTCCTGGCCTCGAATCACGTTGATAAAATCGTCCCAGCCGAGCACATCGGTGGCATTTAACTTTACTTCCAGCGCGGAATCGCCGCCGCCCAAAAAGCCGTCCATTTCGATGCGCGTTTGCGGCGTGAAAATTTCGCTTTGAGTGAGCGCAACGCCACGTGTGTCCTTGGATGTGTCGTACTGAAAGTGTGCTGTCACCGGAACCATTCCAGGCGGCAGCGTTTCCGGAGGAGACCAGCGGCTTACTCCCACGGACCGAAAATGTTGAAAGTCGGACGTCCATGTGTTCACTGAATCCATATCGATTTGCGCGTCCCAGTGCAACGGAAGCACGGGGAAATCCACATTCTGTACGGCGGTAAATGTTTCGATCAGCCCCGCGCCGCGCAATTGCGTCTCGGTGCGGAACGCCAGAGTCTTCGTATCCATTTCGAGGCGGCCGGTGACAGTGCCGCCGAGCGCGCTGATATTCAACTTCGGCACTACGAGGCGGTTTTTCGCGAGTTCGTAGTCGCCGAACGCTTCCAGTCCGCGCGCATGGAACCACTGGTAAGCCATTGCTACGTCATGCCCGAGAAAATGGCCGTTCCCGGTCCAGTTGCCGTCAGCGTATTGGGCTTGCCCCGAGAAATCGGCGATGCCATCCGGCGTGAGCGGCGCGCGAAAAATCGTGCGCGTATCAGCGAGCGACAACCGGCCGCGATACCGCAGATTCCAGTTCGACTGCGTGAAACTCGGCAGCTCCGCGCGAAGATTCAGTTCCGAATGTGGCAGCTTCAGCACCATCTCGTCCAACTCGAACGCATTGCGGTGCAGAGTAAACTTTGCAGAAACATCGAAACGAAATGGCATGTCGCGGCGCTCGGTCAGCTCAACTTGCTGCCATTGCAACTTGCCGACGTAGGATTCGCTTCCAAGTGCCGGCGCATCCAACTGCAGCTGGAACGAAAGATTCTTGCCTTGCATGGCAAGCGGAACGCGGCGATCGTTCCAAGCCGCACTGCCATTTCGAATCTCGAAGTGCGCAATCCGAAGGTTGAAAAGAGTGTCCCGCCACAGGCGGTCGTTGGTCGCGCCACGCGGATTGGGAAGATTGCTCCTGCCATCCTTGTCGATTCGCACAGTGAATTGAGGCTGATCCAGAATCAGTTCGTTGATGGCAATCTCTTTTCCAAAGAACGAAAGCACATGAATCGCGACGTCCACACGCGCCACTTGAAAAAGCGGTGGAGATCCCGCCGTTTCCATTCCATGAATTGTGAGGCCGTCCACCTCGGCACGCATTCGCAGCGCGTGCAGATGAAAATCCTGGAGATCGACGCGTGCTCCGGTCCGTTCCTCGATTTGCCGCACCACAACATGCCGCAACCACCGCTCGGCGATTCCAGTGGCAAAAATAAAAACCACAGTTGCGCTCAGCGCCAGAATCGCGAATAAACTGAGCCCCAGCCAGTGCCGCCAGCGAATCTTCACGAGGCGGCTCCTTGCATCACGATGTCGATCTTCAGGTGTTCGCGAGTATCGTCGAGCCACTTCGCCGCGCGCTCCGAGATAGCGCGCTGGACCAAAACCTCGCGGATCGTATCTTCCACATCGTCAAGTTCCGGAACCGTTTGGTTTTTCGCTTTCAGCTGCGGCGCAAATTCGTCGCGGTAGTAATCCTCGATCTGCTTGTCGTCCACCTGAGCTGCGGGACGAAACCGATAATCGATGAAACGTGAAAGGAAGAGCTGCTGCGAGAGAATTCGGCGAATCGCAGGTTCGGTGAGTCCCAGAGTTTTGCATTGGGTCTGAAATACCTGCGGCGATGGGAATTGCTTTACGAATTGCGCGTACGCGCGATCGATATCATCCTTCGACGGTGGAGGAAATGCCGCTACTGCTGCTTCTCCGCGCACGATCCACTGGTCGGCAAGTTCCTGAATCACTTCGATTCGCGATTTCGCTTGGCCGTCGACGAGCTTTTGAAACGCAGTCAGCTCGCGAACTTCGCTTTCGGTGATGATGTCATCTTCAATTCGAGCTGCGATTCCATCTACGTTCTGCGGTTCGGCAGCAGGCGAGCCGCCCGCGATGCCGGCGGAAGCGATCGACGGCGGCATCCCGGAAAGATTTGGCCCAGCGGGAGCTTCACTTTGCGCGCCGGAGCGCTTCAGTCCCGGCCCAAAGAGCCACGCGATCATCGCGAATATAAAAATCGTTCGCTGCATTAGAAAATCGGTCCGATGTTGAAGAAAAATTGGAAATGCGGCAGTTGAAATTCGTGCGTAACGGGCGGTTGTCCCGTATGCGTGATTTGCCCCACGTACGGCGGCGGATTTATCTGGTATCCGAAGTCGACTCGCACCGGACCCACCGGCGTGGGATAGCGCACACCGAATCCGATTGTGTGTGAAAAATAGGGCAGATTGTTGTCGTTGGCAGGCGGTTTCCACGCGAACGAAATGTGATTGATGTCCGTGTACACATTTCCCGCATCGTAAAAAAGCGTGCCGCCGAGCCGGTTTCCGATGAACGGCAGCTTCATCGGAAATCGAAGTTCCTGGTTGAACGCGAGCAGCGCAAGGCCGCCAATCGGAAACCCAGTAATTGCATCGCGCGGCCCTGCCTGGTTAAGTGAAAAACCGCGAAGCGATGTGCCACCGCCGGCGAAGAAGCGTTCCGGCAGCGGAACGTCCACTTCCTGTGTCCCCGGCAACGTTTGTTCCACGCCGAAGCGAACTGAACGCGCAAAAACGAAGGCCCGCCCGAAGGATGTATACGTGGAATTCTGCATGTAACCGCGGAAAAAGCTGGCAGCCGATCCCAATGACTTCAACGCGATGCTCGCGTCGATGGTATTGAAGCTGCCGTGTTTTGCGTCGGCGGGGTTGTCGCGGCGATCGCGCGCGTACGTCACTCCGAAACCGGATACAAGCGTGGGCTGGCTCAGTAGCGGGATTTCCTCCGGAGAAATGTTCAGATTCGACGCGTCCACTCGGCGGAAGAAGTACCGATACAGGAGGCTGGTCGATTTCGAAGGCGTGTGCGCCAGCTGCACTGCAAATTCGTAACGCACGGATGTAAATGTGTTCACGTCTTGCGTCTTGTCCGCGAAACCCGTGAGCTGCAGGCTCAATTTTCTCTGCGCCAGGAAATTATCGGCCGTGTAGCTCACCACCGCCCGGTATTGCAATGTGCTGGCGCGCACTTTGAATGAAAGTGTTTCCGCACGGCCAAACATATTCGAACGAGAGAGCTCCAGAATTCCCCGCGGGCTTGCCCCGATCGTAGTCCCGCTCGGATTGGAGCTTCCGCCGGCGAGCCGCTGCACTTCAAATCCGCCGCCGTATGCAAACGTGTAGCGCTTTCCTTCCTCCGCGTCGACGACCATCACTTTCTCGGGATCGGTTCCGTTCGGGTTCTGCGGCGCAATCGTCACGCGATTGAACACTCCCAGGTTGTAAAGCCGCCGCTGCGTTTCCACCACCTCGCCTTCGCGTAAAGGTCCCGGAACGATTTGCACTTGCCGCGCGATGATTCCCGGCCGCGTGTATTGATATCCCGTCAGCAGCACTTTCGACACTTCCACCCGGTTGCCTTCGGTGATATGAAAAATGATCCGAACATGCTCGGAGTCAGTCCCCGGCAAGACCTCATCGTTGAAATGCGCTTCGGGAAATCCTTCATTGTAGTACATGGCAAGAATGTTGTTGCGGTCGCTTGCGACGCCTGCTTCCGAGAATGGCTGTCCCGGCGTTGAGCCGGATATTGCGAGCAGTGTTTCCGTGCTCAACGCGTGGTTTCCTTGTACTTCCAGCGCGCTCACGAGCGTCTGCGGGCCTTCCACCACATGGAAGGCGACAAACAGATTCCCCTTCTTGCCGTGATAGTTGTCGTCGACGGAAGCTGTCACCTGCACATCGCGGAAGCCGTTCGATAGATACAGACTCTTCAGCGAATCTGTGTCAGCGCGCACCAGCGACTGGCTGAAGCGGCCATTGAACGCAAAGGAGGCTGTCTGCAATTGCGTGCGCCCCGAAAGCAGAGTCCGGCTGAAGTATTTGTTTCCGTCGAAGGCGATCGCCGCCAGCCGGAACTTATTGCCGCGATTGATCGCATAACTGATGATTCGGTCGCCGCTCTGCGCGTCCTGGCGCGAACTCACCTGGACGTCGGCATCGAAGTAACCTTCCCGCTGGAAGAAATCGCGAATATTGCGGCGGCCCTCCTGCAACAAATCTTCGTCCACGGCACCTTCTGCATAAATAGGCAGCAACTTGCGCAGCCGGCCCGTGCTTACACGCGCCCCGGTCACTTCCACTCGGACGTGCGAACCGGCGGTTACCTCGAAATTCAGCGGTACCCGATTCGTTGCGGCGTCGTACGTGCCGGCGGTGATCACCACCCCCGCTCCCAGAAAGCCTTGATTCACGAGATATTTCTTGATTCGTTGCGAGCCGCGTGTGAGCCGCGCAGAGGTAAGCTGGTTTTTGTCGCTGATCTTCGACCGGTGAATCAATTCTGCGTCTGTAAAGCGCGTATCGTTTTTCATGGCCATATTCCCGATCAGCGCGCGCGGGCCTGGTTCGAGGTGAACCGTGACGTCCATCTGGCGCGTGTCGTCATGCGGACTGAGATCCCAGGTGATCTTTCCGAGGTAAAGGCCTTCGCCGCGAAGCAGTTCCTGGAGCCGATCGATTGCTTCGCGCACGGCGCTTTCGCGAAAGGGTTCGCCGAGGCCCAGTCGCAGCGCGGCGATGGCCGCTGGTTCCGTGGGAGGATCTTTCAATCCCTCGATTCGCACCACGTTGTTGTAGTAGTTGCGGCGAACTACAAAATTGATTTGAACCCCCTGTGCTAGGACAGCAGCGGTCACGTTGATCTCGGAGAAATCCCCTGTGCGGTAGAGTGTCCGAAGACTATCGCGCTCGTCGCCAAGATCGAACGGCTTGCCCGCGACGACCGCGAGGGTGGGCATCCTTCCTTCTACAGGGGCGCCGTGCTGGTCGACAATGCGGACTGCCGTTACCTGCAGTCCTTCAAATGAGGTTTCCTGCGCCGCGACGGCTCGGCCGGTCGCCAGACTGCAAGCGAACGCCAGGAGAAGCGGCGCAACCGTGCGAGAAGTCCTGCGCCGTGGCCCTGAAGTCGATTGTTTCCATGGGAATCGCATCGCCTGAGAGTGAGAAGGCAGGTTAGCATAGCCCCGTTGCCTGCCGGACTCGAAAAGGCGCTATCATCACGTTCTAGTCATGGATGGGCGCCTCAATCGCGAACAGCTTGAAAGATACTCCCGCCAGATCTTTTTCGAAGGGATCGGCGAAGCGGGACAAGCGAAGCTCTTGTCATCAAGCGCTGTTTTGGTGGGCTGCGGCGCATTGGGCACCGTTGTCGGCAATCTTTTGGTACGCGCCGGAGTCGGGCGGCTCGCGATCATCGACCGCGATTTCGTCGAGGCTTCTAATTTGCAGCGCCAAACCCTCTTCGAAGAGGACGATGCGCGCGCTGCGCTCCCTAAAGCAATCGCGGCGGAGCGCCGCCTGCGCGCCATCAATTCCGGAGTGCGTGTCGATGGAATCGTCGCTGATCTCACGCCTGAAAACGCTCTCGATCTGCTCGCGGAATTTCCGCTCATCCTCGACGGCACCGATAATTTCGAAGCGCGCCTGCTTCTAAACGATGCCGCCGTCTCGCTCGGCGTCCCCTGGATTTATACCGCCGCGATTGGAAGCTACGGCGTCACAATGACGATTCGGCCCGGAGAGACGGCTTGCCTTGCGTGCCTCGTCGAAGGCGAAGAAAAGTCCGCCGCAATCGTGGCCGACCAGACCTGTGACACATCGGGGATTCTGAACGCAGCTGCTGGCGTGATTGCCTCGATCGAAGCTGCTGAAGCCACCAAAATACTTGCCGGCAAGCCGGAAGCGCTCCATGGGAAATTGATTTCTTGTGACGTTTGGAACGGGCGGTTCCAATCGATTCGCGTAGCTCGCAATCTTCACTGCCGCGCGTGCGTGCGGCGCGAATTCACCTACCTCGAAGGCCGCGCGCAGCCGCACGTCAGCTTGTGCGGCCGCGATTCAGTTCAAATCCACGAGCGCACCCGCAGACTTGATCTAGCCGAACTGGGACGCCGCGTCGCGGGCGCCTCGGCGTCCGAAGTCCGCAACAACGAATTCCTGCTCCGATTCCGCGTCGCACCCTACGAAATGACCGTATTCCCCGACGGTCGCGCGATCGTCAAAGGCACGCAAGACCCCGCGGTCGCCCGCTCGCTCTACGCCCGTTATATTGGCTCCTAGTCGAAGCCTGTCTCGGTTAGGGCGCGGCATGCCCGTCGTGTGCATTCCGGATGGGTCGAAGGACCGCGGCCTTTGCGGCAACATGAAACCTCTCCAGCACCGCGCAGAGGCAAGCTGAATCACGGCACTGGAATATCGAGGCTACAGGAGATCTTCAGAAGGTCTCTAGGAACCGCGGGGGAACCAACGTAGAAATCGAATTCAGCAAACGAGCTAACCCACAAACCGCCGCAGCGCCGATTGCCGCATCGACGCCCGATCGAGGTTTTCGCGGCAATTCATCAACGTAAGCAGCGTGCTCAACACCCGAGCCTTGATCTCATCGGACATCGGGAACCCGCTCGTCGCCACACGCACGAGAGTCTCGCCGCGGTCGGCAATCTTCGTCATGAATTCGTTCTGCCGCTCGTGGCTGTTCTTGCCCAGCGCCGATTCCCGGCGCATTTCGGCGCACTCCTGCTCGATAAATAGCGTGTAATGCAAGACGCACAAATGGTCCGCGGCAAGTCCCGCCGGGACAGGCATTTTGCATCCTTTTGACGTGCAGTTTTCCGCCACAAGCACACCCGTTCGAAGCCATTCTTTTTGTAGCACCTCCCAGCCCTATTTTCCACAGCGCGCAACCAACTTGATACCAATCAGATAGCTAACCAGCGATCAATCGGCAGGTCCATTCCCAACCTGGAACCAACACTCAAATCTGGCCTCCGTACTGGGGGAAGAGAAAGGTTCGGTGAGCGAATTTTCGCAGGAAGGCACTCGTGGAACTACGGAGGAGTGACGCCAGTAACTTCCACCACGACGACTGACGGCGGAGCTTCGATCATCAAGTCTTTTGCGCGCACCGCAGCCAGAAGCACCAGGAAATTCGTCAGCAAAAGAACGGCAAAAGCGAGCGGTGTGAGAAACGCAAGCTCCACGGGCATCGCACGCACGGCATCCAGCGCCAGAACCGCAGTGATCAATCCGCGGGGTATCAGAAGCGTCGCGACTTCGCGTTCCAAGCGAGTTGTTCCGCGCCATGCCACGCGGCTCATCTGCACCGCAACGGCACGCGCGAGGAAAAGCACTCCGGTGATTCCGAGCGAGGCTACAATTTCCTTTCGCAACCCGCCGAAATTTACCAACACACCAAGCAACACAAAAAAGAAACTCCGCACGAGAAACGCCAGCTCTGCGTGAAACGAATGAATCGCTTTGCTCGGATCGGGCGGAAGAATCCGGAAAACGAACTCGTCCGCCGAGTGCCGGGGATCGGGCAAGTTCGCTAACGCTGCTCCGAATGCCATCACTGCGAAAAGCGCGGTCCCACCGATTGCGTGCGTTGCGGCGTAGAGCAGCAGGACTCCGCCGAACGTGAGCACTTGCCAGAACTGCTTGTCAGAAATCAGGGGCAGCAAACGCAACCACAGGAATCCCGCTACGATTGCCATCGCCAGCGCGAGCAAAAACTTAAATAGCAACAGGGTCGTCACGGCGCCTGCGATCGAACCGTGCGATCCGGGAGCGAGCCCTACGCGCGCAAGTAAATCGGGGAGCGGACCGGCCTTGATTTCGCGGCCGCCGTGCGCGAGTTCGATGAGCACGCCGACTCCGAGCGCGCCAAGCCCGTCACCAAACGATGCTTCGATGATCAGCGTGGTCCTCACGGCCTGCCGCATATCGAGCTGCTCAAGCACAGGCAAAATCACTGAACCGCTCATGCATGCAAGTGTCGCCCCCACGAGCAGCGACGACATCATCGCCATGTGCAGCACATAGATGCAGAAATAAGTGACACCGACAAGCGAGAGTGAATAGCTGAGCAGCGCTAGAACGGTTCCCGCACCGAATTGTTTCAGCGCGTGGCGAAGGTCGAGTTCGAGGCCGGCTGCGAACAAAATCAGAATCAGCGCCAGCGTTCCGAATCCGCGCGTCATCTCGGTGAACTTCGAGCCGTCGATCCAGTGCAGCACCGGCCCGAGCAAAATTCCCGTCACGAGCAGAACGATCACATCCGGGACCCTAGTCCACTTCGCCAGTCGGTTGGCGACAAACGCCAGTACCAGCAGTGCGCCGAGCAGTCCGAAGAAATTTGTGAGGCTTCCGGTCATGATTGGTCCGTGGCGCGCGGCGCTTAATTTCCGCCGGGTACAGCCATCGGATCAGGTTGGCCGATGCGGAATTGCGTCCAGGGACCGGCGTTCATATCTCGCATCACGGGAGATTGCCAGTTGAACTCGGGGTGATCGTGGAGGAATTTTGCAGCGTCGAAATTCGTGCCGCAGGGATGGCCCATGCGCGCGATGAACGTCATGTTCGCGGCCATTTTGGCGTCCATCACTTTGCCCTGCACGGCGCCGAGTGGTTGAAACGGCTTGGTGTCCCAGCTTGCATCCACGTCATTCGCCGCCTCGCCGTGCCCGCAGAGAGTTCGGAGGTTCGCGCCGGTCTTTTTTGTGTACGAATCAAAATGATCGGAGAGGAAGGCCTGCGCCATCGCCGTATCGATTTGCCCTTTATTTTCTTTCATCAGCTGATCCCAGCGGGCGTGGCGGGCGTTGGGCGAACTTGCCATGTTTTTCGGATCAAACGTCGTGTCGTCGCGCATCACGGCCGGATCGCTCGGGAAATTCGAGCCGACGAAACTTCCGTCCGTGGTGCGGTACAGCTTTGTGTGCTTCAACCCCAGCTCGAACTGCGCGATTTCGCCGGTCTTGCGATCCGCAAGCAGCCAGTCGTTCGCGTAGCCGCCGTTATTTCCGTCGAGCATGATTTTTACGTAGTCATCGATCGAGCCGGCATACTGCATCGCTTTGCGCGCGCGCATGAATTCGGGCTTGCCGTTGTAATCCCATCCGTGAAAATTCGAGATGGTAGTTTCAGTGATCATCAGGCCGTCGGAATTAATTCCGAAATCGTCGTCGCTCGCGATCACTCCGGGAAATCCGTCCATCAGCATCCGGTAACCCTGCTGCGGGACGATATCGAAAATAATCCGCCAGCGTTCGCCATTGACGTAGCTCGTCCAGTTGTTGTGCGCCATCACGATCTGGTGATCTTTGGTGTAGCTGCCAGTGGCGACGAACGCGCTGCAGCTTTCCGGGCTGTCGAGCCTCGGAGCGTTCTTCGAGTGGGTCTGCTCGTTGAGCCACGGCACGTAATAATCGGGAAGCTCTTCAAACGCATTCATCGCGACGATGTCGTAGAGATCGAGTTTCACTTTGCGCGCGTCGAGCCCGTCAACGATGCCCTTCAGCTCCGCCTGATACTCCGGATCGATTTTTGGCCACAGCATCTCGCGCGCCGCACGCCGGAAAAATTCCCAGTCGCGCTGGGTTGTGTGCGTCATCTGCAAACTCAATGCCGCATACGCATCCGCAATTTCGGGCGCGAGCAGGTAGCCGTGCTGGTAACCGAGATCGTGAGGCGAACCTTCGAGGTGAACGTAAATCCAGCCGCCGCTCTCGAAGCGATACGCCTTCGCAAGCAGTGGATCGCCGGCGTTCTGGGCGCCGCCAGCTGCGGAGCTATGCTTCGCGGAGGCCTGCGCAATCTGCCGCGAGCCGAAGTTGAGCAAGAACGCTGCGACCAACACCAGCCCAATCACCATCAGGACGAAAGGAAGCCGAATCCCGTCAGATCGCATCAGAAAATCTCCAGTGCAGCAGACAAGCACCGCTCACGGGACGCCATGTTAGGCGTGGGCTTCCCGCCTGTCAACGCGCCGGGCCGCCGGCCGCGGTCCAATTAACGATTCGTTGACACGCTTTCGCCCCTTCGTATAATGAACACTGCTCGCCCGTACCCCTCGCGGGAATCGTAGCTGGCTCAATCATTTAAGGGCAATTAGGAGTAAGTGCATCTTGATGTCGCTGTACACCATTGCTGGCTGGCTCGCACCTGTGGCGAACCCTGTGTCGGACTATTGGCGGCGGAATACCGATCCGCTGTCGAACCCATTCAAGGGGCTTTACCAGCTCAATTCTTTCGATATGGCGGTGATGACGCCGTACTTCGTCGTGATGATTATTCTCGCGATGTACGGGATTCATCGCTATGCGCTCGTCTATCACTTTTTCAAGAATCGCAAGCGCATCGCGCCGCCTCCGCCGAAAATCACGGAATGGCCGCGCGTCACCGTGCAGCTTCCGATTTACAACGAACGCTACGTGATCGAACGTCTCGTCGACGCGATCGCGCAATTCGATTACCCGCGCGAGCTGCTCGATATTCAAGTGCTCGACGATTCCACCGACGAAACGCAGGAAGTAGCCCGCAACTGCGTCGAGCGCTACCAGCAGCTCGGCCTACCGATCGCCTACATTCATCGCGACAATCGCGAAGGCTTCAAAGCCGGCGCCCTGCAGGAAGGGCTGAAGAGCGCGCGCGGCGAATTCGTCGCAATTTTCGACGCGGATTTTATTCCGCCTGCCGATTTTCTGCGCAACACCGTGCCGTATTTCGCTGACGCGAAAATGGCGATGGTGCAAACGCGCTGGAGCTACATCAACCGCAATTATTCGAAGCTGACCGAAGTGGAAGCGATTCTGCTGGACGGCCATTTCGTCGTGGAGCATTCGGCGCGTTTCCGCAGCGGCCTTTTCTTCAATTTCAACGGCACAGCCGGAATCTGGCGGCGCGCTGCGATTGAAGACGCAGGCGGTTGGCAGCACGACACGCTCACGGAAGACACTGATCTCTCCTATCGCGCACAACTGCGCGGCTGGCAGTTTATTTATTTGCCGGACATCGAGTGCCCGTCCGAACTGCCCGTCGAGATGAATGCATTCAAGTCGCAACAAGCGCGCTGGGCCAAAGGCTTGATGCAGACGGCGAAGAAAATTCTGCCGCGCGTGATTCGGTCGAATGCCCCGGACGCCGTGAAAGCGGAAGCGTTCTTTCATCTCACTGCCAACATCAGCTACCCGCTGATGGTTTTTCTTTCGATTATTCTGCTGCCGGCGATGATCGTGCGTTTTTATCAGGGCTGGTTTCAGGTGCTGGTGATCGACTTGCCGCTGTTTATCGCGTCCACATGCTCGATTTCGTCGTTTTATCTCGTCGCTGAACGCTCGATCTATCCGAAAACATGGAAGCGCACTTTCCTTTACTTGCCATTCATCATGGCGGTGGGAATTGGACTCTCGGTTCGCAACGCCGTAGCAGTCATAGAGGCGATTTTCGGAGTGAAATCCGAATTTGTGCGCACGCCGAAGTACCGCGTGGAAGCGGGCGCTCGCGACGGCGCCGGCTGGTCAAAAAAGAAATATCGCAAGGGCGCTGGCTGGATGCCTTATGCAGAAGTTCTGCTCGGCGTTTATTTTGCAGCGGCGGTCGTCTACGCGATTGAGATGCAGAATTACGCTACCGTTCCGTTCCTGCTGCTGTTCGTTTGGGGCTACCTCTACACGGGGCTCATGTCGCTCGGTCAAACCTACATCGATCGCCTTCGCTTTGGCGTTGAGTCCGGCGAAGTCCGCCCCGCTTCCACCGGTGTCCCCGGCTTCTAGTCCCATTTTGTCATCCTGAGCGCAGCGAAGCCTGCCTGCCGCAGGCAGGGATCTCAAAGCTCAGTTTCGCTCAGCCGCCGGGAATCACTTCCTCTCACGATTTTTCTAGCGCATTCTCGCCTATCCTTTTATCATCGCGCTTCGTCTACTAGCCTCGGAGGATTTTCTATGAAATTTCGGACACTCGCGCTTCGCTGCACGCTTGCCGCACTCGCGCTTTCGTTCGCAGCAATGCTGGTGCAAGCGCGCTTCCCGCAGCCCGCTGCCGAGTATCAGGCGCGGCGCGCAAAGCTGCGCGGCGAAGTTGACGGGCCGGTAGTGCTCTTCGGCTACACCAGCCGGAACGATGCAGGCGAGGTGGCCGTGTTCTTCCAGGACGAAAATTTCTACTACCTCACCGGCTATAGCGAGCCTGACGCGGCACTGCTTCTGATTCCCAACGCGGCCGATGGCAAATCCGCTGGAGCAACTTCGGGTAACGCCTCAAACCCAACGGAAATTCTATACCTGCCGCCGCGCGATCCTCGCGAATCCACCTGGGGAGGCGCGCACCTCGGCCCGAACGATCCCGGCGTCGCCGAAAAAACCGGCTTTCAGGCGGTAAGGCCGTTCGCGGACCTGCGCACCGACCTCGTGAATCTGGCGAAGACGAATCCAAAGTTTTACACCGCGATGCCGAAAGGGCCGGAGAACGGTTACCCGCAGCTCGCCACTTGGAGCGCGTGGGTGAAAGATGCGCTGCCGCCGCAATCGGAAATCGTTGACGTCACCGCAACGCTCACCGCCATGCGCATGGTGAAATCGCCGGGAGAAATCGCGTTGCTACAAAAGGCGGTCGACGCCTCCGTAGACGCGCAAATCGCCGCGATGAAAATGATGCGACCGGGCCTGTTCGAATATCAGGTAGCCGCGAAGATGGAAGAAATCCACAAGTGGGAGGGGTGCTCACGCGAGGCTTACTCGCCCATCGTTGGCGCGGGATATTACTCCACCGTGCTGCACTACGATACGCTCAACAATGAAATCAAAGATGGCGATGTGGTGGTGCTCGACGTCGCCGGCGAATACGGCGGCTACGATGCAGACATCACGCGCACGCTTCCGGCGAACGGAAAATTCACCGCTCGTCAGCGGGAAATTTACGACATCGTTCTCGGCGCGCAGAATGCCGCAATTGCGGCAGCAAAACCCGGCGTGCGCATGTACGGCGGCCCCGACAGCCTGCACCAGATTGCCGCCGATTACATCAACACGCACGGGAAAGACAAAGATGGCAAGCCGCTCGGCAAATATTTCGTCCATGGGCTTGGCCACGGCCTCGGCCTGAACGTTCATGATCCCACCGATTTCTACCAGCCGCTGAAAGAGGGAATGGCTGTGACGATCGAGCCGGGAATTTACATTCGCAGCGAAAATATCGGCGTGCGAATCGAGGACGATGTTCTCATCACCGCCGATGGCCACGTGTTGATGACCGAGAAGCTGCCGCGCAATGCCGATGAAATTGAAAAAGTAATGGCGGAAGGCCGCGCGCATCCGCAGCAGTAGTTAAGCGTCGTGATTTCGATCCCGTTTTCCTCGGGGGAGGCTTGCAGTGGGCCTCCCCCGTGCTATTTTTGTCGCCCTCAATTCGATTTACTCGGAGGATCCATGGTAACGATTCGAATGGCGGCTGCGCTTCTTTGTCTCGCGGCGACAGCTTTGGGCGCTCAGGCGCAAGAGCCGGCGGACTCGTCATCTCCGAAGCCGCTTCGGCCCGTTCACACATTTTCGATTGTGGCGCGTGATCCGGTCACCGGTGATATGGGCGTCGCGGTGCAATCGCACTGGTTTGCGGTCGGCGCGGGTGTGACGTGGGGCGAAGCGGGCGTGGGTGTGGTCGCGACGCAATCGTTTGTGGATCCCGGATACGGGCCGCGCGGGCTTGCGCTCATGCGCTCGGGCAAGACCGCAAACGAAGCGCTGCGCGGACTGCTCGCCGCCGATGACTACGCGGACGTGCGTCAAGTTGCGATGGTCGATGCCGAAGGTCACGTTGCGGCGCACACGGGCAGCAAGTGCATTGCGTTCGCCGGAAATCAAATCGGCGCGAACTACTCCACCGAGGCAAACATCATGGCCAACGCAAACGTGTGGCCGGCGATGGGCAAAGCGTTTGAATCAACGCAAGGCGACCTCACCGACCGACTGATCGCCGCGCTCGAAGCGGGTCAAGCGGCAGGCGGCGATATTCGCGGGAAACAATCGGCGGCAATTCTGATCGTGCGCGGAAAATCAACAGGGAGGCCGTGGGCGGATAAGGTTGTCGACCTGCGCGTGGATGACTCGAACGATCCAATCAACGAGCTGAAGCGCCTGGTGCGCTATCACCGTGCGTACGATCACATGGAAAATGGCGACGCGTGCTCTGCGAAAAAAGATTGGGTCTGCGCGGTACGCGAATACGGTGATGCCGAAAAACTTCTCCCCGAGCAAATGGAAATTGTGTTCTGGCACGCAGTGACGCTCGTGACGAGCGGCGATGTAGATGCGTCGCTACCGCTCTTCAAGAAAGTTTTTGCGCGCGAACCGATGTGGGCTGAATTGCTGACGCGCCTTCCCGCGGCGGGTTTGTTTCCCGACGATCCGAAACTGCTCGCGCGAATCGAAGCGGAACGTCCAAAGTGATAGCTATGAAGTTGGTTTAACGAAGATCACGCAGTAGTCGTTTCCGGACCAATGCTCGATCGTCTTTTCCACGCGGAATCCAGCCGCCGTCAACTCATCTGTCATGATTTTCTGCCGTATACCATGGCCGCCGCGATTGGCGGGCACTCCTTCCACCGGTGCCAGGCCATTTTCCGGAGGGAAGTCGATAATCGCGAGGCGGCCGCCCGGTTTCAGCGACCGCAGTAGATTCTTGTCGAATGCTTCGGGCGCGGTGATGTGGTGATAGACGTGGCGGATGAAAATCGCATCGCAGCACTCGGATGGCAGCCTCGTATCATCGGCCGCCCCTTCCACCACGATCACATTCGTGAGCTTGCGTTTCGCAACCGCCTCGCGAAGCGCGTTCAATTTCGCGCTATCGATTTCCGTGGCATACACGCGCCCTGAAGGGCCGGCAATTCTCGCCGCTGCGAAACCATAGCTGCCATCGCCAGCCCCGATATCCGCGATTGTGATGCCGGCCGTCCATTGCATCGCCTCGGCTAGCCGCGGAATTTCTCCGCCAGCGTCAGGACTCGGCGCGGCATTCGTCCGAGCACGTACGGCGGCCTCGAACCACCCGCACAGCGCGAGCGTGACGACGGCCAAGGTTGCGGCCAGATATTTTCTACGAGTCATGTTTGCTCCCCTTACTTTGACGCTTTAGGCGCCATGTCGGCTTCTGGAACTGGACAGGGGCTCTCCGTTTGCTCGCAATCGTCCGTTTGACCCCATACGCGCGAGGCCGCTATAATCATTGTTCCGATATAGCGTGATTTTCTTGCTGGGCAGGCGGCCGCGCTTGCAACTCTGCAGGAAACACCCAGAAAAATCAGGAGCATCCGATGAGTGCGTTGAAGGCTACCCAACTGCGTGCAGGCATGATTATTCAGCATGAAGGCGACCTGTATCACGTCTACAGCGTCGACCACCGCACGCCCGGCAACAAGCGCGCCGCGATGCAAACCAAAATGCGCAATCTCCGCACCGGCTCGATGACCGACTACCGGTTCCGCGCGGAAGAATTCGTCGAAAAGGTGATCGTCGACGAAATCGAATTCCAATATCTCTACAGTGACGGCGAAGGCCATCACTTCATGAACACAGAAAATTACGAGCAACTCGCGCTGCAGAACGACATCGTCGGCGACACAAAAGACTACCTCATCGCCAACATGCCCGTGAAAATCGAATACTACGACGAGAAGCCGATCGGAGTGCTGATTCCCGACACAGTCGATCTCACCGTAGTCGACACCGAGCCCAGCATCCAGAAAGCAACTGCCAGCTCCGTGATGAAGCCAGCCAAACTCGAAACAGGCCTCGTCATCAACGTCCCGCCGTTTGTGGGCACGGGCGACAAAGTGAAAGTGGATACTTCCGAGGCGCGTTACATCCAACGCGTGCAATAGAGAGCGAGGCGGGCAGCTGAAGAACGATCCTTCGTCACGTTGTTCCTCAGGATGACAATCCTGGTCGGATTGTCACTTCAATCCTTCCACGACATACAAATCCGATAGCGTCCGCGGGTAAGAATAGACGTAGGATTTCTCGTCCGGGGTGACACTGATGCCGCCAAGGGAATCGACTCCAGCGGCATCAGCGGGGACGAGTTGCTTCCAGACCGTCCCTTTGCCGGTGGCGAGATCAATTTTTGTGATGGTGCAAGGCAAGCCCGCGAAGTTGTAGGAAAAGGCGAACTTTCCGTCGGACGAGAATCCGGCGATGCGCTCGTTCACTTGAGTGCCGGGAATCTTCCGGGGTTCTCCGCCAGCCAGAGGATAGAACCAGCGATTGCCGTCGTCGCCAGTACCCACCGCAAATTTTCCGTCAGGCGTAACCAACAGAAAGGATGCAGTGCCGCCTTCGGGGCTGATGGCGCGAGCCTTGCCGCCGTCCACGTCCTGCACGTAAAGGCGCGGGCCCTTGCCGGGTTCCGCTCCGTAGAAAACCACCTGCTTGCCGTCGGGAGTAAAGGCGGCGGTGAAATGATCGATGTTGTCGTTCGAAATCACACGCGGCTGGCCGGCCTTGGTAGGCAACAGCACCATTTGTTGCGGATTGGCGTGAGTAAGGATGAGAGCCCAGTTACCGTCGGGGGAAAGAGCTTGTGGATTTCCATCGCCGAGGCGTACGGCAGGAGAACCGTCCGTTCCGCGAATGTAAACCGCGTAGGTGGCACCGCCTGCTTCCCCCACTTCACCGAACAAAAGAGTCTTGCCGTCGCGAGACAGATCGGCCGGCAGAGAATAATCAAACCAGGAAAGCTCGCGGCCTTTGGCGTCGCCGGCGATGAATCCTTTTATCTCCTGGCGATTGGCATCGTGGCGGAGGATCACGCGCCCATCGCGAGCAATGTCCAGAAGCGTGAGCGCGCCGGGGACGCGGGCGATCATCCGTTCGTGCCCAGCCAGATCCACCGCGTGTAAAGCGCGGCCCAGGCCCTCGGTGGTGGCGGTGAACCAGATTTCTTCGCCATTAGCGGACCAAGCCAAGCCGTCTTCGCTGATCCAACCGGACGACAGGGTTTTGTGATCGCCCGCGAGATCGACCACGGCCACATTGCCGCCGTCGTCGGCGCTGATCGGATGATCAAGAAACGCGATGCGGTCGCCCTTCGGTGAAATTCTGGGATCGCCGAGCCAGCCGGCGGTCTTGTAGAGGACTTTGCCAACGGGATATTCGAGCTGCGTGAATCCAGCCTGCCGGCGGATGATCGCGAGCGCGGAGCCATCGGGAGACCAATCTGCCCAGTTTACGTCGTTCAGAACTTCGCGCGGCGCCCCGCCGGCGACGGGCATGCGGGCGAGTGTGCCGAATTGTTGGAAGGCACCGGTGCGGCTGCGCAGCTGAACGGCCATTTCGCCGGTGGATGAGACTGCTAGAAGCTGTGTTCCCGAGTGATCGAGCGAGGCGGATTCGGGACTGCCCATGCGGGTAGAAAAGATCTCAGGAGGATTTCCGTCCCACGCTGCGGTGTAATAGACCGTTTGGCCGTCGGGGCCAAAGCGCGCTCCGTAGACCGTACCGCGCCGGAAAGTGACCTGGTGATACAGGGGCTGCGTTGATTGCGGCTGGCGCTTCGCAAGAAATATTCCCCCCGCGAGACCCGCTGCGAGAAACACGGCGGCCGCAATCGCCACGGCAGTCCACTTGCGCGGCGCGGCAGCAGCTGGCGCCGCCACTTTCGCCGGCGCGCTGCGCGAAAAGCCGGAACCTATTCCCGAACGGCCGGATTCCGTCTCGCGTTTCAGCCGCTTCAAATCCGCGCGCAGCTCCGCGGCGGTTTGGCAGCGCATTTCGCGATCTTTTTCGAGCGCCTTCGCCAGAATGATTTCGAATTCCCCGGGCAGGTCGGGATTCACGCGCGTAGGCGGCGCGGGAGAGCGATTCAGAATCGCCTCGGTGATCACGCCTGCGGTGTTCCCGGTGAACGCCTGTCGCCCCGTGGCCATCTCGTAGAGCACGGTGCCGAAGCTGAAAAGATCCGATCTTGCGTCCAGCTCTTCGCCGCGCACTTGCTCAGGCGACATGTATGCAACCGTTCCCACCGCCGTCCCCGGACTGGTGAGCAGCATTTCATTCGCCACGGTTGGCATCGCGGAGGAAGAACCGCCAACTCCCACCCGTTCCGGAGCGAGTTTTGCGAGCCCGAAATCGAGCACCTTTGCCTGTCCGCGCCGCGTCACGAAAATATTGGCCGGCTTGATGTCGCGATGAACGATGCCTTTCGTGTGGGCTGCGTCGAGCGCATCTGCAATCTGAGTTCCGAGATCAAGAACCTGATCAAACGGCAATGGCTTTTCGTTGATACGATGCTTCAGCGTTTGCCCTTCGAGCAGCTCCATCGCGATAAACGGAACGGTTTCGCCGCCCTCATCCACCACATCGATTTCATAAATCGTGCAAATGTTGGGATGGTTCAACGCAGAAGCCGCTCGCGCTTCCCGCTGGAATCGTTCAAGCGTCGCGCGGTCTTTCGAAAATCCCTCAGGCAAAAATTTCAACGCCACCTGGCGGCCGAGCTTCGTGTCCTCAGCCTTATACACGACGCCCATGCCCCCACCGCCGAGTTTTTCAAGGATGAGGTAGTGCGATAAGGTTTTTCCGATCATTTGCGGATGGTTTTCCAGTCGGGAGTCACGTTGAGTGCGCGCGATGTTAGGCTGTGATTATGCTGCAAGTCAAGCCGCCCAAGTCGTTGAGCGCAACCCATCGCTGTGAGTGATTGAATGCAACGTCCCACGATCCTTGCCACTCACCCGCGACGTGCTACGCTGTTTTAGTCAAAATGACTCGTGCCGCCAGCAACCCGTCCGAAAAAACCTTTGCGCATCGAATCCTCCGCTTGTCAGTGTTCGCGGCATTCATCTTGTGCCTCGTCACTACGGTACTCGGCTTGTGTTTCGCGCAATCTTCACAAAAAATCGTGGATGAATATGTTCACTCCGAAGGCGGCGCCAAAGCTCTTGCGAGAATCCAGACCGCAACGATTACCGGAAGCATCACCGACGGCGCCACGGACAAATCCGGCACCTATTCGCTGATCACCAAAGCTCCGAACAAGTTTTATTCCGAAATCATCATCGAGCCGCACCGCCTCATCGAGGCTTACAACGGAAAATCCGCGTGGGGGCAGGACACCACTGCCGATTCACCTTCGAATGTGAGTGCCGCGCCGCATACCCTCACTGGGGCCGCATCTGCGGCATGGGAAGCAACCGGACGCTACTTGAATGAAAGACTTGCGGACGCGAAGAAATCCAAATTCGGGTTGCAGCTAATCGGTTCCGAGGAAATCGAAGGCCGTCCGGCGTACCACATTGAAATATCGCTCGCGCCACACGTCACTCGCGAAGTCTTTTTCGATGTGCAAACTCACTTGATCGTTCGCGAAACGATTGCCACTACGGCGCAAGATGGCGATAAATCTCCCAAGCCCAGTTCGGAGGAGTTCGACTATGGCGACTACCGCTCCGTGAATGGCATCCTGCTGCCGTACCGCATCACAATTCACCGCAGCAGCCACACCTACACGATTGCGATCGCGCGCGTCGAGCTCAACGCCCCTGTAAACGATTCTGTCTTCGATTTTCCGAAGGACGCGGGCCGCCCGCTCCCGGAGATCAAATCGCTGTTGCTCGAAGTGGCGAGGAACCAGAAAGCAATCGAGGAGCTGCAGAAGCAATACACGTGCCACCTCGTTGCGGAAGAGGAAAAATTCGACTCAAAGGGACAGGTCACGGCGCGCACGGTGAAGGAATACGACGTGTTCAATTGCGGCGGCGACGAAATTCGTCATCTCGTAAAGAACGACTCGAAGCCGCTCACCGCTGAAGAACAGAAAAAAGAAGACGACCGCTTCAACAAGGAATTCAGCGAAATGCAGAAAAAACGCGCTGAACTTGCCAACGATCCGAAGAAGCAGGAGAAAGAAGACGAAGACCAGCAAACGCAAATTTCCGACTTCCTCCGCGCCGAAAGTTTCACCAATCCGCGGCGCGAGCGTTTCCGCGGCCAGGACGTGATTGTTTTCGATTTCGGCGCGAATCCTGATTACAAACCGCGCAAACTCGCCGAGTCCATCGTCCAGAAACTTGCCGGTGTCGTCTGGATTGACGAACAAGCGCGCGACGTCGCCCGTCTCGAAGCCCGCTTCAACGACAACGTGAAAATTGGCGGCGGCCTGCTCGCGTCGCTCGACAAAGGCACCAACCTCGTTTTCGAGCAAACAAAAATTAACGGTGAAGTCTGGCTGCCTTCCTACGCGGAAGTACACGCCGCCGCTCGTGTCGTATTCATCAAGGTGCGCGAAAACGAAATCGACCGCTACAGCGACTACAAGAAATTCCAAGTGGAAACGAAAATCGGACCGTCGACCCCTGTACCTGATGCTTTGCCCTCGCAGAACGCTCCCACAGCTCCGAAGCCCTGAAGTTCAGTCTCGCAGCAGATCCGCCACCGCATTGACACCGACACGCGCTCACTCTAGAGTGACATTTCTTTTTGGCAGCCTGCGGAGACCATCGAGTGCTCGAGCGATATTTCAAACTGGCGGAAAACCAGACCACCGTGCGGCAGGAAATGCTCGGCGGGCTCACCACGTTCATGACGATGGCCTACGTCATCGTGGTGAATCCGCAAATTCTGGCGCAAGCCGGAATGCCTCTCGAAGGCGTTCTGTTTGCGACGTGCCTTTCCTCAGCTGTGGCCACGCTGGTGATGGGGCTGTACGCGAATTATCCGATCGCGCTTGCTCCCGGGATGTCGCTCAACGCGTACTTCACCTATTCCGTTTGCCTCAGCATGCACATTCCGTGGCAAACGGCGCTCGGTGTCGTGTTTTTCTCCGGCGTGCTCTTCGTACTCCTCACGGTTTCGCGGGTTCGCGAGCAGATCGTCAACGGTATTCCTGATTGCCTGAAGCATTCAACGGCCGCAGGTATCGGCATGTTCATCGCGTTCGTCGGCTTGAAGAACGCGAAAATTGTGGTCGCGAATCCAGCGACGCTCGTGGGCATCGGGAATTTCGGCGACCGCGAGGTGCAAGCCGCCTGTTTCGGCTTGATTCTGATGCTAGTTCTGGTCGTGCGAAAGTTCAACGGAGCGATTCTGCTGGGGATTGTAGGGACTACACTGTTGGGAATCTTTCGCGGTATCGCGCACTGGCCCACGGCTCTTGTATCCGTTCCGCATCCTTCGCTCACGTTTCTGAAATTCGATTTGCGCGGCGCCCTTCATCTCGGGCTCTTCGAAATCATGTTCGTGTTTCTCTTCGTCGATCTCCTGGACAATGTGGGCACGCTCGTCGGTGTATGCGAGCAGGCAGGATTTGTGAAGGATGGAAAAATTCCGCGAGTGGGACGCGCTTTGCTTGCGGACGCGATTGGAACAGTCTTCGGCTCGATTACGGGAACGTCCACAATCACGAGTTACATTGAAAGCGCTGCGGGAGTGGCGGCGGGCGCTCGCACGGGGCTAAGTAACATGCTGGTCGCGGCGTTATTTCTGGTGGCGATGTTTTTTGCGCCGATTGCGACAGCAATTCCGGGCTTCGCGACGGCTCCCGCACTGATTTTGGTGGGCGCGCTGATGATTCAGTCGGTGGCGCGCGTCAAATGGGACGATTTCAGCGATGCGTTTCCGGCGTTTGTCACAATTCTTGCGACTCCACTCACCTTCAGCATTGCGACCGGGTCTAAGCCTGGGACTTATCTCCTACACCGTCGTGAAAATTGCCGCCGGAAAAATTCGCGAGATCAGCCCGTTGCTCTGGATACTCACCGTGTTGTTCATTCTTCGCTACGTCTACCTCGCCGTCGAGTAAGTCGTTCGATATTAATTCGCGGCAATATTGTGCCGGACTACTTCGTATCGACTACGCACCGGAAGCCAATCGTTCCGGCTCGATCCCGTCCCGGCGACATCAGCAGATATTTCTGATGCTCGTCGAGGCGGTAGGTCTGCGGGAAATACCAGATCGATCCGCGCGGCTGGTAGAAAGCGCCGCCGCGAAGAATTGCAGCGCGCGTGTGTTCGTCGCGAAATTCATTCGTCCACTGCGAGACGTTTCCTTCGAGATCGAGCACTCCGAAAGGGCTCGCTCCTTGCGCATACGTGCTCACGTCCGTCGGCGCGCGCATCTTCCGGCCGTGATCGGGCGGAGGAAGCGCCTGCGCATTCCATTCGTTTCCCCACGGATAGATTCGCGCGTCATTGCCTTGCGCCGCGTACTGCCATTCCCAATCGTTCGGCAAACGCTTTCCGGCCCACGCTGCATACGCGCGCGCGTCTTCGATTGACACCCAGGTTACCGGTTTCGCATCCCAACCGTCCGGATACGTCCCATTCGTCCAGTCGCGCAGAAAATTGTGATCGTCGGTGGGCTGATATTTAGTCGCGTCGATGAATTTCTTGAATTCGGCGTTCGTCACCGGCGTGCGATCGATGTAAAAACTTTGGATGTCGACACGATGATGATGAAATCGCCGCGGCGAATCTTCCCACGGATACTGTACGTCGACGCCCGGATCGTTGCCGCCTTCAATCTCAATTCCGCGAACGTCGAAATCGTAACCGCCTCCCGGGATGCGAATCATTCCAGGCGGTGCGGAGTCGGCTGGCTTTGTTGGCGCGACGGGAACGATCTGCTGCGGCAAAAAAGCCCACTGCTTTGAAAAGCTATTCAGCGGACGCCTCGAGCGCTCGGACATAAACGCGAGCAATTCTTGGAATGAGCCCGCAGCGGAAGCATCGTCCGTTGCGAGAACAGCACCGAATCCAAGTCCTTCGATCGCAAACTGTAGTGTCGCGTCGTTCCCGCGCACAGCGGGAGTTAGCTCCACACCGTGCCACAAATCGAAATACCGCATTCCTGTGCTGTACGGCACGCGAATTTGCTCGCCTGCAACGTCATACTCGTTACGGTTTACGATCGTCCAGAGTGTGCGCTGCGGCGATGGAAACCTGCTCGCGAAGACGCCGCTTTGCAGCGTTGGCGCATGCGGCTCCCAATCCTTGCTCACCAACAGCTCCGGAAATTCATGCTCGATGCGCGTGATTCGCAGGACAGCTTCTGCGTCGCGCGGCGTCATGCCGTACCAGAAGCCCCAGAGATTTTCGAGCGTCGCATAGCCGTTGCCGTTGAAGAAAGCGTGCTGCAGGCTGTTGATCTTGTCGCGCGTGAAGCGGTCGGTCACGTCGACCATGTGTCGCGGCTCGAGCCATTTCGCCTGGTTCACCATCGGGACGAACGGATACGGCGTGTCCTCCCACGTGACCCAGTCGTTCCAGCCAAGATTCGTCCACGCGAGCGATTCGTCGCGAATATCGAATTGAGGTTCGAGCGCAATCGGATACCCTGCAGCTTCGGAGGCAGCGTGAAATGCCGCGGGAACGCTTTCGAGCGTGTCGAAATTAATTCCGTCTGCGCCAATTTCTTTGAGCAGTCCCGCGAGCGCGGCTGGAACCGCGGTGCCTTCATCGCGCGTGCCGCTATCCCACGCGAGCGTGGGGAAAAACACTTTCACGCCGCGCTTGTGAAAATCATTCACCATTGCGCGCACTGCCGGAATGCCTCCCGGCAAATCGCGCAGCAGGTCGAATTGATTGCGGTCGTCAACGCCGATATTCGGATACACGTGCCAGATGAGCACTGCATCGATCGGGCCGATTCTTTCAGCGAGGCCGTCCAGAAACCGATTCACCGTGTAGACGCGCTTTTCCGGATCGTAAAATGTGCGCTCCCAGATCAGCATCTGGTATTGCGAAAACACGCGCTGCGTCCAGGCAAGGTCGGGGCGATCGTATTGCGCGCCGTCGTAACGCAAACGCGTAAGGCGTTCTTTGCGCCAGGCGTTTATTCCTTCAAGCCACGCAGCTCGCTCCGCCGGGCTTGCAGGGCCGGCAAGAAACACATCTTGCGGACTTGCCGGCACGCCGAGGTTCATCACTCCCGTCGGCGGCACAAGAGCGTGACGCGGCCGCCATTCCTCTGTGAAACCAAGAGACGCGAGAACGAGCGTGAACAGGATTAGCGCACAAGTCTTCGTCACAACGAGACGGCTGCGAGTCATAAGCATCCAGGCCCGGCAAACTCCCGGCGCACAAATGCATTTCCGAACGAGCCATCGCCGGGGAGACGCGACTGTATTGTGGTGCTACCGTGAAGTCAATTGTGGGAGAGCAAAACGCAGGTTGCGGGTGACGTAACTACATTGCGACGGATGCCTTCGTGCCGAATACGCGGCGAAAAATTGCGTCCACGGCGCGCAGTTGCCGCTGTAAATCAAATGTGTGCGCGAGGGCCTTGTCGTCGAGAAATTTACGGATGTTTGCGTCTGCGGTGATGCGATCCTGAAAGCTCGTTTCCGATTCCCAAGCCGCCATCGCGTGACCCTGCACCCATTTGTAAGCGTCTTCGCGAGGCGCTCCGTGTTCGACAAGATCCTGCAGCACTTGCCCGGAAAAGACGAGCCCTTTCGTCGCATCCAGATTGCGCCGCATGCGCTCCGGAAACACTTTCATGTCCGCAACGATTTCAGTCGTGCGGTGCAGCATGTAGTCCGCAAGAATTGTGGAATCGGGCAAAATCACGCGCTCCACCGAACTGTGCGAAATATCTCGTTCGTGCCACAGCGCGATATTTTCGAGCGCCGCGAGCGAATTCGAGCGAACCACCCGCGCAAGCCCGCAAACCTGCTCGCTGGAAACGGGATTGCGTTTGTGCGGCATCGCGGAACTGCCGCGCTGCTCGCCCCCGAACGGTTCTTCCACCTCGCGCACTTCGGTGCGCTGCAAATGCCGCACTTCCTGCGCAATGCGCTCCAGCGAAGCCGCAACGATCGCGAGCGTAGAAAGATATTGCGCGTGGCGGTCGCGTTCGATCACTTGCGAAGTGATCGGCGCCGTAGCAAGCCCGAGCCGCGCGCAGATTTTCTCTTCGATCTCGGGGCCAAGGTGCGTACACGTTCCGACGGCGCCTGAAATCTTTCCCACCGCCATCTGCCGCGCCGCCACTTGAAATCGCGCCAGGTCGCGGCGATTTTCCGCGAACCAGTTGGCAACCTTCAGTCCGAACGTAATCGGTTCTGCGTGCACTCCATGCGTACGCCCGATTTCCGGCGTGTCCTTGAATTCCCACGCGCGCCGCTCAAGCACTTCGCCCATTCGCTCGAGAGCTTTCTCGATTTGCTGCGACGCTTCGCGCACAAGCAGAGCCTGCGCGGTATCCACCACGTCGTTCGACGTGAGCCCGTAATGCAGCCAGCGCGCCGCTTCGGGATCGCCCACCGATTCCTGCACCGCAATCGTGAACGCGATCACATCGTGGCGAACTTTTGCTTCCAACTCGTTGATGCGCGCCACATCCACACGACCGCGCTCGCGAAGCTTTATCGCCGCCTCGCGCGGCACGATTCCTGCCTCCGCAAGCGTTTCCGACGCGGCCAGCTCCACGTCGAGCCATTTCTGAAATTTATTTTCTTCGCTCCAGACGCGGCCCATTTCTGCGCGTGTATATCGCGGGATCAATTAAAACTCCTTCGGCTAAATTCGAAACGGCGGGGAAATCCCTGTTCCATCATACCCGGAAACCACATTCGTAAACGACATCTCAGAACGGCCGGCGAGAATCCCGGCCCGCCCCATGCCGGTCACACATCGAGCCCGATCGAACGCATCAAGTCAAGCGCATTGCTCGTCTTGACGATTCCACGCGTCAACCGGTGATCGAAAAACAGTTTTCCATCTTCCAGACGATCTTCGAAATGAAAATTCGCCGCGCCCGTCCCCAGCGAATCCACAATTTCAGCGAGCGCCAGGTCGTGCGTGGTGATCAGGCCGATCGCGCCCTGCTCAAATAAACTTCGCGCAATCGCCTCCGCTCCAATCCGCCGATCGTGCGAGTTTGTCCCTGAAAGCAATTCGTCAAGCAAGTAAAGCACCGGAGGAGTCGCCTGCGTCGCGTACCCTGTTGCGAGATCGCAGATCAGCTTCAGCCGCGCGATTTCGGCGTAGAACCTTGAAATCCCGCCATGCAGCGAATCGAGCACACATACTGACGCTGCCACGGTCAGCCGCGAAATCCGCAATCGCTTTGCCCGCACTGGCGCTCCACATTGCGCAAGCACCGCATTAATTCCTACGGCTCGCACGAACGTGCTTTTCCCCGCCATGTTCGGCCCGCTGATGATCATCAGCCGAAAATCTTTATCCAGCCGCAAATCATTTCGCACTGCGCGACTTTCGGGGATCAATGGATGCGCGAATTCTTCCGCATCGAAACAGGGAGCATCGTCAGTAAATTCCGGGAAAACATCCGCGGGATGCTCGTACGCATAGCTCGCAAGCGACGATAGAGCTTCCATCTCGCCCACTGCCGCAAGCCAACCGCGCACGGCGGGACCAAACGTTTTGCGCCACGCCTCCACCGCAAAAGCGAGATTCAAACTCCACAGCACTACCGGATCGATGCCGCGCAAAAGAGGGTTTCGGCGTGAAATCAGAAGTTCAACGAGCCGCCCGAGGCGCGCAATCGCCTTCGATGGCTCCACGCCGCCCGTCCGAAGCGCCTCTTGGAGCGCAACCAGTTTCAGGGCCGAAAATTGTTCGCGCTCCAATCGCGCAAGCACGCTCGGAAAGCAGCGTCAGGTCCTGCGCGGTACGCTCGACGGGCGCCACCACTTTCCGTATGCTGTCGCGATACCTGCTGCTGAAAATCAAATTCACAATCGTCGCGATCACCGCGAGATATCGCAGATCCCACACAGCCCACGCGATCAAACTCGCAATCCACAGCAACGGAAGCAAAATCGCAACGAAGCGCGCGGCCTGCGATTCGAGCAGCGGCGCGCCTTCCGCCCACGCGGTGAGCACGTCCTGCCGCACGCCCGCGCGAACGTCTTCACCAAGCGCCGCCAGATCCTCGCGCAGGTCGAGGCGGCATCGCAGATCGTCGACGGCTGCATTCCGAGCAGCCACCTCAACGGGCGCAGCAGGCGTGAGCAGCCAGTTCGCCAGCGTGTCTTCGCCGGAGCGTGTCCGCACGTCGCACAAGCAATTCGTACAGCGAGCCTTTTCCGAAAAGATCGAGATCGCGCGAATACGGATGGTGCGGATTGGCAAAGCGTTCGCCGGATTCGCCCGTCCCGGGCCAGCGATTATCAAGCCGCGCAAGCCCTCGCTCGTAAAAACCAATCGCGCGTGAATTTCTTCCGAGCGCGCGGGCTACGCGCTCATGCATCACTACAAGCGGAACAAACAGAAATGCCGGAACCAAGATCCAGTAGAGCGATGAACTGCGAATTGTCAGAAGCCAGAAGGCTGCGGCGACTCCCAAAATCAAAATGAATAACTTCGCGTATCCAAGGCTCGAATCGCGCTGCTTCAGAAATATTTCGTTCGCGCGCAATCGTTCCGTTCGGCGCGTGTACTCGCGAGCGGATTCAGGCTGGGTTGTCGAGGGATCGGTCGGCATGTAATCCGCGTGCGGCGTGGTGATTGAATCAAATTCATTCCCCGCGGCGCCGCAGCCCAAGTCTAGAAGAAACCACGAGGTCGCACAATCGCAGGAAGCTGCGACGAGTCCGATCGCATGCAGTCGGCGCGGCCAGTCTATGTCTGCTGCAAGTCGAGCTGCATCAGCATTTTGGCGGAAATCCCGCCGCCAAACGACATAGCTATCAGCAGGGCGAACTCAATCGAACAGGAGACCTACGATGAAATTGTCAGTTGCGTGGTTCAGCGTGAACGATTTCGAGCAGGCAAAGAAATTCTATGGCAGCGTTCTGGGCATGAAAAAATCCTTCGAAATGGACGGCTGGGCGGAATTTACGGGCGGTGAAGGCGAGGCGGCCGTCGGCATTTCGAACGGCCAGCACACTTCGAAAGAGCACGGCGCCACAATCGTCCTTCGCGTGGACGATATCGAGCGCGAACGCAAACGCCTCGAATCGAGCGGCGTAAAATTCGAAGGCAAGACCGAAGAAATTCCCGGCATGGTGAAACTCGCCATCTTCCGCGATCCTTCCGGCAATCGCCTGCAACTCTGCCAGGTGCTGGTGCAGCAGTAGCGCAGCCGATTGTCGCGTTACGTGGGCCGCGGCAGATTGCTACAGCGGGTGTAGACTGTCGCGGCTCACGACCTGGCCGCGCGTGCGTCGAAGGCTTTAAGAACGAGACCAAGAACAAGCTAAACAACGAAGACCGGAGGGCCCTTTGTCCAAGCAACGCATGTCCAGGCAACGCACAATCGCCGTTCTAGCAGCATGTTTCGCAACTACCCTCACTGGGATCGCGGGCTTCCCAACCTCGCTGCGCGCGCAAACGGCTACCTCCGAACCGCCGAAAATCGCTCCGCTCCTGCCGCGCGACAAGGAAGTCACTCTCGCAGAAAGCGCTGCGCCGGCGTCGGTCTCTAAAAACGCAGCCATCTTTGTGCTCGAAGAAAAAGGATACGTAAAAGTGCGCGACGGCTCGAATGGTTTCACATGTCTCGTCGAGCGCGACCTGCCGCTGAATATCGAGCCGATCTGCTACGACGAAGAAGGCAGCGCGACGCTCGTCCTTGCCGTCATGCATAAGGCCGAATTGCGCCGCCAGGGAAAATCCGAAGACGAAGTGAAGGCAGACGTCGGTGAAGGTTATGCCAGTGGCCGCTTTCGCGCTCCTCGTCGCTCCGGCATGGCCTACATGCTCTCACCGGACACTCGCGTCTACAGCGCGCGCACCGGCGCCACGCGGCCCTTGCCACCACACCTCATGTTTTATGCGCCCTACATGAAGAATAGCGATCTCGGTCTGGGCGATGCGGATCACAACGGGCGTTTGCCGTTCGTTGTGCAGGACGGGCAGCCCGATGCGTTCATCATCGTGCTGGTTCGCGATGCGCCGCCCGCGCCGGCGCCAACGAAAACGCCCTGACGCCGCTGAACCGAGCGCGAGCGTCAAGGAACACGAAGTCATGTCGATCTATTCGCAGCCAGCGATTGCACTGGAAGAAGAATCAAAACTCGTCGAGCGCGCTCGGCAAGGCGACCGCGCCGCGTTTGGCTCGCTCGTCGAGCCCTGGCGCAAGCCGCTCTTCGGCTACATCTATCGCATGGTTGCGCTGCGGCAGGATGCGGAAGACTTGCTGCAGGACGTTTTCGTGCGCGTCCTTGAAAACATTCGCGAGTATCGCGGCGAAGCGCGATTTAAGAGCTGGCTTTTCGGTATCGCGACTCATGCCTGCCTCGATCATTTGCGGCAGCGGAAACGCTGGCGCGTGGAAGCGCAGCGAATCGGCGAGCAGGAAACCACCGAACATCCCGAGCAACTCGCGGGCTTGCGTGAATTGATGAGCGAGCCAGGTTTTGTGTACGAAATTCGCGAGCACATCGCGTTTTGCTTTTCCTGTATCGCGCGCTCGCTCTCACCCGAAGAACAAGCGGCCGTGATGTTGAAAGAGGTCCTCGAATTCACCTCAGAGGAAGCTGCTGCGATTCTCCGCGTCTCAGAACCGATCTTCCGCCATCGCCTCTCAGACGCGCGCGCGAAAATGACCGAAGCGTTTGACGGGCTCTGCGCACTGATCAACAAGCAAGGCGTCTGCTACCAGTGCGCGGGCTTGCTTGAACTCGCAGGAGAGAACAATCGCGGCGCAAATCTCGTACAAATCGAAGTTGCTCCGGGCGTGGCCGTAAATCCCGAGAGCCTATTCGAGGCTCGCGCAACCATCGTGCGCAACACCGACCTTGAAAATGGCACCACTCGCGCGATGCACGACATGTTTTTCAAGAACCTTGATTGGCGCGAAGAGTCTAGGGAATGAACGTCCTAGACCAAGCTAACGTGCCTTGAGGCACATCCCGAGCACCAGGGAGAGCGCAAGGTAAGTGTAGGAGAGGGCCAGCACGCAACTATAGCGAAACGTCGGCCATAACTCGGCAAAACCAGCTGTAAGGATTTGAGCTTTGCCTCGCCTGTAGACCCCTGCCATACCCAACCACGGAATGAGTATCGCCATACAAGAGGAAAATACGCTTAGAACCCGCCCGTCGACGTGCGACCTAACGTAGAAAGAGTCGATAGCCACGTACACATCGAGAATTGAGGCTAATATCGCAAATCCCAAATAGAACTTCCAGATGCGGTTATCGAAAATGTCGCGATAGCGTCGCTGATCGGATTCTCTTTCGAGTCGTTCCACATTTTCGGCCATTGGTTACTCCCATCGAAACGTAAGGTGAGGGTTGCTGACCTACAATTCAAACGGCCCAAGAGGAACATGCTGCGAGGCAATATGCAAAGTACCGCTGAAAGCAAATTCCGCCGAACGCCGCCCAAGCGCTTCCTCAGCGGAAATCCGCGCCACCGACGGATTATTGTTCTGCTCGGAAAGGTGCGCGAGGACGAGATGCCGCGCGCGCCCGTCAAACACTTCGCAATCGGCTAGAAATTCGCTCACAGTCGCATTCGACAAATGTCCTGTGCGGCTCATCACTCGCTGCTTGATGTGCCATGGATAAGGGCCCACCTTAAGCATCTCGAGATCGTGATTCGATTCGAGGATCAGAAAATCGGCTTCGCGCAGATGATGCTTCACAAGCTCGGGAAGGTAGCCGAGGTCGGTAACGATCGCGACTTTCACGCCATTTGCCTTGAAACAATATCCCACCGGATCGGAAGCATCGTGGGGAATTGAAAACGGCGTCACTTCAATATCGCCAATTTCGAATTTCTCGCCGGGCCGGACGTACTGCACCTGGTCGATCGTTCGCTTAATTCCTTGATTTTCGAGCATGCGCTGAATTTCGCGGTGTGTTGGCTCGGTGAGATACGCGAGGCATTTCCACTCGCGCACCATCTGGCCGAGCCCGTTCGAATGATCGCTGTGCTCGTGCGAAATCAGAACGCCGTCAACGTGATCGGGTTTTTGGCGGCCGAGAGTTTCAAAGCGCCGCAGCATCTCTTTTTTGCCGAGTCCTGCGTCAACGAGGAGAGCGGTGTGCTCGGTCTCAAGCAACGTGGAGTTGCCCGAACTGCCAGACGCGAGGATCGAAATGCGGAACGCGATGCGCTTCACTCCCTCTGCCGCGCGCAATCTCCCCCGAGCGGCAGTGTCGCAAAGGATGATGGCAAAGTGCAGACGCCGCGTCAACAACCAGTCGCAGCTGCTACGTTCCCGTTACGCAGCAATGAACCGACAAGCGCCGGTCGCGTATTTCGTAGCGCCGGCATCCTGCCGGCGATTTTGATCTGCGCGGGCACAAATGGAGCCTGCAGGGTGAAGGCGCTAAGCAAAACCGTGCCAAGCGCCTCGATTGGTGCTGAAATTAGAACGTAAGATGCTCGCGCGTCAGCTCGAAACCATCAAGATTGCCGACGACGCTCGCAGCAAGCCGCTCAGGATGGAAGAAATCACGCGCGATTTGCTGCACGTCCGCAGGCGTCACTTTTTCAAGCAGCGCGATCAACTCCGACGGCGAAAAGTAGCGGTTAAAGTACACGTGATATCTCGCAAGGCTGTTCATCCGCTGGCCGCTGCCTTCCAGCGCCAAAAGTGTTGCGCCTTTCAAATGATCTTTCGCGCGACGCAACTCTTCTTCCGACAGAGGCTCATCCTTCAGCTTCCGGAATTCAGCCAGCACGGAGCGAACAAGCTGTGCCGCCGTCTCAAGTGACGTTCCGGCATACACGGAAAGCACTCCGGAATCGCGATACGAATTCATCTCGCTGAAAATCGCGTACGCGAGTCCCTGTTTCTCGCGGATGTTTTGAAACAGCCGCGACGACATCCCGCCGCCGAGCACATTATTAAGCACGGAGACGGCGAAGCGCCGGTCGTCCGTCATCGGGAGCGCCGGAACCCCGATACAAATGTGCACCTGCTCAAGCTCGTGCTTCGTTCGCAACGTGATGTGCGGCGCAGGGACCGGCACTGTATCGGCGGCGCCATTCGACGACGGCGCAAGTTTCGAAAAACGCTCCGCAACCAGATCCACAAGCTGCTGATGGCTGAGCTTGCCTGCCGCTGTGACCACCAAATTGTTGGGCGAGTACCAGTGCCGGAACCATGTTTCGAGCTTTTCGCGCGTGAATGCCGAAACCGTTTCGGGCGTCCCCAGAATTGGTTTTCCGAGTGCATGGGGAGTCCAAAAATTCTGCGTGAAAAGTTCGTGGACCAAATCCTCCGGATTGTCCTGCGTCATCCGGATTTCTTCGAGGATCACTGATTTTTCACGGTCAATATCTTCCACCGCAAACTTCGGCTCGAGGACCATGTCCGCTACGACGTCGAACGCCTTCGGAAGATGCTCGTCAAGAACGCGCGTATTGAAGCAGACCATTTCCTTCGACGTGAACGCATCCAGCATCCCGCCGACGCTGTCCACTTCCCGCGCGATATCTTCCGCAGTCCGCCGGGCCGTGCCCTTGAAACACCATGTGCTCTATGAAATGCGAAATTCCGTTGAGCGCCGCGGGCTCGCGCCGCGAACCCGCGCGCAGCCAGATGCCCACCGAAACGGAATGCATGTGCTCCATGGGCTCGGTGATGACGACGAGCCCGTTGGGCAATATTTCTTTGTGGACCGAGTTTTTCGCGTCAGACATGAGTTAGCGGTGAACCGTGTTCAACTTCGGAATCGAATTGTCGCATGCGAATGCCGCAAAGTCATCGCAAGTACGGCCGGGAGTTTCCAATCGCGAGCAGCGCGCCGCATGGATCGACAATCTTGGCGCAGCGTTCACATCAATTTTTCGTCAGGCGAGAGCTTTCCGTACTCGCTCGAATAATGCAGCGGCACGTCCGCATAGGCTCCGCGCTCAATGGAATACACTTCGCAGCTTGCATACGGATAAGAATATATGTGGATGCTCGTTGCTCGCTGTCCGAATTCCGGCAAATTCAGCACCTGATGTACTGGTTCCTCGGGTGAAACGACGGCCGGATGTGTGGGGTCCATATCGTACGAATCTGTCGGCACAAGTTTGCACGCGCCATGCGACGTATCGCGATTCTCAACGCGGAAATTCTGGACGCGCAGCCGCCCGATCGGCGTCGCCATCCAGCAATTCTGGTCGCGATGATTGTGAATACGGCTCACCTGGCCGATATTCCAGCAGATCGCAAGCACTTCGAAGAGCTCGCATTTGTAAATCAGATTCCGCGTGTAGTGGCTCTTCGCGTAGAAAAGATAGGGCGCGAGCGTTTCGGGACGAACAGCTTTGTCTTGCGTAAATTTCAGCACGCGCGGGATCGTGAATTCCTGCTTCGGAATTGCGGCTAGCTGCTTTGCCCAATCATCGATCGTCAGTTGTTCCATCGCCATTCTCCTTCTACGCGCGCAAAGAACGATTCCAAACACGACATTATATCTCTCCCGGTTTGCCACGGCGGTGAAAAATCGCGATTCGGCCGGCGTGTTATCATCACCTTAAGATGGCTTCGAAGGACCTCAGTCACGCGCGCGAAGAATCGACGAATCTTCTCGGCAAATCGCCGGATGAGTTGCGCGCGTTCATGCAATCCCTCGGCGAACCGGCATATCGCGGTGCGCAAATCTATCACGCGCTGTACGCTGAAGAGACGCTTCGATTTCGCAGCGATGTCGAATCTTCCTTCGGCGTTGCGCCAACGGCTTGCGCGCGAGTCGACAATCGAAATGCCGCGGATTGTTCGACGCCATCTCTCGGATGACGGCACGGTGCGATACGTCCTTGCATTGGGGCCGCAGAATCCGGCAGCCTCGGCGCAGGCGGGCCAACCGGACGACCGAGTGGGCAGCGACCTGCGACTGCCGAAGCCAGCAACCATTGAAGCCGTCTTTATGTCGGAAGAAAACCGGCAAACAGTTTGCATTTCGACGCAGGCCGGTTGCGCCGTCGATTGCCATTTCTGCCTGACGGCTACGCTCGGGCTGATTCGCAATCTCTCCGCAGGTGAAATCATCGGACAGGTGCTCGTTGCGCTCGACGATAACCGCGCGTCGCTGAAACCTCAAACAAACGTAGTGCTGATGGGGCAAGGCGAGCCGCTCCTGAATTTCGAGCCCGTGATGTCCGCGCTACGTATTCTGCTCGATCCGAATGCGATGGCGATTTCGCCCAAGCACGTGACGCTCTCGACGAGCGGAATCGTTCCGGGGATCGAACGTCTCGCGCGGGAAAAGATTCGACCGAAACTCGCGATTTCGCTGAATGCTTCGTCCGACGAGCAACGCAACGAGATCATGCCTGTCAATCGCAAGTATCCGATCGCGGAGTTGCTCGAAGCTTGCCATCGGTATCCCTTGCGGCCGTGGGAACATTTGACGTTCGAATATGTGCTGCTCGGGGGATTCAACGATTCGCCCGAAGACGCGCGGCGCGTCGTCAAGCTGCTCGCGAATCTCCGCGTGAAAGTGAACTTGATTCCGTGGAATCCGGGCAATCTGCCCTATGCAAAGCCGGACCCGGCGCGCACGGAAGCATTTCGCAGGATTCTCGTCGATCGCGGCTTGCGCGCCTTCGTCCGCTACTCGCGCGGGCAGGACGTGATGGCGGCGTGCGGGCAGCTCGCGTTGATGGAAATGGCCGGATCGGCCCTCACTCAGATTTCTCCGCGTTAGGAAAGAAATTCAACTCGCCCATCTGAAGGTGACCGCTACAAATCCAATTCTTCAGCGGATCCCGATCGCGGCCATCATCCGGCCCGTGTTTCGTTCCTTGCGGTAGCTGAAAAACAAATCGGAGCGGCAGGCAGTGCAGTAGCCCGAAGAAAATATTTTGGCAGCGGGAATTCCAGCGGCCTGGAGAATTGCTCGGTTCGCGGCAATCAGATCGAGTTGAACGCGAGGCGGAGGCGGTTGGTGCCCTGGCGGCTTCATCGTGAGCCACGGCAGCCAGTTCGAGTCATTGTCGCTGTCAGACAATAGATCGAACGGCCCTTCGAACCAATCGCGCGCGTTCGGAAATTGAGCCTGAAACTCAGCCGCCACTTCCGTGCCCACTTCGTAGCAGGATTGTCCGATGCCGGGGCCGAGAGCGGCAATCACGTCTTCCGGATGCGTTCCGAATTCCATTTGCATCCGTCCCAATGTTTTTGCGGCGATGCGACGAACGGTCCCGCGCCATCCGGAGTGAATCGCGGCAACGGCGCGCCGTTTCGTGTCAGCGAGAAGTATCGGAATGCAATCGGCGGTTTGTACGACGAGCAGCACGTCCGCGTTCGCGAGTGATGAGCGCGTCAGCTTGCGGCGGAGCGCTTGCGAATCCGTTTCGACGCGTGTGCGCGATGTCGGAGCTCGAATCCACAAGATGCACGATGTCCGAATGAATTTGCCGAAGCGCGACGACGCGCATTTTTGCAGCGCCGATGCCTCGAATGAATTTCGAGCGGTTTTCGAGAACGTGCGCGTGCGTGTCCCAATCGGTAAAACCGAGATTTAGAATCTTTTCAGTCTCGTTCCGCCCTCCGCGGAGAGTTTTAAGCTCGCTCACGCCGCCCGGCCGCGTGCTGAAGCCATGCGTTAGCCAGTTGAGCCTCACGAACGCGGGAGCTTCAAGGATTTGCATGCCGCCGGTGCGGCGTACCTTCCATTTTGCGCTCGCAGCGATACTTTGCTTCGCCGCAGGCCTCTTACGCGCAGCCGATTTCTTCTTTGCAACTTTGATAGCCACTCGGTTTCTCCCGCAGCGCCCGCCGCTCCAAGCGCCCGGCATTCGCGCGTTCCAATTATAGGTATAATCTCGCTACGCTGCAGGCCAACTCGCGTAGAACGAATGCGTCGGCGCGTGACAAAAATACAGAGGTCACTTGATCGTCGGACTGGGACTCGACATCGCGGAGATCGACCGGATTGAAGCAGCGATCGTGCGGCATGGCGCGCCTTTCATCGAACGCCTATATACGCCTCGCGAAGCCGCCTATTGTGAAAGCCATCGAAACCGGTTCGAGCGTTATGCCGGCCGCTTCGCCGCAAAAGAAGCCGCGATGAAGGCGCTCGGCACCGGCTGGCGGCGCGGCGTTCGCTGGCGCGACATTGAAGTGATCCGCGAGGCGAGCGGGAAGCCATCCTTGCACCTGGCTGGCGTCGCTGGAGAATTGGCCGGACGCATGGGCGTGAAGAATATTTCATTGACGATTACGCACAGCGGGAATCTCGCGCTCGCCGAAGTGATCTTCGAAAATGGCGGTTGAGATGTTTGATTCGAGACTTGCAAGAAGCTGAGCCAACTTCCGAGTCAACACCTGCCGGTCCGGCGAATCCATCCGCGCCGCAAAAAGCGCGTCTGAAGCCCGGCGCTAAAAAGGCGCATCTATGCGGACATCGTGCCACTGATTTGGCTCGCGGCGCCCTGTGACTTTTACCTTGAGGTAATTTCCCGTCAGAGCTTCGGTCCAATCATTACCGGTGCGCGCGAGTGTGAGTGCGCGAAGGGTGCGACCAGATTGCGCGGCGCGGAATACCTCGAATTTCTTTTGGCTGAGCGCGCGAAGGAGCCGTGCTCGCTCGCGGATTCTTGCGGATGCCACTTGCTTCTCCGATGGCAGCCGCGCTGCTTCGGTTCCCGGGCGCACTGAAAAGGAAAAGACATGCAAGTAAGTGAGAGGCAAGCTTTCGATGAACTCAGCAGTCACTTGAAATTCGTCATCCGTTTCACCGGGGAAGCCGACGATCACATCCGCTCCGATTGCCGCAAACGGCGAGTGGCGCCGAATCATTCGGATGCGCTCGGCATAGTGCCCGGCCCGATACCAGCGATGCATGGCGCGCAGTTGACGGTCCGAGCCGGATTGCAGCGGCACGTGAAAATGCGGCGCGATGCGCTCCGTGGAAGCAGCGAGCGCAACAAATTCTTCGGTAACGTCTTGCGGTTCGATCGAACTGAAGCGCAATTGCTGGATATCCGTTTCTTCGAGAATGCGGCGCGCAGTGGCAACCAATTCCGCGCGCGGCGCCAAATCCCGGCCGTAGCCGCCGAGATTGATTCCGCTCAATACGACTTCCTTCGCGCCCGCGTCAACGAGTTTGCGGATTTCCGCGATCACCACATCCGGCGGCAGGCTGCGGCTCTTTCCGCGCACGAACGGAATCACGCAATAGGAACAGCGATTGTTGCATCCATCCTGAATCTTCAGGATCGGCCGCGTGCGGCCGCTATCGGCGAAATCTGCTGGCGCAACCTGCACGTCCGTCTGCGCGAAAATGTCGCCGGTGAGAATTTTCGCCGGGCCACGGGCAAGCGACATCGAATCGCGGTCTATCTCTGAAAGAGGAAGAAACTGGCTGCCTGGCCGCTCCCGAATCGCTTCCAAACGCGAAGCTGCCGGCGATTCGAGCGAAGCGCGAACCAAACCTGCAATCTCCGTCTGATGCGAATTCCCGACAACGAAATCGACACCATCGATCTGCGCAATTTCTTCGGGCGCGCGCTGCGCGTAGCAACCTGTGACGATGATCCGCGCGCCAGGGTTCGCGCGATGAATCTTGCGCACAGCCTCACGCGCCTGCGAATCCGCAGCAGCCGTCACGGTGCAAGTGTTGAGCACAACGACGTCCGCGTTCGCGTGCTCGGTAACGAGCGCCAGTCCGTTCGCGAGCAAGTCGCGGCGCAGCGCTGCGGCGTCCGCGTCCGTTGCGCGACACCCGAAATTTTCGATGGAAAAGGTAGCCATTTAGCTTGGGAGTATTCCCGAACAATCGAAATGCGTAGGGAATTATACCAGCGTCCGTGCGCGGCGATTCAAATGGAGCGAGAGAAGGCGGTGAGAACATCTGCCCTAAGGGATCGCTCCACAACACTGCAATCTCGGAACTATCGAACCGTTTGCAATTTGGAGGCTTCAGGCGCCGCGATGCCGGAGTCGAGTCAGGTGCCGGCGCCACGACGCTGGTAGCACAGCAGAATCAGGTCAGCGCGGCGGCGAACACCGAATTTTGCAAGCAGATTTGAAACGTGGAATTTTACAGTCCGTTCGGAAATATGCAGCCGGTCCGCCACTTCTTTGTTCGCCAGATTTTCGAGCAAGCCGTTGAGCACTTCCTGTTCGCGGCGGCTTAGCTCGGCGGGCGAATCTCCGCGCAGGCGGCGTCCTTGGGTGCTGCTGAGAATCGAATCGACGAATCGAGACAGCACCGGCCGCGGAACCCAAAAGCCGCCAGCTGCGACAAGCGGCAGCGCCCGGGGAAGCTGTTCTCGAGCCTCCGCATAATTCAAAATTCCCTTCACACCCTGGCGAAGCAGACTGTAAGCATCGGCTTCTTTCAGTTTATCTCCGACGACCAGTAAGCGCGCGCCTGAATGATTGTCCAAAATGTTGCCGAGCAAAGCTCCAGTAGCTTGCCGCGCCGCATGCGCGTCAATCACATAGACGGTGGCTTTCGGCACCTCGAGATTCCGAAGGTCTGGAGCGAGCATCGAGTCCAGCTGCCGGGACACAATCTGAAAGCCCGACTCGGACAGAAGCCGGTGGAACTCGTCAAGCACCATCGGATGTGGCGAGAGCAGACAGACTCTCAGGTGCGGCTTGGAGGAGTTTTTGGCCATCGTAGTTTGGAGATTCAGGCTAACGAAATTGGGAGCCTGGGGCAAGGAACTCGACACGTACTATTTCCCATCAGATACGGGGGTGACTGGTTGGGCGAATCGAAGGAGAAACGGCTCACTCATTGGAATTAGAGATCGTTGGCAGGCGGAACGTACGGGAAAAATTAGACTTAGCCGGCGTATGAATGCCGAATTAGTCTGCCATATCTGGAGTGCCGGAGACGTCGTCGATCTTTCGTTGCAGCCGCTTCGCAGGTAATCCAGCTTGCCGAACTTTGTACAGCAGCGCCCGGTAGCTGATCTTCAGAACCTCTGCGGATTTCCGGCGGTTCCAATGGTTCGCCTGGAGGACCTTTAGAATCAGATCATGCTCCATCCGCCGCGTCACCTGCTGCGCCAGGCGCTTGAGCGGAATTTTTCCGTCTTCGGTGACCTCGTAGGCGAAGCTGAACGGTTTCTTCTCCTCCACCCGCTCCAGATGAAACGCTTCCTCCGAGCCGAGGATCACATAGCGCGCAAGGCAATTTTCAAGTTCGCGGACATTCCCCGGCCACTCGCGCTGCTGCAGCAGTTGCAAAACTTCTCGCGACACCGGAGGCGCCTCTTTTTGATAGCGGCGATTGAATTGTTGGCGCAAATATTCGACAAGGTACGGGATATCGTCGCGGCGCTCGCGCAGCGCAGGAAGCGTGATGCTGATCACGTTGATGCGATAGAAGAGATCGGCGCGGAATCCGCCCTGTTCGATTTCCTGTTGAAGTTTGCGGTTCGTCGCGCAGATCACCCGCGCGTCCACCCGCTTCTCTTCGTGGTCGCCGATGCTGGTGAAATGCCCGTCCTGCAGGACGTGGAGGAGCTTGGCCTGCAGGCTTGCGTCCAGCTCGGCGATCTCATCCATGAACAGCGTGCCGCCCTGGGCGAGTTCCATGCGACCCGGTTTATTCGCGTGCGCTCCTGTGAAGGCGCCCTTTTGGAAGCCGAAGAGCTCGCTTTCGATCAGCGTGCCGGGTATCGCTGGGCAGTTCACTTTCACGAACGGGCCATCCCGCCAGGGAGATCGTTCGTGAATGAACCGCGCGAGAACCTCTTTTCCCGTTCCGCTTTCGCCCAGAACGAGGACCGGGACGTTCAATCCTGCCGCGCGACCTACCTTCTGCCGGACGGCCTGCATGGTTTCCGACGGCCCAAAATAAACATGTTCGGGGGGGAGTTCGACTGGATGAGCGATTAAGGTAGGTCTTGTTTCGGCGGCTGATGCCATTTGGTTCAGTATCACCCCACGCCGAACTCGGCGTCCACAAACGAAGATGCACATCAAACGCCAAACGAGCCGCTCAGACCCGTCGTGGTTCTAGGTGCACCTTTTTCAATGTTTTAGCTGGCGAACCCGGAGTGAAGGTAGCCCCTGAAGAGCCTGCTTGCAGGTCGTTCCGCGGAAATTGCAGGCGCCCGGGTTCGGCAATCAGAAAGTAGTTATCCCTGACGGGAAGCGATGTTCCCAACCGCACGCTGGTTGAACTGCCCGGCTGTGGATTGGGAGTTCCATTACTGAGCTGAAGGACTATCGTTGAGGAAAAATCAGAGCCTCGAGCATATCGGCGCGTGCTTTCTGATCCGACGCCATGAGCTTCAACAAGTCCGTCACCGAAATCATCCCGCGATACCCCTTCTCGTGATCCAGCACCACAAGATGGTAGATCCCGTGTTGCTCCATCAAACGCAGGCAATCTTCGAGCGACGTGTCGGGAGTTGCCGTCACGAGCTGGCGCGTCATGATTTCAGAAACGCGCATCCATGCAGGGCATTTGTTCTCGGCTGCTACTTTGTCAGATACGTCGCTCTGCGAGACAACTCCCAGCAGCACTCCCTTCGTGTCGCATACACCGACCGCACGCACTTCGCGCTCGCGCAGATAACGTGCCGCATCATGCACGGTCGTCTCTTCAGGTATGGAATACACTTCGCGGCGAGATGAAATCAGGTCCGCAACTCTCATCGGACCCTCCTTGGCTGTATTAACAGCATGCTAGGCCCAATGCATGAAGGAAGGCAACAGTATTTCCGGCGATGAACGGAAAGCCGGTCGACCGAGAGCAATCGGAACCGAAATATGACCCCGAGTCATGTCTCGCGAGGGAGAGTTCTTTCTTTGGCTGGGATTCCGACTCTCCGACATCAAGAAGCTAGATGTGAGAGCCTTCGCCGCGAATGATGTCGTAGCGTTCGATTACCGCAGCTACGCCGATCGATTCGATCTCATCATCCCGTTGTTTATCGACGCGAACCACGCGTCCGTGGGCGCGGACAAAAACTTCCGATCCGCGTGTGATTTCCGCTGGCAAGGTGAGCGTGAAATCCACCTCTGTTCCAGGAGCCAATTCCTTCTGCATGATGAAGTAAACGCCGCGTGTCGAGATATCACGAGTCTGGCCATCATGCACGCCAGGCTCTCGATTGATCGGCAAGCGGACATTTACCGGTAGCGACAAGTCGTACCGCCGGGCCAAACGACGCTCCGTCATTCCCGGTACTCCTCCAGAACTAGATTAACTACACAACCCCATCGCGAACAGTAGCAATCGCCATTCCAAAAAATTGCTCGACACTCAGCTTCCGCAAAGTGCGAAGCTGTCATGGCTCTTGCGTTGCGCGCTCAACTCAGAAATCCTCGCGCGCAAGCCAAGGCCTTTGATAACAGCGAGTCCGGTTCACGCGATTTCGCCGGAATAAACGGATCCCCAAGACTGCGCCCCGTGGAGCCCGTTTTTCGTCGGGGAATACTAGAACAAGCTGAGTGAGATGGGTAGTGCTATTTCTTCCTCCGTGCTCTAGGTATGCAACTCTTTTCAGGGCACAGGACGCAGGGCCTACCCAAAACTAGACCTGGTACTCGATGCGTTTTTTCGAGGAGTTCGGCGGAGCTCAAGGGTCCGATGAACGGAGAGCGAGCGCTTCGCAGCGCAACAGCGGTCGGTGTCCCGGCGAGGCGTCCACCTTTTACGAGCCGCGGATGAGAGGAGTCGCCGGGTCCATTTCCTTTGATGCGGCCGCTTCTTTCGCGTGCGCTTCAGCGGCTGCGGCCGCCTTCAGAGCCGCTTCCTTCGCGGCCTTGGCAGCGGTGGAACGTGAACCGCGCCCCGAATCAAGATTGAACTGGCGCATTTTGTACAGCAGTGCCTTGTAGCTGATGCCCAGCATTTTTGCGGCATCCTTGCGGCACCAATTCGTCTTGTCGAGCGCTTCGGCGATTGCTTCCATTTCGGCTTCGTCTTTCAAACCGCGCACCAGCGCCTTTAGTCCTTGTTCCTTCGGCGCGGCTGGCTCTTCGCGAGGCGCGGTGCGGTGCTGCTGCCCTGTCATTTCCACCAACTCGCGGAAACTGCCTTCATCGTCTTCCAGAATCACGTAGCGCTTGACGAAATTTTCGAGCTCGCGCAAATTGCCCGGCCACGGATAGCGCAACGCCGCTTCCAGCAAATGCTTCGAAGGTTCCATCGCAGGCTTCTGATATTTCTCGGCGTACTTAACAAGGAAGTGGCGGAACAGCAGCGGTATTTCCGTGGTGCGCTCGCGCAGTGGCGGAATGTGAATCGACAACACATTCAGACGGTAGTAAAGATCTTCGCGGAAACGCCCGCTGCGCATCGCTTCCTTCACATCCATGTTCGTCGCGGCGAGCACGCGCACGTCAACGTTCACGGTCGAGCGCGCGCCGAGGCGGGAATACTGGCCGTCCTGCAACACGTGCAAGAGTTTCGCCTGCAGGTGCGGGCTCATCTCGGCGATTTCGTCGAGAAACATCGTGCCTTTGTTCGCCAGCTCAAACTTTCCCGGCTTCGAGCGAACCGCGCCGGTGAACGCGCCCTGGTCGTATCCGAATAATTCCGATTCGAGCAATTCGCCTGGAAGCGCCGCGCAATTCACCTTAATGAATGGCAGCTGCCGCCGCGTCGATCGAAGATGAATCATCCGCGCCACCACTTCCTTGCCCACGCCGCTCTCACCGCTGATAAATACCGGCACATCCACCGGTGCGATCTGCAGAATCTGCTGCCGGATTTTCAGCATCTGCGGGCTGGAAGCCAGGAAGGATAGATCTTCGGTCAATTGCTCGCAGTACTCGCGAAGGGCCTGGTTTTCAGAACGCAGTTGCTGCTTCTGGCGTACCTTCAAAAACGCCGCGTCGAGTTCCGGCTTTTCAAAGGGTTTCGTTAGATAATCGAGCGCGCCTAATCGGATCGCCTCCACTACCGTTGTAACTTCGTTCGAGCACGAAAGCATGATCACGTTGAGTGAACGATCGAGCTTCATCAACTGGCGCAAAGTTTCCAACCCGTCGATTTCAGGCATCAGCACATCGAGAATGATGAAATCCGGACGATCCCCCGCGCCGATTTTCTGAAGCGCATCCTTGCCGCTCGGCACCGTTTCCACGCCGAAACCATCCACCTCGAGCAGCGTCTGAAGATACTTTCGGATGCTCGGTTCGTCATCCACCACGAGTATTCGTTCTTTGTCTGCCATCATTTTTCCTGAGGAGCATTGTCGCTCCGAATCATGCTTTGCGTCTACTCCGTATTCATCGGGAGCAGGAATGAAAACGTGCTCCCGCGGCCCACTTCGCTATCGACCCAGACTTTGCCGCGATGCGCCTGAATCAATCGTTTCGTAATCGCCAGTCCCAGGCCCATGCCCGACGAAGACGGATCAACTCGTACAAATTCCTCGAAAATTTCCTGGTGATACTCTGCCGCGATTCCCGCTCCGCTGTCGGTCACCGATACCAACATGCTGTTCGCGCGCACGCCCGCCCCCCGGCGCCGTTCCGTCGAAGGAGGAGCTTCCGACGTCCGCCGCTCCCAGAAATGAGTCTCGGCCCGCAGCGTAACGGTTCCATTTTCCGGAGTATGTTTCAGGGCATTGTCGAGCAGGTTCGCCATGCACTGCTGCACCTTCTGGTAATCGAATTTGAAATGCGGCATTTCGGCATTCATCTTGATCTCCAGATGAACGCCGGCGCGTTTGAACGCGTCTTGCCAGCGGCATGTGAGATCGGTGACGCAATCGCGAAGATCGTTGTCCCGCAATTGCAAAATCAATTTTCCGCTTTCGAGCGCCGAGTAGTTCAGGAACATCGAGACCAGGCGCACCAGCCGGTCGCAGCTCTCTTTCGAATCCTGCAAAATCTCGCGCTGCCGGTCGCTGAGCTTTCCCAGCGACCCCGACAGCAACAAATCGTAATAGCCTTTCATCACCGCCAGCGGTGTTTTCAACTCGTGCGCCGCGGATGCGAGAAAGACTGTCTTTTGCCGGTTCGCTTCTTGCAAGCGCAGGTAGGCCGCGAGAAGATTTCGATACGTAATCTCGCGCTCCTGCATCAACTCCTGCACCGTTTGCCGCATCGCAGCTTCGTCGGCGGGCGCTTCGGGCGGAGCCGGTTCCACGTAAATCACAATCCAATCGGGTTCGGGAAGCCAGCGAACTCGTACCCGATTCTTGCCTTCGGGTCCCTCGATCGGCAGATTTACTTCCTGCTCGCCACCCTGCAACTGGCTTAGGATGCCCTTCCCATCGATGTTCAGAAATTCGGTGAAAATGTTGAGATCCGTAGTGGTGTCGAGGGCCCTCTTGTTCAGCATGTCCTGCGCGTAGAGGTTTGTGAACAAAAGACGCCCACCGCGGTTCGCGACGAGCAACGGCCGATCGAATGCGTCTAATAAGCTTGTAACCAGGCTGAAAACCGCCTGGCCGGTCGCCGGTTGGACCGTCGCTGCTGCTCCTTCCGAGGTTGTGCTTTCGGGCAGTTTCATGCTCCAGGGTCACTCCGCGAAAGGCGCGAAGACACCTCTCTCTCGCTTGAGCAAAGGAGAAAGAGCAGGGCGCGCTCGAGGAACTGTATGCTCGCAAAGGGTAAAAAAAGAGTCAATGGTAAATGCGTTCTACTTTGCACAATAGGGGAAGCGGACGGGCGTAAAGTAACAATAATGACTGTAGGTCATGAGGACATGCCGAATGGACAATTTCTCAACATGCTGATAATAAACACTATGCCCCAATTCTAATTCCGCCTCAAGAGTTGCATTCGAATTGCGAGCTAGAGTAGTACTAAAACTGGGGTACTTAATGGCCGTCAGAGAAACCGTTGCCCATCATCGAGTGGGCAGTCCAGAATCTTACGAAGAGCGCAGACGATTTCAACGAATTCATCTGCAAATACCGCTGTTCATTCGCGGCAAGGACACGTACGGCGAGCCTTTCCTTGAACTGGCCAAGACCCTCGATATCAGTGCAAATGGCGCTTTTTTAACAAGTCCCAGACCTCTTTCGATCAATGAGACGGTCACGTTAACCATTCCGGCTCCATCGATTACTTCTTCTGCCCTGGTGCCGGCGGGTATGCCCCCCATTCAGGCCCGAGTGAAGCGTAATCAGGAAGCGGGGGACGTCCACTTGGTAGGCGTCGAATTCCTCAAGCCGATTGGGTAATTTTTTGCACTGGTTTTGCGCTCCAAAGTGCAGGGGTGTAGGCGAAAAGAGGAATCGTTTTCTCAGTTCGGCAGGTCAGCCCCGTTTTGGAACGATCGCCCCGTCTTGAATTACGGCAATCTCCCGCGCTGCCAGCACTTTACAGTCGACCCTTCGAATATTTTCTAGTCCTCAATTGGACTGTCCCTTGCTATAGTATCTGTGCCCCGCAGGGTTCCCTGAATCATACAGGGAAAAAATAGAATTCAATCGGAACCCTATTGATGCCTCAGCCCGGCGAGCCTTCTCAGCCGTCGCCCGAAGACTCATTCCTGGATCTCCTCACGGAGACCCTCGAAGCTCTCGATGAATCGGTGCGCGGACAGTTTCTGCGGCAGTATTTCCGGACGATCGCGCAAATCGATCTCTCGGAAACGCAGAGCAATGAGTACTGGGTTCGTATTCTCCAGCGGCGGCGCGAACTCAGCGACAGCCTCGGAAGAACGATCTCGCTCAAGACGGCGATGGTCGACGTCCTCGCGTCGACCAATTTTCTGCGCGTTCCCATCCTCATGGAGTATGACGAATTCAAGAAACTCCAGAAAAATGCGGCCACCGACGCTCTCACCGGGCTCTACAATCGCCGCCTGTTCGATGAATATTGCGACAAAGAACTAAACCGCGCGAAGCGCTACAGCCATCAACTTGCAATCGTGATACTCGATTTGCATAAGCTGAAAGAAGTGAACGATCGTCACGGTCACTTGCAGGGTGATCAAGTGCTGCAACTCGCGGCAACCACTCTTCGCAAGACGCTCCGCGCATCGGATTTTGCGTTTCGTATCGGCGGAGACGAATTCGCCGTGTTGTTGCCGCAAACCGATACCGAGCAGGCAACCGCGCTCTGCCGCCGCATTCGCTCGCAGTATGAAAATGAAGTCCGGCTGCTGAAAATCGAACTTGGCGTCACGCTTGATTTTGGCGTCGCAGTCCATCCCCAAGACGGCGATCAAAAAGACGGCTTGCTGGGCCTCGCCGACAAGCGCCTCTACGAATTGAAGAACGCCGGGCGCGAATCGGCGCAGCCACCCGCTTCGCCGCGCGTGTTTCCGTTTGAATCGCGCCCGTCGCGCGAAACCCCGCGCCACGAGGCGCCGCCCCGTGAAGTCCCGCCGCGTGAAGCTGCAACACGTGAAACGCCTCCGCGGGAGACGCCGCCAACTCCGTCGGCTCCGTCATCTCCACCGAGATTCTTCGTTCCTTCGGCGCCGCCTCCCGGCTCGCCATTCGTACATTCGCCATCGTCCGCGCAGCGTGCCGAGCATCGCAAGTGGGAACGCGTCTCTCTCGCCGGCACGAAAGCCTATGCAGTGCTCGCTGAGGCCAGCCATCGCAATGCAACCGTCGTTGACCTAAGTTACGGCGGCGTCGCGCTCATCCTCGACAGGCCTGACGAACTTCCCGCGCAGTTCAACGCTGTGCTGCACGTCCCGATTCTTCCGCCCGTCCGCGTTGTCCTTCACAAAGCTTACACCCAGCGCCTCGAAGGCGGCCGGGCGCGAATTGGCTGCGCGTTTGTCTCGTAGTTAATTTCAGAAGCGCTTCGCGTCCATCTGGATGTTCGATCCGCCTGCTTCGTGCAGATTCTTCCTGCCGTTCGTGGTAGCCTCGGGAAAGAACAGGTCCATCCGGTGTAGAGAAAGCGCGCCGCGAGGGTGCTGCGTGGGGAGCATCGCACATGGATTCAGATTGGGCGAAAAGTCTAGCCGACCGCAAGAAGAGCGAGCTTGAGGCCAAGAGACTACAGCAGGAAAAAGACTTCAACGACCGCAAATTGCTCGATACGAACGCAGACAAAATGTGGGTCGAGGTTCGCCGCGCCGCCGCCGAGTGTTGCAAAGAACTGAACGCTTCCATGGGCAGCGAGTACATCAAGTTTCAGGGCGCGTCCTTTCACAACGCATTCAATCTGGAATCTCCCGAAGCAACCACTACCGTCACGTTTAGTCCCCAGACCTGGCTGCTATCCTCGCAAGGGTCCACCTACACATTGGTGATCGCCGAAAACGATGGAGTCATCTGGAAAGACGCGCAAGGCAGCACTTTCGCTTCGAAAAAAGTCGCCCAGAACATAGTCGGCAACGCGTTCCACTGACGCATCCCGCTGCAGATGACTCGGCCGATTCGGCAGTGTTGGCATTTTGCAAATCGCGATAAATATCCTATAATCGGGGTTTCCCGCTGGCCTAGCGACGTGACTGTGCGCTTGCAGAATCAGTCGTCACGCAGACCGGCCAGCCCATAGGAGCCTTTTCATGAAAGAAGGAATTCACCCCGATTATCACGCCGTCACGGTGCATTGCGCCTGCGGCAGCACGTTCCAAACTCGCTCCACCACCAAAGGCGAGATGATCCGCGTTGAAATCTGCTCGCAATGCCACCCGTTCTTCACCGGCAAACAAAAGCTGATCGATACAGCCGGCCGCGTCGAGCGCTTCCAGAAGAAATACGCCGACAAAGCCGCCGCCACCGCGGGCGCCAAGAAAAAGTAACGGCGCGCTTCCAACAATCGGCGACCAGCTCAAATCGTCGCCGTAAGGGCACGGCACGCAGTGTCCTTAATGGCGTCCAACAAATTCTCTTCTCGCCGCGACCGACAAGCATCAGCGCGCGATGTTGGAGTACATAGAGGCCGGCACCGTGTTGGAGCTGTTCCCGCGCGGCAGAATTGCAGGCCTAACTTGCCACTCATCACTGGTCACTCATCACTTCCTTTCTAGTACAATGCCGCCCAGCAATTATGGCCACGCGATTGTCTCCAACTCCCGATTCGCCGCTCGGCTCACATGTGGAAACAGCCGCACCGCGCGTCACGCTACGCAACTATTTCGCGCATCCATTCGATTCCGCAATCGCTGCGGCGCGCACTTGTTACGCGCCCCGGCTGATCGGCCCTGAAGAGATTACCGACAAGCAACGCGTAATGATTGGCTCGGCCACGTATTTCGGCGGCCACCACACCGTCTATCAACACGCGCATTTCGAATTTGGCTTGGAGAATATTAGCCGCCAGTTCGTCTGGTCATTTCTCCATGCGCATCCGTTTTACAATTCCGAGCAGCAGAGCCAGCGCTATGTGCGTCTCGATCGCGCGCAAGCGTACGTGCCGCCAGTCGCAACGGCCGAGAATCCGAACTTCGACATAGCTGCGCGCGAGATTTACGAAACCGCAATCGCGCGCGCCTGGGACTACTACCGCGAACTGACGCTGCTCCTCGAACCGAACGCCCGCGAAATTCTTTCCGACATCTGGCACGTGAGTTCGATGTCGCACCCCAAGCGCGTGCAAAAAGTTGCGCGTCAAGCCGAAAAACGCGCGATCGAAGTGGCGCGATACGTTTTGCCGGTGGCGGCATTTACCACCATGGTGCACACGGTCTCAGGGATCGTGCTGCATCGCTTGTGGCGCATGGCGGCTGCGAGTGACACTCCAAGCGAAGCAAGCCTGGTTATCGGCGAGATGGTTGCACGCGTTCGTGAAGTCGATCCGCAATTCTTCGATCGTTTTGATAACGCGCCGATGGAGGATCCGCCGGAGTGGAGCGAAGCCTCACGCAGCGGCCAAGCTGAAAACGACGCGCGAGCCGAAGCATTCGCGCGCGAGTTCGACACCAAACTCGGCGGGCTCACCTCGCAGCTGGTCGACTATTCGCCGCGCGCGCTGGCCGTAATGGCAGACGCGTATCGCGCCGTCGCCGGCGTCACGTCGGCGGAATGCTCCGACGCCGATGCGCTCGATCGCATGCTGAATCCCGCGCGCAATCCGTACCGCCGCGAGACGCTTAACATCGGCGTTCACGCGCCGATCATGCGCGCTCTGCAGCACGCTAATTTCACGTTCGCGAAAAAAATCAGCCACACGGCCGACAGCCAGGACCAGCGCCACCGCATGGTACCGGGTTCGCGTCCGTTGCTTACGCTGAGCGATACGCGTTCGCCCGACTACATCACGCCGATGTTGATTCGCGATAATCCGCGAGCACTCGCAGTTTACGAACGTGCAATGAACGATGCATGGAAGGCAAAAAATGAATTGCTCGACCGCGGAGTGCCGGAGGAGTTTGCGTTGTACCTTCTGCCGAACGCGAAAGCGATTCGCCTCGTTGAATCCGGCTCCCTCCTCCATCTTCTGCACAAATGGACGATGCGCACGTGCTTCAACGCACAGGAAGAGATTTACCAATCCTCGATCGAAGAAGTTGACCAGGTGCGCAAAGTGTTTCCCGAACTCGCTCGCTATATCGGCCCGCCGTGCTACCTGCGCGCCGGCGTTTCCACTCCCATTTGCACCGAAGGCTCGCACTTCTGCGGCATAAAAGTCTGGGTCGATTTTCCGAATATCCAGCGCCGCATATGACGCAACGCGGCAGCCTGATTTACTACCTCACGGCCTGGATCTGCGGCTGTTTCTTCATGAGCCTCGCGGTTTGGACGCAGGATTTGTGGCGCGCGACGGTTTTCAATCCGCGATCTCGCGATGCTTTCGGCGTTCTCTTTTTTTATTTTTACGGGCTTGTTTTCGGCGGGCTCGCCGTTTTGATTGGCGCGTTTCTGCTTCGTCGAATCATGACGCTCCTGAAATGCAAGACTCCGATGCACTGGGCCATCGCGGGAGCGATTCTTGCGCCGCTGCTGATTGGCGGACTGGGAGCGTGGGGCGTACGAGTTGGAGCTGAACAGCGGCTCGAGCCGAGGTTGCTATCGTTTCTGCTACTTGGTCCAACGATGGTGGTGCAGGCTGGCTGGTGGCTCGCGATTCCTGCCGGCGCGGCAACGGGATTCTTGCTCTGTCGCGTGCAACGTGCCTTTGCGCCGCAGCCGCCTGCGGCACCTGGCGCACCCGGGACGCCGGAGTCTCCCGCGCTTAATTCTTGAGGATCCGCGTGACGCCGGGCGACACAAGTTCGTAGCGAATTCCGCGCCAGCGAAGTTTCTTGCTGACGAGCGAAAAAATAAAATTCCACGAATACAAGAAGGGTACGACTGGCGCGAGCAGACGGCCACACCCAAGCCCAATCGCGCAATTTTGCTCTCCACTCCGGCAGAAGTTCATTCACTGCGATCGTTCGGATCACGCCTTTCATTACGGCGAGCAGCGGAATCACCATGGTGATCAACGCGAGCTGCAGCCACGGATCGCCTTCCACCATTTCGCTGAACGTGAAAAACAGCGCGTACAAAAGCGTAATTGAGTAGCTCAAATGTGCTGCGGCGCCCATCGTCCAACGCCGCGGTGAGTACACGCGCGTGATCTGGATTTGCCGGTTCGTAAATTCGAGCAGCTGCGTGCCGGTCCACGGATGAAGCGTGGCCGCAAGGCATTCGGGACAAAAGACGATTGGCAGGCCCACCGCTTCGAGCGCAGACGTCATCGCAAAGTCGTCGCTAAGCGCGCCGCTCCAGGCATCGAGCACTTGGGCGTCGTCAAATGTCTTTCGACGAATGGCGGTGCCGCCACCCCAGCAGAAGTTCTCGCTTTGTTTGCCGAGAAGCGTCGCAATCGCCGCGTTCCATGCCGAAGCGAGCGCGCTTGAGAATCCGCCCGCGCCGATTTGCCCGCTCGGAATGATCCAGCGATACGTTGTTGTGGCGCCAATGCGCGGGTCCTGAAGAGGCGCGATAAGTTTGGTGAGCCAACCGCGCGGCAAGCGGACGTCAGAATCCGTGAAAGCAATCACTTCGAAATTCGGAGGCAGCGCTTCGACCGCGCGGCGCAGGTTGAACACCTTTTCGCTGCAATCTTCGGGAGGTCCGGCAATCACGATATGCACGGGACGCTGGCTGGCCGCTTTCACGCGTTCGATTATTTTCAGCGCAGGGTCAAGACTCGTCGCAAGAGTGAAATAGATTTCGTAGTTCGCATATTCGAAGCGAGTGAGTGCGGTGAGATTATCTTCGAGTCCACGCTCGTTGCCTTTGCAGGGACAAATCAATGCCGCGGTCGGCGCGTAGAATCCGGCGTGGGACGTGAGCCTCCGCTTCACCATCCGAAACCATTCGAAGCCGTTCCAAAGTGAATACATCCCCAGCGCGATCTGCACCATCACAAGCAGGTAGAAGACGGCGAACATGGCGCGAGAATAACAAGAAAACGCCGTTTCGTTGCAAACCTTCGGCGATTGACTTGCCGTAGACGCAAAGTTAGACTCGGCGTAACTTCTGACGCGCTTCCCGAGCGCGCCCCCTTTCTAGGAGGAAACAATGTCAGCCTCAGCGTCTCAACCTCTCGATCAAGCCAAACTGCACGAGTTCGTGATGAAAGCCGTGGGCGAAATGGGAGCGGCGATGAACGCAGCTCTGATTGTGATCGGCGACAAGCTCGGACTTTATAAAGCGATGTCCGGCGCCGGACCACTCACATCAGCAGAGCTTGCGAAGCGAACAAATACGACAGAGCGATATGTCCGCGAATGGCTGGCGGCGCAGGCAGCGGGAGGATTTGTCACCTACGATGCAACTTCCGGGCGTTTCACGTTGCCACCGGAACAGGCGCTGGCGCTGGCGGACGAAACGAGTCCCGTGTTTCTACCGGGATTTTTCGATATTGTCGCGGCGTGCGTGAAGGATGAGGCGAAAATCACGGATGCATTTAGGAGCGGCAAGGGCATGGGCTGGCACGAGCACGACCACGGGCTCTTCGCGGGCACCGAACGCTTTTTCCGTCCGAATTATCGCGCGCATTTGATCGCGGAATGGATTCCGGCCTTGGGAGATATGGAAGCGAAACTTAAAGCGGGAGCGAAGGTAGCGGATGTTGGTTGCGGGCTCGGCACATCGACGATTCTGATGGCCCAGGCATATCCTAAATCGACGTTCGTAGGATTTGATTACCACGATGGCTCGATCAAGATGGCTCGCGAAGCGGCGATAAAGGCCGGCGTCGGCGATCGTGTGAAATTTGAAGTTGCGAAAGCGAAAGATTATCCGGGAAGCGGTTTCGAACTCGTTGCGTTTTTTGATTCCCTGCACGATATGGGCGATCCGGAAGGCGCAGCGCGGCACGTGAAGGATTCGCTCGCGCCGGGCGGCGCTTGGATGCTCGTCGAGCCGTTTGCGAACGACAAGCTCGAGGACAATCTCAATCCGATCGGACGAGTGTATTACGCCGCGTCCACGATGCTATGCACGCCTGCTTCGCTCTCGCAAGAAGTTGGATTGGCGCTGGGAGCACAGGCCGGCGAGGGACGGCTCTCGAAGATTTTGAAGTCTGCCGGATTCAGCAACGTGCGGCGAGCTGCGGAGACTCCGTTCAATATCGTGCTCGAAGCGCGCGCATGAGGCGTAGACGGCAACCCGGCTAGCGGGTGGCTAACGAGATTCACCAAATCGAGTTGGCAAGTGGCAATTGGGCTTTGCTCCTAACGAATCCCCACCTGCCCTCGCACGCTATCAATTAGCTTTTTCGAATCGTAGCCGATCCCGGCCTTGAAGACCGTCTCAACGTTCTCAATCTCGTCAATATTCTTTGAGGGATCGCCTTTAATCAAAACGAGGTCTGCCTGTTTGCCTGGTGCGAGGGTTCCAATTCGATCCTGCTGGTCGAGATAGGAAGCACCATTCTCGGTTGCTATGTGGATGGCTTCGACTGGAGTGAACCCCGCTTCCACGAGCAGCTCGATCTCGCGTTGATCGCCGAATCCTGGAAGGACTCCGCCATTTCCGGTGGGATCCGGCCCCGCCAGCAGCAAACCACCGGCTTTGAAGAATGCCACCTCAAAATCCATCTCTTTGCGCAGCAGCGCCGTCATTGGAGAGTCCAACTCCACTTTCGCCCGCGCGGTCAGGTAGCTCTGCGCCGATTCCGCAGACATCGCATTGAGGACGCGCGACTGCAATTTGGGTCTTCCCGGCACGCCTGCTTCAAACACGGGCAACGTCGAAGTCACCGCCACATGGTGCGTCACGAGATCGTGGATCATCTGTTGCACCGGAGCTCCATTCACATCCTGCTTCGCCCAAGTGCCTGCGCCTCCCACCGGGCACACATCCGGTTTCTTATCCGCCACGAATTCGGTGTCAGTAAAGACGGGTCCATGCTCAAAATCATCGATTCCCAGCGCCACCGCTTCCGGCCAGGTCACGGAGCACAGATGCCCGGTGAGTTTCAGCTTATGAGCGTGCGCCTGCTGGATCGCTACGCTCAACTCTTCGCGCGTGATGTTCATGTACGCTTTGTACGACGTCATGCCTTCTGCCGCCCAGTAGTCCACCATGCGTTTCGCGTCGTCCGGTCCGGTCAGTTCATGCATCTGTGCAAATCGCGTCGGGGCACCTTCCAGATACGGTGCCGTGGCATCAATGCTGGGACCTGGCATCAGGTTCGCGTCGATCCGGTTCTTGACCTTCAAGTCGGTGTACGGCTCCAGGCTTCCCGTCGTACGCATTGTCGTCACCCCTGCCGCCAGATAGAGTCGCGGCGCAGTGTACGGGATCTCGGCAACGAATAATCCAGGTTCACCAATCTTTCCATCGACAACCTGCACCGCGTACGAGTCGGTGTAGTAAAGGTGGTTATGCATTCCAACCAATCCGGGGATGACCGTGTAGCCGGAGCGCTCCAGTTGTTGCGCATTCTGAGGGATTTGGCCGGACGCAGCTGGACCGATGGACTGAATCTTGCCGTTCGCGATCACGACCGTCTGGTCTTCTTTCGCTGCTGCACCTGTCCCGTCAATCACTCGAACGTGCTTAAGCACGAAGACAGGTGCGTCGACAGTTACAAACGCCGCGACATCACTCGGCTTCTGGGTTTGGGCCAGCGCAATCGCACCAATGAGTACCGACGCAAATAGCAATAAGAGACGCATCCGCACACCTCGCAAGACCTGTCCTTGAGAATTCGTCAGGAAACCTGGATTCTACCCCTGAGCTCATCTAGCGACAACGCCAGCGTCCAGCGCCAGGTGTGCTCTGGCTTGACCTTCTGTTGCAACACAACGACAGCATCGGGGTGTGGTGTCACCTAATTCGAGCGGCGGCGGGAGAAGACTTTACGCAAAACTCGGTCGGCGGCGGCGTTGAGCTCCACCTGGAACTTGCCAGCGGCGCGGCGTGCTTGTTCCATCAAAGATGGATCGAGCAGCATCGCGGTGCGGTCGACGAAAGGGCCGGAAGCGCCGCCGCGAACCATTTGCCTGGAATTTCCGCGCGATTCCTTACCTGAAAGTTTTTCGTAGAGCGAATAGTCGCGCCAGAATTGCTGCGCGTCTTCCTGGGTCCACTCGAGCGATTGCCCTAACGCGACAAAAAATTCTTCGCGGAAGAGATCGAGCAGCGGAATCGCGAGATCCATTCCGGAAGTTCTCGGCCTCTTTCGTTTTGCAACCTTCTTGCCCTTTCTTCCTTTTTTGACCGGGTGTTTGCGTGTGTCGCGCACCGAAACGTGGACCTTCAATCGCGTGGGAAGCGCTGCTTCCACTCGCAACGTCATTGCGAGGATCGATTCTCTCCGGATGGTCTGCAATTGTTCGCGGTAGTGCACTGGCTGGTCGGCGCGGCCGGGGCGGCGGTTCTCACCTGCATAAATATCGAGGAAGCGCTGAACCATTTCGTCGCGGTCAAGCGTGGCGAGGAGAAAGACGGCGGCTTCGCGCGCGCGGATGACGAGTTCTCGGGGGCGGTAGGGCATTGGAGTCGTTTTAGCTGTACTCGAATGCTTGCCTGGCCGCAATCGGAAAGTTTTGGCGTGTCTTGCGAGTGCAAAAGAAAAAGCCCGCGTCCTTCGTTGGCGGACGCGGGCTTCTGTTGTTGGCTGTCTACTTATCGCCGTGACGCTCCTCTTAGTGGACGGGCCCTGCAGCGGGTTGATCTTTCGGCAAGCCGCCCGTGAGCGGCCGGACGGGCTTGTCGAATTTGCCGAGCGCGATATCGAGCGCCTCTTCGGCGGTGCGGACATAGTGGATCTGCACGCCTTCGAGCATTTCAGGCTGCAAGTCTTCCTTCACGTTCGGTTCGTTCTCCGACGGAAGGATGACTTCGCGAATACCCGCTCGCTTCGCTCCCAGCACTTTTTCTTTCACACCGCCGATCGGCAGAACGATTCCGGAGAGCGAAATCTCTCCCGTCATCGCGACGCGAGGCCGAATCGGCCGGCCCGTGAGCAAGCTCACGAGCGCGGTGACCATCGCAACGCCTGCCGACGGCCCGTCCTTCGGAATCGCGCCCGACGGTACGTGGATGTGCATATCGTTCTTGCGGAAGAAATCGGGATCGATGCCGTAACGCTCGGCGTTCGCACGCACCCACGTCAAAGCGGCGCGCATGGACTCCTGCATCACTTCGCCCAGATGCCCGGTCATGGTGAATTGCTTGCCGCCGCGCATCTTGCTGGCTTCGATGAATACGATGTCGCCGCCAACGGGCGTCCAAACAAGCCCGACCGATACGCCCGGCTTTTGAACGCGCTCCTCGACTTCCTTTTCGGTGCGAACTTTCTCGCAGACCGAGCGCTTCGCGAATGATTTCCGGCGAGACGATCAGCTTTTCCGTCTTGCCTTCGGCGATTCGCCGCGCCTGTTTGCGGATCAGGGTTGCGATTTCGCGTTCGAGGTTTCGCACGCCTGCTTCACGCGTGTAGCTGTGAATCAGGTCGTGCAACGCCTCGTCGGTGAATTCGATCTGTTCGCCCAACTGTCAGACCGTGTTCCTTGGTCTGCCGGGGAATCAGGAATCGCTTCGCGATGTGGACTTTTTCCTCTTCCGTGTAGCCGGCGAGTTCGATGATTTCCATGCGATCTCGCAGCGGTTCCGGAATCGGATCCATCCAGTTGGCGGTCGCGACGAAGAGGACCTTCGACAAATCGAACGGCGTATCGAGGTAGTGATCGCGGAACGTGGAGTTCTGTTCCGGATCGAGCACTTCCATCAGCGCCGCCGACGGATCACCGCGGAAATCGCGTCCGAGCTTGTCCACTTCGTCCAGCATAAAAACCGGATCCATCGTTTCCGCTCTGCGAATACCCTGAATGATCTGGCCGGGCAACGCGCCGATGTAGGTGCGACGATGTCCGCGAATCTCCGCCTCATCGTGCATGCCGCCGAGCGAGATGCGGACGAACTTCCGGCCCATCGCTCGCGCGATCGACTTTCCGAGCGAAGTCTTGCCGACGCCTGGAGGCCCGACAAAGCACAGAATCGGTCCCTTCATGCCGGGCTGCAGCTTCTTCACCGCGAGATAGTCGAGAATGCGCTCTTTTACCTTGTCGAGGTCGTAGTGATCCTCGTTCAGGATTTCGTCGGCCTTCAGGATGTCGATGTCCTCGCTGCCGGACGTTTTGTTCCACGGCAACGAAGTCATCCACTCGAGATACGTGCGCGCGACCATGTACTCGGCCGAAGCCGGAGTCATCTTCGCGAGCCGCTTGAGTTCGCGTTCGCATTCCTTCTTGGCTTCCGCGGTCATGCCGGACTCTTCGACCTTCTTGCGAAGCTCGTCGATTTCCGCCTGACCGTCGTCCGATTCTCCCAGTTCTTTCTGAATCGCTTTCATCTGCTCGCGAAGCAAGAATTCGCGCTGGCTCTGATTCACTTGCTCCTGCACCTGATCGTGAATCTTGTTGCGGAGTTCGAGTACTTCGCGCTCTTTGGACAACTCGTTGATCAAAGTTTCCAGACGCTTGTGGACGCTGAAGGTTTCGAGCAGCTCCTGCCGAACCATCGTAGTCAGCGATGGCAGGGTGGCAGCTACGAAATCCGACAGCCGTCCCGGCGTATCGATATTCATCACCTCGGTTTGCAAGTCGTCGGAAAGTTGCGGCGAACGAGCCACCACTTCGCGGAACAGTTCCTGCACGTTTCGCTGCAGTGCGGTCAACTCCGCGTCGGGTTGATCTTCCAGGTCCGGTTGCGATTCGATTCGCGCGCGGATGAAAGGCTGCAAACCGATCACTTCGACAACGCGGATGCGCTCGAGCCCTTCGAGAAACGCAACCACGTTTCCGTTGGGCATGCGCACCATCTTGTGAACTTTCGCGAGAGTGCCTACGCTGTGCAAGTCCGATCCAACCGGGACTTCCACTCGAGGATCCAGCTGTGCCACGACTCCGAGCAGTTTTTCCGGCCCGTCCAGCGAATTCAGGAGTGCCAGCGAGCTATCGCGGCCTACAGGCAGCGGCATCACCGCGCCTGGAAACAGGACCGTGTCGCGCACCGGCAGGATGGGGAGCTCGTTTGGAACAACTCTGATTGGTTTTACTCACTATGTCCCCCTTGGACCCAAATCCCATATGAATCCCTTTAGGCAGCTAATCGGCTGCCGTGAAGGTTTAGATGCACGGAAAGGCAAAAAGGATTGTGAGGTTTCGTTAGCTGATATAAGTCTTAGTGAGTGTACGGCACTCAACTATAGGAAATGCAAGTGACTAGGTCTCTTATCCGACTATCTTGATGGTACATAAAATACTGTAAATAATGTATCTTATTACTATTCAGAAGAAACTCGAAAGGAGCTCCGTACCAGCTTCAATGCTTCCTCTCGGCTCGAAATCGTGCCATTTAGCTGCGCGTCCTCAACGGCCGCCAAGATTTCCTTAAAACGTGGCCCTGGCGCATAACCCAAACCTTTGAGATCTTCACCTGTAACGAGCCTTTCCGGGCGGACTTGCTCAGCGGGCGTCTCGGCGATGAAGCGCTGGACGAAGTCGTAGGCATCCATATTTCGGTGGCTTGAGGAGCAATCGAGGCGGTGCAGTTCGAGGTGCTCTTCGAACTTGTTCAACCGAACAAACCGTTTCAGCGTAGAGAGTTTCATCTGGGCAACATCTTTGAAGCGCAGATGATTTGCAACGAGCGCCGCTATTTGGTTCGGTCTCGTCATTTGAAAAGCGCAGGCGCTTGCAGATTTCCTCCGCCATTTTCGTTCCAACCTCGACATGATGGTCGAAGCGAATCCGCCCGTTCGGGCCCGCCGGCGGCGTAAAGGTGGGCGGCTTGCCGACGTCGTGCAGCAGGACCCCCCATGCGAGCGTCGGCGAAGATCCCGCGCGAAGTTGTTCGAGCATCAGCAACGTGTGGATCCACACGTCACCTTCGGGATGGAATTGCGGCGGCTGCTCCACACCCTTCATTTTCGCGATTTCAGGAAGAATCTCCGGCAGTAGGTTTGATTCGTCGAGGAGTTCGAAATCCGCGGCGCGCTGCGCCTTCGGTGAGGATCTTGGTTAGTTCATCGCGAATCCGCTCGGCTGAAACTTGATGAATTTCCGTCGGCGAGTTTTGTGATCGCGATAAACGTGCGGCTTTCGATCGCATACCGGAAACGCGCGGCAAACCGGACGGCGCGAATCATGCGCAGTTTGTCTTCGCGGAATCTCTCGTCGGGATTGCCGATGGCGCGAATGATTCCCGCGCTCAAGTCCTTGCGGCCGCCTACGAAATCGAGCACTTCGTTCGTGAAGGGATCGAGCATCAGGCCATTGATCGTGAAATCGCGCCGCTTTACGTCTTCTTGCGGTGTAGTTGGCGTAGACCACTTTGTCCGGATGGCGGCCGTCCGAGTAGCCGATGTCGGAACGAAACGTCGCGACTTCCACATGGACTGGTCCGTCCGTGACGATTACTACGCCGAACTTCGCGCCGACCGCGAGACTCTCGGGAAATAATTCCTGCACGCGCTCGGGCGGCGCGTCGGTTGCGACGTCGAAGTCGATTGGCTCGCGGCCTAGAAGAGTGTCGCGCACACATCCGCCCGCGAGGAAAGCCTGATGGCCTTGCTCGCGCAGCACTTGGCAAATATTGGTGGCGAGTTCGCGCGCGTCCATAGGCGGATTATGCGGGAAAACAGCAGGCGTGGGAAGTTGAGGGTTCCGGGAGCGAGAATCTGGATTTTACTGGGATTACGCAGCGACGCGAAGGACGAGGCAGGTGATGTCGTCATGCTGCCGCACGTAGCCCACAAACGCGTTCACGTCAAACATCACTCTTCGCAATACCTCCGCCGCGGAAGTGCCAGCCGGAGCCGATTGAAGGCAGGGGAGCAGGCGCTTCTCGCCGTATTCTTCCTCCGAATCGTTGACGGCTTCGACGACGCCATCGGTGAAAATAAATAATAAATCTCCGGGTTCGAGTTGCGCGCGCCCTGAAGGATAGGGAACCTCCTCAGGCGTAAAAAGTGGCAAGCCGAATGGCGGTCCGCCCGTTGAGAGGCGTTCGATTTGGCCGGAAACTCTAAGGAGCACTGGGTCATTGTGTCCGGCATTCACAAAGCGCATCTCGCGTGTAGCAGGATCGATCTCAGCGATGAACGCGGTGGTGAAGCGGCGGCCTTCGAGGCTGTGTGCGCGTGCGTAACGTTCGAGGCCGGCAACGATTTCGTCCAGCGTAGCGGGCGTTGCGGCGAGGGCTCGAAGGCTCGCTTGAAAGGTTGCCATCAACAGCGCCGCAGGCACACTTTTTCCTGCGACGTCAGCGACGGCGATAATTAATGGGCCTGTCCCCGTCCTGTCTCCCGGTGCGGGGCGCGTGAACGCGTCGTAGTAATCGCCTGCCACGGTGTTTTGCGGGCGGGTTGCGAAAGCAATGTCGACGCCCGGAACATGCGGCGGATGATCCGGGACGAGCCACTGCTGAATTTCGCGCGCGATTTCAAGATCGCGTTTCATGGTTACGCGATCCGCGAGCTCCAGCGCGAGAAGGAGAAACAAAATCAGCGCGCCGAACCCGCCAAGGCCAAGAGTGATTTGTCCCCCGCCGGTGTGAATTTCCGGTTGCACCATTAGGAGAACGACTGCGACGAGCAGCAGCACGCGTCGCGCGGGCGAAAGCTTCATGAGCAGGGTCTGAAAAAGCGCCCACGCGCCGAAGATCGGCCGCTTCCACTTTTTGTGTTCGCGGTTGATGGCTTCCCAGTCGACGTCCTTGGAATAAAGTCCGTAGCTGGCTTCCGCTTCGGAGCGGAATTGTCCCCAGAGCTGTTCGATCTCGAGCCCTTCGGTGACTCGTGCCCAGAAATCGCGCGCGCGCCTGCCGAAGCCGCGCTTTTTTTCTGGGGCGGGGATGGGAGCAGACGACATGCGCACAGCATTATAGGACATACGGCGGGCGAGGAAACTACTTGTCGCGATGATCGCGCTTGGTGAGGGAACCTCCGAGCTGGACTTTTGAGAACCCGAAAGCGGTCACGCAATCGATCGGTGGTTCGCGCGAGGCGTTCGAGTTTTTCGCGGCGCCCAGGATCCAGCAGATCCAGCTGTTCAGCTGCCTGACGAAAACGACGATAGTTCGACGCCGATCAGCCTGAGCATCGCAATTCCATTCCATGCAGCGGAAAAAAGTTCGCGGAGTGTGCGGAGGATTAATTCATCGAGGTCAGAGGGCTCGGTGAGGGTTTGGCTGCGCGAGATGGTTTTGAAGTCTGCATAGCGCAGTGTGAGGCTCACGGTTCGCGCGTGAAGGCCGGCGTCGCGGAGACGCTTCGTTGCTTTCTGCGTGAGGTGGCTCAGAGTGGATTCGAGGAGCGCTCGATCGTTTGTATCGGTTCCAAAAGTTTGGTTGTGTGAGATCGATTTTGGTTCGGCGTCGATGAAAAATTCGTAGGAGTCGATTCCGTGCGCTTTGCGAAAAAGAGCGGTGCCCCAGCGTCCGAAACGTTTCTTCGAGGCGTTCGAGCGGAATCTGCTGCAGCTGGCCAACCGTTTCGATGCGGAGAGACTTCAGAGCAGCTTCTGTAACTTTGCCGATACCGGGAATTCTGCGCACCGCGAGCGGCGCGAGAAATGCCGCTTCGCTTCCCGGCGCAACCCAAACGAGGCCACGCGGTTTGGCCTGGTCGCTCGCTACTTTTGCTACGAGCCGCGTGGCTCCGAGGCCACCTGAGCATGGAAGGCTGGTTGTTGCGGTAATTTCAAGCAGCAGCTTGTGCGCCGCGGCTAGAGGCGGGCCGTGAAGCCGTTCGGTTCCGGCGAGGTCAAGGTAGGCTTCGTCGATCGATGCCATTTCGACGACGGGCGAGAATTTACTGAGGATTTCAGCGACACGATCGCTCCATTGTCCGTAGAGCTGATGGTGGCCATCGAGAAATATGGCCTGTGGGCAGAGTTTCGCGGCAGTGCGTAGAGGCATCGCGGAGTGAACACCGAATTTCCGCGCTTCGTAACTCGCTGCAGAGACAACTCCACGCTGGTCTCGTTGCCCGCCAACTACAACGGGCAGGCCTCGGAGTTCCGGGCGCGCCAGCAGTTCGACGGACACAAAAAACGCGTCCATATCGATGTGGAGAATGGATCCGAAGGAATCGGCGGGCGCGATCGGTGGGGCATCATGTTTTGCGCGGAATTGAGCCAGCTTCGGCATGGCAATTCTAGCGCATAACTATACAACGCGGAGGGAACGGAGGAGGTGCCAGAAAACTGCGAGGAAGGTGATACTACGATCGCTCCGCGGCGATCACGCGCGGGATTCCGGCGAGATCATTTGTGATGCTTACATTCACCCACGCCGGTTGGCCGTAGAGCAATCCGCGAACGTGATCTGCGGAATTGTGACCGAGCTCGAGCACCAGAATCCCGCCGCGGTGGAGCAGGCAGGCGGATTGGTCGATCAGGCGCGCGTACATTTCAATTCCCGTTGCGCCGCCAAAGAGCGCGCGTTCTGGTTCGTGTTCACGGACCTCGCGCGGCAGCTGCGATGCTTCATCGCGTCCGATATACGGAGGATTGCTGACGATCACGTCGAACGAATTGGATTCCTGGATTGATGCGAGCAAGTCGGCCTGCACAAAGCTGACGCGATTTTCGAGGCTGTGGCGTGTCGCGTTGCGGCGGGCGACTTCGAGGGAGGCGGCAGAAATATCAGTCGCGACGACACTAGCGTGTGGGAGTTCATATGCGAGGGCAACGGCGAGGCAACCAGACCCTGTGCCCACGTCGACAATTCTAAGCGGGTCGCTGGGCGCGCCGGTTGCCATATCGATCTTGATTCCACGTGGGCCGAGCCGCTCGAGAGCGACTTCGACGACGTGCTCTGTTTCAGGGCGCGGAATCAGGACCGCGGGCGTCACTTCGAACTCGAGTCCCCAGAACTCCTGCTTGCCGGTGATGTATTGCGTTGGCTCGCCCGAAGCGCGGCGCGAAACGTACTTCGTTAGGCGTTCGAGAGCGGATGGATCGAGCGCGTCTTCCGGATGCGAATATATCCACGTGCGGTCTCGCCCCAGCGCGTGCATTAGGAGCAGTTCGGCTGCGAGCGTATGCGATGGGACCTTTGCTGCGCGCAATGATTCGATTGCGTGCCTAAGTGCCGCGCGAATATCGATTGTCTGCACAGGAGCAATTACTCGTGGTCGAGTTCCTCATCCAATCGCTCGGATTCGAAGTGAGTGACGAGCGCGTCGACGAGCGAGCCGAGCTTGCCGTCCATCGCTTCAGTGAGCTGGTGAAGAGTAAAGTTGATGCGGTGGTCGGTGACGCGATTCTGCGGGAAATTGTAAGTGCGGATTTTTTCGGAGCGGTCGCCAGTTTTGATCTGCCCTTTTCTTTCAGCGGCAAGGGCCGCGTGCTGCTTTTCCTGTTCCATTTCATAGAGCCGCGACCGGAGCACGCGCATAGCTTTCGCGCGATTCTTGATTTGCGATTTTTCGTCCTGCTGTGAAACCACGAGGCCGCTGGGAATGTGCGTGATGCGAACGGCGGAATAGGTGGTGTTCACGGATTGTCCGCCAGGGCCGGAGGAGCAGAAGGTGTCAATACGCAAGTCCTTGGCTTCAATTTTGATGTCGATATCTTCCGCTTCGGGGAGAACGGCTACAGTCGCCGCAGATGTGTGGATGCGACCCTGCTGCTCGGTGGCCGGGACGCGCTGGACACGATGTACTCCACTTTCATATTTCAGCTTCGAGTAAACTTTCTTACCCTGAATCGCCGCTACCACTTCTTTCATCCCGCCGATCGATGACGCTGAGCTTTCGAGTATTTCAACTTTCCAACCTTGCGATTCAGCGTATCGGGAGTACATGCGGAACAGCTCAGCAGCGAAGAGAGAGGCTTCGTCGCCGCCAGTGCCGGCGCGAATTTCGACGATCACGTTTTTTTCGTCATTGGGATCCTTGGGGATCAGCAACATCTTCAGTTCTCGTTCGACGGGCGCCAGCTTGGCTTCGAGTTCGCGTTGCTCGTCGTGCGCCATCTGCTTCATTTCGGGTTCAGCAGATTCCGCGAACAATTGCTTTGCGCCTTCCAGTCCGGAATTGATTTCTTTCCACTCGCGGTATTTGGCGACGATTATGCCGAGGTCGGAGTGAGCCTTGGCAAGCTTCTGGTAACGATCGGTATCGTCGTGTGCCTCGGGCGAGGATAGCTGGGCCGTCATTTCGTCGTAGCGCGATTCGATGCGGTCGAGTTTTTCAAAAAGTGTCAATTTCGCCATGGGAGTGCCTCAAGATTGCAGAAATGCGAGTGTTGAAGCTGAAATACAGTGTAGACGACCGTGAAGGCAGCACCCCGAAGACGGGGCGGTAGAGGATCGCTAATAGAAGGACGCGAACATCAGGGTTACAGAATAATCGCATTCGAGAATGCTGTCAATTTTGGTGCGTCCGCCCCGGTGAAATCCAAGGTCACGAAACACATCGATTTTATGCGGGTCGCAGCGCTGTTCCGATATGAAACGCAGGCGCTGCTCCAATTTGAAAGTCCCGAAACACTAGTACCTTCGTAACATTGACCGCGCACGCTTCCGGACGCTACTTTGACCTCGACAATTCGGAGAGGCTCTGGCTTAGCCAGGGAGGGAGGGGTGTGTACCGTTTAGACACACGCCCCTGAAATTTACCTCTTGACGGCAAGAGACCGCTTATAAGCTCCCCCGCGTAGTTACTTACTCGGAGGGGTTATGTGTAAGTGGTCGCTTGTGGCTGTATTGGTATTGCTCGTACTGACCAGCGCGATGGGGCTTCATGCGTTGGCAAACACGAGCGGTCCGATGCCGCCTTCACCGTGGGCAAATACGAGTGGTCCAATGCCGCCATCACCGTGGCTGGCAGCCAACACCAGCGGTCCGATGCCGCCTTCACCTTGGGCGAACACCAGCGGACCGATGCCTCCGTCTCCTTGGTAGTTAGCGAGACGGTCCCGCAATAGCGGGAGTTGGTCTGGGCCAGGCCTCGGAAACAAGGCTCAATGCTTGGCCCGTTTGATTACGCGATTTGGATCGTAGGTTTCCTCGTGGAAATCGCCGTGGTGGTGTGTGTAATCTACCGGCGAGACGTCCTTCGGTACTTATCCCTAACAATTTATATGCTTTGCGCCGCTTTGGTGAACTGCGGGCAGTACTTTTATGTGGATCGGTACGGTTTCACTTCCCCGCAATACTTCTATTATTACTACTACACGGAAAGCCTTCTCTTGATTCTGTTGTTCTGGACGATCATTCAGTTCTACCAGCAGACTTTCGATGAGATGAACGTGCGCGGGTACATCCGAGGCGCCGCCGTGCTCCTGCTATTGGCGACTGCCCTGTTTTCGTATGTGGTGGTGCATGAAAATCGGAATCACTTGACTTCGCGGTTCGTGGTTGAGCTTGGACAGAATCTCCATTTCGTTGGAGTCGTGCTCACGTATCTATTGTGGGGCGCGATACTGAAACTGCGCGAAACGCGAACTCGTTTAATTCAGTTGGTTCTGGCATTGGGCGTTTACTTCAGCGCAACGGCATGCACGTACGCGCTTCGCAATCTCTTCCCGAGCTTGCAGCCGTCCGTGCTTCGCTGGGTTCCGCCGATCATGGGAGTGTGGCTGCCGATTGCGTGGGCCTATACATTTGCAAAGGTGTCTGAAGACGCGCGACTGGCAACAGCGCGACTGGTGGCGAGAGCCCGATGATGGCAGCACTCATTTGCGTGGCGTCGATCGCGTTGTTCCTGCAATTCTTTATTTCCTATTGCCGGTCGATCCTCGGCGCCAGCCGAAAAGTGGAGTTGTCGGAGCGTGTCCGCGAAGTGAGCGGGATTGCGGACGACCGGGCCGGAGCGGAAGATTTTCCGAAACTCGTACAATTGGTGCGGTTGTGCCCTGAACGCGGCGACGATCAAGCCGAGATTCGAGCCGTGGGCACGTATTACGGGCTGCTTCGTGTGATGAAAGCTATTTCGGCGATTGTGATTCCAAAAATTGCGGCGTGGACCGACCTGGAGCGCCAAAGCTGTTCCCATTTCGCGGCTGTAGCTCTCGACAGGCGTATTTCCTACAGCAGGGATTTGTTCACTCAACAGGTCGCTGACCGCACCTAGATTGTTTCTTCCCCTCCGGCGAGAAGCCCGCGCTCGAAGTGTGCGGCACTCGACCCCTTCCCGGCCTGCTGCTAGGATAGAAAATCAATTCTCTCGAACCGTTTCGTTTGTGGGAGTTCGAAGAATTCAAGCCCATGCGTACTCCACTCGAACAACGCGTGCTCGCATGCATTCGCCAAGCTCGAATGCTGTCAGCCGGAGATCGCGTCGGCGTTGCCGTTTCTGGCGGGGCCGATTCCATGGCTCTTCTGCGTTTGCTGGAGACGCTTCGCAATGAATTGGGCATCACGCTTCTGGTAGTCCACTTCGATCACATGCTTCGCGGAGCAGAATCGGATGCCGATGCTGCATTTGTTGCAGAAGTGGCACGGGCTAGCGGCCTGGAATTAGTGAGCGCGCGTGAGGATGTGCGCGGTGCTGCAGAGCAGTACGGTTGGAATCTGGAAGATTCTGCGCGCCGTCTCCGCTACGCGTTTTTCGATCGAGTTTTAAACGACGGAAAAGCGACTCATATCGCCATCGCACACACTGCAGACGATCAAGCCGAAACGGTGCTCGCCCACGTAATTAGGGGAACGGGGCTCACCGGCCTTGCTGGAATTTACCCGCTTATGAATTCGCCCGGCGGCGGCACGCTCGTTCGTCCTCTCCTAAGCACGAGCGGGCGAGAACTGCGCGAGTATTTGCGCGAGCGCGGGCAAGCGTGGCGCGAGGATTTGACGAATCTGGATCAGCGACGCCTCCGGGCGCGCATTCGCGCACAGCTTCTGCCGGTTCTCGAACGTGATTTTTCGCCCGCGAGTGTCAGCCACCTCGGCGAGCTCGCTCGTTTTGCGCGCGAGGATGAATTGTTCTGGAACGCGATTGTTGAAGATCGGTTGGCCGAGTTCACAACCGGCGGTGTCGCGGATCAGAGTTTGACGATTCGTGCGGCCAGTCTGCTAGCGCCGCTTTCGTTTCGCGCAGCGACAGAACGCTCCAGCCCCGCATGTGGCGTCGAAGCCACCCGCGCGCTTACCGAGCGGATGGTTCGCCGTCTCTACGAGAAACTGCGTGGCGACCGCTGCGACTTGTCTGCGCGCCATGTGGAGCAGGTCATTCACCTCGCCGCCGAGTCGAGCAGCGGCAAGCGCCTGGAGCTCCCAGGAAATATTCAAGTGGAGCGCGTGTTCGACAAACTTGTGTTTTCGCAGGTTTGCGGCGTCGAACACCCGAGTCCGGGCGGGGAAACCAAAATCCATTCAGCCACGTATCATTACGTGGTGACGCTTCCTACTCGCGGCGCCGCCGTTATTCCTGTGCCGGAACTCGCAACCCGCTTCCGGCTGAAACTAGTTGACTGGCCCTTGGCAGAGAGCGACACTAAAACTGACGGCGAAGCTCTCGATGCTGCGGCTATCCGCACTCCATTAATCTTGCGGAACTGGCAGCCGGGCGACGCCTACCGGCCCCGCGGCCACCGCCAAATCCAGAAACTCAAGCAAATGTTCCTGGCCGGGCGGATTCCCAGCGACCAACGCGCTTCCTGGCCGGTGCTTGAGAGCGCCGGGCAAGTGATTTGGGCACGCGGGATGGCGGCGGCGGATGAATTTTGCGTTCGGCAGAACGACGACGGTCGGCGTAGTGATCGAAGAAGACACGCTTTAGCTTCAGATTTGGTGGACGCACGAAAGCGGCCTGGATCGTGCATACGAAGGCTTCGCAGGCGCATCTAAGTACTATATTGAACGGCAGGCGTGCACTTGGGAAGCTCGACGGTGTCAAAGAGGGTGAGGTAACACGGTGAATTCAACAGTCCGCACTATTTTATTTTGGCTTTTGATGATTTTGCTCGCGGTTGTTTTGTGGCGAATGGCGTCCACCAGCGGCCAGTCCGCGCACGAGGACGAGCCTAATTACACGAATTTCCTGGCTAAGGTGGAGCAGGGGCAGGTGAAGGACGTAACAATCTACCTTTCACCGAACAGCGCTGAGCTTCAGGGCGAATATCGCGACGGCGGAAAGTTCCGCAACGTGACGATTGCCAACACCGCGATTCCAGACGTAACGAAAACGCTGCAAGACAAGGGCGTCCTATACAACTACAAGGAAGTGAAGAACGCCGACTGGCTGACGTTCATCGTAAACTTTGCGCCGCTGATGCTTCTCGTGGCCTTCTGGATTTTCATGATGAAGCAGATGCAGGCGGGCGGAAACAAGGCGCTGAGTTTTGGAAAGTCGCGCGCTCGTTTGCTTACCGCGCAGCAGAAAAAAGCTACGTTTAAAGATGTTGCGGGAATCGACGAGCCAAAAGAAGAGCTGTACGAGATTATCGACTTCCTGAAAGATCCCCAGAAATTCCAGAAACTCGGTGGCCGCATCCCTAAGGGAGTACTGCTTGTCGGGCCTCCGGGAACTGGTAAGACTCTGCTTGCCCGCGCCATCGCAGGCGAAGCGAATGTTCCGTTCTTCTCAATTTCTGGCTCGGATTTCGTCGAAATGTTTGTCGGTGTCGGCGCGAGCCGCGTTCGCGATCTTTTCGAGCAGGGCAAGAAGAATGCTCCTTGCATCATTTTCATCGATGAAATTGACGCTGTCGGGCGTCACCGCGGCGCTGGTCTTGGCGGCGGTCACGACGAACGCGAACAGACTCTGAACGCCTTGCTGGTTGAAATGGACGGGTTTGAATCGAATGAAGGCGTGATCTTAATTGCCGCTACCAACCGGCCGGACGTTCTCGACCCGGCTCTTCTGCGCCCGGGCCGCTTCGATCGCCGCGTGGTGGTGCCTCGTCCTGACGTGAAAGGCCGCGAAGAAATTCTACGCGTTCATACGCGCAAGGTGCCTCTCTCGGATGATGTGGATCTTTCCGTGATTGCCCGTGGCACGCCGGGATTTTCTGGTGCTGACCTCGCGAATCTCGTGAACGAGTCCGCACTCTGGGCGGCGCGCCAGAATCGCAAGCTCGTCACGATGTTCGATTTCGAAATGTCGAAGGACAAAGTTCTGATGGGCGTCGAGCGCCGCTCGATGATTCTTTCCGACGAGGAAAAGCGCAACACGGCATACCACGAAGCTGGCCACGCTCTCGTCGCTGCGATGACACCGGGTGCAGACCCGCTGCACAAAGTGACGATCATTCCGCGCGGTATGGCTCTGGGCGTCACGATGCAATTGCCGATCGACGACAAACATACTTACACCAAGGAATTTCTCGAATCGCAACTTGCCGTGCTGATGGGCGGACGCGCAGCAGAGGAAATTTTCCTTCATCACATTACGACCGGCGCGGGAAACGACATCGAGCGTGCCACGGAAATTGCGCGACAGATGGTTTGCGAGTGGGGCATGAGCCCGCTCGGCCCGCTGACCTTCGGCAAAAAGGAAGAAGCGATTTTCCTGGGCCGCGAAATTGCGCAGCATCGCGACTATTCCGAAGACACCGCGATCAAGATTGACGAGGAAGTCCGCGGCATCATCACGAACGGCTACTCGAAGGCTCGAAATATTCTTGAAACGTATCGCGATGCGCTCGAACGTGTTGCCCAGGCGCTACTCGTGCGTGAAGTGCTCGACGCCACCGAGTTGAAACTTCTGATGGAAGGCAAGCCGCTTCCGGAAAAGCCGCCACCGCCGCCGAACGCGCCTCCCGTTTCTACGAGGGAACCGCAGCTTACGCTGCGTCCTGAGCCGCGACCGCTTCCCGGCCTCGCGAAGGGCGAAAAGCCCGCTCCGGCTTAGAAGCTTTGCATCCGATTTGAGAATCTGACGGCGCTCCGGCAATTCGTCGGGGCGCCGTTTTTCGTTTCGTTCCGCTGTTTCTCCGTACCTTTGTGGCAATTTGATCTTGCGGCAGCAAATTGGCGTAAAATGCCCCTATGCCTCGCGAGAACAAAGAGACCTTCGAAGCTGATTGCCCTTGTTGCAAGGCGAAACTGACGCTTGATCGCAATCTAGGCGTCGTGCTGTCGCACGTTCCACCGCCCAAGCCTCCTCCCTCGATTGATCTTGACGATACCGCGCAGCTCTTGCGGCAGCACACCGATGCTGTGGAAGCGAAATTTCGTGCTTCGGTGGAAGCTGAAAAATCGAAGGAAGATGTTCTCGCGCGAAAATTTGCAGAAGGCCTGAAGAAAGCGAAAGACGGTCCCATCGAAAAGCCTCTCCGTGATTTCGATCTCGATTGAATCTCGCAATGCGTAATTTTCCGCTCGTGGCGAACGCGAACCGGCGGCCGGCAGCATTCGCCAGGATGGCTCCCTTGCTCTTGCCAGTCCTCGCGAGCTGTTTTGCTATCTGCACGCTTCCACCAGACGCGCACTCGATATCGACACAGAAACCGACTCCGCAGAATCATTCGAGCCAAAAGAAAAAACTCTCGAAGCCGCGTCAATTGGATGAAGGAGTGGTGTGGCATCGCGATCCTGCCACTGGCGAGCTGACGATTGGCTCCGCGGGCGCGACGGCTTCTAACCCCTTGTCGGCACCGGCGCCCGATCACGCAATTCGCGTAACCTCGCAGATCGTTCCCGTCACCTGCAGCGTTTTCAATGCGGATGGCAGCGCCATCACGGATTTGAAACGTTCCGATTTTCGTATCTACGATGACGGCGTCGAGCAGCAGCTTTCCTATTTTCAGATGTCGAGCGAACCGGCCAGTGTCGCGCTCGTGATTGACGCGAGTCCGAGCGTGCTTCGCGACTCGGACGAAATGAAACGCGCCGCACTGTCGCTCGTGGAAGGGCTCGGTCCTACCGATCAGGTGGCAGTCGTCGATTTCTCTGCCCACACTTATCTGCAAACGGATTTCTCGAGCGATCGCGATTTCATCCGGCGCGGCGTCGATCGGGTGGACGTTCGGCAGATGCTTGGAGATGTCGGCGGGACGAATATCTACTCCGCTCTGTACCTCACGGCAGCGAAGGTGTTTCTCGGCGGCCGCGAAGGGCGCAAAGCGATCGTGCTGCTCACCGACGGGCAGGACAGCGGGCTTGGATTGACGCTTGATCCCGCGACGGCGGCGCCACGACCCGGCCAGCCGAATAATCGTCTAACATTCGAGGACGTGGTTCGTGCACTGGCAGCTGCAGACATTCAGATCTTCGCTGTGTCCACGGAAAATCATCCGAAGGTGATGACGCCGGAATGGTTCGCCAGGCAAAAAGATGCGAGTTTGCTTGTTTCGGACGCGGCGAAATCCGGCGTTCCTGCCTATACACTGTATCTCGCTGAATTGGTTCGCCGCTCTGGCGGCCAGCTTTATTTCTTGCGCGATTCAGCCAGCTTGGCTGACGTATTCCGTCGCATCGCCCAGCGGATCAGCTCCGAGTACACGCTCGGGTTCTATCTCAAGGGGGATTCCGCAGGTCACGCTGGCTGGCACCGATTGCGAGTCGAAGTCGTCGGTCATGGAAACGCAACCGTCGTCAATCGGGGTGCGTACTATCTTCCTGCCGCACCAAAGTAGCTAACGACACGCCAACTTAAATTGAATTCCGCGAAAATTACACCCCGTATTCGTTTTTGCGAGTCTCGATTGCAAAAACCGTGGTTCAATATCGCGCGATGTCTTCGCGATTGTTTCTTCGAAAGAAATTTCGGCTGCGGCTGCCGTCGCGCACACTGGTTCTAGGCGAGCGGACGCTTCTAATGGGCGTCGTAAACGTCACGCCTGACAGCTTCTCCGGTGACGGGCTGAATCTCGACGTGGAAGCCGCCGTCGCTCGTGCGCTTGATATGCAGAGCGCGGGCGCCGACATTATCGATATCGGCGGCGAATCGACGCGGCCTGGCGCGGAATGGCTTTCTGCGGATGAAGAAATGCGCCGGGTACTTCCTGTTCTGAGGGCGCTGCGCAACAAGCTGAAAATCCCGAGCTCGATCGACACAAATAAATCGGAAGTGGCCGAAGCTGCCGCCGAAGCGGGTGCGGAAATTATCAACGACGTCACCGCGTTGCGCCGTGATGCCCGCGTCGCGGAAGTGGCGCGCCGCCGCAAGCTACCGCTCGTCTTGATGCACATGCGCGGTGAGCCGAGCACGATGCAGACGGCTCCGTTCGCTCGAAATGTGATGCTCGACGTAACAGCGGGCCTGAAAAAAGCCACCGTGCTCGCACGTCGCGCCGGCGTTCCAAAATCGCAGATCGTCCTCGATCCGGGCCTCGGTTTCGGAAAGAGTTTTGACCAGAACTATGAAGTGATTGCGAGGCTTTCCGAACTTGCGCGCCTCGGGTATCCGCTTCTCATCGGTCCATCGCGCAAGGGATTCATCGGCCGTACACTCGGCGGGATTCCGGAGCGCGAGCGAATCTTCGGTACGGCTGCGGCTGTGACAGCATCCATCTTGCACGGAGCGCACATCGTGCGCGTCCATGACGTGCGGGAGATGGAGCAGGTCGCGCGCGTGGCGGATATGTTAGTATCCCCGAAAGTTCGGGAGAGAACGAAACCATGAGCTTTATCGGGAATTTTCGGCGGCTCACTTCCGTTCAGCGCAACACCTTCATCGCCTGCTTTCTTGGCTGGTCGCTCGATGCCTTCGATTTTTTCATTTTGATTTTTTGTGTCAGCGCGATCGCCACTGAATTCCACACGAAAGTTTCCGCAATCGCCGAAGCAATCTTTCTCACGCTCGCGATGCGCCCGGTCGGCGCGTTTTTGTTCGGATTGATGGCCGACCGCTTCGGTCGCCGGCCTACGTTGATGCTCGACATCATCGCGTACTCGGTTTTCGAGCTCGCTTCCGCGTTCGCTCCGTCGCTCAAAGTATTTCTGATCATGCGCGCGTGTTTTGGTATTGCGATGGGCGGCGAATGGGGCGTGGGTGCGGCGCTGGCGTTTGAAACTCTGCCGACGAAAGGCCGTGGATTTTTCTCCGGCCTGCTGCAGGAAGGTTACGTGGTCGGATATCTGCTGGCGGCCCTCTCCTATGGCCTTTTATTTCCGATCATTGGCTGGCGAGGAATGTTTGTCGTCGGCGCGCTTCCCGCGTTTCTCATCATCTATATCCGCACAAAGGTGGAGGAATCGCCAGCGTGGCTGGCGGGGCGTGTCTCCAAGGCAGCGGAGCGCGATCTTCCTAGAGACATCCGCAAATATTTTGGGAGCTTCCTTTTCCTTGTATTGCTGATGTTCGCTTTCAATTCTTTCAGCCATGGCACGCAGGATCTTTACCCGACTTTCTTGCAAAAGGACCATGGCTTCTCGCCAAAAACCGTCAGCCAGGTTGCGATTGTGTATAACGTCGGCGCGTTAATCGGCGGAATTCTCTTCGGAACCTGGTCTGAGCGTCTCGGTCGAAGAAAAGCAATTGTGATCGCATCGCTTCTCACGATACCGATGATTCCGCTGTGGGCGTTTTCGCATACGGCACCGATGCTCGCGTGCGGCGGTTTTCTGATGCAGTTCATGGTGCAGGGCGCGTGGGGAGTGATTCCAGCGCACTTGAACGAGCTTTCCCCGCCCGCGGTGCGCGCCACGTTTCCAGGTTTCGCGTATCAGCTGGGCAATCTGCTGTCGTCTCGGAATTCAGTGATACAGGCGAAGCTCGCGGAACAGCATTACCGCGGCAGCTACGCGCCCGTCCTCGGGTGGACGGTTCTGGTGGTGGCGATTTTAGTGGCGATCGTGACGATGAGCGGAAAAGAAGCCATCGGCGCTGATCTTTCAGACACCAGCTAGGTTTTCAGCTCGCTCGGCGGCGCTGCCGCTGATCACCCGCTACGTCTTCGCAAGCTCCTGCGTTTGAAATGGCAGCCTACGCAATCTTTTTCCCGTCGCAGCAAAAATCGCATTCGCGACGGCTGGGGCGATCGACGGCACAGGCGGCTCGCCGCACCCGCCGGGCGATTCATGGCTCGGCACAATGTGCACTTCCACACGCGGCATGTCGTTGATGCGCATCATCGGATAATTATTGAAATTGCTTTGTTGCGTTTGGCCGCCTGCGATTGTGATTTCGTCGAAAAGCGCGGCGGTGAGTCCAAACACGATTCCGCCTTCTACCTGGGCTTTCACCATGTCCGGATTGATCACCTGCCCGCAATCAATCGCGCAGACCACGCGATCTACTTTCACAGTGCCATCGTTTGCAACCGTCACGTCCGCAACGTACGTGATGTACGTGCCCCATCCGGCGAGGCCGGCAATTCCGCGCCCGCGTCCCTTTGGAAGGTGCTCGCCCCATCCCGCTTTCTCCGCCGCCAGATCCAGTACGCGCCTCAACCGCATCACATCCACGGGGCTCTGATCTCCGCCCCCGGTTTCCGGTTTTGATTTCGTCGCGATTAATTCGCGGCGCAATTCGAGCGGATCTTTTCCTGTCGCTGCTGCAATTTCATCGATGAAACTCTGCACCGCGAAATGGTTCCATGTTGAATCGACGCCGCGCCAGTAGCCACGAGGCACCGCCGTGTGCAGGAAACTCGCTTCGAGCAAATAGTTTGGCACGGTGCCGCCGGCGAGGCCGGTTCCAGCGATTTCCGTGCCGCCAATGTCCGGGACATCGCCGCCCACGTACATTCCGTCCGTAGTGGGTGCTGCAATGTGGTGCATCCACGACGTCACGTGATTTTGCGCGTCGATTCCAGCACGCATCCGGTGATGGCTCATTGGCCGGTAAAAGTCGTGGCGAACGTCGTCCTCACGCGTCCAGATCACTTTCACCGGCGCGCCTGCGGCTTTCGAAATCAGCGCGGCTTCCACGCCGTAGTCGATGTTCAACCGGCGTCCGAATCCGCCGCCGAGCAAAGTGATGTGAATCGTAATCGCCGACGCGGAAATTCCCAGGGCGCTTGCGAGCGCCGTGGCCATGCCGCCGGAATTTTGAGTGGGCGCCCACACTTCGCATTTGCCGTCGTGCACATTTGCGGTGCAATTCGGCGGCTCCATCGTAGTGTGCGCGACGAACGGCAACTCGTACTCTGCTTCGATTTTCTTTGCCGCGCCGTCGAGCGATTTCTCAGGATCGCCAATCTTGCGCAGCTCCTTGCCCGGGCTCTTCACCAGCGCCGCACAGGCCGCCCGCTGCTTCTCGCTCGATTCGTCCGCGCCCGGTCCGGGATCCCAATCGATCGCGAGGGCTTTGCGTCCCGCAATGGCTTGCCATGTAGAGTCCGCGACCACCGCTACTCCGCCCCACAAATAGTGCTGGTGACCGGAATTCGCCGGCCGTTCCTCTCCAAATAACGGCGGCATCTCCACCGCCGGAACTTCCACAACTTTCTTCACGCCCGCCACAGCTTCGGCTCGCGCCGGATCGAATTTCTTCACGCGTCCGCCGAAAACTGGAGGCCGAGCAACCACCGCATACAGCATTCCTGGAACTTTCGTGTCGATGCCGTAGTGTGCTTCGCCGATCACGATAGGGCCGCTATCGACGCGTGGCCTTACAGTTCCGATGATTCGGTAGTCTTTCGGATCCTTCAGCGGCACGTCTTTTGGAACGGGCAATGTGGCGGCCTTTGCAGCGAGCGCTCCATATTCCAAGCGGCGGCCGGACTTCTTGTGCTCGACTATGCTGTTTCCGGTCGCGCTGCACTCGTCTTTTCGAACGCTCCACGTTTCTGCCGCCGCCGCAACCAGCATGTCGCGGGCGGCTGCTCCCGCTTGCCGCAGCGGATCCCAAGAACTGCGAACGCTTTCGCTTCCGCCGGTTGTCATGTCGCCATATTTCATTTCCGAGGTTGCGACTGCTTGCTCCACCTTGATGCGCGACCAATCGGCGTCGAGTTCTTCCGCTAAAATCATAATCATCGACGTTCGCACGCCCTGGCCCATTTCCGAGCGCGCCGCGATGAGTCGAATCTCGCCGTCGGGATGAATCGCGATGTAAGCATTCGGCGCAAAGTCTTTCGAGGCCTCGGTGGCAGCGTGAACGAGCGGCGACGCGCCCCAATAGAATCCAATCACGAGACCTGCGCCGCCTGCCGCCCCCGTTTTCAAGAAATCTCGACGTGAAACGCGTGCGATATTCCCTGCGAGGGCGCTCATTGTGCCGCTCCTGCTGCAACCGGCTTCGCACTCGGTTTCGAGGCAGCATCGTGTACCGCCGCGCGAATCCGTTGGTACGTTCCGCAGCGGCAGATGTGCCCGCCGAGGGCGTCGTCGATATCCGCGTCCGTGGGACTCGCATTTTTTGCGAGTAAAGCCGCGCTCGTCATGATCATTCCCACCTGGCAGTACCCGCACTGCGCCACTTGTTCATCGATCCACGCGAGTTGCACCGGGTGCCGTCCGTCGGCGGAAAGCCCTTCGATTGTCGTGATGTTTCGTCCCGCCACAGCCGAAATTCGCGTGGTGCAGGAACGCGTTGCCTCGCCGTCCACGTGCACCGTGCATGCGCCGCAAAGTGCCATACCGCAGCCGAATTTCGTGCCGGTCAGTCCCAGCGTATCGCGCAAAACCCAGAGCAGCGGTGTGTCCGGCGTCACTTCCACCGAATGCGCTTTTCCGTTCACGGTGATCGAAATTGAATCCATCGGCCTCTCCTGTGAGTGAAACGATGCGACAAATCTACGTTTCGCACTCGCGAAAAGCAATCCGTCTTTGTCACACGCTGCGCCGCGGTGCCGATGTAGCAAGAATCAGGTTTTCGTATCGGAGCTGAAACAGGTAAGATTGGGATTCCGAAAGCCAGCATCAAGGAGCCTCCATGAGTGCTACTTCATCTGCCGGACCCACACAAGCCACGATTGACGGCATCAAACAAAAAGCGCGGCTCCTGAGCATCTATTCGATGATGTCAACTACCGCTGCGGGATCGGGCCATCCCACCTCTTGCATGTCCGCCGCGGAATTGATGGCAGGAGTATTTTTCTATGCGATGAAATTCGATCCGAAAAACGCAAATTCGAACGATAACGACCGCTTCGTGCTCTCGAAGGGCCACGCGGCTCCCGTGCTGTACTCCGCGCTCGCCGAAGCCGGCGTTTTTCCAGTCTCGCGCGTGATGACGCTCCGCGAATTTTCGAGTGAACTGGAAGGCCACCCGACGCCTCGCATTCACGGCGTCGATGCCGCCACCGGGTCGCTTGGCCAGGGACTTTCCGTTGGCGCGGGCCTCGCGATTGGCGCGCGCATGGATAAAACCAACACGCGCGTCTACGTTGTCCTCGGGGACGGCGAAATGGCGGAGGGACAAATCTGGGAAGCAGCCGAATTTGCCGGCCACTACAAGCTCGACAATCTTACCGTGATCGCAGACGTGAACGCGCTCGGCCAAAGCGAGCCCACCATGTATCAGCATGACATGGAGACGTATCGCAAGAAATTCGAAGCGGAAGGTTTCGCGGCGGAAGTGATCGATGGGCACGATGTTGCCGCCGTTCTTGCAGCGCTCGATCGCGCGAAGGCTACTAAAGGACAGCCGCAAGCGATCCTCGCGCGGACGATCAAGGGCCACGGCTTCGCTGAAGTCGCCGGGAAAATGGGCTGGCACGGGAAACCATTTTCGAAGGAACAACTCGCGCGCGCGATTGCCGAACAGGGTGGTGTTGCTCCGCAAGTTCCGCCCGATCCGGGAAAATCATACGAGCGAAAGCCGTTGCCACAACCCCCCGATTTTCCTGCAGCCGCCGCGCCGGAGTACGAAGCGGGGAAGCCCGTCGCCACTCGTGAAGCGTATGGCTTCGCATTGAAGCGGCTCGGAGCCGTGAATCCTCACGTCGTAGCAGTTTCCTGCGACGTAAAAAATTCCACATTTTCCGACATGTTCGGTGACGCGTACCCCGATCGTTTCTGCCAGGGCTACATCGCCGAGCAGAACATGATCAGCGTTGGCGTTGGTCTCGCCGCGCGCGGGAAAGTTCCGTTCCTCGATACGTTTGCGTGTTTCCATTCGCGCGCGTACGACCAGGTCCGCATGGCCGCGATCAGCCGCGCCAACATCAATCTTTGCGGTTCGCATTGTGGCGTGTCGATTGGAGAGGATGGACCGTCGCAAATGGCGCTCGAAGATATCGCCATGATGCGAGCCGTTCACAGCTCCGCGGTTTTCTATCCTTCGGACGCGATTTCCACCGAACGGCTGACTGAAACCATGGCGCGCCGCGCCGGCATCAACTACCTCCGCACTTCGCGTCCTAAGACAGCCATCCTCTACGGTAAGGACGAGAAGTTTCCAGTGCCCGGCTTCAAAATTCCGCGTCAAAGCGCGCAGGATAAAGCGACGGTGATCGGCGCCGGAATCACGCTGCACGAAGCCCTCAAAGCCGCCGACCAGTTGAAATCGCAAGGCATCGCGATTCGCGTAATCGATCTTTACTGCATCAAGCCTCTCGACGGCAAAGCGCTCGCCGAACAAATTAAAGCGACCGGCGGTTTGCTTGTCACTGTGGAAGATCACTGGCCGGAGGGCGGGCTCGGCGAAGCTGTGATTTCCGCGCTTGCCGCTGCCGGGGCGGCGCCATCGAAGTTCACGCTGCTCGCCGTCAACGGAATGCCGCACTCGGGCAAGCCCGATGAGCTCGTCGACGCATTCGGAATTTCGGCGCGGCACATCGTCGAAGCTGTGAAACAGATCACTAAATAGCAGAATTCCTCGGGATTCTGGTGGGAGCCATCCGCTTTAGCAGAGCAGGCTGGAGTTTAGTTCGGCGGAAGAAGGTTTGTCTTTGAAGAGAGGGCCACAGCCCGGGGAAATTTCGGACCAAGAAGTTGGATTTGCAAAGCCCGCGCCTACTTCAAACCGGACGCTTCTTTTTCGCTGCACGGCCAAACTCCATCGAACCGTCGTCCACTTTTCCGAACCGCAGCGCGACGAGATCCTTCGCATAATTCTGGTATAGCTTCCAGGGCTTCTTCGATCCCTGCTTGGGCAGATCCGCAATCGACCGCTGAAAATATCCAGAAGTGAAGTTCACCATGGGCTCTTCGACGATCTCCGGATCGCGTCTGCGCGGTGTGCAGCTGTCGAAACCGCGCTCGTCCATGTAATTCAGGAGGCGGCAGACATATTCAGCGGTCAAATCGGCTTTCAGAGTCCATGAAGCGTTCGTGTAACCGAACGCCGAAGCGAGATTTGGAATATCACTGTACATCATTCCTTTGTAGCTTAGTGTTCGCGCGAGATCGGGTGCGACGCCATCGACCACCACCTGCATTCCCCCCAGAATCTTCAACTTCAATCCGGTGGCTGTCACGATGATGTCGGCGCCGATTTCATTGCCGGACTGCAACCGTAGCCCTTTCTCCGTGAACGATTCGATTTCATCCGTAACGATTGATGATTTGCCCGAACGTATCGAGGAGAATAAATCGGAGTCGGGAATCAGACACAAGCGCTGGTCCCACGGGTTGTAGCGCGGCGAGAAATGTTTTCCAACATCGTATTCGGGGCCAAGCGCTTCCTGCACCATCTTCAAGATTCCCTTTTTTGTGAGGTCGGGTTTTCTGCGCGCGAGATTGTAGAAGTACATTCCGATCAGCACATTTTTCCACCGGACGAGTGCGTAGGCGGCGGATGCGGGCAAGCATTTGCGAAGAAAGTTCGCAATCACGTCTTGCGACGGCCGCGCCACGATGTAAGTCGGCGAGCGTTGCAGCATTGTCACATGCGCGGCTTTGGCGGCGAGCGCCGGGACAAGCGTAACGGCTGTGGCGCCGCTGCCGATCACAACGATTCGTTTCCCGTCATATTCGAGATCTTCGGGCCATTTTTGAGGATGCACGATTCGGCCGCGAAATCGATCCATACCCGGCCATCCCGGCATGTAGCCTTCGGAGTAATCGTAATAGCCACTGCACATGTAAAGAAAATTACAGACGAACCGAACTGCTTTGCCGTATGGATTCTTCGCTTCCACGGTCCATCGCGCATCTTGCGTAGACCACGATGCCCGCGTTACCTGATGGCCGTATCGAATTTTGCGATCGATGCCGTAATCGCGTGCTGTTTCACGAACGTATTTCAGAATCGAAGGACCGTCGGCGATTGCTTTCGATTCTCGCCAGGGACGAAACCGGTAGCCGAGTGTAAACATGTCGGAGTCTGATCGGATTCCCGGATAGCGGAAAAGATCCCAGGTTCCACCGCTGGCGTTTCGCCCTTCGAGGATCGCAAAACTTTTTGCGGGACATTCCGTCTGCAGATGATACGCCGCACCGATTCCGGAGAGGCCAGCACCCACAATCAACACGTCGAAGTGCTCGGGGCGTGGATCAGCGCCCACAGGAACAATGGTGCTCGGATCGACCAACTCTCTATCCGCCACTGCACTGGCTCGCATTCCAAAAGTTCGGGATTGCGCACATGGTGAAATATTGCCCCGGACTGCGAGTTGAATCAACATGACGCGAACAGAATTCACCCGCTGATTGATTTGTACATTCTCTCGTCGTCAAACCAAAAACCAGGGGGAAGGCCATGAGTTCGGATTGAAACGCTAAGTTTCAGACCGGCACGTCTCTTTCGTCGTTAGACGATCCTCGAAGCAAAACTAATCGAGTAAGCCCGCGTATTCCGCTCCCTGTTGGGCATCGAAGTGCGCGGTCTTTTCCGGATGAATTTCGCTCTAGAATCAGCTCCCACCCCTGCTGCAAAGCGACGATTTCGCGCCAAACCTTATTCGGTGGAGCGGCGCTTTCAGCTCGTGCAATCAGCCACGGTTGTTGCCGCGCTCTTGTTTGCTGCACTAGCACTCTACTGGAACTTATCGCTGCAGCAGCGAGTCGATTCTTCTCTTAACATTCTTCGGTCCAGGCTCGCGCTCAGCAGGCAGATACAGTCGGTGCAAGAATCCGCCATGCAATCATTCTGGGATGCGTACGATATGCAAGACGCAGGAGCGCGTGCCGGGTATGAGGGTATGCGCGTCGAGACGAAGGAATTGCTCGACCAGTATGATTATGCGTCGTTACCGGCGTCGGACGCTGCGAAGTTAGAGCGACTGAGAATCCTTGAGGAGAGATTCTTCGAGCGAACCGCAGAAATGCTAGCTCTCGAGATTCGCCCGAAGAACGATCTTGTCGAACGTGCCGCGGTGGGACAGATCCACAACGAGATCGAGTCCATTTTGGGGAGCTTTGAAGATTTGCAGATCGAACGGGTCACCGCTTCCAGTGCGCTGATTGCGAGAGCTTCTATCTGGATGACGACTCTACTGCTTTGCTGCGCCGGAGTGTCGCTGGTCGCGATCAGCTGGTCCCGGCGCGAACACAGGCGTCATCTGTGGTCGCACCTCGAGGAGCTGCGGCGCATGGTAGCCGAAATCCGGGGTGGAAATCTAAGCGTCACGGCGGACATTCCGAACAGCATCGAACTTGGGTCCCTGATGGGCGCCTTCTTGCAGATGGCTGCGGAGCTGCGCGACATGCGCGACTCGCTCGAACAGAAAGTTGTCGAGCGCACCGCGAGCCTTGAACTGGCCCAGAATGACCTGCTCCAATCCGCGAAACTCGCCTCTCTCGGCCAGCTCGTTTCGGGCGTTGCGCACGAGATCAATAACCCGCTCACGGCAATTCTCGGATTCAGCGAAGTGGCCCTCTTCCGTTCTGCTCCGGAATCCTTTCTGAACGCACAGTTGCGCACAATCCGCAGCCAGGCTTTGCGCCTTCGCCACCTCGTCGCGAATCTCAGTGCTTTTGCCCGGCGCGCGCCGCGCCGCGTGGAGCGATTCGATCTTCGTGGAATTGTCGTCCGCCTGAAGGATCTTCACGGCTATCAACTTCGCGCCGACAACATCTCCCTTCACACGACCGCTCAGCGCGAGCCCGTATGGGTTCTCGCTGATCCCGAGCAACTCACTCAAGTGATGCTCAATCTTGTTCTGAATGCCGAGCACGCCATCAAGAGCTTTCGCGATCGGGGAGACATCTGGCTCGCGTGTGGCGCGGAAGGCGCGGTAGGTTTCTTTGCTGTTCGAGACAACGGCTCAGGGATCGCGCCGGAGACCCGCGATCACATGTTCGATCCGTTTTTTACGACAAAGCCGCAAGGACAAGGCACCGGCCTCGGACTCAGCATCTCGCACGGAATCGTCCAGCAGCATCATGGCGCAATTTCGGTTGAAAGCAGCCTCGGCCAAGGCACGACGATTCGGGTTCAGATCCCATTGGCTATTGACGCCGCGATCGAAACTGCGTCTGATGCAAACGCTGCTTCCACGGTCGAAAGTGGAGAGGAGGAAAGCCGAAGGGGCCCCAACGAGATTTCGAAGCCTTCGAATGACTCAGCGGCTGATCCCATCGCAAAGGACGCAAGAGCAGTACCGGCTTTTCACGCTCTCGTGATCGACGACGAAGAATCCATACTCGAAATGGTTGGATCTGCTCTCGAAGCGATGAATGGCCGATCGACACTCGTTGGCAGTTCCGCCCGCGTGGAGGCTGCGCTTGCAGCCGCTGCTTTCGACATCGTCATCTCCGATTTGAAAATGCCCGGACGGAATGGCGCCGAGGTCTATCGTTTCATTCGCGAAAAGTATCCTCGTCTAGCGAATCGTTTTATGCTGATGACAGGAAACCTGGTGGATGCTGAATCGTACGCCGCCGAACTCGCGAGTGTTCCGATTCTGTCAAAGCCGTTCACGATCGCACGCTTGCGACACGCGGTCAGCGAGTTGCTGAGCACGAACAACGGGAGCAGCTAACTTTACCCCGCTGAGGCCGCGTCACGTGGAGTGCGCTGCATCAGCTTCGCGGAATCGAGGTACCGAGATTCAGCCATTTGCGTACCGGCGGGAAATAGCGGATAGTAAGAGTTGAGAGTGAAGACTCCTGCTGGTCGACAATAAATAATTTTCCAGCGACCCTCATGTTCGTTGTATTCGATGCGCCCGTCCCCAGCCCGCGCATTCGGTTGATCCAGAATTCGACTCGGTTGCCGGCACCAGCCCGCCGCCATGAGCCATAGGAATCAAGCGCCATGCGGAAGCTCCGTGCTCGCTCGTCTCCAAATCTCACACGATCGCAAACGCTTGATGTGGGAGAACTGCTGCTATTGGCGGTTTTGATTATTCTCGTTGCTGCAGTCGTCGTTCATTTGGCGCACCGATTCATTCGGTAAACGGATCATTTCATTGCGATCCTTCGCAAAGTCGACGTGCAAACGCGGCGGCCGGGTGTTCGGATGATTGAAAAATGGAACCTGGATCGGGGAATTATTGGAGCGTTATAGAATCGGAACTACTTTTCGCGCACGACAACCTCGCCGTTTGCAACGATCACGTCATTCAGCGACAGCCGGTAGCGGTACGAGCCGGGGTTAATTCCCGGACGCGTGGGCCCGCTCACGAGCCGAACGGCGGGCGGCGCTTGAAACACGTTCGAGGAAAACGGGCAGCGTTGCGAATCGAATTCGATTTTCATGTTGCCTGCATTCGAATACCACACGGCCTGATCTCCTGGATCGAGAACGATCACTTCCGGCAGCACTCCAACCATCACCATCTTGTCAGCCACTCGCGCAATCCCCTTTGCGATGATTCGAGTCCGCAAACAGATTCGAACGTACCGTAGATAGTCTCACAAACGGCGTCGAATGCGTGAAAACGTGGTGCTACTGCGGCAGAGCTTTCTTTCGCAACTCGACGCGCAGTTTCAAGATGCCAATTGTTTTGCCTCTCGCTTCGCCCCGAACAGTGACTTCCTGGGGTTCTTGTTTTTTGCCGTTTGTGTCTGTGAGCGCGGGTAGCGCGATTTCAATTCTCGCCGCTGCCACTTGATTCGCAGCAATATTGAATTTTCCAGCGCCGCTTTCTAGTTTCCAACCGGCAGGGGAATCGACGGAGAGCGTAATTTCCTGCGTGGATCCCGACTGATTGCGCAGCCACAGTGGAATTGTCAACGTGCCGCCTGCCTGCAGTGCGATTTCCGGCGGCTCGGGATGGGGTATCGCTTCGAGCCCATGCGCGCGACGAAATTGCGAATAGAAGTTCCAGGTGCCGGCGAGTTCGACGGATAGGTCGGGCTGTAACGGCTCCGCGGGGACTGGCGTGCGCGGAGCGGGAATCGCACCCGGCGTGATCCCTTCAAATATATCTCCGGTGACGCTTCCGCCGACGAGCGATTTTCCGAGCACAAATTCCTGCGGCTCGGTCCAGCCATTGGATGCTGCTTTCTTAGCGATTTCCGCATCGTCCAATTTCGCATACGAGTCGATAAAATCCTTCGCTTGCGTCTGATGCGCTTCGAACCCCTCGATCGCCATGCGCCAGTAGGGCAGCTTGCTGGATTTGGAAATTCCAGTCACTGAGTAGCTCGGGCCTTTGCCGTGAAAGATGTCTTCGCGAGTGGCGTCGGGAAAGTAATAAATCTTTTTCGGCTGCCACGCTCGGAGGTTGTCGAAGTAAGGCTCCAAGCGCTTCATCGGCCCGGTTACCTGTTCGGGAAACGCGAGTGGATCGCCGGCGAGATCGAACGCTTCCGTGGCCAGCACCCCCGCCGCCTGGTGATCGCCATGGTCTTCGCCGATGAAAGTTCCAGGCAAGAAAGTGAGAATCACTTCGGGGCGAGTGAGCCGGACGATGCGTACGAGTTGTTCGAGTGCTGCACCGTGTCCCCAATTCGCAAGGGATTGCAGGACATTCTGCGACGCTGTATCGCTGCCATGAAGAAACCAGACGTTTGCGATGTCCAACTTTGCAAGAGCACGCCGAGCTTCGATCTCTCGAATATCGCCAAGCGCTGCAGCCTGTTCCGTCCCAAGTTCGTTAGCGCCGCTGCTCCCTCGCGTTCCGAATACGACGCCGGCTCGCTTTCCTTCGTCAATCGCGCGTGCCAGATAGGCCGTGGCCGCGCCTTCATCGTCGGGGTGCGCAACGACGAGTAGAATGTCGAGCTTGTATCGCACGTCAGGGAGCGGGAGCGACTTCGCATCCTGCGCGAAAGTCGCGACTGCGGAAGCCATCAGCAAAAGATTGAACAACAGAATTAAGTTGAGAAAGCGTGTCATCAAGAATGCCTCACGGTTTTTTGCATCGAATGAAACGCCGTCGATCCCACCGGGTGCGCATGAATTGGATGTGGTGCGCAGTCTCTAGTTTCATGAACTTGGGACGAAATCAGCGGTGCCTGCGAGTCTACTCGAAGTTCCCGACGGCTCGATGCCGGAATCTTTGACGCACTAGAGGCGGATTTGGGGCCGTCGCAACCGACTGAATTTGCGAAAGCGCGAGTCGCTGGGTATGAGGACGAGAAGGGCGATATGTGCTGTCTCGTTGCGACACGAACTTGGGTAACTATTCATTCTGCAGATTTTAGTGGCCAAGGTCCGGTGCTCTTTTGGAACGTCCGCGGGTGATTCTGGTTACGTTAGCCGCACTCTACTTCTATTCTAAGTTTCAAGCTCGACCTTCCGTCAGTCTCGCAATTCGGCCCAACCGAATGTTTCGAGATGCACGAAATGAGAGCGGCCCAGGCCCCAGGATTTAACTCGCTATGAAACTTCGAATCAAAGAATTCATCGCATCTGTATGGTCGCGTCCCGACCCGGTGCTCGCTGAAGCGGGCGCGGCAGGCGAACTATTCGTCGCGAAAATCCGACTGTCGCTGGCCAGTATTCTCATGCTGATACCGGTGATCGACTCGTTCTTTTTCCCGCTAGAGCCGAAAGAAGCGATTGTGGGGATAAGCCTCGCTTCGGGCACGTTCATTGTTTCCGTCATCGTATATCTGCTGATTTCGCGTGAATACAACTGGTCGTGGCTGAGCTTTGCGAGCAGCAGTTTTGACGTTTCGCTTGTGAGCGCAGCGCTCGCGCTTTTTCTGGTCTTGAACCAGCCGCACACAGCGGTGAACAGCAAAGTCGTGTTCGAGGGCTATTTTCTTGCCATCGGGAGCACGAGCTTGCGTTACGACAAACGCGTGTGTTTCACGGCCGGCTTGCTCGCATGCAGTCAATATTTTGCGATCGTATATTTCGCAGCCACTCACTGGGATCTCAACGGCCCCCAATTCGCGCCGTATCCATATGGGCAGTTTGCGTGGTCGTATGAAATCTCGCGGTTGATTATGATGCTCACAGCCGCAGCGTTGAGCCTCTCACTGGTTTCACGCAGCCAGAAACTGCTGCATCTTGCGACTAGCGATCCGCTGACGGGGTTATTTAACCGCGGCTACGTGGATGATCGCCTCGCCATCGAACTGAGCCGCGCCCTGCGATATCGCAAAGTGCTCACACTCGCGGTGATTGACGCCGATCGATTCAAATTACTCAACGATATGCACGGTCATGCAGCCGGTGACCTCGTATTGCAAAAAATCAGTGTGATTCTTCGCGAGTCTTGCCGGAAAAGCGATACCGTGGGGCGCTATGGAGGCGAGGAGTTCGTGGTGATTCTGCCCGAGACGGAACTCGAAGTAGCGCAGCGGAAGATCGAATCATTGCGGGAATTGCTGGCGGGATCTCCGATCGACTTGGCAGCCGGGGAAGGACGGGTTCAGGTGACAATTAGCGCGGGATTAGCTGCTTTTCCGCAAGATGCGACGGATGCGGCAGAACTTTTTGCGTTGGCAGATGAAAGAATGTTTCAGGCGAAAAGGGAAGGGCGCAACCGTGTCGTCGCCAGTCCTGAGCCTGTTCTCTCATAGGCGCCTCACACATCGACGCTCACTCTTCATCTGTAAAAATTCCACAGCGGTTATCAGCAGTAGTTGATCATCGTGAGTTCGAATGAAAATGGCGTCGTGCCTGGAGACATAAGACCCAGATCCGTTTCAACTTTTAAACTCTGCGAATCCTGGAGGGATCGTTGCGCATCAGTTTCGAGTGGTGGCGTAACGGTACTCGCTTAGCGGGGGATGCAAAGTTCTCTCGCTCGAGTATTAAAGTTAAGTCGCTCTTATGTTATGGTGACTCTCACTTTCGGGCGAATACGATGGTCGCGAATTACGAAAACGGGCCAAACGGAGAAAATTAAGCTATGGCTAACGCCAAAGTTCGAGGCGAGTCTCGTGCCACCGGCCGCGCAGCGACAGACAGTGCCGGAGGAAGCGCACGGCGCGCGCAGCGCGTACATGGTATTCCGGCTCGCCGAGCCAACCCGATCGGAGCCGGCGCCGAACCGGGACTTCGCGAGCGGAAGAAGGCGCGGCTGCGCCAGGAGATCATAGATACTGCGTTGCGATTGTTTCGCGCGCGCGGTTACGAAAATACGCGTGTCGAAGATATTGTGCAGGTGCTCGAAATCAGCCAGCCAACATTTTTCCGTTATTTTCCGACGAAGGATGCCGTTCTGTACGAAGTGGGAAATCGCGGCTATTCCTGTATCACCGAAAGGTTGAAGCTCGAAGTTTCGAGTGACGCAAGCACCGCCGATCGTCTGCGGCGTCTGTATTACGAATTCGCACGTGAGGTGGAAGCGAACCGGTGGCTGTGGAGAGCAGTCGTACTCTCTGGGGCAATGGATCCGGTACGGTCACCACAGATGCGCGGCCAGGAAAAACTCGCAGCCAGTTTGTTAGGGGAAATTTTGGAACAGGGACAGAAGCGCGGGGAGATCACGCGCGATTTTCCCGTGAATCATCTCGCTGAGTTTGTGGAAGCGCTCTACAACACGGTTGTACGGAATTGGGTGGTAGACCTCTCGGGGCCGGATAAGCTCATCGGGCGCGTGCGCAATGCGGTCGATTTCTTTCTGCGCGGCGTCGCAGCGTAAAGATTGCGTCTCGGAAACGAGCAGCAGCGAACCACGATTGCCAGTCATCGGTACCTGAGCAATCTCACTGACGATCGAGCCGGAGCAAATGCGAGCTGCCGTCCTTCACGCCTTTAAACAACCCCTCACACTCGAAGAAGTGGAACCGCCGAAACCGGGCGCGGATGAGGTACTGATCCGGGTGGAGGCTTGCGGCGTTTGCCATTCCGATCTACATGTGGCGGATGGCGATTGGCCGCAGTTCGCGAAAATCGTCAAGCGGCCATTGATTCTGGGACATGAAATCGCGGGGCGCGTGATCGAAAAGGGCTCTGCAGTGCAGGATTTGGAAATCGGCGACCGCGTGGGTGTGCCGTGGGTTTATTGGACGTGCGGAGCCTGCGAATTCTGCGAAGAGGGATACGAGAATCTTTGCGCGAAGCAGAAGATTACCGGTGTGACCGTCGATGGCGGCTATGCGGAGTTCGTGAAAGCTCCCGCGAGCCACGCAACCAAGATTCCTTCGGGCTTGTCATCCGGCCAAGCTGCACCTCTGTTTTGCGCCGGCGTAACGGTGTTTCGCGCGCTCACACAGGCCGGAATATTGCGCGGGCAGCGCCTTGCGATTTTTGGCTTAGGCGGCCTGGGGCACCTCGCTGTGCAGATCGGGCGGGAATTTGGAGCCGAAGTGACGGCTATCGATATTTCGGATGAAAAGCTAGCGCATGCGAAAGCTTTGGGAGCCACGAAGGTGCTGAATGCTGCCACAGGCGAGGCTGCGAAGGAAATTCGAAATGCTGGCGGAGCGCATGTCGCGCTGGTTTGTTCGGCCGCCAAGGTAGCTTACGACACAGCGTTCAGCTGCTTGCGTCCTACAGGAACGCTCTTGGTAGTGGGATTGCCAGCCGAAAATATCTGCTTTCCACCAATCATGATGGCCGCACGTGAAGTCCGGATCAAAGCATCCTCGGTAGGGACCCGCAAGGATGTGCATGGGGTTCTCGAAATGGCCGCCGCCGGAAAGTTGCGTTGCGAAGTCACCCCGCATCCCCTGGAGTTCGCGAATGAGGCCATGGGACTCGTGCGCAGCGGACAGGTGGCTGGGCGAATCGTATTGACCTTCCCGGGCTAGATCCATTCAGGCGTTACCGGGCGCGGAGTTTCCTTTAGCCGGCTAAAACGTTGTCCGATCCCACTGTAGTGTCGTTTCCTGAGAAATAATCAGCTTGCCACTTAATTCGGCTTGACGTTAGTCACTAAAATGTAATATTCCCTATCATAATTTTGGATGGGTGGACGGGAATGAGAGCTGTTCGAAAGATTTCGGCTCGATAGAAGCATGGACGTGGTGTGTCGACTTCAAAAGCACCTGGGCGATGCTTTGACCTCACGAGGAGGATTTATGAAGTCAGCTTTTCTGGCCGGAGTGATCGCGAGTCTGGTGGTTGTGCTGGTGGCGTCGCCATCGGCGCATGCACAAGGGGTGGGTTCATCGGGAACGATTAATGGAACGGTGATCGATCCGACAGGCGCGAGTGTGCCGAAGGCGCTGGTCGTCGCAACGGAAACCGTTCGAGGAGTGCTGCACTCCACCGAGACGGACGCGAACGGCTTTTACCGACTCACCGGACTGCCGCCCACAACCTACGACGTCGCTGCTCGCGCGAGTGGATTCGAGACAATCGTGCAGAAGGGCCTTGTCGTCACAGTAGGCAGCATTACGCAGGTTGATTTCCACCTCTCGCTGGCTACGTCGAAGGCAACGATCGAAGTGACCGCGGTGCCGCCGATCGTGGAAACGGAACGCGGAAGCGAAGCGAACACGATCACGCAGAATTATATTGAAGATCTGCCGACCAATCGCCGCGACTATTTGAACTTCACCCTATTGCTACCCGGCGTTTCGGATTCGACGCGCATCGCGGATGATCAGGATTTTCGCGTGAAGCAGACGCCGCAAAGCGGCTTGTCCTTCTACGGCAGCAATGGACGCGGCAACAACGTGACGGTGGACGGTGGCGAAACTGGATCGGACTCCGGGGGTGTGCGCCTTACGGTGAGCCAGGATGCGGTTCAGGAGTTCCAGGTAAACCGCAGCAACTATCCCGCGGACCTCGGCGGTGCAAGCGGCGCGGCGATTAATATTGTGACGAAATCGGGTGGAAACAGTTTGCACGGCAGCGTGTTCGGATTCTTCCGGAACGATGCTTTGGACGCGCGGGATCCGTTTGCGTTCAGCCAGGCGCTCCAACCCGGCGACGTTTTCAACCCCGAAGATCCGGATTCGGAAGGGTCGCCAGTGAAAAACTCGCTCGGGCGGTACCAATTCGGCGCCAACGCCGGCTTCCCTATTCAAAAGGACAAGACATTCGCGTTCCTGGCGTTTGAAGGCTTGCGGCAAGATGCGGAGAACGCCGTTCCGCTCCTGTTAGACACATCAACGCTTCGACCGACGGCGCCGCAACAACAAGTGATCAACAATCTCGCCGCGCAGGGAGCTACTCCGGTTACCTGCTTTCCTGGCGTGGTACTCGAGGCTCAACAATGCGCGGGGGCTCTGTCGAGCGGTTTGACCGTAAGCCAGCTGACCGGTCTAAATGCCGGCCAGGCCGCGTTGAACTCCTACATTCTCGATCAGTACGAAACCAACGGCGGTTTGTTTGGTTACAACACGCGGCAGTATCTATTTTCAGGGCGGCTCGACCACACCTTCAGCAACTCCAATTCTGTTTCGCTGACGTACCGCTACGGATACGACTTGGAGGAAAACCCAGACGTTCAGTCATTAACCGCTTTCTCGGCAGGCAGCTCGATTCACAATTATGACGACAACATACAAGGCTCATGGTTTCACATTTTCAGTCCGCGAACTCAGAATGAGCTGCGAATTCAGTATGACTACAATCACTTCAACGTAATTCCGAATGAGCCGGGGCAGGTGGGATTGCAGATTCCCGGTTTTATCAATAATCTGGGCACCAATATTTTTCTCCCCAGCTTGACGATCCTGCGCCGCACCGAATTTGCGGATAACTTCACAATGGTCCGCGGGCGCCACACGATTAAATTTGGCGGCAACGAACTCCTCCGCGGCAATCACACGGAGTCACACACGTTCTTGCCGGGGCGCTTTGTATTTGGGTCGCTGCCCGGAGGCCTCGTAAGTCCGCAGCTGGCGGACGTGGAACTCAATCCGCTGCAATCCGCTTCTTTCGGGTTGCCGCAGGTGTATCAACAGGGATTCGGCGACGCGGACTATCCCGCTTACACGCGGCCACTCACCGGACTTTTCGTGCAGGATTCGTGGCAGATCAAATCCAATTTCACGCTGAACTTCGGGTTGCGATACGAGATTGATTCGCAGTATCTCCCTCTGAATACTTTCTACCATGATTTTGCGCCGCGCATTTCGTTCGCGTGGGATCCGTTCAACGACCACAAGACAGTAATCCGCGGCGGCTATGGAATCTTCTACGGAAACATTGACGCTCAGATTCCCGGCGTGGACTTGAGCCTCGGCGTGTTGAACCACAATCGAAGTACCGTGGAGAACCAGCACAACAAACAGCAAGTTCCGGATCAGGTCAACAATGTTGTCAACACTTGCGGAATTTCATTCGCGGGAGAGCCGATTTTTCCTGGGACTGGCGCGAGTCCCTGCACCAGATTTATTTCGATTTATGTAGATCCACTTCCTCCGACACCCGGTCTTCCGATTGCGCCCGCGAACACGGTGTTCCAAACTCTGTTTGCGAACGGGCTGATTCAGTGCACCACGCCGCTTCCAGGGCAGTCTGCCTGCATCACGCCGCAGTCGTTGGGGCCCGTGTCAGCTGGTGGCCTGTTTCCAGACCCGCTCGGTTCCGGAATTTTTCCGGCGAATAGCGGCCCACTGTCTCCGCTGACAGTGTTATTCAGCAACCCGCCCAACTATAGAGCTCCCTACTCGCAGCAAGCTTCGCTTGCGATTGAGAGAGAAGTCTCACCGGGATTGTCGGTTTCGGCGAGCTTCATTTATTCTCATACAGTCCATTTGCCGGTGGCGATTGATACGAATTTGTTGCCGTCCACGCCTCTGAGCACCGTTACGCTCGCGAACGGGCAGACGGTTTCCTACCGGAATTGGAACGGCGGGACGCCGGGTATGCCATCGCCCTCCGATCCGCTTCAAGGAACAGAATTTCCCGGCGGACTGTCGCCGTGCGCGAATCCGTTCGCTTGCTTTGTAAATCCGTTGATCGTTCAGAACAATCAATACACCGCCGCATCATCAGGTCTGTATGAAGGCTTGATTCTGCAAGTGAACAAGAGGCTCAGCAACAATTTCTCTCTTTTTGCAAACTACACGTTCAGCAAGGGGTTCGACACCGGAACTGACTTCAATACCGACTTTGGTCCGCAGGATCCAACGGACTTGAGCTTGGATCGCGCTCTTTCTCCGTTCGATGAGCGACACAAGGTGGTAATCGCGGCAGTCCTGAACAGCCCGTGGAAGCAAGCCGTTCTCCAGGGCTTTCAGTTGTCTCCGGTTTTTCAATATCACAGCGGGCATCCTTTCAACTTGAACGCGGGCGGCGAGGTGAACGGAAACAATCACATCACCAACGAGCGTCCGATTGGCGCGAATCGGGACACCGGGCTAGGTCCGAACTATGTCGATTTCGACATGCGTTTGAGCTGGTCGCATAAAGTGGGCGAGCGAGGGACTCTGATGCTCACGGCCGAGGGGTTCAACATCGCGAACCACACCAACTATGCCAGCGTGAACAATGTGGTGAGCCCTCTCTTTGGTTTCCAGCCTGGCTTCACCACATTTAACGTCCACGGCAGCTCCGAAATTGCTCCGAACCAACCGCTTGGATTTACCTCAGCATTCCCGAAACGGCAGATCCAGTTGGGCGCCAGGTTTAGTTTCTAATCCCTAACGATGGCAATCGCCGGCGGCAATTTATTTCGCCGCCGGGGCGTTCGCCAAGCTTCAAATGCGGCAGGGCGAGTTGGGCGGTCGGCGTTTGATTCGAGGCCGACTGGCACATTCAAACTTGCACAGCGAATCGCAAGCGTAGCGCAGGATTCTTGAATGAATACCAAGCAACTCTTTGATTTGACTGGACGTGTCGCAATCGTGACCGGAGGATCCGTCGGCCTCGGACGACAGATGGCGCAGGGGCTGGCAGAAATGGGCGCAAACATTGTTCTCTGCGCGCGAAAAAAAGAGCGCTGCGTAGAAGCAGCGGCTGATTTGCAGAAGCTCGGTGTGAAGTCGATGGCGCTAGGCTGCGACGTGAAGAATCCGGTCAGCGTAAAAGAAGTGATTGACGAGACGGTGGCCGAGTTTGGCCGAATCGATGTGTTGATTAACAATGCCGGCACGTCGTGGGGCGCGCCGGTGGAAGAAATGAAGCTTGAGCACTGGAACAAAGTGATCGAGACGAATCTTACCGGGACGTTCCTTTTTTCGCAGGCGGCTGGAATGGTGATGATCAGGCAGAAGAAAGGCAAGATCATTAATATTGCGTCCGTAGCTGGCATCCACGGCGCACCGCCGGAATTGCAGGCGATCGGATATCACGCGAGCAAAGGCGGCGTGATTGCGTTTACAAAAGATCTGGCGTGCAAATGGGGCGTGCACAACATTCAAGTGAACGCGATCGCTCCCGGCTGGTTTCCCACTAGCATGTCGGAGGTCGTGATCGAGCGAAACAAAGATTATTTCTTGAAAAGAATTCCGCTGCATCGCTTTGGAAGCGAAGATGATCTCAAGGGCGCTGCGGTGTACCTGGCCTCCGGCGCTTCGGACTACGTGACCGGAAATGTTCTAGTCGTCGACGGAGGGCAGACAGCCTAGCGGCCGCGCGCGCGACGATGAAAATCCCACTGACTCCCATCCGATTTTTGCGATACGCAGAGCAACATTGCCCTCAAAAAACCGCGGTGGTGTGCGGAAACGAGCGTTTTACGTATGCGCAATTTGCGGACAGGGCGCGTCGCCTGGCTGGAGGGCTGAAGGGCATGGGAGTTGCGCCCGGCGATCGGGTTGCGTTTCTCAGCATGAATTGCCATCGCTTGCTTGAGGCGTATTACGGGGTTCTCGAAGCCGGGGCCATCTTGCTGCCTCTCAACATTCGCCTCGCGCCTCACGAACTCGCCTTCATTTTGAGAGATGCGGGCGTGAAGATTCTTTTCATCGGCAAGGAATTTGTCGATCTGGTGGATGCGTTGCGCAAGGACGTTCCCGACATCGCGACGTTTGTGCTGCTTGAGGGTTCGCCGCAGGTGGAATGGCTGTCGCCGACAAATTACGAGGAGATTGTGGCAAGAGCGAAGCCGCTGACCGCTGACTTCATGAAGGTGGACGAAGATTCGGTCGCGGAATTGTTCTACACAAGCGGAACGAGTGCGAACCCCAAGGGCGTGATGCTTACGCACCGAAATGTGTATCTCCTCGCGATGAGTGTGGCGTTGGCCTTCAACACCGGAGCCGACAGTGTGGAGCTTCATACGATTCCACTTTTCCACGCGAATGGCTGGGGCGTGGCGCATTCGCTCACGTTGATGGGCGGCACACACGTGATGGTTCAACGATTTGAGACGCGCGAGGTATTTCGGTTGATCCAGCAGGAAAAGGTGCAGTCGTGCAGCCTGGTGCCGACGATGGCGACGGCGCTTGTGAATTGTCCGGATCGGACGAAGTACGATTTGTCGACCCTCGATGCGGGTCGTAATTGGCGGCGCGGCATCGTCTCCCACGCTGGTGCGCGAGGTTGAGGAAAAACTCGCCTGCACCTGTTTTTCGGGCTACGGGCTCACGGAAACTTCGCCGATGCTTTCAATTTCACCGATGAAGCCCTGGCTTCAGTGGGAGGGTGAGCAGCGATTCGCCGGGCAGGCGATGACGGGTTATGCGGCGCCGTGCATGGAGCTGCGAATCGTCGATTCAAACGACAACGACGTGGCTCACGACGGAGTGGCGATCGGCGAAATCATTGCTCGCAGCGACGGAGTGATGGAAGGTTATTGGGACGACCCGGAGAGCACTCGCGAAGCTTTCCGCGGTGGATGGTTTCACACCGGCGACATGGCGACGATGAATGAAGAGGGCTATCTCCTGATCGTCGATCGAAAGAAAGACATTATCGTGAGTGGCGGCGAAAATATTTCCTCGCTCGAATTGGAGAAAGCGCTCCTGGCGCATCCTGCGGTGTACGAGTTGGCGGTGGTTCCTGTGCCGGACGAAAAGTGGGGCGAGGTGCCGAAGGCGCTGGTGGTGTTGAAACCCGGGCAGCAGGCGACGGAGACGGAGTTACTCGAATTCTGCCGAACGCGTGTAGCGCACTATAAAGCGCCCCGGTCGGTTGAGTTTTTTGAGTCGTTACCGAAAACGGGCACTGGAAAAATCCTGAAAAAAGAGCTGCGAAAGAAATATTGGCAGGGCCGTGCGTCACTTCGGCCGCAAGCGAGCACAGAAATGCCGAAGATCACAAAGTAGCGAAAGAACACTTGCGGCCGTCGCGTCGCGCGATCCGCAGCGACCGACACCGCTGCCGCTGATTCGAAAGGAACCATCGAATGGATCTGAATCTCACAGCTGAAGAAACGAAATTCCGCGATGAGCTGCGTGCGTGGCTCGAAGTGAACGTTCCCAAGGATTGGAGCGAGTGGCGCGAGAAGCCGCTCGAGGAATCGTTTTCATATCTGCGGGCCTGGCAGCGCAAGCTGTATGAGGGCGGGTGGGCGGCAGTGTCGTGGCCGAAAGAATATGGCGGGCGCAGCGCGACTCTGATGGAGCAGTCACTTTTCTGGGAGGAAATGGCACGGGTGGAAGCGCCGCCGATGGCGAATTCGCTCGGGCTCGGGCTAATCGGTCCGACGATCATCGCATACGGCACGGAGGAACAGAAAAAGCGGTTCATTCCCAAGATATTGAGCGCCGAAGAAATCTGGTGCCAGGGATTTTCGGAGCCAAACGCAGGCTCCGACCTCGCAGGTTTACAGACCGAAGCCCGTCTCGATGGCGATCATTACATTGTGAACGGGCAAAAGGTGTGGACGAGTTACGGTTGGATCGGGAGTTGGTGCGAGCTCGTGGTGCGCACGGATCCAACTGTGGCCAAGCACAAAGGGCTCAGCGTGCTGCTGATCGACATGAAATCGCCGGGCGTAGAGGTTCGGCCGCTGAAGCAGATGACAGGTGAAAGCGAATTCAACGAGATTTTCTTTCGCGACGTGCGCGTACCAGCGAAAAATATTTTGGGCAAAGTGAATGACGGCTGGAACGTGGCAGTAAGTACGTTGATGTACGAGCGCGGTTCTTACGGCGCACGCCTTCATCTCCTCTTTAAGCGCAGTATCAACCGGTTGATCGAGTTATCTCGGACATTTCAAAAGAACGGGCATCCAGCTGCGCAGGATCCAATCACGCGGCAGAAACTCGCGCAGTGTTATGCGGAAATTGAAATCATGCGTCTGAACCAACTTCGCGCTTTCAGCCGCATCACGACGACGGGAGTTCCTGGCCCAGAAGGTTCGATTCAGAAGATTTTCTGGAGCGAGTTGAACCAGCGCATACAGCAGATTGCACAGGAAATGTTTGGGCCGTACGGACAGCTTCTCGCGGGCGATAGCCACGCCGTCGACAACGGAATCTGGTCGTACGGCTATCTGCGAACGCGTGGGAACACGATCGAGGCGGGCACGTCCGAAGTGCAACGAAATATTATCGGGCATTTCGTGCTCGGTTTGCCCAGAAGCTACTAAGGGAGAAGCGATGCAATTCGGATTGAGTGAAAGCCAGCAAATGCTCAAGGATAACGCGCGGAAGTTCTTCGCCGGTGAGTGCCCGATGGAGGAAGTCCGGCGGTTGATGGAGACGGATACCGCGTATGACAAATCACTCTGGGCAAAAATGGCCGAACAGGGATACACCGGGATTATTTTCCCCGAGGAGTATGGCGGCGTAGGACTCGGAAAAGTTGAACTGGCGTTGCTTATGGAAGAAGCGGGCCGGGCGTTGCTGCCAGGGCCTTTGTTTTCGACGGTTGCGCTCGCAGGAGCCGTGATTGATGCGGTTGCGAGCGCCGAGGACAAGAAAAAATATCTCGCGCCGATTTGCGCGGGTGGTGCTCGCTCGACAGTCGCGTTTCTTGAGGCCGGTGCAAGTTGGAACCTCGCAGATATCCATCTCTCCGCAGCGAACGGAAGCCTCACAGGTGAAAAGCTCTTTGTGCCAGACGCAGCGGTAGCCGATTTCATTGTTGTCGTTGCGTTGAACGGAGTTTTTGTTGTCGCGGCTAATGCTGCGGGTATGAGGATCACGCCGATGAAGGAGATGGACCTGACTCGCAAGCTCTATCAGATCTCATTCCAAAACACTCCGGCGGAGAAAATCGGAGATACGAAGGACCTCGCGAAAGCTCTTGATGTCGCGACGACGGCGCTCGTTTGCGAACTCGTCGGAGGAATGCAGCGGACGCTCGATATCACCGTGGAATACGCCAAAATGCGTAAACAATTTGGAAAGCCGATTGGAATGTTTCAAGCTGTACAGCACCAGTGCGCGGACATGTATCTCGAGACGGAAAGTTCGCGCTCAGCAGCCTACTACGCTGCGTGGGCACTCGAAGAGAATGCGCCGGACGCATCGGTTTCCGTTTCGATCGCGAAAATGTATGCGAGCGACGCGGCCCGCAACGTGGGCAATCGAGGCATTCAAGTGCATGGCGGGATGGGGTTCACGTGGGAAAATGACGTGCACCTTTATTACCGTCGGGCGAAATATTCGGAGACGGCGTTTGGCGATTCCACGTTTCACCGCGAGCGCATCGCGCGGCTCGTGATCGATGCAGGCGAGAAGCTCGCCAAAAGCGCCTAGAATCCAACAGAGAGAGTGACCCCATGAGCGACCTGGTTCAACTTACGAAGAACGGTGACATCGCCATCATTACAATTAACAATCCTCCCGTAAATGCGTTGAGTCCCGGCGTGCCAGAGGGTATCGGCGACGCGATCGACCAGATCGATAAAGACGCAATTGTGAAAGCGGCGGTGCTGATTGGCGGCGGGCGCACGTTCGTCGCCGGCGCGGATATCAAAGAATTTGGGAAGATGACTTCCGGCAAGAGCGAGCGCGGCGCGGGTTTGCTGCCGCTGTTGTTGAAGATTGAGGATTCGAGCAAGCCCGTTGTGGTCGCTATACATGGGACTGCGTTCGGCGGCGGCCTCGAACTTGCGATGTCCGGGCATTACCGCGTTGCGGCCCCCGACGCGCAGGTGGGGCAGCCGGAAGTGAAGCTCGGAATTATTCCGGGAGCGGGAGGGACCCAGCGTTTGCCGCGGCTTGCAGGTGTCGCAAAAGCCGTGGAGATGTGCGTCGACGGGAAACCGGTAAAAGCGCAGGACGCGTTGCAGCACGGGATCGTCGATCGATTGATTGAAGGCGATTTGCTCGCCGGTGCGACTGCGTTTGCGCGCGAGGTCGCCGGGAAGCCAGCCCCGAAAACACGCGAACGCAAAGAAAAGCTCGGAACACCCGAGGAAAACGCTCTCATTTTCGCGGTAGCGCGCGAAGCCGCGCGCACGAAACAGCGCGGATTGCTGGCGCCGCTCGCCGCGATCGATGCAGTGGAAGCTGCGACGAAATTGCCATTCGAGCAAGGATGCGAGAAGGAAAAGGAGTTGTTCGTTAAATGTCTCTTCTCCGACCAATCGAAAGCCTTGATCCATGTGTTCTTCGGCGAACGTGAGGTCGGAAAAATTCCCGACATTCCGAAAGATACTCCTCTCATTCCCGTCAATAAGGCGGCGGTTGTGGGCGCCGGAACGATGGGCGGCGGCATCGCCATGGTATTCGCGAATGCAGGAATCCCGGTGCTGTTGAAAGACACCGATCAGGCTGCGCTCGATCGCGGCATGGCCAACATCCAGAAGAATTATGCGAGCTCGGTGAAGCGCGGGCGATTCACGCAGCAGTTCGTCGACGAATGCCTGAAGCGAATTCAACCGACGCTGAGCTTTGATGGTTTTCGCGATGCGGACATGGTGATTGAGGCGGTTTTCGAAGGGATGGCGCTGAAGAAGCAGGTGTTTGCCGAACTCGATCGCGCGTGCAAGCTTGGCGCAATCCTCGCGAGCAATACTTCCACTTTGAACATCGACGAGATCGCATCGTCGACGTCGCGTCCGGAGTCGGTGATTGGGACGCATTTTTTCAGTCCGGCAAATGTGATGAAGCTGCTTGAGATCGTGCGCGGAAAAGCGACGAGCAAGGAAGTGATTGCTACGTGTATGCAACTCTCGAAAAAGCTAGGCAAGGTAGGGGTGCTGGTTGGCAACTGCCGCGGGTTTGTTGGGAATCGAATGTTCGGGCCGTATCGTCGCGAAGCGCAATTCCTTGTGGAAGAGGGCGCGAGCGTCGAAGCTGTGGATAAGGCGCTCGTTGATTACGGGATGGCGATGGGGCCGCTCGCCACCGGTGACCTTGCAGGACTTGATGTTGGCTGGCGAATTCGGAAAGAGTACCGGCACCTGGAGAAGCCAGGCATTCGGCAACCGATTGCGGAAGATAATTTGTGCGAAATGGGACGTTTCGGCCAAAAAACAGGCGCGGGTTGGTACAAATATGACGAAAATCGCCGCGCGAGCAACGATCCGGAAGTGGCGGAACTCGTGCAGAAGTGGACGCTCGAAGCCAAAATTCCGCAGCGGCAGATTTCCGCCGACGAAATTGTCGATCGTTGTATCTATGCGCTTGTCAACGAGGGCGCGCGGATTCTCGAGGAAGGCTACGCACTGCGATCAGTCGACATCGATATTATTTATCTGAACGGGTACGGATATCCCGCCCATCGGGGCGGACCGATGTGGTACGCCGACACTGTGGGACTGAAAAAAGTCTACGATCGCATTCGCGAATTTCAAAAGCAGCACGGCGAAATTTGGGAACCAGCTCCTTTGCTGAAACAATTGGCCGAGCAAGGAAAGACGTTCGCTGAATTCACCAAAGAACACGGCGTGGCCGCGTCGAAACCCTGAGGAACGAGCGTGCCGGATTTTCAGGACCACGCGACCGCCGTACGTGCAGGTGAAGAACTGAATTTGGCGGCGCTTGAGTCCTTTTTGCGCGGGCATTTTCCGGACGAACGCGGACCTCTTGAAGTAAAGCAATTCCCGAGCGGCCATTCGAATTTGACGTACTCGGTACGTTTTGGCAGCCGGGAATTTGTGTTGCGGCGACCTCCCTTCGGCAGCAAAGTGAAATCTGCGCACGATATGGGACGCGAATTTCGTGTTCTTTCGAAGCTGCACGCTGCATATCCACCGGCGCCCCAGGTCTTCCTGTATTGCGACGACACCTCCGTCCTCGATGCGCCGTTTTACTTGATGGCTCCGATCAGGGGAATTATCATCCGGCGAAATCCTCCTCCAGAGCTTGAGTTTTCTGACTCGACTGCCCGGCGCCTGAGCGAGTCGTTCGTCGACAATCTTGCGCGTCTGCATGGTTTGGATTTCGCAAGCGTAGGCCTCGCCGATCTCGGCAAGCCCGACGGCTATCTCGAACGGCAGGTACGCGGCTGGACCGAACGATATTTCGGGTCGCGCACGCATAACTTTCCGGCCGTGGAAGCCATCGTCGCTTGGATGAGAGTGCACATGCCGCCTAAGAGCGAAGTGGCGCTGATACACAATGACTACAAGTACGACAATCTGGTTTTAGACTCGAACGAGATTACGAGAATTGTGGGAGTGCTGGACTGGGAGATGTGCACGATCGGCGATCCGCTCTCGGACCTAGGCACCGCTCTCGCTTATTGGGTGAATGCAGGCGACCCCGAGCCACTGCAAGAGATTCGTTGGGGTCCAACCACACACGGTGGCAGCATGACGCGTGTGCAGATCGTCGAACGGTATGCCGCAAAAACCGGGCGGAACGTGGCGCACATGGATTTTTATCTGGTGTTCGCGCGATTCAAGATTGCCGTGATCGTCCAGCAGATTTATTACCGCTATCATCAGGGGTTCACGAAAGATGAGCGCTTCGCGTCGATGCCCGCAGTGGTTGAAACGCTGCTGCAGGCTTCCCTCCAGTGCGCGGAGACCGGCGCGATTTGAGTTGTGTTTCCGGAAGGTGTGTTCGGCTCGGCGGCGAAAACATCTGGAAATGTGCCGGCGGCGCGCGTCTACCTGTAGTTGCGAACGACCCACTCCGCCACGCAGCATGGCTTGTCTGAGCCTTCGCACTCGACCGTAACTGAAAATACTGATTCAACTGCGTCGCCCAGATCCTTCCAGCTCGTAAGCGTGAAGCGGCCGCGAATGCGCGAACCTGCCCGCACGGGAGAAGGGAAACGAACTCGGTTCAAACCATAGTTAATGGCGTGCCGGCCTGCTTTTTCGAATCGAATTGCGTGTTGCATCAGAAAACTGAGAAGGGAAAGAGTAAGAAATCCGTGCGCGATCGTTGTGCCATAGGGCGATTCTTTTTCGGCGCGTTCGCGGTCGAGATGAATCCATTGGCGGTCGCCAGTGGCTTCGGCGAACTGCGCGATGCGTTCTTGCGTCATCACAATCCAATCGGAGACGCCGATTTCACGGCCGATTGAATCTTTCAGTGCGTCGGGAGCGGCAATTGTTACGAGTGGCATCGACTCTCCAGCAGGCTGCGTGTTTTTCGCTGACGCGTAGGCGCGCCATTCAGTCGCGCACCGGCTTGGCCCATTTCCCGAGTTCGATCCGTGCGACTGACTCTGCATGGACTTCGTCCGGACCGTCCGCCAATCGCAACGTGCGAACGCCCGCCCACGCGGCTGCGAGAAAGGTATCTTCGGAAACTCCGGCGCCACCGTGAGCTTGAATGGCGCGGTCCAATACTCGCAGCGCCATGTTTGGCGCAACAATTTTGATCATGGCGATTTCAGCGCGCGCCGCTTTGTTTCCAACTGTGTCCATCATGTGCGCGGCTTTCAGCGTCAGCAACCGCGCTTGCTCAATTTCGACTCGAGATGCTGCGATGTCCGCGCGGATGGTGCCTTGTTCCGCGAGCGGTTTTCCAAACGCAACTCGCGACTGCACCCGTTTGCACATTGTTTCGAGAGCGCGTTCCGCCACGCCGATGCATCGCATGCAGTGATGAATGCGGCCGGGCCCCAGCCTGCCTTGAGCAATCTCAAATCCGCGGCCCTCACCTAACAGAATGTTCGTGGTTGGAACGCGAACGTCTCTAAACGTGATTTCTCCATGGCCGTGAGGAGCGTGATCGTAGCCATACACAGTCAGGAGCCGTTCGATTTTCACCCCTCGCGTCTCCATCGGCACGAGAATCATCGATTGCTGCTTGTGCGTCGGCGCGGACGGATCTGTTTTGCCCATAAAAATGGCGATCTTGCAGCGAGGGTCGCCGGCGCCTGAGGTCCACCATTTCCTTCCGTTAATCACGTAGTCTTTGCCGTCGCGAACGATGCTCGACGTGATGTTCGTTGCGTCGGAGGAAGCTACGTCGGGCTCCGTCATAGCAAAACACGAACGCATTTCACCAGCGAGAAGTGGCGCGAGCCATGTCTTTTTTTGTTCAGGCGTTCCGTAGCGCGCGAGCACTTCCATGTTCCCCGTGTCGGGCGCGGAACAGTTGAACACTTCCGGAGCGATGTGGCTGCGGCCCATGATTTCGCACAGCGGCGCGTACTCGAGGTTTGTTAGACCTGCACCCTGTTCGTCATTTGGCAGAAACAGATTCCAGAGCCCGGCAGTACGCGCCTTTGGCTTTAGCTCTTCGATGATTTTCGCGGGCTTCCAGCGGTCTCGGGCAACTTCCTCGTGAAAGCGTTGTTCGTTGGGATAAATGTGCTCGTCCATGAACGCCAGAAGGCGCTTCTGCAGGGTTCTGGTCTTGTCGCTAAATTCGAAAGTCATCGGGATCTCTAGCGGCCTGTGAAAGCCGGAGCGCGTTTTTCCAAAAAGTGTGCGACGCCTTCCTTAAAGTCCTCGCACTGGAGGCTCTCCAGCATTTCGCGCTCAGCTGCAGAAAAAGCCCCTTCTAGCGATTGGAACATCGCTTCATATACTTGCCGCTTCATGACGCGCGTCGAACGCGGGCTAGCATTTGCCGCGACGTCCTGTGCGTATGCATTTACTTTTTCGAGAAATGAGTCCTGCGGATAGACCTGATTTACGAGGCCGATGCGCAGCGCCTCAGCGGCATCAGCCATCCGCGCGGAAAAGAGCAAATCGAGTGCGTTCGAGTGGCCGATCAGGCGAGGCAGAATCCATGCGAGTCCATATTCTGCAATCAAGCCGCGTCGTGCGAATGCCGTGCTGAACCGCGCCGCATCTGATGCGAAACGCATGTCGCAATAAAGCGCGATTACGAGCCCAAGTCCCACCACCGGACCATTGATTGCGGCGATGATCGGCTTGCCGATCGCGGGGAAGTACGAGTACTTCTTGCGAAAGTCGGCTCGCACATCCTCCGCGACTGTCCCGCTTGAAAAGCGCAAAGCCTGTTCGCGCACTCGTTCGTCGACACCTTGTTCGGCAACCGCGCTCAAGAGCGACATGTCGGCCCCAGCGCAAAAACCGCGGCCCGCGCCAGTGAGAATAATGACGCGCACATTTTCGTCGCGCTCGGCCTCTTCCATCGCGGAGCGCACTTCGCGCTCCATAACCGCAGTCCAGGCGTTCAGTTTTTCGGGACGGTTCAGCGTAATCGTGGCGACGCGATTTGCAACGGAGTAGAGCGTTTCCTGATTTGGCATGGTGGCGGCGATTATATACAATGCGCTGCACGATAGTCACTGTCATGTGTGAGCGACTATCAAAAGTTGTGCGTGTAACAGTGTGGGCAAACGCTGCGAATTGCGACATTCGGAGGACATCGTGACTGCCGTCAATCATAAATATGAACTCGCGGCCCGCCCTGTGGGTTTTCCAAAACACAGCGACTGGAAATATGTAGAAGAGCCGCTGCGCGATCCGGGCACGGGCGAAGTGCTGGTTAAAATTAGCTACATTTCTCTCGATCCCGCAATGCGCGGCTGGATCAATGAAGGCAAGTCGTATGTGCCGCCGGTCGCGATCGGCGAAGTGATGCGCGCGATGGCGCTGGGGCGCGTCATCGCGTCAAAGAATCCGGCATTTGCGCCCGGTGATATCGTGCGCGGCGTGCTGGGAGTGCAGGAATATGCGACGACCGATGGGAAAGGGTTGATGAAGATCGATCCTTCCATCGAACCTCTCTCTTTGTACCTCGGGGTCTTGGGGATGACCGGGATGACCGCGTATTTCGGGTTTCTGGACATTGGCCATCCGAAAGCGGGAGAGACTGTCGTGGTTTCCGCGGCGGCCGGAGCCACGGGGATGGTCGTTGGGCAAATTGCGAAAATCAAGGGCTGCCGCGCGATCGGTATCGCAGGAGGCGCCGAAAAGTGCGCGTATATCGTGAAGGAATTGGGATTCGATGCGGCGATTGATTACAAATCTGAAGACGTGAGAAAAGCGCTGCAGACCCATTGTCCGAAGGGCATCGACATCTATTTTGACAATGTCGGCGGCGAAATTCTCGATTTCGCGCTTTCGCAACTCGCACGCGGCGCGAGAGTCGCGATTTGCGGCGCGATTTCGCAATACAACAACACCACGCCGATTAAAGGGCCTTCGAACTATCTTTCGCTGCTGATCAATCGCGCGAGCATGAAAGGATTTCTCGTCTTCGACTACGCGGATCGGTATGCCGAAGCCGGACGGGAAATGGCCGGTTGGATGGCTGCGGGAAAACTCAAATCGCGCGATGAATTCGTCGAGGGCATTGAAAACTTTCCCGAGGCATTGCTGAAATTATTCAAGGGGGAGAATATCGGCAAGTTGATGCTAAAGGTAGCAGGCGCATAAGCGAGAAAATCTGCGGCGAACACGCTTAATTCTCTTGTAACGCTGGACCGGGAGGCCGTCATGCCGTTCGCAGAGAATCAAGGAGCCAAAATTTACTGGGAGGAAATGGGGCAGGGCGCGCCCGTTCTTCTGATCATGGGCCTCGGTTGGCCATCGTATATGTGGCACCGGACGAGGCCGCTCCTCGCGAAGCAATATCGCGTGATCTCTCTTGATAATCGGGGTGTGGGGCGGAGCGACGTTCCTGCGGGACCCTATCCCATTCCATTGATGGCGTCGGATGCAGCTGCGGTGCTGGATGCTGCAGGGGCTGAAAGCGCACACGTGTACGGCGTTTCGATGGGCGGGATGATCGCGCAGGAGTTTGCGCTGCGATATCCGAGACGCGTTCGATCTTTGATTTTAGGTTGCACCGCGCCGGGCGGCCCGCACGCTGTGCTCGCAGAGCCGCAGGTGCTGGAGATTTTATCGCGCCGTGGCCTGACTCCGGAAGAAGCGGCACCGTTGGTGAATCCCATTATCTACGATCCAAGCACTCCGAAAGTGCGGATTGACGAAGACATGAAAATTCGCATCGAGTGGGCTCCCACGGCGGACGGATATATGGGCCAGCTGCAAGGCATTTTCAGTTGGGAGGCGTACAGCCGAATCGCTCAGATTGCTGCGCCCACACTGGTGATTCACGGTGAATCGGACCGCCTGATCCCTCCGGCGAATGCGAAACTGATCGGCGATCGGATTGCGCACTCAAAAGTTGTGATGATTCCGCACGCAAGCCATATTTACTCCACTGACCAGCCCGAAATTGCGCGTCAGGTCGAATTTGAATTTCTCTCCGCGCAACGTGCTCACCCCGTCCGCGCCGCGAGATGAGCGTTGGATACCTTACCTGCTAACTTCTCGTAGACACTGCCGCCAAGGGATTCCGTCGCGCCGGCGGTGTTGGTATATAGTTTTTGAAGCACCTATTTTTCTAAGAGGCCGATAAACGCCCGGGTTTGCTCCGCCGGCAAGATCCAAGATGAAATCAACTCTTGTAGTGATGAAATTTGGTGGCACATCTGTCGGCAACGCCTCCTGCATTGCCCGCGCGGCGCAAATCTCCGCCGAGACGAGTCGTGAAAGCGGCGTTGTCGTAGTCGTGTCAGCGATGAGTGGCGTCACAAATCGGCTGATTGAAGCCGCGACTCTGTCGGAATCCGGCGAAAACCAGAAAGCAGCTGAACTTCTGATCGCGATTCGATTGCAGCATGAAACCGCACTCGACGCGTTACTTTCGAATTCGTCGATACGCTCGGAACTCGTGATGCGAGTGGGAGAAATCTTAGGCGATGCAAAGCGGCTGTGCGAAGGCACCGCGCTGCTTCGCGAGCTGACCCCCCGAACCCTCGATATGATCTCAAGCTTTGGCGAGCGGCTTTCGGCGCCGATGGTCGCTGCAGCTATTTCGGAGCTTGGGACGCGAAGTGAAGCTGTAGAGGCAACAGAATTAATTGTTACCGATGGCTTTCACGGTGGCGCGGAGCCGTTGATGGACCTTACGAGGCAACGCTGTGAGGCGCGCCTTCGGCCGCTGCTGCAGCAAGGCGTCGTTCCCGTTGTGACTGGATTTATTGGCGCGAGCCAGGAAGGCGCGCTGACCACTCTGGGTCGCGGTGGCTCAGACTACTCGGCGACGATTTTGAGTGCGGCGCTCTCGGCTACGGAAGCAATTATTTGGACAGATGTGGATGGCGTGCTGTCGGCCGATCCGAGACTTGTTCCCGAAGCGCGCACGATTCCGGAAATTTCATATCGAGAAGCGGCGGAGCTTGCTTACTTTGGCGCGAAAGTGCTCCACCCGAAAACGTTGCGGGCCGTGGTGGCGCAAGAAATCCCTGTGTGGATACGCAATAGTTTTGAGCCCGAGAAGCTAGGAACAAAAATAACGCCAAAAGGACAAAGCAGCGGCGGAGGGGCGAAGGCGCTCACCGCGATTGGCGACGTCTCACTCATTGCGTTGGGAGGGCCTGGAATTGTGGGTTTACCCGACGTAGTAGGCCGCACGTTTTCGACGACGGCCCGAGTTCGCGCGAATGTTCTTTTGATTTCGCAATCGTCGTCGCAGAACGACATTTGTTTCATCGTCGCGGCGGGAGATGCGAAGCGAACTGTCGATGCACTGCGCGAGGAATTTGCGCAAGATTTGGCGCATCAACAGGTGGAGCACATTTCGCTCGATCCGCATATCGCGATCGTTGCGGTGGTCGGAGAAAATATGCGCGGGACAGTGGGCATGGCGGGGCGGACGTTCAGCACTTTGGGGCGAGATCAAATCAACATTATTGCGATCGCACAAGGATCATCCGAATCCAACATTTCGTTTGTCGTGGAACAGAAGGACATGAAAAAAGCCGTCCTCGCGCTGCATCGTGAGTTTGGTCTGGACGCTGGCGGGGCAGGCGAAGCGAAAGCCAGTTCACGCACATGACTGACGCAACCAGCCGGGCTGCAAATCCTTCGATTGGAAGTGTCCAGCTTTGCATCAACCCGTCTTGCGCCGCATCGTTTGGAATCGGAGAGCGAATCTATCTGTGCGCGCTGTGCGGCGGGCCGCTCGAAATCAAATCACCCCTCCTTGATCCCGTTGAAGCTTCCGCATTGCGGGCAAGATGGAGGGCGCGTGCCGGATCGCATGATCCTCGCGATCGCAGCGGAGTGTGGCGCTTTCGCGAATCATTGCCGTTCGATAGCGCCGCGCCGATCGTCACTCTAGGAGAAGGCAATACGCCGCTTTATAGCGCGCCGCGGTGCGCCGAATATTCCGGATTGAGCGAACTCCGGTTGAAACACCAGGGGTGCAATCCGACCGGCTCGTTCAAAGATACCGGCATGACAGCCTGCGTGACGCAGGCGCTCCTTTTGGGCGCAAGTACGGTGGTTTGCGCAAGCACCGGAAATACATCCGCCAGTCTCGCCGCGTACGCTGCACGAGCGGGAGTTCAGTGCGCCATCCTCTTGCCACGCGGACAAATCACAGCATCGAAGCTCGCGCAGAGCATGGACTATGGCGCAATCGTTTGCGAAATCGATGGAAATTTTGACGACTGCATGCGTCTGATTCAGGAAATTGCGGAGGAGCCCTCGATTTACCTCGCGAATTCGATTAATCCGTTTCGAATCGAAGGACAGAAGACAGTCGCTTTCGAGCTGATGGAGCAATGTGATTGGCGCGTTCCTGACCATGTGGTCGTACCGGGCGGCAATATGGGAAACAGCTCCGCACTCGGAAAAGGGTTCGAAGAACTGCTGCAGATGAACCTCGTGGACCGTCTGCCAAAGCTGAGCGTGATTCAAGCGGAAGGAGCTTCGCCACTTGCGCTTCTCTTTGCAGGCCTTGATGCGAAAGTGGTATCGGGCGCTGCGCCTTTACCCGACGAAATCACTCCCGTTGGTGATCCTCAGACGCTTGCGACCGCGATCAAAATAGGCTCGCCGGTATCCTGGAAGAAAGCACTGCGCTCTGTGATTCGGTCCGGCGGCCAAATTATTTCTGTGAGCGAGCACGAAATCGCGGATGCCAAAGCAATGATTGGCCGCGACGGAATTGGTTGTGAGCCGGCGTCGGCAACAACCGTGGCTGGGATTCGTAAACTAACTGCCGCCGGATTTATTCGGGGCGGCGAATCTGTCCTTGCGGTGCTTACAGGGCATCTTCTAAAGGATCCGGACTATGTGAGCCACTATCATCACGGCACTTTGTCGGAGCATTCGCACGCGAAAGGCGGTGCGGTAGGGACGCGGCCGATCGCTGGCTCTATTCGCAATGAGCCGAAGCTTGTGACCGCATCGAAGCGCGCAATTCTTGAACAGTTAGAGCGAGAGAAGTCGTGAGAAGCGAGTGCGAAACTCGATGCGTTTCGAAAAATATCGTGAGCGGCTCGAAATAGCTCGATGACATCTCCCCGCCAACGTTCGATCGAAATTCGCGTCCCGGCCTCTACGGCGAATCTCGGAGCAGGTTTTGACTGCCTGGGTCTTGCGCTGGAGCTTTACCTCACGGCGCGCGCGACGGTGCAAACTCGGCCGGGGTCGCGCACGCACGCGCGCACGCGGGGGGTCGTTGGCAGCTCTCTGCTGCCGAAATCGCCGGAACAGAACTTGATCGTTCGCGCGATGCGTTACGCCGCCGAGCAAGACGGTGTTCCGCTACCAGCTGTCCGGTTGGCTGTAAGAAACGATATTCCGATGGCGGGCGGCCTCGGAAGCAGCGCCGCAGCCACAGTGGCAGGAATCACTCTCGCATATGCGGTCACCGGCCGGCCGCTCGTCCGCGAAAATGCGCTGCGCTACGCAAAGGAAATCGAAGGGCACTCGGACAATGCCGGAGCGGCGCTGCTTGGAGGACTCGTAGTGACATACACCCGGCCCGGTGCTGAAGTGGGCGCCGTGCGAATCGCCTGGCCGAAAATGATCCGGGTGGTTGCCGTTACGCCGGCGCTCGAATTGCCGACGAAGAAGTCGCGCGCCGTGCTTCCGGCTGAGGTGTCGCGCGCCGATGCTGTGCATAATCTCCAGCGTTCCGCACTCTTCGTGGCTGCCATTGAAACGCGAAACTACGATTTGATATGGGATGCGATGCAGGACCGACTGCATCAAAGCTACAGAGAACGGCTCGTTCCTGGCCTTGCCGAAGTGTTGGCACTGCCGCAAATGCCTGGGTTGCTGGGTCTGGCACTCAGCGGAGCTGGACCAAGCGTCGTCGCGCTTGCCACCGCGGGTTTTGACGAAATTGGCCAGACGATTGCCGCGTGCTTCGATCGCAAGGGGGTCGCAACTACGATCCGATTTCTCGAAGTGGCGCAGGAAGGAATCTCGATTCTCGAAAACCGGCCGCGACGAAATTGACGACGCGCCGCGCTCCCCTTCGATATCGCCACGATAGACCTTGTCTGATTCGCGCTCGTGTAGCTTCCTTGCCCGTTGATCCCCCGCCGCCGAATTACGGCTATCGCTCATAAGCATTTCTTATCGCGGACTACAAAAATGTAAATTGGACTCGAAATGATTCCTGGGGCCAACTGGAAGCGAGCCTCGATTTGATATAATCCGGTAAATCACAATATGGATCTCGACTACCTCACAACCTTTCTCGAGATTGCAAAGCAGGGCAGTTTTTCGCGTGCGGGCCAAACATTGTTTCGTTCGCAGCCTGCCGTCAGCGCGCAAATCCGCCAGCTTGAAGAGGAATACGGCCAGAAACTCTTTGACCGCGTCGGTAAGTCCATGAAACTGACGTCTGCGGGAGAAGTTCTGCTCGGATATGCGAGCCGGCTGGTAACGCTCAAGAACGATTCATTGCGCGCCGTCGCAGATCAGTCGGTCGCGCCGCGGGGTACGCTCGCAGTTGGCGCGAACGAGGCCACTTGCCTCTATGTGCTGCCGGACGTGTTTGCCGAATTTCACCGGCGCTTTCCATCCGTGCAGATCAGCGTGTACCGGAATTTCAGCCGGAAGGTGCTTGAGAAGGTGGAAGACGGAGCGCTCGACGTGGGCATCGTCACGCTGCCCGTCAAGTCACCGAGCCTCAAGATTCATTCGATTTTTCGTGATCGACTGAAGCTGATGGTCAGCCCGAAAAATCCATTGGCGCGGAATAAATCGGTTACGGCGGCGGAAATCGCAGATCAGCCGCTGATTTTTCCGAAAACTGGATTCACCCGACAACTTCTGGACAAGTTGTTCCGTCCCTATCGCTCGCAGCTGCGGATCACGATGGAGCTTCCGAGCGTGGGGATGATCAAGCGATTTGTGGCCGCGGGATTAGGTGTGTCGCTGATCAGCGAGAGTTTCGCGCGCGACGAGGTTCGCGCCGGCGACGTAAAACTCATTACGATTTCCGACGTCGAACTCTGGCGCGAGCTAGGCCTCATTTACCGGCGCGACCGGACGCTGCCGCGATCCGCGGCGGCGCTTGTGTCTCTCATACGTCACAGCGCCACTTTGGGGCCATCCTAGAGTACCTTCTCGAGTCGCTCTCTGCCCGCAACGCGTTGCATTCTGAAGAAATGTTTTTCGCTGCAACAAGATGGGCTACTTCAGTTGCTCGATGAGCGTATCGATATGGCCGAGCATTTCAGCAGGACTCTCCCCAGGCGCGTGCTGAGCTCGAACGAGCGGATGCTGTCTGTAGAGTTTTTCTATCTCCGGATTCTTGGCGCGTAACACGTCAAACAGTGCGATTGTGGAATCATGAAGGCTGTGAAGATACTCGAAATGAGTCCGCAGCATCTGAGCGAGAGAAAGGAGCGCCTTGCGAGTATCGGTCTGCGTCATTAACATCTCCTGTAATCTTGAACTGTGAATGTGAGCGACGGAGCGGTAACGATATGACGCGAGCGGTCTGAGGACAAGCAAGTTTTTTTCGTATTCGATATTTGTGGGGGTTCTTAGATGACCGAAGCGGCCGCCAGCTCCCCGGGAGTCGATCCTGAAATGATCGGCCATGAGTTTGCTGAAGTAAATGAAGTGCGAATCCACTATGCCATCAGCCGCCCGAGCGCGGGTGTCGCCAGCGAACTCACCGGCGAAGTGAAACTAATCGTGTTCTTGCACGGATTTCCCGAATTTTGGTACGCGTGGCGAAAGCAGCTTGCGGAATTTGGGCGGGATTTTATCGCCGTCGCACCAGACATGCGCGGCTACAACCTCTCGTCGAAGCCCGCAGCCGTGGAAGAATATACTGTCCGCAAGCTAGTCGGTGATGTGCGTGGGTTAGTCGATCACCTCAGTACTGCGCATCGCGTGAAAGATCGTAAGTGCTTCCTGGTGGGGCACGACTGGGGCGGATTGGTTGCGTGGGCTGTGGCGATCCAGTGCCCCGAAATTGTCGAGAAACTGGTGATTATCAATGCGCCGCACCCAAAAGTATTTGAGCGCGAACTGCAGGAGAATCCGAAGCAGCAGGAAGCAAGCCAGTACATGCTCGTGTTTCGAAGTCCCCAGGCGGAGGCAATACTGTCTGCCGATGGATTCGCGACGATGCAGGAAACGATTTTGGGCGAAGGAATCAGGCAGGGATACGTGACGGAAACGGACCGGAAGGCGTACGTGAAAGCGTGGTCGCAACCCGGCGCGTTGACAGGCGGCCTGAATTACTATCGGGCCGCGGAGGCGGGACCGGCGATGCGGCCCGGCGGCAGGGTGTTCAATTCCAAGGATGAGATCGCGTCGCACGATGTAGAGGTACCGACACTCGTAATCTGGGGCGAGGATGACCCCTACTTGCTTACCGGTAACCTCGATGGGCTTGAGCGATATGTGCCAAAGCTCGAGGTGGAGAGAATTCCGGATGCAACCCATTGGGTGGTGCACGAAAAACCGTCGTTAGTAAACGAATTGATTCGGGAGTTTGTGACGAAGTGATGCTTGTGCAGATCGATAGCGATGCGCGTGTTGATTGGGAGTGCGCGATCGGAAGCGGACCGGCCCGTCGTTGCCTCATGGCGAACCAGAGTGGCTGTCCCATCAGACCCGAAAGGATGCGGATCGGCGCTGTTAATCGCCGGCAAGGGCGCTAGAAGCCGGCCGCTCTTGCGCGACGGAATCAGCCAAGGCGCGCCGCAGTGGGGCCAGAATCGAAGCCGAGACGTTGCGCTCGCGCGCTACGGCGATTTCAGCATATTTGCGTGGATATTCCTTGCGACGGTCAAACCAGAGCCCGGATTCCTGCAGCAAATCGCCGGCCATCGCTGGATCGTCGGAATGCTCCACGCCCCAGAACCGAAGCCGCTCCTCGTGCTTCTGGAGGATCCGCAGCGCCTCCTCCAGCTTCTTCATCGCGCCATTAAACGACGAGGCAAGAAAGTAGACGGGCAAGGACCACGAACCGCGACCGAATGCCGCGCGGACACGTACATTATATTTCCCGTTTTGCGTCTTCTCGATCGCGCAAAGGTACTCGTTTGCCGACGAAGTGCTCTTGGCGGACATATAACTCCTTATTTTCGCCTGCGCTGCTGATAATCTCAGTTTCACCCGGCGTCCCGCGGTTCGATTCCCGAGCCCTGCAACCATCGGACGACTCTTCGGCCTTTTTGCAGACATAGTGCGCTCCTGTGATTGTATCGCTGTGGCCAAGCAGTAGTCAGGTCGGGGAGGTTCCTGAACAGGTCGCACCTCGCTGGCATCGAGGTCAGGCTCTGCGGATGAAAGCATTCTATCGAAAGCGGGGAGGGCTAGGCAAGAAGTAGATTGTAAAAATGTAAGTTGTTTATAATCAGTAGATTAACGAATATCGGAAACACGTAGAAGAGCCCGACTCGACCTCGAGGCCGTTCGTCCTCCGGAGCTCTAGCTCGCCTTGCTCAGGCGCTTGAGGGCTTCGGTGTCGATTCTTAGCTTACCTTCGCTCTTGAGCCGGTCCTCAAGTGCCGTTCTGAAAGCATCAAAAGCAGCCCCTTGCTTCGCTTGCAGCAGCTGTTGCGATATTTGGTCCCGCTGCTTTGCTAAATCTTCGGCAATCACCGGTTCGTGAGCCACGATTTTGTAGACCACCCACCCACCGGACAACTGCACGGGGGAACTCAACTGGCCGACTGGCATGCTGAAAGCAGCTTCGAGCTGGTGCCCTGAGCCGAGATCGGGGATCGAGCCGGTTCTAGGAAAGGCGTCGGGAGTTTTTACGTCGACGCCGAGCGACTTCGCCACTTTGTCGAATGGTTCGCCGGCTTGAGTTCGTTTCACAAGCTCCGCTGCTTTTGCGCTGGCGAGCTGGACGGATTGTTCCTGCTGATAGTCGGAGAGAACGCGATCGTGGACTTCGGCGAGAGTGCCGGGATGCGCAGGATCGATTTTCTTGACGGTGAGAATCACCCAGCCCTTGTCGACTTGAATCGGGGCGCTCACTTCGCCGGGACGAAGCTGAAAAAGAACCTGGTGAAGATCCGGCGAGTTCCCCAAATCTCCGACGGGCTCGGTGACGGAAGACGGCGGAGTTTCGCCGGTCTCAAGATTGAATTTCTTCGCAAGATCATCGATCGACTGGCGGTTTGACTGGCGAACTGCAGCAGCCATCTGGTTCGAAATGTTATTGGCGTCTGTGCGGACTTTTTCGTCAAGCACGATCGGAACAATCGTGTCGCGAACTTCATCGAGCGACTTGGTATGCGCAGTCTCACGGTCGAGAACCTTGATAATGTGGAAACCGTACTGTGTCTTGACGAGGTCGGAAATCGAGCCCTTCGGCAGGCTGAAAGCAGCTTGCTGGAACTCGGGAACGGTCTGGCCCTCCACGATCCAGCCGAGGTCCCCACCCTTAGGTTTGGTGGAATCGTCCTCTGAATACTTCTTTGCGAGCTCTTCGAAATTCGCGCCTTTCTTTGCCTGCTTCAGGACGTCTTCGGCCTTCTGCCGAATTTCCGCGATTTCGGCGTCTGTCTTGCCGATCGTTTTGAAAAGAATGTGTTCCACATGGACGCGATTCTCGACCTTATATTGATCGATGTGCGCATTGTAGTAAGCGCGCAGTACGTCGTCGCTCACCTGGGTATGGGCGCGTAGCTTATCCAGGTCGAGGAGTGCGTAACTTGCGGATCGTTTCTCAAGGACCTGGTATTTCGAAGCGTTCTTTGCGAAATAGGCCGCCAGCTCGGCGTCGGACGGATGGATCGAAGGCGCTAGCTCTTCGGGCTTGATCGAAGCGTACTCAATCTGTACTTTTTCGTTTCGCCGGCGGAATTCCTGCTCCACTTCCGACGGGCTCACTGAGATTCCGTCGGTGACGAGGCGGTGAAACCGCTCGAGCAGCATTTCGTTTCGCAAGAATTCTTCGAACTGGCTCACCGACATTCCGCCTGTCCGCAATTGCACTTCATTTGCATAACGATCTTTGAGCCACGTGTCTCCGGAAAAAACGGTAGGGAGGAGCTGTTTAATTCGCTCCGTCATCTCTTCTGGAGTGACGCGAAGCCCAAGGCGCTGCGCCTCCACTTCGAGAGAACGCTGAAAAACCATCTGATCGAGGACCTGCTTCGTATACATGCCTTTTAGCATCGGAGGAATGTTCTGGCCGCGGGTCAGCTGGCTGAGTTGCCGCTGTACTTCGGCGGCGCTGATGTCCGTGCCGCCAACCGTGGCCACCGCATCAGGGCTGCCGGTCGCGGAAGTGTTCAACAAGCCTGGAATCAGCGTGACCACCATGCTGAGACAAATAATCACCAGGATCACCGTCATCGTGATCTTGATCCAACGGTTGCGATCCAAATCTCTCTGCTGAATGCTTTTCAACATGTGTCTGGACGGCCCTCTCTCGACTCCGAAACCCTGCAATTATAGATGAGTTCTGGCATATCTCTCAAGCCGTACTGCTCGCGTGCTAGGATTGCGCCTGTGCCCGCCATTCGAGTTCACGAATGAGGAACCAAAATGTGTTGGCAACGGCACGTTCGTTTTATTCTTTCATTCAGCGCTGACGTAGTCCGAACACTTCGCTTGACATGAATCAGAGACTGACACCGACGCTGTCCATTTCAGTATTGTTACTATCCCCGTGGGTGAACGTTCCCGGGTCCACGCCACGAGTGGTCCAGTCACTCCTCAGTTCTGGCGCGAGTGTCGCGGCCGGCGCCAAATGCGAGGCCATCGGAATCACCGAGATACGACTTGACTGCACGTATCCTCTGCCGACAGCCGAAGCAGCGAAGAAGCAAGCAGGCTCTGGAATTTTCTTGCGCCGCGCGGAGATCACCTTCGAGCCAGTTCATGAAAGCCGGATGCGGCTCAAATTGTCGTTCCTGAACAAAACAGCGGCTCCGATGAAGGAATCGCGAACCGTTTACATCGCCTTTGATGACGCCGCTGGTCAGAACCATATCCGTCGTCCTCTGCCTCATGTGGCTCTCCAGAAACTCGTTCCAGGCGAGCGAATGACGTTCGAAGATGAATTTCTCGCTCCGGCGCTCGAGCCCGGGCGCTATACAGTCCGGCTCTGGATTCCCGATCCCGATTCGAGATTTAAGGCAGACGCGACTCACAGTCTATTGCTAGCGAATGAGGGAATAGCCGAGCCAACACTTGGTTCGAATCGAATTGCAACCGTGATCGTCGAAAAGACGACTCTATCTGAAGCTGGCGAAGATCACTGAGGTGGGAGCAAGCCGTAAACATCCACTTCAGTTGTCGTGCCCACGTACACTTTACCGTTGGCCACCGTAGGAACTGCAAATTTCACTGCATTTCCAGCAGTATCGCGATTGCTCGTGTTCTGTGCGCTCGTATAAATGGATGCAATCGGATTCGATGCATCGTAAGCGAGGAGCACAGCGGGTCCCGGAGTCGAACCGGATGCTGTTCCATTAATCGCCCAGACGATCGCGGATCCCACTGCATTCCCGTTGGAAGAGATTGAAATTCCTCCCCCAGGGAATCCGAGTTGAGTGGTGCCCACGGTTATCTTCGTAAAATCCGGGATTCCATTCGTGATGGGGATCGATTGCAGCGGCGCATGTATGCCCCAGAAATAAAGAGTGTTGTTCCAATACGCCGGCAAGTTGAACATAGCGCCGACAGCAAAGTCCGCGGACTCCTCGATGATCTGCGGATCGGATGCACAGCCTGAGCAATAGTGCAAATTGTTCGTCGTCATTTGATCCCTATTGACGACATAGATTTTTCCGTTCTTTCCTGCTTCGATAAGGACATGAGGAAACGATCCAGGCTGGTCCGGCAGCAGGAGCACACCTCCTGATCCCAGATCGCGATCGTTCGTTTGCATGGCCGCCTGATCTTCGGGAGTAAAGTAATCCAGTAGCGTGAGTTTTTGATTCGTGGTCCCGAGCTTCAGCAGCGCATCGCTCGTTTCCGTCGCGGGAACATTCGTTGTATCAAAATCGCCGTTGCTGGAAGCGATAAAGATGGTCCCGTTCGCATCCGCCGCAATGCCGGCGCCGGACATCCAGAAGCCGCCGAGGCCGCCGTTGGGCGTCGTCACGTAGACGCTTTTTTGAGCCAACGTCGAAGAGTCGTAGGCAAAAAGCCAGCCGTGGTACGGTCCGAAATCGCAGTGCGACGCAAACCCAAAATAAATCGTCCCGTTGTTAAGGAGAAGCCCGGTGCGGTTCATAAGATGCAAGGCGTTGACGGGTGAATCAAACGTGAGCACGCCGTTCACGCTTCCGTCACCCGTGCCGCTGACGGACGCGGTAATCAGCATCGGACCTGAATTCTTTTCATTTCCAGTTGTCAAATCGAGGGCGTGCAACCGATGAAAATAGTTCACGCCGTCGGTGGATTTCGCTTCCAGGTAAATGGTCTTGGATGCCGGGTCGATCACGGGCGTACTGGTGATTCCGACCACCGGCTGCACATTGTTGCAAGCGATCAATCCGTTTATGTTTACCGGCGTTTCACTTGAGCCGCCGCCATGCGCCGCATCCAGCACATTCGCCTTCCAGAGAAAGCTAGCGTTGAGACCGGCATTCGAGTCCGCGTCGTAGGCGTACACGGTGTCGTTTTCCGTCGCAATGACTACGACGTTGTGTACCCCGCCATTCATCGTAACGGCCGGCACATAAAGCGGCTGGGCGTAGACTTGACCATCCACCGGCATCGCGAAAAGCTTTCCAAACTGATTTACATTGACGTTTGAAGTGGTGAGAACTGTTTCGGACGAATTCAGTCCCGTTCTAGAGTTGTTGTTATGCTGCGTCAGGACACTCACCGTGGACGGGATCGCGACTGACAGGGTCGCGGCGGTGCTCGTGACGCTCGTTACTGGATTCGTAACGGTCACGCGAAAGCTTGAACCGTTGTCGGTGATCACGGTGACAGGAGTGGTGTAACTCGCAGCTGTAGCGCCGGCGATGTTGACCTGGTTTTTCTGCCACTGGTAGGTCAACGGTGCGGTGCCGGTGGCTACAACCGAGAAGGTTGCTGTTTGACCGACGTTGACGGCCTGGTTCGCAGGCTGAGTGGTGATGCTCGGTGGAGAATTTACGGTCATCGTCGCGGCAGAGCTCGTGACGCTTGTGACTGAATTGGTGACAACGACGCGGAAGCTCGAGCCATTGTCGGTGCTGACGGTGGCCGGAGTGGTGTAACTGGCAGCTGTAGCGCCGGGAATATTGACCTGGTTTTTCTGCCACTGGTAGGTCAACGGTGCGGTGCCGGCGGCTACAACCGAAAACGTGGCCGCTTGCCCGACGTTGACGGCTTGATTCGCAGGCTGAGTGGTGATGCTGGGTGGAGAATTTACGGTCAGCGTCGCGGCAGAGCTCGTGACGCTCGTTACTGGATTCGTAACGGTCACGCGAAAACTGGATCCGTTGTCGGTGCTGACGGTGGCCGGAGTGGTGTAACTGGCAGCTGTAGCGCCGGGAATATTGACCTGGTTTTTCTGCCACTGGTAAGTCAACGGTGCGGTGCCGGCGGCTACAACCGAAAACGTGGCCGCTTGCCCGACGTTTACCGCTTGATTCGTAGGCTGAGTGGTGATGCTGGGTGGAGAATTTACGGTCAGCGTCGCGGCAGAGCTCGTGACGCTTGTGACTGAATTGGTGACAACGACGCGGAAGCTCGAGCCGTTGTCGGTGCTGACGGTGGCCGGAGTGGTGTAGCTAGCGGCAGTAGCGCCGGCAATGTTGACTTGGTTTTTCTGCCACTGATAGCTGAGCGGGGCTGTACCAGTTGCTAGGACGGAGAATCTGGCAGTTTGACCAACATTGACCGTTTGGCTTGCGGGCTGGGTGGTGATGCTCGGCGGAGAATTCACAGTCAGTGTTGCGGCAGAGCTGGTGATGCTTGTGACTGAATTGGTGACGACGACGCGGAAACTGGCTCCGTTATCGGCGCTGGTGGTGGCCGGAGTTGTGTAAGCGGCAGCAGTAGCGCCAACGATGTTCACCTGATTTTTCTGCCACTGGTAAGTCAAGGGGGCGGTGCCTGCGGCTACAACCGAAAATGTGGCCGCTTGCCCGGCGTTAACGGTTTGATTGACCGGCTGAGTGGTGATGCTGGGCGGAGAATTCACGGTCAGCGTCGCGGCGGTGCTCGTGATGCTTGTGACCGAATTGGTGACGACGACGCGGAAGCTCGAGCCGTTGTCGGTGCCGGCCGTAGCCGGCGTCGTATAACTGGCAGCTGTAGCGCCGGGAATATTGACCTGATTTTTCTGCCACTGGTAAGTCAACGGTGCGGTGCCGGTGGCTACGACCGAGAAGGTTGCCGTCTGGCCGGCGGCAACGGTTTGGTTCGCAGGCTGCGTTGAGATCGTCGGCGGACTATTTACCGTAAGTGTTGCCGCGGAGCTGGTAATCGTCGAGACTGGGTTTTTGACCATGACGCGGAAGGTGGCGCCGCTGTCTGTGGCGATCGTGGCCGGAGTGGTGTACGTAGCTGCGGTTGCGCCGGCAATGTCGACTTGATTTTTCTGCCACTGATAGCTGAGGGGTGAGGCTCCCGAAGCAGTAACTGAAAATGTCGCGGTTTGACCGACGTTGACTGTTTGGCTGGTTGGTTGCGCCGAAATCACAGGCGGCGAATTCACTGTCAGCGTCGCAGAGTCGCTTGTGACGCTCGAAACAGAATTTGCAACCACAACGCGAAAGCTCGTTCCGTTGTCCGCGAGTGTCGTTGCCAGAGTTGTATACGCCGCAGAAGTTGCACCGGCAATGTTCACCTGATTTTTCTGCCACTGATACGTCAACTGCGCAGAGCCAGTGGCCGTGACGGAAAACGTAGCCGATTGACCTACTGCGGCGGTTTGGTTCGCAGGCTGCGTGCTGATCGAAGGCGGACTTTCCACCTTGAGAGTCACCACCGCACTGGAAGTGCTTTGAGATGAATTACCGACAATGACTTGAAAAGTCGAGCCGTCGTCAGCACTCGTAGTGGCGGGGGTGGTGTAAGACGCCATATTGGCGCCCGCAATATTCGAACCATTTTTTCGCCACTGGTAGGTGAGTGGAGAGTTGCTGGTGGCCGACACCGCAAAAGTGGCGGTTTGACCAACGGAAACAGTCTGGCCGACCGGCTGCGACACAATTTCGGGCGCACCGGACGTGGACGAACCCATGCCGCCACAACCCGCCAGAAACACGAGTGCGAATACGACGACGCACGGGACGATCTTCGTAATTGGCACCGATGCTCGGGGGGCTTGCTGATTCGAGCGGGTGCAATGCTTTACCTGGCCGACCATCTCTCTCGGAAGTTCCACCCAGACCTGGAAAACAGCTGCAAAAGTTGTAGCAAGTCTATAGCAGGAAAACAAATGTTTTAGTTAGTGATCTACATCTATTCTGCCAGAACTTTTCTAATCGCGTCCGCGTCCGCATAGTTCGGACTGATTTGTAAAGCGTGTTCCAGTTCTTTCTTGGCCATCGGATGATTGTTTAGTTTTTCGTACGCCATTCCGAGGTGATAGTGATATGTCGCAACATCAGGACTTTCTTTGACGGCTTCTTGCAGGGCATCGACCGCCGACGTGTACGCGCCTTGATGGTAATAAGCCCAGCCCAAGGTATCGGCAGTGCTGGCAAGATCGGGCAACCCTTTTCTCGCGGTTTGAGCGAGTGTGAGAGCAACGCTGACGTCTCCACCATGTTCGAGCATCAAGTACGCGAGGTTGTTGGCAGCGACGGGATAATCTGGCTGGATCGCGAGTGCTTTCTTGTACTGTTCCTCGGCTTGCTGCCAATCACCGCGAGTTTCCAATAGACTTCCCAGCGAGATGTAGAGCCGAACATCGCGCGGATTTGCCTGGAGCGCGCGCTGGTAGCCACCGATGGCCTGGTCCACGGAGCCTTTTGCCACCTGCGCGCGCGCAAGCATCAGAAATGCGGGAACGTTGTTCTTGTCGAGATCGACCGCTTTTGAAAGCGCTTCTTCTGCTTTGTCGTTGTGCTGGTTTCTAAGCTCGATCTGGCCCAGCAGCAAGTAGAGCTGGCTATTGTTGGGGACCTTGGCGACCTGCGCCTGGACACGGGCGAGTGCTTTCGCCGGCTGTTTGCGAATCATGTCGATATTGACGAGCCCTGCGAGAGCGTCGACCGCTGCGGGATTACGTAGCAACGCTTCGGAGAAGAGCTTCTCGGCTTCGTCGTAGCGCTTCTGATACATGCGCAATTCGCCCAAGCGCGCGTAGCCGGTTGGATTATTGGGAGCAACTTCAATAGCCTTCTTGAGATTTGCCTCTGCCCCGGCAATGTCGTTCTGACGAACCAAAGCCTGCGCGTTGAATACGTATCCTTCCGGCGCGCGTGGTTCGATCTTGATGAGTTGCTGCGCCGCCTGAGCAAGGGAAGCGTTGTCGCCGCGGCGCATCGCGAGCGTCGCAAGAGCGCGCTGCGCTTCTACAAGGTTGGGGCGCAACCGCACTGCTTGACGCCATTCTGTTTCCGCCTGACCAAGATTGGAGCTGGCCGCATAGGCAAGGCCGAGCTGGTAGTGAGCTGCGGCATCGTTAGGAGAATCCTTCGTTACCTTCTCGAGAACGTGAGTTGCATCTTCCGCTTTGCCCTGCCGGATCAACAATTCGCCGTGAAGGACCTGAGCATCTGCATCGGATGGAGCGGTCTTCAGCGTAGCCTCGTTCACTTTCGCGGCTTCGTCGAGACGATTCTGGCTGATGAGAAGCTGCGCATACATTTTCGCGACGGTCACGTCTTTGGGATGCTCTGAGTAAAGGGAAGCGAACTCATCGACGGCTTTCGCCGATTGATTCGTGGCAACATAAAACTCGCCAAGCATGCGATAGCCCGTCGAGTTGTCTTTCAACGCGCTCTTAGCATCGCGCAGTATTTGTTCGGCCATGTCCGGCTGGCCCTGGTTCAAATACAAACCCGCCAGCGTCGCGCGAGGCGTTGGGTTTTCCGGATCCAGACTGATCGCCGCCTGAAATTGTTTTCCGGCATCGACCCAGCGCTTCTGCCGCTGATAGAAGCCCCCCAGTGCCATCAAAGCCGGCACAGACTTCGGATCGAGTGACACGGCTTTCTTGTAATTTTCCTCCGCTGCCGCGAAATTCTTGTGCGCCTCCTGCAGAGCAGCCATATTCAGATAAGAGGGACCGTGGGCAGGATCCATCTGGACGGCTTGTTGCGCTTCGTCGAGCGCTTTCGGGATGTCGCCCAATGCGGCGTCTGAATTCGCCAGCAACAGCTGCGCCTGGGGATTCCGAGGATCGTTTTGCAGAATCGTCTGCGCGCGATCGCGCGATTCCTGATATTTACGCCCCGCGAAAAGCAGATTTCCCAAATCCAATTGGGCCTTCCAATTCGTCGGATCGAACTCGACCGTCCGTGAAAGCTCCTGATACGCGTGTGACCAGTCGCCCTGCTTCATTAGAGATTGCGCAAGCCCATAATGAGCCTCCGCAAATTTTGGATCGACTTGAATCGAATTCTCATATTCGATGTTGGCTTCCCGATACTGTCCCTTTGCGAAGTAGGCGTTCCCTCTATCGAGGAATTTCTTTTTTCGGACCTCGGGGTTCCGACTGCAGCCGGCCACTAGACTCGTCACAACGAGCAACGCGATCCCGAATCGCCGACTTCGTCTACCATTCAATCCAAACATTGCACGCCTCTATCCAGGTGGGATGGTGATAACTCGGCCTGCTGAAGCCGATGCAATCCGACGTCCGGTTCGCCGCAATTCCGTCCAGATCCAGGAATTCCCGTAATCTTCTGTTAACAAGCGTTTTGTAGCTATTTCTGGTCAATTATGTCAAGTGACGTGGCAGGGTGCCACCTAAATATTTCGAAACGCGAGTGATTGTGTGTGGAAACAAAATTCCACATTTAGCACCGAACATATCCCGAAATGGCCTATTTTATTAAGAGCTTGCGGCCCTTCCACGATTGAGATTCTGCTTAAGTTGTTTGTTTTTAGTACCTAGGGAATGGAAGGTAGTAATTTGCCCTTTCGCGGAAGGTCGCCGGGGCAGAATTTCGGAACCGGAGCTTGGAGGTTGGCGTCGCTGTTTTTCGTAAATATGTGATAAAAAGATGGTTAGATTATTGTTCTGGCTCGAGCTCGTACTGGCACCCGCATTGCAATTGAATCTGCGGCAGCCTTGTATCTACCTGTCGAGGTCGAGTCTCGAGGAATGATGAGCCCAAATGTGATGACATCTCCGGCTATGGCAGCGACACCGCGTAATGGCGCAAGCGGTTTCGTCGGCGGTATCTGCCCGGCGATGTTGACATTGGAAAGCGTCGTCACAGAGATTGCGGCGACAAATATCCCGGTGTTGCTCGTCGGCGAGAGTGGCACAGGTAAGCAGATGTTCGCTCAGCGAATTTATTCCTTGTCCGGACGGTCGAGCGAACCGCTACTGAAGGTTCCCTGCGCGTCGATAAACCCTGAAACGTTTGCGGCAGACATTGGCCTGCAGACCTACAACGAAAGTGGCGATCTTCGGGAGTCGCCCGGGACTGCATTCTTTGACGAAATCAGTGAGCTCAGCCCATTGTGCCAGCGCAGTCTTCTGTACGCGCTGCCTGACGGCGACGGCGCGCCGCGGCGGGGAGTGCTAACGGCCCGGTTGATATCAGCGACAAGCAGAAATCTAGAGGATGAGATGAGTGCGGGTCGCTTTCGAAGAGAGTTGTACTACCGAATCAACGGAGTGTGTCTTCGACTGCCGCCGTTACGGGAGCGAAAAGAGGATATACCGCTCTTGGCTGACTTTTTTCTGTCGAAGCATGCATCTCAGTTCGGCCGATCTCCGCAGTCACTCAGCGCACGAGCTCTCGATAGCTTCATGGAGTATGCCTGGCCAGGCAATATTCGCGAGCTCGAAAACGTGATCAAGAAAATCGTAGCGCTCAATGACGAGGACTCAGCGGTTTCAGAGTTACTCCGGATGCCGAAAGAGAGTGCGGCGGCAGCCGGAACCACAATTGGCGCAACACACTCTCATTCTTTGAAGGTGGCTGCCAAGGCTGCGTCGCGCGAAGCTGAGAAAGAGTTGATTCTGAAGGCTCTTGGGCGCACTCGATGGAACCGCAAACGCGCTGCGATCGACCTCCAAATCAGCTACAAATCCCTACTCTACAAGCTGAAACAGATCGGGTCGGAAGATGGAGAATCGAACTAGCAAGGTGGTGATCGCGATGAAGCGACGAATTGAATTGTTGATCTTGGCCGGCGCACTCGCCATTGCGCTGCCAGCACGAGCGCAGGAAGACACAAGCAAGAATAAGCCCGCCGATTCGAGCGCTGCAACTGCGCAAACCGCGCCTGCTCAAAAGGCCGCGACAGAAGATCCCAATTATGTGATTGGGGCGCAGGATGTGCTGGACATTAGCGTGTGGAAAGAGCCAGAACTGACCCGTTCGGTACCGGTGCGGCCGGATGGCAAAATTTCGATGCCGCTCTTGAACGATGTACAAGCCTCGGGATTGACGCCATTGCAGCTGGCTGCCGCGATCACGACCGGATTGAAAAAATTCGTGACGGATCCACAGGTGACGGTGATCGTGACGGCAATCAATTCGCAGCGGATTTATATTCTGGGTGAAGTCACTCGTGCGGGAGCGTACCCGCTTTTGCCGAATATGACGGTGCTGCAGGCGCTCTCAAGCGGGGGCGGTTTTACTCAATTCGCAAAAATTACAAAGATTTACGTCTTACGCGTGGAAAACGGAAAGCAAGAAAAACACCCATTCAATTACAAGGACGTAATTGCCGGAAAGGCCGGGGATCAGAACATTTTCGTCAAAGCCGGTGACACGATCGTGGTGCCGTAAACGCTAATGATACGCATTCTACAGCACAGTTTCCTGACGGGTCTTTGTGTGGCGGTGCTGAGTGTGTCCAGCGTCGGCGCGCAACAACAGAACCAGAGCCAGGCTACACAGCCGGTTCCGGCATATCGGTCGCCACTGGCGTCCGCGGCCGATAATGCCGATGATTCAAATGCGGACCCGCAAAAACTCGGTCCAGATACGCGGTCGCTCACGGGAGTGCAGGAACTCTCGCTAGGGATTCCTGCTGAAACACACAGTTTTTGGCAGCCTCACGTCGACATGTCCTTGACGGTGGATTCCGATCCGCTGGATGCTTCCGGAAATATCGGGTGGACGACGTTCACTTCGATTTCCGGCGGTGTGGACGTGCATCGAAATTCGGGAAATTCGGCGTTCCTCCTGAACTATGTGGGCGGCGGATCATTTTCAAATAGCGGCGATTCGAGCAACGGGATCATCCAGGGATTGAATTTATCCGAGAAGCTCACCTATCGCCGGTATTCAATTACTTTTTTCGACCAGTTGATGTATTCGCCTCAGACAATGCTGGGGGCGGCAGGGCTGCCAGGCGGACCGAGTTTGCCCGGCGTAGCTGGCGGATTGGGGAGCGGTTATGATCCCGGCCAATCGATTCTGACGCCTCGTGGGCAGCGCCTCACAAACTCGACGGACGTGGAAGTGGACACTTTCCTGACAGCGCGCTCGTCGCTGACGTTTGTGGGGGGATATTCGCTTCTGGACAGCGTTGACGATAGTCAGCTGAATTATGGCAACGTGGTCTTTTCAGCCGGCTACAACTATCAAATGTCACCGGCGAATACGATTGGACTCTCATACCAGTATAGTGCGTTTAACTACAGCAATTTCAATCAGTCAATCAAGACCAACGTAATTTCGTTATCCTACGGTAGGCGCATTACGGGAAAGCTTGCGCTTCAGCTCTCCGGTGGACCAAACATTGCCGTGCTCCAGATTCCAATTACTACGACACCCGGCGGTACCGGTTCCGAGACGATTCCGTCAACGACTCAAGTGTATGGGGCGTTCAGCGCGAATCTCCAATACCAATTGGAACGTGGAGCGCTCTCGGCTTCTTACAACCACGGTGTGAGTGGCGGGTCGGGTGTGCTGGCAGGGTCCGTGACGGACAACGTGATGGGTGCCGTGAATCGCCAACTTTCGCGTACGTTTAGCGGCGGGTTCAATGTTGGATACTCAAGGAACCATGGCTTGGCTGTGGACGGAACGACGGCTGCTTCCATTCAGACCTATGACTATTGGTTTACAGGATTCAATCTGACCCATCCTTGGGGCCGTTCCTTGATCCTTAACTTAAGCTATCAGTTACAATATCAAAACTCGAATGTTCCGGTTTGTTCGGGGCCAGGGTGTGGTACCAGTCTGACGCGTAATCAGATTACGTTCGGACTTGGATGGCGCCATCAACCGGTTACGTTCTAAAGATTGCATCGACGCTGGATTCTGAAAACGCACAGAGAGGGTGGGAATGACGGAACGAGAATTAACAGCTGCTGATTACATGGCGATGCTGCGCCGGAGATGGGTGTTGATCGTTGTGTTGGCCGTCGTTGGTGGCCCTTTGGCGTATGCGGCTTCTCGAGTCCTACCCGACCGTTATAAGTCGCAGACACTCGTTCTGGTTGAACAGCCGTCTGTGCCGAGTGACATCGTCAGGTCTCTGGACACGTCTGATATCACGCAGCGGCTGTCCAGTATGCAACAGCAGATCCTGAGCCGTTCGCGACTGGAGCCCATCATCCGGCAATTTGGCCTGTATGCGAGCGATATCAACCGAGTTTCGATGGAAGAATTGGTCGGCCGGTTGCAGAAGTCAATTGAAGTCACACCCATCCTGCCGATGGCTCAAACCACGTCGCGGCAACTTCCAGGATTCTACGTGAATGTGACGATGTCCAATCCCCGAACGGCGCAACAGGTCTGTACGGCAGTTACGTCGATGTTCATCGAGGAGAATCTCCGGCTTACGCAGCAACATTCAAACGACACGACCCAATTTCTTGACCAGCAACTCGCCGAAGCAAAAACAAATCTCGATGAGCAGGATGCGAAACTCGCCGCATTTAAGAGTCGCTACCTCGGCTCGCTTCCCGATCAAGAACAAACGAATTTGAATCTTCTGACTGGGCTTACGTCCCAGCTCGATGCTGCCACCCAGGCTCTCGCAAGAGCTCAGCAAGACAAAACCTACGCTGAGGCCATGTTAACGCAGCAAATCGCAGCATGGCAGGCTGTCCAGACAGGTCACAATCCGGAGACCCTTGATCAACAGCTGGCGGCGTTGCAAACGCAACTCGCAAACCTCCAGGCCCGCTATACGGATGACTATCCAGACGTCATCAAAGCAAAGAATGATATTGCCGCTCTAAAGAAACAAATCGCGGAAAGTAATGCTCAGAAAGCAGTCTCCGAGAGCAACAAATCGCCGAAGAGCACGCTGGAGCCATCACAGATCGCGCAATTGCGCGCGCAAGTCCGCGGACTCGATCAGGTGATCGCAGAAAAGGCTCGAGAACAGGAACAGATTAAGCAGCAGATCAGGCTTTACCAGGAGCGGGTTCAATCGAGCCCCGCCGTCGAGCAACAGTTCAAAGAGTTGACGCGCGGCTATCAGACGGCGCTCGATTCGTTCAACGATTTGCAGAAAAAGCGCGATGCTTCGGCCATGGCGGCCGATTTGGTGCGGTCACAACAAGGGGAACAGTTTCGCGTGCTGGATCCTGCGAATCTTCCGGACAAGCCATCGTTTCCAAATCGCCGGCTCTTTGCGTTGGGAGGTCTGGGTGGCGGGCTCGCGCTGGGTCTGGCGATCTCTTTCCTGTTGGAGATGCGAGATTCATCTCTGAAGACAGAGCGCGACGTGGAGTTTATTCTCCATCTCCCCGTCCTCGCCATGATTCCGGAGATTGAGCCGATGGCGACGAGTAAGACGGCGGAAGCCGATCCGGGCGACCATGTGTTGGCCGGAGTCGGAGCGGTAACAAGCGGGAACGGCAAGGCCTGAGGAGACTATGTACCAGAAATTTTTCGGTTTGCGGGAAAGCCCGTTCAACGTCAATCCAGACCCGCGCTATCTCTTCCTGACGAAGCAGATACAGGAAGCGTTGGCTGGCCTAACGTACGGAATTCAGAACCGCAAGGGCTTTATCCTGCTGACCGGAGAAGTGGGAACAGGCAAGACCACGCTGCTCAATCGGTTGTTGGATTGGCTGCACGGCCAGCGCGTGGCGACTGCATTCATTTTCAATTCCCAGTTAAGCGTCAGTCAGCTATTCGATTTCATCATCTCCGAGTTTGAAATACCTTGCGAATCGCGCGAAAAGAGCCAGGTGTTGATGCGGTTGAATCAGTGGTTGTTGGAGCGCTATCGAGCCGGCGAGACCGCGGTTCTCATCATCGACGAGGCGCAAAATTTGTCCTCCGAAGTACTCGAAGAAGTTCGGCTCTTGACGAATCTCGAGACCTCCACCGAAAAATTGCTTCAGATCGTCTTGACCGGACAGCCGGAGCTTGAAGAAAAACTGAAGATGACCGAGTTGCGCCAGTTGCGCCAACGCATCACGTTGCGCTGCCGGACTGCCGCGCTCACGCTCGAGGAAACGTTCGGCTACATCGCAGAACGTTTGCGAATCGCGGGCGCGAACGGGGATCCGATCTTTTCAAAGGAAGCGATCCAGGCAATTCACATGTACTCCCAGGGAATTCCGCGCGTCGTGAATCTGCTCTGCGAGCATTCGCTGATCAACGCATACGTCGATCATTTGCGGCCGGTGCCCGCACACCTTGTCGAAGAAGTCGCACGGGAATTTCAGCTCGATCAAATCGAGCCAACGGCGCGGGCGCGACTGGCTCCGACAGGCTCTCAGGCGAGCGACACCCAGGCGTTGCTTCAAAATCTGGATGAACTACTCGGACGTTTGCGGCAGTCGAATGTTGTGTTGTCTTCAACCCGCGAAAGGAAGCCATGAGCCGTATTCACGAAGCCCTGAAGAAAGCTGAGCAGGAACGCGCCAGCGTCGTGACGGCCGAGGCAGTCGCGTTGCCGCCGGATTTGCCGACTGCCGTCGCCGAGCGAACCGCTGGAACAGCGGCTGTGGCGAGTTCGGACATACTCGCTCGCCCTCCAATCACTGTGCGTCCCACTAGCGATTACCTGCGCTTCGATGATCTTCGTGCGCGCTGCTCGCATCCGGAGTGGCACCTCGATCCGAACGTGAATGTTTTTATCAATCCGGCGTTGAGCACTCATGGAGCGGAACAATTCCGAACGTTGCGATCACGCCTCTATCAGTTGCGTAGCAATCAGACCCTGAAGACGTTGCTGGTTACCAGTTCGATTCCGGCCGAAGGCAAGACATTCGTGACAAGTAATCTGGCGCAGTCAATCGTGCGACAGCCGGACCGCCGCGCCCTGATTATTGACGTGGATTTGCGCCGTTCGCGGCTTCATGTTCCGCTCGGTGCCCCTTCAACTCCCGGTCTCACGGACTATCTCCGCGGAGAAGCAGATGGCATTGCGATTATCCAGCAGGGGCACGAGGGCAACCTGTGCTTCATCCCGGGCGGCAACGAGGTTTCGAATCCCAGCGAGTTACTCTCGAACGGCCGGTTGAAGATTTTGCTCGACCGCCTGTCGCCGATTTTTGATTGGATCATCCTCGATTCGCCGCCGTGTTTGTTAGTCGCAGACGCCAGCGTCCTCGCTGATATTTGCGACGGAGTTCTGTTGGTAGCCCGTGCGGGAGTGACACCGGCAGAAACCGCGCAGAGAGCCACTCAAGAACTTCGCGGGCGTAATGTCGTCGGAGTCGTTCTCAATGCGATGAAGGAGGCTCACGCCGGCGATTCGGAATACTATTACAGCTACGGATACGGAGACACTAAGGAAGGAAAGAAGTAAGCATCGCACTTCGATCGGAGCGAATATCTTCACTCCCGGGTGAACCTCATATTCCCAATGTTTGAGGGTAGCGTCCGTTGCCTCTCAGTTTTGTCTCGCGTGCAAATTCAGGAACTTAGACCACTCAGGATCATTCGGAATTCTTATATTCTCAAATAGGCGTCTCACTTTGAGAATGTCCCACCGCTAACCGATCCGCGGAGTCACAACTTGCCAGTCAATTGTTGTCCGGATTTTCAACCCGGACTGTGGCTCAAGTTCACGCACAGGTCATCTGTGGCACCTTGTAACGCGCTAATTATGCGACAGATACGCCCTGTTCATCATGCCTTGGGGGCGGCAGGATGAGGAAACGTCTTGGCAAATGATGGCAAGAGTTTTCACTAATTTTGGCTGCCTCCATGGGTCTTATCGGCACTACGTACAGTGAGTACGCGATGCGGCCCTTAACCCATTGCTCGTCAGTCTATTAGCGATTGTCAATTGGCTGCAAACCTTTTGGATTCGGAGTGGAGTCTGGCAGGCCAGTTGCGATAGGAGTGTGAGTACGACAGCATATTAATGGCGGTAGCCTAGACAAAAGGCCAGACAAAGTCTCAAAAGCGGCAGTTTTCGAGGGAGTCAGGGAATCGATGATGAGCCAGGGAGCAGAAACCCAACGCTGGTTTGCCCTCCAAGTCAGGACTCGCTGGGAGAGTTCAACTGCGGTTCTGCTGTCTGGAAAGGGTTATCAGACCCTCCTTCCGACCTATCAAGCCAAGAAACGCTGGAACGGCAGGGTGAAACAGGTGAATGCACCGCTGTTCCCGGGTTACGTTTTCTGCCAGTTCGATGCATTGAAGCGGTTACCAATTCTTGTCACGCCGGGCGTGATTTCGGTTGTTGGCCGCGGAAGAGTTCCGTTTCCGGTCGACGACAATGAAATAGCCGCGATCCAAACGATCGTTTCATCCGGAGTTCAAGCGGGGCCGTGGCCTTATCTTGAAGTCGGACAGAAAATTCGAATTGAAGGCGAATCACTCAATGGACTCGAAGGTATTCTGATTAACTTCAAAGGGAATCAACGAATCGTCGTTTCTGTCTCGCTGCTTCGCCGCTCCGTTGCACTGGAAATTGATCGAGCTTGCGTAACTCCTGTCGGTTCCCCCCGATCGGCATCTCTCGATCCGATTAGCGCGCACCCGCTGTTGCAGGGAGTTGTGGCTTAGTTCGAAATACCATCGAGATTTTTACTTGGGTCGAATAGAAGCTTAGGACACGGAAAGCCAATGGCCAATAGCAACCTAAAGGTTTCGCCTCTCAGAGAGTTAGCACCGCAGCCGGTAAACGGCCGCAAGGTGCTGGCACGCATTGGACACATGCCGGCCGGCCGGGAAGCAATTCTCCAGGAAGAAACATTGCACGCGATGTTGACGCACGAGCGGCGACGGGCGGAGCGGTCCCGCAAGCCTTTCGTCCTGATGCTGGTGGAGTCCCACTCTGCGCACACCAACGGAAACGGCGACGAATTTGCTGAGCGGCTGAGCGCGATCCTTGCCAGTGCGACACGCGAAACGGATTTGATTGGCTGGTACGAGCACGGCCGGACGCTGGCCGTTATCTTCACGGAAATTAATCTCGAAGAAAAAGTGCCTGTAACCGAACTTCTGCGCTCCAAGATTTTGACGGCTTTGCGAAATGATCTCGGCCTGCGCGCCGCGTCCAGGTATTCCGTTACAGTTCACGTGTTTCCGGAAAGCTGGGATCAGAACCGGGCCGATCGAGTGGCCGACGTCAAGCTTTACCCGGAGCTCTCTGGAAAAGATTCCAAAAGGCGACTGCCAGTGGCATTGAAACGCGGGATGGATATTCTGGGTAGCGCCCTTTTGCTGCTAATTCTCTCACCCATTCTGGCGGTGATAGCTCTCGCTATCAAGCTCACATCGAAAGGGGCTGTGCTCTTCGAACAGGATCGCTTGGGACAGTTCGGAACGAAGTTCAAATGCTTGAAATTCCGCACGATGTACGAGAACAACGATCCGAAGATTCATCGCGAATATGTCCAGAAGTTTATTGCCGGTGGCAGCAAACCGGCACAGCAGCACGGGACCGAGCCCGTCGTTTACAAACTCACGAATGATCCACGCGTGACTCCAATCGGGAAGTTTCTGCGCAAGACGAGCCTGGATGAATTCCCTCAATTCTTGAATGTTTTGCGCGGTGAGATGTCACTGGTTGGCCCGCGTCCTCCCGTCGCGTACGAGTTTGAAGCTTATGATTTTTGGCACCGTCGACGGGTTCTTGAAGTGAAGCCAGGTGTAACTGGGCTTTGGCAGGTGCAGGGCAGAAGCCGCACGTGCTTTGACGACATGGTGCGCCTCGATCTGCGCTACACACAGACTTGGTCACTCTGGCTGGATCTCAAGATCCTGCTGGCGACTCCGCTTGCAGTCCTAGCAGGCGACGGCGCGCATTAGATTCTGAGGACGGGCGTCGCTCTCACTTCGCCCGATGTTGAGCCGGTCTTCAGTTTTCAGGAATTCGTTGGACTCATCCACAGAGTCGATTGGGCTTCATTTCCTGATTCAGCCCGCATCAGATTCGATCGCCGAACGGACTTTCAGTACCGTTCAAGTCGCAACGCCGCACTTTCAATCCTGTTCAGGTAGACCATAAGGGAGCCATGATAAGAATCGGTGTGATCGGTTACGGTTACTGGGGCCCGAATATCGTTCGGAACCTGCAGGGATTGGATTCAACTCGAGCGGAGATGATTTGCGACAGCAGTCCGGCCGCGCAGGCACGCGCGCGGAAGGCCTACCCGAATGTTCGAGTGGTTTCAGATGCCAAGGAAATTCTGCGTTCGCCCGATATCGACGCCGTCGCGGTCATCACCCCCGTCTGGACCCATTACGAATTGACGAAGGCAGCGCTCGAGAATGGCAAGCACGTTTTCATTGAGAAGCCATTTACCTCGAGCTCGGCGCAGGCAGAGGAATTGATCGAACTGGCCGCACGCAAGAAGTTGACGATCATGGTCGATCACACGTTCTTGTTCACTGGCGCGGTGCGGAAAATCCGGGAGCTGACCGAGAGCGGAGCTCTGGGCGATTTGTATTACTACGATTCCTTGCGCGTCAACCTCGGATTGTTCCAGCACGATGTCAGCGTGATTTGGGATCTCGCGCCCCACGATCTCGCAATCATGGATCACATTATCAAAGGCGATCCTGAAGCGATCGTTGCGACGGGCGAGCGGCACTTGAACGGCGTGGAAGATGTCGCTTTCATGACGATTTATTATCCGCGGAACGTGATCGCTCACATCAACGTGAATTGGCTTTCGCCGGTAAAAATTCGGACGACGCTGATCGGCGGCCAAAAGAAAATGCTCGTATGGAACGACCTGGTGGCGGACGAGAAGATCCGCGTGTACGACAAGGGAGTTCAGATCGCTTCCGGCGAAGGCATCCGGGATCTCCTCGTGAGCTACCGGACGGGAGATATGTGGGCGCCGCAGGTGGAACAACTGGAAGCGCTTCATGTGGAGCTGGACTATTTCGCCGAATGCATCATGAAGAGCAAGACTCCGTTTAACGATGGTCATGCCGGCTTGCGCGTCGTGCGCATGCTGGAAGCGGCCGAAGCTTCGATTCAGAAGAGAGGGGAGTTTGTCCGCCTGTGAACGAATTTTGCTCAATTGCTCCGAGCGTAAAGCTCGGAAAAGACGTGAAAATTTCGAAATTTGTGAATCTGTACGGATGTGAAATTGGCGACGAAACGAAGATCGGCGCGTTTGTTGAAATTCAGAAAAATTCAAGCGTTGGGCGCCGCTGCAAGATCTCCAGCCATACCTTTGTGTGCGAGGGCGTGACGATTGAAGACAATGTCTTCATCGGCCACGGCGTGACGTTCGTCAATGACACGTTTCCCCGCGCGACGACTCCGGAAGGCGATCTCAAGACCGAGCAAGATTGGCACGTCGAGAAAACCGTTGTGAAACGCGGAGCCTCAATTGGTTCGGGCTCGACGATTCTGTCAGAAATCGTAATTGGCGAAAACGCAATTGTTGGCGCGGGCAGCGTGGTGACCCGCGATGTGCCTCCAGACACAATCGTGGCCGGAAATCCGGCAAAAATTCTTCGGAAGATTGACACTCCATCAAAGGTGAACGGATGACACAGAACGCAAAAGTTCCTTTTGTAGATCTCATCGCTCCTCACGTCGAGCTTGAAGCCGAACTGCTGGCCGTGTGCAAGAAAGCTTTTGAAACGGCCGGTTTCATCGGCGGCCCCGAGGTGGAAGGATTCGAGCGGGAGTTTGCCGAATATTGTGACGCCAAGTACTGCGTTGGCCTGAATAGCGGTACGGATGCGCTGCGTTTTGCTCTTACTGCGGCGGGCGTGAAGAACGGCGATATCGTACTTACCGTACCTCACACGTTCATCGCGACGACAGAAGCGATCTCACAGGCCGGTGCGCGTCCGGATTTTGTCGATATCGATCGGCGCACTTTTACTATGGATCCGGAAGAGTTGCGGCGCTACTTGGAAACAAAATGTGTTTTGGACTCCACCACAGGTCGCTATGTCCACAAGAGCTTGGGGATGCCGGTAACGGCAGTCGTCCCGGTTCATCTGTATGGACAGACGGCGGACATGGATCCGATCCTCGAGCTTGCGGCTCAATACAAGCTGGTGGTGATTGAAGACGCTTGCCAGGCCCATGGCGCGGAGTATTTTTCAAAGAAACAGAACCGCTGGTTGAAGGCCGGATCGATTGGCCAAGCGGCTGCCTTCAGCTTTTATCCCGGCAAGAACCTGGGAGCATGCGGCGAAGGCGGCGCCGTCACGACGAATGACAAGGCGCTAGCGCGCCACGTCGCGATGCTGCGCGATCACGGACAGTCCAAAAAGTACTATCACGATATCGAAGGCTACAACGGCCGGCTCGACTCCATTCAGGCTGGCATTTTGCGCATTAAACTCAGGCACCTTTCGCGATGGAACGAGCAGCGCCGAGCTAGTGCGCGCGTCTACGACGAACTTCTCGCTTCGATGGGAGAAAGTGTAACGCTGCCGCACCCCGCAGAGTCTTCGAAGTCGGTCTATCACCTCTACGTTGTGCGAACGCCGTTTCGAGATGAGCTGCAAAAACATTTGAGTGAAAATGGCATCGGCACGGGAATTCATTACCCGATTCCGCTACACCTGCAGGGCGCATACGCCTCGATGGGCTGGAATAAGGGTGATTTTCCGGAGTCGGAAGCGGCGGCCGATCAAATCCTGTCGCTTCCGATGTTTGCAGGGTTGACGAAAGCACAGCAAAATCAAGTCGCGGAAACTATCTCCCGATTCGCTGTCTCGTACAACGCTCGTTGAGCCCGCCGGTTTAGGAGTGCGGTTCGAGTTGTTGAACGAATTTTCCGGAATTCCACCGTCTCCTGAAATTGTAGATCCTCCAGCGGAATCCTCGCTTGGCTCGTCACACGAGGCATCTTGTCGATAACTGAAATGAATCGAACTCGGCGCATCGAGATCATCCCTGTGCAAAACGGAATCGAAGTTCGCACAGAAACGATTTCCCAACTGGATTTTCCTGCGTTGAATTCGCTGGCGCTCCGCTCGCTCGTCTCCTTGTTTGATGAAAAGGAAAGACTGTTTTCTCGACGTGTCACCTTGACGGAAGCTGGTCTGCGCCGGGAAGGATGTTCAAGAAAGCACACGATTGTGGCGTTGTTGGGTCTGCAGCGACTTGCGGACGCTGGACAGTCGCTACCTTTTGACGTCGTTTCGATTCGAGATTTCATTTTGGGCGACACCCGTTGGGTCAAGAGTGTCGGCGATTTGGGATTGCTAACTTGGTTAGCCGCCGTTTGCGCTCCGGAGCACCTCCGACGCTTGCTCGGCCAGTTTGATTTCGCGGGCGCCGTCGCTAATTACCCGGATGGCCTCGAGGCGCGCACGACAGGGCTAGCCTGGTTTCTCTCCGGGATCGCACACGCCCGTCTCGCAGACCCAAGCGTATCGCCGGAGTTAACAGATGCGGCCGTAGGAACCTACCATTTGCTACAAGATAATCAGGGCGAACATGGCATATACGGCCATGCGGGCTCATCCAAGTTTCCTCGCGACAACGTTTACAGGCGCTGCGGATCTTTCTCGGACCAGATCTATACGATCTATGCTTTAGCGAAATTTGCGCAGGCGTTTGACGTAGACGAGCCGCTCGTGGCCGCGTTGGAGTGCGCGAACTCGATCTGCGAACTTCAAGGAAACATGGGCCAGTGGTGGTTTCTGTACGATAAGCGCGCTTGCCGCGTGGTGAATCGATATCCGGTTTGTTCGCTTCACCAGGACGGGACCGCGCCTGCCAGCCTGCTTGCATTGGGAGAGGCCACTGGCCAAGACTTCCTGAAATCAATTCATAAGGGATTGTCGTGGACCGCCGGCGAAAACGAACTGGGCATCGATCTTCGGAGTCAGGATCGTTCTTTCGTGTGGGATTCGATCGATCGCAAAGCCCCGATGAAAAAATATTGGGAAGCGGCGCTCAGTTTTATGAATGTTTCCCGGCAAACAGATTCCGGAACTCTCAGCATCGGATACGACGCTCGGCCCGATCATTTCGGATGGTTGCTGTATGCCTTCGGCGGGCTTGGCCTGCAACAAATTGCCAAAGCCGCAACGGTGCGCTGAGTAGTTGCTGAATCCGGATAGATTTCAGGTTCGCGATTCTTGCTTTTGTGAATGGGAGAGAGTCGATGCGGAAGAGTCAGATTGGGCACGTCAACGTAGCCGTTGTAGGAGTTGGGTATTGGGGGAAGAACCTCGTCCGAAACTTCTACGAGTTGGGTGCTCTGGGCGCGTTGTGTGATGGCGACGGCTCGATCGAAGCCGATTGCAAGCAGAAATACGTCGGCGTGAAGTTTTACAAAGAATACAGCGCGGTGCTTTCGGATTCCTCGATCACAGCGGTGGCGCTTGCGACGCCGGCCGTAACTCACTACGAAATGGCGAAGGCGGCTCTGGAAGCTGGCAAAGACGTTTTCGTCGAAAAGCCGCTGGCGATCGAAGTAAAGCAGGGCGAAGCGTTGGTCGAATTGGCCGCCGCGAAGCAACGAATTCTGATGGTCGGGCACATCCTCCGCTATCACCCGGCAATCTTGAAGCTACAAGAATTGATTCAGGAAGGTTCGCTCGGGCAAATCAGCTATCTCTATTCGAACAGGCTCAACATCGGGAAGATTCGCACCGAGGAAAATATTCTTTGGAGCTTTGCGCCCCACGATATTTCCGTAATGCTGGCGCTCCTCAACGAAATGCCCACGCGCGTCACCTCCCAGGGTGGCGCCTACTTGAATCGAGACGTGAGCGACGTGACGCTCAGCCATTTCGAGTTTCCAAGCGGTGTCCGAGCTCACATCTTTGTGAGTTGGTTACACCCTTTCAAAGAGCAGCGGCTTGTTGTTGTCGGCTCAGAGAAAATGGCCGTTTTCGATGATACCGCAGAGAACAAACTGGTGCTTTATCCCCACAAGGTCGAATGGAAGAAGCGAATTCCAACTGCCGTAAAGGCCAAGGGCGAGATTGTAGCCCTTGACGATCGAGAGCCTTTGCGTGCCGAGTGCCAGCATTTTATTGATTCGGTCGCGTCCAGAACTTCTCCCGTAACGAACGGTGAGGAAGGCCTGCGGGTCCTGCGAGTGCTGGACGCGTGCCAGCGTTCGATGGCTAACGGAGCTATTTCCCTGGAAGCGGTCGGAGCGAAAAGCGAGAAGAAAGAGCTTCCGTATTTCGTGCACGAATCGGCGTATGTGGACGAGGGCGCAGACGTTGGCGAGGGCTCAAAGATCTGGCACTTCTCGCACATTATGAAGGGTGCAAAAATCGGGAAGCGCTCGATCATCGGTCAGAACGTGAATGTGGATGGCGGGGTAGTGATCGGGAACAACGTAAAGATACAAAATAACGTCTCGGTTTATACCGGCATTGTGATCGAGGACGATGTCTTTCTGGGTCCTTCATGTGTTCTCACGAACGTGACCAACCCCAGATCCCAGGTAAACAGGCATTCGCTCTATGAAGTGACGCGCCTGAAGCGCGGGTGCACGATCGGCGCCAATTCCACAATCGTATGCGGCGTCACTGTTGGCCGATACGCGTTTGTAGGCGCCGGCTCGGTGGTCACGAAGAACGTACCTGACTATGCTCTCGTCATCGGGAATCCAGCCCGTCAGGCTGGTTGGATGAGCCGCCATGGACACCGGTTGGACTCTGCTGATGCAAATGGCGTGATGCGGTGTCCGGAAACTGGATATCGTTACAAGAAGACTGAACTCGGAACTCTTAAGTGTCTTGATCTGGATGAAGAAGCGCCGCTACCGGCGGAATTGAGCAAAGGAACAAAATCATACCGAGATTTGAAAGGGGAAGCTGAGTATGAAGGTACCGCTACTCGATCTTAAGGCCCAATATCAATCGATTAAAGCTGAAGTGGATGCGGCGATCGCTGAAGTTATGGAGTCCCAGCACTTTATTCTGGGACCGAAGGTAGAAGAATGTGAGAAAGCGATCGCGCGCTATTGCGGTAGCGCTCACGCGATTGGAATGTCTTCGGGCAGCGATGCGCTCCTCGCCTGTTTGATGGCCGAAAACATTGGTCCTGGCGACGAAGTGATCACGACCACTTATACATTCTTTGCCACTGCCGGCGCGATTGCCCGCTTGGGTGCGACGCCCGTTTTCGTTGATATCGATCCTGCTACCTACAATATTGATACGGCGCAAATGGCGGCGCGTGTGACAAAAAAGACCCGCGCACTCATTCCTGTGCATCTTTACGGACAAATGGCCGACATGGATGCAGTGATGGCTGTGGCGGAGAAACATGGCCTGGTCGTGATTGAAGATGGAGCGCAAGCGATTGGCGCAAGCGATCGTGGCCGCCAGGCAGGCACAATCGGACACTACGGTTGCTTTTCGTTCTTTCCGTCGAAAAATCTCGGCGCCGCCGGAGACGGCGGCATGGTCGTAACGAACGACGCGAAGCGTGCAGAGAATCTGCGCATCCTTCGCGGACACGGCGCCAAGCCGAAATATCACCACAAGATTATCGGCGGCAATTTCCGCCTCGATGCGATTCAAGCTGCTGTGGTCTCGGCCAAATTGCCTCACCTCGATGGCTGGACTGAAGCTCGCCAACGCAACGCAAAGCAATATGATCAATTGTTGACTGCATCGGGTGTACCGGTTGGCCGCCCGAAAGTCGCTACCGATCGCCACATTTTTAATCAGTACGTCATCCGTACGTCGAATCGCAATGAGCTCCAAACATTCCTCCAGACGAAAGGCATCGGGAGCGAGGTGTACTATCCCGTTCCGATGCACTTGCAAGAGTGTTTCGCTTACCTCGGCCATTCGGCCGGCGCGTTCCCGGAAAGCGAGGGAGCTGCGAATGAAACACTGGCGTTGCCGGTGCACCCCGAGCTTTCCGAAGCGCAGGCGCGATTCGTTGTAGAGTGTATTGGTGACTTTTTTGCAGCGAAGCCGTCCGCCGGCGGGAGCTTGGCCGGCGCCACCGCGTCTTCTCGCGCTGGGAAAAGCTAGTCAGGATGACCGACGTGATCAAGAACTGCAACCGTGGATCGTTCGTGGATGCGACGCGAACGTGAATTCGGCGCTCAGCTACGTTCTCGTTTCGCCTGCGCGCAACGAGGCTCAGTTCATCGAACTGACAATAAAATCTGTTATTGCGCAGACCGTCCTGCCGCTCAAATGGGTGATCGTCAGTGACGGTTCGACGGACGGCACAGATGAAATCGTCAAGAAATATGCGTCTGAAAATCCGTGGATTGAACTGGTGCGGATGCCTGAGCGTCGTGAACGCGATTTCGCCGGGAAAGTTCACGCATTCAACGCCGGGTACGCTCGATTAAAGGGTCTCGATTACGATGTGATCGGCAGCTTGGACGCGGACATTTCTTTTGACGAGGGCTATTTTTCCTTCTTGCTTCAAAAGCTGGTGGCCGATCCAAAACTTGGACTCGTCGGCACACCGTTCAAAGACGGCCCAAACTCAATCTACGATTACCGCTTCGTCAGCATCGAGCACGTTTCCGGCGCTTGCCAGTTGTTCCGGCGTGAATGTTTCGAGCAGGTCGGCGGCTACGTTCCTGTGAAGGGCGGCTGCATCGATCATATCGCCGTTATAACCGCGAGAATGAAGGGCTGGAAGACAAGAACATTCACAGATAAGGTTTGTTTGCACCACGTCAGATGGGCACGGCGCAGGACAGCGTATTGATGGCGACGATTTCGAAATGGCCGGAAAGACTATGTCATCGGCAACCATCCGGTTTGGGAATTGTGCCGCGCGACCTACCAAATGACAAAAAAGCCTGTAGGCCTGGGTGGTTTGATGCTCGCATCAGGTTACGTTTGGGCGATGATCCGACAGGTAGAGCGGCCCGTCTCGCCCGAACTGGTCACATTCTATCGACGCGAGCAAATGCGCAGATTGAAGAAATTCTTCAAGAACAGCGGAGCGCCTCCCGAGAAAAGCGTGGCAGCGCCTCCGCCGTGCGTCTGAACACATGAAGCGCGACGGAGTTTCGATTACGGTCCCGCCCAGTAACGCCGCTGCACCGTCTGAGGCCTCGCCAGTCTCGTCCGATCCGGCATTCAATTCGCGCGACCGGAGCCGCGATGTTTCGCGAACGGGCGCGTTGATTGTGAACGCCGATGACTGGGGGCGTGATGTCGAAAACACCGATCGCACTCTTGAATGCATCGTTCGCAGAATGGTCTCGTCAGTAAGTGCAATGGTTTTCATGAAGGATTCGGAGCGGGCTGCGGAAATTGCCCATGGGCACGGAGTCGACGCTGGCCTACATCTGAATTTTACGACCGAATTTTCGGCTTCCGGGACCCCGAGTGCCCTGATCGAACATCAGAGGCGAGTATCCCGGTATCTGGGAAAGCGCCGGTTGTCGCAAGTAGTATTTCATCCAGGCCTCACAAAATCGTTTCAGTATGTTGTGGCAGCGCAGTGCGACGAATATTGCCGCCTGTATGGGGCGCAACCCAAGCGCATCGATGGTCACCATCACATGCATCTTTGTGCCAATGTCCTGCTTCAAAAGTTGTTGCCGCCGGCGACGATTGTGCGGCGGAACTTTTCGTTTCAGCCGGGAGAGAAGAGCGTGTGGAACCGCCGCTACCGCCGAAGCGTGGACAAGATGCTAGCCCGTCGCCACAACCTCACCGATTACTTTTTTTCGTTGCCTCCGCTGGAGCCTCGGGCGCGCATCGATCGAATGCGGGAGCTCTCCCGCCGATTTATTGTCGAGGTGGAGACACATCCGGTGAAGAAAGACGAATATGATTTTCTAACGGGACATGCAGGCGAGCGTTGGGCGATGGACGCGCCGATCGCGAACAGTTTCTCAGCTGCAATGGGTAGTCGCGCGGTTCGACGAGGAGAGTAGCCGTCATGGAGTTTCTCAAAAGAAAAATCACGAAGGAACAGAGCCGGGACACCGGTATGGCGATGGTTCTGCTCCTCTTGATCGTGTTTCTCTCTCGAAAACGGGAGGGATATCTATTCGCAGCGATGGCCTTGCACGTCATCAACATGACGGTGCCTCAAGTTTTCCGGCCGATCGCGGTTCTCTGGCTGGGGCTTTCCGATTTGCTTGGCGCCGTTGTTTCAAGAATACTGTTGTCTATCGTTTTTTTCCTGGTAGTAACTCCGATCGCGCTGCTACGGCGATTGATGGGCAAAGATGCGTTGAAACTGCGCGCATTCAAAGCCGGCCACGAGTCTGTGATGCTGGAGCGAAATCATACATTTATCGGCCGAGATCTCGAAAAACCATTCTAAAATGAAGGAGCTAGCATGGATTTTCTAAAAGACTTATGGGGCTTCCTGAAGGACAGGAAAAAATTCTGGCTCCTGCCGTTGATCATCATCATGCTGATGTTCGGTGCTTTGATGGTGTTTGCCGGCGGATCCGCGATTGCGCCGTTCATTTACACCTTGTTCTAGCCAGGCGAGCACCCAGTGAGCACACTTAAGAACGCAGACTGAGGGAGCAAGTCCTTGCCATATCGGCCGTCGTGGGGCGCAAGCGCATTGATCGAGACGCGCCGTGGGAAACGTCAAAACGTACTGCTCAATATCGTTGTCCTTGTGGTTGCAATCGTGGTCGGTTGCGTGGCGATGGAAGTGGCGCTGCGAGTGATTTTCGCCCGCAGCCTGGATTTCTCGATGGAGATGTGGAAGTACGCGGTGCAATTGAAGCACCCGGTCGAGAATCCTCAGTTGAGCTTTGCGCACGTCCCGAGCCGTTCCGCTTTCCTGATGGGCGTTCCGGTTTCGATCAATTCGGACGGACTTCGCGATCGGGAGTTTTTGCGTGCTAAACCAGCCGGCGTGTATCGCATCCTGTTATTGGGCGATTCCACCACGATGGGATGGGGTGTTCGAGAGGAAGACACCGCGGCAAAGTCGCTCGAGCGAAAACTGAATGCGCATCCGCCTTCGGGTTACGAGCGCGTCGAGGTAATTAATGCCGGTGTAGGAAACTACGATACGGTCCAAGAGGTAACTTACTACGAAACTGCCGGTTACAACTACAATCCGGATCTGGTCATTCTCGTATTTTTCATCAACGATGCTGAGCCGGTTCCGGTGGAAAAGAAGGCATTTCTAATTGACCGCTCCTATCTAGTCGCGTTTGCGGCCAACCGGTTCGACGGAATCTTACGGCATGCCGGAGTAAGGCCCGATTGGAAGCAGTATTACGCATCGCTCTACGAGGGCGATAAACCAGGATTTCAGGCGTGCAAGCGAGCATTGAGAAGCCTGACGGATTCGACAGGGAAGAACCAATCGAAGTTGTTAGTGGCGATTTTGCCGGAGCTCCGCCAGATCAATGGCGACACTTATCCATTTCAAGCTGCACACCGAAAAATCAAAGATGTGATGGCCGCTGAAAATGTGCCAGTCCTGGAACTCATTGAAGGACTCAAAGACCAGGGGGCAGAAAGCACGTTGTGGGTCACACCACTAGACGACCATCCCAACGCCAAGGCTTACGGCTTGATATCGGATCAGTTGGCGCAGTGGGTTCTCGCGAATGCGAGCGCGACACCGAGTGGCCAGACGAGAAAGTAATTTTGTGACGGCTGGACTCTCCTGGTGAGGAACGAATTTGCCTGACATTGGGAAACCTGGTCCGAAGGGCGAGTGCTAGACCAGTGGCGCATTCTAGTTTCTGGCCCTGTGAGGCACACACAGATTCTTTCGCCGGAACAATCGTCATGCACAACACAGTCGATTGGAGTTCTGAAACATTCCAAAGTGCACGAGCGTAACAATTTTCAACCGCCGTCCCCCTGCTAACGATCCAGGGCTTGCACTTTTCGGTTTTCTCGATCGGGTAGCTCGGTTTGGTTCTCTCCGGTCGTTTGCAGATAGTCAGAATTCCGGCACGACGAAAAAGGGATCACGATGAAAAACGCAATCCTGGGCATTTCGGCCTACTATCACGACAGTGCTGCGGCGATCCTCGTCGACGGGCAGATCGTTGCTGCGGCGCAGGAAGAACGATTCACTCGAAAGAAGCACGATTCATCCTTCCCGAGTAATGCTTGCCGGTATGTTCTAGAAGAATCAGGGCTCGCCTACAAAGATCTCGCGGCTGTGGCCTTCTACGATAAGCCGTTTCTCAAATTCGAGCGATTGCTTGGAGACATACCATGCATTCGCGCCTGCGGGATTCTCTGAGTTTCCTTTCAGCAATGCCGGTCTGGATCAAAGAAAAGCTGTTCATGAGAACCATGCTCGGCAAGCACCTCGCAGAACTCGGCGAAGGAAAAGTGCCGATTTACTATCCCGAGCATCACCTTTCTCATGCGGCGAGCGCTTTTTATCCTTCGCCATTTCAGGAAGCAGCGATCGTGACGGTTGACGGCGTGGGGGAGTGGGCAACCACGACGATCGGACGCGGCCGAGGCAAAGACATTGAAATATTGAGCGAACTGCATTTTCCCCATTCTGTTGGTCTGCTCTATTCCGCGTTCACGTACTACACCGGATTCACCGTAAATAGCGGCGAGTACAAACTCATGGGGCTTGCGCCCTACGGAAATCCCGACGCGCAGCGGACGGCAGACTTCAGAAATAAGATCACTTCAGATCTGGTTGATATCCGTAAAGACGGATCGATCGTTCTGAACATGGATTACTTCGAATATGCCACCGGTTTGAAAATGGCTAACGAAGCCAAGTGGGAAAAGCTTTTCGGCATTCCCCGCCGCAAACCGGAGACCGAGATTTCGCAGGTCTACATGGACATGGCTCTCGCGATTCAGCAGGTAACTGAGGATGTCGTACTGCGGATCGCCTGCACGGCCCGGCAGCTAACTGGTTGCAAAAATCTCGTGCTCGCCGGTGGCGTGGCGCTGAATTGCGTCGCCAATGGAAAAATTCTCCGTGCCGGTATCTTTGACGATATGTGGATCCAGCCAGCGGCTGGTGACGCAGGCGGAGCAGTGGGAGCGGCATATGCGGTTTGGCATATACAGCAAGGCAACGAACGGCATGTAAGCGGTGACGGTGATGCGATGGAGGGATCCTATCTGGGGCCTGAATTCTCCGACAAGCAAGTCCGTAACGCTTTGAATCGATATGACGCGAAGGCCATCCACTTTGACAACTTCCAGGACCTCGCGGCCGAAGTTGCCGCGAAACTGGCAGCCGGAAATGTGGTCGGCTGGTTCCAGGGACGGATGGAGTTTGGCCCACGTGCGCTAGGAAATCGCAGCATCCTGGGTGACGCGCGAAATCCTGAGATGCAGAAAAAATTGAATCTTAAGATCAAGTATCGGGAAGGTTTTAGACCGTTCGCACCCTCCGTGTTGGAGGAGGACGTCGAGCAGTATTTTGATCTCAACGGAAAATCTCCCTACATGCTTCTGGTGGCGCCGATCCGGGAGGACAAAAAAATTCCTCTTCCCGCCGGCTATAGTGACAAGCCTTTGTATGACAGACTTTATTTTCTCCGCTCGGATCTCCCTTCCATCACTCATATCGACTACTCGGCTCGCATTCAGAGCGTGAGCCACAAGACAAATCCCCGCTACTGGGAATTGATCGACGAATTTAAGAAGCTTACTGGATACGGAGTGATTGTTAACACAAGCTTCAACGTCCGCGGTGAACCGGTCGTCTGCACTCCCGACGATGCCTATCGCTGTTTCATGAGGACGGAAATGGACTTCCTGGTTGTAGGAAACTACGTCATGGACAAGAAGGACCAGCCCGCAATGGCTGACACAGGCGACTGGCAAAAAGAATTCAAGCTGGACTAGCATGCCCAAGTTCAAAAAATTCGTCCTTAACGTAATCGTCGTCGTGGTGACGATCAGTCTTGGCCTGATTCTCTGCGAGTTTGGATCGCGGCTGTTCCTCAATCCCGCGGATTTCGTACGACTCGAAGTTGTCCCCAACGACATTCTCGGGGCAGTCCCTTCACCGAGTGCGATGGCCGCGTTCGATCGGCTGGGATTCCGCAATCGTGAAGTGCCGCCCACTGCGGACATCGTCGCGGTCGGCGATTCACACACCTATGGCAACACAGCGAGAATGGTGGACTCGTGGCCGTACGTGCTCGGCGGCTTGACGGGCAAGAAAATCTACAACATGAGTTTGGGGGGTTACGGCCCGAACCAATATTTCTACCTTTCAAAAAATAAGGCCCTCGACCTCAAGCCCAAGATGATCATCTGGGGTTTGTACATGGGTGATGATTTCGAAAACGCATATTCAATTACATACGGATACGAATACTGGGCCTACCTAAGGAAACTTCCGCCACAAAAGGTCGAGCCTAATATTTGGGATACGCCTCCCGCAGATAGCTGGACAAAGAAGATTCGCGTTTGGCTGTCGCGCCACAGCGTGATTTATCAACTGGTGGTTCATACGGGTTTCGGAGAACAAGTAAAAGGCGAAATTCAGATTAAGAATGCCGCACAACTTTACCCGGGCTTGGCAACATCGCTCATTCTTCCCGATAAGCACATCCTCGAAGCTTTTCGTCCGAAAGGCGTACTCTTCGGACTTGACCAGGAAAACCCAAACGTCCGCGAGGGGATGCGCATTACGTTCGATTTGCTAAAACAAATGAAGGAACTTTGCGCACAGAATCAAATACAGTTCCTGGTCGTCGTAATCCCGACCAAGGAAATGGTATTTTCCGAGTATCTTGAGCATCATCCCGACATTCCCCTCGATGACGTGATTGACAAGCTGATTGCAAACGAGCGCGTCGCGGAGGCGCAGACGTATCAGTTCCTCACCGACAATGGGATTCCCTACGTGAATACGCTTCCGGCGCTGAAGGCTTCTGTCAGCCAGGGACTCTACTACGCGGGCGCCACAGACATGCACCCGAATCGGAACGGTTATCATGTGATTGCAGAGGCCGTTGCGGAGTATTTGAAGCGGCCGGGAATCCCACCTACTCCGGTTTTGCCGAAGTGACCAGGCCGGACCGGAGTTCAAACATTGTCTCGAGCCAACCGCAATCGATTCACGCCGCGCGATGCCACAGACCACTGTTCTCGTAGGATTTGCGGAAGCGCTCGCGGCTCCGGAAGTGGTTTGGAGTCTCGTCGATAGCGGCTTCCGGATAGTTGCGTTCGCGCGCCGTGGGCGTGCATCCGCTTTGCGGTTCAGCAGGCATGTCGAATGTCGCGACATCACTGCACCGGAATCAGATCCGCAAGCTGCACTTTCCGAACTGCACTCGCTGGTGAAATCCCTCAGCGCCAATGCTGAGGTTGGTAACCTTCCCCTGATTCTCTTCCCGCTCGATGACAAGGCCGTATGGTTGTGCAGCAAGCTGGAGCCTGAGGATGGCTGGCTCTTGGCAGGTCCGACTGGAACGTGCGCTGATCTTGCGCTGAGTAAGAAATTACAAGTCGATGCAGCACGCGCGTCAGGCTTTAACGTTCCCAGAGGCGCATTCGTGCGAACAGCTAAGGAGCTGATCGATTTTAGCGCTTCGGAATCATATCCAATCATATTGAAGTCTGCCGATGCCGTTCCCATGTTTGAGGGGCGTTTCTACTCGTGCGGGAAGTGGATTTGTGCGAACCAGCCCGAACTCGATCGCGCCATCGCTGCCTGGGGAGAGCGCGTTCCGTTGCTCGCCCAGACTTTTGTCAACGGAATAGGCGAAGGCGTTTTTGGGCTGGCGGCCCCCGAAGGGATCCGGGCGTGGAGTGGGCATCGAAGAATTAGAATGATGAATCCTGAAGGTTCCGGTTCGAGCGCGTGCGAATCGCAGCCCGTTTCTCAGGAATTGAGATCGATCGCCGGGAAATTTATCAAAGACTCGGGATGGCATGGTTTGTTCATGCTGGAACTTCTTCGCGATCGTTCAGGAAAGATCTGGTTTGTGGAGTTGAATGGAAGGCCCTGGGGAAGCATGGCGCTCTGTCGCCGTCAGGGGCTGGAGTATCCCGCGTGGCATGTGGACCTAACATTGGATGAGCAATCGCGGGCCGGTTTGGAAGTGCCGCCGGCCCCCGGGCTCGTGTGCAGGCATGCGGGTCGCGAGCTTATGCACTTGCTGTTTGTAATGCGAGGCGCAAAATCGAATGCGCAGAAACAATGGCCCTCGTTTTGGAAATCCGTCGTAGACGTTTTACAGTTTCATCGGGCGAATGGTTTGTACAATTGGCGCGCGGATGATCCGAAGGTTTTCATCGCCGATTTCTATTACACGATTCATGACAACGTATTCAAGTCCAGGAATTGAGCGCGAATGGAAGTCCTAGCTACCTGCCATGTGCACTCTAAGTGGTCGTATGACGGAAGCTGGTCGCTTGAGGCTTTGAGCGCGAAGTTTCGCCGCAGTGGCAGTCGCGTCCTGATGATGACGGAACACGACCGAGGATTCACCCCTGCGAAGTGGGCTGAATATCGAGCGGCTTGTACGCAAGTTAGTACCAAAGAATTTCTCGTGGTGCCGGGTATCGAGTACAGTGATGCGATGAACCGCGTACACGTTCTCGTCTGGGGACCTGTTCCATTCCTCGGACAAGACTTGCCCACCAGTGAAATGTTGGCGGCCGTGAAAGCCGCAAACGGGCTGGCAGTTCTCGCGCATCCGTCGAGGCGAGAGGCATGGAAGTTGTTCGATCCATCCTGGGCCGGGCTACTCCTTGGAATTGAAATCTGGAATCGGAAATATGACGGATGGGCGCCGAGCCAGACGGCTCCTCCGCTTCTGGATTCCACTGGCGCGGTGCCTTTTGTGGGGTTGGATTTCCACACGCGGCGTCAGTCGTTCCCTCTGGCCATGGCGCTCGACATTACTGGGGCGGTGACCGAGGACTCGGTAGTCAGCTCCTTAAGAACTCGACGATGCAGCGCGCGAGTCTTGGGCAGTGCATTTGACCGTAATCTTTCAAAGCCGAAATCGGCATTGCTTGGTATTGCGGAGCGGGGAAGGCGCACGGCGTCGTCGATCGTGCGATATTCAAAGCGTCGTCTTAGGCGAGCCAAAAAGCCTGTGTAGCAAGATCGCAAATGCGTTTTTATCTGAGTTTGTATTTGTTCGTCGCCGGAGTGTATTTGCTATCAGCCTCCGGACGAATAGGTTTGTCTGATGGTTTTTCGATGTTCAACGTGGCGCGATCGATCGCGATGGAGCGATCGCTCAGCGCTGAGCCCTGTGACCCGCAACTGAGTGCTCACGCCAACCACTGCGTACTTGGAGTAGATGGACGGCACTATGCTGGGTTCGGGCTCGTTCCATCGATTCTGGCAGCTCCCGTGGTCTTGGGTGCGGAGCGGATCGCCGCGATCGGCCGGGGCAATGCAACGGCCTTATCAAAGGTTGCCGTAGCTATCTTTACCGCCGCGGTCTCTCCACTGGTCTGTGTGATTTTGGCGATGTGGATCGTCAAGCTCCGATACAGCTACCGCACGGCGATGTGGGGCGCCCTAATACTTGGATTCGCGTCCCCGTTCTGGAATTTTGGCGTAAAGGGTTTTTTCTCTGAACCGTATCTCACTCTAGCGCTGGTGGTAGCTGCGTACCTTTTGTCCAGCTTGGAGCTTCCGAGTGCCGCTCTGCTTTCCGGGCTTTCATTCGGAATCGGTTGCGGCTGCCGGATCAACGCCGCGATACTGTTTCCGGCGTTTATCTTGGGCATTTTTCTGCAGACTCGCGCACACCGCTGGCCCACGGGAAAATTTCTAAGGGAATCGGCATTGTTCACAACCGGCTGGTCTGTTTGCGCGTTGCTAATCGGCTGGTCAAACTACGCGCGGTTCGGGAGTCCATTCAAGACCGGTTACCACTTGGTTTATCCATCGGCCGCTCTGCTATTTTCAACTCCCTTTCTTGAGGGTGTTTCCGGCCTGCTGTTCAGTGGCGAGGTCGGATTATTTATCTTTGCGCCGTGGGTCGTCGTGGCGTTGATTTGCTTTCCCAAGTTTGCGCGGGAACATTTGCCGGAGTCGGTCCTTTGCGTCACGCTTTTCTTGTTTAACTTGATTTTCTTCGCGAAGTACGATTCGTGGCATGCCGGATGGGTCGCTGGACCTCGTTTTCTCACGCCCACCTTGCCGTTCTTGATTCTGGCAACGCTGCCTTTGATAGAAATAGCCGGCCGGAAGGATCCAGCTGAGCCTGAACGCCAGCTTTGGGCTTCCTTGCGCACGTTAATGCTGATCCTGGTGATTTCCGCCGGCGTAATCCAAGCTCTTGGAGTCTTGTATCCGGTTGACCGCTATTACAATCTCATGACGTTCTATGGAGAGACTCGACCGAAACCTTGGTGGGCGGGATCGATTCCTCTCGCCTCCATCAATTTTCTGCCTCGCGCTGCGTGGTCGAATACACGATCCACCGAGACGCTGGAGCTGGCAAATCGCGATCAGCTAACGGTGGCTCATGAGCAATCTCAGGCTTGGGCAGCGGTTAGCACAGCGACCACAGAAGATGAATTTCTACGTTCATTTCCAAACCCCGAAAACCTGGAATCAGCCAATCTGATGCTAACCAAGATGAAGTTGCTCGGGATGCCTGCCTCAGCCGTATACGGTTATGGAATTTGCGCGGTACTCATCGCTCTGTTCGGTTTAATCGGTCTCCGTCGAAACCTCGTGGTCGCCGAGCATCGTGCGTAAGAACCACATCTCCGTCTGCATTTGTACCTTCAGGCGGGCGGCGCTCTTGCAGAAGTTGCTCGAGCGCTTGAGAGATCAGAGAACCGACGGTCAATTCACCTACTCTGCGGTGGTGGCCGACAATGACGCTGGCCGATCCGCGGAAAAAGTGGTGGCTGATTTCTCTTCCTCCGCTCCCTTTAGCATTACATATTGCGTGGAGCCCCAACAAAACATCGCACTCGTGCGAAATAAGGCCTTGCAGCAGTCTGATAGTGACTATATCGCGTTCATCGATGACGACGAGTTCCCCGGGGACGATTGGCTGTTTAACCTCTTCCATACGCAAATAAGTTTGGGAGTGGACGGCGTTCTTGGACCGGTAAAGCCGTACTTCGAAACTGAGCCGCCTGCCTGGGCAAAGAGAGGAAGATTCTTCGAGCGGCCCACTCATCCCACCGGGTTCAAGATGAGTTGGAGCGAAGCGCGAACAGGCAACGTGTTGTTCAGCAGGTCCATACTCGAAGGTGTCGATGGGCCGTTTCGATCCGTGTTTGATACTGCAGGGGAGGACGTTGATTTTTTCCGGCGGATGATGGAGAAGGGATGCCGGTTTGTATGGTGTGACGAAGCAAGTGTCTATGAACTGGTCCCGGCATCGCGCTGTACGCGCACGTACTTGCTGAGGCGCGCCTTGCTCCGCGGAAGCAATTTTTCGAAACACCCAACTCACCGCGTCAGCAACGGCGTCAAGTCGTTAATCGCCGTGCCCGTCTACGCCTTGTCGTTGCCCTTTCTTCTACTTTTCGGGCAGCATGTTTTCCTTCGGTATTTAATCAAATTTCTCGATCACTTCAGCAGGCTCATGGCATATCTCGGATTCAGGCTTGTAACGGAACGGCACACCTGAATTTCAAATAATTATCTTTCAGCAATCTTGAATAGTCGTTCTCTTGGCACACTGAATTTTCGATTACAAACATTTGGAATATCGCGATGGAGCGAGGACAAAAGGTGGCCCGAGCCATGGCAGACGGAACTATGGAGATAAGCGTTAAGGGCAAGTGGGTGCAGGTGCCCGCACTGCAAATCGATGGAACGACCGTGGTCGTTCAGGGCGACTGGCTGAAGGTCGCCGCAGTCCACGACGAGATGTGGATGGAATCTGAAATTGAGGATCCCGAGGCCTACATTAAGAGGCTAAAGGCTCAGAAGGCGAGCGGAATGCGCGCCGACATATTCACTTTCACGCAGAAACTGCCGGCAACAACTCCCAAGTATGCCTATCCGATGGAAGCGGATAGCATTGCTGCGATTCCTTTGACCACGTTCAAAGAATGGTGGGAGAACTTGCCGCAAGAGAGCAGAAAAAATGTCAGGAAGTCACAAAAGCGAGGGGTGATCGTCCAGGTTAAGGAATTGGATGACGAGTTGATTCGAGGAATCGTAGCGGTCAACAACGATTCTCCTTTGCGACAAGGAAGGCGTTTCCCTCACTATGGAAAAAGTTTCGACGAAGTCAAACGGGACTATTCATCGTTTTTGGATCGTTGCGATTTCATCTGCGCGTACGTGGAAGACGAATTGATCGGGTTTCTGAAAATAGTGTACCGCGGAGAAATCGCTTCAGTCCTTCAACTACTCGTCAAAGGCGGCTACTACGATCGGAAGCCTTCGAACGCCCTGATCACGAAAGCCGTAGAACTCTGCGAGGCCAAACAAAAATCCTTTCTCACGTACGGGTATTATAGCTATGGCAATAAGCGAGACAGCTCCATCGTGGATTTCAAGGTTCGCAGTGGATTTAAAGAGCTTTTCGTTCCGAGATTCTATGTTCCTCTTACAACGTGGGGATCTTTGTGCCTCAAACTGAATCTTCATCGTGGGCTGCTTGGAATACTTCCTCACAAACTCATCACGATGGGACTTAGCGCGCGCACGAAATGGTATAATCTTCGAACTCAACGCGCCGGTGTAGCTCAACGTTAGAGCGGCCGAATCGTACTCGGCAGATGGAGCGTTCAACTCCTCCCGCCGGCTCCAGTCTTTATCCAGTAGAAAGGCCGGCCATCTGCGCCGTCCTGAATTTTCCAATCCAATTCAAGTCCAGCGAATTCAAACTAGCCTGATATGCCAGGGATCGTCGGCCTAATAACCAAAATGCCGCGGGAGTGGGCTGAACCACAGTTGCTCCGCATGGTGAAGTCTATCTGCCATGAGAGTTTCTACACGACGGGTGTGTGGATCGACGAATCCCATGGAGTTTATGTGGGATGGGCCGAGCGGCGCGGTTCCTTTTCTGATGGCATGCCGATCAGCAATGAAAAAAAAGACGTCCACCTCATATTCTCGGGCGAGGATTTTTCCCAACCGGATGTCCGTTCGCAACTCAAGCAAAAGCAACATAGCCTTGGACCGGCAGCTTCTGATTATTTGGTTCATCTTTACGAGGACGACCCGAATTTTCTGGCCGAGTTGAACGGCCGATTCCACGGCCTCCTTGTCGATGAACGAGGCAGATTCGCGACGTTGTTCAATGACCGGTATGGGATGAATCGGTTGTACTACCACGAGTCGAAGGAGGCATTTTATTTCGCCGCCGAAGCCAAAGCCATACTTTCGGTACGCCCCGAGTTACGCAGAGCCGATACGCAGGGCCTCGCCGAGTTCGTGGCTTGCGGCTGCGTACTCGAGAATCGGACACTTTTTGAAGGAATCAGGATTCTCCCGCCCGCCTCGGCCTGGGTTTTTCGTGACGGTGCCCTCGAACGCCGGGGCGTCTACTTCGAATCAAAGGAGTGGGAGGACCAGCCGACACTCAGTCTCGAGGAATATTATCGAGAGCTTTTCGATGTATTCCGCCAGATTGTGCCGCGTTATTTCGATGATACCCAGCGCATTGCAATGTCGCTAACCGGTGGACTCGATACAAGAATGATTTTGGCGTGGCGCAAACCAGATGCGGGTTCACTTCCTTGCTATTCCTTCGGCGGCATGTACCGAGAATCGCAGGATGTGATATTGGCGCGACGAATAGCAACCGCGTGCAAGCAGCCATTCAGCGTGATACCGGTAAGCGAGGATTTTCTCTCTCAATTTCAACACTACGCGGAACGGACGGTCTATCTCGCCGAAGGAAGCGTCGATGTGAGTCATTCTCCGGATCTGTACGTGAATGAACGGGCCCGCGAGGTCGCTCCTGTTCGGATGACCGGAAACTACGGCGGCGAAGTTCTGCGCCGCGTACGCGCCTTTAAGCCTGTTTCACCTACCGAGGGTCTGTTCCGTTCGGACTTTCTCGCGCACGTCAGAGAAGCTGGCAACACCTATGCGGCCCAAACCAAAACTCATCCGCTTTCATTCGCCGTGTTTCGTCAGGCGCCCTGGCACCACTACGGTCTGCTCGCTCTTGAGCAAACTCAACTCACGTTACGCTCGCCTTTTCTAGACAATGGCTTCGTGAAGGCCGTGTTCCGTGCTCCGGATTCCGCGTGTGTCAACAATGATATCTGTTTACGTCTGATTGGCGACGGCGATCCATCTCTCCTGAAGATCAGAACCGATCGCGGCGATGCCGGAAACAATGGATTCCTCGCGGCACTTTTCTGGCGCCGGCTACAGGAGTTCACGATTAAGTCGGAATATGCTTACGACTATGGAATGCCCCAATGGATGTCCCGGTTCGATCACATCCTTTCGCCGCTCCATCCAGAGCGTCTTTTTCTGGGAAGGCACAAATTCAAGCATTTTCGGGTCTGGTATCGGGATTCGCTGTCAAAATATGTGCGGGAGACATTGCTGGATCCTCGAACGCTTCACCGGCCTTATCTCGAAAAAAGCGGGGTTGAGAACATCGTTCGCGGACATCTTCGCGGCGACCGGAATTATACCAGCGCGATTCATAAGGTCCTGACTTTAGAGCTCGTGCATCGTCTATTCGTGGATTCGCATTGATTTTGCGGTTTGGCAATGAAGACTCCGACACTGCCAGAGCAAGCGTTTCGTCAACAGAAACATGCAACTTGCAATGTGCATCAATTTCTGGGTTCTCGAGCGCGAGACAGCCGGGCTCGATGGTTCGTAACCGTCACCTGTTGAGAAAATGACAGCAGAGATTCCCACAAATCGAAACGAGGCTCTAGATTTCACCAAGGGCGCTTTGGTTTTGTGTATGGTTTTGTATCATTGGTTGAATTACTTCCATGGTTTGCAGGGTCCCGTCTATCGATATCTGAGATTTCTACCGCCTTCTTTCATTTTTATCACAGGGTTTCTGGTATCGAATGCTTATCTTAGAAAATACGATATTCGGGATCCGCGTCTTCCCAAACGGCTTGTGATCCGCGGGTTGAAGATTCTGGGCGTGTTTTTTTTCTTGAACATTGCGATAAGTGGGCTTCTCACCGGCTTTAGCAATTTAAGTCTCGGCAATCTTCTCGCAGTTTGCGTCACGGGAAATGTCTTGATCGCCGGTGTCGGCAAGGCCGCCGCTTTCTTCATTTTGGTGCCAATCAGTTACTTGTTGATTTTGTCGGCACTGCTGCTGATCTTTTGCAGGGTATTTTCGTACACGTTTTATGTGGTCTGCGCTCTGGGTTTTCTGAGTAATTTTATCCTGAATCATGAGGGCTTGAAGAGCGCCAACCTCGAACTTGTTACGATCGGGTTGCTGGGACTGATTCTTGGATATACGCCGATTGAGAAGATCAACTCATTCGTTAAACGCCTCTACTGGCTGACGCCGTTATATGTGTATTACGTAGTCGCCATCACCCTTCGGGACCCAAATTATATTCTGCAGGTCACAGGCGTTTGTCTTACGCTCATGCTGATTTATCTAGTCGGGATAAGCGGTTCGGAATCGGGGATCGTGCGAGGAGGAGTTATCCTGCTCGGCAAGTATCCGTTGTTCGGATACATTTCCCAGGTGGCGATTTTGCAAATCCTGCGAAGGGCGCTTCGCCACACCGATTTGCAGCCTGCCGTATTGGTGCTTTCGTTCCTTTCTGCACTTGCGCTCACTGTGATGTCCGTTGTTGTTGTGGATCGTGCGCGGTCGAAATCGACGACCGTCGATCGGTTCTACAAAAGCATTTTTGCCTAAACGTATTGAGACAGTTTCGGAGACTTGGCAAGGCTTCACTGGAAATGCAAACATCGAGTGATGAATTTCGAAGCCAGAAGTTGATTTGCCCCCGAGTTGGCCCCTCGCTGCGAGGCTGCATTTAGATGCCTCCGTGGATAGCTACCATCGTCTTCGCGATCGGGATCCTGTGGTTGTTCAGGATCGATCGTCAGCCTGAGGAGCGACCCTCGAAGGCGATTTGGATTCCAGTGTGTTGGTTGTTGATCGGCGGATCGCGCAATGTGAGTGAGTGGCTGCAGCTGCAGGCGCCGATGAGTCAAGGCGCGAGATACTTGGAGGGAAACCCGTTCGATCGGGCCGTGTTGGCATTGCTGATCGCTCTGGGGCTGGTCGTACTTTTTAATCGACAGCGACAAGTCGGGAAAATCTTACGCGCAAATATGCCCGTCGTTTTGTTCTTTGCGTACTGCGCGATTAGCAGCGTTTGGTCAGACCATCCGGATGTAGCTCTCAAGCGTTGGGTGCGTGGATTCGGCGATCTCGTAATGGTATTGGTAATCCTCTCGGACCCCGACTGGTTGGTAGCGCTCAAACGCGTTCTGGCACGTGTGGGTTTCCTGCTGCTTCCTCTTTCGGTTCTGCTGATCCGCTACTATCCGTCGCTTGGGCGCGGATACAACATGGCCGGAACTGGAACATTTTGGACCGGTGTCACGTCCGATAAGAACGGGCTTGGGATGATCTGCCTGATTTTCGGATTGGGTGGTGTGTGGCGTTTCAGTGAAGCTTACAAGGCGCGAGAATTGCCGCAACGGAAGAGGTTGCTCATCGCGCGTGGCGTCCTGGTTGTGATTACCCTCTGGCTGCTTTGGGAATCCAATTCCATGACGTCAATATCATGTTTCATTATGGCCTGCGGTCTGATGATGGCTACCAGTCGATGGCGGATGGCTCGCAAGCCAGTGGCTACGTTTCTTCTGGCCGCATCCGCAATCGGCGTTTCTGCTTTTGTTCTGTTTGGCGGCGGTGGAGCGGTTTTGGAGCTTCTCGGACGCAATCCCACACTCACCGGTCGAACCGAAGTGTGGGAGGTGGTTCTTCCATTTGCGCAAAATCCAATCGTAGGAAGCGGTTATGAGAGTTTCTGGCTTGGTGAAAGGCTCCAGAAAATCGGGGACCTCACGTCGAACGGCATTCAAGAGGCTCACAACGGGTATCTTGAAATCTATCTAAACTTGGGTTGGATGGGCTTGTTTTTCTTGGGGCTGGTAATTGTTACTGGCTACCGGAAAGTTGCCCTTTCTGTTCGGAGTGATCCTGTCACAGGCAAGTTGAGATTTGCATACTTTGTCCTCGCCTTGATTTACAACTTCACCGAGGCGGGATTCAAAATGATGAATCCTGTTTGGATTTTTTTCCTCCTGGCGATCATGGTTGTTCCAACCCCTGCAGTTTCAGAAAGCCCAGCCACGCTGCCGATCTACCCCGGTAAAGAGGTGGCCGCATCGAAGTTGCGAGGTAATCACGCTCTTGATCCCGCTTTTCGAAAAAATGACCGCGCAACCGTACCGACGAGTCGTGTGTTCGACGGAAGCAACCATTCTGATTTTCGAAAGTGAGCAGTGTGTCTAATTCCAGTCGTATTTCAGATTCTCCCCGAATCCTTTATGTTTCGTCGGTGCGACCCAGCGAGGCGGCCTTCGGCGGGGAACTACGCTCCTCCAACGTCCTAAGAGCCTTGCAAGAGATAGGGACTGTGGAGGTCCTGATTTTGGACGACCATCTCGCGAATCCGCGCGGCTCGACGAAGGCAATCGATCACTCCGTATTTCATATACTTGACGTTGAGCGGCAGCCGAATACGAGCGTACTCCAAAAAATAAGGTGGACGTTTGATCCCAAAAGCGACTACCCGAACGGCTGTGGGGTAGACGCGAATGCGACGAAAAGCGTTCTTAACCGCTTGCACGAATTCGATTTGATTTGGTTTTTTCAGTTGCGCTCGCCAGACGCGTTTCCACATGCAGCCTGGCCACGCTCGGTCGTCGACATCGATAACCTCCCGAGCATGTACGAGCGAGCGACGCTACAAACAGAGTGTGGTATGCCCGACCGTCTCATGGCACTTCGACGGTTGTTCAGCTTAGGCCGCCGGGAAAAATTGCTCGGAGACAGGTTTTCAGTTCTCGCTGTTTGCAGCGACGAGGACAGAGATTATTTGAAAGAAATCGGTGTAAGGGCTCCCATTCATGTCATTCCCAATGGATTTGATCGGCCGACGGTCGACCCCGTCCGCAATCCGGAGTCATTTGCAAGATTGGGTTTCATCGGACTCTTCGAATACTTCCCGAATAGGGATGGAATCAATTGGTTTGTCAATCGCTGCTGGCCGCGAATCAAAGCCGAGATTCCCGAGGCGCGGCTGCGGCTTGTCGGCAGGGACAGCGATGGGCCACTGAAGCCGCAGGGTCCCGATATCGACGGACTTGGATGGCTGGCGAATCCCTCGGGCGAGATCAGCACTTGGTCCGCGATGATCGTCCCGGTGCGCGTTGGCGCGGGCACTCGAGTAAAAATCGCTCATGGCTTCAGTGAGAAATGTCCCATTGTGTCGACTTCGCTGGGCGCGCGCGGCTACGGAGTGCAAGACGGACGGGAAATGTTCATGGCGGACTCCGCCGATGATTTCTCAAAGGCGTGCATAGAGGTCCTTCGGAATCCAGAGCAGGCGTCACAAATGGCAGAGCGGGCGTGGAAGAACTTCACGGAGAAGTGGACCTGGGATGCCATTCGCCCGCAGATCTGGGCGACCGCCGAGGAATGTCTAAGGATGAACTCCCGGAATCCGCGGTAAATGCTTTAGCGGATCCCATAAGACGCGATTGAGTGATGCGAGCACCCGGTGGTAACTCTCGTCGAACTCAGAAAGGCCCGACAGATTGACCTCGATCATGATTCTGACTTAGTCGATCGAATGCGCCGAAATCTCAATGACCATTTCGAAGACCAAAACTTTTCGCAACGTCGTCTACACGGGTCTGACCAAGGGTGTGGCATTAGTCTGCGTTGCAGTAACTAGTTCGGTCGTCGCTAGAAACCTCAGTCCCTCGGATTATGGCGTTGTCGGTTTTGCAGTCATTATCATTGGTTTTCTCAGGACATTTAGCGATTTGGGATTGGACGACGCTGTCGTTCGCCGGCCCACGATTGACCAGAAGAGCCTTAGAACCGCATTCACCTTAAAGGTAATCCTGAGTTGTGCTGCATTTGCCGCTGCTTACGCGATTGCTCCATTTGCGCATCACTTCTTCGAGCATCCAGCGACCGGAAATGTAGTTCGCTTTCTGGCGTTGAATTTCCTGGTTAGCGTGATTGGCTTCATGCCGTTAGTGATGCTGACGCGTGACCAGAATTATCGGGCGCTCGTTCTCCCAGGAGTCATCGGATCCATCGTTCGTTGCATTTTGGCCGTCACCTTGATTTATTGGGGATGGAAGTATTGGGCAGTTGTCGTTGCTGACGTGGGAGCGACTCTAGCCATAGGCGTCGCCATCCAGCTATCGCGAGAAATTCCCTTCGGTCTCAACTTCGATTGGCCCGTGGCCGAAGAATATCTGCGGTTCGGTATGCCCCTGCTTGGAAGCGGGATTTTGGTATTTCTGCTGCTAAACCTGGATAATTTTCTGGTTGGCTCAGTGATGGGCGCTACGAAGTTGGGCTACTACGCACTCGCATTTGCGTGGGGGAGCTTTATCTGCGGGCTCCTCGGCAGCACTGTGAATGCGGTACTGCTTCCCGCGCTTTCGGCGATTCAAGATAATCCGGTTGCGATGCGTCGATGGTATCTAAAAACGATTGACTTGGTCGCCTTCGTCTCCGCGGCCGCAAATACGGCGTTGTTGGCGAATGCATCGTTCTTCCTGGTGACTTTCCTCGGGAAGGGCACTGACAAATGGTTGCCCGCGACCCTGACCTTCAAAATCTTGTGCGTGTACGGAATTCTTCGGGCCATTAACGAACCTTTGGGTCCATGCCTCCTCGCTCGCGGCCGCACGAAGACGCTCTTGCACTCAACCCTGTTGAGCGGGACAATGGAATTGCTTTTGCTCCTCGCAGTAATTCGAACCGGAAGAATTGAGCTCGTGGCAGCCGTTGTTGTGATTGCGTACGTGAGCCAGGCACTCGTTTACTTGCCGTACCTTCGACGGGATTTTTCGCTTGGTTTCGGCGAAATTGCTGCGCAGATGTGGCCCGTGGTTCCTGCGATCGTTGCCGGGTGCCTGATCACATCTTTGCTCCCGGATTCATTGGGCCGTACAATTCCGACTCTCGCTGTAAGGGGCATGTTCACCGCTGCCGTAGTTGCACTTGTGCATGGGATTTGCACTCGCTTTCGGTGTTTCCGTGAAGCTAGCGGAATGATTGCCCAAAACTTCGCCCGCGGAGATCGCAGCCCGTAAAAACTCAACCTAGAGTGTTCGACTCCGTCGATGCTGGCTGATCAGGTCGCCTGCGGAATATCTCTCCGGTCCGATGATCGCCAGCCATAAACAGTAACGAGGAAAGTCACACGAAGATCGCAAGCAACTCTCGATATAGCCCCCCGCCTCCAACTCGGGGACAACTTAGAGTAAGGATTGCGTTGAAACGCCTGAATTTGTTCGGATCGCGCATTTACAAGGCCAAGGGCCCCGGGGCGGGTTACGATGAAGAAGGTGAAGTCGGCGGTGCAGTGGCTGTTGGAACAATCGACCATCGGTTATTTGATATTTTTTCGTCTCAAAGGCTATCGGGGCCCATCGGGCCTGCCCGAAGCACCTTGGCACAATGCCGTTCTCAAGTCCCGTGCCGAAGTAACCAGCGCGCTTGAGCAGGTCGCCAAACTTGATCTGCCTGAAATGGGAGATCCACCCAAAAACTGGGACAGTCTCGCGGCGCTTGATTGTATTGTCCGGTCTACGGCCCGGGAAGCATGTATTCTCGACGGCGGCACCGAACTCTATTCGCGCATTTTGCCGTGGCTGGCTCTCTACGGCTACAGGAAATTGCATGGCATCAATCTTGTTTTTGATCGCAAGATCAAACGCGGTCCAATCACTTATCAATACGGCGACATTACGCATACCGACTATGCCGGCGAGACGTTTGACGCTATTACCTGCCTCAGCGTAATCGAACACGGAGTGAATCTTGAGAATTATCTGCGAGAAATGCTGCGAATCCTCAAGCCCGGTGGATTACTCATCACCTCAACCGATTACTGGCTAACACCGATCGATACCAAAGGCCGGCAGGCATTCGGTGTTCCCGTGCACATCTTTACGAAAGAAGAGATTCTCGAGGCCGTTGATTTGGCGGAAAGAATTGGTTTCGTCAAGACGGGAACCATCGACTTTGCTTCCGGCGAGAAAGTGATTCATTGGAACGAAATTGATTTGGACTATACGTTTCTCCTGTTTACCTTGCGAAAGCCGTCCTGAACCGTCGGAATCCAGAGCCCGGATTTCCACTTCTTGATTGAATAGTTTTGATATTGTTGGCCGAGACGCGATTCAAATAAGTCTGAACCGGGTGTTCGGGCGATCCTTGTGATCCGGAGTTTCAGCACCTCCATGTATCATCAAATCCCCAAGCGAATCATCCAAACCGGAAAGCATGCCCACCAACCGCTCCGCAACCGGGCGATGATGGCGAATGTGAGATTACTGAACCCGGATTTTGAACATATGTTTTTTGACGAAGAACGCGTGCAGGCTTTCATAAACCACGAGTTCCCGCAGTACCGGACAATCTTTGATTCATTCCGGTTTCCGATTCAGCGATATGATTTTTTCCGGTATCTAGCCGTTTACCGACATGGTGGATTCTATTTCGATTTGGACATCATGCTCGGCTCCGGCCTTTCCCCGCTTCTGGATTCGGGCTGCGTGTTTCCGTTTGAAGGACTTACCTTCAGCCATTTCTTGCGCACCCGGTACAACATGGATTGGGAAATCGGAAACTACGCGTTTGCAGCGGAAGCCGGCCATCCTTTTCTCGAAGCCATCATTAATAACTGTGTGCGAGCCTATAATGACCCCGCATGGGCTAAACCCATGATGAGGGGCATGCCGTTCCTTCCCGAAGCGGAGTGCATCGTACTGAACACGACCGGACCTGGACTGATCTCGCGCACGCTGGCCGAGAATCCTGACCTGGCGAAAACGGTTCGGGTTCTGTTTCCAGAGGATGTATGCGATGCCCGCACATGGAACCGGTTCGGCGACTTTGGAATCCATTTCATGGAGGGTTCGTGGCGAGGGAGCCGTGGCTTTTTGCGCAGAAAGCTCGCTCAGTACTGGGAGCAATGGGAACTGCAAAGAATGTTGAAGCAGAGTCGCAAGCTTGGAAAGTCGAGACGTCACTTCGTCGAACAGCATCCTTCTGCGCCGGAATTCGAACCGGCTTCCGGCGCCGCTCGAAACCCTCGTCCTTTGTCGCCTGAATGAAATAAGGAGCGATTGAAGATTGCCGACTTCCCGATTCTTGACGCAAATGCACAATCGCTATCAGCGGTTTTCCGCCCGATCGTTCGCGCGGCGTCCGTTTTCGATTCGGACTGAGACGCCGCTGATTTCGTTCACCTTTGATGATTTTCCGCGGTCCGCGTTGCTGACGGGCGGCGCGATTCTGCATTCCAGTGGGCTGGCGGGCACCTACTACGCATCGCTTGGCCTGATGGGACGGCAGATAGCCACAGGACCTATTTTCCTGGCGGAAGATCTGAGAGTTCTGTTCGAACAGGGCCACGAGTTGGGATGCCACACATTCAGCCATTGCGACTCATGGACCACAAAACCAAGCGAGTTCGAAGACGCGATCGTTCAAAACCAAAAGGCGCTCCACGACATTGCTCCGGGCGCATCCTTCAAGACTTTTTCGTATCCGATCAGTGTGCCGCGGGCTCAAACGAAGCGACGAGCATCCGAACACTTTGCGGCCTGCCGGTGCGGTGGGCAAGCCTTCAACACCGGAGTGACCGATCTCAATTACCTTTCCGCATTCTTTCTGGAGAAGAGCCGGAATAACCCCGAAGCCGTGAAAAATCTGATTGACCAGAATCATCGAGCGCGTGGCTGGCTCATTTTTGCAACTCACGACGTCTGCGATGATCCCACCCCGTTCGGGTGCACTCCCGCATTCTTTGAAGAGATCGTGAAGTATTCGGTGCAGTCGGGGACGGAGATATTGCCCGTTTTTAAAGCTTTCGAGACGCTGCTGGCGAGAGGTTCAAGCTAGAAGGTTGAAGACGGCAGTTCGGCACACGTTGTCGGAAGGTCTTGGGCCGTGACGTAACGCACTTCCTCATTCGACCCCGTTTCTGGTTGCGCTTTCACCGGGGCCCAGCTGCGAGCAGCCCGGATCTAGTGAGCCGTTGCGATGATGTTCGTCGGAGGTGCCGGTGCCGTCGCCTGCTCTCCAGACACGAGAGGGTGCGGATATGTGTAAGGCTGATATTGTTCCGTCCAGGTGTCGGTCGCGGAGCACCGATACAGCGTGCCTTGCGGGCCCTGGTCGGTTGCAAAATATCCCACTCCGCCGCCGCTTTCGTTCGGGTTCGTCGTGCATGAAGTCGGACGATTCGCGAGTGTGCCAAATCCCATTCCAGTCGAACCATTGAACGGAGACGTTGGGCCGGATTGTGCGGAAGCGGAAACCGCATTGTACCAATCTCGATTCGCCTGCATGTGTGCCGCGTGATAGTCAGGCGCAGTTCCGAAGTCCGGTGAAACCATCTGAATTTCGCCAAGGGAGTCTGACCAATAGTTATTCCAGACGTACATCGGCATCAAACCCTGTGTTGCAAAGTCTCTGCCCGGTTGGTTCCAGCAGGGATATCCGTGGTTCGTGCTCGAGGGAGAGCGGTTGCCGTCTTTCACGACTCCCGAACTAAAAGTGCCGTCGCACTGCGACCCATAAGGAAGCGGGCTGTTGTCGATTCCGTTGGGATAATCACGGTAGTGGGCCATCGATATCACTTCGGAGTTCTTGCCGCTGATCGCCGTAAAGCTGTTGTTGAATGCGATGAACTCGCCAGACCCCTGATGATGGAAACAACGATAGCAGTCAGAGACTCCCGCATTCGCGGCGCCGGAATCCAACTTGATCGAGTTGTCGTAAAACTCGATGTTGGCAGGGCCGCCCGCATGCGTCACGCCGTGAACGGTCCACAGGCAATTCCGCGAGGTATTGTGACGGATTACGTACGCCGCGCCGCCCCAGGCATCCGTGCAGCCTCCGTTCGAGGCGTTCGGCATGGACGCGAAATCAAGCGTGTTGTCTTCAAAGAACAAATTATTTCCAGTGCCGAGCTGGGATGGCGGAGGAGTGGGAGTCGAGATTCCAATGTACTCAAGCGGAGTCATTTGAACGGCATTCGAGAAAAGGTTGTGGTCAATCACCCCGTAATAATTTCCATTTCCGTTGCCATGTCCAAAGAAAATCGCGAGGGTGCTCGCGGTCATGTTTGTGAAGGTGTTGTGGTCGATCCGAATTTGAGTCATCACCACCGGGTTGGTTCCATTCGCGTTATCAATCCAGATAAAGCCCCCGGACCCAGGACTTACTCCTCCGGCATTGAAGGTAAATCCAGAGATTCGGTAAAGATGAGTGTTTGTTCCACCGAAGAGATCTCCCCCGAAAACGTTGTTTGTGGAGGAGGTAATAGTGCATGCGCCGGGACTGGCGCAAATCAGCGTCGCACCCTTCGAATTGGAGAATTTGATCCAGCTGGTGAGGTTGTAGGTTCCCGCTGCAAAGGTGATCGTGGCCCCATCGGTCGCCGAATTGATGGCGCTCTGAATGTTCGCGCTCGATGAACCCGCAGAGCAGGACCATGTGGTGCCGCTACCCGTACAAGCCCCTTGCGCGGCTGCTGAGCTAATCAGTGACAGTAGCCCGATCAAAAGCAATCGTTTCATCATTATCCCCGTCTTTCCCCGGTCCTCGCTCCAGCCGGCAGCTCGGGCTGGATCGGTGGCTCCAGAGCGCGATTGGGCATGAGAGTGGGTAGGGCGGCAAAGCTCGATCAACAAACGCCATGGCCTGCAAATCATCATTTCTCCGAGCGCCTTTACAAAGTCTAACACGCGGTTCGAGGCCAATGGCCCCCCGCGCCACCGTCGAGATTCCGACTTGGCACCTGATGGATTGTCGAATGGATATGGGCCGAGCGACTACTGGTCACGCGTACTAACTTAGGACAGGTAGGTTTACCTGTCCCCATCGGAGTGCTCGAAACCCTTTAATAGAATACTGGAATGTGAAACCGAAGAGCGAAAAACGGCCCTCGAACTTCTGCACATGGAGTTAAACCAGCCAAACTTAGTCACAAATGGCGCGAGTCGTCCCACGACAGTTGGCGACGTCAGGTTTTCGTCAAGTGATGCTGCACCGAACTCGGCTAGATTTGGTTCCTAGAACTCTTTACTCTTGTTGCGACAGTCACAAAGACGCTCCTGTGCGATACTGCCGCCGCGGACGGGATTTCTCGGATACAGCGCGAATCGTCAGCGTCTCGCATTAGTTACGACTTAAGACAGAATTCCACGCTCTTCCCAACACACCATGGCTCTGATCGTTCGAATCGATGTTGACCGCCCGTATGGTAGGCGCCCGCTGGCGCGCCACCTTCTTAGCCGGATCAGTTCGGATTTTTATCTTCCGAGAATCGCCGGATTCGGGTACCTCACCGAACTCGGGACGATGCTAAGTTGGCTAAATGACGCAAAAGCTCGAGCGTACGTCTTCTTTCGCCGTTGTACACTTCCAAGTGCGTCGATACTCAAACTGCTGGACGCCGGCCGCCACGAAATCGGACTGCATCTGGAGAATTCCCGTTCCTTGAAGACCTTCCTTGAAGAGAAGCAAATTATCGAGGACTCTGCCGGTCGAAAGATTATGTCTGTCTCGAAGCACGGCTCAGGCGGCGCGAAATATGGGTTCCACCATCACGCCCCGTACGAGCCGGAGAAGTACGCCGAGTGGGCTCAAGAAGCATCTATGCGGCTATTTTTGGGCAACCTGGAAGACCCCACGCTGGAGGCTACTCGGCCGGCGAATGGCTTCCTCGTATTCCCGTCGGCCTTTTGGCTGGAGCCGGCGTGGCGCGATACGAAAAGGTTTTCAGTCGATTGGCTGTTGGAGCGCTCGCGATCCCGCGACATCGTCCTTCTCGTGCATCCCGAAAACGTGCTCGCCGATTCCGGTCTAAGCGACGATTTCCGAAGGATCATCGGAACTGTGGAATCGAGAATTTTTGAGTGAGCACTCAATCCCAGCATCGACGCGCCGTCTTGATGGTCGCTTATACCTATTACGAGCTAGATCCCCGGGTCACTCGCGAATCGGAAGCGGCTGTTCAAGGTGGATTTGACGTAGACGTCCTGGCTTTGCGGCGTCCGGGTACTCAACCGGTCGAGCAGGTTCGAGGCGTTCGTGTAATTCGCCTGAATCAATCGAAGTACCGAGGCAGGGCGCGCCTGCAATATCTATTCGCGTACCTGAATTTCTTTTTTCGTTGCTTCGTGAAATCAACGCTCCTTTTCTTCAAACATCGATACTCCGTCATACATGTCAACAACATGCCGGATTTCATGGTTTTTTGCACCATTATCCCCAAAATCTTCGGCGCCAAAATTATTCTTGATATCCACGACCCCATGCCGAACACTTTTGCTTCGAAATTCAAAGCGGGCGAGAATGGATTTTTTTACCGGGTGCTCCTTTGGCAGGAACGTCTCAGCGCATCCTACAGCAATCAAGTGATTACGGTTCACGAGCCGGTCAAGATCGGAATCCTGGTGAAACATGGTCTGGCGCCCGATTCCATCGAAGTGATCGCGAATTTTGCTGACGAAGCCCTTTTCCCACTTCGGAAATCCTACAGCGTCAACGGGAAAATACGTTTCGTTTTTCATGGAACAATTCTCGAACGGTCAGGGCTTGGTCTCTTGATGACGGCCCTTACGGAAATACGCTCGAAGGACCGTGTTTCCGTGAAGATCATTGGCGAAGGCGATTTCAGCGGGAAGCTGAAGGAAATGATTCGCTCGATGAATCTGGAACAACTCGTGGATTTTGACAATCATAGCTATGATGTCCACTCGATTTCGGAACGGATTGCGGATTGCAACGTAGGGCTCGTACCACTAGAGATTTCTTCCGTCACAAACTATGCGCTGCCGCTGAAATTGATTGAGTACGTTTCCATGGGCTTGCCAGTCGTCACCGTCCGCAGCTTCGCCATTTCCTATTATTTCAAGGAAAACGACTGTATTTTCTTCGATTGGAACGATCCCGGTTCGCTTAGCGCCGCCATCGACAAGATCGCTGAGAACCCGGATCTCTTGCTTCGCTATCGCGAAAGGTCTCTCGCGCTTCGCGATCAATTTGCATGGAGCCGCGAACAAAAGAAATATGTCAATTTGCTTCGCCGCATGTCAGGAATTGCCTGAAGGCCTTCTCTAACCTTATGAAAACCATTCAGCAGAGCGTTGACGGCGTTTCGCGTTGGGTCGAGGAGCACAACTACCGGGCTTACGATCCCGGCGACGGCGATCTATCTTTTCTTCGTTATTTCACGATTAACATTCATTTTCTGCGACGCCTGCTCACCGCCGTCGTCCTTCGGACGCCCTTTCACATCCGGCCCTGGATCGGTATCCGCCCGCATACTTCCACAAAAGGCATGGGCTACATGGCGTGGGGCTACGTGAAAATGTACGCACTTACGGGGGATGAAAGTTATCGTCGCCGGGCGGAGTTTTGTTTTGATTGGCTGATCGCGAACAAATCATCGGATTATGAGCAGTATTGTTGGGGGAACCACTTCTCATTCTCCACCCGGAGCGGCACCATCCTTCGGCATACCCCCACGATTGTGTGGAGCAGCTTGATCGGTTTCGCCTTTCTGGAAGGCTACGAAGTCCTCGGAAACGCAAAATATCTCGATGTCGCCGCGAGCACTGCGGAGTGGGTCAAGACGCTGCCACGGGAGCAGACGAGCAGCGGCGTTTGTCTCAGTTACGTGCCGTTCATGCAAAGCTCGATCCACAACTCCAACGTGCTCGGCGCCGCACTTTTGGCGCGAGTTGCCGTACACACAAACGACGCTGAAAGCCGTGACTTGGCGAAAGCGGCCATGACGTATAGCTGCACGCGGCAAAACCCTGATGGCGCTTGGTTTTACGGGGTAGAACCGAAGTACCATTGGATCGACAGTTTTCACACCGGATATAATCTAGACTGCCTGAAGCGGTACATCGATAGCACCTCCGATCGGGAGTTTGAGCCAGTTCTTCAAAGCGGATTCCGGTACTTCAAGCTGAATTTCTTTTCACCGGATGGAAGAACGAAGTACTACCACGATCGACCAGGCCCAATAGACATCCAATGTGTCGCTCAGGCGATCGACACGCTGGCATTTTTTTCGGACTCCGACCCAGAATGTCTTGAACTCGCGTCCAGAGTCGCCCGATGGGCGATCGACAACATGCAAGCTGAAGACGGCCATTTTTATTATCGAGATCTGGGCTGGAAGAAAATCAAGACCCCCATGTTCCATTGGGGACAGGGCACGATGTTCAAAGCGTTGGCGCACCTTCTCAACAAATTGAACAATCGTGCTGGCGCCGTGGAGGCGCGCGAGCGACTATGACGAATCGCGGTCGGTAACTCGTTCTGCCCCCCGGTAGAAACAAATTCGCAATCCGAAACGATCATCAGAAAAAGAGTGGTTGATCGGTTCGATTGGGAAGCAACTAGTTTGCACCGATCCGGCTCTTTCATATATCGATGAGACTTTATCAAGTGGATCCGACGAAAGACGCGCGATGGGAGGATCTCGTAAAGTGTCATCCAAGAGCTTCCGTATTTCATTCAACTCGCTGGCTGAAAGCGCTTAAGGGTACCTACGGATATGAGCCGGTGGCGTTTACCACCTCGTCGCCAACGAGTAGCCTGACCAATGGATTAGTGTTTTGTCGCATCCACAGTTGGCTCACCGGACGCCGGCTTGTCTCGCTGCCGTTTTCGGACCACTGCGAGCCATTGTGCGATTCGCCCGACGAGATGCTGTTCCTGGTCCGTTATTTGAAATCGACTTTGGACTATCAAGAGTGGAAGTATCTGGAGCTCCGGCCGATCAGCGAGGTCTTCTCGCACGCAGGCGAAGAAACAGGCTTCTCGCCCTCTGCGCGGTACTTCTTGCACAGGCTTGATCTTCATCCGGATCTCGAAACCGTTTTTCGAAGCCTGGATAAAGATTCCGTTCAGCGTCGGATCCAGCACGCTGAACGGGCTGGCCTTTCCGAGAAATGCGGCCGATCCGAAGATCTGCTAAAAAAATTCTACGACTTGTTTGTGCTAACGAGGGGACGGCACCGCTTGCCTCCGATTCCATATGTGTGGTTTCGCAACCTCATTCAGCACCAGGGCGAGGCTCTCGAGATTCGATTGGCGTACCAGAATGGAACACCTGTAGCGGCTATTCTTACATTGCGATTCAGGGACATCGTCTACTATAAGTATGGCTGTTCGGACTCGCGGTTCAACAGGCTTGGTGCGGTGCCGTGGCTTTTGTGGAATGCCATTGCCGCGGCAAAATCGGATGGCGCGGTCGAATTTGACATGGGTCGAACGGAGGAGAGCAACGAGGGACTGCTCGCATTCAAGAATCACTGGGTTCAGCGGCCTGAACGATTGGTTTATTGGAAATTTCCAGACTCTTCGTCGCTCGACAGCGTGGACGGCTGGAAACTAAAGATGGCAAAAAGAGTTTTTTCCTGTATGCCGGACCGATTGCTCACGATGACGGGACGGCTGATCTATCGTCATATCGGATAAAGAGCAATGGTCAGAGGCTTGCGGTGATCGAGTGTTGTTCAGGAATTGTAGAAGATGAAACCCTTGGAAAGAGTCGAAGACCAAGTGCGGCAGCCGTAGTCCCCGGTCTGGGCGAGCGGGGCAGCTCACGTAATCAAAATCGACTCATAGCCTGACCGAACCTCCAGCGGAGTAGGTCAGCCGGATCAAATTGTGATTCAACCCCTTTCTGATTACTATCGCATTCCGGACGATTTCTTCGGACGGCGGCCTCACGTTGTTCCCGCGCCGGGAGAAGTCGGATTCTTTCGATTTGGAGCGAACACAATTTGTTACGGGCGGTCCGCTTCTGGCGTTTCGAATAATGTAGAAGACTCCGCTCGATTCGATGCTTCGCAGGACATTCGTCGAGATGGCGCCACGGTCCAGATTCCTTTTGATTTTGCGGAAGTAATCGAAAATCTCCGGTTGGAACGCTATCAAAAGGCACTCACTCCGACGAAGGCGTCCATTGCCGAAGATGGTCCCGTTCGACAGCTTTACTATCTCGTTCGAGAGTATTTGCCCGTTTCGTTTCGGCGTCATCTGCAGCGTGCTTACTTTCGCGGTTGGAAGAATTTGCCGTTTCCAGCGTGGCCGGTCGACTTTACAGCCGACACTCTTCATGAAGACTACCTACGCCTCTTGCTGGAAACTAACAATGTTGAAAAAGTCCCATTCATCTGGTTTTGGCCGGATGGCGCGCCCAGCTGCTTGGTGATGACGCACGACGTGGAAACTCGCGCAGGGCGTGACTTCACCGGCGAATTGATGGACCTTGATGACTCGTACGGAATCAAAGCTTCGTTTCAGGTGATTCCAGAAAGACGATACGACGTTCCGGATGACTACTTGTCTTTCGTGCGGAACCGCGGATTTGAGGTCAATGTCCATGACCTTTATCACGATGGGCATCTCTACCAAACGCGAGACAACTTCGTTGAGCGAGCTGGGAAGATCAATGAATACGCCAGGAAATTTGGAGCAAGTGGCTTCCGTGCTGGCGTCATGTACAGAAACCTCGATTGGTATTCGGAGTACAAATTCTCGTATGACATGTCCGTGCCGACCGTTGCTCACCTGGAGCCGCAGCGCGGGGGCTGTTGCACCGTTTTCCCTTACTTTGTCGGCGATATTCTCGAAATTCCATTAACCACCACTCAAGATTATTCGCTCTTCCAGATACTGAAGGACTTCTCGATTGATCTCTGGATTCGCGAGCTGAATCTGATTCAGCGGCGAAATGGGCTGATGAGCTTCATTGCGCATCCGGACTATTTGATCAGCCATCGCTCCCGAAAAGTGTATGAGGCGTTGCTTTCCCATCTACAAGGATTGATCGCCCGGGAGAAAATTTGGTCAGCGCTGCCCGGAGAGTTGGACCGCTGGTGGAGGGCTCGCCGCCAGATGAGTCTTGTCCAAAAAAATGGATGTTGGGAAATTGAGGGACCAGAAGCAAAGCGAGCCCGCGTTGCGTTTGCGTCGTTGGAAGGTGGTCGAATCATTTACGAATGTTCAGGACTTCGCGATCGAGCGGACGTGCGTTCTTAGTTTTCGATGAAATTCTCTATGAATAGCGGCATTGCGAATGGCGTGAACACTGTGATCCCGAGGTTGTCGACTGCTCGCCTCGTCGGCTTCTCGGTTTTGTGCATACTTCCGTTCGTGCTTGCGTGGGAGTCGACGCGACTCTTGTTCGACCTAGTGCTCGAAAACGATACATTCTCACAGATCCCCTTGATCCCTCTCGTGAGCCTGTTCCTAATCTTTGAGAATCGGGCCAGAATTTTTTCAAAGGTTCATTTCCGCTGGATCTCCGGTCTTGCGCTGATCATTCCCGGCGTGATCTTAGTCGGGGTCGCTCGGTTGAACTTGTGGCATCTCGCGGAAACGAACCCACAATCTCTTTTGGTTTTTGCGATCGTTTGTATCTGGCTGGGAGCGTTTTGTCTATGTTTTGGCAACGATGCCTTTCGCGCTGCGGTATTTCCTCTCATGTTTCTATTTTTTATGGTTCCAATTCCCGAGCCTCTCCTGTCAAAAACAGTCTACCTCCTGCAGGCAGGTAGCTCTTCAATGGCGGAGGCTTTTTTCGCGATTGCACGCGTCCCGTATCATCGCCAGCAATTCGTTTTTGAATTGCCGGGAGTGACGATCCGGGTTGCGGAGGAATGCAGCGGCATTCGCTCAACTCTTGCACTTCTGATCACCACGGTTTTGGCGGGTTATATTTTTCTGAAATCTTCTTGGAGAAGATTGATTCTATGCGCCGCCGTAGTCCCGATCGCGCTGCTTAAGAATGGACTGCGCGTCGCGACTCTCTCTACGCTTTCGATTTACGTGAATCGCGCTTTCCTTTACGGAAATCTTCACCACCGCGGCGGAATCGTGTTTTTCGTCCTGGCGCTTTTGCCCATGGCTTTACTACTGCGCCTCCTTCAAAAAAACGAGGAACGAAGCCTTGTTCACCCCGGTTTACCAGGAACCGCGGCCGTGACGAGTGCAGTTCTTCCGCAAAATACCAACTAAAGGGAGCCGTTATGACCACAGCTGATGTCACGATTCTCGGAGCCGGGCCGTACGGCCTGGCCGCCCACCAGCGCCAGATTAAAGGGCTCGAGTTGCGGGTATTCGGCGAACCAATGGACCTTCGGAAGTCTCACATGCCCGAGGTAATGTCGTTTGGCACACTTATGTTTTTTGTCGGTGGTACCGATTCTGCGCCGCGAAGGCTGGGGCGCTTTATGATGGCCACCGTATCTCGAAACGGATCCGATCAAATCTCCTTGTCTCCTAGGATCAACCATAATGCCGAATTCCGATAAACCATTAGAACCCTCAAACACTAAGCGGGTAGGCGCAGTGGTCGTGGGAGGAGATTTCCACGGTCTCGGTATCATTCGCAGCCTGGGCAGCCGGGGTGTGCCGATCTGCGTTGTTGATGACGAATATTCGATAGGACGCTTTTCCAAGTACACCACCTATACCGTTAGGCCTCCAAATCTCCGAAAGGAGAAAGAAACCGTCGATTTCCTCGTCGAGATGGGGAAGCGGATGAAATTGAACGGCTGGGTTCTGTTTCCTACGCGAGATGAGCATGTGGCCGCTTTTTCTCGCCACAAACAGGCGCTCTCAGAGGTATTTCGCGTCCCTACTCCGGATTGGGAAATTGCCAAATGGGCTTGGAATAAGTCGAACACCTATTCTCTGGCGGAGAAACTCGGAATTCCGATCCCGCGTACGTGGTGCCCTCGCACCATGGACGACATCGATCAGATTGACGCCGAGTTTCCGTTGGGCGTGAAACCTTCTGTGAAGGAAGACTTTTTTTACGCGACAAAAGCCAAAGCATGGCGGGCGAATAGCCGGGAAGAACTTAAAGATCTATTCCGCAGAGCATCGGGCCACGTGGGCGCGAACGAGGTCTTGGTTCAGGAAATAATTCCGGGTGATGGAACTTGCCAATTTTCGAGCTGCGTGTTTATGAAAGACGGCAACGCGATTGCCACTATGGAAGCGCAACGCTGGCGCCAGCACCCGCCTGAGTTTGGACGCGCCGCCACGTTTGTCGAAAGCATCGACTTGCCCATCATCGTGGAACCTACGTTGCGATTCCTGCGCGCCATCAATTACTACGGTTTGGCAGAAGTAGAGTACAAACTCGACCCTAGAGACGGAAAGTATAAGTTGCTCGACGTGAATGCGAGGACGTGGGGATTTCACGCTCTGGGCTCGCCCGCTGGCGTTGATTTTGCCTACATGCTGTATGCCGATCAGATTGGAGAGCCGGTAGAGATCCGTCGGGGACGCTCTGGTGTCGGTTGGATTCGAATGGTCACCGATGTTCCGACTAGTCTCCAAGGGATTTTTGCCGGCAGGTTGAACGCTTCCACGTACTTCCGGACGCTGAAGGACTTCGAGATTGAATCAGTCTTCAATTCGAAAGATATTCTGCCGAGTTTGGCGGAAATTGCGTTGATCCCGTATTTGGCCGTAAAGCGTGGTTACTAGGGGCGTCTTGCAATCGCTTCCCGGCCCTCCAATTTTCCTGCGAGCCACCTAGCGTGAGATTTCGCGAAACAAAACTATCGGGTGTCGTCGAAATTCACCTCGAGCCGAGGCTGGACGAGCGAGGTTTTTTTGCCCGTGCCTGGTGCCGGGACGAATTCCGTGTTCACGGGCTCAATTCCGAATTGTTGCAATGCAACATTTCACGAAATACCCGCAAGGGCACTCTGCGCGGGATGCACTATCAGGCTGAACCGTTTCAAGAGGCCAAAGTTGTCCGTTGCACTCGAGGTGCGATTTATGACGTCGTCCTCGATTTGCGCGCCCAATCGCCGACGTTCCGGGAATGGATTGCGATGAATTTGACCGCTGAGAACGGAGAGATGGTGTATGTGCCGGAAGGTTGCGCTCACGGTTTTCTTACGCTGGAACACGAGACCGACGTTTTCTACCTGATGTCCGAAATCTACAACTCGGAATCCGCACGCGGAGTCCGATGGAACGACCCCGCCTTTGCCATTGCTTGGCCTGATAAAGTGGAAGTGATTTCGGAGCGAGACCAGACGTATCCCGACTTTCAATCTAAGCCATGAGCCTGCTAAAAGTCTTCGATCAAAAGGACACTACAGACGTCGGCAACAGCCTGCACCAATTTGCAGCTGAGCTGTTTCCAATCTGCCGCAGCATCACAGGTGATGGAATTCGCAAGACCTTGTCAATCATTGGAGAGCGAATTCCCCTGAAGCTATTCGAGGTGCCTACAGGCACGGAGGTTTTCGATTGGACTGTGCCGAAAGAGTGGAATATTCGAGAAGCCTACATCAAGGCGAAAGACGGCAAGCGAATCGCTGACTTTCAGGACTGCAACCTGCATGTGTTGAACTACAGTACCCCCATCCGCGCAAAACTGCGGATGGATGAGCTCAGGCCACATCTCTTCACCATCCCCGATAAGCCGGATTGGATCCCCTATCGCACGTCATACTACAAAGAGGAATGGGGTTTTTGTCTCTCGCACAACGAAATGCTTGCGATGAAGGACAGCGAGTACGAAGTTTGCATTGATTCCACCCTCAAAGACGGATCCTTGACGTATGGCGAGTGCTTTATTCCCGGTCACTCGGATGACGAAGTCTTGATTTCCTGCCACGCATGCCATCCTTCGCTCGCGAATGACAATTTGTCCGGCATTGCGGTCGCCACGGCCCTTGCGCAACTCCTCTCCGATCGTGATCTTCGCTACTCTTATCGCTTTCTGTTTCTTCCCGGCACCATCGGAGCAATCACTTGGCTTGCACAGAATCGAGAGTCCGCAAAACGTATCCGGCATGGACTCGTGCTCACAGGTATCGGAGACAGCGGCCGATTCCACTATAAGAAAAGCCGTCAGGGAGATGCTGAAATCGATCGAGCGGTCGCGCACGTACTCGCGTTCCATAGCAAATCTTCCGAGATCCTGGAATTTTCGCCCTACGGTTACGATGAGAGACAATACTGTTCGCCAGGTTTCAATCTGCCGGTGGGCTGTCTGATGCGTAGCGTGTGGGGAACCTTTCCCGAGTATCACACGTCAGCTGACGATCTCGGCTTCATTCATCCGCACCAGCTCGCCGAATCGCTTCGCGTCTGTGCCGCGATTGTAGACGTCCTTGAGAATAATCGACGATATCGTAATTTGAATCCGTACTGCGAGCCCCAGCTCGGAAGGCGAAATTTGTATCGTTCGACCGGAGGCGAGTCAATCACCGCGGAAATTAACGCTCGACTCTGGGTCCTGAATTTCTCTGACGGCACACATTCATTGTTGGACATTGCGGAACGTTCAGGCCTTTCGTTTACGGCGATTTGCGACGCGGCAACGCTCCTGCACCAGGGCGGCTTATTGTCGATCGTCTCCGACGGTGCGCGTGAGTCAAAGCAAGCCTAGAAATCTGGGTTTTCAATATCCGAATTGTAGTAATGCCATCTCGGCAGTTGCTCCTTCGTGTGCGCTGCAGATGCCATTCGCCTATCGGCATGTGGCGTGCTGATAAGGAACAACTGGCTCCAAAAATCGTAAATGCCCCTATCGCCATGCTAATCTCAAATCTTGCTCGCAGAGGAGTCGTATGAAGATACTTTTGACTGGTCACCGAGGGTACATCGGATCGGTTGCCGCGCCTGTTTTGCTCGCCGCAGGTCACGAAGTCACGGGACTCGACGCCGACCTGTTTACCGGTTGCGATTTCGGAGGTCCCACCCGAGAGATTCCCGAGATTCGCAAAGATCTCCGAGACGTTTCCCCGGCGGATCTCGAGGGATTTAACGCCGTTGTGCATTTGGCTGCGTTGTCGAATGACCCGCTCGGAGATCTCGATTCGGATGTCACCTACGATATCAACCATCGAGCTTCGGTTCGCCTCGCCCTCCTAGCTAAAGCTGCCGGAGTGGAGCGCTTCGTATTGTCGTCCTCGTGTAGCACGTACGGTGCGGCCGGCGATGATTTCCTTGACGAAACTGCTCAACTGAACCCCGTTACTCCCTATGGTGATTCCAAGGTGCTGGCCGAACGCGATCTCTCCCCTCTAGCCGACGGCAAGTTTTGCCCCACGACGCTCCGAAGCGCCACCGCCTATGGCGCATCGCCGCGCCTCCGGCTGGACATCGTTCTCAATGACCTGGTAGCTTCCGCGTATACCACAGGGCGAATACACATAAAGAGCGACGGAACTCCTTGGCGACCCATCGTTCACATTCGCGACATCACCGCCGCGATCATCGCTGTCTTGGAAGCCCCGCGAGAAAAGGTCTACAACGAGACCTTTAATGTCGGTCGTACGGAGGAAAACTTCCGTGTCCGTGAACTTGCGACGATCGTGTCCGAGACGGTTCCTGGCTGCACGGTGGAATACGCTTCCGGCGGAGGTCCGGATCTTCGCTGTTACCGCGTGACCTGCGAGAAGATTCACCGCGTTCTGCCGAATTTTCGCCCGGCGTGGACCGCTCGCAAGGGAGCCCAAGAACTCTACGACGCTTACCGCGCGGCCCATCTTACCAAGGAAGACATGGAATACGGCCGATACACTCGAATCAAGACCATCCAGCGTCTCCTCAAGTCCGGGCAAATCGACGCGACCTTGCGCTGGACTAGCGATGGAAATAGTTTTCCCATCAAGTCCCAACGTGAAGTTAAGAGCGTATAGCGAGTAGGCTGCGGGATTGTATGCCGCCCTCTACGTAATAGACTGTTTGTAAAGTACTTACAGATTTGATACGCGTGGCGGCCGGGCTTTTGGATTCGCCCAGATTTGGCAAGCTGATTGCGATAATACTGCTACGAGGGCATTGCCGACTGGCTTCCTTAACGGCGGTAGCCTACCCGCAGCATTCCAGAAGCCCTTCGGACTTGGTCGTTCGAGGCACTACAAACGGCGGTCCGCTGTGAAGTATTGCGAATTGGTTCACTTAATCTTCATTCCGAGAACAACGAAACCCCGCCGTACTATAAACTACGGCCATTACACATTTAGTACTTCAAGGAATTTTTAGAATCTATGAGTACGATGACCGTTTCTGCTGGCTCGCAACAAAATACTGCAACTCGATCTTGCAGATTTTGTGGGGCAGCGCTCGCTCGGACTTTCGTCGATTTAGGAACGTCTCCGCTCTGCGAGAGTTATCCATCGGCGGCCGATTTGAATGGCGGCGAAGTGTACTACCCGCTTCATGTGTTCGTCTGCGAACGATGCTTTCTTGTGCAGCTTGACGAGTATGAGAGTGCTGAGGCTATCTTCAGCGATTACGCATACTTCTCGTCGTACTCAGACTCGTGGCTCAAGCACGCTGAGAATTATTGCAACAAGATGATTTCGCGGTTCGGGTTGGGAAGTCAGAGCTTCGTTGTTGAAGCAGCCAGCAACGATGGATATCTGCTGCAATACTTCGTAAAGCGGAATGTGCCGGTGTTGGGCATCGAGCCGGCAGCGAATGTGGCGAAGGTTGCGGTGGAAAAGGGTGTGCCTACGCTCGTCCGTTTCCTGGGTGCGCAGACGGCAAACGAACTCGTGGCGGAACGGCGCGCAGCAGATCTCGTTCTCGGCAATAATGTGCTTGCGCAGGTTCCCGATTTGAATGATTTCGTAGAAGGTCTCAATATTTTGCTCAAGCCAGAGGGGGTTCTCACGCTCGAATTTCCTCACCTCCTTCGGCTGATCGAACTGAACGAATTTGACACCATCTATCACGAGCACTTCTCTTACTTTTCGATGCTCACGACCGTCCGTATTCTCGAATCTCACGGGCTCAGAGCTTTCGACGTAGAAGAGTTGCCCACCCATGGAGGCTCGCTCCGCGTCTATGCTTGCCGTGCAGAGTCTCGAACTCATGCCACCGCCCCAGCCGTCTCCTCATTAATCGCGCAGGAGGAGAGGGCTGGACTTGCTTCGGTCGACGGTTATAAGAATTTTGGTCTGCAGGTGAAGCAAACAAAGTGGGCCTTCGTCGAATTCTTGCTGAAGGCAGCGAAAGAGGGAAAGCGGGTGGCAGGGTACGGAGCCCCCGGAAAAAGCGCCACTCTTCTTAACTACTGCGGAATCGGCAAGGACCTCATCGAATACACCGTTGATCGGAGTCCTTACAAGCAAGGCCGATTTCTTCCAGGTAGCCGCATCCCCATATTTCATCCCGATCGGATCCGCGAAACAAAGCCGGACTATGTGGTGATCTTGCCGTGGAATTTGAAAGACGAAATCATGGAGCAATTGCGCTTCATTCGCGAGTGGGGCGGCCGCTTTGTCGTTCCGATCCCCAAGGTTAGCGTTGAGTGATTTGCCAGACGTGAGGTGATTCATGAAGGTCGTACTCTTTTGCGGCGGCGCGGGAATGAGGCTCAGGGGTTATTCGGAGGACGTTCCGAAACCCATGGTGACGATTGGGTCGCGCCCCGTGCTCTGGCACGTGATGAAGTATTACGCGCATTTCGGCCACAAGGATTTCATCCTCTGCCTCGGCTACAAGGCGAATGCAATCAAGAACTATTTCCTGGAATACGAAGAATCGGTGTCCAACGATTTCGTCTTCTCGCAAGGCGGCAGGAAACTAGAATTCACCCAGCGAGATATCGACGACTGGAACATCACGTTCGTCGATACCGGTTTGCGCTCAACAATTGCTGACCGGTTGCGTCTCGTCGAGCCTTACCTCGACGGAGAAGAAATGTTTCTCGCGAACTATAGTGATGGCCTCACTGACTTTAACCTTCCGCAAATGATCGAGGAATTTTCGAATCGCGACAGCTATGCTTCGTTTCTTTCGGTGCAGCCCAGTTCCAGCAGCCTGGATACCGTTCAACTTGCACAGGACGGTTCCGTACAGGCAATTAAGTGCATGAAAGACACCGACATCTGGGTCAATGGCGGCTACTTCGTTCTGCGCAAGGAAGTCTTTCGATACATTCAACCCGGCGAAGAGCTCGTCTACGAACCATTCAAGCGCCTGATTGCAGAGAACAAGGTCTGGTCCCGTCGTTACAGCGGATTCTGGCAATGCATGGATACTTTCCGCGACAAGCAACTTCTGGATGAAATGGAAGCCTCCGGCGCCTCTCCCTGGTGCGTTTGGAGGAACGGCCATTCTCCCGTGCGGGTTCGTGCATGATCCGATTGGATTTGAGGGGTAATCGAAGCGATCCCCTCACCGTACTCTGCATCGGCGCACACTCGGATGACATCGAGATTGGCTGCGGCGGAACGCTGCTGTATCTCAAAGAGCTTCGCTCGCGGCTCAAGTTTCATTGGGTCGTTTTCACCGCCGCTGGCGTTCGCAGTCGAGAAGCCTCAAAAGCTGCCGAACTGTTCACAGCTGGTTGCGATCGCGAGATCGTCCTCAAGGATTACAAGGACGGGTTCTTGCCCTACAACGGTGGTGACGTGAAGAATGATTTCGAGGAGATCAAGCGAAGCGTTAATCCGGATCTCATTTTCACTCACTGGCGAGGAGATGCCCATCAGGACCATCGGCTCCTTTCGGAGCTCACTTGGAATACGTTCCGGGATCATCTGATCCTCGAATACGAAGTGCCCAAATACGACGGCGACATGGGGCGGCCCATTCTGTTTGTTCCCCTGAACGCTCCGCTTTACGAGAGAAAGATTGAATACCTGTTTCAGGCCTTTCCATCGCAGCAGAAGAAGCGCTGGTTTGACCGTGAGACATTTTTGGGCCTTATGCGAATTCGCGGCATGGAATCGAACTCGCCCAGTGGCTACGCCGAAGCATTCCACTGCCGCAAGATTTTGATTTGAATGAATAAGACTCGAAGAGCTTCCCGTAAGAAGGGATGGAGGAAGTCGCAATGAATCTTTTCTACGATTCGGCGCTGGACGACGCATCGCGCCGCAAAGAATTGTACGACGGATCCATATTCGTTTATTCCCCGTCTCCGGCTGCTCTGAAATTGTGCGCATTTGCGCAGGAATTGATCGAGACGGCGTTTCATCCCCACGATCCGAAGAAAGTGCACCAGTCTTTACCCGTGGAACGTTGCGTCGAGATACTCGCCGAACTAAAACCGAAATTCATTCACCACGCGAAATCGAAAGAGCTGATCCGTGAAATGCTGATCGAGCGAGGTTGCGATCCGGCAGAGACGTATTTTGATGTTCCGCGACTCAGAACTGCGTTCCCGTCCGATTATCTCGCCTCCGGCATTGCGTATGCCTTTCATCCGCACCGCGACACTTGGTATTCCGCCCCCTTCTCCCAGGTGAACTGGTGGATGCCGGTCTACGAGGTTTGTCCCGACAACATTATGGCGTTTCACCCTCAACACTGGGAGACGCCCGTGCGCAACTCCTCCGACACTTACAATTACTACGAGTGGAACCGCGCCAATCGCCTCAGCGCGGCGCAACACGTTAAGGCCGACACCAGAGTGCAGCCCCGGGCCCAGGATCCAGTCGAGCAAAATCCTCAATTGCGTGTGGTCGCGAGAGTCGGCGGAGCCATGCTGTTTTCGGCAGCGCAATTGCACTCCACCGTGCCGAATACATGCGGAATCACGCGCTACAGCATCGACTTTCGTACGGTTGATTTGCAGGACGTAATGCGTAAACGCGGCGCGCACAATGTGGATTCCGCGTGTACCGGCACCACCTTGCGAGATTACATTCGGGCCACCGACCTCGCACACCTTCCCGAGGAAGCGGTGAGCCTTTATTTCGACGGTACGGAAGTTTCCTTTGTCTCGTCTCCCTCCGCGAGCACAGAGCAAAGCTCGAAGGAGCCGGCTGGCGCCGCTTCCGATAGCAAAGCAACTTCTCGGCGCTAGCCAGCGGTCACCACGCGGGTTGAATCGTGTCGCGTGGCTTCGGCCGTAAACCAAACACGAATCTCAACAGGAATTGGGCCCTGGAGATTGAGAATGACCACTACCGCTCCACAATCATTGCTTTCGCTCGGTTTGCAGCAGCCTCGTTGGGCTTATTTCCGAGGCGACGTCCGCCCCTGGGAAGAGGCCACCTTGCATGTTTCTTGCGAGGCTGTATCGAGGGGACTGAATGTTTTTGAAGGCTTGAAAGGTTATTGGCAAGCGAACGAGGACCGCTTCGGTATCGTCGAATTGCGCCGCCATTATGAACGCCTGCTTCACTCGGCCAGGCTGTTGCATATTCCCGTTCCTGTCACGTGCGACGAATTTCAGGCTGCGTGTTCAAAACTCGTGCGGCGCCTCTACGAACCAGATAAGGACATGTGGATTCGTGCTTCGTTATACGTCATCGAAGGACACTGGGGGGAAGGTACGGTCGCGGATTTAGTTCTTACCGCATATCACCAAAGCAAGCAGGCGCCGGCTCCCATCAGCATTGGTGTCAGCACCTGGCAGCGATCGAGTGACATCACCGTCTCACCTCGAATCAAAACGAGCACCAATTACCAGGTGGCCAGGCTGGCTCGCATGGAAGGTAGAGGGCGCGGTTTTTCGGAAATGGTTCTGCTCAATCAGTACGGCCGCGTAGCCGAGGCAACCGGAGCCTGCGTGATTCTTGTCCGCGATGGTTGCGTCATCACTCCTCCCACTTACGAAGGACGCCTCGAGAGTATCACTCTTGAGATCGTGCATCGAATTTGCGATTCACTTTCGATTCCGTTCGTTGAGCGTCCCGTCGATCGCACGGAGCTGCACATCGCGGACGAAGTCCGTCTGCTAGGCACACTCGCAGAACTTACTCCGGTGCTTCGTGTCGATGATTACAAGCTGCCCGAAAAATCACCGCTGACAGATTTGATCGCGACCACATTTTGGAATGCGGTCCGCGGTGTGAAGCCGCATCCTGGGATCGAATTGACGTTCATCTAGTTCGCAAGCTTCGCTCGCATGCGCAAGGCAACTTCGCCGCTTCGGGCACTCCGAACTAACGACTTGAAGGAACAGCGTGACTGACACGGGAGACTCCCTGGGAAACGGCGAAGCGCAAAAAAACCTGATCGATCTTCCCTCGCAAGGAGATTTCAAAGGAAAATCGGTTCGCGGCGGCGCCGCCAATGTCTTCGGCCAGGGCTTTGGCATGGCGTTGCAGATTGGTACGACCATCATTCTGGCGCGTTTTCTGTCGCCGGCAGACTACGGTCTGCAGAGCATGGTCCTTACCTTAACCGCCTTCTTCAGCCTGTTCAAAGATGCTGGACTCAGCGTTGCAACTGTTCAGCGCGAAACGCTTACGCATGAACAGGCATCCACGTTGTTTTGGATCAACGTCGCGCTGGGTGTGTTCCTCACCATCGTCGTGGCCGCGTCCAGTTGGCTCTTGGCGGACTTCTATAAGGATCCTCGCTTACTTTGGCTTACGGTCGCATCCAGCACTATTTTTCTTTTCAACAGCCTTTCGGTTCAGCACAAAGCTCTCTTGGACCGAGCGATGCGCTTCAGTACCAGCGTGAAAGTTGACATCGTGACCGCCTCCATCGGTGCAATTATTGCCGTCGGCATGGCGGCCCTCGGTTTTGGTTATTGGGCGCTGATTTGCCAGAACATCAGTCTTCCCATCGTCGGCACAATCGCGACATGGATTGTGATGCCATGGATGCCAGGACGGCCGCGATGGACTTCAGAGCTCCGCTCCATGGTTCGCTTCGGCGGAACGGTGACACTGAACAGCGTCGTTGTGTATGTCGGGTACAACACTGAAAAAATTCTCTTGGGCCGTTTCTGGGGCGCCGCGCCGCTAGGGTTGTATACCCGTGCGTATCAACTTGCTAGTTTGCCTGTGCAACAGCTGATTGGCGCCGTACACGGTGTTGCGTTTTCCGCGTTATCCCGCATGCAAGGTGAGGTCAAACGTCTACAGCGAGCGTACTTGAAATCTCTATCGTTGATTGTTTCACTTACCGTCCCCGTCGTGATCAGCACCGCCGTTTTCTCGAATGAAGTGGTTCTGATCGTTCTCGGCGCGAAATGGATAGCGGTAGCAGCGATTCTTCGATTGCTATCGCCAACGGTCTTGGTTTTTGCGCTCATTAATCCCTTTTCGTGGTTTCTTCGAGCCACCGGGCGCGTCGGCCGCAGCCTCAAGATGGCTTTCATGATTACTCCCGTCGTAATCCTCGGCATATTGCTCGGGCTGCGGAACGGCCCCACGGGAGTGGCGATCGGTTACTCATCCGCGATGGTTTTGCTCTTTGTGCCTGTAGTTGCGTGGGCGATGCACCGTACCGGAATCACCGCTTACGATTATTGGGACGCCGTCAAGCGGCCGCTGATAGCGGGCGTTCTTGGCGGAGTCGTCGGATGGCTCGTGAAGTTTGGCCTGCACGGCTCCATGTCTCCGCTGATTACTCTGGCGATGGGTTTGTCGCTTTCGTTCGTGGTCTACGCCGGAACGCTCTTGTTTGTGATGGGACAGAAGGAATTTTTTGTCGAGTTGCTGAGTCATTTGCTTCGGAAGAATGGCGCCGTACCAGCTGAGAGCTAACAAAAGTGGACACTACTCTTTCAGGGAGAATCAAATTCGGTTACACCATCTTCGGTGGGGTACTGAATTGCGATCGTGACGATGCCAAGCTCTAAACTCAAAGTCGGCGACTGGGTCGAAGTCCGAAGCAGGGAAGAAATCCTTCAGACGCTCGACAACAATTGTCAGCTCGACGGCATGCCCTTCATGCCCGAAATGCTTGCGTTCTGCGGCAAGCGTTTTCAGGTCTACAAACGCGCGCACAAGACGTGCGACACCGTGTTTCCGGTTCGTGGACGCCGGGTCGATCATGCAATTCATCTCGACCTTCGATGTGACGGTTCCGCTCACGGCGGTTGTCAGGCAAGTTGCCTGATTTTCTGGAAGGACGCCTGGCTGAAACCCGTCGACGGTGCTTCTTCTGAAGCAAGTCCCGCCGGCCGCTCAGAAGCACGCTCCTCGATCACATCACGCACCGAAGCCGACCTTTGGAGGAGCACGCAAACCGCGGATTCCGATCCCGCAGATCCGACGTTCGTTTGTCAGGCGACAAAGCTTCCATATGCTACGACGGACCTTAAGTGGTGGGAATTGAGCCAGTACGTTGAAGACTACCGCTCCGGAAACGTCGGCCTCTGGCGTATTTTCTGTGGCGGCGTCTACGCGTTTTTCTATGCTCTGTCTCAGTCACCGATCGGTGGACGGACTCTCAGGCGCCTTTACGACAAGTTCTATCCCCTCTGGGGCGGCACGCCGTTTCCTCGAAAAACGGGCACGATACCTGACGGTGAGCCGACTCCAACCGTGACTCTCGACCTTCAACCCGGCGAACTCGTGCGAATCAAATCGCATGACGAGATCTTGAGCACGCTCAATATGGGCAGCAAGAATCGCGGGCTCTACTGGGACGCCGAAGAAGTTCCGTTTTGCGGCGGCACCTATTCGGTTCTGAAGCGTGTCACGAAGATCATCAATGAACGAACCGGAAAGATGCGGGACATGAAGACACCGTGCATCATTCTCGACAATGTCGTCTGCCAGTCACGGTATAGCGATTGCCGGTACTTTTGTCCGAGAAGTATCTATTCCTACTGGCGGGAAATTTGGCTGGAACGCGTTCGGCCGGGAGATTCTGTTGCTATTGTGCAAGACGACGATCGTGTGGCAGTGCAGTAATTGGGGCGGCAAAGTAGTCAGTAAACCGATCGATGTTGCAAATTCGTATTGATGTGTTCTTGCAAAATCGGCTCGATGGTCATACTGAGGATTCTAAATTAGTCATAGGCCCGGCGTTTGATGAAACTGAAATTCAGCGAGCACGGCTGCGAGTCGGGAATCATCTGTGTTTGCCTGATCGCGTTTGCCTCGCTTCTGCTCGGATGCGACCAACGGAAATCTTCCCCACCGCGCGAAAAGATCGTCAGGAATCGAACTCCGGCAAAAGATCAATTGATAACGCTGAGCGCCGACGGAACTCACCTCATAAACAGCCGTACAAACAACCCCGTTTTTATCACCGGCGACGCGCCGCAATTGCTCATGTTGCAGATTTCGTTCGAGAACGTGGAAATCTATCTTGCGGACCGCGCTGCCCGCGGATTCAACGCACTCTGGGTTTATCCGGCGGATCCCGTCGGTCAGGCAAATGCGCCGAGAAACTTTTACGGCGAGGTGCCATTTAACGGAGCGGATTTCACCAACGAGAATCCCGCCTACTGGGATTACGTAGATAAAGTGCTGAAGCGCGCATCAGCGTACGGAATCACGCTGGTGCTTGACCCCGGCTTCGTTGGCCTGAGTAGTAATCCAGGCTACTTGAAGAGCTATCTGAATAGCTCCCACGCTGTAATGACGGCGTACGGGGCGTGGCTTGGTAATCGCTACAAGGATTACGACAATATTATCTGGTCTGTAGGTGGTGACGCGGATCCGTCCGAAGCAGGTCTGTACGCCAAGATTGGTGATTTGGCGGCTGGCTTGTCGAGCACCGATCCAAACCATTTGATTACGCTCGAAGCCTGCCGCTGGTGTACACCTCGGAATCAATCGAGCCTGAATGCTTACGGCGGGAATCCTCCAATCTGGCTCGATCTCAATTGGGCGTACAACATGCAGCCGACGGTTGTTGACGGATGCCAGAAGGCATTCAGCGCCTCACCAACCTTTCTTCCTCCCCTGATGGGCGAGGATTGGTACGAACTCGAGCATGAAATGACCTCCTCTCAAGTTCGCGGAGAGGGTTACTGGGAGGCACTCTCCGGCTGCTATCTCGGCCGCCTATTCGGGAACGAAGCAATCTACAGTTTTAATTCTCCCAAATTCATTCTCACACCGACGTGGCAAAGCCAGCTCGGATCGGAAGGCTCGGTCGGCGAGGAAATGCTCGGTCGGCTGATGCGCTCGCGGGAGCACTGGATGATGGTTCCCGACCTGGATCATTCAGTGGTCACCGCAGGCTATGGATCAAAGGAAAACTTGACGACGACCTCGCGCACGAGCGACGGCCAATCGATTCTTGCCTACATCCCAAACGGCAATGCGACAACAATCTCGGTGGACATGACAAAGATTACGAGCCAAAAGCAGCAGGCGAAAAGCTGGTGGTTCAATCCGAGGAATGGCCTTGCCACGCAGATTGGAGTCTTTGCTAATTCCAACAGCCAAAAATTCACGCCGCCGGATTCCTCCGATTGGGTGCTCGTGATCGACGACGCAAGTACAAATCTCGATGTGCCAGGGAAGATTCAGCCTGATGAACTGAGGAGCCGCGTTGCGCCGAATCACTAACATGACGGGACCCGTTCAAGCCGGCTCGAGTGGAGCTTCTAGGCTCCTGATGTCCACCGGCGCGGAAAGGGTTGAGTTTACCTGCGCGTGTACGTCTGATATTGTCACCTCAATCATTTATCGGAAAATAGACTACTGGCCCGAAACGTGCACGGCAAAGCATGCAAGCGGGACGGATATGGGTCGTCTGCCGCAATCGGTCGGAGATACTCTTGGCCCAGCCTTTAATTAGCGTCGTTACTCCATTTCACAATACCGCTCCGTACCTTGCCGAGTGCATTGAGAGTGTGCTCGCGCAGAGCTATTCCAATTTCGAGTATATCCTTTCGGACAATTGCAGCACGGACGGCTCGGGAGACATCGCAGAGGCATACGCACAGCGCGATTCTCGCATTCGCCTGATTCGCCAGCCTCACCTACTCTCTCAAGGCGATCACTATAACAACGTCCTGACATACCTTTCCGAATCCAGCCGTTATTGCAAAATCGTGCAGGCGGACGACTGCATTTTTCCCGACTGCCTGCGTTGTATGGTTCAAGCGTTCGAGCAATCCGAGTCCATCGGGCTGGTCAGTTCCTATTATCTGAAGGGCCGCGCCGTGATGGGGTCCGGTTACCCCTATCCCGCACCTATTCTGCCCGGTAAGGAAATGGCCCGGCTGTTTCTTCGAACGGGCGTATTCGTTTTTGGCTCGGAATCTACGGTGATGTACCGGTCCTCCTTGATCCGCGATTGCCAGCCGTTCTTCAACAGCTCGCTGCTCCATGCCGACACTGAAAAATGCATGCAGATCCTGAACGACTGGGACTTTGGATTTGTCCACCAGGTCCTTTCGTTCTTGCGCGTTGACAACGTCAATGAATCCATCTCGGCGGCTGCCCGCGCACTGCAACCTGCGGCCTTGGATTGGCATATAAACGTCCAGCGTTACGCCGATTCCGTCCTGGAAAAAGACGAATCGAGTGCTCTTAAGTCAGAGGCTCGGCGGGAGTACTACGATGTGCTCGCTCGCGAAGCACTCCATCTTCGAGGCGCCAGCTTCTGGCAATACCATCGAAAAGGGTTGAAAACTCTCGGCGAAACTCTTGATTTTCCTTTCCTGGTGTCTCGAATTGTATCGCGGCTGTTAGGGATGGTCGTCAATCCCGGTGACACTATCGCCAGTGCGATTCAGTCTTTCAAGAGTAAGCCGAAAAATACTTCAAGTGGCCGCGACAGCTTGCCCATTCAAGCAGACAACATTGTCGCGCAAAAAGATGAGCAACACGGTGAAGCGATTCCGGAGTATTCACGCTCAGGAGGGCGTGCTACGAAGTGAGCGAACCTCTCGTTTCCGTCGTCGTGGTCGCTTGCAATGTGGATCGCTTCCTCAGTGAGGCGATCGAAAGCATCCTCTCGCAGACACTTCGCGACTTCGAGTTCATCATCGTCGACTTCGGGTCAACGGACAATTCCCGTTCCATAGCAGCAAAGTATGCAGCTCTCGACGATCGAATCAGGTTTCGCACGATACCGAGTTGTTCGTTGCCGGAGGCTCGTAATGCCGGCAGTTGTCTTGCAAAGGGGCGCTACATCGCTGTCATGGATGCGGATGATATCGCGCTTCCGAACCGTCTTGAGTTGGAGACCGGCTTTATGGAGAACCATCCGGAGGTAGGTTTCTTGGGCGGAGCTGTCGAATGGATCGATGTGCATGGACATTCGATTGGAATACATCAATATCCCAGCGAAGATCAGGAACTTAGATCCATCCTTTTGACCTATTGTCCGTTTTGGCATCCGACGCTAATGGTTCGCCGGGATGCCTTCCTCGCTGTCGGTGGCTACAGGAAAGCCTTCATTTTTGCTCACGACTACGATCTGGAATTGAGGATCAGCGACCAATTCAAGTGCGCCAATCTCCATCAGGTCCTGCTCAAGTATAGAGTTCATCCATCTCAAGTTGGATTTGCCAGGCAGGGCCAGCAAACACTGTGCAAACTTGCCGCCCAGTTTTCTGCCACTTGCCGGAAAGAGAATCTTCCGGATCCGCTCAATGGCGTCGACGGAATCACCCCGGCACTGCTCGCAAGTTTGGGAGTCAGCGAAGCGGCGCAGAAGAATGCTTTGGCTGCCGATTGTCGGAATCGGATCCGCACGATGTTTACGGCAGGCGAGTATTCGGTTGCTCTCGAGGCCGCTACGAACCTCTTGAATTCGGACACCACGCTAATCGAACGCTGGCAGATTGCCGATCTATACACGAAGGTCGCCGAGTTGCACTGGGCGCAAAAAAGATTGCGCAAAACCGTGCTGGCAGGATTCCACGCTCTCGTTATCCGTCCGGCCTTGGTCGGACGCCCGATCAGGCACTTGGCGAGGCGTTTTCTGCCGGTACGCGACCGGCGTGAGCATTCTTAAGTTTCCTCCTTCATAACGGCTTCGAGACTGATCGTGCGGTGCTTGCTTTCCGCCGGTCCCACTCTCCGGGATTTGCGTCAAGCGCCTGACCTAGCTCGCACCCAAGGAAATAAGCCGGATTCCGAAATACGCGAATGAAAAATGCCTTCACAGCCGAATCAATTGCAAGAGACTCTTCGGAGCGGTCCAGCAGATTTGGCCGAGTTGCCGTAATTTTTCTTGCGGCGCTTCTCTTATCAGCTCTCTGTTTAAGATACCTGCCGCTGCCTTTTATCTGGCTTGGATGGGGCTGGTCGTTCGGCCTCTTCGCAGGAGCGTGGTGTCTCGGGACGAGCTCGCTTCGAGTTGTGCTCTTCAATGTTGCTGTAGTCGTCTTGATCCTCGCTTCCGCTGAGACGTACTTGGGACTACGGCAGCCTCCGCCCCCGATGTATTCCGATCCGTATTACGTTGATGATGACGTTCTCGGTGTGGTCCCGACGCGTGGAGTCGAGGCGCGCTCAACCAGACTCGAGCACGGGAAGCTTCTCTACGACGTTAACTACACGATCGATTCGAACGGGCTCCGGGCCGCACCGCCTGTTCAACCATCGCCAGTCGCTTCTATTCTCTTCTTCGGTTGTTCGTTCACCTTCGGCGAGGGTCTCCAAGACGCCGAAACGATTCCGTATCAAGTTGGTCTTCAATCGGAAGGCCGCTACAAGATATACAATTTTGGATTTCACGGATACGGTCCGAACCAGATGCTGGCCTACATCGAGAGTGGACGAATGCAGCATATCGTTGATACGCCTCCCCGATTCGCGATCTATCAGGCGCTGCCCGATCATGTCGCTCGTGTGGCAGGCAAAGTCCCTTACGGCAAACATAGCCCTCGCTATCAGCTTGACTCCGACGGGAGCGTTCACCAACACGGGCACTTCAACGATGGACAGGTATCCCTCTCGCCCTTTCGCGCGCATTTGAGAGGGCAATTGCGGAAATCGGCCATCTTTCGAACTCTCGAAAATTTGCAACCTCGAACCAATGCGCAGGACGTCCAGCTGTTGCTTGCGACGGTGCGCGAATCCCGCGACTTGCTCGAAAAAGATTATCCCGGCATCGAATTTCGGGTCATTCTCTGGCGCAACTTCGCAAACGAAGAGCCGCTCTACCAGGAATTACGAAAAGGCTTTGCGCAGTTAAATATTCCGGTCGATCTTGTGGATACGATTCTCCCGGATTACAGGACCAATCCCGAAAAATATCTCTTGAGCTTGGGCAACGGCCATCCCAATGCGCTCGCTGACCGATTGATCGCCCAATATGTCACGGCCAAAGTCCTCTCCCGCAACCCCGGAGATAACCCTTCAAGATAACCATCCCGCGAACACACGTACACCTTCAGCAGATCGCCCCCAGAATTCGAATCACTGCACACAATCCAACACTCGCGTAGCTGTCCCCCCGACTATTCCCGCCCCCACTCGCTGTTGCCTTCCGTAGGACTTTTCACACAAAAAAATTACGAATCCTGCGGACAATCTCGTAGAATTAGAGTGGAAGTACGGTGCCGTTCGATGGCGAACGAACGGCGAAAGACGCAGCCTACGGTAAGGACCGAAGTCCCACCACTCTTGCGGGCGTCGCGTCTATCTTTTGTAGAAATTTATTTTCCAGATAGAACCCCTGAGGCTGATTCCGCGGGAGTACTGACGGTTCCGCGCAAGCATTCACCGCGGCTTGGCGACCACCGTCTGAGTTTGATTTGCCGGAGATCTAGAACGCGACGATTTTTGTCGATCCCTGTCAGCCGGGGGCTTGGCAGGCGATTCGATCGATATTTGAACTTGCGTCATAGGGGACACTGTAATGCGGAACCTGCTGCGTCTTATCCTCCTGCTCCTGTTCCCAGCTGCTTGTTGGGCGCAGGTGCCAAACCAAATCGTCACGCTCAGCGCCGACGGGAAGTACCTGATTAACTCCATCACGAGTCAACCTGTATTCCTTACAGGCGATGCGCCGCAGCTCCTTTTCGTCCAGCCTTCTGCAGCCGACGTCGACACGTACCTTGCGGACCGGCAGGCTCGCGGATTCAACGCGCTCTGGGTGTATCCCGTCGACGCAGCCGACCAATCCAATGCTCCCGCAAACTTCAATGGCGATGTCCCGTTCGATGGCGCCGCTTTCACGAATTTTGATCCCGCCTATTGGGCTTACGTAGATTCGGTGATGACCAAGATTCAGGCCAAAGGAATGATCGCGTTCGTTAACGTCGCCTATGTCAGTCTGGATCCTTCGACAGGCTACGAAAACCAGATTCTGGCTTCCTCCGACGCCACAATGACGGCGTACGGAACATTCCTCGGCAATCGCTACAAGAATTTCAACAACATCGTTTGGGTCCTGGGCGGAGATGCGGATCCATCGGTATCAGGCCTGTTCAAGAAGCTGAACGACATCGGCGCCGGTATAGCCGCCGCCGATCCGAATCATTTGATCACTCTCGAAGCATGTCGCATTTGCTCGCCCAATAACCAATCGACAATCAACGCTTACGGCGGCAACCCACCTTCGTTCATCGGTCTGAACTGGGTTTACAACATGCAGACGAGCGTAGTGGCCGGCTGTCAGGCGGGCTTCGCATCCGCGGCGGCAGCTCTTCCGCTGATGGGTGAAGATTGGTACGAACTCGAACACTCGATGACGGGTTTCCAGGAAAGGCAGGAAGGCTACTGGGAAGTGTTGAGCGGCTGCTATCTAGGCAGGATGTTCGGGAACGAAGCGATTTACAGTTTCAACTCGCCGGTTTTCATAACCAGCCCTACATGGCAGAGCCAGTTAGGTTCGACGGGCTCGGTGGGACAGCAGTACCTCGGACAGTTGATGCGTTCGAGGGAACATTGGCTGATGGCCCCAGATACGAGCCATACGGTTCTCACGGCAGGCTTTGGTTCCGGCGCGAGTCTGTCCGTCGCCGCGCGTTCGAGTGACGGCCAGACAATCATCGCCTACCTTTCCGACGGCAATGCCACAGCGAAAACGGTCAACATGTCGAAGATCGTCTCGTCATCCTCGACGGCTCAGGCGTGGTGGTACAACCCGCGCAACTCGGTAGCAACCTTGATTGGCACATTCCCGAATAGCGGTTCGCAAAGTTTCACGGCACCGGACGGCAACGATTGGGTGCTGGTCATCGACGACGCCTCAGCAAACCTTGGCGCTCCAGGTGGGGGGCCCGCCAATAATCCTGTTCCCAGCATTTCGTCTCTCAGTCCGAGCACAATTGCCGCAGGCGGGCCTACCTTCACGCTAACCGTGAATGGCTCTGGATTTATCTCGAGTTCCGTCGTGAATTTCAACGGAGCGGCGAAGACGACGACTTTCGTCGGCGCCTCGCAGATCACCGCCACCATTCTCGCTTCAGACATCGTTTCGTCCGGGAATGCAAACGTCACGGTCACAAATCCGGCGCCGGGCGGAGGCACGACGCCGAATTTCGCGTTCGTAATTTCGACGGGTTCGAATCCATCACCGACGCTTACGTCCGTTTCACCGGCGAGCGGCACGCTCGGTCAGGGAATTTCGCTCACCCTTACAGGTACAAACTTCATCTCGTCGTCCGTCGTGAATTTTGGAAGCAACGCAGACGGCGGTGGCGTCGTGTCGAATGGCGGAAACACTCTGACAATTGCAATTCCGTCCGCCCAGCTCTCGACAGCAGGCCCGCTGAATGTGACGGTTACAAATCCCACTCCCGGCGGCGGCACTTCAAGCGCTCAGAGTTTCACGGTCAATAATCCTGCACCGGCGCTCACGTCGCTATCACCCTCGAGCGTGACTCAGGGCGGCGCAGGTTTCACGCTCACGGTAAATGGTTCGGGCTTCGTTTCCACCTCGGTGGTCAGTTTTAACGGCGCAAATAAGTCGACCACATTCAAGAGTCCAACTCAGTTGACCGCTTCCATTTCCGCTTCCGACATCCTTAGCGCGGGTTCGGCAAATGTGGCCGTGACGAACCCAGCGCCGGGCGGCGGAACATCTTCAATTTCAACTTTCACGATCAACAATCCAACCGTCGAACTCACGTCTCTCTCTCCTTCCAACGCGGTTGCCGGCGGAACGGCTTTCACATTGACGGTGAATGGTTCGGGCTTTGTCTCAGGGTCGGTTGTTAATTTTGGTGGCGCTGCCAAGGTGACGACATTTAAGACTTCGTCACAGTTGACCGCCGCGATTTCTGCAGCCGATATCGCCTCCGCTGGATCGGTGAATGTGACCGTCACGAATCCGCCGCCCGGCGGGAGCACCTCGAGTGCGTTTGTCTTCAGCGTAAATAATCCCGCTCCTGTGCTCGCATCGCTCTCACCTGCCAGTGCTATCGCAGGTGGCTCCGCCTTTACTCTGACCGTCAATGGGTCCGGCTTTGTATCAAGTTCAGTCGTAAACTTCAACGGCACCGTCAAAACAACCACATTCAAGAGCGCGACACAATTGACCGCGGCCATCCCCGCTTCCGATATCCTAACTGTTAAAACGACGAATGTGACCGTCACGAATCCCGCCCCGGGCGGAGGCACTTCGGGTGCACAAGTATTCAGCATCAATAATCCTGCGCCTGTGCTTGCGTCTCTCGCGCCGACAAGCGCAACGGAGGGTGGCGCTGCCTTCACGCTCACGGTGAATGGAACAGGTTTCGTGGCGGCGTCTGTAGTCAGCTTCAAGGGAGCAGCGAAGGCAACCACTTTCAAGAGCGCAACCCAGTTGACCGCAGCGATCGCCGCAGCCGACATCGCTACAGCGGGGACTGCAAACGTTGCAGTGACCAATCCAACTCCGGGCGGTGGAACCAGCGCCAGTTTGCAGTTCACGATTAATAATCCGATTGTAGGCATCACCTCGATCGCGCCCACCAGCGCAATTTCCGGTGGCGCCTCCTTCACGCTCACGGTGAATGGCTCCGGCTTCGTCTCGGGATCGGTAGTGAACTTCAACGGGTCCGCCAAGACAACCACGTTCAAGAGTGCTTCGCAATTAACCGCGTCAATCGCCGCTGGAGACATCGCGGCGGGCGGCATCAAGAATGTGACCGTCACCAACCCGGCGCCCGGCGGTGGCACTTCCTCGGCGGCGTCTTTTACCGTCAACAACGCGCCGCCGACGGTCACCTCACTTTCGCCGGCAAGCGCCACCGCAGGCACCGCAGCCTTTACATTGACGATTAACGGGACGGGCTTTCTGAATGGCGCCACCGTTCAGTTCCACGGCGCCAACCGAACCACGTCGTTCGTCAACAGCTCAAGGGTTACAGCTTCCATACTCGCCTCGGACATTGCCGCTGCTGGAACGCCGAGCGTCACGGTTACGAATCCGGCCCCCACAACAGGTCCGTCGGCTCCTCCGCAGATTTTCACTGTCAACTCCTCTTCAACACCGGCTCCGACGATTACAACTTTGGGAACCACACACGCGGCCGGCGGCGCTCCGTTCACGCTGACAGTGAACGGAACGAACTTCGTTGCAAAGTCTGTCGTGAATTTCAACGGCAAGGCGGAGGCGACAACATTCGTAAGTGCGACCAAGATCTCAGCTGCTATCCCGGCAGCGGACGTTGCGTCCGCCGGCAACGTCGACGTCACGGTCACGACCCCAGCACCGGGCGGAGGCACTTCCGCCGCCTCCACTTTCACCGTGGATGGTTACACGGTTAGCGGCCCTGGCACCGCGTCGCTGGCTCCTGGCCAGCCGGCGGTAGTCCAGCTTACCGTAGCGCCTTCTGCTAACGGATTCGCGAATCCGATTCTCTTTACCGTGTCCGGCCAGCCTGCCGGCAATACAGCGTCGTTCAAGCCCACCTCGGTTACTCCGAATGGAAAATCAGCGGTGACGGTACTGACGATTTCCGGTGTGGGATTCGTAAACGTGCGCCCGAGCCCCGACGTTCATTTGCCGGCGTCCCCGCAGGTTCCTCCGTCGCTCGGTTTATCGATCGCCGCGCTGCTGGGTTGCTTGTTCGCAGGCACTTGGATTCGCAGAGTTCCTCAACTGAAGCGATATGAGGCAGTGGTGTTCTTGGCTTTGATACTGGTGGCAGGAACTGTGTTGACAAGCTGTGGAGATACGAGCGGGACTGGTTCACCCGGCGCCACGACTTCACATCTGACGGTCACGGCGAAGTCCGGAACGATGACGCAGACCATGGGGATCACACTTACGGTCTCGCAGTAATCGCATCGCCGGCCAAATCGGCTCACAGCTCGCTATTCAATCTTAGCCTGGGCCGTCGGATTTGCGGAGCCTTCGAGAACCAGACTCTCCAGCCGAATTCAGGCGCTTCATTCATCCCGCACAATTGAGATCTTGAGTGAGTCTGCCGTCCACAGCGTGCATCCGTTCGCAGCCGCTCGGCCTGAATTCGCATGCTCCGCTATTGGCTTTCAATGACTCCGCACGAATCAAAGACTCTGCCGTCCGCTCGTTATTGTGACTTCTTCAGCGCCACTAACTGCATCGTCCAGCCTTTGGTTGCCGTCCCGGTTGCCGCATAGCTTCCGGGGTTCGCCGTAGCTTTGTCTTCAACGAGATTGTTGTTGAAAATCGAACGGGCAGTGAGCCCAGAGCCGACCGTGCAAGCCCACTCGCCGACGCAGAATCCGTAGATCACATCACCTGCGACCGTCGTCGTGACGTTGCCGCTGGAAACCGCACCGGGGTTACCCGAGGCGCCCGCCTGGGCGTCGATCGGATTTACAGGATCGATGCCCGAGTATTCTGAAAGGTAAAGCTCGATCCAGGCTGAATTCGCGGTGAGGCTCACCGTGACGGTCTCAGGGCCGCCTTTGATGGACTTGGCGAAATAAACGCGGCTGCGAGCTCCCCCGGGAGATGTGAGTTGCGTTCCGACTTCCGTGAATACATTCCCCTGCGAATCAGTAACGGTGGCAACCGTAGCGTTCGAATCAAAATCGAATGCCGCAAGCACCACGTCGCCAGCGACGGTGTTGGTTGCAAACGAAACTGATAGGGAACTGGCGGATGAGGGAGATGCCTTCGCCGCAATCTGAACGAATGCGGCCGGCTTCGAGACACTGTTGCTCACAGTAAAACTAATTGTCGCGCTCGTGGAAGTGTTGCCGGAGAGATCGCTTGCCACGGCGACAACCGTGTGCGTTGCGTTCGTGAGTGATGTCGTGACGAGCGAATAATTGTAGGGTGCCGTCGTGATCTGAGTTCCCACGGTTGCGCCGTCTACTTTGTATTGCACCCACGCGATTCCGAGATTGTCGGATGCGCTGGCAGAGAGCGTGAACGTACCGGAGACTGTTTGTCCAGACGTCGGCGAAGTCACCGAGACGGTTGGTGGGATGCTGTCAGAGAACACGATCGTAAACTGAATTGACTGAGTACTCGTTCCCAGCGTTGCTGTCACCGTCGCAGACTGCGATGCCGTCACCACTCCCGCGCTGGCAGAGAACGTGGCCGTTGTCGCACCGGAGGACACCGTGACGGATCCAGGGACTGCGAGAGCGGCTGTGTTGCTGTTGGTCAACGAGACCGTCGCTCCGCCGGACGGTGCCGGCTGATTCAAAGTAACGGTGCACGTGGTCGCAGCGCCCGAATTAAGGCCGGTCACAGCGCACGTCAGGCTGGTGAGCAACACCGGTGCCTGCACGGAAACCGTGGCGGACGACGAACTCGTTCCAAGCGTGGCCGTGACTGTTGCCGATTGCGGAGTATTCATCACCGCAGCGTTTGCGACGAACGTCCCTGTGGATGCGCCGGAAGCAACCATGACTGAGGCGGGCACGGAGAGCACACTGGTGTTGCTGTCGGTTAGGGCGACGGGCGTTCCCCCCGCCGGCGCGGTCTGGCTCAATGCAACCGCGCACGTAGATGAGCCACCGGATGCGACGACACTGGGAGCGCATGTGAGAGCCGTAACTTGGGCACCAGGCTTTTGCGATGAACCGCCACTGCCCGGAGCTCCCAGGTTTGCTGAGGCGTCATCGATCACCAGCACCCAATCGTTGCCATCCGGCGCTGTGAAACTTTGCAATCCGTTCGTCGCAAAAGCTCCGATCTGCGAAGAGGCCCCCGTCTGAGGGTTGTACCACCACGCAATAGCTGAAGATGTTGCCGACGTAATCTTCGATAGATCGATCGACTTGGTAGTGGCATTCCCATCCGGGAAATAAGCGATAATCGTCTGGCCATCGCTACTTCGTGCGGCTACGGACAGGGTCGAACCTGCTCCAAAGCCGGCTGTCAGCACAGTGTGTGTAACGTCTGGAGCCATCAACCAGTGTTCCCGCGAGCGCATTAGCTGTCCGAGGTATTGCTGTCCCACGGATCCTGTCGAACCCAACTGGCTCTGCCATGTCGGACTGGTTATATAGTTCGGAGAATTAAAACTATAGATCGCTTCGTTTCCGAAAATCCTCCCCAAATAGCATCCGCTCAGCACTTCCCAATAAGCTTCCTGCCTCTCCTGAAACCCCGTCATCGAATGTTCCAACTCGTACCAATCTTCGCCCATCAACGGCGGAGCTGTCGCCGCCGATGCAAAGCCCGCTTGGCATCCCGCCACCACGCTCGTCTGCATGTTGTAGACCCAGTTCAAGTCGATAAACGAAGGAGGAGCGCCACCGTAGGCGTTGATCGTCGACTGGTTGTTGGGAGTACAGATGCGGCAGGCTTCTAAGGTAATCAAGTGGTTCGGATCAGCGGCCGCCAGTCCGTTGCCGATATCATTGAGCTTCTGATACAGGCCAGAGACCGATGGATCCGCATCTCCTCCGATAACCCAAACGATATTGTTGAAATTCTTGTAGCGATTGCCCAGGAATGTTCCGTACGCCGTCATCGTGGCGTCAGAGGAAGCCAGAATCTGGTTCTCGTATCCCGTGGACGGATTGAGGCTGACGAAACCGAGATCGACGAAAGCGATCATTCCCTTGGCTTGAATCTTGGTCATCACCGAATCGACATAAGCCCAGTAGGCGGGATCAAAGTTTGTGAACGCCGCGCCATCGAACGGGACGTCGCCATTGAAGTTTGCAGGAGCATTGGATTGGTCCGCCGAGTCCACCGAGTACACCCACAGCGCGTTGAATCCGCGCGCCTGTCGGTCGGCAAGGTACGTGTCCACATCCGCCGGCGACGGTTGAACGAAGAGCAGTTGCGGCGCGTCCCCTACGATGAAAAACGGCGTATTGTTCTGATCGACGAGGTATCGGCCATTGCTGCTGAGTTTCACCGGATAGGCGGCCGCAGTCGGCGCAGGCGCCGTGGTTATCGTAAACGGGCTGCTCGCAGCAGACACGTTTCCTGCTGCGTCGAATGCCGCGACTGTATATGAGTAAGTAGTTGAGGCGATGAGCCCAGTATCCACAAAGGTCGTGCTCGCCGTTGTGCCTACTTGCACGCTGTTGCGGGAGACTCGGTATCCCGCCACTCCGATATTGTCCGTCGAAGCGCCCCAGGAAAGACTTACCTGCGTCGAAAGCGTTGACGTGCCAGACAGGTTCGCTGGCACCGTAGGAGCTGTCGTGTCACTCGTGGAAGTGGTGGCGACAGCTGCGGAAGATTGCGCCGACACATTTCCCGCAGCATCGAACGCCGTCACATTGTATGAATAGGTCGTCGACGCTGCCAGGTTCGAATCCACAAAGGATGTCGTCGCAGTCGTGCCGATTTGCACTCCGTTTCGAAAAAGCTGATAGCCCCTCACACCCACATTGTCCGTTGAAGCAGACCATGAAATATTGATCTGCGATGGAGACACTCCTGTCGCAGACAAATTTGCCGGAATCGAAGGCGCGGTAACGTCGAGTGTTGTAGCAGCCGCTTTCAGCGCCACTAACTGCATCGTCCAACCTTTGGTTGCCGACGCGGTTGCGGCATAGCTGCCGGGGTTAGCGACAGCTTTGTCCTCGACGAGATTGTTGTTGAATGTCGAACGCGCGGTGAGTCCAGAGCCAACGGTGCAAGCCCAGTCGCCGACGCAGAATCCGTAGATCACATCGCCTGCGACAGTCGTTGTGACGCTGCCGCTCGAAACCGCACCGGCGTTGCCGGAGGCGCCAGCTTGAGCGTCGATCGGATTTACGGGATCGATGCCGGAGTATTCTGAAAGGTAGAGTTCAATCCAGGAAGATTTGCCGGAGAGGGTCACGGTGACGGTATCGGGTCCGCCCTTGATGGACTTGGCGAAATAGACGCGGCTGCGAGCGCCTCCGGGAGATGTGAGTTGTGATCCGACTTCGGTGAAAACATTCCCCTGCGAATCAGAAATGGAGCTAACCGTAACGTTCGAATCAAAATCGAACGCTACTAGCACTACGTCGCCAGCAACGGTGGCGCGTGGAAAGCTCGCTGTCAGTGACTTGGCCGATCCCGGAGCAGCTGCGGCGACGATTTGCATCGAGGATGGGGTCGCGGCATGCGTCTCATGACAAAGCGCAATGCTCAAAACGACGACGGTGAGCCGGGCGACAACTCTTCCTACTCGCTTCCGATCCATCCACATTATGCAGTCTCCCTCGAATTCTCTATTCTCACTGCGCTACCGTCATGTGCATGTAGTGGGAGCTTTGTTTTAAGAACGGGTACGCGAACGACCCAGTTCTCTCCTCGCGAGGTGATAATTCTTCACGAGGGAACGCGCGCATAAGGGGGGATGCGCGCAACACCGAGCAAAATCGCACGGTAATTCGAACTGCGCAATGCAGACTGCAACTACAGAAACATAAAAATCTAGACCAAAGAAACTATAGCAGATATTCTTAAATCAAAGGGATGTTTTATAACCCTTCATTATAAAGAATGTAACTTCATGAAAAACCAGCTGTCCAAACCGCCGAAACTACCTATTCCAGGAAAATAACCTTTATCGCTAGCGTATGATTGGATCTCCACGGCTTGAATTTCATTTCGGAGCACCAATTTGGGAATCTTCTGGAGTGATTTCGTTGCGTTCTGAGCAAGTCGATCGGAGAAAATTCGGCGCGCTGCTTATATTCTTGGCCGTGTGCTTCGCTATTATTTGGTCGGCCAATCCGCGAGGATATCGGGCGCGAATCGTTGCCAGATTGTTGCGGACCGAAAATTGGCCCGTCGTTGTCTCGCCCCCCGCAGGTTTCCTGCCGCAAGTAACGCCGGGATTCGAGATTTCCGTGCTGGCCACAGGGTTCGACGATCCACGTTGGCTGGCGATCGCGCCTGACGGTGACTTGTTCGTGGCCGATTCCGCAGCTGGAAAAGTGGATGTGCTGCACTTCACGCCCAACACGAAAACAATTGGTTCGCGGGAAGTTTTTGCGGAGCACTTGACGCTGCCCTTCGGCATTGCTTTTCATGACGACTACGTTTATGTCGCCAACACAAATCAAGTCGTTCGTTTCCGCTACGACCCAAACACCTCTCGGCGGCTGGGCGATGCAGAGCACATCCTGGATCTGCCCGGGTTCGGCTATAACCAGCATTGGACGCGATCCCTGACATTCAGCCCAGATGGCGCGAAGCTCTTCGTTTCCGTGGGATCGAAAACAAATGTTTCGATCGAATCGGACCCGCGCCGCGCCGCAATCTTGGTTTCCGATCCTGACGGGAAGAACTGCCGGGTCTACGCGAATGGTTTGCGTAACGCCGTAGGCATCGCTTTTGATGCGGAATCCGGAAGCCTCTGGGCCTCCGTAAACGAACGCGACGATATCGGAGATGATCTTCCTTCCGACTATTTCACTCACGTGATTGAAAATGGTTTTTACGGCTGGCCCTATTCCTATCTCGGGCAGCACGTCGACAATCGCGTGGCGTCGCGGCCGGATATGGTGGCGCGGGCGATCACGCCAGACGTTCTGCTCGGCGCTCATGTTGCCGCATTGCAATTTTCTTTTTATGAATCGCGGCAGTTTCCCGAAGCTTACTGGCACGGTGCTTTCATTGCCGAACATGGTTCTTGGAATCGCCACTCGAGAAGCGGCTACCAGGTAGTCTTCATTCCATTTCACGATGGGCACCCGGTCGGTGCACCCGCCCCGTTTCTCCGGGGACTTGTGCCGGATCCCAACGGCCGGGTGGTCTATGGACGGCCCGTGGGCGTCGCGACCGCCGCCGATGGTTCACTTCTCATCTCAGATGACGGACAGAAACTGATATGGCGGGTATCGTATGGCGCGCCACCGACGCACGCGCGTTAGGCTTGCGTGCGGATCTCTACCGCTGTCAGATTGTCATAGCACCCAGCTAACCTGAATCGCGCGTTCCGGCTCCGCTCCCGTAAATCTTCGAGAGCAGATCCCGGGAGTATTTCGAAGCGCAGAATCGCGCGCCGAGAAAGGTTCCGAAAGTATTCGTGAAGAGATCCGTCATGCCGGAAGCGCGAGTCGGAAGGTAGGACTGCAGGATCTCGATCGTCAGACTCGTGACCAGACCCGTAATGACTGCGATCCACGCTGCATGCTTGCTCGCGCGAACGTATGACCAATATGCGCAAAAGATGAACCCCAGCGGAATGAAGCCGGCAATGTTCACGACAACATCGTCCCAGTAGCTCCGTCCATTCTTGAACTCTTTCCAGAACGGCTCGAGAAACTTCTCACGCAGCAGCGTGTAGCGCTTCGGTATGTATAGGTTGGTTCCCGGCTGGACGGCGTTACGAATCACGTTCCCCGTACGTTCATCCAGGAGGTAGACTGCAAGTGCTTCGTCGCTCGCACTCATATCGGGTCTCCCGTGAGTCGTCCAAGCTTTGTAGTCAGCCAAGGCCTGGCTCGCGTGAAGCTCCCGATGGTAAATTGCAAGCCCTAGTAATTTGCCCTGCCAGCGCTCGTTTCCGATAGGCGATGTGCCAACCACCAAATCGCCCGAGCAGGATCTTTCCAGTCGAAAATGAGAAAATGTTTCTGCCAGATTTCCATCCACGTAGACGGACGTCTTGTTCGGCCCCGACGAAATCACTATGAATCGTGGGCTGATTTGGCGGAAAACTCCCTCGATTCCGATCGCCTGAGGTTTGCGTTGACCGCCTTGAAACTCCTGCCGAACCGCGAGGTTTGCATGAAACTGTTGCACCAGCATTTTTGCCGGGATTTCCGCGCTGGAGAACGCAAGAATCGTGGAGACGGCGCTTGCTGACGCGGGTTGCAACCATATTTCGAGGCTGCAGGATGACTCTGCTTCCGGTGCTGCAGCGGGGAACGGGCTGAAACTTCTTATCGTCGCAAATCCGCTGAATCGAAGTCCGTTCTCATCACTCAGCCACATTACATTATTTCGAGGTGGCCAAAACGGTGCGAGGCCAACGAGCAGGATGGCGCACAGCACTGACGCGCACAGTACGCCCAGCAGTCGTTTCCGAACCATTACCGCTTCGAACAAGAAGTGTGCCTCCCGGAATCCGTCGAGCCACGAAATATTCGAGCCACTAGGGTATCTCAATCGGCGCCGCGCCCGCGCTCTGGTGTGTTTCTCAACCGCTTTCGATCTCAGCGCTCGCGGCTGCTTGCTGCGTTACCGTCTCGAAGAAGTGACGCTGATCATCTGCCTGAATGGTAGCCCCTGGTCCAAAGTCGTCGCGGCGTGCCGTCGAATGCCTTCAATGCACTCTCAGGTTTCGATATCTAAATGTAGCTGGCATTGGCGCGGCGTTCGGTGGCGATTGCTTCGAGGAGTTTTTCACTGGAAGGCATGTCGGCAGGCAAAATGGTGAGTCGCGGCTTGATGCGGTTCGCGATTTGTTCCGCCATTCGAAAACGTATATCGGGCGCAAGAGCATCCCGCCGGTTCAAAAAAGACTCGATGAGAGAAAAGTCTTCGGTGCTCAGGCGTTCAGAGCCGAATTTCATGACCCCGGCCGTCGTTGCCGCCTCCCAGAGTGGTTTGATGTCTTGAAGCGCGCGTTCGTGAACGACGATCGTCCCTGCGACGAAATCGCCCAGCCGTTTATTCTGTTTGCTGAGCAGCACGCTTGCGATTCCAATCCCGTAAAAAACGGGAAGCTGGTCGACGATTCGCATCACATTTCGGGCCACCGATTCCGGCGGAGTGATCGGGCGGCCGGATTCCTTGATCACGCGAATCCGCGTCGTCCGTTTACCTGGCGTCTGACCATTCCAGATCGCCTCGAAAAACGCAAAGTACCCAAAATAAAACGAAAACCCAGCGAGCAGAACGATTGCGATGATCCATTGCCGCGAGAGCGCAAATCTTCCTGACGGTAGAAGCGTAAAAAGCAGGGCAACTCCCAGAAACAGCGCCATCGATGCGGCGCCCTGTATCACCGTATCCAGCGCCAGAGCTAGAAACCGGCTCCCTATCCCCGCGATCGAGAACTCAAGGGAAGTCTGCTCGGGTGTGTCGATGGTAAGCTTATCGGCAAACGCGCCGGAATCAGATGCCTCTCCCGGTCGTTGGAGACTCATGATCTCTTCGCGATGGCTCGAAAAACGGAAGCCGAACTGGTCTCGGCTAGAAGAGCTCTTGCGACGCTCCAAAGGACGCGGCGTTGGCTCATTGGATCATAACGATCTGCAGGAGTTGGGTCTTCTCTATCGCCAAACCGCATCAGACCTCGCAATCGCGCGGGAGGATATCACAAGTAGCCAGTTGGCGGCCTATCTAAACTCCCTGCTGGGCCGCGCGCACAATTTGATCTACATGGGTTCGAAGCCGCGGGTCGCAGGAATCGTCCGCTTTTATTCGGAAACGTATCCCAGAATTTTTCGTGAGTTGTGGCCGCAGACTCTGCTGGCGTTTGTGATTTTCACCGTAACTGGTGTGGCGGCATTTTTTCTCACCCTCCGCGATCCTTCTTTTGCACACCGGTTGCTGGGTACCCAAATGATGGAAACCATCGAGAAACGGGAGATGTGGACGCACTCCATTGTCACCGTGAAGCCTCTGGCTGCTTCCTCGATCATGACAAATAATTTATCAGTCGCGTTTTCCACTTTCGCATTTGGAATTACCGCCGGTATCGGCACCGCTTGGATGATGGTGCTCAACGGCTTGCTGATCGGCGTGATTGGCGCTGCCACATGGCAGGCCGGGATGGCCGGCCAGCTTTGGAGTTTCGTTGTTCCCCACGGCGTTCTGGAATTGCCGGCGATTTTCATCGCGGGCGGCGCGGGATTTGAAATTGCTCGCGGGATGCTGTTCCCTGGAATGTTGCCGAGACGCGAATCGTTGGCACGGGCGGGAGGGAAGGCAGCGCAACTGCTCCTGGGCACCATTCCAATGTTGATTGTGGCCGGCGTGATCGAAGGATTTCTCTCTCCGTCAGAGCTTGCCGCGCCGCTTAAATTTCTTTTCGGGGCCGTGATGTTTGCGGCGCTTGCGTTGTATCTCAGCCGATCGCGGAAACCGCAATATCCAGCCAGCTTCTCAAGCGACACAAGAGGCGTCAATCTTGGTGCGGGTGCGATGCAGGAAGCTTCCTATTCCAAAACGAAAGTCATGGACTGAAGGTCGACCGAGCTCTAGAGCAAGCCGCGCTCTTTTACGCTCATGTATTGGTTGACCAGCGAACTCGCAAGCATCCCGGGCATCAATTCCAAAACGAGCACGCCGCGATGCCGCAGTCTCCGCAGCAATACACTCCGCCTTTCCGCAATCTCAAGTGCAGCTACGTGACGGTACATCTCTTCCGTGGTTTCCGGCGTGGCCGCAGCCAGCGCGGTCAGATCGGGCTGCCCCATCGCCGCAAATACGATCAAATGTCTCTTCGCCATGTGCATCGCAAATTCGAGGACCTCTGGCGTGGTGTTCGTCTCGGCGAAATCGGTGATCCAAACGATCAGGCTGCGGCGTTTTTGTTCCGACAGCAAAGTGTGGACGGCACGAGCGTGATCGGCCTCGCCGGCTTCTCCGCGTATGTGCGCCAGCGATTCGACGATTGCGCGCATATGATGCGGTCCGCGTCCCGCATTTAGATTTTGTTGAATGTTTCGGCCGTACGCAAGCAGGCCTACTCGGTCCCCGCAATGCAGGGCCACTTGTGCGAGCGAAAGGGCTGCGTTCGCCGCGTAGTCGAGTTTGGAAATCGGGATCCTCCCGGTTTCCGCAACTTTCGCGCGAAGCAATCGCCCGGCATCGAGGACAAGCCATACTGCCTGGCTGCGCTCGATTTGAAACACCCGCGTCACCAAATGATTGCGGCGCGCAGTCGCTGTCCAGGAGATGTCGCGGATTTCGTCGCCCTCGCGGTACTCGCGCAAGCTGTCAAATTCGCGTCCCTGACCGCGCTGGCGGCGCCGGCGCTTTTCGAGTTCCACCTGGCGGCTGCGGATCAAATACAAAGTGTGCTGCTTGGCTTCATCGAGATTCGGGAATACCGTCACCGTCTGCGGCGCGTCAGCGACAGCCCATCGTTCGGCGACGCGCAGCGCGCTCTGGTAACGGATGAAGATTCGATTCAGTTTCGCGTCGCCGCGCTCCGAGGGAAGAATCGGGTACAGCGCCTCCGCCGAACCTCCTGCTGGCACTTCCATCTCAATTTCTGTGGGCTTCCGGCATAGGGCTACGGGCGTCTCGTCAACAATGCGAGCTGTCAGCGCCACTCGCCCCGAATTCTGAACTCCTATTTTTACGCCGCTGGCAACCGCGAGGGTCGGTCGGCTGATCCAGGCGCGCCGTACTTCCAGCTTGTCAGGCACAGGAATCCGTCGCAAATCCCATGCCCAAACGCCCAGAAAGAGGAGGTCCCACAAAAACATCGCGAGAACAAATTTCGAAGACCACCACGCAGGCACGAGCCAAGCAAGACCGAGCGCAATTCCCACAAAAAATCGCGGGCCGAACCCAAAAGGAATGCGCCCCAGAGGCCGCCCGCGTGCAATCGCGTTCTCCGGAATCAGGGGTTTCTCGTGCACCTATTTCGGAACCTCAACAGTCGCCAGAAGTTCGGAAATCACTTGGTCCGTCGTCAGGCCCTCGAGTTCGGCTTCCGGTTTCAGCAGAAGGCGGTGGCGAAGGACGGACGGCGCAGCGGCCTTGATGTCGTCCGGGATCAGGAAATCACGACCCTCCATTCCTGCAAGCGCGCGCGCAGCCCCGACTAGGCCAAGTGCAGCACGCGGGCTTGCCCCGATCGTCAGCGCCGGCCAATCTCGCGTGCGCCGGATCAGCGTTACCACATAGCTGTACAGGCTGGGCTCCACTCGAATCTTTTCCACCTCGCCGCGCGCCGCTTTCAGCAGCGCCGGATCGATCGACGCGATAGCCACGCCCTCGAGTCGCCGGGAATCGAATCCTTTTCCATACCGCGCAAGTATTTCCGTTTCCTCGGTCTCCAATGGATAGCTCATGCTGATCTTGAGTAGGAATCGGTCGAGTTGTGCTTCGGGAAGCGGATAGGTTCCTTCGAATTCAATCGGGTTTTGAGTGGCGAGTACCGTAAATGTTTCCGAGAGCGGATAGCGCGTACCGTCGATTGTTACCTGCCGCTCCTCCATGGCTTCCAGCAGCGCCGCCTGTGTTCGTGGAGATGTGCGGTTAATTTCGTCGACGAGCAGAAGATCGGTGAACACCGGTCCGCGGTGCAGTGAAAACGTGCTCGTCGCCATGTTGAAAATGTTTGTGCCCATCACGTCCGCTGGCATCAGATCAGCAGTGCATTGCACCCGTTGGAAGTCGAGCCCGCAGATCCGTGACATAGTCTTCACCGCCAGTGTCTTCGCGATCCCGGGCACGCCCTCGATGAGTGCATGGCCGCCGCACACAAGCACGACGAGTAGCTGATCCGCTATCTGGCGCTGGCCAACGATTACTTTGGAAAATTCCTCGTGAACATGTGCCGCGAGGCGTGAGAGGTTCTCCACGGTTAGGGGTTCTCCTGTTGGAATTTTCTTTTTAGACCAGCGCGGTGTTCATAGGCTTCCAGCTGCTGCACAATTTCAAGCGCCTCGGCGGGCGAAACGTTTCGCGAGCGGGTCGCTGGCTCCGCTCGCCGGAGTGCATTTAACAACTCCTCATTTTTTACTCCAAGTCGCTTTCCGGCAGCTTCCGCGAGCGCCTCATCGGGCGTCGCATTCGGCAGGCGCAGCTGGCGCGTAAGATTCGTCCGAAAACGCCGGTACACAGCCGCCACCACCGCGGGTTCAGCGTGCGCTCGCTCGTAGAGGCCCCCGAGTGTATCAACGAATTCCAGCGGTGAAAGCCTTGAGACGATCGGCGGCATCCGTGTGGGCCCGGACCGCCGGCCGAACGTAAACAGCACCACGAGACTCAGGATCGCAATCTGCAGAAGACCCCACAGAACCGGGGTCTTCTCGAAATAGCCCCACAGCGAAGCTTCCTCACCGTGGAAGTACTCGTCCCAGTAGATTGCCGGCTGTCGCCCTTGCTCCGATCGAGGATTGCTCACCGCGTTCAACAATAAATTCAGGTTCCCTTCGCGCGTAATTCCGGAATTTGTGAGGGGTCCCGGCCCAGCCCACCACAGCAACTCACCTTCGCCGAGCTGCCAACTTACGATTACCGGAGATTTTGGGTCTCCGTAGAGTGCAAGTTGAGTTTGCGAACCGTCCCACGTCACCCCTGACTTGAGAGAAATCTTCGCGGCTCCTCGCGTGTAAGCGCTCGGAAAAGCCGCCTCGAAAATCGTCCACTCGTCTGTCTGTCGTTCCTCATCGTCTGAAAGTTTTGCTTCCGGAAAAAAAATAGCGATCCGCGGCCCTGTGAATAGGATTCTCCCGCCCCGTTTCACAAACTCAAGCAGGGCCTTTTTCTCCCGCTCGCCGGGCATCACGGTCGGGTTCGCGAGAATCAGCACTGTGTATTCCGCATCCTCCGGCAATTCCGTAGGCGGTTCTTCCCACGGTCGAACGCTACGCCCGAGTTCCCTCAGGAGCACATAAGCCGCTCGCGCGCCATTCGGAGTTGTTGAGAAAATCGAGGGAGTGGGAGAGCCTTGTTCGCCGGGCGGCGGAGTGACGAATGCGACGGCCGCAGTGAGGATCATCAGGACTGCTGCTGTCACCAGCAATAGTCGGCGATCCGATTTATCTAATTGAGCCGGCAACCGAGATCCTCAACCCGTTGCATACATTCGCGAAACATTTCCGTGGTCGCCGGCTGGTCGCCGTACCACACATACTCGAGTTGCCTCGTCAGCCCCGCCATTCGCTCTCGTTGCTCGGGCGTCGCTGAACTGGCCTCTCCTGCGTCTCCCGTGAGCATGCGCAACTGCTCGCGCGGCGTTCGCGTGTGGTCTACCGTCAGAATCGACAGATCCTCGAGCCGTGTGATTCCGGCCCAGTACACACAGTGGACCGCTTCACGGAATTCAGCTTTTCCGGCTGCTTCCTGGGCGGAGCGGATCCATTCTTGCCAAGATCGGTGCGCCGCGACGGTTCCAACATTAGCCAGTGCGATGCGTTGGCCCGCTCGCGTCCAAAACTGAACCAGCGTTGTTACGATCCAGCAAACGACGCCAAAGATGACGAACCAGAAAAATAGCTTGGATCCGAGCGGGTGCCGGGCGAGACTGCCAAACAGCTTCTCGAACAGTTGTGCCAACCACGCGTTGATTCGCTGACGCATCAAATCCCACGCCGACGGCGGCGCGGCGGGAGAAAATTCCCGGCGCTTCAGAATTTGATCGAGGGTTGCGCGCGCTGCGGGTTCCGACACTCCCGCGGATTCCGCTCCTGCGGAGTAGCTTTCCGCCTGGGTTGCCGCGTTCTCAGCCCAGCCGCTCGCCTCCTCGAGGATTTGCTTTCGGTTGGCGTCATCGCCTGCAGCGCGAACGAGCAGATCGCGGAGTGGTTCGCTGGAAATTTCGTATTGTCGCTCGGCGGTTTCCACCCTCCAGGAGGAAGGTAGGCGGCGCAGCAGGGAGTTCACCTCGTTCGACGTCCCGTTTCCGCCCAGCAACTTGGCTTCGAGGGAGCGGAGTTCGGCAGCAAACGTAGCAGCGTCAATCGGTGCGGGTGAATCGGAGGCTGCGACCCTCGGCGCCTGCGAATACATCGGACCGGGGTAAACGATTCCGGCCATGAACAACGAACCGGCCAGTACGATCTTCGAAATCGCTCTTTCGGCGATTGAGAAATGAACCCTGACGAGCTTCACCGGAAGACTCTCAAGTCAACATGGATGGCAGGCTGCTGGATGTCGGAGACACCCCGCCCAACGGATTCATCATCATCTGTAGATCGAATGCCTCTTTCCGGATTCTCAAATCATAGTAGAGAACCGAGCTCGCAATCGTTAGTACCGGCGCAACCAATACCGTCGCCAGCGTGGTTCCGATCTGAATCAGCGCCATCCAGCTCCGCACCATTTCTGGATGGCTCTTCGCCACCATGATCCCCATCATGATTGTAAATGGCAGCACAAACAGCGCGATCGCAGCATAGGTGAGCGCAAAGTAGAGAAGCAAAATCAAGAACGCACGCCCGGCATTATCCTTGGTGAGTTCGAAGCTGCGATCCAGCGATGCGCGCGGCCCGATGTTCTCCACTAAAGCGGCCGGAACACACACCACCAGTCTGCACATCACATAGATTCCCGGGATGATCAGGCAGATAAAAGCGGCAATTGTCGCGAGGCCGTTCAAGAGGATAACGCCAAACAGGTTTCCAAGTTCTCCGCGCACGCGTTGAAAGGAATCTCCGATCGTCAATGTGCGTCCGAGATAGAGCTCCGAGACGGCCGTAACCGTAGCCCCCTGCGTCAGGAGATATACCAGGACACCCACCACAGCACCTACCAGGGCAACCACTCCCGCGGCCACGCTCATCGAGGGCGAGAGCGTAGAAGCCTTTACCGCGGATGGCGTTCCGGGGAACCGGAGATATGTTTGCGCGAGATTCAGGATGAGCGCCAGAATGTGCGGAATCGATGAAATCCCAAAAAACAGGACGAAGTGTTCTCGATAGAGAGTAAAGGTACGGTCAAGAATTTCCCCGATCGACAACGGTCGCAAATCTAACCTGGTCACGTTTGCCTCCGCACTCACATCCGGGGTATCTAGCGCGGCACTTTACCAGAATTGGCTACAAAGGGAAATGCCGCCTCTGCTTTGCTACCTTCGACCGGATGGCAGATCGCTTCGCTCCGGCCTTTTTCGTTGCTTCGGATGATTTTGTCCAAAACAATTGCGGCTTGTGCGCACTTGCGCAAAACGCTCTAACAAACGCGCACGGGTCCAGATAAAATGTAGCCTGTGGAACAAGCGAATGTCGTGATTATCGGCGGCGGCGTGGTCGGTTGCGCGATAGCCAGGGCTCTCTCTACGCGCTGGAGCGACGTCTTCGTTCTCGAAGCGCTTCCAAAGGTCGGGATGGGCGCGAGTTCGCGAAATAGCGGAGTGATCCATTCCGGACTGTACTATCCTCCCGGTTCCCTCAAAGCGCGACACTGTGTGCGCGGCAATCAACTCACGTATGAATTTTGCGAGACGCACGGCGTTCCGCATCGCAACTGCGGGAAAATAGTTGTCGCATCCTCTCCCGCCGAATCGGAAGAACTCGCCGCGCTCATGAAAAACGGCGAAGCGAACGGCGTCGAGCACATGAGAATCATCGATCGCGACGCGATTCGTGCGCGCGAGCCGCATGTCGAGGGCTACTTGGCGATTGAGATTCCGTCCACCGGCATTGTTGGCAGCGAAGACCTCGTGAAGGCCTACGCGCGTATCGCTGCTGACCAAGGCGCGAATATCGTCACGCATGCGAAAGTGGAACGGCTTGAACCGTTGCGCCAGACGATTCACGTAACGAGCTCCGCCGGTGAAATCGAAACGCGTTGTCTGGTCAACAGTGCCGGGCTGTTTGCCGATGAAGTTGCCGGAATGCTCGGTTCGCCGCTCGCCGCCCACAGGATTTATCCCGTCCGCGGCGAATATTGTGAGCTTGTGCGTTCGAAACAAGATTGGATTCGCGGTCTCGTCTACCCGCTGCCGCATCCCGAAGGCGTCAGCCTCGGCGTTCACCTTACGAAGACAGTTTGGGGCAGCGTGCTCGTGGGGCCCACTGCACGTTACGTCGACGATAAAAACAACTACGAGCGCGATCGCGAGCCCGTTGCCGAATTTGCTCGGGGAGCAAAAACTCTTCTTCCTGAAATTGAGAGCTCGTATCTCGTGCCCGCTTTTTCAGGCATCCGCGCGAAACTCACTCCTCCTGGCAAGCCCGGCGAGAAACGCGTCGCTGATTTCATCATCGAGCGCGACCCGGAATTTCCGCAGGTCGTCCAACTGATTGGCATCGAATCGCCCGGCCTCACCTCGGCTCCCTCCATCGCGGAACACGCCATGACGCTCGTGTCGGAGATTCTTTCTTGAAACGCTGTTCGCGGCAAACGAGCGGTGGAACTCGTTGCACGTGAAGGTGATACTTTCTACTTCTTCGCCGAGCTGATTGCTGGAGCAAGATCCTGCGCGGCCAGTAAGCCCTGAGGCCATTGCGGCCGCGGTTTTTCCTGAAATGGCGGCTTGACCGCGGTACCCTGAGTAGGACTCGGAGGAGCATCGTTGAAGATAGGTCTCATCGGATGGCGAGGAATGGTAGGCAGCGTTCTCATGCAGAGAATGCGCGAGGAAAACGATTTTGCCGGTCTCGAACCGGTTTTCTTTTCCACGTCGAATCCCGGCGGCGCAGCACCCAAAGAGGCGGCGAATGCCACGCTCAAGAACGCTGCGGACCTACGTGAGCTTGCGGATTGCGGAGTCCTGATCAGTTGCCAGGGCGGAGAGTACACGAGCGAAATCTATGGTCCCCTGCGCAAGGCCGGCTGGAAAGGATATTGGGTAGACGCCGCCTCCACGCTTCGAATGGACGACGAGGCACTGATCGCTCTGGATCCCGTTAACGCAAACATGATTCGCGATGGTCTGGCTCGCGGTATCCGCACTTTCGTCGGCGGAAACTGCACAGTCAGCCTGATGCTCATGGCCATCGGCGGACTTTTCAAAGCGCGTCTCGTTGAATGGATGACGACGATGACCTACCAGGCGGCTTCAGGCGCAGGTGCCGCCAAAATGCTGGAACTCGTCAAGCAGATGGATTACATCACACACGCCACTCGCCCCGCTCCATCCGACAACGCCCTGGAAATCGATCGCCTCACAATCCAAGCGCAGCGAGACGCAAGCCTCCCCACGTCCGAATTCGGTGCGCCTCTCGCAGGCAGCCTCCTTCCTTGGATTGATCGGGACATGCCCGGTGGTCAAACTCGCGAAGAATGGAAGGGCATGGCGGAGACCAACAAGATCATGGGAATCGATCCGCCGGTGCCCGTAGACGGAATCTGCGTCCGCGTCGGAACGATGCGCTGCCACAGCCAGGCGCTCTGCATTAAGCTCAATAAAGACGTGCCGCTCAAAGAGATTGAGCTGATTCTTGCGAACGGCAACCCTTGGGTGAAAGTGATCCCCAATGACAAGGAATCTTCGCTTCGCTGCCTCACACCGACTGCGGTCTCCGGCACTCTGGCCGTGCCGATTGGCCGCCTTCACAGCCTGAAAATCGGTTCGCAATTCCTGGGGGCATTTACTGTGGGAGATCAGCTGCTCTGGGGTGCTGCTGAACCTTTGCGGCGAATGTTGAACATCATCCGCGGACAATTCTGAATTTGCCGCACGAGCGAACTCGTTCCAGGCTTCTGAATTCATTTCAAACTGGAGCTGAACTTCTGCGAAGGCAGTCGCAAAGTGTTCTTCGGGGCTGCGGGGGAATGTCGTCGACGGAAACTCTCGAATTTACTAGGAACTCGGAATCGTTACCTCGACCGGGGTCGAAAATGCGCTCTCTACGTCGCTCGCGGCGACCGCCGTTACCACGTAAAAATAGGTCTGGCCGCTGTCCACGCTGCTGTCCGTGAAAGCAGTGGATGCGGTAATCGTGGATTTCAGTTTGGAGAACGATCCGTTCGACCCCTTCCTGCGGTAAACAAAATAGCCAATCACATCGGAAATGCTCGGGGTCCATGTGAGGCTCACACTATGCTGCGGGAGCGCCGTGCCGGTTCCCGACAGCGGAATTTTGATCGCAGTAGCGTTACTCGTTACCGAAAGAGTGCCAGTCAATCCTCCAGCCGACTGCGGATCGAAACTTACCGTCACATTCACCGACTGCTTCGGGCTCAAGCTTACGTTGGAACCGCCGCTCGAGTGAAATCCGGCCCCCGTTGCGGTTGCGCTGGAAATCTCAACGTCCGCGTTTCCGGTATTCGTCAGTTTCACGTCTTCCGTTGCCGTTGTGCCGACGGCCACATTTCCGAAACTTACGTTTGCGACGTTGGCAGTAAGCTTGAGACTAGACGCTACTCCGGTGCCGGTCATACTGATTGTCAAAGGTGAGTCGCTATCATTGCTGGTGATCGAAATGCTTCCAGTTGCGGCTCCGGCGGCGGTTGGTTTGAACGCGATCGTGAAATTTTTGCTCGTGCCGACAGGAATAATCACTGGCGTCATCAGCCCCGACATGCTGAATCCCGATCCTGTGAGTTTGGCTCCAGAAATCTTAAGATCCGCGGTGCCGCTGTTCGACAATTTTACCGTTTGGGTTGCATCTTCTTTCACGGTTACATTTCCGAAGCTGGCGGAGGCAGGAGTTACGCTGATCGTAGGTTCGTCGGCTGCACCTTTGCTCGTTATCCCGCAACCGGTCTGCGAGAATCCCGCAGCTAGCAACACAATCAAGAGAGCTGAACCGAGATTCGTTGGGCGCTTCCCAAAAAGCGCCGTCAATCGCCCATGCACGAATTGCCCTCCCCAAAATCGAGTCGCTTCCGAACGACCCAATTGTGGAGCGAGCAGTGTTCCGAAACCACTGGACACAGGTACATAATTGGGACAGGCCCGTTTACCTGTCCCCTATCGGCCCTTAAGTTCTTTCTGTCCCTGCGTTTACCGCCTTCTCTCGCACCCGCAGACTTGCACTCGAATTCTACGGACAGTTAGCTTACTAAGGAATCATGGCCTGTACTTCCGCCGAGTTCGAACTTTCCATGCCGCTTCCACCCACGGCTCGGACCACATAGAAGTAAGTCTGACCCGATTGGACCGTTGAATCGGTAAAGGTGGCGGCCGTCACGGGGGCGGAGTCCAAAATCGAGTATGGCCCTCCGGATACCGTCGAGCGGTAGATGTTGTATCCAATCACACCACTGGAGGTACTCGCCGTCCACGTCAGATCCACCGCATGAGTCGATAGTTGAACGCCCGTGCCAGACAGAGTAATCGTCGGCGAATTTGTCGCGTTGCTCGCCACCGTTACACTGCCGGTCGCCGCCCCCGGGGCCGTCGGTGCGAAAGTCACGTTCAATGTGGCCGTCTGGTTCGGCGTCAGACTTGTCCCCGCGACGCCGCTGGCGCTAAATCCTGTCCCGGAAGCCGTCGCCCCGGAAATCGTCACATTCGAGTTTCCGGTGTTCGTCAGCGTGACATTCAGCGAGCTGCTGCTCCCGTCATTCACGCTGTTGAAGTTTAAGCTCGTCGGGCTCGCGCTCAATAGATGCGTTGACGCTTGGCCCGTCCCGCTCAGTGAAATTGTGATCGGAGAATTTGGTGCATTGCTGGTCAGCGAAATCGACCCCGTCACACTTCCGCTGCTCGTGGGATTGAACACTGCGTTAAATGTCCTGCTGCTCCCGGCGTTGATCGTCATCGGAAGCGCTGGCATTCCGCTGATGCTGAAGCCTGGGCCCGTCGCCGTCGCTTGGGTAATCGATATCGCCGCCGAGCCTCCGTTCGTAAGGTTGATCGTCTGTGAGTCGCTGGTTCCCATCGCGACGGTTCCAAAACTGGCGCTTGTCGGATTCGCCGTAAGTTGGCCCTGAACACCAGTTCCGCTCAAAGCGATCGTCGCGGGAGAGCCAGGGGCATTGCTGCTGATCGAAATGCTTCCGATAGCGCTACCCGCCGAGGTTGGCGAAAATTTGGCGACGAAAGTAACACTCGCGCCCGCATTGATCGTTTGTGCGCCCAATCCAGTAATACTGAATCCCGCTCCCGAGGCTGTCGCGCTCGTGATGTTCAGAGCTCCGCTGCCCGAATTCGTCACCGTTACGTTCTGCGATGCGCTGCTGCTCACCGCTACGCTTCCAAACGCTACGCTGGTCGGACTGATTCTTATCCCAGGCTGCAATTGCGTGCCGATTCCAATCAGCGAAATCTTCAACGGCGATCCCGGCGCGTCGCTCGCGATCGAAACACTTCCGGCGGCTGAACCCGCAACCGTCGGAGAAAATTTCGCCGTGAATGAAGTGCTCTGCCCGGCGCTCAGGTTTGTGGCCACAAGGCCGCTCATCGTGTATCCGGCTCCGGACACCGACCCTCCCGAGATCGAAACGCTACCTGTACCGCTGTTCGTAAGAGTTACCGATACAGATCCGCTCCCGCTCACCGGCACGTTGCCGAAGTTCACGCTCGACGGATTCGCAACCAAATTCGCCTGCGTTCCGCTGCCACTCAGCGCGATCGTCATCGTAGGGTTCGTGGCGTTGCTGACGATTGTGACGGCGCCCGTTGCGCTTCCGGTGGACGTCGGCGCGAACTTCGCAGTAAACGTCGCGCTCTGTCCGGCATTCAGCGTCGTCTTACTCAGCGCGCTCATGGTAAATCCTTTTCCAGTCGCGGCTGCGTTAGAGATTGTTATGCTGCTGGTCCCAGAATTCGAAAGTGTTATGGTTTGCGTGCTGTTCGCTCCTACCACAACGCTTCCGAATGCGATGCTCCCCGGATTCGCGCTCAGCGTCGAATTGGCTGAAGTGCCTGTACCAGCAAGGTCGAGAGTTTGCGGCGAATTGGCGGCGCTGTCGGTAAATCTTATTGTCCCCGTCATTCCCTGTGCCACACCCGGCGTAAATTGCGCCGTAAACGACATGCTTTTCCCGGCCGCGATTGTAGCGGGGAGGGAAAGTCCCGTAATGCCAAAGCCCGTTCCGGAAACCTGAGCCGCACTCAACGTCAATTCCACGTTGCCATTATTCGTTAGCTTTACGATCTGCGTCGCACTCTGTCCCATTTTTACGCTTCCAAAGTTAATGGAAGCGGGTGTCATTGACAGAGCCGACTGCATTCCTGTCCCGGTCAGTCCAATCTCCAAGGGCGAATTCGAGGCATCGCTCACCACCGAAAGGCTGCCCGCTGACGAGCCGGTCTTGGTTGGCGCCAGTTGAATCTGAACTGTCGCGCTCGCACCCACAGCAATCGCCATCGCTGCGCTTCCGCCCACTACGGTGTAGCCTGGTCCCGTAATCGTCGCCTGCGAGACGTTTACTGTCACGGTCCCGGTGTTTGTAATGCTCACACTCTGGATTTTGCTGCTCCCCACTGAAACGTTGCCGAAGCTAACGTTGTTGGAGCTTGTCGATAGGATTCCTGCCCCCGCTCCCGGGGTACCACCCGTGCCGGCGCTAGTCAGGCCTACGCAACTGGAGAGGCCGATCGTGGCGAGCGCGGCGACCACTGCAAGGATGGACGCAACATGTCCGCGCCCGGAACGTCCGGAGCCGGCACTTCTAAGTTCACGGGTGCGAAATTGTATTTTCATGGCGAGACAAGTGTAGGGAGTGGCTAGATTCGCTATCTACTGGTCAGGGGAACAAAGAAAGGACAGCGAAGATTTACTGGTCAGAGGGACAACTGTACTGGGCATGCACCGGGTACAGCCAATCGCAGGCGAAACTGTCGGTTCTTTGTACTTCCGATTCGATTACTACCGAAGCGCTTGAATTCCGGATGTCCTGGCCAGAAGTTCTCTCGGCAGACTGCTTCACAACTCGATGTGAATGCAGATGCGTAGGCACGAAGTGGAAATGCTCGGCGTTCTAGCGCAAACTCTGAAATTCACTTCCCAGGAGAACCCTGATCAATGTCCGGGATTCGTGAGATGCAGCGTTTTATTGGGGAAAAGCGCCAACGAACGAAAGCTGCTCGCCCTCACATCTCTGTACGCTGTTCTCTCGGAGCGTCCGCTTCGGGCAATGCCAACGATAGCAGCGAGTCCCCGAAGCCGGTCGTAATGTGCTTCCTTTCATTTTCCGCTTCGTAATTGGTGAGGCCATAATTCGAGCGCCAGTCTCGAAGCGCCCAAGGTACTCACCTGTTCGCCCGCTTTATTCGATCAGGTAACTCTCCACATCTCCGGAGACAACCAAGTCACTGGCTGTCAAAAGTGCACCCGCCCCGGAAGGCGAAAGGTACGCGAACTCCCATTTCACCTGTCCCGTCGACGGTTCCAACCGTCGCTTCGCCGCTCTCCTACAGTCCCGCGGCATTCCGTGCGAGTACCACGAGCTGCCCGGCGGCCACGAATAGCCCTACTGGAATAGCCGTCTCCCGATTTTGCCGACCGCATTGTTTGCGAACCTGCAACAAGGGTAGCCACGACGAGCGCGATTTCTCGTCCTGGGTTTTTCTTCGGTTTTGTATATGCCACACCGCCAAAACTCTTTCAAGTCCCGAATGCCTTTTGTCTTGCGGACGTCAAACTTTTCCTGTAAATGCCACGCATCCCGCATGCAGCTCATCGGTGCGGCGGCCGACACGAATCCGCAGGGAACACGGCCATAAGGAGCAGTAATCGTGAGCCAATTTCACTCGCAAAGAATTCCGGCAATCTTTTACATTGTTTGTGGGTTTTGCCTTTTGGCGTTCGCATTCGTCGCGGCCCCTGCCACAGCAACCACAAACTCCTCGGCCCCGCCGTCCGCCCCTCAAAAAGTGATCATCGATTCCGATCCCGGCACTGATGACGCTCTCGCAATTCTTCTCGCCGTCTATTCGCCCGAACTCGATGTAAAAGGAATCAGCATCGTTGCCGGAAACGTCACCGCCGATATGGGTTTCGACGACGGCCTGAAAGTTCTCTCGCTCGTCGGCCGTTGCGATATCCCCATCGCCAAGGGCGCCGATCATCCGCTCCTGCAGCCGCTCATCACCGGCAGTTATTGGAACGGCGCGAACGGCCTGGGCGGTGCCGATTTGCCCGCCAGCAAATGCAAAGGTGACGCGCGTTTCGGCCCCGACCTCATCATCGACCTCGTGCACAAATATCCGAACGAGATCACGCTCATCCCCATCGGCCCGCTTACCAACATCGCGATGGCTGTTCGCAAAGATCCTTCCATCGTCCCACTCGTCAAAGGAGTCGTCATCATGGGCGGCTCGATTTCTGGCGGCAACGTCAACGGTGCAGCCGAATACAACATCTACCAGGATCCCGAAGCCGCTTCGATCGTCTTCAACGCCGGCTGGCCGCTCACCATGGTTGGTCTCGACGTCACCGAGAAAGCAGCCATCCTCGTCGCCGACGCTCAAAAGCTCGAAGCGCAACCAGGTCCCGTCGCCCATTTCGCCGCCGTAGTAGCTCGCTACCAGATCAGCATCGGTGAAGCCACGGGCGGCGGTGCCGTCCATGACGCACTCGCCGTAGGCGCAGTCGTCGATCCCAGCTTGTTGCAAACGAAATTTCTGCGCGTCGATGTCGAAACAGGTGGAGACTTTGCGCGCGGCGAAACGGTTGCCAACAGGTTTGGCACGGTGGAAAAAAACATCGTGAGCGGCGACCATCGCGACACCATCGGCCTGACCAAGATCGAGCCCAATGTTCACGTAGGCGTCGGTGTAGACGGCCGCAGATTCATCGACTTGCTCGTGACTCGTATCAGCGGAAAATAGTCAGCCCCTAAAGAAAACGCCGCCGAATCAGGGATAGCCGTGACGAGCGTTTATCTCAGTCGTGGGCTTTGTCCCACCGGCGCAGCCAAACCACGCCATGTCACCAGCGTTCGATTGTCTTTGCATCCAGAACGTGCGGAAGTGAAGCGAGGAATAAATTAGCAGACACACCAAACCAGCGATTGCGGCGGCGACCCCCCGTCGCCGCCGCCTCCGCTAGGCCGTCAACACGCGTCCCGGCGAAAACCGATCGCCGCGAACCTTGTTCGTGACGCGCAACCCCGATCCCGTATTAAACGATCCGGAATTCAATGCGAACGGGCCAATCTCCCGCCCGTAAGAACTCGCAGAGATTTGCTGCATCGGCGCCGCTTCCACTTCCGCGTTCGGAGCTCGCAAAAATCCCGCCGCTCTCCGGGCCAATTCAGCGCGATTCTCCACCCCGAATTTGCTCAAGAGAGCGGAGATGTGAAATTTCACGGTTCGCACGGTAATATTCAGGAGGTTTGCGATTTCCTTGTTCGCGCGGTTGCAAAGCACCGAATGGAGAATCTCTTGCTGCCGGGGACTCAATGATCCGGGGCAAGTGACGGCTCGCCCTTCTTCCAGCAACTCTTGCGCACGCGATACGAGCCTTTCCACCAGAATGCCTTGCGCGGGCACCATGACGTCAAAATCCCGCGGTTCCTGCCCCCGCACGAGGCATTGCATGGCAAGTAGTCCCGCCACTCGCTCTACTGTGCAATCCAATGTCGCGTCCGATTCAGCTCGAAACTGTGACATTCCCGTCGATTTATCGCAGAACACAAACATGCTTCCGGAGGGGTTTGCTGCCCGCTTTTTTACCTGATGAACCAACTTTGGAACCGCCGTAGCCTTCTTCACTGTAGCCTTCCGTTTGCTCGCCCAGGACTGCATTCGGCTAAGCCGTGGTTTGAACTTCTTTTTGTGCTCTGTGGAACTTCATTGTTCGAGAGGTCACGCGACAAGCACGAGACGCAAAGGGGCGTTTGCAAGTGTAAGCGGCCCCCTCAGAACCGCGCTGCACTGCCTCAGACTGGGTTTTAACTGGGTCTTGCATCGATGCTACGGGCGCTCAGGTTGGCAGGTGGTATGCCATAGTCCTCTATTTTATGTAACTCACAGGTATCAATAGACATATCCGTTCCCGGCTATACAGCAAAGACCCTATTTCACGGTAGAAAGTTCACTGACCCGGCAAATTGTGCCGGGCCCTGCAAGCGTTCGCTCTAAAACGTTCATTTGAGTCCCCGTCAGCTTGTATAATCCGCAAACCTAAATTAGCGTTTGCCCGGAGGCTCCAGTGCCATCGCACAAAAAAATCCAGCTCATCATCGTCACTCTTGCTTTCGCACTTCTAGCCTCCGCCGCAAACGCGCAAATCTCCAACACCAAGCCTGCCCCTCTCGCAAAGCAACCTACCGGCTCCGGCGGCTGCTCCGTCCAAAAAGGATGCTCCGATCTCGCGCCCGCGATGATTCAAAGCGCCCAAGGCGCTTCGCCGCTCGAGGAAAACCTCCGCTACCTTACAGACACGATCGGCGGCCGCGTCACTGGTTCGCCCGCAGCCGATCGCGCCGTCGGCTGGGCCGTCGAAGCCTTTCGCCGCGCTGGCGTCGACGAAGTGCACACGGAAAAATTTCAAGTCGCCGTCGGATGGAGTGAAGGCCGCACGCGCGTCCAGGTTTTTTCTCCCGAGCCGTTTCCTGTGCGCCTCGTTTCCGTCGGCTGGTCGCCTGCGATTCCAGGAGACGGACTCACCAGCGATGTAATTGATGTCGGATTCGGTGACGATGCCGCCTTCGCAAAAGCAGGTGCTGCTGTGAAGGGCGCGATCGTCCTCGTTCACCAGAACCCCATCGTCACGTGGGAAGATTTGCTCGGCGAGTACAGAACCGGCCCCGAGGTCATTTCCCGCGCAATCAATGCCGGCGCAGCCGCCATTTTCTGGATGTCCACTCGCCCGAATCTACTTTTGTATCGCCACAATGTATCCGTCACCGGCGAACTCGAACGTCTTCCACAGGCCATTCTCGCGCGCGAAGATGCCGAGCGCATGGCTCGCTTCATCGCCGCTGGCCAAAAAGTTCGCGTTCATTTCGAAATGCCGAACAAAATCACCGGGCCGGTCGACTCCGAAAACGTAGTCGCTGAAATACGCGGCCGCGAAAAGCCCGACGAATTCGTAATCCTTGGCGCGCATCTCGATTCCTGGGAACTCGGCACCGGCGCGCTCGACAACGGCTGCAACGCCGCCCTCGTGATTGACGCAGCCCGCGTCATCAAATCTTCCGGCTCGATTCCGCGCCGCTCGATTCGCTTTATCTTGTTCACCGGAGAAGAACAGGGAATGCTCGGCTCGTGGGCCTACGCGCGCAAGCACCGCGAGGAACTCGACCACATGGTCGCCGCCGTAATTTTTGATTCAGGCATCGGGACAGTCACCGGCTATTCGCTCGGCGGCCGCAAAGATACGCTCGCGGCTGTTCGCGAAACCCTCGAACCAGTCGCCTCGCTCGGTGTGAAAGATTTCACGCTCGACGCCGATTCCGGCACCGATCATCTCGATTTCCTGCTCGAAGGCGTGCCCACCCTCGTCGCGAATCAGGAACCTGCAAACTACATGCTGAATTATCACGCCCAGTCGGACACATTCGATAAAGTTGATATCGTCGAGCTCAAAAAGCACGTCGCAATCGCGTCCGTCACCGCCTACGCCATCGCCGATCGCGAAGAACGCATCGGCCCGCGCCAATCCCGCGCTCAGGTAGAACAACTGCTGAAAGACACAGGCCTCGACAAAGACCTCCAGGATCAAATCATGTGGCCCCTCTGGCTAAAAGGCGACCGCGGCCGCCAACCCTAACCGTCGCGCGGTTCGCTCTGTAGCGCCGCTCTTCAGACGAGCTTCCTGCGTCCCGAATGTGGTCCCGGGACCGGCAGGGGTTAATTTGGAATTCTCGGCGAATTCATCCGCGGTTTATTTTGATCGGCCTCTGTTCAAGTGCCGAGGGGACGCTCTTCTAGATTTCTATTCGATCGATATAAAGTGAGGCAGCGGCGCAGGCTTTGAATCCGATGGGAGAGACACATGAACGGGCGCTCCTTGATGTTCTCGATTTTGGCGTTCGCGGCTGCGACAGCTGCATGCGCCATCGCCTCTATCACATTCGCCGCTGGACGTATCGCTGACGAGAGCTCCCCGATTTACGGCGTCAAAATTCCTGCTGGATACAGACAGTGGGGATTAGTCTCCGTGGCCCACGAAGCAGGTAATCTGGATGACCTGCGCGCCATTCTCGGGAACGCTGTCGCTGTGAAGGCTTTTCGGGACGGAACCCTGCCTTTCCCGGACGGCACGATCATTGCCAGGCTAGCTTGGAAACACGTGCCGTCGGACGAGAACAACAAGGTCTTCGGTCAGCTTCAATCTTTTGTGCCCGGACCCGCCACGAATGTTCAGTTCATGGTCAAGGACTCAAAAAAATACGCCGCGACAGGCGGCTGGGGGTTCGCTCAATTCAACGATGGCAAACCCGCCGATGAGGCGGCGCATAAGACATGCTTCCCCTGCCACGAGCCCGCGAAAGCGCGCGACTTCGTCTTTACTCGATATGCACCTTGACGGCAGAGACCGCGGTAGCCAGCGTTGTAAATTTCAGAGTGATTCGAGACGCCGACAATTTTCAATCGAACGCTCCGCACGGCGCCGCGTTCGGCACCAAGACCGTGCAACTTCCCCCGTACTCCATCAGTGCGAGTTTGCAGCGCGTAAGGCATTCGTTCCATAGCAGCTGTCGATAAATTCTCCTCTCGCCATCTATCGGAGTTCTCGCTCTTCGCTATTGACAGCTCCGCCGATTCGGACTGAAACTAATTCGTTGCACATAGTAGTGGAATTTTCGCCTACAAAGCGTTGCAATCGGAACCTCCCAGCCCTCCGCGAACCTTTAACCACCACGAGCATACGGGAGTGGGAAGATGCCAAGTACCCAGGAGCATTTCGGAAGTTCTGCAAAAACTCTCGATCGCCGTCAACATCCCCGTAGAATCACAGCCCTGAACTACGTGACGTTAGGTGACAACAACGGCGGCATCATTCTGAACATCAGCGAAGGTGGGTTGGCGCTAACTGCGGCGGAGGCCCTCGTTGGGGAATTTCTGCCGTGCGTACGTTTTCAGCTGGCGATGGATGCGAAGTGGATTGAAACCAGCGGGCAAATCGCGTGGCTCACTGCGTCAAAGAAAGGCGCCGGTATCCAGTTCACTAATCTGACGGATGCGGACCGCAATCAAATCACTCAATGGATTTCTTTGAGAGGATCACCAGCAGGCTTGCAGGCCGCCGCGGGAGCCTTTCGGGATAGTGAAACGCAAACAAGCACACCTCCATCCCCCTCATCGAAAACCGTGGATTCCGAATCCGACGTCGTCAACGCCACAGCCGAAAGACATCTGGAGGAATTGTTTCCGTCCGAAAATGCTCCGCAACTTGATGCTGAGAGATCAGCGGAAATTCCCGCACAGTCCTTCGTCGCCCAAGCGACCCAAGCGAATGGACCTATCGTGAATGCAATACCCGACTTCGGCTACGGAAGTCGAAATGATTGGCTCGATCCTGAAACCACGGCGAAACCGAGTAACTTGCTCCTTGTTTTTTTTGCCATTCTACTCACTGTGACTTCCTTTTTGATCGGTGTAGCTGTCGGACGTGGGTCCTTTGAAGAATGGTTGGGAAGACTAGATAGATCGGCGTCAGACCAAAGCCAGCAGGCTCCAGCGGCGGCGGCTCCGTCTACGGATTCTGTTGCCGAGCCTTCAAGTCCGTCCCCGGCAAATGCGTCCGAGCCGAACGGAGGCACTTCGACCCAACTGCTCCCAGCGCCGACAAGTCCAGTTTCGCGCGCCGCTGAAGGTGGCGATGAAAAAACGCCCGCCACTCAAACTCCTTCCGACGCACCAAAGGTTGCAGCGGAAGTGGATAACAAAACCCCGCCTTTGAATCAACCGCGGGAGCAAAGATTGGTCACGACCCCCGGGGAAGGAAATCAACCGTTTCTACTGACCATGCCGGCAAAAGCGGTAAGTGCGTCCTCGTCGCTCGCAATCAGTTACCAGTCCTTGATTCTCGTGCCGCCCGAGCCGGGGCCGGGAACCTCACACCATCCAGAACGACTTCTCGTGGGCGGCCTGATCTCCCACGTCGAGCCACAGTATCCTCGCGGGCAATCTCAGACGCAGTCGGAAGAAACGGTAAAGCTGCGTGCCATCGTCGACGAGAATGGAGAAGTTACGGATGTCAAACCAGTCAGCGGCCCGATCCCGCTTGTTCCAGCGGCGATAAGTGCAATTCGCGAGTGGCGGTTTATGCCGTCCTTATTGAATGGACGTCCCATCAAGATCGAAGCGGAAATTATTATCGTGTCCCGAGCCCGTTAAACAAGAAGCCATCTGCAAGGCAACTGCCTGAGCTGTACGTCGGGCCCTCACCGTTGTGCGTCCGCCGCTTCCGGGCGATCTTAATGGACGATGACGGCTGGGAAATCGGACAGGCTATGCCTATCTCAACGCGAGAAGAGTGATTGTCATCCCCGCTATCGACAGTTCTCGGGATGCTGGCGTAAGATGCCCGCAAAATGCGCGATTCCTCACCGAGCGTTCGCCGGAAAATTTCCAGTCAAAACGATTTGCGCGGTATCGGGAAGCCGCTGCTGCGCGCTGCTTTGTTTCTTGCAATCTTGCTGAGCCTCGCCGCGTGGGCCACTGCTCAGGAATCCGTGGACGCACTGAAATCGGGATTCGAAAATCCGCCGAACTCCGCGAAGCCGCGCGTTTGGTGGCACTGGATGAATGGCAACGTGACGAAGGAGGGCATCCAGCTGGACCTCGAATGGATGCAGCGCATCGGGATCGGAGGATTTCAGAATTTTGACGCAGCAATCGCCACGCCCCAGTTTGTGCAGCAGCGACTCGTCTACATGACGCCTGAGTGGAAGAGCGCATTTTTGTTCACGACACAACTTGCCGATCGGCTGGGACTCGAAGAAGCCATCGCCGGATCGCCCGGCTGGAGCGAATCGGGCGGACCGTGGGTGACGCCGCAGCAGGCGATGAAGAAATTTGTGTGGAGCGAAACGCGCGTGCAGGGCGGCGTTCCATTTGCAGGCGTGCTACCCAAGCCGCCGTCCATCAGCGGGCCCTTTCAGAACATTCCCATTTTTGATGTGATTGCCGCGTTTCTGAATCAGCAGCCGATGACTCCTCCGGATCTTTACGCCGACACCGTGGTGATTGCCTATCAAGTGCCGGAGGAAGATGTCGCGGCGGATCTGCTTCATCCCAAAATAACTTCGAGTGATGGCCAGATGGATGCAGCGATGCTTTCCGATGGCGACTACGTGAAGGCCAACAGCCTGCCGATTGCTCCCGTTGGGGAAAAAGCCTGGATACAATTCGAATTTCCGAAACCGCAGACAATTCGCGGGCTGACGCTCGCGCTGGCTCAATACCGAAACATATTTGCCGAAGCGGCCGGAGAAAAACCTCCCGCGCCCGTATTCGAGGCCAGTGACGACGGTAAAACGTTCAGAAAAATCGCGAACGTCCCATCGGATGGCGCTTCGTCGAATACAATTTCGTTTCCGGAAGTGAAAGCGAGCTTTTTCCGCGTGAGCTTTCTTACCTCACCGCGAGGGCCGAAACGAAACATCGGGGACGTCGAAGTGAACTTGCCTGCGCCAGCCACGGATTATAAAATTGCGGAGTTGGTTCTCCATGCCGGCCCGCGCGTAAATCGTTTTGAGGAAAAAGCCGGATTCGCAACTCTCCCGGACTTATATCGTTTTGAAACTCCGGCCGTTTCCTCGGCTGCCGCCATCAGCAAAAAAAGCGTTATCGACCTGACGTCGAAAATGCGTCCCGACGGCACGCTCGAATGGACGCCTCCTGCGGGGAACTGGATCGTGCTGCGCATGGGATATTCGCTCACGGGAGCCACGAATCATCCCGCGCCGCCGGAAGGAACCGGCCTCGAAGTCGACAAGTTAAATCCGGATCACGTTCGCGCGTACATGAATTCGTATCTCGATAATTACAAGAGCGCCGTCGGCGAGTTGATGGGAAAGCGCGGACTTCAGTGCGTCATCAACGACAGCTGGGAAGCCGGCACACAGAATTGGACGGAAAATCTGCTTGCGGAATTCAAGCGACGCCGTGGCTACGATCCCGAACCCTGGCTCCCGGTGCTCACCGGACGCGTGGTTGAAAGTTCGCAATCAAGCGACCGCTTCCTGTGGGACTTCCGGCAAACTCTCTACGATCTGCTCACCGAATATCATTACGATTTGCTCGAGACGATTTTGAAGGAGCGCGGGCTCACGCACTATGGCGAGTCGCACGAGCAGGGCCGTGCATTCCTCGGCGACGGCATGGAAGTGAAACGCAAAAATGACGTGCCGATGTCCGCCATGTGGACGCAAAGACCGGGAGTGAACGAAGAACAATTCGTCTATGACGCGGACATTCGGGAATCGGCGTCGGTCGCTCATCTGTATGGCCAAAATCTGGTGGCCGCTGAAAGCCTGACGGCCGCGTCCGCTCCGTGGGGCTGGTCTCCGGAATCGTTGAAACCAACCGCGGACAAAGAATTGGCGATGGGGCTGAACCGCTTTGTGATTCACACTTCGGTGCATCAGCCGCTCCTCGATCGGCAGCCCGGACTCGGCCTCGGCCCGTTTGGACAATGGTTCACGCGCAATGAAACGTGGGCGGAGCAGGCAAAGGTGTGGACTACCTATCTGGCGCGCAGTTCATTCCTGCTGCAGCAAGGGCGATTCGCTGCCGATATCGCTTATTTTTATGGCCAGGATTCCAATCTCACTGCGTTGTTCCAGCAGAAAGCGCCGGAAATTCCGTCCGGCTATAATTTCGATTACATCAACGCCGACGCGCTCGAGCATCTGCTTTCGTTTGAGAATGGCGAGCTGTCTACGCCGAGCGGAATGAAATATCGCGTTCTCGCGCTGGATCCCAACAGCCGGCACATGACGCTGCCCGTCCTGCGAAAAATAAAGGATCTCGTCGCCGCTGGAGCCGTGGTGAGTGGCCCCAAACCAGTAGACACGCCAAGTTTGAGCGATGACGTTGCGGAGTTTCAAAACATCGTGAATCAACTGTGGGGCGCTGCGGAAGGGGAGCACTCCTTCGGCAGAGGCAAAGTGTTTAGCGGCCCGACGCTTGGCAGCGTGATGGAAAAACTTCAGTTGCCGCCTGATTTCGATACTGCGGGGCCGGAACCGTCGTCTGCGAAATTGCTTTTCGTGCATCGCGTGCTCGCGAACGGCGATCTCTACTTCGTCGATAACCGAAGCGACCGCACCGAAAATTTGCAGATCGCATTCCGCGTGGAGGGAAGAGAACCGGAACTATGGCACGCTGACACGGGAGCGATCGAGCCTGCGTCGTTCCGCATCGCGAATGGCCGAACCACGGTTCCGCTCGCGCTCGAGCCTTGGGGCACCGTGTTCGTCGTGTTCCGAAAGCCAACGACAGCTTCCGCTCGCACATTGCCCAAACATATATTTGCCGACCAACCGGTGGCCACGATTGACGCGCCGTGGGACGTGACGTTCCAGCAGAATCGCGGAGCGCCCGAAAAAATTACTCTCGCGCGCCTGGAATCCTGGAGCGAAAGCAAAGACGAAGGCGTGAAGTATTTTTCCGGCACTGCAACCTACACGAAGACCGTGAACGCTTCGCCGGATTGGTTTAAGCCCGGCGCACAACTTTGGCTCGACCTGGGCAGCGTCAAAAATCTTGCGGAGGTCAACGTGAACGGCAAATCGCTCGGAATACTTTGGAAGGCGCCGTTTCGAGTGAATGTCGAGAATGCTTTGAAGCCAGGCGCGAACACTGTCGAAATCAAAGTCACAAACCTCTGGGTGAATCGCATCATCGGCGATCGCCAGCCAAACGCAGCGAAGCAATACACTTTCACATTTCCGGCTGCTTACAGGGCGGATTCGCCGCTCGTGCCGTCGGGCCTGCTTGGCCCGGTGCGAATTATTCAAGACAAAGTGGACGATAGTAGGGACTAAACGCTACTTTTGATAAATTCACTTCGCATCACCTATCTCTACGGAAACAATCACCGCACCAACGTCGCATCCGCTACGCGTCTCAAAGCCGTGGGTGGCAAAGGGGATCGAACTGAATTCCCCTTCGCCAAAGCACACGGCATGCGTCTTGTCGGGTTGGGAGTAGGTCAATCGACAGTGATTCGCGTAGCGATTGATGTTCCTTTAACCTCCGCGAGGGGAGTTCCGACGCCGACTGCATCGTAGTTGGGAGGCCAGAGTTTGAAATCGAAGGTGCCGCTGTAGGTCTTGCCGTTGCGGGCAACCGTATCGTTTTCGTCGATGGTCATGATGTTTGAAAGCCGCCCCATCGAGTCAAAGATTAGTCCGATATGGTGCACCTTGACGCTGCCGTGGCCTGTGTCCTTCCAGACTCCGAAGCAGATGTTCCCGCCCGTCGGCGGCATAACCGCATTGTCAAATTCAGTTCCATCCGCGTGCCAGGTCCTAAGGGATTCGGCGAATTGGAAAGGTGTTGGAGGGAAATTACCGGAGGGTGAAGCGGAGGTTGCGGTGAAAATCGTATGCCATAAACCCACGATGGTAGCGGGCTCATTTGAATCTCTCCCGTCCCGATGGTCGTCCCCGTGAGGGCTCACGAACGGAATTGAGGGAGCGGCTCCCGTGTTGGATGCAGTGCCACAGCCAGCGGCTTTGGCACTTGAGGCTGCGAATAACATGATCAACATCACCAACCCAACGGACGCGCTACGCAACAAAGTGCTGCAAAACGCAGGGGAAAACATCTTCACTGTTCGATTCATTTTTGGTCTCCTCGTCGAATCGGTTGATTCGGGCTCCCCTTATCGCGCGCCGGCTAGTGTTGCGCAATGCAAACTGAATCACCTTTCCAACATTTCCGGAACACCGGGCAAGTGATTCCAATCTAGGCACATTGCTAGTGAATGGCTGTATCTCCAGTACACATCGGACCCCGTTCTTGACTGTCGTTCGAACAAGGCCCACAATCAGCGCATCGCTTCCCGGTCACGGCCCGTCCCTGGGTCTCACGAATATGAAATTGACGAACGTGCACACCGCATTGTTCGGCCCCTATACGGTAGACCTTCGTTCGGGGGAACTACGGAAGTTCGGGCTAAGGGTGAAGATGGGTGACCAGCCCTTCCAAATACTGCTCCTGTTGCTCGAGAGTCCCGGGGAAATGGTGGCGCGCGAAGAGCTTCGGGCAAAACTGTGGACCGATGACACGTTTGTTGACTTTGATCATGGCCTGAACTCCGCTGTTCAGCGGCTTCGAGATTGCCTCTCAGATACCGCTGAAAAGCCAGTCTGGGTCGAAACGATTCCTCGCCGTGGTTATCGCTTTGTCGGTCAGGTGGAATGGTCGAATGGAATCCGAAATCTCGCTCCTGTGAATGGCGAGGGGGCAGAGATCGCCCAAGCGTCGAGTAGCGCGGTGGTGGTTGAGGCGGCAAAAGAGCACAAAGCAGGGCGGGTCGCGCGTGTAGCGATCACGTTCCTCGTGGCGGCAGCGGCAAGTCTCGGCGTCTATATTCTGATACCCGCCAAACGTCCCGCGCCGTTCGCGGATTTCACGATCACGAGGGTTACACACAACGGGAAGACGGTCGCCGCGGCGATATCACCAGACGGCAAGTATCTCCTCAGCGTGCTCGATGACCAGGGCAAGGAGAGCCTGTGGCTGCGCCATGTGCCAACAAACAGTGACGCGGAGGTAATTGCACCCGCCGACGATTTCTATGCGCAACTCGCATTTTCGACAGACGGCAACTACTTCTATTACCTCAAAGCGACCGAGAAAACGCTCCATAACTTCAGCCTACTGCGTGCGCCGGTGCTGGGCGGCGCGCCCCTGCTCATCGCGCGTCATGTGGACACCGCCATTACCTTCTCTCCCGACGGCAAACGCATTGCATTCGTGCGCGCCGATGATCCCGAGGTTGGAAAGTTCCAGTTGCTCACTGCCAATTCGGACGGCACGAATGAGAAGGTGTTTTCAAGCGGACCTTCAATCGCAGCTCCTCGTTCCCTGGCCTGGTCGCCGGATGGCAAGCAGCTCGCTTCCATTCTCTCCCCTTACGGCGACGCGCTAAGCGCGATTCAGTTTCAGGATGTGGACTCCGGTAAAGTGCGGGCGAATCGCACTTTCAATAAATTGTGGTTCGACGATCTCAGCTGGCTGGCGGATGGCCGCGGCCTGGTGGTCACCTATCGCGCATTCCTGCCAATCCTTGCGGCTGTCCAGATCGGATTTGTTTCCGGGTCCACTGACCAATTTCGCGCCGTCACCAATGACACGAATAGCTATCAGACGCTGACAATATCGGCGGACGGAAAGACACTGGCCACGGTTGAACTAAAATCCACGCAAACGATCTATCTCTTGCCCAGTGCTGGATTCGCGGGAATTTCTCCGAGTCCGGCACTCGCACAGCACAAGGACTCATTCCTCTTCGGGTGGGCGGCGAATGGAGACCTGTATTTCGATGATGGCGGCGACCTGCTGCAAATGTCGCCCGATGGCACCCGCAAGACGACAGTTCTGAGTGACCCTGCTACCGGGGTGGTAAGGGCGTGTGGCTGCCATGATGGACGCTACATCCTCGTCGAATGGGCTGGCCGCGGCGGCGCCCGCAAGTCCAACATCTGGCGTTTCAATGCCGATGGCTCGAACCCCAAGCAGCTCACATACGGCGGCGCAGATATTGCTCCTGTATGCACGCGCGACGGGAAGTGGGCTTACTACGCCGATTGGATCACCTATCAAATCAAGCGCGTGCCCATGGATGGCGGAACTCCTGACATTGTGCCGGGCTCATTGATACCCAATGTCACGTACGGTGGAAAGGGACTGGCGATTTCCCCCGATGACAAACTGCTGGCATTGCTTGCAGGGGTCCATGAACACGATAATCATCTTGAAAAGGTTGCGCTCATCCCGCTGGACGCAGGGCCGACACCTCCGGTACGGTTTCTCGACCTGGATCCGAGGGCTTCGAGCAGTCCACAATTTACGCCGGATGGGAATGCGATCGTGTATCCCATCCTCGAGAACAGCGCGGAGAACCTCTGGCTACAGCCGATCGACGGTTCGCCTGGTCGTCAAATCACAAATTTTCAATCGGATGCCATCCAGTACTTTCTTTTCTCGCCTGACGGCAAAACCCTAGGCGTCTTCCGCGCTCACGGCGAATCCGACGCCGTACTCCTGCGAGATACCAGCGCCGGCTCCCGATAACTCTGACGGTTGCCTCTTGTCGCGCCGGGCTTCAGGCCGGCAGGGGTTGACCTTGGAGTTCTCTCTGGCAGTTGACTCTAGTAGCGCCGGGCTTCAGACCGGCAGGTGTTGACCTTGGGGTTCTCGCGAAATCTTACGCGGAGCAGGGCCGTTCGCCTTCGGCAATCCCAGCGAGGCGCCTCCGCCAGGAACGCAACGGAACGCCCGCGCGTGAATCATAGTCGTTCTGGAATTTCTACGGAAACAGCCCGCGCACCAGCGTCGCGTCCGCCACGCGTCCCACAGCGAGACAATAAGCCCCAGTCCGCATGTGCGTCCGGTGCTTCCGCGCGCTCTCATGCACTTCCTGAAACGCGCGCCGCATCACGGATTCGAGCTTCGCGTTCACTTCCGCTTCCGACCAGAAGAAACTCTGCAAATCCTGTACCCACTCGAAGTAACTCACCGTCACGCCGCCCGCATTCGCAAGAATATCCGGCAGCAGCATGATGCCTTTGCGCGCCAACACTTCGTCCGCATGAGGTGTTGTCGGCCCGTTGGCAGCTTCCGCCACGATCTTCGCCTTGATCTGATCCGCGTTGTTCAAAGTGATCACGTTCTCGAGCGCCGCAGGAATCAGAATGTCGCACTTCATCACCAGCAGCTCGTCATTTGAGATGCGCGACGTTCCTGGCATCCCTACCACCGTTCCCGACCGCTCCTTGTAGCGCATCGCTTTCAGCGGATCGATGCCGCGCGAATTGAAAACTCCTCCGCGTGAATCGCTGATCGCCACCACGCGCGCTTTCTTCTCCGCAAAAAGTTTTGCAGCCAGCGATCCGGCGTTACCGAAACCTTGAATCGCCACGCTCGATCCGCGTATCGACATCTTTTTCACGCGGCACGCTTCTTCTACCGCCACCAAACATCCGCGCGCCGTCGCTTCATTCCGTCCTTCGGACCCGCCGATCGAAAGCGGCTTGCCTGTCACCACGCCCAGCGTCGAATATCCCTTCGTCATGGAATATGTATCCATGATCCACGCCATCGTTTGCGAATCCGTGTACATGTCCGGCGCGGGAATGTCCTGCTCCGGCCCGATGATCGGCAAAATCTCGGAGGTGTAACGCCGCGTCATGCGTTCCAGCTCCGGCTTCGTCATCCGCTTCGGGTCGCAAATCACGCCGCCCTTGCCGCCGCCGTACGGGATATTCACCGTCGCGGTTTTCCACGTCATCCACGCCGCCAGCGCTTTCACTTCGTCCAGCGTCACAGCGGGGTGATAACGGATGCCGCCCTTCGCCGGCCCGCGCGCCACGTTGTGTTGCACGCGATACCCGGTGAAAACTTTCACCTGCCCGTTGTCCATTTTCGTGGGAATCGATACTTCGAGGACGCGCTTCGGCGTGCGCAAGATCTGCCGCAATCCCTGGTCGAGCTTCAGGTATTCCGCCGCGATATCAAACTGGATTTGCGCGATCCGGTACGGGTTCAAATCCTCGCGCGGCGCGATGCGCGGTATGGGCTGCGGAGCCGCTTTGGCAAGGGTCGCCATTCTAGCTTCCTCCTAAAATCTGCGAGCAGAACTGAGTTGCGTTCACTGCGAACTAGCTTTCGGAAGTCTGTTTGGCCCGTAAGTCCCGCGCGAGTCGAAGTTTAGCCAAGCCGTGATGGATGTCAATCGAAACTCCCGGTACCCGTTTCCTCGATTCTCTGCATTTAAGCGCGTGGGAGGCATTCTAAGACTCAGGAAACGATGTCTAAAACTAGCACTATCATAGACTTAGGATCGTGCCTTGGCTGTATAGCGCAGTAATGCCCTCCGCTGGCGCCCAGAACGGAATATCCTCGTTGACCCTCACATAGCAGGCAAGTTAGGCTGCTTTCGTTTTCGCGGATGCGCATTAACGCAGCAACACGCGCAATCCAGCCACGGGCTCCGCGCGTACTTATCAGTGGAAGCGCCCCAGCATCGCAATGTAGAAGACGGGAGCGGATTTGCCGGCGACGGACGCGGCGCTCATTCAGAAAGTCATCGAGCGGGACGAAGCAGCACTGGCGGCGCTTTACGACCGCTACGCTGGCATGCTCTCGTCTGTCCTGAACCGCATCCTTCGCGACACGCAAGCAGCCGAAGAGATTTTGCAGGATGTCTTCTACCAGCTGTGGTGCGGCGCGTCGCGATTCGACGCGGCCCGCGGCTCGCTTCCGGGCTGGCTTCTGGTCATCGCGCGAAATCGCGCCATCTCGCGCCTGCGCCGCCACAATCCAGCCGCCGGCGACGAAATTCTCGAGAACACCGTCGTGATGCCGTTCGATCTCGAGAGCACGCTCTCGCAGGAACAACTGCTCGGGCGCGTGAAGGGCGCGATGGAAACTTTGCCGAGCGAGCAGCGAGCCGCCGTCGAACTCGCCTACTTCGCCGGCATGACGCACAGCGAAATCGCGGAACGAACGGGCGATCCGCTCGGAACTGTAAAGACAAGGCTGCGCTCGGCGCTCGAAACGCTGAAACGAACTTTGCAGCCGGCCATGGGAAGCAACTCGTGATGAGCGCGAACTTTTGAACAATGTCTAACGGGCATCCAACTCGCGAAGAAGATTTCGACCTCTACGTTCTCGGCGCGCTCGAAGGCGACGAGAAACAAGCGATCGAATCGCACCTCCGCGCCTGCGCCGAGTGCGCGCGCAGACTCGCCGCCGCTCGCGGACGCGTCGCTGCGCTCTCTTTCTCCGCTCCGCGCGTCGCTCCCTCCGCCGCCGTGAAAGACCGCCTGATTCGCCAAGTTCGCGCGGAAGCGGAAGGCCGTTCAGGCGCGAAAATTCCCGCGCGCGAAGTCGTTCGCACCGAGCCATCGAGCGGATTCGTCGGACGCTGGTGGCTCGCCGTCCTCGCGCCCGCTTGCGCCGTGCTGCTCGCCGCCACTTTTTATCTCTGGCGCGAAAACGATCGCCTCGCGCGCGAAGTGAACCAGTTCCGCGCCACCATGATCACCCAGCAGCGCGAGCTCGACGAGACGCGCAACGTCGCGCATCTTTTCGAAGCGCAGGACACGCTGAGGGTTTCGCTGGCGCCGATGCCGGGTATGCCGAAAGGCGCGGTGCGCGTGATGTACAACGAAAAAATGGGGCTGCTGATGTACGACGGCTGGATCATGCCGCCGCCCGAAGATAAAAGCTATCAGCTCTGGGTCGTCCCGATGGAAGGCTCGCCGATCAGCGTAGGAGTTTTCAATCCCGCCACCAGCGACACCGCGCACTGGATGACGAAGGTGCCGGCAGGCGTCGCCGCCAAAGCATTCGCGGTGACGCTCGAACCAGCCGGCGGCGTTCCCGAGCCCACCGGGCCGATGGTGATGGAAAGCCCCGGCTCGTAAATCAGAAAATAGAAATTAGAAAACGGAAAATGGTAATGATCGGTCCTGCTTAGAGATTTGCCACAGAGGCACCGAGTCACAGAGAGAAACTCAATCAGGCATCAAGTTTTGGATTTTTACATCCTGTTCGCTCAGTGACTCTGTGTCTCCGTGGCAATCCTGTCCACGCCCATGTACGGCCGCAGCGCCTCGGGAATTTCTACCGACCCATCGGCGCGCTGGTAATTTTCAACGATTGCGATCCACGTGCGTCCCACGGCGAGTCCTGAGCCGTTCAATGTGTGCACGAATTCCGACTTCCCGCCCTTCGGCTTAAATCGAATCCCCGAGCGCCGCGCCTGAAACGCTTCGGTGTTCGAGCACGACGAAATCTCCATGAAATCGCCGGTGGAAGGCAGCCACACTTCGATGTCGTACGTTTTCGCCGCCGCAAATCCCATGTCGCGCGTGCACAGCAGCATCACGCGGTAGGGAAGCCCCAGCCGTTGCAACACCGCCTCCGCGCTTTGCACCAGCGACTCGAGCTCGTCATAGCTGTGCTCCGGCCGCGTGAATTTGAACATCTCGACTTTCTGAAATTGATGCTGCCGCTTGAGTCCTCGCGTGTCTTTTCCGGCCGCGCCCGCTTCGGAACGGAAGCAAGCCGTCCACGCGCAAACCTTCACAGGTAGGGTATCCGCGTCGAGCGTCTCGTCGCGATACAGGCTCGTCAATTCCACTTCGGACGTGGGCGTGAGCCACAGATCGGTGCCTTCCAGATGAAACATGTCCTCCGCAAATTTCGGAAGCTGGCCCACACCTGTGAGCGCCGCGGTATTCACCAAAAACGGCGGCAGCACCTCCGTGAACCCGTGCTCGCGCGTGTGAATATCCAAAAATAAATTCGCGAGCGCCCGTTCGAGCCGCGCGCCCAACCCTTTGTAAACGGCAAACCGCGCGCCCGCTATTTTGATCGCGGCCTGAAAATCCAGAATCCCGGCAGCCTCGCCAATTTCCCAGTGCGGCTTCGGCGCAAAATCAAATTGCGGCGTCTTCCACGGATTGGGCCACCGCCGCACTTCCACATTGTCCGCGGCGCTCGCGCCCACCGGCACACTCGCGTGCGGAATATTCGGAACCATCATCATGAACTGCTTCAGCCGTTCGTCGAGCTCCGTGATGCGTTCGTCGCCGCGCTTGATTTCGTCCGACACGGTTTTCATTTTCGCGAGTAAAGTGTCGCGCTGCTCCATCGCGTCGGCCAGCGTCAGTTCCGATCCCGCGGCATGTTCCTGCTGTTCCTTTTTGGCTTTGTCGCCGCCATGAACGATCTTGTTCAGCCGCGGAATCTCCTCGCTGGCTTTGTTTCGCTCGGCCTTCATCCGTTCGATCCCGGTAATCACCTGCCGCCGCTCGACATCCAACCCGCGAAACGCCGGCCAGATCCAGCGCGACGCCGCGGTCCCGCGCCATCTTCTCAATCACATCCAGGTGCTCGCGCACATATCCAAGGTCAAGCATAGGGGAAGCAGAATACCTGAAGGCAGTGGCTAGTGGCGAGTGGCTGAGTGGGGAATGAAGCGTGACTCGTAATTCGTGACTTGTGACTCGTGATGAGTTGGCAGGGAAGCGGAGATGGTGTGGCCCTACGTCGGCTCAGAACCTCCTCAGGGCAAGCGAGTGGCAGAGGCGATTTTGATTTTGAGCGCCAATTTCCTATTTCCCTAACCGGCCTGTACCGCCGATTAGAAATTTCTACGTTCTTTGTTTTCAGGTGTTTGATTTGAATTCTAATCGCGGATCCGCGATTAGAAGTCCTCCGCAGCGGGCAGGCGCGAGGTGCCGGGTCATGCCGGTGAATGAAGCTCCGTCGATTTAGAGTGCCGTGTTGCATGTCGTCATTTTTCGCTTTGCGAAAAATCCCCCGACTCACGCTAACAGGAATGGCGGCGCGTTTCTATCCGGGGAAATACGGATACGCGGAATTGCGGGGGGTGAATCAAGACTAGAGCGTGGGCTGGCAGAACAGCGCCATACAATCGAGTCGGCGCTACCACCGCGTTTGCGGTTTTTTTAGGGTCTTGCGCGTGTGCCAGGCTTAGCGCGTGGTGCGGGTGAAGAAGTGAAGGGCGTACGCGAGCGACGACGGCTGGCTCGATCGCGTGCTCGCGCGGGCCGGATTAGAACCTCCGCGGGAACGCCGAATTTCTTGTGCAGATTGCGAATCATGTTCAGGGAAAGAGGGCGCTTACGTTTCATTACTTCGTACACGCGAGTGCGGCCGCCAATTACTCCAATTAATGATCGGGAATCCTTGCCGCTTTGTTCCAGGCGAAAATTGATTGCCTCGATGGGGTCTGGAGAGTCCATCGGGTAGTGGTCGCGTTCGTAGGCTTCGACGAGTGTGGCGAGCACATCGAGTTCGTCGCTTTCCGGAGAGCCTTTCGCGGAATCCCACAAAGCTTCCACGCGGCGAAGGGCTCGTTCGTAGTCTGACTCTGTTTTGATGGGCTTAATCGCCATATTTCACCGTCCTGACATCGATCTCGTCATAGTCTCTGTGCGTTCCCATCCATTTGACAAATACGATTTGATGCCGATAATTCACGGCGACCACAAGCCGGTAATCGTTGCCTTTGATGTTGAAGACGACTCTATCCGGCCCCACGATGCTTGCATTCGCATAGTTTCTCCGAACGTCCGCTGGACTATGCCAGCGAGCCCGGAGCGCTTCGTGAAACCAAGCGTCAAGAGCAGACTTAACGGCCTTGTAGTCCTTGTTGCCCTTGAGACGGTCAATGAACCGCCTCAGAGTCTTCCGCGCAATCACTCTCACAGATGAGTCTCGCGCGACATAGGCCAATTATACGCCAATGTTCCCGAAATGGGTACAAGAAAAAGCTCGCTTGCTAAAGCTGTCATCGGCGTGACTAACGTAGGCGGTACTCGCCACCGCCCAAGAACCTGAGTATGCCGAGGTCGCGGAGGACTTGGAGTTGCTGGCGAATTTTGTCGCGGACGTGGCGGTTGGCCGGGTGAAGCTTAGCGAGCTTTGCATCGGATTTGTAGACGTCGGATAGGTCGAACTCGGTCTTGTTGAGCGAGCGGACGACGTTGAGAACGTCGAGGGTCCAACCGCGTTGCTTGGCTTTGATTTTGGCGAGCGGGCGGACACGGGCGTATTGGGCGCGGACGACCGCTGGTGCCACTGGCTTTCCGTCCGAAATGATTTTGATTCTCGCGTCTTCCGGAATTGCGTGCAGAAGAATGTTGCAGCCTACCCATCCGGCGCGGCGGGCGGTGGCGGCGAGAGGTTTTCTTTTCTCGATCGCCGAGAGTGGGAAGGCAAAGTGCGGAATCAGGATTACATTCGCGACTTGCCAATCGGCGAGATGGTAGTGAAGCGCGTAGAGGTTTGGAGTTCGGTCTTCCATGATCGCGCGGACCATAGAGCTGTAGGCAGCGTCAACGATGCGGCCTGAGAAGGCGGACGATTGCGATTTGAGTTGGTAGGTAGCGGCGCACTTCGGGCAGGTGAAATCGATTACTGGTGTACTTCGCTGCTGCAGAAACTAATTCGGGTGAACTACAGTTCGGACAGAACAAGTTCGACTCGGCCCAGGATTCTGTGGCGATGCGGGCGCGTTGGGATTTGCTCTTGTAGGCGTCAAGTCCGACGCCGGGTAGCGCGATTTGCACGCCCGCATTAGATCACAGAACAAGACCGGCCCGCATGAATGCGGCCGCTACAAAATCATTCCTACTGCGCGAGATAGATCTCAGTTTCGGATTTGATTACGAAGAGGATTGCGGTTGTCGCGTGCGGGCTGGATTGGAATTTCTGCAGTGCTTCTTCCATATGTTTCTGCGCTGACTGAATAGACGACTTCTCGGCGATGTGCGCCGACGAAATAGAAGTTTCGGTCGCGGCGAACTAACTTACCTGAGTGTGGCGAATTCATGGGCCGTGGGTGTGTGCATATCGATCGATCCATAGATCCGTTGAACAGATCAACAGAGATCTGCATGCACGAAGACAGAAACTTCGACCTGTACCAGATCGGAACAGATGCGGCGCACGGAGAGATTGATGGACTCGACGTCGAGATCGCAGCCGAATGCGCTACGGCGCACGCGGAGGGCGCTGAGGATTGTTGTGCCGCCGCCTAGGAATGGATCGAGGACGAGGTCGCCTTCGTCGGAGGCGGCGAGGAGGATGCGTTCGAGGAGGGCGACGGGTTTTTGGGTGGGGTGTTTGCCGTGGCGCTTTTCGGATTTGTCTGGCGGGAGGATGGACCAGACGGATTTCATTTGTTTGCCGCCGGCAATTTCTTTCATGTGTTTGTAATTGAATTTGTGGCGGGACTTTTTGTCGCGCGCGGCCCAGATGATGGTTTCGGTGGCGTGGGTGAAATAGCGGCAGGAAAGATTGGGAGGAGGATTGGGTTTCACCCAGGAAATATCGTTGAGGAGCTTGAAGCCGAGCTGCTGCATGGCGAAGCCGACGGAATGGATGACGTGGCTGGTGCCGCTGACCCAGATGGTGCCGTTGGGTTTGAGGACGCGTTGGCAGGCGGCGAGCCAGGCGCGATTGAATTCGTGAACTTTGTCAAACCTGTCCCTTACCGGGTCAAGGTCACCGCCGGGTAATTTGTCCCACTTGCCTTTGTTGACGCTGACCATGCGGCCGGCGTGGCAGGTGATGCCGTTGTTCGAGAGGAAGTAGGGCGGGTCGGCGAAGATGAGGTCGACGCAGGATTCGGGGATGGCGGCGAGGATGTCGAGGCAATCGCCTTGAAAGATTTTGATGTGGTGCTTTGGGTCGTGGAAGACGGGAGCAGGAAGCGTAGGCCGCGACGGTAGGGCCGACAGATGATGGCGTTGCGAGAATCGGAGTGGATTTGGGCACGGTTTCGGGATGAATGATGATCAAGTGGGATCGTTGATCGAATGGTGAATGGTGTCAAGGGCGGGAAGTACGGAAGGGCGGCGGTGGGTGGCGAGTGGCTAGTGATGACGGGCTTGGCGGATTGGGAGCATGGCGGAGGAGACGCGTGGCGGGGGACGTGGGAACGGGCTAGGCTTAGAGGCTCGGGGCGAGTTGCTAATTTAAGCCGAACGCATAAGTGCAGGACGCGGGACATTCGACGTTGCCAAGCACTTGGCACCATGCACGTTGAGACTTGTGGCACAGGCAAGAGTGCCTGTGCTACCTGGCTGAGAGGACTGACGCGATGCAGATGCAGAAAAATAAACGGAACGCTGGAGTGGAAGTGCTGGGGACGCTGGCGATGCATGCGCCGCTGGTGCAGGATTTTCAGTTCGTCAAATTTCGCGCGGATGGCGAAGTGGCGCGGCTCACGCTGGACCGTCCTGAGCACAATTTGCTGAACGAGCGGATGCTCGCGGAAGTGGCGGCGGGAATTAATTCGTTGAGCGAGCGCAGCGAAATTAAATTGATCGTGCTGGATTCGGCGGGGAAGACGTTCAGCGGCGGCATCGAGCTGGGCGAGTACACGCAGCGGCGCGTGTTTCAATTGCTCGACGCGTTTCACAATACATTTGCGGCGATGCTGGATACGTCGAAGCCGGTGCTGGTGGTGATCAACGGCCCGGCGTACGGCGGCGGCGCGGAACTTGCGGCGTTGGGCGATCTGGTGATTGCAACGCCGCGCGCGCGATTTGCGCAGCCGGAAATTAAGTTGGGCGCGTTTCCTCCGCTCGCTGCCGCGATTCTGCCGTACATTCTGGGGCCGAAGCTGGCGCTCGAACTTGGTGTTGACGGGCGAAACGATGTCGGCGGAGCGCGCGCGCGAAGTGGGGCTCGTCAACTGGCTCGTGAGCGAAGAAGAATTGCCGAAGCGCGTGGATGAATTGATCGCGAAGGTCACAGCGCAGTCGGGCGCGGTGCTGACGATGGCGAAAAAAGCGATTCTCGGCAGCCTGGGATTGCCGTTGCGCGAAGGCGTGCGCAATTCGATGAAAGTTTTTCTCAACGAGCTCGGCGACCTCGAAGATTCGCAGGAAGGTTTGCGCGCGCAGGTGGAGAAACGCGCGCCGAAGTGGAAAAATCGTTAGGCGCGCTTGCGGAATTGACAGGCTGATGCGAGGCGCATAGACTTCCGTTGAACAATTTAGCTGGCACGGGGTTAAGGGGAAGGCCGTGAAAATCGGCCACGGTCCCGCCACTGTGATCGGCCGGCGCGGAAATTGGAATCGCGCGAACGGCTGAAAGTCAGGCAACCTGCCCGTGCTGGTCGAAGCTGACACTCTTCGCGAGAAAGAGTGTGGCGATGAGCCTCGCTATTCTCGCGAGGCTTTTTTGTTTTTGTGGCGCGAATTTTCGGAGGCGGGGATTGCGGCGCGGCTGGCGACGAGCGATTTTTTTGTGCGCGACGATTTGCGCGGTGTGTTGCGCGGCGGTGAGCGGCGCGCTGGCGCGAACGGCTCGCGCAGAGTTGCGCGGCGCGGCGCAGAACGCTGGTGCGAAATCGAACGCCGCTGCGAAATCGAGCGGCGCGACAATCGTCATCGATGAAACGGGGCGGCGTGTGGCGGTTCCGGCGGACGTGAAACGCGTCGTTACGCTCGCGCCGGATTTGACGGAGACGGTTTACGCGCTGGGGCTCGAGGACAAGCTCGCGGGCGACACGGATTATTGCGACACGCCGCCGGCTGCGAAATTGAAGCCGCACGTGGGCGGTCCGCAAATTCCGAATCTCGAAGCGATCGTCGCGCTGCATCCGGATCTGGTGCTCGCGACCACGTCGATCAATCGCAGCGAGACGGTGGATGCGCTCGCGAAAATTGGCGTCGCGGTGTACACAGCGAATCCGCACACGGTGCGCGGAATGCTCGCGTCCACAAAACGGATTGCGGAATTGATGGGCGCGGCGGAACACGGTGCTGCGCTGGTTGGACGAGCGCAGGCGCGTCTCGATGCGATTGCAGCGCGACTTGCGGACACGCAACCGACACACGTTTTGTTCGTAGTGTGGGAGAATCCGCTGATCACGATCGGGCAAAATACTTTTATTGCGGATGCGTTGCGCTGGGCGGGCGCGGAATCCGTGATTCTGGCGAAACAGAATTGGCCGCAGATTACTTTTGAGGAAGTGGTGCGGCTCGAGCCGGATTATATTGTGTTTTCGAGCAATCACACCGGATTTGGCGCGAAGGAATTGGCGTCGCTGCGAACGAAAGCGGGATGGAAGGCTTTGCGCGCAGTAGAGATGGGGCATCTCGCGGTGGTGAGCGAGGAAGTGGACCGGCCGTCGCCAGGATTGGTGGATGCGATCGAGCAGCTGGCGCGCGCGTTGCATCCGGATAAATTTCCGGAAGCGGAAAATGGAAAAGTAAAAATGGGAAATGAGAATTCAGTGCGCGTAGCGGCGATTGCGGAGTTTGATGCGCAGGCGGGTCTGAGACCCGCCCCTGCCACCGGCAAGACTGAGATCGATGTGCGTCCGGAGGTTGCGCTTTGAGGCCGTTAACGCCAAAGAGAATCTTGGGCGTGTGCAGCGTGCTGTTCGCGGTGCTTTTCGTTGTTGTGGTGATTGCGCTGCGAATGGGAGCGTATCCGATTTCGGTGAGCGATATCGTGATGACGCTTTTCCGCGAAGCAGCCGGGCGGCGGGAGCAGATTCCGTCGGAATTCTGGCTGGTGGTTTTTGGATTGCGGCTGCCGCGAATTGCGCTGGGAATTTTGGTAGGCGCGGCACTTTCCACAGCCGGCGCGGGCTTTCAAGCGCTGCTGCGAAATCCGCTCGCCGATCCTTATGTATTGGGCGTATCGAGCGGAGCAGCGCTCGGCGCGATTGTGAGTCTGGTGATTGCGCCGCATGTGCCGGGACTGATTCAGGTGGCGGCGTTTGGCGGCGCGGCGGCGACGATTGCTGCGGTTTATTTTCTCGGGAGGCGCGGCGGGCAACTCGATAGCCCCACGCTCCTGCTCGCGGGCATTGTGTCCGCGTCGTTTTTATCGGCAATCATCATGTTTTTAATGACGACACTGAGCGGGCGCGACCTGCGCGGAATGGCGTTCTGGCTGATGGGGGATTTGTCGTCACCGGCGGCAATCGATTTGCGGTGGCTCTATTTTATTTTGCTCGTCGTGCTCGGATCGATTTACACCACGTCGTCCGATTTGAATTTGATTCTAACGGGCGAGCAGGAAGCGCGGCATCTCGGCGTGAACGTGAAGCGCGTGAAGCTGGTGGTTTACATCGGTGCTTCGCTTCTCACGGGCCTTGCGGTTTCGGTGAGCGGCGCGATTGGATATGTGGGATTGCTCGTGCCGCACGTGATGCGGATGCTGTTTGGAAATGACTACCGGCTGCTGATTCCTGCATCAGCGCTGGGCGGCGCGATTGCGATTGTGGTTGCCGATACGCTCGCGCGAACGATCGTGGCGCCAACGGAATTGCCTGTCGGCGCGATGACGGCGCTTGCGGGCGCGCCGGTGTTTATTTATTTGATGCGGCGGAAAGTTCGATGAGCGCTTCGACTGGAAGCGGAGCATCACTCGGATCGCAAACGGGTGCGGCCGTTGCGGGGCCGCGGCCGCGTCTGAAAGTGGAGCAGGTGAGCTACGCGTATTCTGCGACGGACCGTTCAGCGCCGAAGTTTACGCTGGGCCCTGCGAGTTTCGAAGCGCAGCAGCGCGAGCTGGTTGCGATTCTGGGTCCCAACGCGAGCGGCAAATCGACACTGCTGAAATTGCTGGGAGGCGTGATTAAGCCGCTTTCCGGGCGCGTTGAAATCGACGGAGCCGAAGTGGGCGGGCTCGACTTGCGAACGCGAGCGCAAAAAATTGCGCTCGTGCAGCAGGAAAGCGAATTGCTGTTTCCGCTGCGCGTGTGGGAGTACGTGCTGCAGGGCCGCTACCCATACGGGCGGCGATTGCGATTCGAGAGCGATGAAGATTGTTTGATGGCGGGGAATGCGCTCGCGCAGGTGGGCGCGGACGCGCTGCGCGATCGATGGATGGAACAGCTTTCGGGCGGCGAAAAACAGCGAGTGATTTTAGCGCGGGCGCTGGCGCAGCAGCCGTCGCTCTTGCTGCTCGATGAGCCGACGCAGCATCTCGATATCGGCGGCAAAGTGGAATTACTGCGCCGATTGCGAATGCTCGCGGACGAAAACCGCTACACCGTGGTGGTGGTGACGCATGAATTGAATCTCGCGGCGGAATTTTCCGATCGCATCGTGCTGTTGCAGAAAGGCAAGTGTCTGCGGATCGGAACGCCGGGCGAAGTGTATCAGCGCGAGTTGCTTGAAGAGGTTTTTGAGGCGCCGCTGGAAGTGGAGACGCGGGGCAATGGCAGGCCGAGAGTGATTTTGAGGGGAACGCATTGAGGGCGTGCGCTGTTCGGCGCGCCTCTAGGCGGAACTTGTAGCCTCGTCGTGTATTTTGAGCGAAGTGAACGTTGAGATTCTTCGCTGCGCTCAGAATGACAATCGAGGATTAGCGGAAGGGTTTTAGCGTATCGCGCGGGCGAGAGGTTCGCCTTCGCAGGCGGCGTGGTTGCAGATTATGCAGCGCTGTCGACTATCACAAGAGACTCCGCGCAAGGGAAGACGGTGCAAAGCCGTCGCCGCCGCGCGACTGTAAGGCGGAAATGTTCGGTGCGTGCCACTGTTCCGTGTTCTGAATCGCGAGATTCAGGCCGGGATGGGAAGGCCGCGCCGCTGCTTCGATCGCTTGGAAGCGATTTTCAAAACGATCGAAGTGAATCGCCGAGCCAGGAGACCTGCGGAGTCTCGAATTCAAATGCGAGGCCGCGTTGCAAGCGTTGTGGCCACGCGCATTTGAACAACCTTCAACTCCCGCGCGAGAGGGAGAGGAGGAACAATGAGACTTCTCCGTTCGTATTTGTCCTTTGCTTCAGTGCTGTTTCTCTTGTTTGCCGCAACACTTTCTGCACAATCATCGAATAGCTCCGGCACAAACTCGAAGAGCCAATCTTCAGCTTCCACAGAAAAAGCGTCGATCGTAGGAACTGTGCGCGATCCGGATGGCCGCGCAATTCCCGGCGCGCGTGTCACGCTGCTCTTCGCGATGTCGCAACTCGTAGTCCGGAATGCCGACGCGCAAGGCCAGTTCAAGTTCGAAAGCCTCAGCGCCGGGACGTATGCTGTGCTCGGAAATTCTCCCGGCTTCAATGAACTCCGCAGCGACATCGAGCTGAAGCCCGGCGAAAAGCAGACCATCGACCTTCAATTGGAATTGAGCGCGGTGCAGGAGCGTGTGGTCGTCGCAGCTTCACCGGGCGGAGCCCTCACGTCACAGATTGGTTCTTCCGTGAGCGTGATTCCGCAGCAAGAGATCGAAGATCGCGCCGCACAATTTGTCTCAGAGGTGTTGAGAGGCTTGCCGGGAGTCGAGATCAATCAAACGCTCGGGCGGGGCGGGGTGACAAGCGCGTTCATTCGCGGGGGAGATTCGAACTACAACCTGGTGATGATTGACGGCATTCCGCTGAACGATTTCGGCGGCGGATTCGACCTCTCGCCGCTCATGACTGGTGGAGTGCAGCAAGTGGAAGTGGTTCGCGGGCCTGAAAGCGCATTGTACGGATCGAATGCCGTCGCCGGTTTGATCAACATCGTGACGGAGCACGGCGAAGGGCCGCCGCATTTTTCGTTTTTTGGCGAGGGCGGAAGTTTGTACACGTGGCGGTTGGGAACCAGCGGCGCTGGGCTTACCGGCGGCTTCAACTGGGCATACAGCCTGTCAAAACTGGAAACGAACGGAATGGTGGCGAATGACGATTACCGAAATCAGGCGTCCACTGTGAGTCTGGGCTACTCGCGCTCGCCGCGCCGAAAATTTAATTTCCATTTCACGGGAGCGGCCGACAACGGAGGACTGCCGGGCCCGTTCGGTTCCGATCCCGACGGATTGTTTCCCGGAATCGATACGGTGTCGCGCCAGAACCAGAATTTGTTCGGATATCAGGGGAACTACACCGAACAGTTTTCCACTCGTTTTCAGCAGGTGACAACCGTTAGCTTCTCGACGGACCGATTCTCGTTCACGTCTCCCTTTGGAGATTCGTTCTCGAACAGTTCGCGCGTGGTAGCGAACACGCGAAGCGAAATCTCCGTGTCGTCGAAGGACGTGCTCGTAGCCGGATTCGAATACGACCGCGATCAGTTCAAAGATACGTTCATCACTGACGCGGATTTCAATCCGTTCATCTTGCCGCGAGAAAGCTACGCGTTCTTTGCGGAGAATCGATGGACGCCCGGCAAACGGTGGTTCATCAACACGGGATTGCGCGTTGACAACATTCGAACCGGAACTCTGCTTGCCGATCCCGGCGCGGGGGAGCCGGAAATTCCAGCGAGTTCCATCACAAAGGTAGACCCGCGAATCTCCGCTGCGTATCTGGTGCGGCAGTCCGATGCAGACGGTTTTTTCGGCGCCACGCGGCTTCATGCGAGCTTCGGCACAGGTATCCGCCCACCGGACGGATTCGAATTAGCGTTTACGGACAACCCGAGGCTGAAACCGGAGGAGAGCATCAGCTACGATGCAGGTGTGGAACAGCGGATGGCGCAGGGACGCGCGATCCTCGACGTTACATTTTTCTACAATCAATTCAAGGATCAGATCGTAACGACCGGATCGCTTCCGGATTTGAGTACGTTTCAATCGGCAAATCTCGCGAAGTCGCGCGCGTACGGACTTGAAAATAGCATTCGCGTCCGGCCGTTTCGATCGCTGGAAATAATTGCGTCCTACACCTGGCTCAACACGGCGATTCTCGCGCTCGATGGCGCCACGGAAGCGCAGTTTCCATTTGAGGTGGGCCAGCCGTTGCTGCGGCGTCCGCACAATTCCGCAGGGTACAACGTCACGTGGACTCATGGGCGCTTGATGTTGAATCTGAACGGGACTGTGCGCGGCGCCGTTCTCGACATCGAACCCAACGATGGAAGCTTTGCATGCGAACTGGAGCTGCAGTGCCTGTTTCGAAATAAGGGATACGTTCTGGCCAACGGCGGATTTTCGTATCAGTTCCCGCGCGGTATTGAAATCTACGGACGGCTGAACAACTTTCTCAATCAACGATACGAGGAGGCGTTTGGCTTCCCGGCATTGCGATTGAATTTTCTCGCGGGTGTTAAGATGCAGATACCGGCCGGAGGCGGCCGCTCCAGCCACTAGAGGCTCTGCGGACTTCTCCCGACGAGGATTCGTTGAAGGTATCGGAATCGGACTTTCTCGAGAAACACGCAGACTGCTGGACGGCAAAGCGGGCGCCGGGATTCTCGGTTGTAAATATTCACATGGCCGAGATTCCGGCGCCGCGCGAACGCATTTTCCCGGAGTTTGCATCGCACGATTTACTGAATCCGGGAGCGGGGTGGCGAGCGCTGTTCGCGGTGCGGATGGCTCTGGGGAAATTATTCGGCTGGGATCGCGGGATGCGGCGACACCGGCCGGAACCGCTCGAAGTGGGGCGTCACTATGCTTTCTTCCGCATCGATTACGTGAACGCGCCGTGCGAAGTGAGCATGAGCGTAAAGAACCGGCTCACGGACGCGGTGATGAGTTGGCTGGTGGAAGCGGACGGGGCTGGCGGCTCTCGCGTCTACAACATAACGTGCGCCAATTTTCTTGGGGCGCGGGGACGAGTCTACTGGCGCTTGATACGGCCGTTTCATGACGGGATTATCGAGGATTCGCTGAAAGAGCTGGCGAAACGCGTCCATCGAAAATGACATCACCAAAATGTCATCTGCCGAAGGTAGTTCTAGGTGCGACGGCCCGCGCCGTTCGAATGCTATAATTCTGAGTCCAACATGGCACGAATCGCACAGGAGATGCGCGTTACGCCGGAGGTGATGGCGCGGTACGAACCCGTCATCGGCCTGGAAGTGCACGCGCAGCTCAAAACGAAAACGAAAGCGTTCTGCGGCTGCTCCACCCGATTTGGCGACGCGCCGAACAAGAACACGTGTCCGGTGTGTTTGGGTTTGCCCGGTGCGCTTCCGGTGCTGAATCGCAAGGCGGTGGAGCTGGCCGTGCGGGCGTCACTAGCGCTGCAGGCAAGGATTCACGAGCGCTCGCGCTTTGCGCGCAAGAATTATTTTTATCCCGACCTGCCGAAGGGCTACCAGATTTCGCATGTACGAGCTGCCGCTCGCCACCGAAGGACGCCTCGAGATCGAGCACGACGGCGCGACGAAGAAAATCGGGATCACGCGCCTGCACATGGAAGAAGACGCGGCAAAGAATCTGCACGAAGGATTCGCGGATTCGGACAAATGGAGCTATATCGATTTCAATCGCGGCGGAGTGCCGCTGGTGGAAATTGTGTCGGAGCCTGATATTCGGACGCCTGCCGAAGCGTATCAGTATTTGAACACGTTGAAACAAGTGCTCGAGTACACGGACGTGAGCGATTGCAATATGGAAGAAGGCTCACTGCGGTGCGATGCGAACGTAAGCGTGCGGCTGCGCGGAACGCCTAAATTCGGAACGAAAGTGGAAGTGAAGAATTTGAATTCGTTTCGCTACCTTTCGCACGCGCTTGAATTCGAAATCGAGCGGCAGATTGGCGTGCTGGAAGCAGGTGGCACGGTAACCCAGGAAACGCGGCTGTGGAACGTGGCGGGCGGGCGCACGGAGTCGATGCGCTCGAAGGAATTTGCGCACGACTATCGTTATTTCCCCGATCCGGATTTGTTGCCGGTGAGTGTGCCGGAGCAAATGATCGCGGAAGTGAACGCGGAGATGCCGGAATTGCCGTCGGCGAAGCGGGAAAGGTTTCAAAGCGAATACGGAATCGCGGCTTACGATGCAGGTGTGCTGACGGCGGGGCAGTCGCTTGCGGAATATTTCGAAGCGACGGTGCGCGCGGGCGCATCCGTCGAAATCGGCGGCGAGCTGGATATCGGTCGAGCTGCTGCGGCGTCTAAAGAGATGCGGGTAAAGATATTTCCGAATCCACTGTAGCGCCGGCAGCGCTTGCGGAACTTCTGAAGAAAGTGGAAGGCGGAGAAATCACGGCGGCGAGCGGCAAGAAAGTGTTCGAACGGATGTTCGAGACCGGGAAGAGCGCCGGCGAAATTGTTGCAGCTGAAGGAATGGCGCAAATCACGGATTCCGGCGCGATTGAAAAGATTGCCCGGCAGGTGACGGCGAAGAGCCCGGACAATGTGGCGAAGTACCGCGCGGGCAATGAAGGCGTGTTCAAATTTTTCGTGGGTCAAGTGATGAAGGAAACGCGCGGCCAGGCGAATCCGCAGCTTGTGAACGATATATTGAAGCGAGTGCTGGCCGAAGTTTAAGATTGCAGGTGTGAAGGCAGGCGGGAAAGGTGAAATGTTGAAAGAAGGCGACAAAGCACCGGGCTTCATTGTTACGGCCGACAACGGGGAAAAAGTGTCTTCCGCGGAATATAGCGGGAAGAACGTCGTTCTGTTTTTTTACCCCAAGGCCAATACACCCGGTTGAACGAACGAAGCGTCCGAGTTTCGCGACGCCATCAAGAAATTCGAAGCAGAAAACACCGCGATCCTGGGGTGCAGCGCGGATTCGGTAGAGCTGCAGACAAAATTCAAAGTGAAGCACAAATTGAATTTTCCTCTGCTCGCGGATACCGAATTTGAAGTGATTGAAGCGTACGGCGCGCGGCGAATGAAAAGTTTTCTGGGGAAATCGTTTCTTGGAATTGTGCGGATGACGTACTGGATTGGCGCGGAAGGCGAGATTCGGAAGATTTGGGACAATGTGACGCCGAAGGGGCACGCGGCTGAGGTGTTGGCGGCGATTCAGGGCGAGTGAGTGCGTGGCGGCTGAATGGCGCGATGAATTGCGGTGTTGCCAATGCTGGGATTGAGATCCTTCGTCCCGTAACATCCTCCGGGACGCAAAAATCGCGCCGCGCTCCCTTCGTTCCTCAGGGCAGGCAGGATGACAGGATATTTTAGATTGTGATGCGGAATGAATCGGCGGCTTGTTCGACTAGCGCGTTGTCGATCAGGCGGGTTTTTCCCACTAGCGCCGCGATCAAAATGAAACAGCGGTTGCGCAAAGCGGTTACGGGTTCGAGAGTTTCCACGTCAACAATTTCCACGTAGTCGATCTTCACGCCGGGTTCGGAATCGAGCACACCACGCATGGATACGATCAGGCGCGCGGCATCGCGTTCGCCTGTGGTGATTTCTCGTTGTGCGGCTTCGAGCGCACGATGGAGAGATGTGGCCGCTCGGCGCTCGCTCGGGGCTCAGGTATGCGTTGCGCGAAGAAAGGGCGAGTCCATCCGGTTCGCGAACGATGGGCGCGACGATCACTTCGGTATCGAGATTCAAATCCGTCGCCATTTGTTGGATGACGCGGGATTGTTGCGCGTCCTTGCGGCCGAAATAGGCGAAGCGCGGCTGGACGATTTCAAAAAGTTTCAGCACGACGGTTGCGACGCCTTGAAAATGGCCGGGGCGCGAGCGTCCTTCGAGGCGTGTGCTCAGGCCTTCCACTTCCACGGTTGTGCGAAAACCTTTCGGGTAGATTTCCTCGGCCGGCGGGGCGAACAGATAGTCAACGCCTAATGTTTCGAGCGTGGCGCGATCGGACTCGAGCGTGCGCGGGTACTTCTGAAAATCTTCGGCGGGGCCGAATTGTTTTGGATTTACAAAAATTGAGACGACGACCGGGGAACACTGCGCCTTCGCTAATTCGACTAGGGACGCGTGGCCCCTGTGCAGCGCGCCCATCGTCGGGACGAAACCGAGAATACGGTCGGACTGGCGCGCGTCGCGGCCGACTTGTTTCATCCATGATGCGGTGCGGATTATTTCCATGGCAGATTCGCGCTAGGCCTGTCTGGAAGCGCTGTCGCGCATCAGGCAGAGGCCTTTGCGGCGCGTTCGCGATAAAAGAAAATCAGATCGGAGGAATTGGGGGTGGCACCGAGTTGGCGAAGCATCGTGGCCACCTGGCCGCGGTGATAGGTGCCGTGATTGACGAGGTGCTGGAGCATCTGGCGAAGCGGCGCAGCCTGCGGCACGCCCTTTGTGGTTTTGTGTTCGACGATGCGATCGAGATCTTCCGGGCGAAGCGCTTGCACGTAATCGTTCAGGGCCGGTTCCACTTCATTCCAGCGGCGGCGCAGCGAATCAAGGGTTGGAAAGTCGGATCCGGAGCGCAGTGAATTTGCGGAACGGCCTTGCCAGCGTTCGAGCCAGAGCCATTCCACTTCGCAGACGTGCGCGAGAGTGTCGCGGATGGAGCGAAAGCTGGAACTGAGGTCGCGCGTGAATTGCTCGCCGGTGAGGGCGGCGCAGGCGTCGAGCGTGCGGTGATTGGCCCAGGAATTGTATTCGTAGAGTTGGCGAATATCTTCTACGTTCATGCGAGATTGCTCCTCATTGGCGGACGGTTTGCTTGCTCAGCGGCTCAAGAATGCCGCCCTGAAGGGCGGCGCTACAAATGCGTTGGCCCGGCAAGCCCTTCGCGTCGATCAGGTTCGCTGGCGCGCCAGCAGCTGTTCGCGCAGCTCGGCTGGCGAATGATACGACTCGGCGTCCGAAGGAAAGCTGCCGTTGCGGACGTCGTCGCAAAATTCGGCGGCGGCGCGCGAAATTTCCGCTGACAGATTCACATACTGGCGCGCGAATTTCGGTTTGTGGCCGATCGTGAGGCCCACGAGATCGTGGAACACGAGAACCTGCCCGTCGCAATCCGGGCCCGCGCCGATGCCGAGTGTCGGGATACGAAGCTGGCGCGTGATTTGAGCAGCAAGGTCGCGCGGAACCGATTCGAGCACAACAGAAAACGCTCCGGCCGCTTCGACGGCCAATGCATCGCGCTCAAGCTGCTTCGCGGCTTCAGCAGTTTTTCCCTGCACGTGAAAACCACCCATCGCGTTGATGGATTGCGGCGTCAAGCCGACGTGGCCCATCACCGGAATTTCGGCTTCCACGAGGCGCGAAATCAATTCGAGCCGGCGCTCGCCGCCTTCCACTTTCACCGCTTCCGCTCCGCCTTCTTTTACAAGGCGAATGGCATTGTGCAAGGATTCCGCAATCGAAACGTGAAAGCTGCCGAACGGCATGTCGGCCACGACGAGAGCGCGTTTCGTTCCGCGGCGAACCGCGCGCGTGTGGTGCAAAATTTCATCGAGCGTGACGGGAAGAGTGCTGTCGTAGCCGAGCACCACCATGCCGAGCGAATCGCCGACGAGCAGCATGTCGACGCCGGCCTCATCGAGAAGGCGCGCGGTAGGATAGTCGTAGGCCGTTAGAAACGTGATTTTCTTCGTTGCGGGAGAGCCAGGGAAAAGCTTGCGGGAGAGAATGTCGGGCACGGTCACTTTACCGTTGTCCGCACGGGGTGCGACGCTCATATTCTGCCTCCGGTGCCGCTCCCAGCTTCGGGATGCAGCCCACTAGCTAATCTGATGCTAGCAGAGGGAGGCGGGATCGTGCAAAGTTATTCCGCTTGCTGCTGCTGCAATGCCATCCGTAAACTGGGTTTGGAGTAAGGCGCGTCGGAGAGCGCGCGAAAATCGATGAACTACATTCTTGCGCTGATTGCGGTTGTCGTCGTCGTCGCTGCGATATGCGGGATCGTGAACCTTGCGAGCGGCGACCGCTACGCGAATATGACGGAAGAGGAATTTGAAGCCGAGGCGCAGCGGGCGCGCGCGTTGAGCGGCGTGCTGATGTCCGTTCAAAAGATCGTCAATCCCACACACAAAGTCGAGTACATCATGCAGAAAGATAAAAAAGCGGAGGGCGATTCATCGGAGTCCGGCGATTCACCCGAAGCAGGCAAAAGCAACCGAAAATCCTGATGTTTGGATGTTTGGTTTTGGGCGTCAATGGCCTAGCCGGGGTGCTGACGCAGAACTCCATCTTGGCGAGTCGTTCGCGCGGAAAGAACCCGCGTCGTTGCCGTTTCCTGCGAAAAGAGCCGGCAGGATGCCGGCGCTACGAAGTCTCCAGCACAACTCAAATATGCGGCTCGCACACTAGCCCTGCGCGACAGGCGCCGGCATTTGCGGTTCTACGCCGCGCCATCCGACGGGGCGGCCTCGCACGGCTTCACGCAAAGCGCGGAACAAAACCACGTACATCATCTGCCGGTAGTAAAAGCGCTGGAGGATGAGCGGAGCCAACAGCGTCCAATCTTCATTTTTTTCGAGCGCGAATGCCACCACGCACGTCAAGAGATCGATGAACATGAAGATTGCGAAAAAAATCAGCGAACGCTCCACGTCCTGAAGCGTCCAGAGCTGCGGCAAACGCGCGATGCGCAGTTGCGCGAGCCCCCAAAGCGCAATCGACAGCAAAAACAAAAGATCGATCACGGGCGAGACGAGCGGCAGCAAAATCTGGAATAGAAAAATATTCGGAATCGCCACCCACCCAAGAGTTCCGTAGCGCGGCTTGCCCACCGCGTCGCGATGCTTCCAGATGGCTTGCATCGTGCCAAAGGTCCAGCGAAAGCGCTGGCGAATTAATGCTTCCACAGTTTCGGGGACTTCCGTGCGGCCGATTGCGTCCTCGTCGTAGACAATTTTCCAGCCTTCGCGGCGAATCGTGAGCGTGAGGTCGGTATCTTCGGCAACGGTGTCGCCTGAAAATCCTCCGTGGCTCTTCAGAACATCGGCGCGCCACGCGCCGGCGGCGCCCGGCACCACTGGAATGCAATTCAGCAGATCGAACGCGCGCTTTTCGAGGTTTTGACTGGTGATGTATTCGAGCGCCTGCCAGCGCGTGAGCCAGCGATTGCGGTTCATCACTTTCACGTTTCCAGCGACGGCGCCCACTTTCGGATTGGCAAAATGGCGCACCAGCAGCGGAATTGCAGTGGCGTCCACAATCGTATCCGCATCGATCGAGACGATGATTTCACCCGTCGCTTCCGCAAGTCCGTTATTCAGCGCAGTGGGTTTGCCGCGATTGGGCTGTAGCAGCAGGCGAACGCGAGGGTCGCGCCCGTAATTATCGCGAACCAGTTCCGCGGTGTGATCCGTCGAACCGTCATCAATCACGAGAATTTCGAGCTTGGGATATCCCGATGCGAGCGCGGAGCGAATCGTATCGAGAATCACCGTCTCTTCGTTGTAGGCAGGTACAAGGACGGTGACCGTCGGCTGGTAATCTGGATTGTCCGGCGGCGAGGGGCGAAGCTTTTCCGCGAGCGCAAGCAAGCCGATCACAAGCGCCCGGCCGCTGACGAGCAAAATTCCTGCAATAAAAATAAATCCGATCCCCGCGCGGAACAAACGGAACACATCGAAGATAAAAGCGTCAGCACGCGCGAAAAGCCACTCCTGGTGGCTGAGCGGCGGCATCACCTGCGCCCGTGTTTGGTTCAAAAGCGCTGAAACCGAAACAAACTCGTAACCCTTCGCGCGCAGCCCGTCAATCACTCGCGGCAACGCTTCGACGGTGTGGCTGCGATCGCCTCCGCCGTCGTGCATCAGAATGATATTGCCCTTGCCGGCGGTCGCGTCGGCAAGCACGCGCTTCACAATCGTATCCGTGGGCGGCGGTGCGCCACCGTTGGGTTCGCCCCAATCGTGCGGATCCACGCGCGCGCCGACGATGATGTAACCCATCGCTTGCGGAATCGGGAGCATCTGAATTTCGCTCGCTGTTTCCGGCTGGTGATCGATCCCGTAGGGAGGCCGGAACAACAATGTTTTCACGCCGAGGCTGCTTTCGAGCAGCAGTTCGGTGAGGTTCAATTCAATCTGCAGCTGGGATTTCGATATCGTTTCAAAATCAGGGTGGGTAAACGTGTGATTGCCCACTTCGTTTCCCACCGCAAATTCGCGCTTCACGATGTCGGTATCCTGATTCGCGGATTCACCGATTACGAAAAAGCAAGCGGGGACGCCCTTCGCATTCAAAATGTCCAAAATCTTCGGCGTCCACTGCGGGTCCGGGCCATCATCGAACGTGAGCGCCACTTTGTTCGGCATATCGCCCATCTGCTGAATGCGCCAGGTGAGCGGATAGCTCTTGAACGTCTCGTCGTCGAAGAGATCGGTATCCGGATCGTAATCGAATGTGCGCCGTCCGCTCTGCGGTGTCGCGGTGATGCGCCAAATGTCACCATCGCCTTCAAGGATCAAATCGTATCCGGGCGGCACGTCTTCGAGCTTCGCTCGAGCAGCGTCATCGGGCCGCGTCGCGTCCCAGATATACCAGAGCGAGGGGTCTTCCATCCCCAGGCGCCAGAGCGCGGTGCCCTGCACGTGAGTGCGCTCGGCGGCGCGCAGCTCGTTGTAGGCGGTGATGCCGTCGAGCATCCACACGTTGTGGACGACGTTTTTTTCGTCTTCGTAGGAATAGTGCGGGCTCAGAGAATCGGGATCGAACTCAATATCGGTCTGGGATTCAACGGCAGTGATGACGCCCTGTTCAAACGTGACGGCCTGCGCGACCGGATTCGGGTCCTGTTTTGTTTTGGCCGGCCAGTCATAACCATAATTCGCGATGCCCATCACGATTTTTTCCGGCGGCACGATTTTCAGAATGTTGTCGATGTTGCGAACGAACCAGTCCTGCGCCACCACCGGCCCTGGCGCGGAAGCCGGCCAGTGAAAGTCGTAATTCATCAGAATGATTGCGTCGGCTTGCGAGGCGAAATACTTATAGTCATAGCTCCAGTCGGCGGCGGGGAGAGCGACCATCAGCTTGAGGTTCGCTGCATGAAGCGCAAGGGCGAGATCGTGGATGAAATGCTGGAAATTTTCCTGGCTCGCCTGCGGAACTTCCTCGAAGTCGACAACGATTCCCGGTTCATGTTGAGAGGTGGCAAACGCCTCGAGCGCTTTCGCCAGCTTTTCGCGGGACGCCGGACGCGAGAGCATGTCCGCCATCTCCGGCACTTTCCAATCTTTCCCGTCGTAGTTGTTGACCATCGACATGACGGGGAGGTCGACGCCTTTTCCTTTGATCGTCTGCATCCAGTCGACGAGCTTCGGATCCTGATCCACGTCGAGATGGCCGTCGGGCGAAACGGCGTGCAAAGCTTCGGGGATCAACAAATCGAGATCGTGATAATGCGCCTGAAGGGATGCGAGGCTGGTGGAATCCCAGCTCACGTAAAACGCCGCGCGCAGCGGATCGTAGTTGCTGGGGATTTGTCCGAGTTGCGCTACGCGATGTTTTCGGCCGGGACGAACGGATTTCGCTTTCAGGCGCCCGCGAATCGCATGGAGTGTGCCGTGAGTGTCGGCGCGAAGAATATCAGGCAGATCCGGGTTACGAATCACGTTAATGATGAAAATTACGAGGACGATCGTAAAGAGCCCGCCGGTAATTTCCATCACGCGGCGGGTCGCACGCCAGCGGCGGCTCTCCTGATCGTAGAAAATTGGCTTGCGTTCAGGCATTCAGGCAATCCAAGCTAGCCGTCCACCAACATCGTGTCAATCACTCCCATCGCGAGATTGCGCACAAACATCGCACTTGCGGCACTAACAGGGCTGATGCTGCGAGTGTTTTTCGTTCTGAAATTTCCTGTGACGGATTCGGGCGACGCTCCATTCTACATCGAGCTTGCCTGGAATTGGCTGAAGAACGGGGTGTATGGATTTCCCGTGAACGGGCAACTTACGCCCGTCGATATGCGGGTGCCCGGTTATCCGGCATTTCTGGCTGCTGTGTTCGCGTTTGCCGGAAATTCGCCGCGAGCCGTGATGCTGGCGCAGACTGTGGTGGACGTGGCCGGCTGCTTCCTGATCGCATTGATTGCTTCGCGACTGGCTCCTGCGGAATCGCGCCGGCGGGTGGCGCTCGCGGGGCTGTGGCTTGCGGCGTTGTGCCCATTCACGGCGAATTATTCGGCGGTGGTACTTACGGAAACTCTCGTGGTGTTTTTGACGTCGCTTGCGATTCTGGTGCTGCTCGAAACGGATCTCGGGCGGCCCGTTGAGCGAACCGCAGCCCCATTACTCAGAAATCATTGGTTCCTTGCGGGGATCGTCGTGGGGTTCGGAACCCTTGTGCGGCCAGAGACTCCACTGCTGCTCGTGGCCGCTGGACTCGTGCTCGTCGTGAAATGGCGACGTCCAACTGATTGGGCGAAGCTTTTGCGAGCTGGCGTGCTGATGGGATTTGGCTTGCTGCTTCCGCTGGTCCCGTGGGCGGCGCGCAATTGGACCGTGTTGCATGATGTACAGTTTCTTGCGCCGCGTTACAGCGAATTGCCGGGCGAGTACACGCCGCTTGGTTTGAACGACTGGACGAATACGTGGCTCTGGCGATTTCGCGATGTTTACCTCGTGACGTGGAAGGTAAACGTCGAGGAGATTTCGATCGACGATATTCCCGCGCGGGCGTTTGAGTCGCCGGATGAGAGGGCGCGCGTGGAAGCATTGCTCGAGCAATACAACGAGGCGCTGACGATGGGTCCGGTGCTTGATGAGCAGTTCCGCGAAATCGCGCGCGAACGAACCCAGCGGCACCCGTTGCGAACGCGCCTCGAAGTGCCGCTATTGCGTGTACTCACGTTATGGTTTACGCCGCGCATGGAACTGCTGCCCTATTCGGGGCACATGTGGCCGCTGCGCGATGAGTGGCAGGACGATCGGAAGGATTTTCTCGCAACGCTCGCGCTCGTGCTTGTGAATGGTATTTATCTCGCGCTTGGACTCTGGGGAGCGTGGATTGCGCGGCACCGGCCGGGATGGGCACTTCTGATTGTGTTTATTGTTGTGCGCACCGTATTTTTCACACGTTTTGTGGAAGCGCCGGAGCCGCGCTACGTGCTGGAATGTTTTCCTGCGGTGATCGCGCTAGGCGCGCAGGTGTTTACGAGAGGGCGTCAGCTCTCTTCCACAGGCTCGGGGTGAATCGTCAGGCGGAAGATCTGAGGGAAGCGCTCTTTCACGCGATCTTCGAGCGCGGCCGTGATGTCATGTACTTCCGTAATCGGCAGGCTGCCGTCCATCGCACAGTGGCAGGAGACGAGAATTTTGTGGTCAACGCTGCGCACATGCACTTCGTGGCAATCGATCAGCTCGTGATATTCCGATTGCAGTGAATTCAGAAAATCCTGAACCGAACGCGAAAGCCCCTTCATTTCCTCGGCGCCGGCGATGCGCGCGCCGAGCGGTTCGATATGAATGTTAATCAGAGCGCGAGCGTCGGTGGCGGCGCGAATGTCCTCTTCGAGTTCGGTGGCGCTGCGATGAGCTTCCTTGAGGCTCGAACCTTCGTTCACTTCGAGATGCAGCTCGATAAAAAGCCGCCCCTCGAATTGATGGGCGGAAAGTTCGTGGACGGCGAGGCCGCGGCGCTGGGCTACGGCGCGAATCTTCTCGAATAGATCCTCGTCACTGCGCGCGCGCGGCTCCACGTGAACGACGACATCCGCCGGAACGACCGATTCAACACTTCGCTCGACGGCATCGCTCGCAGCGTGCGCCTGTTCGAGACTGGCCGTGCGCGGAACACTGATCGTCACATCCACAAAATAATTCTGGCCCGAACGGCGGACGCGCACGCGTTCGCTACGCAGCACGCCTTCGGTGTTCGCGACGGCCGCCGCGATCTGTTGTTGCAGGCCGCTGGGCGCCACGTCGAGCAGCGCGTCGATGGTCGTCTTTCCGAGTCTCGAACCAATCCAGATGATGAGGCCTGCGACGCCGAGAGCGGCGAAAGCGTCGAGCGTGCCGAGCCACGGAATACCGTATTTCGCGCCGAACAATGCGCCGGTGATGCCCAGGATTACGACGAACGTGCTCCAAACGTCCGTCGAGAAATGCAGGGCGTCCGCCTCCAGCGCTTCGCTGGGATATTTGCGCGAGACGCGCGTCAATCCGCGGGCGCGCACAAAATCGATTCCCATGCAGATGGTGAGGATGATGATGGCGCGCAGGCTGGGCCGAATGTGGGCGGCGTGAAAGATCAGGCGTTGGAATGCCTCCCAAATGATGTAAACGGCCGTAAGTAACAGTAGGGCGGTCTCGACAAATGCAGAAAAGCTCTCCACTTTTCCGTGGCCATAGAGGTGGTCCGCGTCGGGAGGCATGTCCGCCACTCGCACCGATAGATACGTGATGACGGCGGCGACGAGATCAAGGCTGGAATGCAAGGCTTCGGAGAGAACTCCGAGGCTGCCCGTGATGACGGTGAGAAATACTTTGAGAGACACAAGGACGATCGCGGAGCCGACAGAGGCGAGCGCCGCCACACGCTTTTCGTGAGTGGCTTGTTCGTGCGTTTGGGGCGACTGCGCCGCAACGGCCGGGGTCATCGTCCGGCGATTATACGCTGGCGTCGCAGGTGGCGAAGGGTTTCGGATTAGAATCGCGCGGGTTAACCACTATTTCAATGCTGGAGGCGCGAGGAGCGGCAACCGGCGCGGTTCGCCGTGGAAACCGCGAATCTCCACTTCTTCGAGAAGCAACGACGGCGCAATCACGGCGCTTGGAATGCCGCCCTGCGCGCCGCCAAACGAACCGAGCGCGGTTCCGGCAAATCCTCCCGCTGGGTTCTGCATGTAGCCGTAGACGGTGAGATCGTTTCCGGCGCCCATAATATTTCGCAGCGATCGCAGATTGAGACCCTCAATGTGTCCGCCGCGAACCAGCTCCTCGCGCCCGTCTGCCACATAGACGCGGTAGAAAAGCAGAGGAACGTGTTCCCCGCTCGGAATCCCTCCGGCAATCGAGCCGATAAAATCGGAGAAATCCTGCTGCCCCAGCGACGAGAGAGCAGGGTTGTCCATCCGCTTCACTTCGATGCACCACTCGTGGCCGTCCTGGCGGCAGGCTTCGATAAATTTCTTGCGCAGATCGGCAGCGTTGAGCGCATCGCTTGCCTGGAAAATCAAAGTGCTGCTCAGTGCTTTGGGATCGGAAAGCTGTGCCGAGCGCCCGTGCCCATTCGACGAGCCGAAGTCAGGACCCGGGCGGCGTGACATCAGTTGATTCTTCAGTATGCCGTTCTGAACGAGTTCGACGCGCTGCGCCTTTACGCCCTCATCATCCACTTCGTAATAGCTGAGCAGCGGCTGTCCCTGGAAATCCTTCATCGTGGGATCGTCCACCAGCGAAACGGTCGCCGGAAACACGCGCGTTCCCACGCGGCCGCCCCATTCGCTGCGGCCGCCCATTCGTTCCATGATTTCATCGAATGCCGGCATCATCGAAAGCGGCGGGCGCGCGCCAGAGAGCGACGCTGCGAGCACTTGCGCAAGCGTAGAGCCGGCGGCAGGCGCGTCAAAAAGCACGGGTCCGGTGTAATCGGGAACCAGCGGACTGGCGCGAAGCTGCATCAGTTCGCTCGCGGCTTGCGTGAGCCCCTTCGAGATCGCCGCAGCATCAGGAACGTCACCGGGCTTTGCGACATACACGGCGAAATAATTGTGAAGCGGCATGCCGTCGTCGGCTTGCGTGTCAAATGCCGCTTCCACCGATGCAAGACTCTTCGTCGTGCGAATTTGCGTGCCTTCGCTGTTCAACAGGTAGTACGTAGCGTAAACGAAGTAGTAGTTCACGCGCGTGCCGTAGAGCTGCGGGAAATTCCGGAGCGCAGCGGATGCAGCGCGCGCTTCCTCTTCCCATTTGCGCGAAGTCCAGTCGGGCTCCACGCGCGGATCGATTTTTTCCACCGCTGCCTGGTGCGAGAAGTCGTCAATCTCCGGTGGCTTTGTCAGGCTGCGCAGAAAAGCCTGCTTGAGCGACATCTGCGTGGCCGCTTCCTTGTAGGCCTGGTCGGTCGCCAGCCACAAATCCTGGCGCAAAGAGTTGTAGTCGTGGTCGATCCCCACTTCACCTGTGGAGCCGAAGACGCCCTGAAAGCCTTCTTCGCTGATGAAGTTCGAGCTGTCGAGGTGGTAATCGCCGATGCGTGCGTCCACGCTCATCAAGCGATTGCGTGTGGTGGTGGACGAAACGATGTCGCCGAACGATGCGGTGACAGTGCGAACGTCCAGATCGAGAAGCCGGTATTCAAGGTAAAAAGGTTTTTCAACGCCGGGCAATTGCAGCCGCAGCCGGTTGCGTTCCATTTCATCGTGCATCGCGCGAAGCGTTTGATCGTTGTCGGCAGCTTGTGCCCCTGCGGCAGGCGGCTTCGTTGCGCCCGGTGCAGTGGCGCCTTTCGTGTGGGCGGCGGCGGCCGGAAAGGGAAGCGCAAACGCCGCAATCAATGTGAACGTCGCGATTTTCCTCACTGCTTCTGCCCCTTCGTTCCGGAATCGTGCGACTCAGGATCGTGCGCCGGCGGCGGCAGGATAGGTGGCCGGTCCGTCGATGTCTGTTTTTTCTGCACTTCCATCTCTGAAATCAAAATCGCTGGCGCCACCGCTGAAACCGGCACAGAGCCCGATTCCGCACCGCAGTAGCCGTTGAAAATTTCCGGGGCATTACCAGTAGCGACGATCTTCGTCAACGAAACAAGCGGCGTGCCAACAATGTCCACTCCGCGAACGAGTTCATCCGGGCGTCCGTCCGGATACACCTTGTAAACCACAAGCGGAAGCACCTGGAATGCCTGCGGCTGGCCGCGGCCCGTAAACGTAAACCCACCGGCAATGTCGTCAATCAGCAAGCCGAATGGCTTTCCCTGCGCTTTCACGAGCTCGATCAACTTCTTGCGAAGCTCGTCGTTCGAGACTGCGTTCGTGCTCGATACGATCAAATTTCCTTGCCGCGCCACAGGGACAAATCCCAATTGCCGGCGGCCGTGCCCGTTCGAGTGCGGGATATCGACAAGCGGCGAGCGCGACATCAGAAAAGTTTTCAGCACGCCGTTATCGACGAGCAGAACGTCCTCGGCTTTCACGCCTTCATCGTCGTACAGATAATTTCCGAGCAGCATTTGCCCGCCGAACGCCGATTCGGTGGGATCGTCCTTGATGGAAATAAAGCTCGGCAGAATCTGTTCGCCGATCTTGCTCGTGAACGTCTGGCCTTCGTTGATGTCTTTCTGGCGGAAGCCTTCGGCGCGATGCCCGAAAACTTCGTGGAAGAAAACGGCGGCGGCACGCCCGGTCAGCAGTGCAGGCCCCGCAAAGGGATCGACGAGCGGAGCTTTGTCGAGCGCCTCCGTTTCGTTGATCATCGTCTTGATGTGCTCGAGGACGGTCTTATCGTCGGGAGCTTCCTTGGGGTCGAGCCAGTCAAAATTGTTGTAGCGGTTGATGTCCATCCCGTCCGGAGCTTTGCTCTGCACGTAGAGCTCGAGGCGGTAATGAATCTGGCCGAACGCGAGTTTCGTCCCTTCGCTCGTCACCTCGTACTGGTTGGCAGCAAGCGCCGTGAACGTCGCAATCGAATTGAGCACGGCAGGCGACTGGCTGAACGCGGCCGTATATTTCCGGACGCGCGCTTCCCACGGTGCGCGATCGACTTTCATTTCCACGCGAGGCCCGGTGTAGGTGCGCGGCGCTTCGGCCGAAAAATCGGGAGCCGCTCCTTCTGCTGTCTGCACCTGCACCTGCTGGTTCGTCTTCACCTTGATGAGAGCTTGTGCGGCGGCGCGGTACTGCTTGTCGGTCTCGCGCCAGATTTCGCGCGACAGCACGGGAAGATCGTCGTCGAGCACGGTGGATGTGCCGGGGCTCGTCCAGCTCGGCGGCCGATCGCCCAATTTGTGCGTATCATCCTGCTGGTAACTGCCCACGCGCGTTTGCACCTCGAGCCAGCGCGCGTGATTGTCCGTGCTCGAAAGGAGCGCGCCATTCGAGCCGGACACTTCAGAAGTCTGGCGGTCCGCAATCGTGTAGCTGATGAAATAGACGGGAGGATCGGCTTTTGAAAACGCCGCCATCGAGCGGTCGAGTTCCGACTGCATCGTCGCGAGAATCGCAGGCGCTTCCGCGGTTTTTGTTTTCTGGTCGGCAGCCAAAGCAGCGCAAGCCACCAGCAAGATAGCCAGGACTGCCAAAAAGGTTCTATGTGTCGGTGTGGGTTTCATCATCACGCGAAGTCCAACAGTTTAAGATAGGATGCCTTCATTCCCAAATGAAAAGCCGGAGCCAGGTAATCTCCCCGGCGGTTGCCAGCGCCGCTACAATGGCGAGAACTCGATCGAAGGAGAATTAGATGCGCGCAATGGTCGTAAGGCGGTATGGACCGCCCGAAGTTTTTGAGTCGCAGGAAGTGCCCGATCCGCAGCCCAAAGCGGGCGAAGTCCTGATTCGCGTGAAAGCGATCGGAGTGAACTTTGCGGATCTTCTGCAACGGATGGGGATTTATCCGGGTGTGCCTAAGCCGCCCTTCGTTCCGGGATTTGAAATCGCAGGTGTCGTGGAGAAAGTGGCGGACGGCGCCAAAACCGCTCCCGCAACAGGTTCTGGTGAAGGCGAGCCGTTGCGCCCCGGAGATGCGGTCGCCGCGTTTACGCGATTTAATGCGTATGCGGGATGGGCTGCGGTTCCGGCTGCGACGGTGTACCGCCTCCCCGCGGGAATGCCATTCGAAGATGGCGCTGCGCTTCCCGTGAACTACCTCACCGCATACCATTCGATGTTCACGATGGGCAATCTGCAGCCGGGCGACCGTATTCTGGTCCACGGCGCGGCCGGAGGCGTGGGCATCGCTGCGATTCAACTCGCGAAGGCCCGCGGCCTGGTCACGTTCGGCACCGCCGGACCGGCGAAGCAGGAATACCTGCGCAAGATCGGGGTCGATCACGCGATTGATTACACGAAAGGTGATTTCGTTCCGACCGTCCGCAAATTTGCGCCGGACGGAATTGAAATGGTGATGGACCCGATCGGCGGCAAATCGTTCTCGGACAGCCAGGCGTGCCTGGGCCCCACGGGTCGTCTTGTCGTGTACGGTTTTTCTGCGGCTGCGGGCCCGGATGGAAAGCGAAACTGGCTGCGCGGATTGAAAGCGTTGCTCGCGACGCCGAAATTTCATCCGCTGAAAATGATGAGCCAGAATCTCGCGGTGATCGGAGTAAATATGGGGGCCATGCAGGCGCGCGTGCCGCTGATGCGAAGCGAGCTCGACGAACTTTTCCAAATGTACGGTGCGGGCAAGATAAAGCCTGTGATCGGGAAAACCTTTCCGCTGGCTGACGCGGCCGCCGCTCACCGATACATCCACGATCGAAAAAATATCGGGAAGGTGATTCTCACCGTAAAGTAGGGCAAGTTCTTCACTTCGCCGCGGGTTGCTCAGGCTTTACGAAAAGCGAGTCGTCAATCGGCGGATTCACAGTGAAATCCTGGGTGTTCGATTCGAGAAATTTTGTGCCTTCGCGAATGATGATGGTCGAAAACGCGAATTGCCTGCCGTCGACCGTGCGATAGTCGTTCCACCGCTGCTCGTTGTCGACCGGGCCGTTCGGGCCGTCCGATTTGTAACGCGCCGCGGCGACAAGATGAGTCGCCGGATCGAAATAAAGCGTCAGCGTGGCAAACGGCGCCTGCAATGCGACACCCTCGGTTTTCTTTCCATCGATTTCCTCTTCGCCAACAAATTGCCCGGAGAGTTTTCCGTCGAGCACGCGTTTATAGAGTCCCCACCCGCCGCCAAACATCAGGATTCCGCGTTTGTACTCGCCGATAAATCGAGTGGCGTCCACAACTTTATCCGGAAACTGCAGCCACGCCTGCGTGCCATCGCAAACCTGCATGATTGTTTGCGTCTGGATTTCCACTTGCCCGTGCGAGCGCTCGGGATACGAGATCAGCCACGTCACCTTCACCGGTGTTGGGCCGCCGGGAGTCGCAAGCGTACCGCTTTCCTTCATCGCAATGCCCTTCACGGATGCAAGCGCGTCGCCTCCTGCCGCTTTTGCTCCGGCCAGCAGTAATTCTTTTCCGCGCGCAAGGGATTCGGGAGTCGCCGCCGCGGACGCTTGCTTCACCTTGCGAAGGTCCGGCCGGGTGGCGTCAATCTGGTCGAATGGGATCTCGATGAACTGTGCGTCCGGAAATTCCTTCTTGAGATCGTCGCGAAATGCGCTGACGTTTCCGGCGAGCACGATGTCGAGGTCCTTGGTGGTAAAAAATCGCTGCGCGATCGCTTTTGCATCCGGCAGCGAGACGGCGCGAATTCGCTCGGGGTAAGTGCTGTTGTAATCCGCGGGCAATTCGAACGCCGCGGCGGTGAGGACGCGATCCGCCACCTGCCCCGCTGTCTCGGACTGGATCGGGTAAACGCCGGCCAGATAGTCGCGCGAAAAATCGAGTTCGGTTGGAGCTATATCACCGCTCGCCATCTTCGCCATCAGGTCCACCACAAGCTTCGTTGCTTGCACCGTTGCTTCCGTGCGCGTGAACGTACCCGCTGTAAACGCGCCTGCATAGCGGCGCGGCGTGAAGGAAGAGAACGCCCCGTATGTGAGTCCCTTCTTGATGCGTACTTCGGTATTGAGCCGGCTGTTGTAACCGCCGCCGAAAATCCTGTTCGTCACTTCCAGCGGAATCAAATCAGGGTCAGCGCGCCGAATACCGAGTTTGCCAACACGAATCTGCGTCTGCACCGCGTCGGGCTTGTCGATCAGCCAGATATGCTGGCCGGAAAGAGGTGTTGGCACCGCGGGCGCGGAGGTCAGCGCGTCGACCTTCTGCCAGTCGCCGAAATATTTTTCCGCGAACGCAAACGCTTCGTCGGGCGAGATGTCTCCCGCGAAAGCGAGAAACGCCTGATTCGGCGCGTAGTGCCCGGCGTGAAATTTCGCGAGCTCTTCGCTCTTCAATTTTTTGACCGTGTCCGGCGTGCCTTCGCTCGGCCAGCCGTAGGGCGAGCCGTTGTACACCACATGGCTGAACGCGAGAGACGCGAGATAGTCGGGGCTCGAATATTGCACCGTGAGATTGGAAAGCAGCTGCTGGCGCTGGCGGTCGAGCTCTTCATCTTTGAAAGCAGGATGAAGCAGAATGTCGGACATCAGATCGAGGCCGAGATTCAGGTCCTTCTTCACCACGTCGAGCGTGATCGTTGTCGCGTCTTTTCCTGCGTGCGCGTCGAGCGTGCCGCCGACGAAATCAATCGCGTCCGCAATATCCTGCGCCGACCGGCGCTTGGTTCCCTGGCGCAGCAGATTCGCAGTCATCTGCGCGACACCGGGAGTTCCGGCGGGATCATCGACGCTGCCCGCTGACATGATGAGCAGGCGCGCGGCCACCGCGGGTTCGCGGTGATCGCTGACGACGTAAACGCGCAGCCCGTTCGCAAGAGTCTTTGTAGCCGGCACGGGAAAATGAAACTGAGTGGGCGCGCCCGGGCCGGGCATTTGCGATTGCAGTTTTACGCCCGGAGGCACGACGCCGGTCCCGTTCTTCTGGTCTTGTTGAGTGGCCGGCGTGGTCGTCGGTGGTGTCGCAGCTTGTTGCGCCGATGTCATCATGCTCGTCAAGCCGATTCCCGCGCACAGAATCAGCCACTTGCTGGTTGCAAACTTCCTCATCCCTGCTCCTCGAAATGTTTTCACTGTTGCGCCGCCGCGGATGGCTTCACGAGTAGAACGGTCGCCTGCTTTGAAACAAAATACTCTTTCGCCACGCGCTGAATATCCGCGGGAGTTAATTTCAAGTAGTGGTCAAGCTCGGTGTTCACCAGGTCCGGATTTTTTCCGATCACCGCCGCTGCTCCCAGCGCCACTGCTTTCGCTTCATCTGTGTTGCGTCCGAGTATGTAGCCGGAAATTTCCTGATTTTCTGCTTTATCGAACTCGCGCGGCTCGGCCGGCTTTTCCTTCAGCTCATCCAGCACAGCGACGACAGCTTTCTGGCCCTCTTCCGCGGTGTGGCCTTGATTCATGATCGCGTACGCCCAGAAAAGATTGGGATCCTCGGTGAAATTTCCGAAGCCCGCGGCTTGCACCGCAATCTGGTCCTTATAGACCAGCGTTTGAAACAACCGGCTGCTTTCGCCGCCCGCAAGAATGTTGGCCGCGAGATCGAGCGAATAGGAATCAGGTGTATACCGCGCGGGGATTTTGTAGCCGATCACCACGGCGGGAAGCGGTGTATTCGAATACGATTTATTCACCACGCGCTCTTCGGTCTGCGGCGGTTCGGGTGCGTCGATACGAGGAATGGGTTTTGCCGACGCAGGGATGCCTTCGAAATATTTCTTGGCCCAGCTGAGTGCTTGCTCAGATTTGAAATCGCCGACAATGATTAGCGTCGCATTATTCGGCTTGTAAAACGTGTTGTGGAAGTCGCGCACGTCCTCGATCGTCGCTTTGTCGAGGTCGGCCATGCTGCCGATCGCGGTGTGATGATAGCCATGGACGGTGAAAGCCGCGGCGCGGAGATCCTCTTCGAGCGAACCGTAGGGCTGGTTGTCGACTCGCACCCGGCGCTCTTCCTTCACCACTTCGCGTTCGGATTTGAAATTCGCTTCGTCGACGTTGAGGCTGCCCATCCGGTCCGCTTCGAGCCACAGGACGCGCTCGAGATAGTTGCTCGGAAAAGTTTCGAAGTAATTTGTGTAGTCGTCATAGGTGCTGGCGTTGTCAAAACCGCCGGACGCTTCGATGATGCGCGAATGTTCGTCCGCGCCCACGTGCGCCGAACCTTTGAACATCAAATGCTCGAACAAATGCGCAAAACCGGTGCGGCCGGGACGCTCGTCTTTCGCACCCACGTGGTACCACACCTGAAGATCGATCATCGGCACCGCGTGCTCTTCGAGCAGGATCACCTGCAACCCATTCGCAAGCGTGTGCGCGGTGAAATTGAGCTTCGGCGGCCGAACCTGCTCCGGTTTGTCCTGCGCTGCAAGCGACGCACAAAGCAGAGCCGCGCCCAGCACGCCGATAGCGATGCGATTCCAATTCTTCATGTCTCGATTACTCCCATCGAAGGGGATTTACTGCGTGTGACGCCCGCCAGCCGGAAGTGCCCGCAATCCAGATGGATTTTATGCAAGAGATGAATCTCAAGTATCGTTGAGACTTCGCGCAGGTGTCAAACGCAACCGCCCGCGATTCCGCCAAGCACGTGTCCGCTCAATTCAAATTGCATCGATAATTAGACGTATACCACCAGGAAATGGCTACTCGCGCGGTCATTGCAGCCGCTGGCGCGCAGCCGTAAGCTCAAGTCATCGCGGAAGAGCTCATCGTTGGTCGTTATTCGACGGAGCTACCGTGATGAGGCGCCTATGAAAAGCCTGGCAGGACTTCTCGTCGTCGCACTGATCTCTATTCTGGCGTACCGGCTCTACTTTTCAAAGTTGCAGTCGAGCGAAACCGGCACGCCCGCGCAAACGATCAGCGTTGTGGGCGTGAAGAATGATTTGGTCGCAATCGCGCAGGCCGAACGCGTCTATCAAGCCGAGCACGGCGCCTACGGCTCACTCGAAGAATTGAAGTCAGCCGAAGCAATGACAATGCTGAAGGGCGGCCGCGCCGGCTACTCCTACGAAGTGGAAACCACACCCGCGGGATTTCGCGCGCTGGCAAAATGCACTCCCGCAACAAATCCGGGATGCACGAACTGGACAATCGATCAATCGATGGAAGTGCAGCCAGCGCCCTGAATTGGGATGAAGGGTTTGGTGGGAGCCCCCTGCTTTAGCAGGGGGAGCTGGACTTGAGTCCAGCGAACAAGCGCTCGTTCCTGAAATGGGCTTTAGCCCCGGGAATTCCCGATTCCTCTCGCTCCTGAAAACGATCCAGCGCTATAGCGCACCGACTGAGGAGATTTCTTCGGAGCGCTGAAGCGCCCCTCCCCCGCATAAATGCTGAGGCTCCCACCAAAAGCTTGTACAGCGCCGATCTAACTCACGGTCGCTTAAGAATTGCGCTTCTGATCCGCCACCGTCACGCCGGCTTCTGCGTAATCCGTCGGCGGCAAATCCACGAACGTCACCTGAATATTTTCGCGTTTTGCGCGGCCCTCTTCGACCACGGCTTCGGTGATCCGCTCGGCGAGCTTGCGTTTCTGTTCGGGAGAGCGTCCCGCGACCCACGTCACTTGAACGTACGGCATCGTGCCTCCTGGAAAATGTCGCCGCCATTATACCGGCTCCAGGTTTGTGCTACTTCGCCGAAACATTGCGTCACCGAAAATTGCCAGGCGCTACCTCGACACTCACGCCGCTATCGCAATCCCTACGCCACCCGCGGAGAAGCCGTCAGCGCCGGCAGCTTCGATCCGCATTCCGGGCAGTTCGCCCAACCATGCTCCACCGCGTGGCCGCAATTCGGGCACCTCGGTTTCATCGCCGTTCCGCAGTAGGGACAGAACACGAAGCCTGCCTTTCACGGGCGTCGAGCACCCCGGGCAAGGGCGCGGCAGTGGATCGCGCAATATAAAATAAATAATGATTCCGATGGCGTCAGGAATCAGCGCGGCGAGCCACGTCCACATCGCGTAGCGCATGCCACGGCGCTTCGCATCGGCATAGATGAAGCCGATCAGCAGAACCCACGGGACGAAAATAAAGAACAAGCCGTACGCAAATCCCAGCTTTCCCGCGAGCGGCCAGGTCCTCATTTGCCTGTCGCTGGGAATGAGCACCGTCAACGCCAGCGTCGAAAAACCGATATAGAACGTGAATGCGAGATACCACGCAATCCGCGGAATTATTTTTAGCCCTTCGCTGAAGCGGCTCATGCCAATCTCCTTTCGCGTCGCTGGTGGAGTGACAGCAAAATCGCCGCCGCCCCGCCCGTCAGCCAGACAAGCGACGTAAAACCTGCAAATCCCAGCCACGACTGGTTCAACCGTGGATCGAACAAACTCAACAAACCGCCGCTCACGAGGCGCACCAGCGGCCAGGTAGCCAGCGTCAGCGCCCACGCAAACACCACCAGCGAAATCATCACCCGTCTGTTCCAAACGTGTTCGCGTTCCTCGACGAACCGCGCCTCAGCGCGTGCACATGTTCGCTGCACCAGATTCGCTGACGGTTGCGGTGTGGGCAGTTGCCGCAGACCGCGCGACAACAGCTGCCATTGTTCCAACTCAGCCGAACATTCGGCGCAATCACGCGCGTGCTGCATCACTTGCTCCGATTCCTTCGCATCGAGCGCATCTGCTGCGGCCAGTGCCAGCAATTCGCGGATTTTGTTGTGGTCCGTCATGGGTCCATCCTCATCGTCGTGGGCCTCATCGCCGTGGGCCTCATCGTCGTGGGCCTCATCGCCAATTCTCGCCCGCATAGCGCGTTTCCAGCGTGTTGCGCATCTGTTCCAGCGACCGCCGCAGCCTCGACTTCACGGTGGAAAGCGGTACGCTCAGCACCTGTGCGATTTCTTCGATCTTCATTTCTTCTTCGAAGCGCAGCGTCATCACTTCCCGGTACACGAGCGGCAATTCATCGAGCGCCATGCCGAGCCGGCTTGCTCGTTCATTTTCGAGAACACGATCGAGCGCCGCTGGTTCCTTCGCCACGAGCCGGTCGAGCGCAGTTCCTTGCGATTCGTCGTCCGATACCGGCTGGTCCAGGCTCGACGGGCGGATTCTGCGCAGATGATCGATTGCGAGATTGCGCGCAACGGTGAAAAGCCACGCATCGAAATTCCTGTTCGGGTCGAAGCTCCGGATTTTTTCCGCCACGTGAATCCACGTTTGCTGGAAAAGATCCTCGGCCTCTGTTCGGTCGTGCACCAGGCGCAGCAAGAAACGATACAAGCGATTCTGGTAGCGCGACACCAAAGTCGAGAGCGCATCCAGGTCCCCACGCCGGAGCTGAGCTACGTCGGCTTCGAGCCCCACACGCCCCTCCCATTGCATTGCAGCGGTGCCTATCATATCCGTAATACGGAAGAGGCCTGAAAAAAGACGCAGGTTATCGCCCGCAGCCGTGCGGGCTGATAGGTATGTTATAAATCAATGGTTTGACGACGCTGCCCATCGCGACTCCCACCTCGGCTCCGCCTCGAGTCCGCTTCGAAATATCGCCCAATCCTGCGTTTATTGACGACGATTTGCGCCTCCGCGTGGAGGGATTGCCGCCTGGGGAAATCGTCACGATTCGCGCGAAAACAGAAGACGATGAGAAGCGCGTGTGGAGTTCCAATGCGCAATTTATGACGACTGCATCCGGCACGATTAATCTGGCTTCGGCCAAATCGCTCGACGGAACCTATCGCGGAATCTCGCCGATGGGTTTGTTCTGGTCGATGCAACTCGACAGGCAGCGCGTAGACGGGAGAGCAGTATTTGCAAAGAAGGACACGTCTCCGAATCAGGTATCACTCGAAATCGAATCGCGCGGTCGAATCGTCGCATCTGCGCTGCTCGAACGAAATTATCTGGCGCCTGGCACAGAAACGCGCGACCTCAGAGTTCCAGAAACTCCCGAAACAAATGGCGACGTGCGAACGAATGTGCTGGCAGATGGTCAGGAAAATGCCCAGCACACCATCGGCAGGCTGTTCCTTCCGCCCGCCGCAAAATTTCGCCGTCCATGCCCTGTCGTGGTCGTCCTCAGCGGTTCCGGCGGAGGATTCGATCTCGACAAAGCCGCCGTTCTCGCGCGTCATGGTTTTGCGACGCTCGCGCTCGCCTATTTCGGAATCCCGCCGCTGCCCACGTGGCTTCATCGCATTCCGCTCGAATACTTCGAAGCTGCGTTGGGCTGGCTGGCAGCGCAGCCTGAAATCGATTCGCAGCGCATCGGCGTGCTCGCCGTTTCGCGCGGTGCCGAACTCGCGCTCCTGCTCGGCTCGATGTTTCCGCAAATTCGGCAATCGTCGCGTATGCACCGAGCAGCGTCGCCTGGGCTGCCAGCGGGCGCGACAAAGCCACTGGCGAATTGATTCCGTCGTGGACCTATCGTGGCGCACCGGTTCCATTCGCGCCGCTTCCGCTTCGCCGGTTTATTTTCCGCTCCGCGATTCCGGTTGCTGTGATGAAACGGCCGGTGATGTTTCGAAATCTCTTTCGCGCCGGCTTGCGAAACTCAAAAGCAATTTCCGCGGCGGCAATTCCTGTTGAAACGATTCGCGGCCCAATCATGCTCGTCTCCAGCGGCGACGATCACCTGTGGCCTTCGGCGAAAATGAGTGAAGCGATTGTTGCGCGCCTTAAGGAGCACAATTTTGCGCATCGCGTCGAGCATCTCCACTATCCGCACGCAGGCCACATGCTCCGCTACCCGTTTTTGCCGACCACCGCGCGCGATTCGCGCAATCCCCACCTTCGCGGCGCTCGCTTTTCCTTCGGCGGCACGGCTTCGGCCGACGCAGAAGCTCAAGCGGACTCCTGGAAACGTGCCATCGAATTCCTCCGCACGAGTCTCCACTAGGCACTTCGCTCCGTCCGCGTCGCCCATCATTCGCCGCCGCCCGATATGCTAGAATGGCCCTCAGTGCTAAAGATTCTCCAGGACCTCCTCGAACTCCAGAGCGTGGATGTGCGGCTGAACGAAGTTCGCACCCGGCTGGCTGCGTTTCCGAAGAAAATTGCCGAGGCTGAAGCGCGCATTGCCTCCGCAAAAACCGAGCTCGAGCAGAGCAAAGCCGCCCAACTTGCCATCGTCAAAGATCGAAAGAAGTACGAACTCGACGTCGAGCAGTACAAAGAACGCGTCCGCAAATACAAAGATCAAACCGCGCAGATCAAAACGAACGAAGCCTACAAAGCTCTCCAGCACGAAGTGCAGATGGCCGAAGATGAAATCGCGAAAGCCGAAGATCGCCTGCTGGAACAGATGGTAAACGGCGAAGAGTACGATCGCCGGATCAAAGCATCTGAAAAGCGGCTGAAGGAAGTGGAGGAAATCGTTCGCAGCCAGCGCGCCACGATTGATTCCGAAAAGGCTACTGCTGAAAAAGATTTGGCGCTTGTCGAGGCCGATCGCAAGCGCGTCACCACCGAAATTCCCGAAGATATGCTCGACCACTACGAGCGGATCGCGAAACGGCACGGCGGCGTTGCTCTTGCCGAAGTGAACGGCGAGAAATGCAGCCTGTGCGGCATGCAAATTCGCCCTCACGTATTTCAAAAAATGCGCAATGCAAGCAATCAGGAAATGTTTCACTGCGAGACGTGTACTCGCATCCTTTACTACATCGAGCCGACGGCCGTTCCGCCGATGAACGATCCCAAGCCACAAGTTTCCGGCGCCTCTGCGTCTGCTTCCTCTTCCGGTGAAAATTAATCTCGAAATTCCATCCCTTGGTGGCCGTTCTGCTCGCCGGTGCGTGCGATGAAACGCGTTTCAAAAACTTCTCCGCCGTCGAGCGCAAGCCTCTTTTCCGAATCGCACGCGGCTGCTGCGCCTGCGGGCGTTCATCTCGCGAATATTGACGGAGCATCGCGCGGAAATCCCGGACCTGCTTCCTACGCCGTCGTCGTGCGCGATCCCAACGGAAAAATCATTCTCGAGCTCGCGAAAAACATCGGCCGCGAAACGAACAACGTCGCCGAGTATTACGCTCTGCTCGCCGCGCTCGATTACGCAACGAGCCACAACATTCACGCCCTGCGCATTCGCAGCGATTCCGAGCTGCTCGTTCGCCAGATGCAGGGCCGCTACAAAGTGAAAAGCGCTGACTCTGAAGCCGTTGCACGAACGCGCCTCAAAGATGGCGCGGCAACTCGGCTACTTCGCGATCGAGCATGTCCGCAGGGAACTCAATACTGATGCGGACGCTCTTGCAAACGTCGCGCTCGATCAGGCAGGTGTGCCGAAATTCGATCGTGCGAGTTTGAAGACTGAATCTCAGCCGAGCAAGCGCAGTTGCCGATACTTCCGGCTTGGCGCCATCCCGCCGGATCCGCGTTCGGTTCATCAAGGGCGCACTGGTTCCCATCGAACCGCTCGAACTAACGGAAGGCGCCGAGCTGATCGTCGAGATGCACGATCCTCCGAAGCCACAGTGATTAGGAGCCTTGTATGTTTCTTGTTCGTGGGCGCGGGAACCGTTTCTTTTCGAAAGTCCAGCTTCGGATCAATCTGAAGTAAAATGCGTTTGACGCGGGTGCTGCAGAAGTCTATGTTTCATGCCAAGCTCGCGCGACAGGGGGCATCAATGTCTTTCGATGAGGCAATCGAGTTGGCGTCCAGAGATGAACGTTTCATGGCCACGGTGTATGCCATGAACAGTCTTCTAATTCACAAAGGCATTTACACGCAGCAGGAATTCGAAGGATTGTTTGTTGAGTGGTTGCAGAAAGAGCAGGCTAAGAATTCTGGCAAAAGCGCAGGTCGGAATCGGCTCGTTACTTCTTCCCGCTAGAAAGTTCCCGCCAAGTGGGGTGCTGGCACTCGGGTTTTCTGCCGCAATGAAAGCCTATGTCGCATCGTTTGCATTCGCAGTTGCAGCTCGGTGCGGAAGTCTCTTTGCCCTTCTTTCCTTCTGATCGCGCCACCAAAACCTCTTTTCTGCGATCTGGATTATTTCAAAGAGTAGGAACGATACAGCGTGTCGCGCTGTGCGGGGATATAGCCGGCATCGGTGATGATGCGGCGAAGCTCTTCTTCGTTCGTGCGATTGCGGACGCCTGCGGCATACACCACATTTTCCTCAATCAATATGCTGCCCACGTCGTCCGCGCCGAATTGCAATCCCACCTGGCAGACTTTGATTCCCGGCGTGAGCCAGCTCGATTGGATGTGATCGATGTTGTCGAGATAGAGGCGGCTGATGGCGAGCGTCTTCAGATAATCGACAGCGGTGGCTTCCGGAATTTTCTTTCCCAGCGGAGTATTGTCCGGCGCGAACATCCAGGGGATGAACGCGGTGAAGCCGCCGGTATCTTCCTGAATCCGGCGGACGCGCTCGAGATGATTCACGCGGTGGCGATATTCTTCGCCGCAGCCGAACATCATCGTCGCGGTGGTGCGCATGCCCGAGCGAGTGCGCAATCGCGGTGCATGTCTTCCCATTCGTCGGACGGTGCATTTCAGCCGCGAGATGCGCGCGCGAATTTCGTCGTCGAGAATTTCCGCGCCGCCGCCGGGAATCGAGTCCAGACCCGCGTCGCGCAGGCGCGCGATCGTGTCGCGCACGCGAAAGCCCGGAAACTTCCGCGATGCAGCAGAATTTCCGGCGCGGAAAAACAGTGCAGATGTACCTGCGGAAATTGCTGCTTGAGCGAACGCAGCAGATTTTCGTAGTACTCGACGCGCAAATCGGGATGCAGGCCGCCCTGCAGCAGTACGCCCGTGCCGCCCAGTTCGATCATCTCTTCGATTTTTTCGTAAATTGCTTCGAGCGAAAGAATGTAGCCGTCTTTCGCGCCCAGCGGCCGGTAGAACGCGCAGAACGAGCAATACTCCGTGCAGAAATTCGTGTAATTGATGTTGCGATCGATCTGGTAGGTGGCAACGCGCGGATCGGTTTTCTTGCGGCGCACTTCGTTCGCCGCCATGCCGATGCCGATCAAATCATCGGAGTTGAAAAGTTCGAGCGCTTCTTCCTGTGTGATTCCCATTTTCTATGCCGTTCCTCGATCGATGTTCACGCTGCGAATACCGGGTCGTTCACTTTTACAATTCCTTCCCGTAGCACCGCGCCGTACACTCCCGCGCAGCCTGCGTGGTCGCGCGCCACTTTTTCCAGCACCACGGGCGCCGGTTCTGCCGTTTCCGGGTCGAGAGTAATCATGACACAGCGCCCGTCCTTTTTCACAATGTGAATCGTGACAGTCTCGCCGATTTGCAGTTCTCGTCCAACGAGGCTGTCCTCGAAAAATGGCTCGTCGCTGTTCCACTGCACGTAAAAGTTCGCGCGGAACCGCAACGGACTCAAGCTCAGCCCTGTTTCCTCCGAAAGTCCGCGCATCGTCGCGTGGCCAAGCACCGAGACGGGGTACGCATCGGTCATGCTGCGCTCGGAGTGGCGCAGATGAAGCGACTTGCCGTAGCGTTTCTCGAGGAAGCGCGTGAACTCGGGATCGTCCACGCGTGCCTTGTCACCTTCCGGAGTCGTCACTTCCGCCGAGTAGTCAGCGGAAAAAATTCTGCCTTCGACCGGCGTCGCACTCAAGAAACGCGGCTGAAACAAGATCATGTCGCGCCCCTTGCGCGACGTCATCCACGGAAAAGTCTCCGGGCCCTGCGCATCGATGAATGCGTACACGCGATCGCCCACGAGCCCGGCGTGCGTCACGCGCGCAGACTCCAAATCCTCGCCTGCCATGCTTTTTACAGGGTAGCGCCGCAGCCTGCTGAGTGTGCCGATGCGCTCCACCGCGCTAGGCTCCGCGACGGGCCGTCGATTGCGCGGGAGCATTGACGAATTCAAGCGGACGATTGCGGGGAATCAATCCTGCAGCGGCGGCCTTTTCGTAGTAGAGACGCAAGCCTGCGAGATTTTCTTCGTCGAGATTGAAATCAATATTGTCCGTCAGATAGCGCTCGAGCGCTTTCGCGGGCATATCGAGCTTCACAGAGGCGGCTTCGGAAATTTCGCGAATGCGTTCCATGCCGTATTTCTTCGACGCCTGGAAATCCGCCACCACTTCCGGAGTGATCGCGTCGCGCCGCCCCGCCCAGATTGCAAGGACGCACGGCTTGCCGGTCATTTCGCGCCACTGGTAGGCCACGTCATACACAAAAACGGTTTCGAATCCCGGCACGGGCATGTCCTCGGGATCGCCCTGGCAACAAGCGCCTCCGCCGGGCAGTTTTTCCGCCAGCGCTTCCATCTTCAGCGCCACGCGCAACGCCGGATCGCCGATCACGAGCGCTGCATCTGCGTCTTTCAACATTTGCGAAGGATCGGGCGCCGCTTCCACGTACTCGGGCTTGATTCCCCAGAGTTCCGCCGCGAGTAATTTCACCAGTGCAGCCGAGCTGCGCGAACTCGAATCGAGTGCAATCTTTTTTGCCATGTCGATCGGGCGTTTTGACACCACCAGAATGCTGCGCACTTCGCCCTTCGCCGCAACCGCCATGCCCGGCAGCGCGACGACTCCCTCGATCCGTTGGTATTCGATGGCTGGAATGATGGCGACGTCCACATCTCCGCGACGGAGCGCTTCCGCGCATTGCGATGGCACAGTGAACGAGAGATCGTACTTGCCCGCGAGTGGCCCGTCCGTGAATCCCCACACAAGCGGAGCGGTGTTCAGATATTCGACGATTGAAATGCGAAGTTTGCCCACGATGTCCTCGTCCCTGCGAAACCTCAATATAACACAAACCTAGCGGGGCCCTTCCGTGGCCGAAACGAATCAACGGATTGGACACTTTAGACTGAACTTATTTCGATCGGCTTGCGTAACTTCAGCAAGACGAGTGGGCTGCTTCTGCGTCTAACGCGGCAAAGGCCCAGTCAATTCCTTGCACGAGGTGACGTCCGATGAAGAACTGGAAACTTTTCGTATTGTTCGCGGCTGTCGGTACTTGCTCCGTCCTCACGAACGCGGCTCCTTCGCACAATCATCATCATGATTCGAACAACATTTCCTTTTCCGTGGATGACGATGCAACGCTGACCGATTGCAGCCAGGTGAAGATTCGCTTTGACGAGCGCGACGCAGCCCGCGCCGAACAACAGCTCACCCTCTCTCAATCCGAAATTGCGACGCTCCGCGTGCGCGGCAACGAGAACATCGGAATGCGCGTGCAGGGTGGAGACCGCAACGATTATTCGGTGAAGGCTTGCAAAGCAGTCGCTGCGGGCAGCGACGCGCAAGAAGCTCTCGGGCAGATTTCCGTCTCGCGCGAGGGAAGCGAGCTCGTCGTCAAAGGGCCGAACCACCATCGGGATTCCTGGATGGTCTATTTGATTATTCAGGCGCCCCGAACCGCCGGCCTCGATCTGGAATCGGAAAATAGCGAGATCAGCGGACGCGATCTTTCGGGTTCGATTCGAGCTCGCAACGAGAATGGCCCCATCTCCTTCCGAAAATGTTCCGGCACGCTGGATCTGGAGACGAGCAATGGTCCCATCGATTTGCGCGAAGCGAGCGGCTCGGTGCGCGCGGAATCGGACAATGGTCCGGTTTCATATTCCGGCAACAGCGGCGATTTGAGGCTGCGCTCGGAGAACGGGCCGGTGACGGTTCGGCTGATGGGCACGGCGTGGCAGGGAGCGGGGCTTGATGCGAGAACAGAGAATGGACCATTGAATCTCGATGTTCCCAAGGGATTTTCATCCGGCGTTCGCGTGGTGGCTCGCGGAAACTCGCCATTCAGTTGCGAAGCTGCGGCGTGCGATCAATCTCGCGGCGACTGGCGCGACCGGGACCGCACCATCACGATGGGCAAAGGCGATCCGGTCGTTCGGCTCTCCACCGTGAATGGCCCCGTAACGATTGGTTCGAATGGTTCCGGCCATTTCGACGAATAAGAACTGAGCATCGATGCCCGGTCGCGGCGAGCGCTTCGCCGCGACTATGGTTGCGCCGGGAATCGCACGATTTCGTCTTCGAGCGGAATTTCCATTTCGTGCTCCACCGGCGCTTCATGTGGATCGGACGGTTTCCATCCATCGCCCTTGCCTTGCAGTTCGTATGAGGTGAGGGCGTACGGCAAACCTTCGCAGGCAAGTTCCGAATTTGCGTTGCAGATGTGGAAGTGCAGGTGCGGCTCGGAAGAATTTCCCGAATTGCCGAGCAGGCCGAGCACCTGGCCGCGCCGCACTTTGTCGCCGACTTTCACGCGGACCGAACCCGGCTGCATGTGCGCGTAAAAAGCGTATTCACCGCTGCCGATTTCCACAATCACATGATTGCCGCCGATCGTTTCAAGCGTGATGGGCACCACCGGCGGCTGGTTCGGAATATTCTGCGGGATTCCGTCTTTCGTTTGCGTCACCACTCCGTCGGCGACGGCGTGAATTTCCGCGCCGTACGCGCGGTAATTTTTGTTGTCCGCCGAATCCCCTTGAAACGTTTTTCCGTCGGGATACATTTCGATCCAATCAATTGCGAACCGTTGAGAAATGTAGGCGCGTCCATGGAGAGGAATGAACGCGCGGCGATGCAGCGATGTATTGGAAGGCCCGTTCGCCGCCACCCAGTCGTCACCGGCGAGCGGCGAAGTGATGACGGCTACCGGCTTGCGGTCCGTTGACACGGGAACGCCATCGAGCGTGATTCCTTCCGGGTAATCGCCAATCTTCATGGCGATGCGATGGCTGAATTTTTCCGGCACATCTTCGCGCTTGTCGAAGGTGAGCCACATAAAAACGATCGCAAACGCGCCCGGGGCAATTTTCACCGGTTCCGTGACGGTCTGTCCGGGCCGCGCGATCATTCCCGCGAGGTCCGCACCGGAATAGCTCGCGATTGGTTTTGCGGCGGAGTCGGCGGGCATCACATCGAGCCGCGTGAGCAGGCAATCCCATTTGCCCAGGTTCGTCACGTGCAGTTCGTAGACGAGATGCCATTTTCCGTCGGCTTGGAACGCCACGGGCTCGACCGGCGCGAGGATGTCGAGCGGCGGTCCCACTGGTTTCGGAGTGTGAATTTTTTCGTCGGCTGCGGGCGGATTCGCGGCCGATTGCGCGTGGGTCGCGGGGGCGGCGGCGAAAACAAGCTGCGCGAGTAGCGCGAAGGTAAGCAGCCGAAATGTTTGCGGCGAAAACTTCATCGAGCTCTCCCGGGACGAGGGGATCGTTTTGCTGCATACCCCGTTACCGTTGATTAGAATGGGTCTCGGTGTCATGTTTTCAGCAAGTTACGCGTATTTCTAATCGCGGAACCGCGATTAGAGGGCAGCCAACGTCGCGCGGTTTTCCGCGAAAGGGACCCACGGTGAGAGTGTGCCGCGCCTTGCCCGTGTTGGCGTTGATTTTCATAATTCCGCGATGACGGTAGCAGAGTGCAGAGGGCTCCGCAACTGCATGTTGGTGTAAGGATTTTGGAGCGTGGCAATTCCGCTGGTGTGGGATCGAGAGTGGAACTGAAAGAATGAGAAGGAGTATCTTGTGCGCATGAATTCGATGAATTGCCGTCGATTTGCATATGCTGCCGGATTTCTCCTGCTGATCGCTGTCTTCGCACTCGCGCGCGTGCATTGCGCTGCCGCTTCAGATGGCGACGAGTCGACACTCACTCTTCTAGGCGCGACTGTCTACACTTCGCCCACCGATCCTCCGATTCAAGATGGCACGATCGTAATTCGCGGCGGAAAAATCGCAGCGGTCGGCAAGAACAACGACGTTGTGATTCCGGAGCACGGAAGCAGAGTTGCTTTCATAGGCCGCGTCATTACCGCTGGTTTTCAAAACAGCCACGTCCATTTCACCGAGTCGAAATGGGCCGATGCCGCGAACCAACCAGCCAAGAAATTACACGAACAACTTAACGACATGCTCCTGCGTTACGGATTCACGACCGTCGTTGATACCGGTTCATTCCTTCAAAACACAAACGCCATCCGCAGGCGAATCGAATCAGGAGAAATTGCGGGGCCGCGCATTCTCACAGCAGGCGGCCCTCTCTATCCTCCGGATGGCGTGCCATATTATTTGCACGATTTGCCGCCTGAAATTTTGAAGCTGATGGCTCAGCCTGCTACTCCTGCAGCTGCCGTGAGTGTGGTCGACGATGATCTCGCCGGCGGAGCCGATATCATCAAGCTTTTCACTGGCTCGTGGATTGCGCGCGGCAAAGTGAAGCCGATGCCGGTCGATGTCGCGACTGCAGCGGTGGAAGAGGCCCACAAACGCGGCAAACTCGTCTTCACGCATCCATCGAACGTCGCGGGGCTTGCAGGTGGCTCTCGAAGCTCACGTCGACGTGCTCGCGCATTCGATCGAAGATATGCGCGGCTGGGATAATTCCTACCTCGCGCAAATGAAGGCGGCGAAAATGTCTCTGATTCCCACCCTGAAGTTGTTCGGCGAAGACGATGAAATTCAAATAATTCTGGATGAGGTTGGCGGCTACCAGCGAATGGGCGGGCAAATCCTTTTCGGCACCGACGTTGGCTACCTGACGGATTACGATCCCGCGAAGGAGTATGAACTAATGGCGCGCGCTGGGCTTTCGCCGATGCAAATTCTAGCTTCGCTCACCACGGCACCCGCCGAACGATTCGGTGAATCCAACAAGCGAGGACGCATCGCTGTGGGAATGGATGCTGACCTAGTTGTGCTCGAAGGCGATCCCGCAGAGGACGTGTCGAATTTTTCGAAAGTTCGCATAACTTACCGTGCGGGACAGCCTGTCCGCAAGTTTCTGCCGACCATGTAGAGACCGCTCCCTCCCAGCGACAACGAGAACGGCAGAAGCCAATGACGACGGAGGGCGTTCGTTTTGGCTGCGGGTTCGGTGATGAATTGCAGGTTTCGCTGATACAAATGCGAGAACTTCCAGGTCAACACCTGCCGGTCTGAAGCCCGGCGCTACAAAATCGGAGAGCCGCGGCGTGCATTGCGGCGGGCATTGAAACGAACGTTCTGCATACGAGTCCGTATTCGCGCTATCATAACTGCGTAATGATACTGACATTAGCTTGCTTGACATCACACCGCAGCGCTGCGTAACCTCGCGCGAGGGCCTTCCTCACAATTCTACTTGATGGAATCCGACCATTACTTGGGCTGGTTGGCGCTTGCGTTGACGCCTGGGTTGGGCGCGCGCATGGCGGGGAAGCTGCTGCGCGAAATGGGCAGCCCGCAGGCAATATTCAGCGCTTCGCTCACGGAACTTGAGTCGAAGCGCCTGCCCGCTGCCGTAGCGCAGGCGATTCATTCGCGCGGCCCTTTGAGCGATGCCGCCAAGGAATTAGCTGCAGCGCAAGCGGCCGGCGTAAAGCTCCTTACTTGGGACGAACCCGAGTATCCGGCGCGCCTTCGCGAGATATTCGATCCTCCACCTCTACTGTATGTGCGCGGAAACATTGAACTTCTCGGCAAACATTTAATCTCTGTCGTTGGGGCGCGTCGTCCGACCCCTTACGGGAATCAAATGGCTGAACGCCTGGGCCGCGATCTGGCCGATCGAGGCCTTGTGGTGACGAGCGGCCTCGCGCGAGGCGTCGATTCCTGCGCGCACAAAGGCGCTCTGAGTTCGCCGAACGGCGCGACGATCGGCATCCTCGGCTGCGGCATCGATGTGATCTACCCGAAGGAGAACCGCAAGATTTTCGAGGAAATGGTGCAGCGCGGAGCCATCATCAGCGAATTTCCGATGGGGACGTTTCCGGCGCCGCAGAACTTTCCGATTCGCAATCGAATCATCGCGGGAATATCGCTGGGAGTTGTGGTGGTGGAAGGGGCGCAGTACTCTGGATCATTGATTACGGCGCGGCTCGCGATGGAATTTGGCCGCGAAGTGTTTGGCGTTCCAGGCAACGCGACGCAGCCTACAAGCTTTGGACCCAATCAGCTGATCAAGCAGGGAGCAAAACTTGTGACCGGCTGGGAAGATGTGATCGAGGAGCTGCCCACGCCGATTCGCGCGGAGTTGCTGCCGGTGGAATCGGCGTCCCCAGAAGAACGAGCGGCGCTGCTCGACGAAGCATTTGCGCCGGCGGAGCGCACGCTTTTCGGATTGTTGAATGTGGATGAAGCCCGCCACATCGACGAAATTATGGAGGTTTCTGGCCTGACTTCCTCCGAAGTGCTGGCGACGCTATTTGACCTGGAGCTCAAAGGCGTGGTACGTCAGTTACCTGGTAAGCAATTCCTGAAAGTCCTCTTGTAGTGTTCCGAGGGACAGCAGGTAGGATGTGTACGGCATTCCGGGGTCCGGAGCGGCGTCTATTTTTGGCGAGCAGAGTTTCAACGAGGAACAAACGAAAAGATGGCACGATCACTCGTAATCGTCGAATCGCCTGCCAAGGCGAAAACGATCAACAAATATTTAGGCCGTGGATTCACGGTGAAGGCCTCCTATGGCCACGTGATGGATCTTCCCAAGAAGACGATCGGCATTCTTCTGCCCGGCGAGCAGAACGGAAAAAAGAAGAAGCGTAAATCGAAGGGCAAAGGAAAGGCCGGGAAGGAAGTCGCCGAGAAGAAGGCTCCGAAGCCGATTGTGGTCACGTCGGAAAATATCTTTGAGCCCACGTACGAAGTAATTCCGGGAAAAGCCAAGGTGATCGGCGAACTTCGGAAAGCTGCGCAGGGCGCTGACGCCGTTTATCTCGCGGGCGACCCGGACCGCGAAGGTGAAGCGATTTGCGCGCATCTCGCGCATGTGTTGAGCAAGCCGTATCGAGCGCCGGTGGAAGAAGAATCCAACGGGAACGGGTTCGGCCGGAAGAAGAAGGCGCCCGCGAACGGCAATGCCGCTGGAAAAACGGACGCCAAGGACGGCGAGAAGACCGGAGCAAAGACCGCCGCGAAGCTGACGGCCAAGGAAACCGCGAAGCTGTGATGAAAGCGGCGAAGGTTGAGCCTGCCGCGACTTCTGCATCGAAGATTTTCCGCGTGATGTTCAACGAGATCACGCCCAAGGCGATTCGCGCCGCGTTCGACCATCCGTCAGCAAGTGAACGAGAATCTGGTCGACGCGCAGCAGGCGCGCCGCGTGCTGGATCGCATGGTGGGCTACAAAGTTTCGCCGCTGCTGTGGGACAAAGTGCGCCGCGGACTTTCCGCCGGACGCGTGCAGACCGTAGCGCTGCGATTGATTGTGGAGCGCGAGCAGGAAATTCGCGCGTTCGTCCCGAAGGAATATTGGACGATGCACGCGCTTCTGGCCGCGGGCGAGCCGCCCGCGTTTGAAGCGAAGCTCATCAAGTACAAGGGCGAGGACCTCGAAATTCCGAACGAAGCGGAAGCGCAACGCATTCTTGCGGCTGTCGAACACTCCGCGTGGCAGGTCGCCAGTGTGACGCAAAAAGAAAAGCGCCGCAATCGCGCCGCCGCCGTTCACCACTTCCAAGCTGCAGCAGGCTGCTTACAACCGGCTGCGCTACACCGCCAAGCGCACGATGATGCTGGCGCAGCGACTGTATGAAGGCGTCGAACTGGGCAGCGAGGGCTCGGTCGCGCTGATCACGTATATGCGCACGGACTCGGTGAACGTTTCTGACGATGCGATGGCGCAGGTGCGCGACCAGATCGGCTCGAGTTCGGCGACAAATATCTGCCCGAAAAGCCGAACTTCTACAAGTCGAAGAAGGATGCGCAGGAAGCGCACGAAGCGATTCGTCCCACGGACGTTTCGCGCACGCCGGAGACGTGAAGCCGTATCTCGATGAGTCGATGTTCAAGCTGTATCAGATGATTTGGCAGCGCTTCGTGGCATCGCAGATGGTTCCGGCGGTTTTCGATCAGACGACGATCGACGTCGATGCGAGCGACTACACGTTCCGGGCAACTGGTTCGGTGCAGAAGTTCGACGGCTACCTCGCCGTGTATCAGGCCGGTGAAGCGACGCGAAGACGAGAAAAGGAAGACGAAGCGGACGCCGCAGGAAATCGCCTGCCGCAGGTGACCGAAGGCGAGCAGCTGAAACTCGAAACGATTCGCCCTGACCAGCATTTCACCGAGCCGCCGCCGCGTTACACGGAAGCGACGCTGGTGAAAGAGCTGGAAGAAAAGGGCATCGGGCGCCCGTCCACGTATGCCTCGATTATTTCGACGATTGTCGAACGCGAGTACGTGAACAAGGACCAGGGGCGATTCACGCCTACCATGCTAGGCGAACGCGTCAGCGTGCTGCTGGTGAAAGCGTTCGAAGATATTTTTGACGTTGGCTTCACCGCGCGCCTCGAAGAAGAGCTCGACGAAATCGAAGAAGGCAAGCTGCCCTGGCGCGACGCCGTGAAGGAATTCTGGGATCGCTTCGAGGTGGACCTGGGCAAAGCCGGCCGACCAGATGGATTCGTACAAGGCCGGCATTCCCACGGGCAAGAAGTGCGAGAAGTGCGGCCAGGGCGAATTGCTCGAGCGCATCAGCCGCCACGGATTTTTCCTGGGCTGCTCGCGCTATCCCGATTGCGATTTCATCCGGATCTTGCGGACGTGGTGAGCGAACAGCCGGAAGGCGAGACCGCCACTCAGTATTGCGACAATTGCGGCAAGGAAATGATTATCAAGCGCGGGCGCTTCGGAACGTTCCTTGCGTGCACCGGTTATCCGGATTGCAAGACGACGCGGCGGCTTGTGCAGGGCACGCGCAAAGCCCGGCAGCCCGACGATCCGCTCGATGAAAAGTGCCCGCACGTGCGACAACCAGCTCTGCGAGCAGCCACGGACGCTTCGGCGAATTCATCGGCTGCTCAGGAATATCCGAAGTGCAAGTACACGCGGCCGATCACGCTGGGAATTAAATGCCCGAAGTGCAACGAAGGCGAATTTGTGCGTCGCGGCACGGCAAAGGGCCGCGGCCGCGGCGCGAATTTTCTACGGCTGCATCCGCTATCCCGATTGCGATTTCACGACGCCCGCACGAGCCGATCAACGAGCCGTGCCCGAAGTGCGGCGCGGCGTTTATCGTCGAAAAGCGGACGAAGCAGGGGAATTTCCGGTCGTGCATCAAGGAAGGATGCGATTGGGAAATTGAAGCGCCGCTGCCGCCGCTGGAATCTCTTGGCACGCCGCCGCCTTCGTCCGTACCTGTTGTGCTGCCCCAACCCGTCGAAGCCGGCGCTCCCTGCAAAAAGCTGACGCACGCTGCACCTCAGTATCGTGCGGGCATCGCATCTTAGCGCCGCGCGTTGAAAATCGCTGCGTTGTCGGCTAAAGTCCTGCTTGTGATTTTGAAGACCATCTGTAAGGCATCCTTCCGATCGCGCAGTCGCGAGCGTTGTGCAGGCACATGATTTTCAATACCTGGGATTACTATTTTCTCTTCCTTTTTCCCAGCGCGGTGTTTTTTCGCTCGGCGAGTCCGCGAGTACGGCCCTGGGTGATTTTTCTCAGCGGCAGCTTCTTCTTTACATATTTCTCTTACACGCAGTTGGGCGGGATCATCGGCGCATTCTGCCTCGCAATTTTTCTGTGGGAGTCGTTTGTAAGCCGCTTTTATAAGCCGCTCTCGTGGTTTTGCTGGGTTGGCGTGACGCAGACCGTGATTTTTCTGGTGATTTTCAAGTACCGGAATTTTCTGACCGGACTTGTCTGGCCGCACCCCGCCACAAATCCGCTCTATTGGAAGAACGCATTCCTGCCGCTGGGGATATCATTTTTTACGTTTGAATTCATTCACTATGCGGTGGACCGCTACAAGAACAAGACGGAGGAAGGCTCCGTGGCCGAGTACCTCGCTTTCATTCTCTTTTTCCCCACGATGGTCGCGGGCCCGATCAAGCGTTATCAGGATTTTCTGCCCAAGCTGCGCAATATCGCGAAGGAATGGGCGTTTGATTGGCAGCGCGGAATCACGCGGATTCTTGCCGGACTCGTGAAAAAATTTGCGGTTGCCGACGTGCTCACCGCTTACACGAACCACCTGAACGTCGCCGACATCAGCCACGCCCACCGGCCGATCCTCATCGTGTGGCTGTTCGCCTATGGCATCAAAATCTACACCGATTTCTCGGCGTATTCGGACATCGCGATCGGCTCGGCGCGCCTTTTCGGGATTCGCGTCCCGGAGAATTTCGACTGGCCGTATTTTCGCACGAACATTGCGGACTTCTGGCGGCACTGGCACATGTCGCTCACGAATTGGCTGATCGACTACATCTATATTCCATTAGGCGGCTCACGGGTTTCGTCACATCGCATCTACTTCAACATTTTGGTGACGATGCTCATCAGCGGGATCTGGCACGGCGCGGGAGTGAATTTCATTGTATGGGGAGTGCTTCACGGAGTGATGCTGGCAATTCATCGCTGGTGGCGCGCTTTCTTGCCGCTTCCGGCGGGCACGGTTCCGCCGTTGTGGCGGCGCGCGGGAGCGGGGTTGCTCACTTTTGTGTTTGTGAATCTGGCGTGGGCGTTTTTCTGCATGGACGTGAAGACTGCCGTCTACTTTTTTCAGCGGCTGATTCTGGGGTAATGATGATGACCGATGCAAATGGCAACACTTTCGAGTGGTTCAAGCACGCTTTGGAATATGTGGGCGGAGAACAGGACGAACCGCCCGCGGGTTATCCGGCGATGCTGGGAAGCTGGTGGTTCTGGGCGCTGTGGTGGGGAGCACTGTCGACGGTAATTTATGTTTTTTCCGGGCAGAGCTCAAAATTTATCTACATCGATTTCTGAAAGCTGCGTGAGCCTGTGAATATTTCGAAACGTCAATTCATTCTATCGGTCGCCGGGATGTTGCTGATTCTCCTCGCGCTGAATTGGGCGATCGCATTCGCGGCGGGGAACTCGGTCCCGCGGAGAGTTATGGCTTTGGCCCGCGAATCACCTCGTGCCGAGGTGGTGGGTCTCGGGAACTCATTGATGGCAGCTGCCTTTGACGCGGCAGCATTCGACAAAGGCATGGGTATCAGCCGTGAAACGAGTGCGGCGAACCTCGCCCTCGGCGCTTCGACGCCCGTCGAGCAATTGCTGCTCTTGCGCTACGCACTCCGGCAGGGAATGCAGCCGAAACTGTTAATCTACGGGTTCTATGATTTCCAGCTGAGCGCTCCGATCACGATTGCGACTCGCGATCTGATTGGAAATCGCGCCATGCTTTATTACGTCGAACCTGAATACGCGCGAAGGTTCTACTCCCTGTCTCCACACGATCGAGTGGAATTCGAGCTGATGCGCCACATTCCGATGATGGTGGACCGCGGAGCTGTCTGGGCGAAAGTCGAACTGTTTCGCCGCCGCCTTTCGCAGCAAGGCATGCCGGAAGAAATATCGAATCGTTACGGCAGAGTGACCGATTTCTCATTGCTGGAATCCGCAAACGAGTCCGATTTTGCTCAAACCTGCGAAGAGGCATCGGGCCGAGGCTTCATTTCTGCCGCAAATGAAATCATCCGGCAGGCTACGGAGGCTGGGATGAAAGTAGTATTCGTCGAAATGCCGATGAATCCGGATCACGTGCGCCGCTTCTACCACACTCCCGCGTGGGCGCGCTACCGCGAGCATGTCGAGAAGTTGCTCGCAACGGACGGAGTGATTTACATCGACGCGAGCGATTGGGAACCCGAGGAATCCTTGTTCGGCGACCATCTGCATCTCAATGATGCTGGAGCCGTTCAATTCAGCGAGCGCCTGGGTGAACAACTGCGCACCCTCGGTGGCATTCCGGGCTTATAATTCGTGAATGCCGGAGTCCCGATGAAAAAGCTGATTGCGAAGTTCGTCGAATACCTCACCTTCGAGCGCAACGCCTCCCCGAATACCATCCGCGAATATCGCCGCGATTTGCAGCAGTTCATGGCGTACCTCACTCCCCCCGGTGAAAAAACGATGCCGGTCGAAAAGATCGATCACAAAGTGATCCGGGAATTTGTCGGCTGGAGCTACGATCAGAAGCTCGAGAAATCGTCGGTGGCCAGGAAACTTGCGGCGCTTCGGACGTTTTTCAAGTACTGCGTGCGCGAAGGCGAAGTGAAACAGAATCCGGCGCGGCTCGTCAGCACGCCGAAACTTCCGAAGCGGGTGCCGCGAGTGATTACAGCGGAAGAAATGAACGGATTTCTCGACAATATTTTGAATTCTGCCGCTGCTGTTCCGAAACGTAAACGGCGGGGAAACGCGCCGCCGGAGGAAGGCCCAAAACTGTTGTTGAAGCGCGATCGAGCCATTCTCGAACTGCTTTACGCTTCCGGCTTGCGCGTTAGCGAACTGGTCGGCCTGAATTTGGGAGATATCGACCGTCGCGGCCAGATGCTCCGGGTCCTCGGCAAGGGCCGTAAAGAACGAATTGTTCCCTACGGGACCAGCGCTCAAGCGGCGCTCGAAGCGTATTGGCCCATTCGCGAGGAAATGTTGAGTCGTCCGGGCGCCACGGCAGAAATCGAGGCCGTGTTTCTAAATCACTCCGCAAGGCGTTTGGGCGCTCGCGCCGTGCGAACGATCGTTAAGAAATATTCGCGCCTCGCCAACGTGAATTGGGACCTGCATCCGCATTCGCTCCGGCACGCTTTCGCCACGCACCTGCTTGCGGACGGCGCCGACCTCCGTGCCATCCAGGAGCTTCTCGGCCACGTCTCTCTCTCGACGACGCAGCGATATACGCAGGCGAGCATTCAGCAGCTCATGAATGTGTATGATAAAGCGCACCCGCATGCCTGATTTGGCGAGAGACTCAGCGCGCTCTCATCGGAAAGTGCGCATGGGAAATCTAGTGCCGGCCAGCCAGACTGCTACAGTGTTGTTGCCTCTATTCCCACAGCCAATCTTATAGGTGGACGGACTTACAAACGCGCCGATATAATGCCCGGAGTGCAACTCATACGCTTGTTCAGCATCCAATTTATGTGCCCGTGACCAAGATCAAGCAAGGACTCCTAAGCATGAAAACCGCGGCTGCCAAAAAGACGCAATCAATCCCCGAAGCACGCCCGAAGACGGCGGCTTTGCAAATGTATCTCGACACGATTTGTTACAAGACCCGCGAGCGACTGGAACTGATCAACATAACAAAGGATCTGAACGAAGTGGTGCGGAAGCATGGGCTAAAGGCGGGATTTGTCCTCGTGCAGTCGCTGCACACCACCACAGCGGTGTTCATCAACGAATTTCAGCAGGCATTGCTCGACGATATCAAATCGTTTCTGGAACGGCTCGTCGGCCGGATCGACTACTGGCGGCATAACGATCCCAAGCTTTCCGAGTGCAACCGCCAGAATGCGGATTCGCACTTACGCGCCATGGTTCTCGGGCACACGCTTTCGGTACCGGTGCGCGATGGCGAACTGGCGCTCGGCTACTGGCAGTCGATCATCCTCGCAGAGCTTGACGGGCCTCGCGACCGCTCCATTCAAGTGCAGGTCCTCGGCGTTCCGGAAAATCCCGAAGAGTAGGCATTTCCCGCCGTATCGGTCGGAGTTGCCGCGCAAAAGCTTCTCCCTCAGTGTGCCTGCGGAAGAATTCGAAAAGTTACGAACAAATTGAAATTTCGATTCGGCATCCAGCTCTAGGATCGCGCCGAAGCGTTCGCGTCGATAGCTCCGCAAGTTTGGCCGGGTGGCGAGTTAAACGTTTAGGGTGAGAGAAGTTTCGGGAATGAATCCGTCGGAGCCGCGCCGGGTGGCGCTGGCACTTGGCGGAAAGGGCCTCTTAACGCGGTCAACCGGATTGTAGCGAGTATCGCGTTCGACGGGCACGCGGCCGGCGGCGCGAATCAAGCGCTCGAGCTCTGCGCGGGTGAGATGCTCGGGCGTCGTCGCTCCGGCATCGTGGTAGATTTTTTCTTCCACGACCGTGCCGTCAAGATCGTCCGCGCCGAATCGCAACGCCACCTGTGCAATGCGCGGCGTCAGCATCACCCAGTACGCTTTAATGTGGTCGAAATTGTCGAGCATCAACCGCGAGACGGCGATCATTTTCAGATCGTCGATGCCCGTCGGTCCCGGCAAGTGCGAAAGCGCCGTATTGGCGGGGTGAAATGCGAGCGGGATAAACGTGACGAAGCCGTGCGTTTTGTCCTGCGAATCGCGAAGCTGCAGTAGATGATCGACGCGCTCCTCGGCCGTCTCGATGTGGCCGTACAGCATTGTCGCGTTCGAGCGAAGGCCGATTTCGTGCGCGGTGCGCGCGATTTGCAGCCACATCTGTCCGCTCACCTTGTGGTCGCAAATGATTTTGCGGACGCGCGGATGAAAAATTTCGGCTCCGCCTCCCGGCAGCGAATCCACGCCTGCATCTTTCATCGCAAGAAGAGTGTCGCGAATCGAGAGTTTCGAAATGCGCGCGTAGTAGCCCACCTCCACCATCGTGAACGCTTTGAGATGAACGTCCGGGAACCGCTGCTTCAATCCGCGAATTAATTCCAGATAATATTCGAACGGCAGATCGGGATGCAGGCCGCCCACGATGTGAAACTCCGTGGCGCCTTCGGCAACGCCTTCCGCAGCGCGCTTATAAATTTCATCGAGCGCAAACGTGTAGGCGCCGGGCGAGTCCGGCGAGCGCCCGAAAGCGCACAAGCGGCAATGCGCCACGCAGACATTCGTAGGATTGATATGGCGATTTACGTTGTAGTAGCAAATATTTCCGTGTTTTTTTTCGCGAACGTGGTTCGCGAGCCAGCCCAGAGCGAGCAAATCGTGCGTTTGATAGAGCGCGAGCCCGTCTTCGGCGGAAAGCCGGTCGCCCGCCAATACTCTCGGCGCGATTGGCTCGAGCCGCGCGTCTGTGATTTTGAGTTCGCCTGTGATTTGCATGTCGATTTTCAGGGCCGCATGGCGATTGTCGCCGCGCCCCAGAACAGCAGGAACAACAAACTAATATAGCCATTCACGGTGAAAAACGCAGCATTGATTTTGCTCAGATCGTTTGGCTTCACGAGCGAATGCTCGTAGAAGAGCAGCGCCGCTACAACGGCGATTCCCACCCATGCAGGCCAGCCAAGATGGAAGCTCCGCGCGAGCCATGCAAGCAGTCCAACCATCACAATATGCATCGTGCGAGCAACAACGAGCGCCCCGGCGATCCCGAATTTTTTCGGAATCGAGTAGAGCCCGGCCGTCTTGTCGAAATCAATATCCTGGCAGGCGTACAGCACGTCGAAACCGCCCACCCAAAGCGTGACCGCAGCGCAAAGAATCAGCATGCGCCAATCGAGCGAGCCGCGAATTGCAATCCATGCCGCGGCGGGTGACATTCCCAGGCAGAAGCCGAGGACGAAGTGCGCCCATGTAGTGAATCGCTTCGTGTAGGAATAAAAAAACAAAACGGCCAGCGCGACGGGTGAAAGCTTCAGCGCCAGCGGATTCAATTGCCAGGCAGCGACGACGAGCAAGGCGGAAGCCATCAGCGTGAACATCCACGCAAAACCTACTGATAACTCGCCTGCCGGCAATGCGCGCATTGCTGTGCGCGGATTGCGGCGATCGTAATCGAGGTCCGCGATGCGGTTGATCGTCATCGCGGCAGAACGCGCGCCGACCATTGCAACGATGATCCAGCAAATCTGCCACAGAGTGGGAAAGCCACCGGCGTCGCGAGCCGCAAGAAGCGCGCCTACGAGCGCAAACGGCAGCGCGAAAACAGAGTGCTCCACCTTGATCATTTCGAGGACGGTGAGGAGCCGGCCTTTTTTCGCGAGTGGGGCAGCGGAGGAGCTAGACATTTGAGCGGCCGTCAATGCCCGCCGTAAAACAGGCGCAGAGCCCCGTAATTCTCAGGTCAATCTTCACATTCATATTCTAGGTAGGTGAGGTGGGGAGTGCAAACGGTTGTTCGGCAAATAGGACTCGCGTATGAGGAAGCGGCGGTTCGACCAGAATTCCCGGATCCAGAGACGTAAACCCAAGTCAACACCTGCCGGTCTGAAGCCCGGCGCTACAAATTCAATATCGGGTTGAATTGCGAGCTGAATTTGGTGCGGCGGGAAATTCTAAGGCTTGCCGCCCTTCCAGCGATATTGCTTTTCCTGCGGCAGGCCGAGCTGCGCGAGAACGCGATACGTAAATTGCTCGACGAGATCGTCGATCGATTTTGGTCCGTAGTAGAACGCGGGCATGGCGGGCATCACCGTAGCACCTGCGTCGTGGACGCGAACCATGTTTTCGAGGTGAATGCGATTGAGCGGTGTTTCGCGCAAGACATAACACGAGCGGGCGGCGCTCTTTCAGGCAGACATCGGCGGCGCGCGAGAGAAGATCGTTCGCAATTCCCGTGGCGATCGAGCCGAGCGCTCCGGCCGAGCAGGGAATCACCGCCATGCCGTCGACGATCGCGCTGCCCGATGCGATGCTTGCGCCAATATCCTTATTTTGAAGGTACTCAATTTTTTTCGCGGGCGTGCCGGTGAGCAGCGCGGGAAGTTTCTTGCCGTCGGCGGCGACGATGCCGAGTTCTGTGGAAAGCAGGCGCAGGCCCGCTTCGGTGGTTACAAGATAGACGCGGGCGACGCGGCGGTCGGCGTCGAGGAGGCGCAGTATTTTTTGCGCGTAGACGGCTCCGCTCGCGCCGGTGATTCCGATTGTGATCGTGCGTGCTTCTGGCTTCGGCATCGGCTTTCGAGCGTATGCAGAATAATGAAATTTTGCAAGGCGCTAGGAGAAAGGGGCGACGCCGATTTCAAATTTGAGAGGCGGCGATTTACTTCTTGATGGCGCGAACGATGAGAAGCAGCACAATCGCACCGATCGTCGCCATCACGAGCTGGCCGATCAGTCCGTATGCGGCGAGCCCAAGCAACGTGAAAATCCAGCCGCCGAGAATCGAACCGACGATTCCCACGACGAGATCCATCAGCGTGCCCATGCCCGAACCTTTTACGATTTTACCTGCGAGGAAACCGGCGAGAATGCCGATGATGATTGTCCATAGGAGCCACATCGTTGCACCGCCTTGTGTGAGTCGTGTGAAGTGAATTTCGACGCCCGTTGAAAGGATGGTTCCGGGCAGCTGAACTGGGCGCCACTCTAGCACAATTCCGGTGCGGCGGGTTGCGAGTGCCGTCGCGCAAGGAGTGCTAGAATCTTGCGGCAGCGAAAGGCGAGTGATGGACGAGCGCGACATTCGAAATCTTCTGGAAGCGGTGAAGCGCGGGCAGCGGACCGTCGATAGCACGGTGGAAGAACTGCGGCGGCTTCCGTACGAAGATTTGGGATTTGCGAAAGTGGACCATCATCGCGGGTTGCGCCAGGGTTTTTCCGAAGTTGTGTTCGCGCGCGGGAAGACGCCAAAGCAGGTGGCGGAAATCGTGCGAGCGATGCTGCGCGCGAAAGCGTCGCACAATATTTTGATCACGCGCGCGAATGCAAAAATATTCGCGGCGGTAAGAGGCGCCGTGCGTGCGTCGAAATTGCGCGCGGAGTTTCACGAGCTGTCGGGAACGATTACGATCGAGCGCAGCCGGAAAACGCAAGGGAAAGGCTTGATCCTGATCGTGACGGCGGGGACGAGCGATATTCCCGTTGCAGAAGAAGCGCTCGTGACGGCGCGCTCGATGGGCAATCGCGCCGAAGCGATTTACGACGTGGGCGTCGCCGGACTGCACCGGCTGCTCGAGCACCGGCAGAAATTGGTCGAGGCGCGCGTGATTATTTGTGTGGCGGGAATGGAAGGGGCGCTGCCGAGCGTGGTCGCGGGAATGGTTGCGGCGCCGGTGATTGCAGTTCCGACGAGCACCGGGTACGGCTCGAGTTTTGGCGGGCTCACGGCGCTGCTCGCGATGTTGAATAGTTGCGCATCGAATGTGAGCGTGGTGAATATCGATAATGGATTTGGCGCGGGATGCGTGGCGAGCGTGATTAACCGGTTGTAGCTGCGCGCCCGGTTCGGTTTATGGTTTTAGCAGTACCTTCAGGATTCCTCGTTTTTGCGCGAACTTCATTGCGTCTTTCGCTTCGGCTAGCGGAAATGTGCGGGAGATCAGCGGGCGCGGATCGATTTGATTTGTGCGCAGGAGCGCGAGCGCTTTTGGAAATGGGCCGCAGCGCGAGCCGATCAGCGTGATTTCTTTCACCACGATGGGCCAGGTTGCGAGTGGAGCGGCGCCGTGAAATGTGGATTTCAGGACGAGTGTGCCGCGCGGTTCAGTGAGTGCGATTGCCTGAGCGAGCCCTGCTGGCGAGCCGGTGGCTTCGACGACGAGCGGGAAGTTTTCATCGAGCGCGCTGCTCTTGAGATCGGGTGCATCGCCGTGCACGCGGCGGGTTTCGATTCCGCTGCGCCGGGCGAGCGCGAGTTTCTCGCTGTGCTTGCCGAAGAGAATTACTCGCAGTCCCGCGGACGATAGCGCCATTGCGATCAATTGAGCCAATTTACCGTCGCCGAGAACTGCAACGCCTCGCGAACCACGAAACGCGCTCACTTTGATTTGCGAGAGAATTTCGCACGCAGCTGCGAGAGGTTCGGCAAAGACGGCTTGCTCATCGCTGACAATGTCCGGAACGGCGTGAAGGTTTTCGAGCGGCAGCGTTAGAAATTCCGCGAATGCGCCGTCGTGACCGAGGATGCCGAGAACTATCCGGCGCGCACAGTGCGTTTTCAAGCCGCGGCGGCAAAATCTGCAGAGGCTGCGAAATCCAAGGGCCGCGCACGCGACATTAATCTCTCCCACCACGCGCCTTCCCAGCCATTTCATTTTCGTGCGCGCTGAAACGCCGCGCACCTCAACGACCTCGCCCACGAATTCATGCCCAGGCGTTCCGCGGAATGCGTGATAACCGCGAAGAATTTCCAAGTCCGTGTTGCAGATTCCGGCGAGGCGCACGCGAACCAGCGCCCAGCCCTTGCGAAGTTTCGGAATTGGTTTGCGAACAGCGGTGAGTGCGTGATTTCTGACGACGAAGGCGAGCACGCGCGTCCTTCCATTCCTCAGCGGCTTGCTTGGACTGGCGCTAAAGTGAGTGCAGCGACAATAGCTGCGGCGAGCGCGGCGTCTTCGTCGGGAAACACGGTGCGCAGATCGAGGAGAAGTTGCTCGTCTTCAATGCGCGCGACTACTGCTGCGCCGCCGCTTGCCGGCTTGCGAAGGCGCGTTTCGAGCGCGGTGGCGGAATGGCGTGGCGATGAAATCGAAATCAGATGCGTCGCGAGTTGCTGATCGGGGGTCGACCCGCCGCCGATGACGGAGTGGCCCGGACGGATTTCGATTTTTATGCCATCATTTGCACGCGACGTTGCAAGAGAATCGCGGAGCGTGTCAGTGAATTTCGATGCGCGCTGTGCAATATTTTCCGCAGGCAGGCGAATCATGCGCAGCGTGGGAATTTCGTCGAGCGCGCCGCGCAGGTAGGCTTTGAGCGTCACTTCGAGCGCCGCGATCGTGAGTTTGTCGACGCGCAGCGCGCGGAAGAGCGGATTGCGGCGAATGCGTTCCACGATTTCGCGTTTTCCGGCAATCACTCCGGCTTGCGGGCCGCCGAGCAATTTGTCGCCGCTGAAGCTGACAAGCTCCACTCCGGCGTCGCAACTCGCGCGCGCGAGCGGTTCGTTGATTCCGTTCGCGGCGAGATCGGCGAGGCAGCCCGAGCCGAGATCTTCGTAAACGGGAACCTGCAAGCGCCGGCCGAGCGCGGTGAGTTCGTCAAGAGTGGGCCGCTCGGTGAAACCGGTAATTCGGAAATTCGAAGGATGCACGCGAAGCAGCAGACGCGTGCGCTCGTTGAACGCGCGTTCGTAATCGCGGATACGCGTGCGATTGGTGGTGCCCACTTCGCGCAGCATCGCGCCGCTTTCGGACATGATGTCGGGAATGCGGAAGCCGTCGCCGATTTCGATCAGTTCGCCGCGCGAGACGATCACTTCGGCGCCTTTCGCGAGCGTGTTGAGAACGAGAAAGACTGCAGCGGCGTTGTTGTTGACGACGATTGCGGATTCAGCGCCGACGAGTTCGCGCGAGAAGGCGCGCGGTGTGAACGTCCCGCTTGCCGCGCTCTCCACTCTCGATGTCGTACTCGAGATTTGAATAGCGTGTCGCAACGAGCGCAATTTCAGCGGCTGCGGCTGCCGAGAGCGGCGCGCGGCCGAGATTCGTATGCAGAATCACGCCGGTGGCATTGATTACGCGCACGAGCGATGGCGCGAGCAGTGCTTCCACGTGCGCGGCGACGCGCGTTTCGATGTCAGCGGGATCGAGCTTGGCATTCGCGGCGCCAGCGGCTTCGCTCGAATCGCGCTTAACAAGCTGCGCACGCAAATCTGCGAGCACCGCCCGAGCCGATTGCGTGACCACGCTCCGCCCAGCTTTTTCGGCCAAGCGCGACCATTTTAGGCCGGGCTAGCAATTCGTCCACGGACGGGATTTCGCGCAAGCGTGCCGAAGCTTCGCGCTGCATTTTTGCCGCGGGATCGGCCGAAGGGTTCATCGCGCAGGTATTTGACCACGACGCCGCACAGGCTGGCAATCGCCGTTCTGCCGATCTTCGTTTTGCCGGTCTCCGTTCCGGCATTCCGAGGTCTTATTTCGCTATTTCGAGCCCCACCCGCGAGATTCCACCTGTTCCTTCGGACAGGGCCTTTCCCTTTGCGACAAGCCTTCGCACGCGAAAGTTGACGCTCGCCGCGCTCGCCCATCTACGCTGGAGATTCCCCGGTACATTTGCCATGGCCACTATCGACGAAGATCTCAACCAGATCGAACGCGACGTTCGGACGCTGAAGATTGAGTACGAACAATTCTTCGGCGGCGGGCGTTCGCGGCCTCCCACGGACACGCAGTGGCGCGTCGACACGCTCGTTCGGCGCTACGCCGAGCGTGTGGCCGAGCTGAGTTCGGGCCAGCGATTCCGCTACAACAACCTGACGCAGACTTACGCGAAATATCAGGATTTGTGGCGCAAGAAGCTGATGCAGAAGGAAGGCGCCGTCAGCACGCGCCATTTCGGCGCGGCAGCAAAAGCGATCGAAGCGCAACGCGCCCGGCAGGAGACTCACCTCCAGGCCAAAGCCGACGCGGAATCGGCCACCGCGGTAGCGGTGGAACACGCGACCGCGGCCGCGACGGCTGCCGCCGACGCAGCGGCACGGGCAGAATCGGCGCGGGATGCGTCGGCAGCTTTTGCGCTGTCATTCTCCGATCCCGAGCACGAGAAAGCGAAGGTGCAGCAGCTTTACAAGAAGCTGATCGAAGCGCGTACGGCGGCGGGAGACAAAGCGAGCGCGCCGAGCCTGAAAGATTTCGAGCGGTTCGTGCTGCAAAAAACGAAAGACCTGAAAAATAAAGGCGGCCACGAAATCGAGTACACGGTCAGCGTCGAAGCAGGCCGCGTGAAATTAAAGGCGCGCATTTCGAGCTGACGCATTTGTCGTTCCTCTTCGCCGCAATCCACAGGGCGTGCACCTCCCAGCCTCTTCCGTAATTTTCTCCAAACGCATACACTGGACGGCCCTTTCACCGCGGGAGGTTCTGCGTGGCCGTCGAATCAAAATTGAAGCGCGCGCTCATCAGCGTGTTCGACAAAACCGGAGTTGTCGAATTTGCGCGCGAGCTTGCAGCACTCGGCATCGAAATCGTGTCTACTGGCGGCACGGCGCGACTGCTTCGCGATGCGGGCATTTCAGTGCGCGACGTGGCGGAGCTGACGGGCTGGCCTGAAATGCTCGGCGGGCGCGTAAAAACGCTGCACCCGAAAGTTCACGGCGGCATTTTGTTTCAGCGCAGCAAAGCGGAAGACCGCAAGCAAGTGGAAGAACACGGAATCGGCCCCATCGATCTCGTCGTCGTGAATCTGTATCCGTTTTCCGCGACCGCAGCAAAGACCGGAGTCACCGCTGACGAACTCATCGAAAACATCGATATCGGCGGCCCGGCGATGGTGCGCTCGGCGGCGAAAAATTTCCAGAGCGTGGGAGTCGTCACCGATCCAGCCGACTATGCGCCTGTTGCAATGGAACTTCGTGAAAAGGGCGAGCTAAGTCTCGCGACGCGCCTCACGCTCGCGCGCAAAGCGTACGCGCGAACGGCGCGCTACGACGGTGAGATTGCTACCGAGCTCGAACGCCTGTCGGTTGAGCGGCGAAAAAGTCTCTATCGGCAAACTCGAAAAGCTGCCCGAGCGTATCAACATCACGCTCGAACGCCGGCAGTCGATGCGTTACGGCGAGAATCCCGCATCAGGCTGCTGCGCTTTACATTCCGGCAGGAAAGCCGGCCGCAGGACTTGCAGGCGCGAGGCAGCTCCAAGGCAAAGAACTTTCGTACAACAATCTCGTCGATCTCGATGCAGCCTGGGCGCTCGCCCGCGAATTGCATCATGCCGGCGTTGCCATCATCAAGCACAACAATCCCTGCGGCGCAGCGGAACAGGATTCGTTGCGCGACGCCTACCTGAAGGCGCTCGAATGCGATCCCGTGTCGGCGTTTGGCGGAGTGATGGCGTTCAATCGCCCGATTGACGCAGCCACGGCCGAGGAAGTGGCAAAATTATTCGTCGAATGCATCGTCGCGCCGGGATACGAGCCAGCCGCGCTCGAAAAATTCGCCGCGAAGAAAAATCTGCGCCTGCTCGAAATGCCAGGCGCAGCTCTACCAAGTGACGAGGCCGCTGGCCTCGACATCAAGAAAATCTTCGGCGGCATGCTCGTGCAGGAACCGGACCTCCACGAGCTCGCGGAATCCGATCTGAAAGTAGCAACCGAACGTGCACCCACCGCCGCCGAGATCCGCGCGATGCTCTTCGGTTGGAAAGTGTGCAAGCACGTGAAATCCAATGCGATCGTCTTCGCGCGCGAAGGGCAAACGGTCGGCGTCGGTGCAGGCCAAATGAGCCGCGTGGATTCCGTGAAAATTGCGGTGATCAAAGCGGCTACCGCAGGACTTTCGTTGAAGGGAAGTGTCGTCGCCTCCGATGCCTTCTTCCCGTTTCCGGATGGCGTGGAAGAAGCAGGGAAAGCAGGCGCGGTGGCCGTGATTCAGCCGGGCGGCTCGATGCGCGACGCCGAGGTGATCGCC